>NZ_KV808408.1:363713-365441 GCF_001812285.1 Rothia sp. HMSC065B04
CGAATAATGACGTTCAGATACTATTGCACTCAAAACAATGCAAATAGACACAAAGATGCGCTACAGTGGTAACTGTAGTGTTCCATAACGCATTGATGCGTTCAGCGGGTGCACTACGGGGCTGTTTTCCTTCCGGTGGTCAGCTTGACCTACCAATAATGGCCTGACATGCACATATATCACACCGTCACCGATGATAGGAGCGTATCTTCTATGGATTCGACCATTTTCAATCGCCGTACCCTGTTGGGCAGCGGCGCACTTGTGGGCCTTGGTGCCCTGCTTGCGGCGTGTGGCCAGCAGGCAAATAACGAGGCGGCAGCCACCGCATCCACGGCGCCGAGCGATACCGGTTCGGTATCCGCGGCGGCATCCGATGCCACTTCTGCTTCCGCTACTCCGTCTACTGTCCGAGGCTACTCGGGTGGCTCCAAGGCACCGGATGGGGAGTACCGTAAGGCTGACAAATATGGTCCCGCCCAGAACGTACCCAAACCCACCGCACCTGAAGACGGATACCGCGAAAAATCTCTAGAAGGCCTCCGCAAGACTTTGGACGCCTGGATTTTGTGGGCAAATTACGGCACTCAAACTGGCGATTACTCGATGGCTCGCAAGTTCATCTCGCCAAATTTCAAACGTGAATTGGAAGAGTATAAAAATGCAGAAGAGCTTTATCAAAGCGGTGGATGGATTATTGGTGGAATCGACCATTTTCTAGCCGATGGAAACCCTTGGTCCGAAGACGGTGAAACCTACTTCTGGAAAGCCTATCGCGAATGGGATCGTGAGATCTTTGTTGAGTCTGATGGGAGCTGGGTTAGCTGGACCAATGATGACAAAACTGACGATACCTTCAAATTTGAACTGAAGCACAACGGTCAAAAATGGGAAATCATTGATTATGTAAGTGTTGAGGACTAAACATGAGACAGAATATTAAAAATATTTCATTGATAATTATTGGAATAAATATTGTATGCTCATCAATCGCTCCGGCATTAGGTAGCGACTCGACAAAAGAATGTTCATCTGAAAATAGCGCCAAAGTATGTCAAACCACTAAGAATACAAAATATAAAGACAAAAGCGGAGGCAATAGAAACACAGGTCATACCTCAGAAAATATAAATGACGGAAATTACCCATCTCAGTCATCAAATTCAGAACCTAGCACCTACACCACCAAAGGCGCCAACGGCCTTACCCTAATTCGTTCCAAAAGTGACTCTAATATCCTTGGCTGCGTAAAGGACGGAAAGGTTGGACACGTAAAACTCAACAATCTCATTGTTCGTGACGATGGGACTTACATCGATGGTGGCCTCGGCAAATATAGCCCCACCTCAGAAACCTGTGTCCCCGACGATACCCGCACCTTCACCAGTGCCGACAGTCCGGGTCCCACCGGTCCGACCTACGAAGAAGTCATGGAGGAAATCCTTCACGCCGCCCAATCCCTAGAGCCGGGCAAGCCGACCCTGCACCAGTCCTACAACAACCCCGCAGGAACCGGCAGGGCAGAAGGCGATCCCAACGTCTACAAGGGCGATCAGATCAATTTCTACGTCGATGACGGAGGCCCCTACCGCCTCGAAGCAGACATGCTCGCCGGACACGTCGAAATTGAACTCATGCCCTCCTCGTACGTCATCGAGTACGGCAATGGCGATACTGCCACTAACTACACGGCAGGCAAACCGGTCACCACCTACCCTCGTGAGCGTC
>NZ_KV808408.1:365541-414084 GCF_001812285.1 Rothia sp. HMSC065B04
CAAACCGGTCACCACCTACCCTCGTGAGCGTCCGAGGCAGACGGATACCAGCTACGCCTACCAGCGGTCTGGTAACTTCCACGCGTACGCGACCGTGCATTACACGGCTCGTTTCCGTGTGGATGGTGGCCCGTGGCAGATGATGGAGGTGACCCCGCAGGCAACCAGTGACCCGTTGCTGATCCGTGTGTGGTGGGTTGATGTGGGACGCGTCGGCGGCACCTGCGATGAAGACGATACTCGTTGGGGCTGCAAGAATGACCCGACGATGGGCAAGAAGGATAATCCGAACCCGCGTCTGCGCAAGGCCGACATCCGTACCGGTCAGCGATGGCACCTGAACGACAGCGGTGACGGGGACACGGAGTATTCGTTGCACCGCGACTGGCCCGACATGTAAGCCACTTCTGACCCAATATATAGATAACCGCAACAGGCGGCCCCGAATGTTTGAGCATCCGGGGCCGCCTGCTTTTATGTGTCTAAAATTTCGACCATAGGTTAGCGTCTTTGGTCGTAGTTAAAAGCCATGGTCAAAGACGCTAAACCATGGCACAAATTCTGCGAAGGCGACACCTCAGCACCGGTGAAAATCCGGTCATGACTTAGCAATTTCAGTCATGACTTAGCATCTTTGGTAATGGTTAAAACCCCAACCCAAAGTCACTAACCCATTACCGAAAAAGCTAAACCATAACCGACTCCCGCCCATCTACCTGACGCATCCGGGGCCGCCTGCTTTTTAGACAGAGGTTTTCGATAGGTTAGTGCCTTCGCCGTGGGTCTTTAACCCGCATTAAAGTCACTAACCTATCGAAAATCCATGAACCCGGTGCGCCCTCCATCTGCATCGGGTGGGGGGGCGCGAATATAACCCCCGCAGACACGCAGAAGCCACATGTGTTTCGAGAAGCCACCAAAGAAGTGGCTTTTCGAAACACATGTGGCTTCTCGGCGTTAATTAGACCGTTATTTAGACCGTCGGCTAGACCCTAGTTGCCGAAGCCCTGCAGGGTTGCTGCCCAGGCGCGGCGCGCCTCCAGAGCTTCCTTAGCCTTGGCGATCTTCTTGGAGTCGCCGCCCTTTTCAGCTGCTGCGAGCTCTGCTTCCAGTTCGGCGAGGGAGTCCTCGATCTGTGCGAGCAGGGAGTTCGCGCGTGCCGCCTTGGCGGGGTCGTTGCGCTTCCACTTTGCCTCTTCGGCGCCGTTGATTTCGTCCTGAATACGGCGCAGTTCGCCGTCGACGCGGCGCAGGTCGTTGCGGGGTACGCGGCCTGCCGCATCCCAGCGGTCCAGGATCTTCTCGAAGGATGCCTTTGCTGCCTCGATGTCTTCGACGGGCAGGAGTGCGCGTGCTTCTTCGAGCAGTGCTTCCTTGACCTTGAGGTTTTCGGCGTAGACTGCGTCCTGCGCTGCTTCGGCTTCGTTGCGGGCGTTGAAGAACACGTCCTGTGCCGCGCGGAAGCGTGCCCACAGCTTGTCGTCTTCGCGACGGTGGCCGCGGGGTACCTGCTTCCAGGCGCGCATCAGGTCGCCGTATACGCGGGAAGTCTCAGACCAGTCAGTCGAGGTGGACAGCTCTTCCGCACGTGCAATCAGCTCTTCCTTGGCGCGCTTGATGCGTGCGTTGCGGTCGTCGAGCTGAGAGAAGTGTGCGCGGCGGTTGCGGTCGAAGGTGGTGCGGGCTGCACGGAAACGCTTCCACAGCTCGTCCTCTACGCTCTTTGCCAGGTGAATTTCGCGCTGTGCCTTCTTCCACGCTTCGAACAGTTCGTTCATGCGGGAGTGGGAGTTCTTCCAGTGGATCTGGTCGGGGTCCTGGCCGGCGATCTGCTCGGCTTCCGCGACGATTTCTTCGCGGACGGCGAGGGCGCGTTCACGGTTTTCGGTGCGTGCCTGCTGCTGCTTTTCGCCGAGTTCAGCGATCTGCTCTGCGAGGGAGATGAGGCGCTTCTGCAGGCCGGAGTAGTCACCGACCATGTTGCGCACACCAATCTGTGCACCGATGGAGGTGATGCCCTTCTGCAGGTCTGCGGCGGGGGCGTTGTTGGCGAGGCGGGATTCGAGCAGGGCAACCTGCGCCTCGACGTTTTCAAACTTGCGGGCGAAGTAGCTGAGCGCTTCTTCTTCGGAGGCGCCGGGCAGCTGGCCTACGGCGTATTCTTCGCCGTCGACAATGACGAAGACGTGGCCGTCCTCGGAGACGCGGCCGTACTGGCGTGCCTTTTCGAGGTTTACAGTGTCGTCGGGTTTGGTAGTCACCGCTATAACTCTTTCACTCGGGGGTGCTGGGGGTGGGGCGCCTTTGCGCTGTTCCCCGTGGTGGGCACCCGTTTGGGTGTGCGTGTGCACCTCCTAAGCATAGCCTCTGTGGGGTGTGTGTGAGTAGTGTCTGGTCGTGTTGTGTTGTGGGCGAACCTGCCGGCTGCGGGTTTGCGCGGGTTTGTGTCGGGTGAGCTGGGGGAGTGGGTGCTGTGCTGGGGCGGGTGTTGGTATGATGGGTAGATATGCCCGGAGGTGTTCCGGGGTTTTGTTGTCGAGTTCTTTGTCAAGGAGTATCGCGTATGGCTCGCAAGGCTTCGCTGTCTGGTTTTCCCGAGTATCTTCCGGCTGAGCGGTTGGTTGAGAATCATGTTCTGGACACTTTGCGTGAGACTTTTGAGTTGCACGGTTTCTCCCCGATTGAGACTCGTTCGGTAGAGACTATTGAGCAGCTGCTGCGCAAGGGTGAGATTGACAAAGAAGTTTACGCAATTTCTCGCCTGCAGGAGGACGAGGCTGCGAAGGCTAAGGAAAAGCTGGCTCTGCACTTTGACCTGACCGTGCCGTTTGCCCGTTACGTGGTGGAGAACGCCGGTTACCTGAATTTCCCGTTCTCGCGTTACCAGATTCAGAAGGTGTGGCGTGGTGAGCGTCCGCAGGAGGGCCGTGCCCGCGAGTTCACTCAGGCTGATATTGACGTGGTTGGCGACGGTGAGCTGCCGTTCCGTTACGACGTGACCTTGGCGCTGGTTGTTGTTGATGCGCTGTCGAAGCTGCCGATTCCTGAGTTCAAGCTGCGTGTGAATAACCGCAAGCTGGCTGAGGGTTTCTATCTGGGCTTGGGTTTGACTGATACTGCGGCTGTTCTGCGTTCTATTGACAAGCTGGAGAAGATCGGTGCTGAGCGTGTGGCTGAGGAGCTGCAGGCTGAGGCTGGTGCGAGCGCGGATGCTGCCGCTGCCGCCTTGGAGCTGGCGCAGATCCGCACTGAGGATGCTTCTTTTGTGGAGCAGGTGCGTGCGCTTGCGGCTAAGTATTCGGTGGAGCATGAGCTGCTGGATCAGGGTCTTGCTGAGCTGGCTGAGGTCATTGAGGAGGCGGCTCGCCGTGCGCCGGGTAAGGTGCTGGCTGACCTGTCGATTGCTCGCGGCCTGGACTACTACACCGGCACCGTGTATGAGACTGTTCTGGTTGGTCACGAGTCGCTGGGTTCGATTTGCTCGGGCGGCCGTTATGAGTCGCTGGCGTCGAACGGTAAGAAGACGTACCCGGGTGTTGGCCTGTCGATTGGTGTGACTCGTGTGGTGGCTCGTATTCTGTCGCAGGGTTTTGCGCAGGCGAGCCGTAAGGTGCCTTCGGCTGTGTTTGTTGCCCTGACGAATGATGAGGGCTGGTCGGCCGCGAATGATGTTGCAGATGCGCTGCGTGCCCGCGGCATTGCCTGCGAGGTGTCTGCGAATGCGGCGAAGTTCGGTAAGCAGATTAAGTACGCTGAGAAGCGCGGCATTCCGTTCGTGTGGTTCATTTCGTCGGATGAGTCGGGTGCCCCGGTTCACGAGGTGAAGGATATCCGTTCGGGTGAGCAGGTTGCTGCTGATCCGGCTTCGTGGATGCCGCCGGCTGAGGACCTGCACGTTCAGATTGTGCGTGCTGAGGGCCTGTAAACATTAGGGGCCTGTCATTTTAGGGCCTGTAATCCCTGCGGTGTTTGGCCGCTGTAATATCTGGCTGCTGTAGTAATTTGGTTACTGTAGCCTGCATATGGATGTGTACCCGCCTGGTGGGGAGGATTGACCTCCCTGCCGGGCGGGTCTTTTGTGTGAGCCCAGATTTTCGATAGGTTAGTGTCTTCTCGATAGGCTAGTGTCTTCGCCGTGGGTCTTTAACCCGGGGGGAAGACACTAACCTATCGACTGAGGCGTTTCCTCGCTTTATCTCAAGAGTAGTTTCCGCAGGTGGGTGATGACTTCCCGTTCTTTCTGAAAGATGTCTGCCCACGTGAGGTGCACGACCGTCCAGCCGGCGCGGGCTAGGGCACGGTCGCGGGCGGCTTCGTAGCGGTCCCTGCCGGGGTGGTCCACGTATTTCTGTTCGCCGTCGAACTCGAGAATGACCCGCGCCTCGGGCCAGGCGAAGTCCACTCGATAGTTACGGCCCTCGCATGAAATCGGGTACTGCGTTACGGGGAGGGGCAGCCTGTGCTCCATGAGTAGGCACCGGGTGAGGCTTTCACCGGCCGACTCGCTGGATGCATCCACCGCCTGCGCAAGGAAAGGCCCTGCGGAACCGCCGTACCCGGTGAGGCTCAGTAGAATCTCGGTTACCTCGTGGGGCTCCATCAGTCCCCGCCGCATGATGGAGTCAGCGAGGACTACCGCCTCCCGAAAGGGCATGCTGCGCGTGCAATCCTGCAGCGTGCGAGCCACCGTCGTAACCATGATGGATGTGCCCGGCAACCTGGTGGCTTCCTCAGGGGTAATGGCGGTTTTATGTCGGTGAATCCGTTCCCGGTCCGTGGCGCAGTGACTGCGGCTGTACGCGTCCAGCATCTGTGGAACGGTCAGCAGGTCAAGGCCCCACAGCACCGCAGCTGATTCGTGTGAAAATACTCCCTGAAACCCCACGAGGTCGGCGGCGATGCATCGTACCGTGAGCCGCTCTTCGGGGGTGAGTGCTTGGGCATTGCGGGTGTAAATATAGGCTCCTCGCTGGATACGTTGCAGAGACCCTTCCGCCACTAGCTTGCGAATGCGTTTTGGCCCGATTCCTCGCAGGTTGAGCATCTGGGAGTTCAGCACGAATGGGTGCAGTTCTGGGGCGCGGGTAGTTTCTGGTGTAGCCGGTAGTACGTTTGGGACGCGTTGCCACGGAATAGTTGCTGTGTTCATAGGCTTTATCCTGGCAGGCTGTGTGAGGTTGTGGGGCTTGTTCGTGAAATCTGTGGATAACTTCGCGGATTCTACCGAAAAAGTGTTTGCCCACAGGCATGCGGAGTGGATTCCCCGGTAATACTTCGATAGGTTAGCGGCTTTTCGATAGGGTAATGCCTTCACCCCGGGTTAAAGACCCACGGCGAAGACACTAACCTATCGACCGCAGACACCCACGAACCTGCCGCCCTACCCGCATCCCGCCTCCGCACCCCATTTTCTGGTGCCTGACTTGCCCCGACCCGCCATCGACCTGCCCGGAGGGGATACAATATATGAGGCGCACGCAGTGTGCGCATATCATCAACCGCGTGTACCCGGCTACTGTCTATAGTCGTGAGGTGCCCGCTATGAAAGGAATGTCTGTGCTTCGCACTCACACCAACGGCGAGCTGACCGCCGCAAATATTGGAGAGACTGTTACCCTGACCGGTTGGGTGGCTCGCCGCCGCGACCACGGTGGTGTCGCTTTCGTTGACCTGCGTGACCGTGAGGGTGTCACCCAGTGTGTTTTCCACAATGAGGCTGATTTTGAGCACCTGCGCAACGAGTATGTGCTGCGTGTGACCGGTCTGGTGACTAAGCGTCCGGAGGGTAATGAGAACCCGAACCTGGCGACCGGCGAGATTGAGGTTGAGGTGTCCGCCGTTGAGGTGCTGAACACTGCCGCTCCGCTGCCTTTCCAGATTGACGAGCACGTTGAGGTGGGTGAGGAGGCGCGCCTGCGCTACCGCTACCTGGATCTTCGCCGCCCGGAGCCGGCTCGCATCATGCGCCTGCGTTCGGACGCGAACCGTGCGGCACGCAACCTGCTGGCTGAGGATGGCTACATTGAGGTTGAGACCCCGACCCTGACCCGTTCCACCCCTGAGGGTGCGCGTGACTTCCTGGTGCCGGCTCGTCTGGCTCCGGGTTCGTGGTACGCTCTGCCGCAGTCCCCGCAGCTGTTCAAGCAGCTGCTGCAGGTGGGCGGTATTGAGAAGTACTACCAGATTGCTCGTTGCTACCGTGATGAGGATTTCCGTGCGGACCGTCAGCCTGAGTTCACTCAGCTGGACATTGAGGCGTCGTTCGTTGATCAGGAAGACATCATTGAGCTGGGCGAGCGCATCGTTGAGGCCGTGTGGAACCTGATTGATGTGAAGGTTCCCCGCCCGATTCAGCGCATGACCTACAAGGATGCGATGGAGAAGTACGGTTCGGACAAGCCTGACCTGCGTTTTGGTCTGGAGCTGACTGAGCTGACCGAGTACTTCAAGGACACCACTTTCCGCGTTTTCAAGGCTCCTTACGTGGGTGCTGTTGTCATGCCCGGCGGTGCTTCTCAGCCTCGCCGTACCCTGGACGCTTGGCAGGAGTGGGCGAAGCAGCGCGGCGCTAAGGGCCTGGCTTATGTCCTCATTCAGGAGGATGGCGAGCTGACCGGTCCGGTGGCTAAGAACATTACTGACGCTGAGCGTGCTGGCCTGGCTGAGGCTACCGGTGCGAAGCCCGGCGACTGCATCTTCTTCGCTGCTGGTGAGGCTAAGGCTTCCCGTGCGCTGCTGGGTGCTGCTCGTGTTGAGATTGGTCACCGTACCGGCCTGATTAAGGACGGCGAGTGGTCCTTCGTGTGGGTTGTTGACGCTCCCATGTTCGAGTCTTCTGCTGAGGCTACTGAGTCCGGTGACGTGGCTCTGGGTCACTCCGCGTGGACTGCTGTGCACCACGCGTTCACCTCCCCGAAGCCCGAGTTCATGGATACTTTCGACACCGACCCGGGTTCGGCTCTGGCGTACGCTTACGACATTGTCTGCAACGGTAACGAGATTGGTGGCGGTTCGATCCGTATTCACCGCCGTGACGTGCAGGAACGCGTGTTCGCTGTGATGGGCATTGGTGAGGAAGAGGCTCAGGAGAAGTTCGGCTTCCTGCTGGATGCGTTCAAGTACGGCGCACCGCCCATGGGTGGTATTGCATTCGGTTGGGACCGTATTGTGTCTCTGCTGGCTGGCGTTGATTCGATCCGCGAGGTTATTGCGTTCCCGAAGACCGGTAATGGTTTTGATCCGCTGACTGCGGCTCCTGCACCGATTACTCCGGAGCAGCGTAAGGAAGCCGGCGTTGATTTCAAGCCGAAGAAGAAGGACGAGGAGTAATCTTCTCTAGTCTTTGGTCGTGTGCCCTGTAGGGGGTGCGGGCCTGTGCGGCGTGAACCCGGCGGGCGTTGAGTTGTGCCGGGGTCGCCGTTGAGGGTGGGCTGTGTATTCTGCTGGTGCAGGGTCGCAGCCCACCTTTTGTATCAACTGGCGTGCGTGCCGATTTGTGTACTATCCAAGGGGGAGGGGAGCATGCGTATTCTGATTGCCGGCCCGAGCGGTAGCGGTAAGACGACGTTTGCGGCGCGGTTGGGGCGCCTCCTGGACATTCCGCACACGGAGATGGACTCGCTGCACTGGGGGCCGAACTGGACCCCGCGCCCTAGCTTTGAGGCGGATGTTCAGGCGCTCATTGAGCGGCCTGCGTGGATTACGGAGTGGCAGTATCCGCAGGTGCGCGGCCGCCTGCTGGAGCGTGCGGATGTGGTGATTTACCTACGCTATAGCCGTGCGTTGGTCATGTGGCGTGTGGTTCGCCGGACGGTGCGCCGTGCGGTGACGGGTCAGAGGCTGTGGGCTGATAATGTGGAGCCGCCGCTGAAGAATATTCTGCGCGACCCGGACAACATGATTCGGTACACGTGGAGGAGCTACCCGCACGTCGGGGAGTTGCTGGCGGAGGCTCGCGGGCAGCATCTGCAGAAGCGTTTTATTGAGTTTCGTACCCCGCGGGCGGCGAACCAGTTTTTGCGTGCCGTGCAGCTGCGCGGTGTGCTCTGAGGCGGTTGCCTCTAGAACTGCGGCTCCCCTAAACCAGCCGCCGAGAGTGGCGTCGAAAGAGATGTATGAGCCCGGTGAAGGCCGGCTCCAAGTTGAAAGGTGAACGATGCGAGTAGTTATTCAGCGCGTGACCCGCGCGGCGGTGCGCGTGGCGGGTGAGACGGTCGGCGCGATTGAGCAGCCCGGCTACCTGGTGCTGGTCGGTATCACGCACGGTGACGGTGCGGCGCAGATTGCGAAGCTTGCCGATAAGACCGCGAACCTGCGCCTGCTGGAGGGGGAGAAGTCCCTGCTCGATGAGGGCGCACCCGTGCTGGCGGTCAGCCAGTTCACCCTGTACGGGGATGCGAAGAAGGGCCGCCGCCCCTCCTGGTCTGCCGCTGCGCCCGGCGCGGTGAGTGAGCCGCTGTTCAACGACTATGTTCAGGCGCTGCGTGAGCGTGGCCTGCACGTGGAGACCGGCGTGTTCGGTGCGGACATGCAGGTGGAGCTGGTCAATGACGGCCCGGTGACCCTGATTCTCGATAGTGAGACCCTCTAGGCCGGCGCTTTCGATAGGTTAGTGGATTGTCCCGGGGTTTAAAACCCACGGCGAAGACACTAACCTATCGAAAACCCGTGTGGTGTCACGCCGCGAGCTAAATCCGCAACTGTATATCCACATCCCGTACCCGCCTCCAGATTGTGAAACGATAGAGTAAGACTATGGCTGATTCCCTATTTGATCTTGAGCTGCCCGACGACGGCGACCGCGTGAGCCTGATTGGTGCGCCCGCCGAGGAGCCAACCTCCTCGCGCGCCTCGATGCCGCGTGCGCATTCTGCGCGTTCGGCGTCTCGTGCACCGTTGGCGGTGCGGATGCGTCCGCGCACTATTGATGAGGTTCTCGGCCAGGAGCATCTGCTGACTCCGGGTGCGCCTCTGCGCGTGTTGGCGGGGGAGAATGCCGGCCCGGCTGGCCCGTCCTCGGTGATTTTGTACGGCCCTCCGGGTACGGGTAAGACCACCCTGGCCCATGTGATTGCGCGCGCGCCGGGTCGTAAGTTCGTGGAGCTTTCGGCGATTACTGCGGGCGTGAAGGATGTTCGCGCGGTCATGGATCAGGCGCTGCTCGACCGCGACATGTACGGCACGACCACCGTGCTTTTCCTGGACGAGATCCACCGTTTCACGAAGGCTCAGCAGGATGCGCTCCTGCCCGGCGTGGAGAACCGCTGGGTGATTCTGGTGGCGGCTACGACGGAGAACCCGTCGTTCAGCATTATTTCGCCGTTGCTCTCGCGCTCGCTGCTGTTGCGGGTTCATTCGTTGGAGCAGTCCGATATTGAGCGTCTGATTGATCGTGCGTTGGCTGATCCGCGCGGTTTTGATGGTGCGGCGGTCATTGATGAGGAAGCGCGCGCCCACCTCGCGGCGGTTTCTGGAGGCGATGCTCGCCGCTCCCTGACCTCGCTGGAGGCGGCAGCTGCGATTGCGTTTAGCGAGGCTGAAGCTGCGGGAAATGCCCCTGCAGAAACTGGCCCGGCAGAAACCGGTGCCGAAGAGGCCGAACCTACCGCGCCCGTGCGCATCACCTTGGCGCACGCCACGGAGGCGGTGGACCGTGCCGCGATCCGCTACGACCGTTCGGGTGATCAGCACTATGACGTGGTGAGTGCGTTCATTAAGTCCATGCGTGGCTCTGATGCGGACGCCGCGGTGCACTACCTGGCGCGCATGTTGGAGGGCGGCGAGGATCCGCGTTTCGTGGCGCGTCGCATCATGATTTTGGCGAGTGAGGATATTGGTCTGGCTGATCCGCAGGCGTTGCAGGTGGCGACGGCTGCGGCGCAGTCGGTGGCGCTGGTGGGCATGCCGGAGGCGCGTATTATCCTCTCGCAGGCGGTGATTTATTGTGCGCTCGCGCCGAAGTCAAACGCGGCGTATAACGCGATTAACCGCGCGATTGCGGATGTGCGGGCGGGTGCTTCGGGTCAGGTTCCGGTGCATTTGCGTGATGGTCATTATGCGGGGGCTGAGCAGTTTGGTCACGGCGTGGGGTATGTGTATGCGCATGATGAGCCGGGGCATGTGGCGGCGCAGCAGTACCTGCCGGATACTCTGCGCGGTACGGTTTACTATGAGCCGACTCAGCATGGTTTTGAGCGTACGTTGACGGAGCGTCGTGAGCGTATCCGCAGGATTCTTGACGGCGGCAACTAGCCACGCTGGCTCACCACCCAAACCAGCCGCGCAGATTCATCGCCCAAACCAGCCCGCGCGCGGATTCATCATGCAAGCTAGCCACCAAACTAGCCGCGCGTGAGGGCTCGCCGGGCAGCTTACCGCCCCGCCTAAAAGAGGGTAAACAGAAAGCGGTGCGTAGTACCTCGGTAGTACTGCGCACCGCATCAGAGTTTTGAGTTGTGATAGACGTCTTGACTGTCGGCCAATCCCGGAAGGGCGGAGGTCAAGCTTGTTATGGTCTCTAGTCTAGGCGATATGGGGGTCTGATTCAAGCTATTCCCATAGATTCACAGGTTAAAAATAACGAAATGATTACAATCCAACATCTCGGCGCCGCAATTTTTTGGGGAAGGTGCACCTAAATAGCGCTGACGGGTGCAAATATTTTCTGTTGGGGTCGTGTGGGTAAGTACTAAAAACCCACATGCACCGTGATTTGAACCAAAGATTCCCCAAAAGGCTGGTAAAGCCGGGGCGCATCCGGTAAGCTTGACGGGTCTGGCAATTACTGTGCCCGCATCCGTGCGTGCGTCAGTAATGTAGCTGCGGGGTACTCTGCCCCGAGCTCTCCGCCCCACCGCCGTACAGCAACGACCGAACCGGTCGCGTACGGATCCCGGCGGGGTCAACCGAGGAGGCCAGTATTCAACAGACCGAGGCCCCACCCGTGAGGGTGCAGGAGCCTCACATATGAAAGGTAGATTGTGGCTAAGCACAACCGCACCCGCCGTACCGTGCGTCAGTCCCGTGCCCTGGGCATTGCACTGACCCCGAAGGCAGAAAAGTACCTCGAGCGTCGTCCTTACGGCCCCGGCCAGCACGGCCGTGCCCGTAAGAAGGCTGACTCCAACTACGCTACCCAGCTGAAGGAAAAGCAGCGTCTGCGCGCTCAGTACAACATCCGCGAGGCACAGATGCGCCGCGCATACCTCGAGGCAAAGCGTACCGAGGGCCAGACCGGTAAGAACATGGTCGAGCTGCTCGAGACCCGCCTCGACGCTCTGGTTCTGCGTGCAGGCTTCGCCCGCACCATTGCACAGGCACGTCAGATGGTTGTTCACCGTCACATCATGGTTGACGGCGTTCGCGTGGACCGCCCCTCGTTCCACGTCAAGCCCGGCCAGCTGATCCACGTTCACCCCAAGGCTGAGAAGACCACCCCCTTCCAGGCTGCGGCTGCAGGCGAGCACCAGGCAGTTCTGCCCGAGGTTCCCGCATACCTGAACGTTGAGATCGAGAAGCTGCACGCAAAGCTTGAGCGCAAGCCCAAGCGCGAAGAGATCCCCGTGATCTGCGACGAGCAGCTGGTCGTTGAGTACTACTCGCGTCTGGCATAATCTCGATTTTTCGAGAAGCAACCCGTCCTGCACCGTTCGGTGGGGGCGGGTTGTTCCCGTTTAACGCGCGGGTTTTTGGGGTATATACACTACAGGGCAGTGGTGCCGCTGAACCTGTGAATCTTCCTTCGCTGGGAGTTTCATGAGAGTTTAGGGGGCGCTTGAAGGATTTTTCGACTAAAATAGGGGATTGAGCTGTGTATACAGTCCTGAACTGTATGCACGATCCGGCTGCGCGCCACGGTGGCGTCCAGCCTTGTACGACTATTGATAAGCATCATGCATTGAGCGGAATGGGGTTATAGATGACCGGCGGAGATATTGCGGGCCTGATTGCAGCAGGAGTTTTTGCGATTCTGGTGGCTCTTCTTGCGCTACCCATTATTCGCCTGACTAAGGTGTTTGATGAGCTTATCGTGACGATTCGTTCGCTGAACCAGAGCACCGGCCCCCTCATTGAAGAGGTGACTCGCACTGTGGTGACTACCAATGAGCAGTTGGAGAAGGTTGACGACATCACCTCGAACGTTTCGGATGCGTCCGCGAACGTTTCTGCGCTGTCCTCGCTGGTGACCTCGACTGTGGGTCAGCCGCTGATTAAGGTTGCGTCCTTCTCGTACGGTGTGCGTCAGGCGTTCCGCGGCGGCAAGACCGGCGATGCACACGGCACCGCTGGCAACACCCACGCTGGTGGTCAGTACGGTTCGGCACAGTCCTCTTACTCTGCAGGCGGTGAGAACTAATGGGTCTGCTTCGTTCAGCTCTTCTGCTCGGCGCCGGAGCGGCGGTTGGTTACTTCGCTTCCAGGCGTGCCACCACCTCCGAACCTGCTCAGCGTACCCCCGGCAGCGCCCTGCTCATGCGTGAGCACGGTGAGCTTGCCCTCAACCCGGAGTCTCAGATGGGAAAGTTCTTCGATTCGCCGATTGGCAAGCCCCTGCAGCCGTATGCGTTGCGTGCTGTTGAGTTCGCCGCCCGCGTGCGTGAAGGTATGCAGGAGAAGGAGATGGAGCTCAACGCTAAGGTGGAGCGCCAGAAGCAGGATCTGCGTCCTGGCTCCCTGGATACCTGGGACCGCCAGATGAGCTCGGCTGAGATTGAGTCCACGAACCGCCGCCTGGCTGAGCGTGAACTCATTGAGGTGGAGGCTGAGATTGCCTCCTTGGAAGAGGCTCAGAAGCGAGCGCGTGAGCAGCGTATTGCGCGTGACCGTCAGCTCGGCGACGGCTTCTTCAACTAGGTTTTTAAAGGTGGTGCTTTTGTCCGTTAACCACGGTACGAGACTGGCTCGATTAGCCATTTTGCTCTCGGACAGGCACCATAGGTCAGTAGACTAATTTAGAATTTCGCACAGATTACTCTAAGGAACGAGATGCTCTCACAGGAGATTTCTAAGCGCTGGATCGATTTCTTCGCTTCCCGCGGCCATACTGTGGTGCCTTCGGCATCGCTGATTTCGAACGAGCCCGGCGCTATGTTCACCATCGCCGGTATGGTGCCGTTCATTCCCTACTTCCTGGGCCGTGAGACCCCTCCGTTCTCCCGCGCGACCAGCGTGCAGAAGTGCATCCGCACCCTGGATATTGAAGAGGTCGGTAAGACTGCGCGTCACGGTACCTTCTTCCAGATGGCTGGTAACTTCTCGTTCGGTGATTACTTCAAGGAGCAGGCGATTCCGTTTGCTTACGAGCTGCTGACCACCCCTCAGGATAAGGGCGGTTTCGGCCTGGATCCGGAGCGCCTGTGGGTCACCATTTATGAGGGTGACGATGAGGCCTTCGACATTTGGCACAACAAGGTGGGCTTCCCGGCTGAGCGTATTCAGCGTATGGGTATGAAGGAAAACTACTGGTCCACCGGTCAGCCCGGCCCCGCAGGCCCTGACTCGGAGATCTTCTACGACCGTGGCCCCGCGTACGGTAAGGAAGGCGGCCCGGCGGCTGACGACGACCGTTACATTGAGATTTGGAACCTTGTGTTCATGCAGTACCAGCGTGGCGAGGGTATCGGTAAGGATGACTTCGAGATTCTGGGTGATCTGCCGAAGAAGAACATCGATACCGGTCTGGGCGTTGAGCGTCTTGCCATGCTGCTGCAGGGTGTTGAGAACTTCTACGAGACCGACCAGGTTCGCCCCGTTCTGGACGCTGCTTCTAAGCTGTCCGGTAAGAAGTACCACGGCTCTGAGTCCGCTGAGGACGAGGGCTACGAGGACGACGTGCGTATGCGCGTGGTGGCTGACCACATCCGTTCCTCGCTGATGCTGATTGCTGATGGCGTGACCCCCTCCAACGAGGGTCGCGGCTACATTCTGCGCCGTCTGATGCGCCGTGCTATCCGTGCGATGCGTCTGCTGGGCGTTACTGAGCCCTGCCTGCCCGTACTGTTCCCGGCTTCGCGTGATGCGATGAAGGGTGCTTTCCCGTACGTTGCTGACGACTTCGAGCGTATTTCCCGTATTGCGTACGCTGAGGAGAAGGCGTTCCTGCACACCATTGAGACCGGTACTGAGCGTCTGGAAGAGGCTGTTGCTGCCGCTAAGAAGGACGGCTCCAACGCTGTTTCTGGTGCTGAGGCGTTTGCTCTGCACGACACCTACGGCTTCCCGATTGACCTGACCCTGGAGATGGCTGCTGAGGCTGGCGTGAAGGTGGATGAGAAGTCCTTCCGCGAGCTGATGGCTGAGCAGCGTCACCGTGCGCAGGCTGACGCTAAGGCGAAGAAGGGTGCGTTCGCTGACCTGTCCGAGCTGCGTAAGCTTGTGGACGAGCGCGGCTCCATCTTCACCGGTTACACCGAGCTGCGTACTGAGACTAAGCTGCGTGCAATCCTGGTGGACGGCGTTTCCGTGCCCGCCGCTAAGGCTGGCGACAAGATTGAGGTTGTTCTGGACGAGACCCCGTTCTACGCGGAGGCTGGTGGCCAGGCAGCTGATACCGGTGTCATTACCGGCAACGGCTTCATCATTGACGTTCAGGACGTTCAGCAGCCCGTGAAGGGCCTGAGCGTTCACCGCGCCGTTGTGCGTGAGGGTGAGGTTCACACCGGTGCCGATGTTGTGGCACAGGTTGATGTTCAGCGCCGCCGCGACGGTGAGAAGGCACACTCCGGTACCCACATCATTCACGCTGCCCTGCACCAGGTGCTCGGCAACGAGGCTACTCAGCGTGGCTCTTTCAACAAGGAAGGCTACCTGCGCTTCGACTTCGCGTGGGGCGAGGGCCTGTCCGAGTCCGCTAAGCGTGAGGTTGAAGAGGTTGCTAACCTCGCGATCCGCGATAACCACGAGGTGATTACTCGTGAGATGCCGCTGGCTGAGGCTAAGGCTCTGGGCGCTATGAGCCTCTTCGGCGAGAAGTACGGCGACGTGGTGCGTGTTGTTGAAATCGGCGGCGAGTTCTCCCGCGAGCTGTGCGGTGGTACCCACGTTGGTTCGTCCGCTGAGATTGGTTCGCTGACCCTGCTGACCGAGAGCTCTGTTGGCTCCGGTAACCGCCGTGTTGAGGCTCTGGTGGGTCTGGACTCCTTCAACCACCTGGCTGCTGAGCGTACCCTGGTGAACCAGCTGACCGGCCTGATGAAGGTTCAGTCTTCCGCTGATTTGCCGGAGAAGATTAACCAGACTCTGTCTAAGCTGAAGGCTGCTGAGAAGGAACTGGCTCAGCTGCGCCGCGAGAAGCTGCAGGCTGAGGCTGGCAAGCTGCTGGAGAACGCACAGACCATCGGTTCCGTGCGCGTTCTGGCGCATGACGCTGGCGAACTGGACGCTAACGGCGTTCGTGACCTGGCTCTGGATCTGCGTTCGCGCTTCGGCTCCGAGGCCGCTGTTGTCGCCGTGGTGGGTGTGGCTAATGGCCGCCCCGTCGTCCTGGTGGCAACCAACGAGGGTGCTCGTGAGGCTGGCGTGAAGGCTGGCGCTCTGGTCCGCGTCGCTGCCGGTGTTCTCGGCGGCGGTGGCGGCGGTAAGGACGACGTCGCTCAGGGTGGTGGCCAGGACGCATCCAAGATTGGTGCTGCACTGGACGCTGTCCGCGACGCTATCGCACAGGCTCAGGCCTAAACATGGCAGAATTCCAGCGCGGAGTGCGGATGGGTGTCGATGTGGGTAACGCCCGCGTCGGCACCGCCCTCAGCGACCCCGACGGTATCCTCGCCACCCCGCTCAAGACGCTGCGCCGCGACGCGAAGAAGAACTCTGACCGCCGTGTTCTGCGCAAGCTGATTGAGGTGAACGAGGTGGTGGAGGTTTTCGTCGGGCTTCCGAAGACCATGCGTGGTGGGGATTCTCCCTCCACGGAGATGGCTCGGGAGTACGCTCAGGCTCTGCGCTCCGAGCTGGATGCCGAAGAGAAAACACACATTAACATTTGGCTGGTGGATGAGCGACTCACCACCGTGAGCGCTCACCGTGCACTGCACGAGGCTGGGGTTTCCAGCCGAGATTTCAAGACTATGGTTGACCAGGTGGCGGCTGTGAACATTTTGCAGTACAGCCTGGATGCCCTCAAGGCGGGGCAGTCCGTAGCCGGGTACAAGGTGAGCGATCCGGCCCACGAAGAAAACCGACCGTCCGAGTCAGAAGGGACCACGGTCGGTGCCGTCAACGAAACGGAGAACCTTCAGTGACCGAACAGAATAAACATCCCGAAGAGAGCGGGCTCGACCTCTTTAGGCCGACAGCCGAGGATGAACGTAAGGGCATCACCGGCATCACGATGGAACAGGAAATCGTGTCGGTGGCTACGTTGCGTGCGCGTAAGCGCCGCCGCCGCGCCATCATGCTGAGCGCTATTTCCTTGTTTGTGGTGGCTCTGGTCATCATTTCGGGTGCCTTGATTACTCGCTACGACCCGTTCAAGACTCGTGACTACTCGGGTGGCGGCAATGGTACGACCGTGACCTTCACGATTCGTTCTGGCCAGTCCACCGCGCAGGTGGCGCAGGAGCTTGAGGCAGCGGGCGTGGTTGCTGATGCTGATAAGTTTGTTGAGGTGTACACCAAGGAGAGCAAGGGCAAGTACCTGCAGCCTGGCACCTACGAACTGCAGCAGCACATGAGCAGCTCGAGCGCGATTACGACCATTATCGAGGCGAACAGCAACGTACTGTACCTGGCGATTCCGCAGGGTAAGCGCGTGAGCGAAACCATCGACCTGATTGTTTCTGGCTCCGATGGCGCGTTCACCCGCAAGCAGGTTGAGGACGCGGTCAGCAACTACACCCAGTACGGTGTGCCGAGCAACTTCCCCTCGATTGAGGGTTGGTTGCACCCGGGTGAGTACCGCTTCCCGAAGGACACCGACATCAAGAAGGTCATTCAGACCATGGTTGATAAGACCAAGGCTGACCTGAAGGAAGCCGGCGTGAGCGGCGACCAGAAGACCTTCGAGGTGCTGACCATCGCCTCCATCGTGGAGCTTGAGGCTCAGCCGAAGGACTACGTGGCGGTTGCAGGCATCATTGAGAACCGCCTGAACAACCCCGATGGTGAGACCTCGGGTCTGATTCAGTCGGATGCGACCGTGACTTACGGTCTGGGTGTCCGCTCGTACCACCTGACTGAAGAGCAGAAGGCCGATAAGAGCAATAAGTACAACACTTATGCGAATAAGGGTCTTCCGAAGGGTCCGATTGGTTCCCCGCAGCTGGCTTCGATTAAGGCTGCTGCGGCTCCTGAGAAGAACCCGTACTACTACTGGGTGACTGTGGACCTGGATTCCGGTGAGACTAAGTACTCCCGCACTTACGCTGAGCACCAGCGTTATGTTGAAGAGTACAACCAGTGGTGTTCTAAGCACCCGAACCGTTGTAGCTAATCGGTTTAGCCGGTAGCTACGAGCCGGTAGCTTTGGGCTGAAGGTTCCTTGCTGAGGCGGGTACCGCCTCCACGAGAGTGGGGGAGGTGCCCGCCTTTGCTGTACCCGAATGCTGGGTGCTCGGTTGTTGGGCTATACCCGAATATTGGTTTGTCCCTTAAAATGGGTAGAGTGCGCCTATGAACTTGGGTTCGTGGTGTGCATGTCCGCAAGCCCCGAGCGTTGAGTGTTGAGAGCGTTCCCCAGCGTTGAGAGCGAGAGAGTATCTATCGATGAAGACTGAACCGTACCGCGAAGCCCCGTATCTTCGCCGCGCCTACGTGCTGGGGCACCCTATTGCGCATTCGCTGTCGCCTGCGCTGCATCGTGCCGCGTATGACTTTTTGGGTGAGCAGAATTTGGGTTATGATCGCCGCGATACTCTGCCCGATGATTTGCCGGAGATTATGCACGGGGTGCGCCACCCGAAGGGTACGGAGGACGCCCCGTATATTGCGGGTCTGTCGGTGACGATGCCGTTGAAGACCGCGGTCATTCAGTATTGCGATGAGCTGAGTGAGACTGCCCGAGTGACCGGTGCGGTGAACACGGTGTATCCGCGCGGTGAGAAGGTGCTGGGCGATAACACGGATGTGATTGGCATTGTGAACGCGCTGCGCCACGCCGGTTTGGAGCCGCAGCCGCTCAAGGATTCTGCCGCGATTGTGGGCGGGGGAGCGACCGCTATTTCCGCCCTGACCGCACTGCATCAGCTGGGGTATTCCCGTGTGAGCGTGTACGCCCGTTCGTTGCATAAGCTCGGTAGCGTGCAGGAGGCGGCGGACCGCCTGGGTGTTCAGCTGGAGCAGGTTTCCCTGGCTGAGCTGCCGCAGAATCTTGTGGAGCGCGGCCATCACCCGGTGGTGTCTACTCTTCCTGCCCATGCGGCGGATGAGTGGGCGAGCCAGCTGAGCGGGTTGAAGGGCGCCTCCGCGACGCACCGGCCAGTACTGCTCGATGTTGCGTATAACCCGTGGCCTTCGGTGCTGGCGAGCGCTTGGGAGGCTAACGGCGGCACGGTGGTTTCTGGACTGGAGATGTTGCTGTATCAGGCGGTGGAGCAGGTTCTGCTGTTTACCGGCCGTGAACTGCAGCCCGCCGAACTGCTGGGTCTAATCAATGCGATGTGCGCGGCGGTTGATCTTGCGCCTCGTGCTTCCGTTTCGTGAAAAAAGCGTGCTTTCACTCGCTCAGTAAACGGGCATTTTATACACTATTTATACACGTGAAGAATTATTATTCCTTCCTCCTGCGCTGCGGTGCGGGTGCGATGAAAAGAGGTTAACCTATGGCCCTGCGTTGGCTCACTGCCGGAGAATCCCACGGCGAGGCGCTCGTCGGCATTATTGAGGGCGTACCCGCCGGTGTGGAACTCACTAGCGACATGGTGCGTGACGCCCTGGCTCGTCGCCGCCTTGGCTACGGCCGCGGTGCCCGCATGAAGTTCGAGGAGGACCGCGTGCGCATCCTGGGCGGTGTGCGTCACGGACTGACTCAGGGCGGCCCGGTCGCGATTGAGATTGCGAACACCGAGTGGCCCAAGTGGACTGACGTGATGAGCTCCGACCCGGTGGATCCGAAGCTGATTGAGGGTCGTGCGCGTAATGCTGCGCTGACCCGTCCGCGCCCCGGTCACGCCGATTTTGCGGGTATGCAGAAGTACAACTTCTCGGAGGCTCGCCCGGTGCTGGAGCGCGCCTCCGCGCGTGAGACTGCGACCCGCGTGGCTCTTGGCGTGGTTGCCGCCCAGATTTTGAAGGCTCTGGGTGTTGAGCTGGTTTCTCACACCGTTGCTGTGGGTGGCGTGCACGCTCCCGAGGGCGCCCCGGTGCCTTCGCCCCGCAACGTTGACCAGCTGGACGCTGACCCGCTGCGCTGCTTCGACAAGGCGACCTCCGACGCGATGGTTCAGCGCGTGGACGAGGCGCACAAGGACGGCGAGACTCTCGGCGGTGTGGTTGAGGTGCTCGCATACGGTATGCCTCCCGGACTGGGTTCGTACGTGCACTGGGACCGCCGCCTGGACGCGCGCCTTGCCGCAGCGCTGATGGGTATTCAGGCGATTAAGGGCGTTGAGGTTGGCGACGGTTTTGCGACCGCTGACCGCCCGGGCACTGCCGCTCACGACGAGATTTCCATCGGCGAGCACGGCGTTACCCGCGATACCAACCGTGCCGGTGGTATTGAGGGCGGCATGAGCATTGGCGACCTGCTGCGCGTGCGCGCGGCAATGAAGCCCATTGCGACCGTGCCGAAGGCCCTGAAGACTATTGACACTTCCACCGGTGAAGAGGCTCGCGCCCACCACCAGCGTTCGGACGTGTGTGCCGTTCCCGCCGCCGGCGTGGTGGCGGAGGCTATGGTCGCCCTGGTGCTCGCTGAGGCTGCACTGGAGAAGTTTGGTGGCGACTCGATTGGTGAGACTCGCCGCAACATGGATTCCTACCTGGACGCCATTCCGGCGTCTCTGGCGTGGGAGTCTAACGTGGCTGGTTGGGACGCGTAGTGCCCCTTCCGGCGGAGTCTGAGGGCCGCGGCACGAAGGGTCGCGGTTCCGGGGAGGTTTCTGTGGAGCAGGGTGTTCGCCCGGTCGCTTCGAGCCCCCTTGCGCGTATTGCTGCGGCGACGCAGCGTGCGCGAGGGGGCGCTTCGCCGCGCCCGGAACCCGGCGCAGAATCCGGTGCGGAACCCGGTGTATCTGCTGCGGCTGAGCAGGCTATTGAGGTTGCAGGCGCTGGGGCTGTTGAGGTTGCTGGCGCTGGGGTTCGTGAGACTGTTGCGTGTGAGGATGCCGCCTCGGTTTCTTCTGCGTCAGTTTCTTCTGTGCGCCCGGCTTCTCGCGTGCCCACCCCAGCTGATCTGATGCGTTCTGGCGCCCGTCCCCTGCCCGCCGCCGCTACGGCGAGCACGCAGGGTGTGCGCCTGTACGCCTCCTCGGTATCTGAGGACGCCGACCCGGCGCTCGGCCTGGACGAGGACCTGCGCCTGAAGCTGCTCAGCGCCCTGCAGGGCATGGGCACCGCTGAAGAGGAACCCCGCAAGGAACCCGCAAAAGCGGAAGCACCTAAGCCCGCAGCTCCAAAACCGGCCGTGCCTAAGCCTGCCGCGCCCAAGCCGGCACCTCCGAAACAGGCTCAGCCTGCAGAGGCGGCGGGGGAGAGCGCTACCGCTTCTGCACCCGTGCAGAAGGCTGAACCCAAGCCTGTACCGGTCACGCCCGCAGCCCCCGTAGGTGTGCCCGAAACTTCCGTAGCTGTGCCCGCGGCTGAACCCGCCAAGCCGGTCCGTCCGACCCCGGCGCTGTTCGGCAAAGTTCAGGTTGCTGCGCCCACCGAACCTGCCGCGCCCCCCGCGGAAGAAGAGAACCAGGCGGGGGAGAAACCCCTCGACGCTTCCGAGCTGCCCGCAACCCCGGCTGAATCTGTGGCACCCGCAGAGCTCACCGTCCCTGCAGAGCTCACCGTCCCCGCAGAAGCGCTCGCAGAAGACGAGTCCGCAGGCGGCGCTCGCATCCACCCGCAGCAGGTGCGTGAAATGCACGAGAACTTCGCGGAACGCTCCCGCCCCATCGTGCTCATCGGCCCCATGGCGGCAGGTAAAACCTACATTGGTACGCACCTGGCGCGTTTCTACGGCTACGAGTTCCTCGACGCCGACCAGCTCATCGTCGAACGCTACGGCGAAGTCTCCGAAATCTTCGAAATTTTCGGTGAGGCGTACTTCCGCGAGCTCGAACGCAAAACCATCGAAGAGGTCCTCACCTCGCCCGTGTACCGCAACACGGTGTTCTCCCTGGGCGGTGGCGCGCCCATGACCGACTCGGTCGCGGAGCTGCTCAAGGACGAATGCGTGGTGTACATCCTCGTTGATGCTGACACCGTCACCCCGCGCATTACCGGCAACAAGACCCGCCCGCTGCTGCAGCCGAACCCGGTCGAGCGGTGGACCGAAATTTTTGAGCGACGCCGCAGCCGATACGAAGAGCTGGCGCACTTCACCCTGGACGCACGAGGCGGCCGCCCCATCACCGAGATGACCGCAGAAATCCAGGCGTACGTGACCGCAACCCGCGCCTCCCGCGCGCAGCGCCCCCAAGCATAACCCCTCACCTGTGAAAGGACACATGATGAGCACTCAGCCCACCCCCACTTTCGGTGCCTCCGGCGCGGAAGATATTACCCGCATCCCGGTGACCGGTAGCTCCCCGCGTGAGAACTATGAGGTTCTCATCGGCCACAACCTGCTCGGTAAAATCCCCGAAATTCTGGGCAACCGCACCAAGAAGGTGCTCGTGATTCACCCGCGTGCCCTGCGTTCCACCGGTGAGCTGGTCATGGAAGACCTGCGCGCCATGGGCTACGAATCGTTCAGCGCCGAAATCCCGGACGCTGAGGAGGCGAAGCACTACCAGGTGGCGGCGTTCTGCTGGCAGGTGCTCGGTCAGAACGACTTCACCCGCACCGACGCGATCATCTCCGTGGGCGGCGGCGCCATTACCGACGTTGCCGGATTTGTCGCGGCAACCTGGCTGCGCGGCGTGCGCGTTATTCACATTCCGACCACCCTGCTCGGCATGGTGGACGCTGCCGTGGGCGGTAAGACCGGCATCAACACCGCCGAGGGTAAGAACCTGGTCGGCGCGTTCTGGCCGCCCGCCGCGGTGCTCTGCGAAATCGGCACCCTGCGCACCCTGCCCGAGCATGAGCTGCTGACCGGCATGGGTGAGGTCGTCAAGTGCGGCTTCATCGCAGACCCCGAAATTCTCGACCTGATCGAGGCGAACCCGAACGCCGTACGCGACTCTCAGTCCGCCGTGATGCGTGAGCTCATTGAACGCAGCGTGCGCGTAAAGGCGGAGGTCGTCTCCGAGGACCTGCGCGAATCCGGCCGCCGCGAAATCCTGAACTACGGCCACACCCTCGCCCACGCCATTGAACGTAACGAACGCTACCAGTGGCGTCACGGCGCGGCAGTATCCGTCGGCATGGTCTACGCCGCCGAACTGGCGCTGGCAACCGGCCACGCCGACGAAGAACTCGTGGCACGTACCCGCCGCATCCTGGAGTCGCTGGGCCTGCCGACCTCGTACAAGGCGGACGCATGGCCCCAGCTTCTGGAGGCCATGCGCCGCGACAAGAAGGCACGCGGCAACCTGCTGCGCTTCATCATTCTTGACGGTTTGGCTCGCCCGCGCGTCTACGAGGTGCCGGACGACTCGATCCTGTACATGACCTACCAGGAAGTTATCTCCGAGTAGGTGATGAGTCCCGTACATTCACCAGAAGCACACGCCACGCGGCTGCCAGCATATGACAGTCAGCGCGCGGCAGCCGGGCGGGGTGCCACAGATTCTGTGGCGCACCTGCTAGGCAAATTCGTGCGCATCCTGTAGAATGTACGGGACATAATTTTGCTCATTGAAAACTTAGCGCCGCGCCGGGTACCACTACGGCGTGAGCGTCGATGACACGAAGGAGAGCCCCATGGCATCCACTACCGATATTAAGAACGGCGCCGTCCTGAAGATTGACGGCAACCTCTGGTCCGTCGTTGAGTTCCAGCACGTTAAGCCCGGTAAGGGTGGCGCATTCGTCCGCACCAAGCTGCGCAACGTTACCTCCGGCAAGGTCGTCGACCGCACCTTCAACGCCGGCGCTAAGATCGAAACCGCAACCGTTGACCGCTCCGACTACCAGTACCTGTACCAGGACGGCGACGACTACGTCTTCATGGACATGAAGACCTACGACCAGATCAACGTTCCCGCAACCGTTGTTGGTGACGCAGCAAACTACATGCTCGAGTCCCAGACCGCAACCATCGCAATGCACGAGGGTAGCCCCCTGTACATCGAGTTGCCCGCATCCGTGGTCCTCGAAATCACCTACACCGAGCCCGGCCTGCAGGGTGACCGCTCCACCGGCGGCACCAAGCCCGCAACCGTTGAGACCGGCTACGAGATCCAGGTTCCCCTGTTCCTGGAGACCGGCACCAAGGTCAAGGTTGACACCCGCACCGGTGAGTACCTCGGTCGCGTGAACGACTAATGAATTCGCGTACGAAAGCCCGATTGCGCGCCCTCGAAGTGCTCTTCGAGGCGGATCAGCGCAACGAAGATTATATTGAGGTACTCCGCCGCCGCCGACTGTACACGGTAGCGCAGATCTCTGCTTACTCTGAGGAAATCATTCGTGGCGTTCGCGACCACGACGAAGAGATCCGCGAGTTTGTGGAGACTTACGCCCGTGACTGGTCCTTCGAGCGTATGCCCGCCGTGGACCGTGCCGTGCTGCGTATTGGCACTTGGGAGCTTCTGTACAATGACGAAGTTCCGGATGCTGTCGCAATTTCTGAGGCTGTCGGTCTGGCGCGTGTGCTGTCCACGAATGAATCTCCGAAGTTCGTGAACGGTCTGCTGGATAAGCTCCGTCAGGTGAAGCCGACCCTGCTCGCGTAAGACGTCCCGCCGCGGCCTGCCTGCCAACCCGTAGCTGGTTGGTTTGCTGCCGTTGAGGATGCGCCCGCAGGGGAGCGTACGTGAAACCCCCGCCGTACTGTAGTTCGCTACAGGACGGCGGGGGTTTTCTGTGTCTAGGTTGCGTTTGGTTGGTGCAGTTCTGCGTGGGGTTCCGTATTGGGTGCGGATGCGCTCGCAGGGTTTGTTAGCAACAGTTGAGGTTTCATCGGAGCCCGTGGGTAGGGTAGGCGGCAACAGTCGAGGCTTCACCGGACAACGCAGGCGGGGGAGTGCCCCCTCTGCGGCGCTGAGCGCCTTGAGGACGGAGCCCCCGCCCTGCGTGTCCGGTATGCGCCTCGTTTAGTATCACTACTCGCTTTGAGCGGATGCGGTCGCCTCGCTCGTAGCGTCTGCTTCGTCTCCGCAACCGTAATGAAGGGTCTCAGATTTGACAACAACAAACGCATTATCTTCAGAACGGCGAAGAACAAAGACCCGTCGCGTTAGTTGAGGGTCCTTAAATTTCTTACCCTCAGCAGAGCGAACGTTACTCCAGTCTTCACAGAACGTGATGGTTGCGCCGGTGTTGTATGAGACAGAACCATCGTCGTGCATGGTTCCATAGGTGACTGGATCGATGTTATTGAAGGCAATTTCGCCCTTGATAGGACCGTGGTTTTCTTCTGTGAACTTTTGAATATTCTCCACTTCCTCCTTTGTGTCTTCCAGGAAGGATTTATCCACGTATCGGAGCAGCTCTTCATCACTCGTGTGCTCCAGGCTCCCATGCATCCATGCATTCCAAACACGTCGGTACTGTTCCAACGCATCGTATGCAGCCTTGAGGGTCGCATCTGCTGCTTCCTTCGACGGGTTATCCAAATCAACGTTCGCACGAATCAGCACGGGCTCATAACCCGTCGGAGTGGGTGAAGGAGTGGGAGTTGCGGAAGCCTCAGCGCTTGCTGATTCAGCGCTTGCGGAAGTGGAAGCACTCGATTCTGCGTTGACCTGCGCACCTCCGGAACAAGCGGACAGGGTGAGCATCATTGCCGCCGAGAGCGCGGCAATGGAACTACGGTTGAACATCATTGTTGGTTCTTTTCTGGTGTGTGGTTGTGTAAACCGCAGAATTATCCATACAACAACGTGTGGAATTCAGCGGAATGTTATCGGTTGATGCCATTACCCTAACATATATCCACGGAGCACACACCCCGGCTCACTATTTGTCCATGTTGTCGAGATCCTGCTTATTGCAGCGCAGATAAGGGACGCGGTACGTGCCTCATCGCTGTCTCCCCCTCACCGTGAGCGGTCTCTCGCCGAACCTGAACGTAGCCTGTGAACTGTGGTACCCTACTAGAAGCACAAAACCTTTAAATCCGTCCCGTGAGGCGGGGAAGGAGACGGCTATGCCTGGGTCAGCTGTACCCACATCCGGCGCGAATCAGGGGCGAAACGTAACCGCAGCCCCCCATTTGGCAACCCCTCAAAGCACCTTGGAGGACGCGACCACCGTCGGCCGCACCATCCTCAGCGAGGACGAAATCCGCCGCGCCCTCACCCGCATCGCCTACGAAATTATTGAAACCAATAAAGGCGTAGAAAACCTCGTACTCATCGGCATCCGCTCCCGCGGCGTGCCCCTCGCCGTACGACTCGCAGCCCGCATCCAAGCCATCGAGCCGAACTTCAACGCAGAAACACGAATCGGCGCCCTGGACATCACCGCCTACCGCGACGACCAGCGAACCGGCGGCACCACCTCCCCAGACACCGCAGGGGAAAGCATCATGCCCTCCATTGGCATTGAAGGCAAAACCGTAGTCCTCGTTGACGACGTCCTCTACTCCGGCCGCACCGTACGCGCCGCCCTCGACGCACTCAACGCCCACGGACGACCCGCCCTCGTACGCCTGGCAGTCCTCGTAGACCGCGGACACCGGCAACTACCCATCCGCGCCGACCACGTGGGCAAAAACCTGCCCACCAGCGCCAGCGAAACCGTGCGCGTCGTACTGACTGAAACCGACAACGCAACAGACCGAGTTGACATTATCCAGCTGGGAGGGCTCTCATGAAGCATCTGCTCGACACCCGCGAACTAACCCGCGAAGAAGCTATCGAAATCCTTGACGTCGCCGACTACATGGCGCAGGTCAAAGCCGAAAACCGCACCCTCAACGTGCTCAACGGCAAGACCGTCGTCAACCTCTTCTTCGAGGACTCCACCCGAACCCGCCTCTCCTTCGAAGCCGCGGAGAAGCGCCTGGGTGCAGCCGTCACCAACTTCTCCGCTTCTGGCTCCTCCCTGTCTAAGGGCGAGTCGCTCAAGGACACCGCGCAGACCCTCAAGGCGATTGCCGCGGATGCGTTCGTGATCCGCCACTCGGCATCCGGCGCACCGCAGCGCCTCGCCGAGGCAGGCTGGACCGACATCCCCGTGCTCAACGCGGGCGACGGCACCCACGCACACCCCACCCAGGCACTGCTCGACGCCGTATCCCTGCGCCAGTACAAGGCAGAACGCGACGGCCTCGACAGCCCTCGCGGCACCGACCTGTCCGGCATGCGCGTGCTCATCGTCGGCGACATCCTGCACTCGCGCGTGGCACGCTCCAACCTCTGGCTGCTGCACACCCTCGGCGCGCAGGTCGTCTTCGTCGCACCGCCGACCCTGCTGCCGCTGAACACCGCCTCCTGGGTTGAAGAAGCCGGCGTAGAGATTTTCCACGACTTCGACGAAGCCATCGCCACCAACCCCGACGCCGTCATGCTGCTGCGCATCCAGAAGGAACGCATGAACGCCGCGTACTTCCCCTCCGCAGAGGAGTATACCGACCTGTGGGGTCTGACCGCCGAACGCTTCGCAACCCTGCAGGAGCAGCCGCAGCCGGTCGCAATCCTGCACCCGGGCCCCATGAACCGCGGCCTGGAAATCTGCGCCGAAGCCGCCGACGCCACCAACTCCTGGGTCCTGCGCCAGGTCAGCAACGGTGTGGCGCTGCGCATGGCGGTGCTCTACCTGCTTCTGACCGACGGCTCCAGCGCCAAGCTCTACGCCGGCGACGAATCCTAAACGACCTTCCTAACGAGAGGAACCAACACCATGAGCAAGTACCTGATCAAGGGCGCAAGCCTCTACGGCGAAAAGGTCGCCGACATCCTCATCGAGGACGGCGTGATTAGCCGCATCGCAGAGAACATTGACGCCGCAGACGCACAGGTCGTCGAGGCGGCAGGCCAGGTGGCGCTGCCCGGCCTGGTCGACATCCACACCCACCTGCGTCAGCCCGGCTACGAGGCATCCGAAACCGTCGAGACCGGCACCCGCGCAGCAGCCCTGGGCGGCTACACCGCAGTGTTCGCCATGGCAAACTCCATGCCCGTGGCAGACACCGCCGCAGTCGTTGAGCAGGTTGACCGCCTCGGCAAGGAATCCGCATGGTGCCGCGTGCAGCCCATCGGCGCAGTGACCGTGGGTCTGAAGGGCGAGCGCCTCTCCGACATTGGGGGCATGGCGAACTCCACCGCGAATGTGCGAGTGTTCTCTGACGACGGCATGTGCGTGTACGACCCCGCCGTGATGCGCCGCGCCCTCGAATATGTCAAGACCTTCGACGGCGTTATTGCGCAGCACGCGCAGGAGCCGCGCCTGACCGAAGGCGCCCAGATGAACGAAGGTAAGGTGTCCGCTGACCTGGGCCTGACCGGTTGGCCCGCCGTCGCTGAAGAGGCAATCATTGCCCGTGACGTGCTGCTGGCTGAGCACCTGGACTCCAAGCTGCACATCTGCCACCTGTCCACCAAGGGCTCCATTGAGGTTGTGCGCTGGGCTAAGTCCCGCGGCGTGAAGGTGACCGCGGAGGCAACCCCGCACCACCTGCTGCTCACCGACGAGACCGCACGCACCTACGACCCGATCTTCAAGGTGAACCCGCCGCTGCGCACCGAAGAGGACGTCATGGCGCTGCGTCAGGCTGTTGCTGACGGCATCATCGACGTGATCGGTACCGACCACGCACCGCACCCCGCAGAGACCAAGGAATGCGAGTGGGCGTGCGCCGCGAACGGTATGACCGGCCTGGAGCAGGCACTGTCCATCATCCAGATGACCCTGGTTGACACCGGCATGATTACCTGGCGCGATGTGGCACGCATCCTCTCCGAGGAGCCCGCGAAGATTGGTCGCCTGGACCACGAGCAGGGCCGCCCGCTTGCCGAAGGCGAACCGGCAAACATTGTGCTGGTCGACCCGAAGGCAACCCGCGTCATCAAGCCGGAGGAGCAGGCAACCAAGGGTAAGAACAACCCCTACCGCGACATGGAGGTACCCGGCTCGATCCGTGCAACCTTCTACGCTGGCCACCCGACCGTGCTGAACGGCGAGCTGGCAACCCCGCGCCGTTAACCCGCGAGGCAAACGTACGTAGTGACCGTGCCTGGCGGTGGTAGGTTCACGCCTGCCACCGCCTCGCCGGGAGCACCGTCCCCAACCTCACCAACCCAGGCCGAGATCATCGACCGAGACCCCAACCGAAAGAGAGAACCTTCGTGGGAAAGTTCCTGACCGCCGTCATCTGCATCGCCCTGGTCGCCCTGTGCATCTACGGCATGTGGCACGGATGGCGCTCGCGCCTGGCACGCCAGGCGAACATGTTCGGCTCCCTCAAGGAAGTTCCCGAACGCTACGAGGGTATGACCGCTGACGCCGCTTTCGAGGGCGAGTACGTCAGCACCACGATCTTCGGTAACTGGCTGGACCGTGTGGGTTTCGATTCGCTCGGCTTCAAGAGCAAGTCCACCCTGCTGATTTACCCGGACAGCATCATCTTCACCCGTAACGGCGCGAAGGACCTGTGGATTCCGGCGAAGAAGCTCGCAGTCATCACCACCGACCGCGGTATGGCGGGCAAGGTTGTGGAGAAGAACGGCCTGGTCGTGATTGGTTGGACCCTGGACGGTCACCGCGTGCAGACCGGCTTCCGCACCCGCTACGCCGAGGACAAGCAGGCGGTACTGCAGGAGCTGCGCCGCATCGCCCCGAACGCGGTGGATGCGCCCGAGAAGTGGACGGCAGAACCGGAAGCCTAAATCCCGGTGTAATATCCCTGCGCACCCACACCCATAGATTTTGCCTGAGGTCAGGCGAACACCCGCCGAAGGCACCATAGACTACCCCGGAACCTGCACGGTAGAGGCCGTACAGGAAGCGGGGGAGAACACCAGAGAAAAGGAAGAAGAGCATGACTGACATGACACGATCCGGCGCCCTGCGTACGGACCGCGCGCTGCTCGTCCTGGAGGACGGCACCGTCTACCGCGGCTACGGCTACGGCGCAACCGGCGCGTCCCTGGGCGAGGCGGTTTTCTCGACCGGTATGACCGGCTACCAGGAAACCCTGACCGACCCCTCCTACGCGGGTCAGATTGTGGTTCAGACCGCTCCCCATATCGGCAACACCGGCGTGAACACCACCGACGCTGAGTCCCGCAAGATTTGGGTTGCCGGCTACGTGGTTCGCGACGCAGCACGTGTGGCATCCAACTGGCGTTCTGAGCGCACCCTCGACGAAGAGCTCATCGAGCAGGGCATCGTCGGTATTCAGGGCATTGACACTCGCGCCCTGACCCGCCGCCTGCGTTCGAGCGGTTCGATGCGTGCGGGCGTGTTCTCCGGTGAGCACGCAGAACGCCCCGAAGCTGAACTGCTGGAGGAGGTGCGCGCCTCCGAGCCGATGGCTGGCCGTAAGCTCGCTGACTCCGTTTCGGTTGACACCGCCTACACCGTTGAGCCGCACCAGTTCAACTGGTTCGCACCCCCGGTCGCAACCATCGTCGCCCTGGACCTGGGCATTAAGTCGATGACCCCGCAGCGTTTCGCTGAGCGTGGCGTGCGCGTGCACGTGCTGCCCGCAAGCGCAACCCTCGAGGACATCTACTCCCACAACCCCGACGGCGTGTTCTTCTCCAACGGCCCCGGTGACCCGGCAACCGCTGACGAGCAGGTTGAGCTGCTGCAGGGCGTGCTGCGTAAGGGCACCCCGTTCTTCGGCATCTGCTTCGGTAACCAGCTGCTCGGCCGCGCCCTGGGCTTCGGCACCTACAAGCTGCCCTTCGGCCACCGCGGCATCAACCAGCCGGTCATGGACAAGACCACCGGCAAGGTTGAAATCACCGCGCAGAACCACGGCTTCGCTGTGGACGCGCCGATTGGCGACTACGTGACCGCACCGAACGCTGAGTTCGGTCAGGTCATGGTCTCCCACGTGGGTCTGAACGACAACGTGGTTGAGGGCCTGACCTGTAAGGACATCCCCGCGTTCTCCGTGCAGTACCACCCCGAGGCTGCCGCGGGCCCGCACGATTCCGCCTACCTCTTTGACCGTTTCATCGACCTGATGGTCGCAACCAAGACTGCAAAGGAAGCATAAATGCCTCGTCGTACTGACCTTAATAGCGTCCTCGTCATCGGTTCCGGCCCCATCGTCATCGGTCAGGCAGCGGAATTTGACTACTCCGGCACTCAGGCACTGCGCGTGCTGAAGGAGGAGGGCGTGCGCGTCATCCTCGTGAACTCGAACCCGGCAACCATCATGACCGACCCCGAGTTCGCGGACGCCACCTACATTGAACCCATCACCCCCGAGGTGATTGAGAAGATCATCGAGAAGGAAAAGCCGGACGCAATCCTGCCGACCCTGGGTGGTCAGACCGCGCTGAACGCGGCTATCTCCCTGGATGAGCGCGGCGTGCTCGCCAAGTACAATGTTGAGCTGATCGGCGCGAACATTGAGGCGATTAACCTCGGTGAGGACCGTGAAGCATTCAAGGGCGTGGTGGATCGCGCCGGCGGCGAGTCTGCACGCTCGGTGATTGTTCACTCCATGCCGGAGGCGCTGGAAGCCGCTAAGGAGCTGGGCTACCCGATGGTGGTCCGCCCCTCCTTCACCATGGGTGGTCTCGGCTCAGGTATGGCGTACAACGAGGAAGACCTCTACCGTATTGCTGGCGCCGGTATTCAGTACTCGCCGACCAGCGAGGTCCTGCTGGAGGAGTCCATCCTCGGCTGGAAGGAATACGAGCTGGAGATGATGCGTGACACCAACGACAACGTCGTGGTCGTCTGCTCCATCGAGAACTTCGACCCCGTGGGCGTGCACACCGGTGACTCCATCACCGTGGCACCCGCACTGACCCTGACCGACCGTGAGTTCCAGAAGCTGCGCGACATCGCGATTAACGTGATTCGTGAGGTTGGCGTGGACACCGGTGGTTGTAACATCCAGTTCGCGATTGACCCGAAGACCGGCCGCATCATCGTCATTGAGATGAACCCGCGCGTGTCTCGTTCCTCGGCGCTCGCGTCGAAGGCTACCGGCTTCCCGATTGCGAAGATTGCGACCAAGCTGTCCCTGGGTTACACCCTGGATGAGATTCCGAACGATATCACCCAGAAGACCCCGGCGTCCTTCGAGCCGACCCTCGACTACGTGGTCGTGAAGGTTCCGCGCTTCGCGTTTGAGAAGTTCCCGGCTGCTGACCCGACCCTGACCACCACCATGAAGAGTGTTGGTGAGGCTATGGCTCTGGGCCGTAACTTCACTGAGGCTCTGCAGAAGGCGATGCGTTCGCTGGAGCAGAAGGGTGCGTCCTTCTCGTTCAAGCCGCTGTCCCTGTCTGAGGCTGAGCTGGCTGAGCTGGTTGAGAAGACTAAGGTTGCGACCACTCAGCGTATCTACCAGGTTCAGCAGGCTCTGCTGGCTGGCGCTACCGTGGAGCAGCTGCACGAGGCGACCAAGATTGACCCGTGGTTCCTGGATCAGCTGGTGCTGCTGAATGAGGTTGCCGGTGTGGTTCACGCTAAGCGTGACAACCTTGACCCGGAGACCCTGAAGCTGGCTAAGCGTCACGGTTTCTCGGACGCTCAGATTGCTGAGATTATCGGCTCTTCTGAGGATGTTGTGCGCGGTGTTCGCCACGCTCTGGGTATCCGCCCGGTCTTCAAGACTGTTGACACCTGTGCAGCCGAGTTTGAGGCGTTCACTCCGTACCACTACTCCTCCTACGACCTGGAGGATGAGGTTGCGCACCACGAGAAGCCCTCGATTATGATTCTGGGTTCGGGCCCGAACCGTATCGGTCAGGGTATCGAGTTCGACTACTCCTGTGTGCACGCTTCGCTGGTGCTGCGTTCGCTCGGTTACGAGACTGTCATGGTCAACTGCAACCCTGAGACTGTTTCGACTGACTACGATATTTCGACTCGCCTGTACTTTGAGCCGCTGACCCTTGAGGATGTGCTTGAGATTGTTGAGTCGGAGCGTCGTACCGGCGGTCTGATGGGCGTGTTCGTGCAGCTGGGCGGTCAGACTCCGCTGAAACTGGCTCGTGCCCTGAAGGATGCGGGCGTGCCGATTCTGGGCACCACCCCCGAGGCTATTGACCTGGCTGAGGACCGCGGCGAGTTCTCCCGCGTGCTGGAGGAGGGCGGCCTGATTTCGCCCAAGAACGGTACCGCGTTCACTTTCGAGGGTGCTAAGCGCATCGCTGACGAGATTGGTTACCCGGTTCTGGTTCGTCCTTCGTACGTGCTGGGCGGCCGTGGCATGGAGATCGTCTACGATGAGGCGAACCTGGCACGCTACCTGGAGAACGCTACCGAGGTTTCGCCTTCGCAGCCTGCTCTGATTGATAAGTTCCTTGAGGACGCTATCGAGATCGACGTTGACGCCCTGTTCGACGGCGAGGAGCTGTACTTGGGCGGCGTCATGGAGCACATTGAGGAAGCCGGTATTCACTCGGGTGACTCTTCCTGTACTCTGCCTCCGATTACTCTCGGCCCGGACATCATCGCGAAGGTGAAGGACGCTACCGAGAAGATTGCTCGCGGCACCGGTGTGCGCGGCCTGATTAACATTCAGTTCGCGTACGTGTCTGAGAACCTGTACGTGATTGAGGCGAACCCGCGTGCCTCTCGTACTGTTCCGTTCGTGTCGAAGGCTACCGGCGTGCAGATGGCTAAGGCTGCTGTGCTGATTGGTCTGGGTAAGAGCATTGCTGAGCTGAAGGCTGAGGGCTACCTGCCGTCGAACATGGATGGCGCGTCCCTGCCTGAGGAAACTGCGATTGCTGTGAAGGCTGCGGTTCTGCCGTTCGCTCGTTTCCGCACCCCCGAGGGTGTTGTGGTGGATTCGCTGCTGAGCCCGGAGATGCGTTCGACCGGTGAGGTCATGGGTCTGGATAAGCACTATGACACCGCGTTCGCGAAGGCTCAGGCTGGTGCTGGTTCGCCGCTGCCGACTTCCGGTAAGGTGTTCATTTCGGTGGCTAACCACGATAAGCGTAACGTCATTATTTACGCGAAGATGCTGGAGTCGCTGGGCTTTGAGATCGTTTCGACCGGTGGTACCGCTGAGATTCTGCGCCGTAACGGCCTGAACTCGGTGATTGTGGCTTCGAAGTTCGCTGAGGCGAATGGCGACCACTCGATTGTGGACATGGTCCGCAACGGTGACATTGACCTGATTCTGAACACCCCTGCCGGTGGTGCTGCTCGTAGCGATGGTTACGAGATTCGTGCCGCTGCGGTTTCGGTGGGTTGCCCGGTCATGACTACCATTTCTGAGTTCGCTGCGGCTGTTCAGGCGATTAATGCTCTGCGTGAGCACAGCTGGGACATCATGAGCCTGCAGGAGCACGGCGTTCAGCTGGCTGCCGCTGTGGATGCTCGTTCCGAGGGTGGCGAGGCGTAATGTCCGCTGCTTTTGGTGATCGCCTGGCGAAGGCGATGGCGGAGCGCGGCCCGCTGTGTGTGGGTATTGACCCGCATCCGAATCTGCTGGAGCAGTGGGGTCTTGAGGATTCCGCTACCGGTCTGGCTGCTTTTACTGAGGCGGTCTATGAGGGTTGCGCACCGTTTGCGGCTGCGTTGAAGCCTCAGGTGGCGTTGTTTGAGCGTCACGGTTCGGCTGGTTTGGCTGTGCTGGAGGCGCTGTTCGCCCGCGCTGCTGCCGATGGTGTGCTGATTGTTGCTGACGCTAAGCGCGGCGATATTGGTTCGACCATGAAGGCGTACGCGGATGCGTGGCTCGGCTCCTCGTCGCCGCTGGGTACCGATTCGGTGACTTTGAGCCCGTATCTGGGTTTTGAATCGCTGCGTCCGGCGCTGGATTTGGCTGATGAGAATGACCGCGGCACGTTCGTGCTGGCGTTGACCTCGAACCCTGAGGGTAAGAGCGTTCAGCACGTGGGCGCGTCGGAGTCTGGTCATTCCGGCGAGTCTGGGGGCGCTGTGGCTAAGCGTATTATTGCTGCGGCTACCGCTGAGAATGCTTCCCGCCAGTGGGAGCAGATGGGCCCGTGCGGCCTGGTGGTTGGCGCGACTGTTGGTCAGGCGCTGGTTGATTTGGGTATTGACCTGAGCGTGTTCAACGGCCCGATTCTGTCGCCGGGTTATGGTGCGCAGGGCGCTTCGGCGGCTGATTTGTACCGCGTGTTTGCGGGTGTTGAGTCGCAGGTGCTGGTGAATTCCAGCCGTGGCGTGCTTGCTGCTGGCCCGTCGGTTGAGGGTTTGGCTCAGGCTGCGCAGGCGGCTCGTGATGACCTATTGGCGGCTCGCGGCGCATAGTTCGCGTGTTGTGTGAGAGGGGCGTGTGCTCCGAGTGGATTCTGTTGAGGGTCTGCTCGGGGTGTGCGCCCCCCCTTTTGCGTACCCCCTGTGCGTTCCTGTTTTATCGCATTTTTTCGGTACACCCGCATGCATAATTTTGCCACCGCCCGCTCGCGCCGATGCGAGTTTGCTCACCTCTGTAGTGGGGGAGCGTGCCTGCTCTTTGAGGTGCGTGCGTGGCTCCACTTTTGATAGGGCGAATACTCCGCTATGCTATAGGGGTACTCCCTGATATTTACGTGCTGACGTGCGTAGACGCATTGTTGGTGCGAGGGTGAGTGCCGCGGGTGGAACGAGGATTCTCGTGCTATCCGTGTTACATTAGTTGATAAGTAAAATTCTATAACTCGCAGAAATGGGGGACCCAACCATGCCGCTGACTCCGCTAACTGAGGATGCGCGCGCCTCCGCCCGCGAGAAGGCAGTACTTGCCCGAGCACACCGCCAGGAAATTAAGCGTGCACTGAGTGACCGTGAACTTTCCGTGCGTCAGGTGCTTGATATGGTCGATTCCGACCCTGCACTGGCTAAAATGCCGGTGGGGCAGATGCTGCGCGCACTTCCGGGCATTGGTGCCGTTCGAGCTGAACGCATCATTGAAGAACTTCATATTGCACCGACTCGCCGCCTTGGCGGCCTGGGTGTACACCAGCGTCGCAAGATGGTGGAGTACTTCAACCGTAATTCGCGGTATTTGAACCGTGCACGTCGCAGGACTAATACTCTGCCTCCTGAATCTTCTCAGTCCTAACACATCGTGCCTTCAGCCGATGAAGGCGCAGTAAGGAAGCTATGTCTCAGCCGACTCTCACCGTACTGGCTGGCCCCACTGCTGTTGGCAAGGGTACGGTGTGCCAGTACATTCGTGAGAACTACCCGAACGTGTGGTTCTCTGTTTCCGCTACTACTCGTGATCCTCGCCCCGGTGAGGTTGACGGTACTCACTACTATTTCGTTTCGATGGAAGAGTTTGACCAGATGATTGCTGACGGTCAGATGCTTGAGTACGCTGTGGTACACGGTAAGAACAAGTACGGTACTCCGCGCGCTAAGGTCCAGGAGGCTCTGGACGCTGGCCGCCCGGTGATCCTTGAGATTGACCTGCAGGGTGCTCGCCAGATTCGCGAGACCATGCCTGATGCTCGCCTGATTTTCTTGGCTCCTCCGAGCTGGGATGAGCTGGTGTCGCGTCTGGTGGGTCGAGGTACCGAGAGTGAGCAGGAGCAAGCTCGTCGCCTTGAAACCGCGAAGGTTGAGTTGGCTGCTGAGAAGGAATTTGACGTCACGGTCGTCAACGACTCTGTTGAGCGTGCAGCGAAGGAGATTGCTGAGCTGATTGGCGCCGCCTAATCTGCATGCTTTGCGTTTGCGGTGGGGCTAGAGTTTCTTCCGACCTGTAGTTCTGCCGTGAGGCGTTGTGAAAGGTGGGGGTTTCGAAGAGTTTTCTTCGGGCCCCCACCTTTTTGTTTGCCCTGTGCCCGCTACTCTGTGCCTGCCGGTCTGCCTTTTATCTGGGCTGGTACGTGCGTTTTAGCCGTTGAGAGGGTAGAATAGTTCTTTAGTTTTGACCGTGCCCTCAGTCTGCCCGGTTTGCGCCATAGCGCGAACGGTGTACGGGGGCGTTCGGTACGTACATTCCATCAAGCTATTTGGAGTTTTTAGTGGCAAACGAAATCAAGGAACACGAGGACTACAACTTCGTTGACGGTGTCGCTCCCGAGGGCATCGTGAGCCCCAGCGCTGACGCGCTGATTGAGAAGGCGGAGTCCAAGTACGGCCTGGTGATTTTCGGTGCCCGCCGTGCACGCCAGATTAACGCGTACTACGCTAACCTGCAGGACAATACTGCTGCGCACGTTGGCCCGCTGGTTGACGCTGAGTCGAACGAGAAGTCCCTGTCGGTGGCAATGCGTGAAATCATTGCTGACCGTGTTGTGGCAGAGCACCGCCCGGACGCTAAGTTCGACGAGGACGGCTACCCGATTCCCGAGGATCTGTCCGCTGTGATTGATTTCAGCGCGGCTGAGTTCTCTGGCGCTATCGAGGAGGAGTACATCCCCGCAGGTAGCGAAGAGGTTATTGCTATCGAAGAGGTTATCCTCGACGAGTCCGCTGAGTAATCTGCTTCTACAAGGATTCTTTGACGTACCATGCGCATTATCGTTGGTATTGGAGGGGGCATTGCTGCGTATAAGGCGGCGATGCTCCTTCGTCTTTTTGCGAAGAATGGCGACGAGGTAATCGCCATGCCCACCCCGAACGCGACGAAGTTCGTGGGTGTTCCCACCCTGGAGGCGCTGAGCGGCAACCCCGTCTCAACGGACGTGTTTGACCGTGTGCCTGAGGTGAACCACGTGCGTCAGGCCGAGCAGGCTGACGCTGTGGTGGTTGCCCCGGCGACCGCTGATTTGCTGGCTCGTTTGGCGGCTGGTCGTGCGGATGATTTGCTGTCCTCTACGGTGTTGACGACGCACGCCCCGGTGATTTTGGCGCCGGCGATGCACACCCAGATGTGGGAGCATCCGGCGACTCAGGCGAACGTGCAGACGCTGCGTTCGTGGGGTTATCACGTGATTGAGCCCGCGATTGGGCGTTTGACGGGCCCGGATTCTGGTCCGGGTCGCATGCCCGAGCCGGAGGATATTTTCGCGGTGGCGCTGGATGTGATTGCCCGCTTCCCGAAGGGTCAGGTGCACCCGGTGTACACGCCCGGTTACGCGCCGACTGAGCCCCTGTACACCGGTACGGAGCAGGAGCGTATGGCGGCGGCGCGTGCGGCGACGCTGACTTCGGCGCTACTGGGTCAGGGGGATTCGGGCAAGGCTGAGCCTGGTCAGATTGAACCCAGCCAGGGTGAACACAGCCAGGCAGCTAGCGCATCCGAATCACTGCGTGGTCCTCTGGCAGGTCGCCTCGTGGTCATTACCGCTGGCGGCACCCGTGAGGCACTGGACCCGGTGCGCTTCCTCGGCAACCGTTCGACCGGCAAGCAGGGTGTGGCGCTCGCGGAGGCGGCACGCGACCTGGGCGCGACCGTGCACCTGATCGGTGCGAACCTTGAGGTTCCCGCGCCGGAGGGTGTGCAGGTGACCCGCGTGGTGAGCGCCCTGGAGCTGCGTGAGGCAACCCTGGAGGCGAGCACGGCGGCGGATGTGCTGATTATGTCTGCGGCGGTGGCTGATTTTAGGCCCGCCGAGTTCGCCGAGTTCAAGATTAAGAAGAGCGCCGATTCTGAGGATGCGCCGGTGATTCAGCTGGTGCGCAACCCGGATATTCTGCGTGAGGTCGTGGTGCGCCGCCAGCAGGCTCGTGAGGCGGGGGAGAGCACCCTCGGTCCGAAGCTCATTGTTGGTTTTGCGGCGGAGACCGGTTCGGCGGAGAAGACTCCGTTGGAGCTGGGTCGTGAGAAGCTGCAGCGTAAGGGCACGGATTTCTTGGCGGTCAATACGGTGGGTGTGAATCGTGGTTTCGGCACGGACGATAACACGATTACGCTGCTGTCGACTCTGAATGATGAGGCGCCGGTGTTCTCCGGTTCGAAGAAGGAGCTGTCTGTGCGTCTGTTGGAGCATGTGGCGGCTTTCCTGCCTAAGCTTTCTGCCTAAGAGTCCTGGCGCGAGAATCCCGGCGCGTCCGCGTAGCTACTCAGCTAGTGCGCGCTTGCTTACGTATCTTCAAAGCCCGTGCGGTACTTCCTGTGGGAGGTATCGTGCGGGCTTTGCTTGTACCCTTACGACTTTGCTGTCCCCTCCGTAGCTCTGCCGCCCGCCTCTTTTTGTAGACCCCTCGGAGAGCATTATGCGCAAGCACTTGTGATGCGGGTTTCTTTCTTCTGGGGTTCCTTCCGAGCTTCCGCCGGGGAGCGTCTCATATTTCTGTCATACTGGTGAAATTTCTGACCGTACCCCCGAACCGTCAGATAAAGGTCTTGTATCATGGCATAGAGAGTATTTCGCGTCGAAGGGGAAGAAGCACCATGCCCGAGAATCAGAGCAAGCCCGCCACGGTACAGTCCGCCCAGAGCGAGGAGCGTCCTCAGATTCTGGTCATTACCGGTATTTCTGGTGCTGGCCGCAGCACTGTCGCAAATGTGCTGGAGGATGAGGGCTGGTACGTTATCGACAACATCCCGCCGCAGATGCTCGGTTCCCTGGCTGAGCTGGTGACCCGCGACGGTGCGCGAGTTCCGAAGGTGGCGCTCGGTATTGACGTTCGCGCCCGCGCGCTGTTCTCCGATCTTCCCGCTGCGATTGAGACTCTGCGCAAGTCCGATATTGACTTCTCCATGCTCTTCCTTGACGCCAAGGACGAGACCATTATTGCCCGCTACGAGGCTCAGCGCCGCCCGCACCCGCTGCAGGGTGAGGGTCGCGTCCTCGATGGCATCCGTGCTGAGCGCACTCTCTTTGAGGGTCTGCGTCTCGCTTCTGACCGCACCATTGACACCACCGGCATGAACGTTCACGAGCTGGCTCGTACCGTGCGTGAAATGTTCGCTGAGGGTGCGGATAAGAAGCTGAACCTGACCGTGATGAGCTTCGGCTTCAAGTACGGCGCACCTTCGGACGCTAACTACATGGCTGATATGCGTTTCATCCCGAACCCGCACTGGGTTCCGGAGCTGCGCCCCCTGACCGGTCAGGACGCCCCGGTGCGCGACTACGTGCTGGAGCACGCAGGCACCGAGGAGTTCATCAGCAACTATCTTGCGGCTCTTCGCCCCGTGCTTGAGGGCTACCGCCGTGAGGGTAAGTACTACGCCACCATCGCAATTGGCTGCACCGGTGGTAAGCATCGTTCCGTGGCTGTGACGGAGGAACTGGCTCGTCGTCTCTCTGCTTTCGGTGAGCTGAACGTGAATGTTCAGCACCGCGACAAGGGCCGCGAGTAAGTTTTTCCCGGCGCGTCCCAACCACCGCGTCGTGTTTCATTAGCCGCCGTCCGGCCCCGCACACCGTGGGGCCGGCATACCACTCCTTCCGGGTATGTGAGGTATTACTATGTCTACCCATTCGACCAGTTATGACACTCAGGGTATTCCGCGCCTGCCGGCTCTGCCGACTCAGGCTTTGCGCTTGTTGAAGACCACGCACCGTTCGCCGAAGGTTACGGCGATGGGCGGCGGCCACGGGCTGTACGGTTCCCTGTCTGCGTTGCGCCACGTCACGCCTGATTTGACGGCTGTTGTGACGGTTGCTGACGATGGCGGTTCGTCGGGTCGTTTGCGTGAGGAGATGGGTATTCTCCCTCCGGGTGATTTGCGTATGGCGCTTTCTGCGCTGTGTGATGACACCGATTGGGGTCGCACGTGGCGTGATGTGATGCAGCATCGTTTTAGCGCACCCGAGGGTTATGAGGGTGAGTTCCCGCTGGATTATCACGCGCTCGGTAACCTGCTGATTGCTACTCTCTGGCAGCTGCTGGATGACCCGGTTGCGGGTCTGGACTGGGCGGGTGCGCTGCTGAATGCGCGCGGCCGCGTGCTGCCGATGGCGCTGGATCCGATGGTCATTTACGGCACCGTGTTGCGTGAGCATAACGGCGGCGGTATTGAGCGTGTGAAGGTGGTCGGCCAGGTGAACCTCTCGAAGGAGGAGCGGGTTCACGATATTGGTCTATCTCCCGCAAATGCGCGTCCTTGCCCGGAGGCGCTCTCCGCTATTGAGGAGTCCGACTGGATTGTTTTGGGTCCGGGTTCGTGGCGTACGTCGGTTCTGCCGCATCTGCTGTTGGACGCTCAGCGTGAGGCGATTATCCGCACGGAGGCGCGCCGCTGCGTGGTCATGAACCTCTCCGACGATAAGGAGACGGTCGGCTTCACCCCGGCAACGCACCTGGATTTGTTGCGCCAGTACGCCCCGAAGCTTCACCTTGACGCGGTGATTGCTGACGCTGACATGCAGGCTGATCACCGTTCCGAGCTGGAGCGTGAGGCTTCTGCGATGGGTGCGAAGGTTGTGTGGGCGCATCTGCGTTCGAGCTCCCAGCCGAATGTGCACGACCCGCTGAAGCTTGCGGCTGCGTATAACGAAGCGTTTGAGCTGAGCTCCTAGAATCACCGTTGCGGCTGCTATTTTGGTGTGCCCATTTCCCGAAGTTATAGACTCTTAGACACTACGCCCAGAAGGACCTGTTCATGGCATTAACCACGCTCGTCAAGGACGAACTCGCCAACTACGAGGCAACGAAAGTCTCTGCTCGTAAGGCAGAAATCTCTACGATTCTGCGTTTTACCGGAGGCCTGCACATTGTCTCGGGGCGAATCGTGGTGGAGTCTGAGGTCGACCACGAGGCAACCGCCCACCGCATGCGGCGCACCATCGCCGAGATTTACGGCCACGACTCCGAGCTGACCAGCGTCAGCGGCGGCGGTCTGCGTCGAGGCGGCAGGTACATCGTGCGCGTGGATCACGGCGGTGAGGCGCTGGCTCGCCAGACCGGTCTGCTGGATTTGCGTGGCCGCCCGGTGCGCGGCCTGCCGCCGGCTGTGGTGAACGGTTCCCTGCAGGACGCCGAGGCGGTCATGCGCGGTGCGTTCTTGGCGCACGGTTCGCTGACTGAGCCGGGTCGTTCCTCCTCGCTGGAGATTACCTGCCCCGGCCCGGAGGCGGCGCTCGCGCTGGTGGGTGCGGCTCGTCGCCTGGACATTATCGCGAAGGCGCGCGAGGTGCGCGGCACCGACCGCGTGGTGGTTCGTGACGGCGAGACCATTTCGCAGTTGCTGGAGCGTATGGGCGCGACCGGCACCCTGACCACCTGGCGTGAGGCGCGCACCCGCAAGGAGGTTCGTGCGACCGCGAACCGCCTGGCAAATTTTGATGATGCGAACCTGCGCCGTAGCGCCCAGGCAGCTGTTGCGGCGAGCGCCCGCGTGGAGCGTGCCCTGCAGATTCTGGGTCATGAGGCGCCGGATCACCTGCGCTATGCCGGTGAGCTGCGTGTGTTGCATAAGCACGCTTCGCTGGATGAGCTGGGTCGTCTGGCTGATCCGCCGATGACGAAGGATGCGATTGCGGGCCGTATTCGCCGCCTGCTGGTGATGGCTGATAAGCGTGCTTCGGAGCTGGGTGTTCCGGGCACTGAGCTGCCGCGTGAGGACTAGGCGAGGACTAGATTCTGGTCTTGCGCGGGGCTGACTGCCCGTGTGGTGAGGCATGTGTCTGGGCGTGTGGCTGAGGTGTTTGTGACGGTTTTATGACAAACCTGAACCCGCCGTTTTTGAACAAAAACCGCATATTTTTCAAAAATGAGCCTGTGGATGGCTCCTTTCTCGTTGCGAGAGGGAAGTTATCCACAGGCTCTTTGTTCGCGCTCGTGCGTTCGCGCGCGTGAGCCTAGGGTAGGGGTATGACGAGCATGACCCCCAACCCCGACCAGAACGCTGTACAGAGCCCTGTGCAGGATAGTGCAGCCCAGCAGGGCGGCACAACTCAGCCGAGCGGTGCGCAGCGTAGCGCCCGCTCCCTGATGAACAGCCTCTACCGCAGCCCGCGCGCCCGCAAGAACGGTGCGCCGGATGCTGAGGACACCGTGCCGCTGGCAATCTCAACTGAGGTAACGCCCGCGGAGGCGCCTGCCGAAGAAACACCTGCCGAGCCCGCGGCATCCCAGCCGGAGTCGAATGGTTGGGCTGACTGGGATCAGCAACCCGATTGGAACGAGGTGGACGACTGGGCGGAGTGGGAGCAGGCTGATCAGCCCGGCACCACCCGCAGTACCCGTTGGGGCTTGTCGCCGCGCGTGCTGCTTCTGGTGGCGGTGTTGGCGTTGGTTGCCGTGGTGTGGGGTGTGACCCAGTTTTCGGCGGCGCCGCGTGCCGAGCAGGTCGCCTCCCCGAGCACTTCCCCGAGTGCTTCCGCTGAGTCGGTGCAGGCGGTGGGTGCCCAGCAGAGCCCCGGTGCTCAGCCTGGCACCCAGTCCACTGCTCAGCCGGGCGCTAACCCGAGTGAATCTGCGCAGGGTGGTGGCGCCTCCGGTGAGACTACCGTGCGAGTGCACGTGGCGGGTGCCGTGAACAACCCCGGCGTGTACACGCTGCCCGCGCAGGGTCGTGCCGTGGATGCGATTGCCGCCGCCTCCGGTGCCGCCGCGGATGCTGACCTGGACCGCGTGAATCTTGCCGGTGCGCTCAGTGACGGGGTGCAGATTTATGTGCCCCATCGTGGTGAGACGGCTGCTCCGGCGCAGATTCAGCCCAATGGTGGAACGGCAAATGCGGGTCAGGGTAACGCGGCGAATGGTGCAGCGCAGAACGGCGCTTCTCAGGGTGGCACTCAGCCTCAGCCTGCGCGCACGCTAACTCCTGCGGGCAGCGCGCAGAAGGGTTCAACCCCGGTGAACATTAACACCGCCACCGCTGAGGAGCTACAGACCCTGCCGCGTATTGGTCCGGCGATGGCTCAGCGCATTATTGCCTGGCGTGAGGCGCACGGCGGTTTCCGTAGCGTGGATGAGCTGGATGCGGTGCCTGGCATTGGTCCGTCGATGCTGGAGAATCTGCGTCCGCTGGTGACGGTCTAATGCCCCGGCAAAACCGCAGGCCGAACCGCCCGCAGGCAGGGGAGCAGGAACTCTTTCCCGGTTCCTTGCGCCTCACCCAGCGCCTCATCCGGTCCGCGGCTACGGCGTATGACCGCGTCCGCTACCGCTGGAGCATCGGCGCTGAACGGTGGCGTACCCGCCGTGATGAGCAGGAGCTGCGCGCCCAGGGAAGCCTCATTCACCTGGACTTTCGCCTGAGTTTTACGGTGCTGGCGCTGTGGGCTTTTACCGCGGCGGCGCTGACCGTGGGCACGTGGCGGGTGGTGCATCCGCTGGCGTGCGTGCTCATTGCCCTGCTGGGGTGCCTGGCGATTCTGTTGTTCTTTCCGCCGCGTGCGGTGATGTCCTACAGCTTACTCTTTCGCACGACCGGTCAGCTGGTTTTTCTGGCGTGTATTGTCACGGTTCAGGCGGTGCTTTTGTGCGCTACGGGGGTGGATGCATCCCGCGCCACCCTACAGCAGGCGCAGGGTGCCTCGCTTCGTCTGAATGGCACGGTGGAGCAGGTTCGCCGCGTGGATCCGCGCACTACTCTGGTGGTTATTAAGCTGGAGGAAATTCAGGGGCGGAGCGTGCGTGCGCTGGTTAATGAGCGGGTGCGCGTGTATCGGCGTGACGGTTCGGCAAAGAGCGCCGCGCAGCGTCTAGAGGCAAGTTCAGCGGCGAGCTCGGTAGCTCAGCACCAGGGGAGCGGTACCGCGCGCTCGCAGGCGATTTATCCGGGCATGAAGGTGACCGCCCTCGGCACGGTGGAGTTCAACGGTTCCACGGCGAAGCTGAGCGGCGCGACTATTTTTCCTGCGCCCGCCTACGGTACCGGGTCGAACGCTGTCACCCGGACGGCGGCGGAGCCGTACCTGTCCACGGTCAAGGAGCAGCTGCGCACCCGCGCCCTGGACACCCTCGGCACGGAGTCGGCGGCGCTAGTTTTGGGCACCGCCTACGGGGACGATTCGCTGATGAGTTCCACCGCGCGGGAGGAGTATAAGCTCAGCGGGCTCAGCCATATTACAGCGGTGTCCGGGGCGAATATTGCCATTGTGTTTCTGGGTGCGTACCGGCTGGTGTTGGCGGTTCGCCCGTACCGTTTCGCCAGCGCATACCTGCTGTTCCGTTCCTGGATGCAGTGGTTGCGGGGGAGAGGCACGGCTCGTTCTCGCCGCCCCGCGTACCCCCGGAATCCCGCCCAGCCTCATCAACTTGCCCGCCCTCAGCTACCTGCTCCTCCAAACGCCCAACCCCTGCCGCCGCTCGTGCACCGGCTGAGCACCCTCGCCATTCCGCACCGCGTCATGGTGCTGTGCGGGGTTACGGCGGTGCTCGCCTACGCCATGCTGCTGGACTCTGAGGGTTCCGTGATTCGTTCCCTCGCCATGGGTCTGCTCGGTGCTTACGCGATGCTGCGCGGTTCGGGTCGCCAGTCTTTGGCGGCGCTTCAAACCACGGTGCTGATGTGTCTGCTTGCCGCCCCGCACCTCGCCGTGGATATGGGGTTCGCCCTGTCGGTGACGGCAACCTCCGCGCTGATTCTGCTGGGCCCGCCGCTGATTCGTCTGCTCATGCGCGTCATGCCGGTGTTCTGCGCGGAAATGCTCGCCACGCCGATTGTGGCGTCCCTGTGGTGCACCCCGCTGATTTTGGCGATGAGCGGTAAGGTGCCGCTCTACTCGGTTCCGGCGAACCTGATTGCGGCTCCTTTGGCGCCGCTGAGTATGCTCGCCGGGCTGGCGGCGCTCGGATTCATGCTCCTGGGTCTGCCCACTGCGGCGGATCTGTGCCTGCGTGCCGGTGGCCTTGCCTCGCAGGGCATCGAGTGGGCGGCACACACTGCCGCGCACGCGCCGGGTAACCCGTGGGAGCCCGGTTCGAGCATGCCTGCGGTGGTGTGTAGCGCCCTCTGTGTGCTGGCGTTGAGTATTGCCCTGTGGTGGGTGGATGCGCGCCGCTACCGTGCGGTCACGCACCGGCAGTATTTGCGGGTGGTACCGCGCACCGCGCGCTCCCATCAGCCCGCCCGTTCCTGACCGACTAACCCTGGGCATCTACCTCTGACTGACTACCCCTAACCACCGCTAGGAGGCATCTGAGAAGAAAACGCTATGATGGATACTCGAGACTCTACCCGCGCAGCACCCCGTGCGCAGCGGGGTCGAGTTCAGCCCGTACCCTGCAGATAAAGGCGAGTGATAAGCGTGTCCGAGCGTAAGCGTTCAACCCAGCGTGGTGGTTCCCGAGGCTACGCCCGCCGAGGCGGCCCCGCCCTCGACACCGCGTGGCGTACCGTCACCCCGGCACCCGCCGTCATGCTCTACGGCCCGGAGGAGTACTTCGCCTCCCGCGCTGCAGCACGCCTGCGTGAGCTGTTCCGTAGCATCCACCCGGAGGTGGACCGCGTTCAGATTAACGCCGCCACCTACACGGCGGGAGAGCTGATCCTGCACGCTTCGCCCTCCCTATTCGGTTCGGCGAAGATCATTGAGGTTGAGAACGTAGCCTCCATGAGCGACGAGTTTTTGACCGATACGCTCGCCTACCTGAACGCCCCCGAGCCGGACATCATGCTGATTCTGAACCACTCGGGCGGTAACCGCGGCAAGAAGCTCATCGACCTGGTGCGTTCCCAGTTCGTGCTCATTAACTGCAAGGCGCTCAAGACCGATCGTGAGAAGAGTGAGTTCTTGGCGGGGGAGTTCGCCGCAGCTCAGCGCCCGATTACCGGCGGGGCCCTGGCCCTGCTGACTGCCGCCGCCTCTGACACTGCGGAGCTTGCCGCCGCATGCCAGCAGCTGCTCTCTGACGTGCCCGGCGAAATCACCGAAGAGGCGGTGAACCGCTACTACGGCGGCCGCACCGAAGTCACCGCGTTCCGTGTGAGTGACGCCGCGATTTCCGGTAACGCCCCGGAGGCTCTGCGTCTGCTCCGCCACTCCCTTGCCACCGGCACGGAGCCGATTCCGATGCTGGGTGCGCTCGCCATGCGTATCCGCAATATTGCGCGCGTGCACCACGTGCGTTTGAGTGCTAACGAGCTGGCGCGTGAGGTGGGTATGTCACCGTGGCAGGTGGAGCAGGCTCAGCGTGACGGCCGCCGTTTTACCGGCGCCCAGTTGGCGCATATTGTGCAGCTTCTGGCTGATGCGGACGCCCAGCTGAAGGGCGAGTCGCAGGACGCGGTGTATGCGGTGGAGCAGGCTGTTTTGGCGATTGCTCTACCTCCGCGCCTGTAGTGCATAATAGAGCCCATGCTCGAAATTCTGAAGAAAATTTTCTTTGCCCTGCTGCCCTTCCTGCAGAAGGCGGCAGAGGATGCCCTGAACGACGCTACTGCGTCTAAGGGCGGCTCCGAGTCCTCCCAGAAGAGTGAATCCCGCAAGGATGAATCTCGTCGGGGTGAGGCTCGTACCTCCGGCTCTTCGGCGCCTAAGCCGAGCGCCCCGAAGCCTTCCTCGGCAAAGCCCTCGGCACCTAAGCCTTCCGCACCGGCTTCGACCGTCGCATCCGACGGTTCGGATTACCCGGGCGATTACCGCGACATGATCAACTTTGAGTACTCGCCCTCCCTGGACGGCGACGCTGACCCGGGTGAAATCGTGTGGACGTGGGTTCCTTTCGAGGAGGACCACTCGCAGGGTAAGGACCGCCCGGTGCTTCTGGTGGGTCGTGACGGTGAGTACCTGCTGGCGCTGATGATGACCAGCAAGGATCACAATAACCGTGAGCACGCTGACCCGAACTACCTTGATATTGGTTCGGGTCCGTGGGATCCGCAGGGCCGCGCTTCTGAGGTGAAGCTGAACCGTGTGATTCGTGTTCGCCCGGATGCGATGCGCCGCGAGGGTGCCATTATGCCGGAGGATACGTTCCGTCTGATTGAGCGTGCGTGGACTCGCCATAACAGCTAACGCCCTGTGCCGGTAGTTTCACCGGCGACTGGTGCGGATTATCTGCGCCGGATGTGGAGGCTGTGTGTAGCGGTTTTCACAGTATTTTTCTCTCCGCGGGGGTCTGTCGTGGAGGCTGTTCATCTGGTATTATGTGTGGTTGAGTGTCCGATGGTCATCGGGCACTGCTGGCCGGTTGCCATAGGCATCCCCACGCCGCTCAGTCGATGATCGGCCAGCGTCGCCCTCACCGACCAATAAGACAAAACAGAAAGTTTAATTGTGGCTAACATTAAGTCTCAGAAGAAGCGTATCCTCACCAACGAGAAGGCTCGCCTGCGCAACAACATTGTAAAGTCCGAGCTGAAGACCGCGACCCGCAAGGTCAAGGCTGCTGTTGAGGCACAGAACCAGGAAGCTGCTGTTGAGGCTCTGCGTTTTGTGAACCGTAAGCTGGACAAGGCTGTTTCTAAGGGTGTTCTGCACAAGAAGACCGCTGCAAACAAGAAGTCCGGTCTTGCTGCGCTGGTAAACAAGGCTTTCTAAAACTTGCGGGGTACCTAAGTACCTCTCTGGTTTAAGGGCAGAGACCCCCTGTGTTCCCCCTCCTCTAAGGGGAACGCAGGGGGTTTCTTTATGCCCGAATCGTTTATTGTGGGTGCTTACCCGTTATAAAGTTGTGAGTAAATCGCAATCAATCAATCTATGTACCTGATGACGCTCTCTGAACTATAACCTAGTTGTCATTAGTACAACTAAAATTAGAGACTCCTTCAGAAAGACCCTTACCAGTTTTAACCTTAAACTGGTTTAAAATAGATTGATAATGCACTCGACCTATTTTAGGAGGTCGAGATTATATTCAATTGGGACGCAGAGGATATTCTCCCGCCCGTCGATTCGGAGGCTCAGGTTAGCGTCGCCCCCATAATAATTTAGGGTAACTTGGACCATCTCGCCGGATTGAAACTCCTTAACAATCTTTTCGAGATCTAGTTCAATAAACTGGTCTGAGTTCACCACATCAAGAACCTTAATAGGACCCATAGTGACATTACGTAGACTAAAGGTCGTCCTCACTACATGAGTCAGTTCAAACTCAGGCCGCCGTAGATTAGTTGCAATTTCAGACTGTAATTGAATTGGTTGTTTTGTAACAACCTGCTCCTTCTGTTCAAGCAACTTCTCAGCCGCTTCCGCAGACCGGACAACTGCATCACTCATCTGTAGTGCTGCTTGGTGTGCTGCTTCAGCCTTTTCTTTTGCACGTTTAGAGCCACTGGAGCAGTACCACACCACTATCGCGAGAATAAGAGAAAAGAGCGCTGCGTAAGCAGCTATACCAGAGTGAAAGTTTGCTATGAATTGTGAGTCCATACCAGTCATCATAACCAGTCACACTGCAACATGTGAAAGACTAAACGCAACTGCGGGTGAATGATGTATTCGTACTTGATGATTCGGTACTGAATTTTTTAGCAGGATTATGGGGAGGCGCCCGCCCGGTGACGAAACCGCTTGC
>NZ_KV808408.1:414184-415807 GCF_001812285.1 Rothia sp. HMSC065B04
AGGCGCCCGCCCGGTGACGAAACCGCTTGCGGGTTACGGAAGAGCCCGTATAGTGGGAACTATCGGCGGTACCGCACACCGCCTGCCTATCATGAGCGCCCCATGCGGCGTCGCACATTATCAGGAGGTTCCCCATGAGTAGCGAGACCACAGAAGAAGCTTACGATTATCGTGAAGACCCTGAGTATTGGCGAGCTCCGTTCGATTTTACGAAGCCCATATCTGATGCAAATACTCCGGAGGGGTGGATGCGTGCTGAGTTGAAGGGGCGTTATTTTAATGCTCCGGTGGCACGCCCCGGTGCCGAATATGAGTGGGGTTTAGCAGAGATTAAGCGTAGGTATGAAGCTAAGGAATTCCCCTTCAGAGATAGCGAAGTAACCAGATTGTATCGTGAGAAGGTAGCTAATGGTGAGTTGCCGGATGTTTATGCTGGCACTCCATACGATTTGGCGCTTCTGCCTTTCTAGAACTTGCGGGGTACGTGAGTGCCTCTCTGGTTTAAGGGCAGAGACCCCCATGTGTTCCCCCTCCTCTGTGGGGAACGCAGGGGGTCTCTTTCGTGTATACTTGGGCTCAAGGAGTTAAACGACCCCTCTGAAACCCTGAGCCTCACCTATTGGTGCGGCAATAACGCTCGGGCGGCCGCGGCTTTATGCTTCGGTCTAGAAGACACCGGAGGCACCACCGGTTAACTCCATATAACTTTTGTGAAAGGCATCCTGCTAAGCGGCGGGGTGCCTTTTGCTATACCCAGAAGGAATCTAAAAATGCGGTGCATGTGTACCATGCCAACAGAACTCAGTAAGAAGCTAGACTAGAATACTCACATGGAACCTGAAAAAATTCCTCCGACGCTGAGCGACCCTATCACCTTCTGCGTAACTAAGATTACGCCGCCGGCACCAGCTAATAAGGCTGAAGCCATGAAACGCCAATGGGTTCTTGAGGAGCGCTTTAAGCGGGGGTCGCATGTCCAAATGCGCACTATCGCACGCGAGTATGATGAGCGTACCGCAGCTGGTGAGGTTCTTATCCCAGAGAGAATTCCACCGTTTCCCCCAATAAACGGAGCTTGATCAGGATAACCACATATCAGGATAACCACATATTCTGATGTCTTATGAAACTGCCAGCATTATGTGTCCGTATCTGGAAGATGCGAAATTACTTGGGGCAAACCTATTTGCAGGCTACGTTAGGTCCCATGTGAAAGGCATCCTGCTAAGTGACAGGGTGCCTTTTGCTATACCCGCTTGCCATGGTTTTATGGCGCCCAGATTCCTTGCCCAATTCTTGGCACGGATTCCCTGCCCAGATTCGGGGAGGCGCCCGCCCGGTGACGAAACCGCTTGCGGGTCGCGGGGGAACCCGTATAGTGGGAACTATCGGCGGTATCGCACACCGCCCGCGCCTATCATGAGCGCTCTAAGCGGCGTTGCACATGGCGCCGGTGTGGGTACACATTTTTTGCATATTATCAGGAGGTTCCCCATGAGTAGCGAGATTGCAGAAGAAGCTTACGATTATCGTGAAGACCCTGAGTATTGGCGTGCTCCGTTTGATTTTACGAAGCCCCTGCTTGATGTAAATACTCCGGAGGGGTGGATGCGTGCTGAGTTG
>NZ_KV808408.1:415907-588771 GCF_001812285.1 Rothia sp. HMSC065B04
GCACTCCATACGATTTGGCGCTTCTGCCTTTCTAACATAGTTTCCCTTTCCGTCCGGGGTTTTGGGCGGCATAACCGAATATAGAACATATTTTTTACAACACCACCCACCACACAACCACCGATGGTTCACCGGCAACTTTCCATACCCCATGTACCCGGTGAACCGACCACGAGCTAAGGACAACGATGAGCCAGCCGAACTTCCCTCCCGCCCGACTCTTTGACGCTTTCGCCAAGCCCGCCTCCACAGAACAGCCCGCGAAGAAGGGACTGCTCGGCAAGCTGGGCCTGGGCGAATCCTCCGAGGAGGACAACTACACGACCGTCATGCTGGTCGGCTTCAACTCCGCGAAGGAACCCCCGGGCAACGGCGAGGACGCCCTCGACGTGATTCACCGCGCATTCGACCCGTGCGATGAGAGCCCCGGCTTCGACATGGACGACTTCTACGACTATGCTTCCGTCGCCCCGCAGCTGCAGAACAGCGACGACTCCGAATCCACGGTTCTGGTGTGGCCCAAGATGTTCTACAACATGGTCACCATCCCGGAGCGCCGCCTGCGCCTGCTCGTGGTGACCGGACCCGCTCCCAGCCTGTGCCTGCGGCGGTTCATGACCCGCTTCTTCAAGTACGTGAAGAAACTCCACGTGGACCACGCGATCTTCGTTGAGACCTTTGAGGATCAGGTGGCGCACACCCGCCCGTACCCGTACACGCTGACCACTTACGACGAGAAGCTGGCGGCTATCCCCGGTATTCTGCACGAGTACTTCACAGGTTCTACCTCGGTGACGATGGCGATGTCTGCGCTCGCCGCCGAGCACGGCCTGTCCTCCTCGGTCATGCTGCGCATGAGCATCCCGGGGTATTTGAGCTTTGATCAGCAGAACCCGCGCGCGGTTGTGAGCCTGATCGAGGCGCTGGAGGTCATCCTCGGCATTAAGGTCGAGTCGGAGGAGTACGACCGCCTGCGCGCCCACGCTGATGAGTGGGAAGCGGAGCTCGCCGAAGAAATGGCGAAGGACTACGAGAAGGTTGAGCTGGTGCGTGAGATTGAGCAGAAGATGGATTCGACTCTGCGCACTGTCTCCGGCGAGGTGATTGCCGAGGATATTGAGGGCTACCTGGATTCCCTCAGCGGCGCCTCCGAGGGCGTAAATCCTGCCGATGATGGTGCGGATTCTTCGGAACGCTAGGTCCGTTCGCACATATGGCGCGGGTATGGGAAAATGATAGGTAACTATGCCCATACCCGCAGCCAGCATCTCGAAAGGATGATGTGATTGGCACCCATGTCGAAGAACCCGCCCGTTCCGGCGGCTACCGACCCCGCGATTATTCGCAACTTCTGCATTATCGCCCACATTGACCACGGTAAGTCCACCCTCGCAGACCGTATGCTGCAGGCCACCGGCGTGGTTGCCCCGCGCGATATGAAGGCGCAGTACCTGGACCGCATGGACATTGAGCGTGAACGCGGTATCACCATTAAGTCTCAGGCTGTGCGCATGCCCTGGGATGTTGACGGCACCTCCTACGCGCTGAACATGATTGACACCCCCGGCCACGTGGACTTCACCTATGAGGTGTCCCGCTCCCTGGCTGCGTGTGAGGGTGCGCTTCTGCTTGTGGACGCCGCCCAGGGTATTGAGGCTCAGACCCTTGCGAACCTGTACCTGGCGATGGAGAACGACCTGACCATCATCCCGGTGCTGAACAAGATTGACCTTCCCGCGGCTCAGCCGGATAAGTACGCTGAGGAGCTGGCGAACCTGATTGGTTGCGAGCCGGACGAGGTTCTGCGCGTATCGGGTAAGACCGGTGAGGGTGTTGAGGCTCTGCTGGACCGTATTGTGGAGGCGATTCCCGCCCCGCAGGGTGATGCATCCGCCCCGGCGCGTGCCATGATTTTTGACTCGGTGTACGACTCGTACCGCGGCGTGGTCACCTATGTGCGTGTTGTGGACGGTAGCCTGCAGCCGCGTCAGAAGATTAAGATGATGTCCACCGGCGCTGAGCATGACCTGCTTGAAATCGGCGTGATTTCCCCTGAGCCTGTCCCGTCGAAGGGCCTGGGCGTGGGCGAGGTGGGTTACCTCATTACCGGTGTGAAGGACGTCCGTCAGTCCCGTGTGGGTGATACCGTCACCTCCGCCGCGAAGCCTGCGCAGGAGTCCCTGGGCGGTTACGAGGACCCCAAGCCGATGGTGTTCTCTGGCCTGTTCCCGATTGACGGTTCGGACTACCCGGCGCTGCGTGACGCGCTGGATAAGCTGAAGCTTAACGATGCCGCACTGATTTACGAGCCGGAGACTTCTGCCGCTCTGGGCTTCGGTTTCCGCTGTGGCTTCCTGGGTCTGCTGCACCTGGAGATTGTGCGTGAGCGCCTGGAACGCGAGTTCAACCTGGACCTGATTTCGACCGCGCCGAACGTTATTTACGACGTGGTGGATGAGGCTGGCAACGCTAAGCGCGTGACCAACCCGAGCGAATTCCCCGAGGGTAAGGTCGCGACGATTCGCGAGCCCATGGTGGCGTGTACGATTATTGCCCCGAGCGAGTACATTGGCGCGATTATGGAGCTGTGCCAGGCTCGACGCGGCCAGATCGGCGGCATGGATTACCTGTCCGAGGATCGTGTGGAGATGCGTTACCGCCTGCCCCTGGCAGAGATCGTGTTCGACTTCTTCGATCAGTTGAAGTCCCGTACCCGCGGTTACGCGTCGCTGGACTGGAAGTTCGACGGTGAGGAAGAGGCTGACCTGGTGAAGGTCGACATCCTGCTGCAGGGTGAGAAGGTGGACGCGTTCAGCGCCATTACTCACCGCGATAAGGCGTACTCGTACGGTCTGATGATGACCTCGAAGCTGCGTGAGCTGATTCCTCGTCAGCAGTTTGAGGTGCCGATTCAGGCGGCTATCGGTTCGCGTATTATTGCCCGCGAGAATATTCGTGCGATGCGTAAGGACGTTCTTTCGAAGTGTTACGGTGGCGATATTTCGCGTAAGCGTAAGCTGCTGGAGAAGCAGAAGGAAGGCAAGAAGCGCATGAAGATGGTCGGTCGTGTGGAGGTTCCTCAGGAAGCCTTCATTGCGGCACTGTCTTCGGGCGAGGAGAAGGAAAAGAAGAAGTAGCCTTCCGCTGCTGTAGCTTTTCCGGCTGTGTGCTGACCTGATTGAGCGGAGAACCCGGCTGGTGCCTCGTGTACCGCCGGGTTCTCTGCACGCTGTCGTTGATGCGCCCCGCCTTGATGTCACCCGCCTGCTGATACTACCCACGTAGCCGCATGCGCGGTGCCCATATTTGATCCCCCCGACCTCTACACCTAGTTCCAGGAGGCAGAATGCCCGCCCAGCCCACCGGCGCCCCCGCACCCCGCGACGGGCGCATCCCCGCCACCAGCGCGGCAGGATGCGAAAACCGCGACTTCAGCCTCTACGTACACATCCCCTTCTGCTCCGTACGCTGCGGCTACTGCGACTTCAACACCTACGCCACCGAAGACTTCGGCGACGGCATCGGCCTCGGCACCTACGCCGACGACGCCATCGCAGAAATCCTCTTCGCCGCCCGCACCCTCGAAGCATCCGGCGTCGCAAAACGCCCCATGCACACCGTCTTCTTCGGAGGCGGCACCCCCACCAAACTGCCCGCCCGCGACCTCGTACGCATCCTGCAGGCAGCCATCGACGTATTCGGCCTCGTCGAAGGCGCAGAAGTCACCACCGAAGCAAACCCCGACTCCGTGACCCGCGAGGACCTGCAAACCCTCAAGGACGGCGGCTTCACCCGCGTCTCCTTCGGCATGCAGTCCGTCGTCCCCGAGGTGCTACAGGTGCTCGACCGCACCCACACGCCGTCGAACGTGCCGAAGGTCGTCGCCTGGGCTAAGGAGGTTGGCCTGCAGGTGTCCGTGGACCTGATTTACGGTTCGCCGGGGGAGAGCCTGCAGCAGTGGGAGCAAAGTGTTCGCGCCGCAATTTCCTACGAGCCGGACCATATTTCCGCGTACTCGCTGATTGTGGAGGACGGCACCAAGCTTGCCGCGCAGATCCGCCGCGGCGAATACACCATGCCCGACGAAGACCTCATGGCGGACATGTACCTGCTCGCCGAGGAGCTCCTTACCGAAGCCGGCTACAACTGGTACGAGGTGTCCAACTACTCGCGTAGCGAGGACACCCGCAGCGACCACAACCTTGCCTACTGGCGCAACCAGGACTGGTGGGGCATCGGCCCCGGCGCGCACTCGCACGTGAACGGTACCCGCTGGTGGAACGTGAAGCACCCGGTGCCGTACGCGCAGAAGGTGCGTGCGGGGGAGTCCCCGGCGGCGGCACGTGAGGTGCTGGATACCGCCACTCGTGCTTTTGAGACGATTATGCTCATGATCCGTGTGCGCGAGGGTTTGGCGATGCGCGAGCTGCTCGCCGTGCATGATGAGGCGCAGCTGGGTGCCTCCCTGCGCTGGCTGGTTTCTCAAGCTCTGATTGAGCCTGATGCTTTGAGTCCTCAAGCTGAACCTGACCCTGAAGCTCACGTGTGCCTGACCCTCAAGGGCCGCCTGCTGGGCGATGCGGTCACCCGCGAGCTGCTCCCGGAGGTCTCGGAAGAGCACGAGGAGCACTAAGAAGCATTGGCCTGACAAGGGGCTTTTCAATCGGGGCGGCGTTCCGGTTCTGGTCTGTCGCAGCTCCACTTGATGCTTTTCTCTGACGCTGCCTGCGAATGGCGTGCGCCCCGGTATTGCCGTAATATTTCGGTGATTTCGGGGTGTTTTTGCGGGTCTCAAAAAACTTTTAAAAAAATTTTTTGGGGCTATTTGGAGGGACTTTGGGGGAGCATCACACCTTACACCGGTGTGCTAATTGTTCGCATTTGTGCTGGACTAGCCGAAAGAATTTTCCACTCCTTCATGCCACTTTTAGAGTGCGTATTTTTCGATTACTTTCCCGAGAAAAAATTTTCCAAAACACCCAATTTCAAGTTGTGGTTGAAGGTTACGCTGTGCCATAATAGGTCATGGCAGGACGGTATATGTCTAACAGCGTGTTCTCGTCTTTGCTGAAGTTGAGTGAATACGGTTGTGGGCTCCTGGTAACAGGGGCCCACGATCGTTTAACAACGATTATCTACAGCGCCATTCGGTAGAGTTTGCAGCAATTCACGCGCACTAGGCAAAGAAGCCCCACTTAAACGTAGAACGCCCCGCACACAACGTGCGGGGCGTTCATCGTAAAAGCTATCAGCGCGGTTCTGAGACAGCGCGGTTTAGGACCGGCAGTTCTTAGGACTCTGCGGATTCTGCGTTCTCGGTGGAGTAGAAGCGGTCCAGCAGGCGCGGGTTCATACGGTAGCTGTACGGCTCACCGCGGTTCACCTCAATACCAGCGCGCAGCGACGCAATAGCCATGAACAGCCACACGAGCGCACCCAGAACCATGGCAATGTTGCCCATGCCGGGCAGGAACGACACAACCCACAGCGCCACCAGAGCAATGGAGGGCAGGAGGGTGAAGTTCATCGCCTCGCGAGCCTCCTGCTCAGCGAAGGGCGCGTTATTGCGGCTGACGTAGAAAACCGCAGCGGAAGGGATGATGCCGAGAATGCCGCCGAAATGCGCGAAAGTCGCACGGTTGCGGTCCTGAATCACGCTAATCTTACGGGTTTTCTGAGGCCCGGTAGCCGGGCGAACATCGTTAGTCACGAAAATCCTGGTTCGATAGAAGTTTCTTGTGGCGATCACCTAAGCCGGTGAATCTGCCCTCCGAGGAGGTGAATCGTTTGAGCGGTGGTGACCTAAGAGTGTAGTGATGTTGCGGCAAAACCCACAGGGGCAATGCCACACGCTCAACTATTGTACCGCTTTAGGGGATAAAACCCACAGGATAATGCCCTCGGGGGAAAGGTTCTGAGCAAATTCACACCTGCGCCCGCAGACGGGGGCGCAATAGCGGGTTTCGGGTGCGGTTAGGCACCCGGCTCGGTGAGAAAATCGATGAGCGATTCAACCGGACCGAGCAACGTCGGATCCAGGTCAGCGTAGGAGTCAACGCGGGAGAGGATGTGCTTCCACGCCTGCGCCACATCCGCCTGCGTTTCGTGCGGCTGACCCAGACGACGCAACGTGCCCTTCTTGAAATCCTCACCGCGTGGAACCTGCGGCCACGCCTTCAAACCCAGCACCGAGGGCTTGACCGCCTGCCAAATATCGATGAACGGGTGACCCACAATCTTCACGTGCCCGGCGGCACCCGGCACAGCCATCGCCTCGGCAACAATGCGCTGCTCCTTCGTGCCCTCAATCAGGTGGTCGACCAGAATACCCAGGCGGCGGCCCGGGCCCGGCGCGAACTCACGAATAGCACCGGCAAGATCATCCACGCCGTGCAGTGGCTCCACGACAATGCCCTCAACGCGCAGATCGTGGCCCCAGACCTTCTCCACGAGCTCGGCGTCGTGCAGACCCTCAACCCAGATGCGGGAGGCGCGCGCCACCTTAGCCGGGGCGTTCTTCACCGCAATAGAACCGGAACGAGAAATCGTGCGCTTAGGCTCCTTCGCCGCTACCGGGGCGACAATCTCAACGGGCTCACCCTCAATCATGTAGCCCGGACCCAGCGGAAAATTCTTCACGCGACCCTTCGCGTCCTCGAGTCCGAAGAACAGGGCACCGCCGATGCGTTCAGCCTTCACGACCTCACCCACCCAGCCGTTAATATCCTCAATCAGCAGGCCGCGACGCAGCGGCACCTTACGCGGGGCCGGCGCCTGGCGGCTCATGCGGGCGGCGTTTAGATCCTGGGCACCCCAGCCGTAGGGGGAGTGGTGGGTACTCAACGTATTCTCCTTTGGGCGGTAAGGGGCGGTAGAGGTGAAAATCGCAATAGGACTACGGAGCCGATTTCAGGGGCACACGCACCGCAGATTAAGCGGATAGCGGGAGCGACCCCCATTCAGCCTAGCCATTGTATCGGGTCGGGGGTAGTATCCCCTAGAATTGATACGACCATTGTTGGCGGTGCACTCATCGAGCACCGCCATCGTCTCGAGAGGAAGGAAACGCATGAGCCACTACGATACTCTCGGCGTATCGAACGACGCCAGCCCCGAAGAGATCAAGAAGGCGTACCGAAAGAAGGCACGCCAGCTGCACCCCGACGTGAACCCCTCCGAGGACGCAGCCGAAGAATTCAAGCGCGTCACCCTCGCCTACGAGGTGCTCTCCGACCCCGAAAAGCGCCGCAACTATGACACCACCGGCGACGAACAGGGCCGCGCAGGCTACCCCGGAGGCGGCGGCTACCCGGGCGGCGGATTCAGCGGCTTCGGCGGTTTTGAGGACCTGCTGAACATGTTCACCGGCGGCGCGGCAGGTGCCCGCGGCCCCGCATCCCGCATGCGTCAGGGCCAGGACGACCTGATTACCGTATCCATCAGCCTGCAGGACGCGGTGTTCGGTGTTGAGAAGACCATTGAGCGTCGCTCCGCCGTGACCTGTAAGTCCTGTAACGGTGAAGGCACCGCGGAGGGCACCCAGCCCGAAACCTGCACCACCTGCTCCGGTCACGGTTTCATGCAGCGCCGTGTGCAGTCCATCCTCGGTACCGTCATGCAGCAGGTTGAATGCCCCGACTGCCACGGCTACGGCACCGTCATCAAGACCCCCTGCCCTGAATGCCACGGTCAGGGTCGCGTCCGTGAAGACGTGCCGCTGACCTTCAACGTTCCCGCCGGCGTGCACGACCAGGCGCGTATCCGCCTGCGCGGCAAGGGCGAAGCAGGCCTGTACGGTGGCCCCAACGGTGATCTGTACATTGACCTGAACGTCAAGCGCGACAAGTACTTTAGCCGCGAGGGCGACAACCTGGTCACCACCGTGAATATCCCCATGGTCGCAGCGGCGCTGGGCACCACCATTCCGCTGAAGACTTTCGACGGCGACCAGGAAGTTGTGATCCCCGCAGGCACTCAGAGCGGTGACGTGATCACCCTCAACGGCCTGGGCGCAACCGTGCTCGGCACCGAGCGTCGCGGCGACCTGCTGGTGCGTATCCAGGTGGTCACCCCCACCGACATGACCGAAGAACAGCGTGAACTGCTGCGCCAGTTCGCCGCCCTGCGCGGTGAATCCCTCACCGAAGGTTCGCAGGTCAAGCACCGCGGCGGTCTCTTCTCCCGCCTGAAGGACCAGTTCAAGTAGGATTCCTACACCAAGCTGAGGATGCGGCGGGTGCGGTACTCACCCCGCACCCGCCGCATTCTTGTCAATACCGCGCTGCGCGCGCCCGCGCTAAGCTACATCTATTTCACACTCCACCCACACTACCCACGCTTTCAGCCCGCACCTCAAGGAGAACCATGAGCGCCCCCATCTTCTACATCAGCACGGAAGAATACGACGCACTCACCCCCGGCGCCACCTGCGCGCTCGGCGGCTCCGAAGGCAAGCACGCCCTCGTCAAGCGCCTTGAGCTTGGCGAACGCATCGACCTGGGTGACGGCACCGGCCGCCGCGCACTCGGTACGGTCGCCTCCATTAACGCGGACGGTGTGAGCGTGCAGGTGCAGGAGCTGCGCGCAGAACGCAGCGTGCCCTCCATCTACTTGGTGCAGGCGCTCGCGAAGGACGGCCGCGACCTGCTCGCCATCGAGACGGCGACCGAGCTGGGCGTGTACGGTGTGCTTCCTTGGAGTGCGGACCGCTCCATCGTGCGCTGGAAGGGGGAGCGCGCATCCAAGGCACACACCAAGTGGCAGAACACCGTCACCGCCGCGGCGAAGCAGTCGCGCCGCGCGCTCATTCCCGAAGTGTACGACCTGTACAGCACCGCCGACCTGGTGGAGCTCATTGAAGAAGTTGCCGGCTCTGAGCAGTCCGCCGCCGTGTTCATCCTGCACGAGCAGGCGACCGAACGCCTCAGCGCCCTGGCACGCAAGCTTGTCGAGGCAGAGAACCTGCCCGAAGAAATCTACCTACTCGTCGGTCCTGAAGGCGGCATTAGTGACCGTGAAGTGCAGCTCTTCACCGACGCCGGCGCGCAGCTGGCACTGCTCGGTGACGAGGTGCTGCGTTCCTCCACCGCCGGTTCTGCCGCCATGTGTACCCTGAACGTGGTGCTGGGTCGCTGGTAGAGCGCCCGCTACTGGATTCCCTCCGATAGAACCTAGCTGACAGGAATCCAACTGACAGGCATCCACCAGGGCGTGGTGCATCACGCGCATCTATACTTGTAAATACATCACTAGCCAAGGAGCCCATATGACTACCTCCCGACCTCTCTCGACCGCGCGCACCGTATCCTTCAAGAGCGCCGCAGAAATGATCGCCGTGCTCGGCCCGCAGGACGCGCACCTGGCAATTATCGAGGACTACTTCGAGCAGATTAGCCTGCGCCCCAAAGACCTGGACGTGCTCATCACCGGCCCCTCCGAGGCCGTCAACACCGCCGCAAAGCTGCTGAACGAGCTGCGCGTGCTCTCCAGCCACGACACACAGATTACCGTGCAGGTCATTCACCGCCTCATGGGCATGCTCGGCGACGAACTGAGCAACCCGGCGCACTCGCTGTCCACCAGCATCCTCTCCACCCGCGGCACCACGATTCGCCCCAAGACCATTAACCAGAAGAAGTACGTGGACGCTATCGACGCGAACACCGTCATCTTCGGCATTGGTCCGGCGGGTACCGGTAAGACCTACCTCGCCATGGCGAAGGCAGTGCAGGCGCTGCAGACCCACGAAGTGAACCGCATTATCCTCACCCGCCCCGCCGTGGAGGCTGGCGAGCGTCTGGGCTTCCTGCCCGGCACCCTCAACGAGAAGATCGACCCGTACCTGCGACCGCTCTACGACGCGCTGCACGACATGCTCGAACCCGAAACCATCCCCAAGCTCATGGAGGCGGGCACCATCGAGGTCGCACCGCTGGCGTACATGCGTGGCCGTACCCTCAACGACGCATTCATCATCCTTGACGAGGCGCAGAACACCACCGCCGAGCAGATGAAAATGTTCCTGACCCGCCTGGGCTTCGGCTCGAAGATGGTCATTACCGGTGACATCACCCAGATTGACCTGCCCGGTGGCGCCGCCTCCGGCCTGAAGCAGGTGCGCAACATTCTGCAGGGTGTGGAGGATATTCACTTCAGCATCCTGGAATCCTCCGACGTGGTTCGCCACACCCTGGTGTCGAACATTGTGTCCGCCTACGACCAGTGGGGCGAAGACCAGAAGGCAATGGAACGCAAGCGCAACCGCAAGGTCAAGCGCGCCACCATCGAGGCCGCAGCCGAGAAGTTGCTGGACCGCGCCGGCATCAACGGCGGCTCCGAAAAGAACGCCGAGAACAACTCCGACAACGCACAGACCACCCCGGAAGGACGCTAAACGGTGGCAGAGATCGAATTCGACTGTGAAGAACCCGCAACCGGTACCGACCCGGCAACCGACGCCTTCATCCGCGAATCTTTCGAAGCGGTAGACACCGAGGTGCTCACCCGCCTCGTCGAGCACGCCTTCAAACGCATGCACCTTGCCGATGACACCTACCTGTCCATCGCCATTGTGAACGAAGACGAAATGGAACGCGTGCACATCGAATGGATGGACCTGCCCGGCGCAACCGACGTGATGAGCTTCCCCATGGACGAGCTGGAACCGGGAACCCCCGAAAACCCCTCCAGCGGCATGCTCGGCGATATCATCCTCTGCCCGCCCGTCGCCGCACGTCAGGGCACAGACGCGGGTCACAGCACCCTCGACGAGCTGTGCCTGCTCACCACCCACGGCATTCTGCACTGCCTCGGCTACGACCACGGCACCGCCGAAGAGGAAGCTGAAATGTTCGGCATTCAGCGCTCCATCCTCGAAGAGTTCCTGGGCCGCCCAGCACCGGTCGAAACCCGACACTAGGGGAGCGGCGTGGACATTCTACTCACAGCCCTCCTCGCCGTTCTCGCGCTCTGCCTGACCGTGGTTGCGGCAATCGCCGAAACCGCATTCACCTACCTGCCGCACAACGAGGCTGAGGAAGCAGTGGAGGCACACCCGGACACCCTCGGCGCCCGCGTCCTGCAGCGCACCCTCGACGGTGACTCCGAGGCGTACACGCACCCGCTGCGCCTGACCCGCCTCATTGCGGCAGCCGCCGCGGTGCTCGCCACCATGACCTGCCTGCTGAACCTGGTTGAGGTGCACGCGCTCGCCATCGTGCTGACCCTCGTGATTGTTGCGCTGGTGGGCTACCCGATTCTGCATGTGCTGGCGCGTGCTCTGGGACGTAACCGCCCGGTCGCGTCGATTCGTGTGCTGGCTCGCCCGGTGCACTACCTGTCGGTTCTGCTGAGCCCGGCGACCGGTCTGCTCGATAAGCTCAGTGTGCGCCTGGCGCCGGAACGTTCGGCTGAGGCCCCGGTGGGCGTGTTCGATGAGGAGGAGCTGCGCGAGTTCCTGGACCGCGCCTCCGACGCTGAAACCATTGAGGACGACGAGGCGCAGATGGTGCAGTCCGTCTTTGAGATGGACGATACCCGCATCCGTTCGCTCATGGTTCCGCGCACCGACATGCTCACCGCCAGCCGTGACACCCCGCTGCGTGAGGCGCTGAGCCTGTTCCTGCGTTCGGGTTATTCGCGCATGCCGGTGATTGGTGATTCGAGCGATGAGATTCTGGGCGTGCTCTACCTGAAGGATGCGATGCGCGCCTTTATCCTGCACGGTGAGGCCCCCGCGGGTACCGCCCTGCCGACCGTGGTTGAGCTGATGCGTCCGGCTCGTTTTGAGCCTGAGTCGAAGCGCGCCATGGACTTGCTGCGTGAGATGCAGCGCGAGTCCACGCACGTGGCGATCGTGGTTGATGAGTACGGCGGAACCGCCGGTCTGATTACCCTTGAGGACCTGATCGAGGAGCTGGTTGGCGACATTTCTGACGAGTACGACCACGAGCGCCCCGAGTACACGCTGAATGATGACGGCACGTTCCGTCTGTCGGCTCGTCTGGGTATTGATGAGCTGGGTGAGATTTTCGGTCGTGAACTCGACGATGAAGATGTTGATACGGTGGGTGGTCTGCTCGCTAAGCATCTGGGCATGGTGCCGATTGTTGGTTCTGAGATTGAGATTGACGGCATTCATATTCGTGCGATTGGTTCGTCGGGCCGCCGCCACCAGGTGGATATGTTGCAGGCGTGGTATGAGCCGCCTCGTGATGAGCAGGAGAACGCTGAGGGTTCCGCTGCGTCTTCCTCGGAGGCTCATTCTGCGGAGGTTGCCGATATTCTCACCGTGGACACCGAGCCGCCCGCCGTGGCTGAGCCGCATGCGCACCCGGACCTTCCGGGAGATACCGCAGAGGCTGAACCTACCACCGATAAGCACGACAACCGCTAAATATCGAACATAGACGCCGCACAAATACTTTGAGCCAGCTGCCCCGCCCCGAAGGCGCACGGTAGATGAGTCTGGCACCCCACATACCCCGCACGGGGTTTGATAAGGAGAAACACAATGGACCAGGAGTACACTCCGCTCGATTTGAGCACTCTGGACTTGAGCACCCCACTGCCGACCTACCCGAAGGACTTCCGTTCGGGTTTCGCGTCGCTGGTGGGCCGCCCGAACGCGGGTAAGTCCACTCTGACGAACGCTATGGTCGGTCAGAAGGTGGCTATCACCTCGAACCGTCCGCAGACGACCCGCCACACGATCCGCGGTATTGTGCACAAGGACGAGTACCAGCTGATTCTGGTGGACACCCCGGGTATTCACCGCCCCCGCACTCTGCTGGGTGAGCGTCTGAACGACCTGGTGGCAAGCACCCTTTCGCAGGTGGATGTGCTGGGCTTCTGCATTCCGGCGAATGAGAAGATTGGCCCGGGTGACCGCTACATTGCGTCGCAGCTGGTGGCGTCGAGCAATAAGCCGGTGGTTGCCATTGTGACGAAGGCTGATACCGTGAGCTCTGAGGAGTTGCGTGAGCAGCTGCTGGCTGTTGAGGCACTCGGCGAGGAGGTCATGAGCGCTGAGCGTGCGGCTCGTGCTAAGCGTGCCGCGCATCGTGCGAAGCAGAAGGGTAAGGGCCCCAAGGGTAAGGGCGGCAAGAATGATGCTGTGCCTTTCGCGAAGGGTTCGGGTCCTGCGGCTAAGCGCCGTGCCGGTGAGGTTGCTGAGCCGATGCCGGTTGACGGTAAGGGCGGCTGGGCTGCGATTATCCCGGTGTCTGCTGTGAAGCATTTCCAGGTGGATGCGGTTGCTGACCTGCTGGCGCAGTACACTCCGCTGTCGCCGCCGCTGTACCCGGACGGTGAGCTGACCGATGAGCCGGAGGCAACCCTCATCGCGGAGCTGGTGCGTGAGGCTGCCCTGGAGGGTGCGCGTGAGGAGCTGCCCCACTCGATTGCTGTGACGGTTGAGGAGATGCAGTTCCGCGAGGGCCGCCCGGCGGATAACCCGCTGCTGGATGTGCACGTGAACCTGTTTGTGGAGCGTGAGTCGCAGAAGTACATCATTATCGGTAAGGGCGGCTCGAATCTGCGCAAGATTGGTACGAAGGCTCGTGAGCAGATTGAGGCGATGCTCGGTACCCGCATTTACCTGAATATTCATGTGAAGGTTGCGAAGGAATGGCAGTCTGACGCTCGTGCGTTGAACCGCCTGGGATTCTAGGCAGCTTTCCTGAGCGGCTCGTCCTAAGGGACGGCTCTGAGAGGCAACCCTGAGCGGTTGCCCTTGGGGGCGGTCGCGCATCCCTAGTTTTCACCCGGTGGCTTGCAGAAATATGTGCATGCCTCCGGGTGAAACTTTTCACTCTCATTCGGCGCTCATAGGGAAGAGTGTTACTCTGAGAAAGCACTTGCTCACCGGCAGAAAGAGAAAAGGTATGCCCCAGGCACCTCGTTTACGAAGCACCGGTCGTCATATGCGCACGACGGTGCTGACTTCAAACCGCAATAAGTGGATTGCTCTGCTTACCGCGTGCATGCTCGTCATTGTTGTTGGCTTCGGTGGCGTGTTGGCTCTGCGTATGCGCAATAATCTGCATACTCAGGAGCTGAACATCAGCAATTACAAGGACGGCCTGGAGAACGGCGCCTTGGACATTCTCGTGATTGGTTCCGATACCCGTAAGGGCAATAACGGTGCGTACGGTAATGAGGATGACCGTAATTCTGAGGCTCGCGCGGACGTGATGATGCTGCTGCAGATCAGCAAGGACCGTAAGAACGTGAGCGTGCTGTCGTTCCCGCGTGACTTGATGGTTGACGTGCCGCAGTGTACTGACCCTGAGAGCGGCACCGTGTACCCGGCTGAGGAGAACGTTCAGATTAACGAGTCTCTGTCTCGCGGTGGTGCCGGTTGTACTGTGGCGACCATTAGCAAGCTGACCGGTGTAAACATTGACCACTTTATGTTGGTGGACTTTAACGCTGTGAAGGAGCTGTCGAAGGTTGTTGGCGGCGTTCAGGTCTGTGTGGATGCTCCGATTGATGACGAGTACAGCGGTCTGAAGCTTCCTGCGGGTACTTCCACTGTTGAGGGTGAGCAGGCTCTTGCGTTCTTGCGTAGCCGCCACGGCTTCTCGGATGGTTCCGATATTGGTCGTATTCAGGCTCAGCAGGGCTTCTTGTCTTCGCTGCTGCGTAAGGTGAAGAACGAGGGTACTCTGTCGAATCCGGGCCGTCTGATTAACATTGCTGAGGCGATTACTCAGAACGTGACGGTGGATAAGAACCTGGGTAATATCAGCACTCTGGTGGGTGTTGGTGCGACTCTCGGTGGCGTGGACCTGTCGAACGTTGTGTTTGCGACGGTGCCGACTGAGCCGTGGAGCCAGGATGAGAACCGCCTGCAGGTTTCTGCGGATGCTGCGAATGTGTTCCAGCGTCTGCGTGACGATAAGTCGCTGAAGGAGGAGAAGGCTCCGGCAGCTGAGGCTACTTCTGCCGCTCCGGTTCAGCTGGATCGTACGGTTCCGGTGAACGTGTACAACGCGACCGGTCTGGATGGTCGCTCGGCTACGATCGCTTCGGTGATTGAGGGCCTGGGCTACACGAATGTTACCCCGGGTACTTCGGCTAACCCGACGAACTTCACCACGGTCTTCTACTCGTCCGGTTACGAAGCGGAGGCGAAGGAGATCGCCGCGAAGCTGAACGTGACCCGCGTGGTGGCGACTGAAGAGGTTCTGGGCGTGGCGGTGACGATCGGTACTGACTTCCCGTCCGGTGAGGCGATGGAGAAGCAGGAGGCTGCGATTGCGGGTAACGCGACCGGTCAGACTGCTGATCAGCACAAGTGCCAGACTGCTTTCGCCTACTAGGCCCGAACTGCTGGGTGGCTGGTAGCGCAGTTGCGTGAATAACGAATAGAAGGGGCGTAGCGCCAGTAATGGTGGCTACGTCCCTTCGTCGTTAATGCTCGCCGTTAATTCTTTCCAGATGATGGACGGCGCCCCGTGCGCTGTGCCACCGCCTCCGGGCGCTGTGATAGCGTGGAGGTATGACTATTCACGGTGAGAGCATGCGCGGGGTTACCCGCCCGGCAGTGAACCTGCTGCTTATTCGCCGGAACGGGGCACGCTAGAATCTGCCGCAACCGTTCCGGCTTTTTGACGCGGCATCTCACCTTCGCATCCTTTACGATGCACCGCCTTGAACACGGCAGCCGGGGGACCGATATCCCGGCAGGTACGAGCCCCGGAACTGGGGTAGAGCGAGACGGACCAACCCACAGGAATTCATCATGAAAAACCACCAGAAGCCCAGCCCCATGCCGGTACACAAGTACCGCCCTTTCCACGAACAGATTGTTGTTGACCTGCCGGACCGCACCTGGCCGGATAAGGTCATTGAGAAGGCTCCGCGCTGGTGCGCAGTGGATCTGCGTGACGGCAACCAGGCGCTGATTGACCCCATGGACACCGACCGTAAGCTTGCGATGTTCAAGCTGCTGGTGAAGATGGGTTACAAGGAAATTGAGGTGGGTTTCCCTTCGGCGTCGCAGACTGACTTTGATTTTGTGCGCACCCTGATTGAGGACGGCCACATTCCTTCGGATGTGACCATTCAGGTTCTGGTGCAGGCGCGTGAGCACCTGATTGCCCGTACTTTTGAGGCGATTGAGGGCGCACCGCAGGCGATTGTGCACTTCTACAACTCGACTTCCGTGCTGCAGCGCCGCGTGGTGTTCCAGCAGGACCAGGAGGGCGTGCTGGACATCGCCCTGCAGGGTGCGCGCCTGTGCCGCAAGTACGAAGAGCAGATGATCTCTGATACTAAGGTCATCTATGAGTACTCGCCCGAGTCCTTCACCGGCACCGAGCTTGAGTACGCGGCTCGCGTGGTGAACGCTGTGGCTGAGGAGCTGGAGGTTGGCCAGAACGGCCGCGAGTTGATTGTGAACCTGCCCGCTACCGTTGAGATGGCTACCCCGAACGTGTACGCCGATTCGGTCGAGTGGATGGACCGCCATCTGAACCACCGCGAGCACATTGTGCTGTCGCTGCACCCGCACAATGACCGTGGTACCGGCGTGGCTGCTGCTGAGCTGGGTTACCTGGCGGGCGCTGACCGTATTGAGGGCTGCCTCTTCGGTAATGGCGAGCGCACCGGTAACGTTGACCTGGTGACCTTGGGTCTGAACATGTACACCCAGGGTATTGATCCGCAGATTGATTTCTCTGATATTGACGGTATCCGTAAGACTGTTGAGTACTGCAACCAGTTGAAGGTGCACGAGCGTTCGCCGTACGGTGGCGACCTGGTGTTCACCGCGTTCTCTGGTTCTCACCAGGACGCTATTAAGAAGGGCTTTGAGGCTCTGGAGCGTACTGCTGCTGAGGCGGGTAAGACCGTGGATGAGGTCTACTGGGAGGTTCCGTACCTGCCGATTGATCCGCGCGACCTGGGCCGTACCTACGAGGCGATTATTCGTGTGAACTCGCAGTCCGGTAAGGGTGGCATGGCGTACCTGCTGAAGCAGGATCACGGCCTGGATCTGCCGCGTCGTGCGCAGGTGGAGTTCTCGAAGATTGTTCAGGCTCGTACCGACGCTGAGGGCGGCGAGATGACCAGCGAGAAGCTGTGGAACATCTTCGCGGATGAGTACCTGCCCGCTACCGATCCGGAGAAGCGTTGGGGTAAGTACCGTATTGAGTCGATTAACATTGATTCGGCTGATACCGGTGCGACGACTCTGCGTGTTGGCCTGAACATTGATGGTCACACTTACACTCGTACTGCTTCGGGTACCGGCCCGGTGGATGCTCTGCAGAACATCCTCTCGGGCGAGGGCGTGGATATTCGCGTGATGGATTATTCGGAGCACACTATGTCGTCTTCGTCGACTGCTAACGCTGCCTGCTACGTTGAGGCTGCTGTTGGTTCTCGCGTGCTGTGGGGTATTGGTGTGGACAGCTCGACGACTCGTGCGGCTTTGAAGGCGATGATTTCGGCTGTGAACCGTGCGCTGCGTGATGAGCGTCAGGCGTAGGCGATAGCCGTACATGCTTTGTGCAAGGTTTGCGGGTGACCGCTGGCTGATGACCGTTAACCGTGCATGATGTGGGGGCGGGATGCATACTGGGAGTATGTATCCCGCCCTTAGTCGTTTAATGTGCGCAGGTGTTGTGTGCATCGGCGTGCTGTGGGGGGAATAATCTGCAGAGAGGAACTCTCATGAAAAGCTACGCGATGGTGTTTAGCCCCGTTGATGCGGCGGGCACCGATTCTTCTGTCCGTTCCTGGAATTATGAGCTGAGCGGTGGTGATGATACTGCTCTACCTGCAGGTTCCACCGAGGCGTGGGAGGCCGGCTGGGTGGGTTCGACCGGTCCCGGTATTGAGCAGGATCAGTGGCCGCGCAGTACGTTTACTGGTTTGCCGATGCAGCATATTTTTACGGTGAGGTTGCCGGGGGAGTACCTGCCGGATGCGCAGAAGTATCCGGGCGTTGTGGCGTTCTCTTTCTTCGCCGGTGATGGCCAGTTCGCTGAGGATGAGGCGACTGAGGGTGTTGCTAATGCTGCTAGTGATGACCCGTTTGAAGTGCAGTATACGCAGGCGCGGGTGCATCCGTACCAGTTGTTGTTGCGCGATATTTTGGATGCCGAGTTTGCGGTGCTGTACCTGAGTGAGGAGGAGTTCTCGTCCCGTACGGAGCCGCCGCAGGATGTGCGCCGGCCCGGTGAGCATCGTGGTGAAGAGGAGAGCTTCAGCGCCTGGGCTTTGGCGGATCAGCAGCAGCCGCTGGCTCGTAAGCCTGCTCTGGTGGGGTGGGTTCCGACGGATGACCCGAACGCCGGTAAGGTCCCCAGTGATGTGTTTGAGAATGTTGACCCGCAGACTGGTTATTTGAGTCCTTTCGATTGGGATGCGGAGGATTCGGCGTGGTTTGAGTGGGCGAAGCCGCTGATTGCGGTGGGTACTCACCTGGGTGGCACTCATTTTTATGCGCAGGCTCTTCCGAAGGGTCTGACGGCTCGTTATATTGAGTTCGATGAGTTTGATGTGCTGAATTTTGGGTGCGGTAGCGCTGTTTTTGATTTTGAGACTGGTGTTTTCGACTGGTCGTGCGGCTAGTACGCTTGCGCCGGAGAACGCGCCGCTGACGCACCTTCGACGCGCCGGAGAGCGCGCATTTGAAGTGTTTGCGCGGCCTCCTTGAACCGTGGGTGAACCGTGGATAAGCCCCGGATGCACCGCGGTGTACCTCCTGAAACGGCACCCTGAGCGTTTCACAGTGTGGACGGGGCGGTTTGCGGAGGTTCCACATCACCTTCGGCGAACCGCCCCGGGCGGGTGCGCCTCCTGTATCCTTGAATGCGTGGAATGGATTCAAGCAATTATTTTGGGCTTTGTTCAGGGCCTGACCGAATTTCTGCCGATTTCGTCATCGGCGCATCTGAACATTGTTGGCCAGATTCTGCCGGAGAAGGCTGACCCGGGCGCCGCGTTTACCGCAATCACCCAGCTGGGTACTGAGACCGCGGTCTTGATTTTTTTCTGGCGCGATATTGTGCGCATTGTGAAGGCGTGGTTTGGCGCTCTTACCGGCCGCGTACCGCGCAATGACCCGGATGCCCGCATGGGTTGGCTGATTATTATTGGCTCTCTGCCTATCGGTGTTCTGGGTCTGCTGTTGGAAGACTACATTGACACCCAGTTCCGTAGCCTGTGGATTGTGGCGACTATGCTGATTGTCTTTGCGGTGTTCCTGGGTCTTGCGGACCGTTTCGGCCGCGAGCAGCGTGAGCTGAAGGACCTGACTTTCCGTCACGGCCTGCTGTACGGTTGCGCACAGGCGCTGGCACTGATCCCGGGTGTTTCTCGTTCGGGCGGTACGATTACTGCGGGTCTGTTCATGGGTTACACCCGTGAGGCTGCGGCGCGTTACTCGTTCCTGCTGGCCATGCCCGCCGTGTTCATGTCCGGTCTGTACAAGACCTTCAAGGTGGTCACCGGCGAGGAGGCTACCGGCTTCTACGGTATCCCGTCGACTATCGTGGCTACTCTGGTCGCGTTTGTAGTGGGCTACCTGATGATTGGCTGGTTCCTGAAGTACGTGTCGTCGAAGTCCTACGGCATTTTCATCTGGTACCGTATTGCGCTCGGTATCCTGATTTTCGTTGGTCTGGGCACTGGCGTTCTGAACGCTACTTCTTCGGCGTTCTAAGGCTTTAGCCCTCAGCGTGATATGACATACCCGTCCGTGAGTTTCTCACGGGCGGGTATTCTTATTGGAGTAGATTTTTTGGCACCCGCATGCCTTGAGGTTGGGCGGCGGGTGTGGCGCGTCCACCGGTTGTGGGCGTTTTTACGGAAAGGAAACCCATGCGAGCTTGGGATGCCCCCGCCTCTGTGACTCTGCCCGGTCAGGCTGCGCTGCCGCGCATTTTTGATACTTCTGCCGGTGAGATTGTTCAGGTTCAGGAGGATAAGGCGGCGAGCCTGTACGTTTGCGGTATCACCCCATACGACGCGACGCATATGGGTCACGCCTCCACCTATGTTGCTTTTGACTTGCTGCACCGCGCCTGGCTGGATGCGGGCGTGCCGGTGACGTACGTGCAGAACGTGACCGATGTGGACGACCCGCTGCTTGAGCGTGCGACCGCGACGAACGTTGATTGGCGTGAGCTGGCTGAGGATCAGACGGAGCTGTTCCGCACCGATATGAAGGCGCTGAACGTGATTCCGCCGGCGCACTATGTGGGTGTGGTGGAGTCCATTGAGTGGCTGTTCCCGCTGATTGAGGATTTGCTGCGCCGCGGCCTGGCGTACCGCGTGCCAGGTTTCACGGATGAGCAGGGTGTGGTGCATCCTGACGGTGACGTGTACCTGGATCTGAAGGCTGTGCGTGAGCTGCCCGCGAACGCTGAGGGCTACTCGTGGGCGCCGGGCGAGGTCTGCCACTTGAGCCGTGATGAGATGCTGGAGATTTTCGCTGAGCGCGGCGGCGACCCGAACCGTGCCGGTAAGCGTGACGCACTGGATCCGCTGCTGTGGCGTATTGAGCGTGAGGGCGAGCCGAGCTGGGATGCCGGCGAGCTGGGCGCGGGCCGCCCGGGCTGGCACATCGAGTGCACGATGATTGCCCGCCGTTTTGTGGATGGTTCGCTGACCGTTCAGGCTGGCGGTAACGACTTGACGTTCCCGCACCATGATTTGGGCGCGGGCCATTCGTGGGCTGTGTCTGCACGCCCGCACGCTAAGCATTACGCGCACACCGGCATGGTCGGTTTGGATGGCCACAAGATGAGCAAGTCCCGCGGTAACCTGGTGCTGGTTTCGCGTCTGCGTGCGGCCGGTGAGGATGCGAACGCGGTGCGTCTGGCGATTATGGGTCAGCATTACCGTTCGGATTGGTTCTGGACTGATGAGCTCCTGGAGCACGCGAAGGCTCGCCTGGATACGTACCGTCATGCGGTGTCGGTGGCTGAGGGCCGTGAGGGTTCCGAAGGTGTCACCGATGAGGCGGCTGTTGAGCTGCTGGCCGCTGTGCGTGAGGCGCTCGGTGAGGACCTGAACGCTCCGGCGGCGTTGGCGGCTGTGGATGCGTGGGCTGTGAAGGCTCTGGCGGACACTACCGTCGGCGGTGGCGCGCTGGTGCGTGACATCCTGGCGGCACGCCTGGGCGTGGTCCTCTAAGATGGCTGCGTCTGTCATTGAGGAGCTGTATGCTCTTCGCCCGTACGACCGTGAGGCGGTCGATGCGCTCGCCGCAGAGATGTTAGCTGAGGTTCGCACGTACGAGGCGCAGAAGGAAGCGTAGGGCTTCTGAGAGCAATATAAGCCCAACAAGGGGGTGGGTGATCCTGGAATACTCCAGGGTCACCCACCCCCTTGCGTTTAACCGGTTGTAGAACCCAATAACTGGTGTTACTCTTCAGCAACTAGTCCTGAGCGGCTAGTCTTCGGTGTCTACAAATTCCTCACGGAAAATCTGTTCACCGGCAAGAACCTCATCAAGGAGCTTCTCCTGAGCAGGTTCCAGATGCACCAGGTGCGTAAGAGTGTAGAGCAGACGCTCATACTCTTCGCTCCAGGCAAGCGGCCATTCTCGCTGAACAATGTCGTTGAGCGAGGAACTCCACTTTGTTTCCGGATCCTTGAGGCGGTACTTAGCCCACATACCTAGTACCCGATTACCACCGACGGTGTAATCAAAGACGCGCTTTTCCACGTTCTCGCAGCGAGCCTCACCGAAGGAGACGGTGCCCATTACGGGGTTGTTCTCTTCCTCAGAGAGGCTATTGACCGGGTCGGGGGAGAAGCTGGGCTTCTTCTCCGGCATCGTCCTACCCATGTCTACCGTCGGGGTAGGCAGGGTGTAGTCTGCACCTTCGGGAAGCTGGTGCAGGTATTTCATACCCGGTAGCGGCTCACCGCGCTCACCGTAGGTGTGTAGCCACACAACCTGCTTACCGAGCTGAACGGCACGTTCCCAGAGCTCCGGGTCCGCAGTGAGGGGCACGCGAATACCCGCATGCTGGAGCGGCTTGTCAAAGGGGCGCACGTAGCCGGGGGGTCCGGTGAGTGCCGCTAGGTAGTAGACGAGGTCGCCGGGGGCGTTATCGCCGAAACGCTCACGTAGCATCTGCGCGGCAGATCCAGTGAGGTTTGGCGTACCACCAGTATTCAGCGTCGGGTGAGCTCGTCCACCCTCACTTCCCTTAAATGAGTGTTTATCGGGAATGAGGGTGTTAAAGAACAACCCTGGACCTGCTTTGGGGTAGTGTGCGTGCTGTTCCACAATAAAAATCTGCTCAGGGACACGATATTCCCACAGCTGGGGGGAAGGCATGTGGATTAGACGAGAATCCGCCATTACATACTGACGGTCAAAGGAGCGGAACCCTACCGGTACAATAGCCGGCGCGTCCGGAATGACTTCACGAGCAATCTGATCGTTCAGGCTTTCACGGCTCCCCTGGAACGTGTCGGTGCCGGGAAGGGGCTTCTTTCCCTTTGAAATAGTTGTGTCGCGTGTTTCTTTGAAACGCTCGGCACGTACCTGCAAATCATTGCCCTCAATCAGCTCAGCCCAGCGTTCTTCCAAAATGGATGGGGAAGGATCATATACCCACGACCTAGAAGGATTAATCCCAGGAAAATGGTCTAGGTAGAAATCAGGCAATGCCGGGTAACTGTCCCAGTCGCCACCCGCTTCGGGAGCGAACTTATCACCCCAGCCGGAACGCACCGGTTCAAACTCTGCGCTATCCAGTTCGAGGGCAGCAAGAGCCTGTATTTTCTCCGCAAAGGTACCGTGCAGAGCTACATAGCGGATATCCGCAGGGGTTTCCTCATCGGTATCTTCTTCACGCAGGAACATCGCGATAGATACAGGGGTCTCGATAGCGAAAATAGCATTCTTCGCTGGAGGTTGCATACCTTCAGGGGTCACATTAATAATCCATCCACGGCTGGACGAACGACGAATATACTCACGCATCCCCGCGAATCCCGGACCCTTCAGATATCCAGATGCGGTAATAAAACAGACAACACCTGCACGTTTGGAGCTATCTGACTGGCTCTCAAAAGCACGGAAAGAATCTTCGAAGACCTTCCAGAAAGCCCAACGCCAAAAGTAGACGTACAGGTTCTTCAGCACATACTCATATCCACCCATACCAGGAGCATGGAAGTCTTCCATAATGGAGGAGGAGTCGTCTTTGGAACGAGGTCCTGAATTGACCCAACCGCCCATTTTCTCCGCTTTAACTTTATACGGCGGATTACCAATGCATACCTGAATAGGCACCTCACGCTTTACCCTAGTTGCCTTATTCGACAACTGAGAAAGCAGACGCAGAGTATTACCGTTCACCGGCTTCTGCTTAGCGTAGGGGTCGCTCAGAGTATCCGCCACATAGAGATTCAGACCGTCCTCCGGAACGTCAGCACCCAGCTCCTTAAGGGTCTGGTTCAGGCGAAGCTCAGCCACGGAGAAAGGACCCGACTGCAGCTCAAAGCCGTACAGGTTCTTCGCCAGACGATTCAGAGCACGAGTGCGCGCAGCAGGAGAGAGGCTTTCCGCACTTGCCACTTTATGCATAACCGACAGCGGATAGGTGCCGGTACCCATCGCCGGGTCAATCACGGACACACCCTCACTCGCCAGACCGTGCTCCTTGCCCAGGTAGGTGCGCAGAGCGTCATCCACCAGGCGCACCATCTGATTCACCACTTCAACCGGGGTGTAGTAACTACCAGTCTTCTTACGCTGCGCCGGGTTATAGACCTTCAGGAAGTGCTCGTAGAGGTGCAGATACACATCCGACTTGCCGCCAGAAATATCAGCCCAGGAAGCGGCACCCATGACACGCACAATCACGGCGAGAGCGTTATACAGGGAGCTCTTCTCATCCAGGTGCTCGGTCAGCAGACCCAGCGCATTACCCAGCAGACCGTGTTGGGAACGCAAACGACTCGCCATGGTCGAGAATGTCTCAAGACTTAGGTCGTGACCCTCTGAGAGGGCAACCACCAGCGAAAACACAACCGTCTGTGCAAAGCTATCGGCAAACTCTTCATTACTGGTACTCGGGGCGAGAGTATCGCGCCAATCCTTACGCAGACCCACCAGCGGGGGAGGAATCACAAAATCCTCTTCACCCTTCTTCTTAGCTTTCGCTTGATCCGCTTTATAGGTCTTTTCCTGCGCAGCAAGGCCCAAAAGCATCTCTTCACGTAGCAAAGCAGCAAGGGGAGCGAGAGTTTCCACCAACTGTCCAGCACTCTTAATCGGAGCGGGAACCCAACGCAAAAAGTTCAGGAAAAACGTCGCGAGAGCATCCGGTGCGCTCAGCGTGCCATGGCCGCTGAAAGAACCATGCATATGCACTGCGTCGTACCCGGTGCTCGTCAGCACCGGTTCGCCATAACGGTATAGACGCCACTCGGTGCCATTGGTGTACAAAAGGTTTGGAAGGTTCCGCAGACGCTGCCACTGCCTATACTCGTGGCTCTTCTTACTAAAAGAAGCGGGGTCAATGTTCTTACCCGGAGCCTTCAGCTCCACGTAACCGGTTAAAACACCATCGACCGTGATGGCGTAATCAGGGCGCACCAGGCCCTCAGAAATTAGACCCCCCCCCGCTGTTTTCAGCGAGGTTTCACGGACGGTCACAACCTTCATCGAATGCAAAGCGCCAAAGTCCTGCAAAAGGGTAGCAACCGGGTTCGTCAGCTGAGCCTCCGGTTCGCCTTCCCCAACGCGCAGATTCTCCCGCACCTGCCTGCCGAACTCGGCAATCAGTGAGTTGAAATCAGTCACAATACTCTTTCCTTTGCCCATAATTCGTGGGCACTAAGGTGTTTCTGCCCGCAGAGGATTTCTGCGAGCTCCCCTCAAGTCTAACCAAAAATAAGTAGCCCTCATTGCTCAACGGTCATCGCTCCATCGGTGCCCCGCATTATCACGCCCGCGGGGTAATGCGCCACAGCCGATTTGCAGACTCCGCTAAAATAGAAAAGGACTTTTTCCGTCCGCAGTTCGCCGCAAAGCGCGAACAGCACAGACTGACCCAAACCCGAGGAGAATCACCCCGTGAGCAGCGGCACCCCCACCCCCACCGGCGCAATCAACCGCCGCGGCCCCTTCCGCCCCGGCGAGCGCGTCCAAATCACTGACGAACGCGGCCGCATCACCACCATCACCCTCGCCGAAGGCGGCGAATACCACTCCCACAAGGGCTTCCTCAAGCATGACGACCTCATCGGCGCACCCGAAGGCACCGTCATCCCCAACACTCACGGCATCCTCTACCAGGCGCTGCGCCCCCTCTACAAGGACTTCGTGCTCTCCATGCCGCGCGGTGCAGCCGTCGTCTACCCCAAGGACGCCGCCCAGATCATCGTCAAGGCAGACATCTTCCCCGGCGCACGCGTCGTCGAGGCCGGCGTTGGCTCCGGTGCACTGTCCATCGCGCTGCTGCGTGCAGTCGGCGACTACGGTTGCGTGCACTCCTTCGAACGTCGTGAAGAGTTCGCAGACGTCGCCCGCGGCAACATTGAAACCATGTTCGGTGGCCCGCACCCGGCGTGGAAGCTGAGCATCGGCGACCTGCAGGACACCCTGCCGCAGGTCGAAGAGCCCGGCAGCGTCGACCGCGTCGTACTCGACATGCTCGCACCCTGGGAATGCCTGGACGCTGTAGCGGAGGCGCTCGCACCCGGCGGCGTGCTCATCTGCTACGTTGCGACCGTGACCCAGATGTCCCGCCTGGTTGAGGGCATGCGCTTGGATGGCCGCTTCACCGAACCCGAATGCGACGAAACCATTGTGCGCGGCTGGCATGTGGAGGGCCTGGCGGTCCGCCCCGACCACCGCATGGTGGCGCACACCGCGTTCCTGGTCGTGGCTCGTCGCCTCGCTGACGGTGCGGTACGCCTGGCGCCGAAGCGTCGCGCATCCAAGACTGACTTCTCTGAAGAGGATATGAACGCGTGGATTCCCATGAACGTGGGTGAGCGTGAGGTGACCGACAAAAAGATTCGCCGCGCAGCCCGCGATGCGAAGAACCTTGCCGCTCACGCCGCACGCGCGAACGAGATTGCGCTGGAACAGAACGGTACCGCGCAAAACGCCATGGAGTCTGAGCAGAACAACGGCGCAGCAGCTGAGGCGACTGAGTCTGCTGAATAATTTGAACCATCTTTGACCTGCGGGGGCACGGGCGTTGCCTGGAGCCCCCGCAGTGCACTCACCAGGCTACTCACTGTGCCCGATACCCACCCAGTACCCGCACCGAGTAGCCGCCGATTAGGACGAACAGCTAAAGGAGCTACCGTGTCCACCCACGAATCTGCAGATCAGGCAGGAACCCCCCAGTACGGCACCGCCCACAGTGCAGCCAGCGCGGCACCGCACTACTCGGCTGCTTTCGGGTCGACCTCCCTGCCCGGCAGTCAGCCCGTCAGCGCGCAGGAGTATGACGCCGTGCTGCGTCGACTCTCCGCGGCGGAGGCAACCCGCGACAATATGAGCCGACAGATTCGTGGTGCGGGGGAGAAGAACCGCAAGCTCGTTGAGGCAATCACCAGCATGCGCTACCAGGTGGAGCGTCTGCGCGCGTCCCTGTCGCAGAATGTTATGCCGCCGCTGAATTCGGCGATTGTGTTGGCGGTGCATGAGGGTCAGACCATGACCTACGAGCAGGTTGCGGACGATAAGACCCCCGCCGAAATTGACACCTACCTTGATGTTCAGATGAGCGGCCGCATGATGCGTATTCCCGTGTCCCCGCTCATTGACCTGTCCACACTGACCCCCGGCATGACCGTGCTGCTCAACGACAAGACGGAGGCGGTACTCGCCCTGGACACCGAACCCTTCGGTGACGTGGTGACCGTGCGTGAGGTGCTGGATGAGCAGCGCGTGCTGGTTGATACGTCCTCGGGTGCTCAGCAGGTGGCGCGCGTGGCTGGTTCCCTCGACATTGAGCAGCTGCGCACCGGTGACGCGGTCACCCTTGACACGCGCACCCGCATGCTGACCTCGCAGGTTCCCGCCTCCCGCTCGCAGGAGCTGGTTCTGGAAGAGATCCCGGACGTCACCTACGAGCAGATTGGTGGCCTGGGCGCGCAGATCGAGCAGATTCGCGACGCGGTGGAGCTGCCGTACCTGCACCCCGAGATTTTTGAGCGCTACCATCTGGCGCCGCCCAAGGGCATTCTGCTGTACGGTCCTCCCGGTAACGGTAAGACCATGATTGCTAAGGCTGTGGCGAACTCCCTGGCGGCTCGTGCGGCTGCGCTGAACCCGGGTTCGGCTACTCGCGGCTACTTCTTGAACATTAAGGGCCCCGAGCTGCTGGATAAGTTCGTTGGTGAGACCGAACGTCAGATTCGCGATATTTTCGTTGCCGCCCGTGAGAAGGCGGAGGCGGGCCACCCGGTCGTCGTGTTCTTCGACGAGATGGAGTCGCTGTTCCGTATGCGCGGTTCGGGTCGTTCCTCCGATATTGAGACGACCATCGTGCCGCAGCTGCTTGCTGAAATTGACGGTGTGGAGTCGCTGCAGAACGTCATCGTTATTGGCGCGACCAACCGTGAAGACCTGATTGATGCCGCCGTGATGCGCCCGGGCCGACTCGACCTGAAAATCCGCATTAACCGCCCGGACGCCGCCGGTGCGGCTGAGATTTTCGGCCTGTACCTGACCGAGGACCTGCCCCTGGACGCGGCGGAGGTGGCTGCCGCCGGTTCGACCCGCGCCGCCCTGACCGCGATGATTGCGGCGGCGGCAGGTCAGCTGTACGCGCGCACCCCCTCCACGGCGTACGCTGTGGCGACTGTGGATTCTTCCATGGTCGTTGGTTCTGGTGCGAGCGCGAACCTGTCCACTCACACGCTGTACCGCGGCGATTTCGCGTCGGGCGCGGTGATTCGCAATATTGTGGACCGCGCGAAGAAGGCCGCGATTAAGGAGCAGCTGCAGGCGCTGACCGCCGGTGCGGACGCCTCGAGCGTTGGTATTGGTACCCGCCACCTGCTGGAGGCGGTACGCGCCGAGTTTGAGGATCAGGTGGACTTGCCGCCGCTGCCCGATATTGAGGATGCGCTTACCGTTGCCGGTGTGCGTGGCCGCCTGGTGTCGGTGGAGCCGCCGCGCTAAACCCGCGCCCACTCAACCGTGCGCTCAGCCCACAGCCCGCGCTTATCCCGCATCAACCCAGCATTACCGCAGGTCCAAAGCCTTTGGATGGTATAGATTTTTCAGGAGAACCCCATGAACTCCACCCCCAGCTACGGCGTGCACCGCATTATGGGTGCCGAAACCGAGTACGGCGTCATCGCCCCCTCCGCGCCGGGCACCAACCCGACCGTGCTGTCCGCACTGGTGGTCAACACCTACGCCAAGTTGGCGTTCCGCCGCGGCGCCGCCTTCCGCGAGGAGCTGCAGCGCCGCGCCCTGGCGGATGAGCTGACCGCCGAGCAGGCACGCCAGGCAGAGAACTACTCGACCGCAACCCCCGAGGGTCAGTGGCTGGGTGAGTCCGAATCGCCGCTGCGTGATGCGTTCGGTCAGGTTCAGGACGCATCCACCGCCCACTCGAGCCAGATGACGCACACCCGCACCGAGCTGACCAGCGAAGATATCGCCCTGGAGATCATGCGTGAGGCGGGGGTTCAGGCACCGGGTGAACCCGCCGAGCCGCGTAGCGCGCTGGATGCGCTCGCCGGTGTGCACGGCCGCGGTGGTTTCCCGGAGCGTCTGGATTGGGACCGCGTGACCATGAACGCGATTCTGCCCAATGGTGCGCGCCTGTATGTGGATCATGCGCATCCGGAGTATTCGTCGCCGGAGGTTCTGACCCCCGCCGACGCGGTGCTCTATGACGCTGCCGGTGACGCGCTGGCGTACGAGTCGCTGGTGGAGCTGGGCAACCACGGGCAGGATTTGCCGCAGGTGAAGCTGTACAAGAACAACACCGATTCGAAGGGCCAGTCGTACGGCGCTCACGAAAACTACCTGATTAGCCGTGATGTTCCGTTTGAGCAGGTTGCGGATGCGCTCCTGCCGTTCTTTGCGACCCGCGCTATTTTTACGGGTGCGGGCCGTGTGGGTATTGGTACGCACGGTGAGGTTCCGGGTTTTCAGATTAGTTCGCGCGCTGATTTCTTTGAGCGCACGATTGGTCTGGAGACCACGATTCGCCGTCCGATTGTGAATACGCGCGATGAGCCGCATGCGGATGAGTCGAAGTACCGCCGCCTGCACGTGATTCCGGCGGATGCGAACATGTCGCACTATTCGAACCTGTTGAAGTTTGGTACGGCGGCGCTGGTGATGAACCTGATTGAGTCGCACAGCGAGCAGCACCCCGTGTTGCCGGGTGTGCGTCTGTCTGATCCGGTGGCGGCGATGCACGCGGTCAGCCACGATTTGTCGCTGTCGGTTCAGCTGCCGCTGGCGCCGTCTTCGGCGACCCTGCCGAACCCGGTGTCCACGAGTGGTTCGGCGAGCGCCCTGCAGATTCAGCGCGCCTACTATGAGGCCTCCCGTGCGCACGAGGAGTCGAACCCGGCGGGTGTGGATGCTGCGACCGCGCAGATCCTCAACCTGTGGGGTGAGGTTCTGGATGCCCTGGAAACCAACCCGCTCTCGCTGGCGGATCGTCTGGATTGGGTGGCGAAGTATGCGCTGGTGCGCGGTTATGTCGCTCAGGGCGTAGATTATGCGAATCCGAAGTTGAAGGCTTTGGATTTGCAGTACGCTGATATTGACCCGTCGAAGAGCCTGTATCACCGTCTGGTGGCGCGTGGCCGTATGCGCACGCTGTTCTCTGCGGAGCAGATTGAGCGTGCGACGACCGAGCCGCCGCGTGAGACGCGCGCGTTTTTACGTGGCACGCTGATGTCCCGCTGGCCGGAGGAGATTCTGGGTATTAACTGGGATACGGTCTCGTGCCGCGGCAGGTATTCGAAGGATCTGACTCGTTTTACGATGATGGAGCCGACCCGCTACGGTGCCGCCCAGGTGGAGCCGCTGCTGGATGAGGTAAACCATTCGGATGCGTTGCTGAACCGCCTGCGCTAGCAGCACACCCCCTAAACCCACATAAACTCACATTCTTCCCCGGGGCGAATACCCCCATTCAGAAGAGTAAAAACCACATAACCCACAGGCGGGGTGCAGTAAGGTCCGGGTACCAAAACCCTTATACCCCGCACCCAACCCCACTAAAAACTTATTTGTCCACAACCGAAAACCCCTTGAGGAGAGAACCATGAGCCGCGAACGCATCAGCGCACAGCAGACCGAAACCACCGCAGCCGAGCAGGAGCAGGAACTGACCCTCGCCGCCTCCCACGTTGTCTCTGACGTGAGCGAGGTCGACGACCTGCTCGACGAAATTGACGGCCTGCTCGCTGAGAACGCTGAAGATTTCGTCACCGGCTTCGTCCAGAAGGGCGGCGAGTAACCGGCGCACCTGCGCGCCGGGTCAGCATCATGGAACACCGTATTTTCGGCATTGAAAGCGAATTCGGGCTCAGCTACGTCCCGCACGGGCTCGGTCGGCTGAGCATCGAAGAGTCCGCCGCCGCCCTTTTCAAGCCCGTCCTGGATCAGTGGCGTTCAACGAACGTCTTCCTGCCCAACGGCGGTAGGCTCTACCTTGACGTGGGTTCGCACCCCGAGTACGCCTCCGCCGAATGCGGCAGCATTGACGAACTGCTCGCGCAGGAACGCGCCGGTGAGCTGCTTTTCGCTGATCTGGCGCGTACCGCCCGCAAGCGCCTGCTCGCAGGCTCGGAGGGCCGCCCTCTCGACGGTGAACTGTACCTGTTCAAGAACAATGTGGATTCGGCGGGCAACTCCTACGGCAGCCACGAGAACTACCTGATCAGCCGCAAACTGCAGTTCAACGACCTGATTGCCCAGCTCGTGCCGTTCCTGGTGACCCGCCAGATTCTGGTCGGTGCCGGTAAGACCCACCCGAACGGCGGCCCGGTGCCCGGTTCGACCGACCCGGCGTCCAGCACGGGTGTGCCTTCGTATTCGTTCTCGCAGCGTGCCGACCATATTTGGGAGGCGGCGTCCACCTCAACTTCGCGCGCTCGCCCGCTCATTAACACCCGCGATGAGCCGCACGCGGACGCTTCGAAGTTCCGTCGCATGCACGTCATTAATGGCGATTCGAACATGGCGGAGCCGACGACCCTGCTGAAGATTGCCAGCACCGACCTGGTGCTACGCATGCTGGAAGACCGCTTCCCGGTCACCAGCCTGGATATTGTGTCTGTTCCGGCGGCTCTGCGCGCTATCAGCCACGACCTGACCGGCACCGCAACCTTCGAAACCACCGACGGTAAGCACTACACGGCGTTGAGCGTTCAGCGTCACTACCTGGATGCGGCACGCCAGTACGTGCAGCAGTACGGCGCGCACCACCACCACGTGGAATACGCCCTGGACCTGTGGCAGCGCACCCTGGACGCTATCGAGTCCGGCGACTACAGCAGCATTGACACTGAGATTGACTGGGCGATTAAGAAGAAGCTTCTGGATGCGTATATTGCCCGTGCCCGCGCGGCTGGTCAGCCTGCCGATTATGCGAGCGCCCGCATCCGTCAGCTGGATTTGGCGTACCACGACATCGACCCGGAGCGTAGCGTCTTCCACGCGCTGGTTCGTCGCGGTGCGGTCAAGCGCATCCTGCCTGAGGGTGCCGCGGAGGCGGCGAAGACTCAGCCGCCGAACACTCGCGCTCTGCAGCGTTCGCGTTTCATTAATGCGGCGGTTGCGGCGGGGGGGCAGTTCACCGTGGATTGGGTGCATTTAAAGCTCAACGCCTACCCGCAGCACACGCTGGTGTGTAAGGACCCGTTTGCTACCGGCAGCGAGGAGCTGGAGGACGTGCTGAGCCTGCTGGCGTCTAAGGCGCGTCAGCATCAGGAGGCGGCATTCCCGCCGCCCTGCTAAACGACCCTGCTAAAACATCAGATCACCACCGTTACGGCACAGCGTGTTCCCGCCCAAAGTTCGCACCCCAAAGTTTCTCGGCGCACCCCGCGCCGCGACACAGCCTGAACACAGCTACGTGCCGTAGCATAAAACAGCTAAACCTATACCTGTAAACTGTTCTGTGGCACACGGGCACTCACACGCCCCACTCTCACAGAAAACCCCAGAGGATAACACTATGACCAAACGCTCTAAGCTCACTATTTTCGGTGCCAGCGCGGCAGCTCTCGCGCTCGCACTGTCCGCATGTGGCGCGCAGTCCAGCAATGGCGATTTGTCCAAGGTGCAGTACACCTTGAAGAACGCGACCGCTGCGCCTGAGGCGTCCTTCGCGACTCCCTTCGCCGCTTCTAGCCCCTCCGCATACGTGATTGAGGAAGGCAACGGCGACTCCATCAACGATGGTGACTACGTGCTCGTTGAGGCTGCCGTGTTCAACGGCACCGACGGCAAGCTTAACGGTTCCACTTACTCCAGCGAGCCGATTCTGCTGCCGATTAACGATCAGCTGAAGCAGGCTGCACCGCAGGTGTACGAAACCCTGAAGAAGATTAAGGTTGGCGGTTCTTTCTCGTACACCACCAACGTTCTGCAGCAGCGTAGCACCGCGGGCGTGACCACTACGACCGCTTCGCCCGGTGCCGCAACTAACGTTGAGGTGTACACCGTGAAGACGAAGCTGCCCAAGTACGCAACCGGTAAGGCTGTTGAGGCTGACCCGTCGCTGCCGTCCTTCACTCTGGATGAGTCCACCGGCAAGGCTGATATTAAGCTGCCCGACACCAAGCAGGAATACACTGAGCTCGTCTCGAAGAACCTCATTGAGGGCGAGGGCGCCGAGGTCAAGGAAACCGATACCGTGTACGTGCGTTACATTGGCGTGCAGTACTCCGACGGTAAGGTCTTCGACGGCAACTATGACGCTTCCACCCCGATGGGCCTCTCCCTGCAGGGCGTTATCAAGGGCTGGACTCAGGGTCTGAAGGGCAAGAAGGTCGGCTCCCGCGTTGAGCTAGTCATCCCGGCGGATTTGGCGTACGGTAACGACACCGGCGGTTCCAAGCCTTCGGGCACTCTGGTGTTCGTTGTTGATATTCTGGGCGCGGAGGAGAACCCGCAGACCCTGCAGCGTGCTCAGGCGGCTTCTAGCGCGGCCGCTGCGGAGGCGAGCGCCTCGGCAACCGCAACCCCGGCGGCTACCGCTTCGGCTACCGCGCAGTAGCCCACATTTTTATTTCGCGCTCGCCGCTTATATGACGTAGGCGGCGGGCGCACCCACTATTTCGATGTATTTCGAACCAATCAAAGGAGACACCCATGTCTTTCGGTCAGCGTAACCTCGACCGCGAAAAGCCCGAAATCGATTTCCCCGAGGGCGACGCCCCCACCGAGCTGGTCATCACCGACCTGATCGAGGGTGCAGGCGCTGAGGTTGTTCCCGGCTCCCGCGTGCTCACCCACTACGTTGGTGTGGCATTCTCCACCGGTGAAGAGTTTGACGCGTCCTGGAACCGTGGCGAGCCGCTGCCGTTCCAGGTGGGCGTTGGCCAGGTTATCCGCGGTTGGGATGAGGGTCTGCTCGGCATGAAGGTCGGCGGCCGTCGTCGCCTGGAGATTCCCGCCGACATGGCGTACGGTGACCGCGGCGCTGGTTCGGTCATTAAGCCCGGCGAGTCCCTGATTTTCGTGGTGGACCTGCTGGACGTCCGCTAAGGATTAGCAAGGTTCTCGCGTTTTTCGCGCTTCTCACGTAAGACGCGCAGAGACGCGCAGCCCGGTGCTTTCTCCCAATTGTGGGAGGGGCGCCGGGCTTTTGTGTATCAAGTTTTTGTACTGGGCTTTTTTGTACTGGGCTATCGGCGCGTCCGCGAAATTTTATACCCGCGCATTCTTCTCGCAGCCACCCCACACGCAAGTAAGTGCCGCGGAACACACACGGTATGATGGAATCATGTCCACCGCAGCCCAGCTTTACATGACTCTTCACCGCCTCTCCACCGCCGCCGAGGCACCCGATGCCGCAACCCGAACCCAGGGCATCAGCCGCAACGAGCTACTGACCCTGCTCGGTATTAGCACGCGCGCTAACGGCTCCCTCAGCGAGGCCCAGGAACGCGCCTTTGAACGAGCCAAGCAGACCCTGCGTGATGCCGGCGCGCGCATCACCCACGTGACCACTGACCTGGGGGAGCGCTACCGCCTCGAACCCAGCGACGCAGCTAAGCTACCCGCATGGAACCCCACCGCTGAGGAGTTCCGCCTCATCAACACCATCCTGCGCGGCTGGGAAGGCACCGAACTGCAGGATGACGCCTACCGCATCCTGCGTAAGATTGCGCTGACCAGCGAGAACCTCACCGATGAGGCGCTCGCCGCCGCGAAGATCCTGGAGCCGAAGACCGGCAAGCGTCAGCGCGCGAAGAACCTGTACACCTACCGCGAGCCTCTTCAGCGTATTTACTTTAGCGATAACCCGCACCTGAATGAGCTGTTCACCGCCTATGCGGAGCGTAAGACGGTCACGTTCACCTATCAGACGGCTGCCGGTGCAACCCGCGTGCAGGAGAAGGTCAGTGTTGCCGGTATCGGTTACCGTTACGGCACCTGGTATTTTGTCGGCTACTACACCGAGAGCGCGGAGCGTAAGGAGTACACGTTCCGTGCCAGCCGTATTCAGAAGCTCACGATGCTTTCACGTATCGATTCGACCCCCATCAATGCGACGTTTAAAGCCAAGAACTGGCTTGAAGACATTAAGGGCTACGAAGAGAGCCTGATTGTTGCCGAGGTCAGCGCCGATTCTACGCTGTCGGAGCCCTTCACCGTGCCCTCGTACGGCACGATTGATAGCGCTGTGGCGGCGACCAGCTACAGCTGTGTGATCGAGCCGCCCGAGGAATCGGAGGCTGCCTCTACCCGCCAGCGTGACAGCTACGCCGCCCAGCAGCAGCTATTGCGCACCCTCACCGACCTGCACAGCGGCGCAGTTGAAGACCCCGGCACCTGGGCGGATATCAACCAGCGCAACCGCAACAACTCCCTCGACGACCTTGTTGACCTGCTCCTGGGTCTGCACCGTGCCGACCGCTGGGCGAGCGCCCACGATGAGGCGCCCATGCCGTTGAATCAGCTCAACGCCCTCTACAGCGTGGACACCGAGAAGAACCGTGCCCTCGGCAAAACTATTGCCGAGATTTTCGCGCAGGTAGATACCGTTCCCTTCGATTCTGACCCCAAGGACCCGGACGCCCTCAAGCCCACCTACATTAACCTGCTGCCGGATTTTGGCGGCGCCACCCCGAACACGCTGCTGAACTACGCGCGCCTCACGGACACTGAGCTCGCCATTCTCGTCTTCACCCTCTCTGCCGCAGATATTCTGCACCCGGCGGATGCGCGTCTGGGCAGTATCCGAGCGGCGCTCGCCGCCGCGTACCCGAACGCGCCCGTCTATGCGCAGCACCTGTGCTTCGCCCCGGAGGAGCCCCTGCTGCAGGAGGCGACTGCCGCCCTGAGTAGCGGCAACGCCGTGACCATTGGGTACGGTACCTCTGAGCGCGCCGCGGATCGCCTGGTGGACCCGTATGCGTTGGTGTTGCACCGCGACCACATGTACCTGCATGCGTGGTGCCGTACCGCTGAGGAACGCTACTATGCGGCACGCGGTGAAGAGGTACCCGAGTATGTACCCGAGGCTTTTGCTCACACAGCCACCGGCGAGACTGCCAACAGCGAGACTGCCGACAGCAAGGCGGGGGAGAAGGAACCCAACTTCTGGCGTAACTTCCGCCTCACCCGCATCAACCACATTCAGGAGGCGGGCGCGGGCCGTACCCACCCGGTCACCGGTGACACCGTGCCGAACTGGCACGCGCAGCAGCACAGCACTCAGACCAACCCCTTCGCTGAGTTGCGGATTCACCCGACCGAGCACATTCCCAGCGGTGAACCGCTCGATACTCTCACCGCAACGTACATGCGTCGAAGCACCCACCACGTGAAGAAGGCTTCACGCACCCAGTACGTGCGCATCCACTACTACAACAATGCCCACGGCGCTGGCGATAAGAACATCCTCGACACCGTCATCGCGCACCGAGGTGCCCTCGAACTGGTCGGCCCTGCGCACCTGCGCGCGGCGCTGCTTGACCAGTTGCAAACCCTCAAAGCGAGTAGCCGCAGGGGTGTGCCCGCAGGTGTGCCCGCAGAAAAATAGAACTTCACCCACAAGCAAAAACACCCTAAAAACCCATCTAAGGCGCCAAAACATTAACCTAAAACTTGTATAATGGTGCTCATGTCTTGGTGGTTCTGGATTTTGCTATGGGGCGCGCTCATCATCTGCTCGCTCCTCTATTTGGCATGGTTCACCTACAAAGCACTCACTCGCGGTTTCACACTCCTTGACGAAACCGTAACCTGGGTCGAGTCAATCGAGGGACAATTCGACGCAGCGCAAGCGAACGCAAGCCGAAAACTCCCGCGAGACACCACCCTCGGGGTATTCACACCCATCACCGAGGCATACAATAACTACGAACAAGGTAAGCAGACACGCAGGTCTGAGCGGATCAAGCGACGGGTCTCCCGACGAGATCGACTCGGCCAACCTCAAAACATCGGAGACCTGCTCTAACAGAAAGGCACACCACCATGGGCCAGATTTTCAGCCACCCCGCGACCATCATCGTCGTTATCCTCCTCATCGTCCTGCTCTTCGGCGCACCCAAGCTGCCCGGCATGGCACGCAGCCTCGGCCAGTCCATGCGCATCTTCAAGACCGAAGTTGAGGGTCTGAAGAACGACTCTAAGAAGGACCCCCGCGAGAAGGACGGCGAAGAGGTCGTCACCGCTGAGGTCGTAGACAACGGCAAGGACGGCAAGACCGAAACCAAGTAACGGTCCCGCCCCTACGCACCAAACCCGTGCCAGCCCACCGGCCGGCACGGGTTTTGCGGCACCACCCCATAAACACCCCACCAGACCCCCTCAGCCGAATCACACACGGCACCGACACCCAGAGGACACCACGTGGCAACACCTGACCAGGACGTGCGCAACCGCAAACTTAATCCTGAAGCACGCATGGAACTCAAGGAACACCTGCGCGAATTCCGCGACCGCCTCATTAAGGCGGCTATCGCAACCGTCATCGCAGCCATCATCGGTACGGTCTTCCTCTACCAGCCTTTCATTGAAATGATCTCTGCGCCCCTGCAGCAGATCAACGCAGAAACCGGCCGCAACGCAAATCTGAACTACGGTAGCGTCGCATCCCCCTTCGACCAGCTGCTGAAGGTCGGTATGTACATTGGCTTGGTGATTGCGTCCCCCGTCTGGCTGTACCAGGCGCTGCGATTCCTGCTGCCGGCACTGCACACCAAGGAGAAGAAGTATCTCTTCGGCTTCCTCACCGCATCTATTTTCGCGTTTGCCTGCGGTGTCGCCATTTCTTACTTCACCCTCCCCGGCGTGGTTTACGCGCTGCTGAAGTTCACCCCCGTCAACGAAAGTAACTACATTGACGCGGGCGTGTACATCTCCTTCATTCTGAAGTTCGTTGTGACCTTCTCTTGTGCCTTTATCATCCCGGTGATTCTGGTTGGCATTAACATGCTGGGCCTGATTCGCGGCACGACCATTCTGAAGGCTTGGCGTTGGGTGGTTGTCCTCGTTGCGGTTATCGCAGCACTAACTGCACCCGGTAGCGACATCATGATGATGTTCGTGCTCATGGCGCCGCTGCTGATTTTCTTCTTTGCAGCAATCGGCATCTGCATGATTAACGACAAGCGCCGTGACCGCAAGCTCGCCAAGCTGGCGCAGGGTTCGGACGAAGCAAGCCTGAACACCGCAACCAGCGCCGAAGACCTGGCGAAGATGGGTTACTTCGAGGAAGAGAAGACTTCCTAATTGAATAGCTCGCTTTGAGTGATATCGCCGAGGGGCGGGGTACAGAGAGATTCTGTGCCCCGCCTCTTCGCATGCCCAGACTAGCGTGCACAGATTCGCCTGTCGGGAAAAGCTTCTAACGCCGGCTCGCACGGCACCTCCGTAGCGAGCTCCACAGGGAGCGTTATACCGGCGCCGGGTGCGCTCGCTGTTCGCCCGTACCGGATTAGTGCCCGTCCGGGATGCTTTCGGAAGGTGCGCGGCGGGCAAGCGGTTACACTGGACATACTATGAGCAAGCACCACGCACAGCACACTTCTGACGCAGAAACTTCTAACGCTTCTAACGAGCAGACCGGCACCGACTACGCTGCCGCCTACCGCGCTTCGAGGGAGCGCGCCGCCTACGCGAAGACCGCCCTGGGGGCTTTTGAGGCGTCCCTTGATTTTCCGCTGGATGATTTTCAGCGTCAGGCGTGTGCCGCTGTGGAGGCGGACCGCTCCGTCCTGGTTGCCGCGCCTACGGGTGCGGGTAAGACCATTGTGGGCGAGTTCGGTATCTACCTGGCGCTGCGCCGCGGCATGAAGGCGTTCTACACGACTCCCATTAAGGCGCTGAGCAACCAGAAGTACCACGACTTTGTGCGCGCGTATGGTGAAGATTATGTGGGTCTGCTGACCGGCGATACGAGCATTAACACGGAAGCACCCGTGGTCGTGATGACCACCGAGGTGCTGCGCAACATGCTCTACGCCAACTCGACCACGCTGACCGGCCTGGGCTATGTGGTCATGGATGAGGTGCACTACCTGGCGGACCGTTTCCGTGGCGCGGTGTGGGAAGAGGCGATTATTCACCTGCCCGAGCATGTGAACGTTATTTCCCTGTCGGCGACGGTGTCGAACGTTGAGGAGTTCGGCGCGTGGCTGGATACGGTGCGCGGCGGCACGGACATTATTGTTTCTGAGCACCGCCCGGTGCCGCTGTGGCAGCACATGATGGTCGGTCACCATGTGGTGGATTTGTTCGTACCCGACGACAACTCGGCGAATGGCAAGAACGGCTCGCAGGAGCCGGAGGAGAAGCTTTCCCGCAAGCAGGCGAAGAAGGCGCAGAAGGCTAAGCAGCGCGGCGCAACCGTGGAGGCGGGCGCTAACCCTCTGCTTGCCGGTCTGCGTCTGAACCCGCAGCTGAAGGCGCTGCGCCCCGGCTTCCGTTCGAGCCCGGGTCGTGGCCGTTACGGTGGCAAGCGTGAGCGTTTCCGTCACCGCCGTGAGGGCTGGCTGAACGAGACGTTCAGCAGCGGCGAGCGCGGCGGCTCGAACCGTCGTGACCGTTTCAGCAATGATCGTTTCAGTAACGACCGGGAGTTTGATGCGCGCGGTGAGCAGAAGCCTCTGCGTCCGCAGCGTATTACCCGCCCGGAGATGGTGCGCGCCCTCGACAAGCAGGGCCTGCTGCCCGCAATCTGCTTTATCTTCTCCCGTGCCGGTTGTGACGGCGCGGTCAGCCACTGCGTATCCGCCGATATTACGCTGACCACCCCCGAGCAGCAGCAGACCATCCGCGCCTACATTGCGGAGGCGACCGCTCACCTGGACACCCGCGACCTGAACACCCTCGGCTACTACGAGTGGCGTGACGGCCTCATTCGCGGTATCGCCGCGCACCACGCCGGCCTGCTGCCCCTGTTCAAGGAGGTTGTGGAAACCCTCTTCGCGCAGGGCCTGATTAAGCTGGTCTTCGCCACCGAAACCCTTGCCCTGGGCATCAACATGCCCGCACGCACCGTGATTCTGGAGAAGCTCACCAAGTACAACGGCGAATCCCACGTGGACATCACCGCCGGCGAGTACACCCAGCTGACTGGACGCGCAGGCCGCCGCGGCATCGACATCGAGGGCCACGCGGTCGTCATGTGGCGCCCCGGCATGTCCCCGGAACACGTGGCAACCCTCGCCTCAACCCGCACCTACCCGCTGAACTCCTCGTTCCGCCCCACCTACAACATGGCGGCGAACCTCATTGCCTCCTACGGCGCTGAGCGCACCCGCAAGATTCTGGAGTCCTCGTTCGCGCAGTTCCAGGCGGATAAGTCGGTCGTGGGCATCGCATCGCGTGTGCGCAAGAACGAGAACGCCCTGGAAGGCTACCGTGAAGCCATGGCATGCCACCTGGGCGACTTCACCGAATACGTACAGCTCAGCCGCCAGATTGCCGAGCTGGAGAAGAAGGCGTCCAAGAGCAACGAGCGTCACGCACGCGCGCAGGCGCACCACAGCATCCAACAGCTTCTGCCCGGCGACATCATCTACATTCCGCACGGCCGTTCCCGCGGCTACGCAGTCGTCATCACCCGCTCCGATTCGCACGCCGACCCGCGCATCGGCATCGTCACCGAGGACGCGCACCAGCGCACCGCCTCAACCCGCGACTTTGAGGGTGCCGTCGAACCGGTCTCACGCATCAAGATTCCCAAGCGCCTGAGCCTCAAGACCCCCAAGGAACGCCGCGACACCGCAAGCCGCATGCGCCAGGCGCTCTACGACGGCCGCGCCCCGCGTGCGCTCGCGCAGCAGAACATTCCGGCTCGTCAGAACAGCATTGACGCGCAGCTGGAGGCTCTGCAGGCTCAGCTACGTAACCATCCGTGCCACGGCTGTTCCGACCGCGCGAACCATATGCGCTGGGCCGAACGCTGGCAGAAGCTCAACTCTGAGACGGAAGGTTTGCGCCGTCAGATTGCGCGTCGCACCAACACGATTGCGCAGGTCTTCAACCGCATTTCGCGCCTTCTGGAGAGCTACGGCTACGTGGAACGCACCGAGGACGGCGAACTGTCGCTGACCACCGGCGGCCAGGCTCTGCGCCGCATCTACGGCGAGCGCGATCTGCTGACCGCCCTGTGCCTGGATGCGCACTTCCTCGACGGCCTGGAGCCCGCCGCCATCGCTGCAACCGTTGCCGCGCTAACCTACCAGGGCAAGCGCGACGCGGTGGAGTACCTGGCGCACTACCCGCACCCGTCCCTGCGCGCACCCATTGCGACGATTACGCAGCGCCTCGCCGACCTGAACGCCGCCGAGGAGCAGCACAAGGTCAACCTGACCCCGGCGTGCGACTTCGGCCTGGTCGAGCCCATGTACGCCTGGGCAAACGGCGCGCACCTCGCTAAGGCAATCGAGGACACCGGCCTTGCCGCCGGCGACTTCGTGCGCTGGGCAAAGCAGGTACTGGATGCCCTGGACCAGATCGCGCACATCCGCTCGCTGGACCCGGTGATTCGCGCCCGCTGTGAAGAGGCGATTGAGGCGGTACGCCGCGGCGTGGTCGCACTCGACGTCTAGCGCGCGCCTTCGCAGACTATGGCTATGCCCGGCCAGCTCGGGCTACCACCCTCGCACCTGTGCGTTGTTCCACGTCATCTAAGGACGAACGAACTACCACAGGCAGCGGGGGTGCTTCTATACTCGAAAGAGACGCTCAGCTGAGCTACGCGAGCACAATCGACGTGCCCGCCCCCGTGTGCGCTCCGGCGCGCCTCAATGGTGAAAGGATTCTAATGTCTACCCGAATTTTTGTGGATGGTAGCGTGTACAGCCCCGTCGACCCGTACGCAACCGCAATGCTGGTCGAGGACGGCTTCGTCCGCTGGGTTGGTTCCGACTCCGGGGCACGTTCTATTGCTGACGAGTCCGCCACCATCACCGAACTCGACGGCGCCCTGCTGACCCCCGCCTTTGCACGCGCACTGGCACCGGTCGCAGGCAAAGAAGCACCCGAAATCCTCGACTACCTGCAGGCATACCGCGCAGCCGGCTACCACACCCACACCCTGCTCGCCGGCATGGAAGACGTACCCGACCTCGTCTCCGCACTCAGCTACTACAGCGCCGAACACGGTACCCCCGACATCCGCCTCATCCTCAACGCCACCGGCATTGAAACCGACGAGCTCATCAGCGCTATCAAGGCACTACGCCCCCTCACCGAAGGCGAACGCGCCGTCAAGGGCCTGCAGCTGGTCGGTATCTCTGTCGCACCCGACGAGGCACCCGCAGCAGCACAGGTAGCCGAAGACGCCGCACTCCTGCTCTCCATCGACGCATCCACCGGATTCACCACCGCAGCCGACGCAGCGCTCGCCGTACGCGAAACCCGCCCCTGGCTCTCCATCCGCCTCGACGCAGCAATCAGCACCCCGCAAGACCCCATCACCGACGAATACCTCACCCAGCTGGCAGAAGCACGCATCAACCTCGGCCTCAGCGTCTGCGAACCCGAAGAAGACGAAACCGCCAACGACACCGTCCAAGCACTCCTCGCACACGCCGGGGGAGAGGTACGTGAGTCGGTAGCTTCCGTAGCCCGCCGCGCAAACGCAGCAGGCACCTCCATCGCGCTGGGTTCTGATGCTCAGCTGTACGCACCCGGCGCCTGGTCCCTCATCCGCGAACTCGTCAACGACGAACACGGCATCTCCGCACGCAGCGCCTTCGCCGCCCTCACCCGCGGCGTCTACCGCCTAGCACACGAAGAAAACCCCTTCACCGGCCAGCTAACCCCCGACACCCCCGCATACGTAGCACAGTGGCGCGTCGAAGCCCTCATGGTCCAGGCACCCGACTCCCGCGTAGCATCGTGGAGCACCGACCCCCGCGCTCGCATTCCGTTGCTTCCGGCGCTGGAGGAGGATTCGACTCTGCCCATCCTGGAATCTATTTACACTGAAAGTAACTAATTTTTTAGCTTGTCAACACCTTTTTAGGCAGTTTAGGAGCAGTGGAGGCCGCCAATGGTTCAGTTGCTCAAATATTTACCCGGTATACTGGATACCTACACTGCCTGTTTTATATGCACCTGTGAGGGAGTAATATGCGCGTTCTAACTGTCATCCCGACGTATAACGAGAAGGAGAACCTGCCCATCGTGGTAGAGCGTCTTCGCAAGGCAGCTCCCGAGGTGGATATTCTCGTGGTGGATGATAACAGCCCCGACGGTACCGGTCAGATTGCTGATGAGCTGTCGGCTAAGGATTCCCAGATTCACGTTCTGCACCGCACCGTTAAGGACGGTCTGGGTGGCGCATACCTCGCTGGCTTCGATTGGGGCCTTGAGGCAGGCTACGACGTTCTGATTGAAATGGACGCTGACTGCTCGCACCAGCCTGAGCAGCTTCCTTCCCTGGTTCGTGCCGTGGAGGCGGGCGCTGACCTGGCTATTGGTTCGCGTTACGTTCCCGGCGGCAAGACCAAGAACTGGCCGGCTCACCGCCAGATTCTCTCTCGCGGCGCTAACCTGTACACCCGCCTGATTCTGGGCACCTCCATCAAGGACATTACCGCTGGTTTCCGTGCGTACCGTCGTGAGGCCCTGCAGCGCCTGAACCTGGACGGTATTGACTCGAAGGGTTACGTGTTCCAGGTTGATCTGGCGTGGCGTTCCGAGCAGGCTGGCCTGAATATTGTTGAGGTTCCGATTACCTTCGTTGAGCGTGAGATTGGCGCTTCGAAGATGGACGGCAACATTATCTTTGACTCCATGTCTAAGGTGACCCGCTGGGGTATGGCTAACCGCATTCAGAAGCTGAAGAAGGCTCTGGGCAAGTAAGACTTCTTGCCAAGGCGCTTCTCGCACCTGATTTAAACAAAAGACCGGGGTGGATACATAGCGTATCCGCCCCGGTCTTTCGTGCTTTCTGTAGCGCCCTTTTCTGGCTCATGTACCGACCCTGGCTCACGTACCGAGAAAGCCAGCACCAAACGGAAGAAGCCCGCTAAGAGCACAAGTAGCTCTTAGCGGGCTTCTACAGCGTTTCTACGGCGCCTCTACGGTGCTTTTAGAGTGCGTAGTGCTTGCGGTAGTATTCCAGGCGGTCTTCCAGAGTCTTTTCCAGCTCTTCGATGCTGCGGCGTTCCATGAGCATATCCCAGTGGGTACGTGCGGGCTTCTCTTCTTCGGCGTCTGCGGTGGAGTCGCCGTTGACGAGGTATGCTTCCTTACCGGACTTTGCGGTCCATACCGAGGGGATTTCTGCTTCTGCCGCGAAGGTCACGAAAACGCGGTCACCGTCTGCGGTACGGTATTCGACGCGCTGGCGGGGCGCGGGCTGTACGTTCGATTCGGTTTCCATCGACTGGGAACCCAGGCGCATACCGCGCAGGCTACGATCGCTCATTTTTCCTCCAGTGTCGTCGGGTGCGCTCTTTGGCGCTTTAGGCATAACGTTGGGCGGGGGAGAACTATTCCCTCGAACGTTTACAAAACATCCATTATATCGGTAATAGTCTCCACCCGCCCAGCGTGGTGGTGTTTATTCGGCGTGATTTTTGGTGATTCACGCCTTTTTATGCGTTAGATTTCGCGTTTAGCCGTTGATGCCGTAGCTTCCGGGTGCCTGCGGTGCGCTCTTGGGTGCCTGTGCTGCGGGCTTCTTCGGTGCGTCTGCCAGGTCGGATGCGGGCAGGGTGCCGAATGCGTTGCCCAGGCCGCGCAGTGCATCGCCGAGTTCGGTCGGGATGAACCAGAGCTTGTTGGCGTCGCCTTCGGCGAGCTTGGGCAGGGTCTGCAGGTACTGGTAGGTGAGCAGCTGCTGGCTGGGGTTGGATTCGTGGATTGCTGCGAAGACCTTCTGCACGGCTTCGGCTTCACCGTTTGCGCGCAGGATTGCAGATTGTGCGTCACCTTCTGCACGAAGGATTTGCGCCTGCTTTTCACCCTCTGCACGCAGGATTGCGGCGCGGGATTCACCTTCTGCGGTCAGAATGTCGGACTGCTTCTGGCCTTCTGCGGTGAGGATTGCGGCGCGACGGTCACGCTCTGCACGCATCTGCTTCTCCATGGAGTCCTGGATGGATACCGGGGGCTGGATTTCCTTGATGTCCACGCGGGAGACGCGCAGGCCCCAGCGGCCGGTGGTGGAGTCGAGTACGCCTCGCAGTTCAGCGTTGATCTGGTCGCGGGAGGTGAGGGTCTGCTCCAGGTTCAGGCCACCAACGACGTTACGCAGGGTTGCGCTGGTCAGCTCGTCTACGGCGCGAATGTAGTTGGTGATTTCGTAGGTTGCCGAGCGCGGGTCGGTGACCTGGAAGTACACGACGGTGTCGATACCGACCACGAGGTTATCTTCGGTGATCACAGACTGCGAGGGGAAGGAAACGACCTGTTCACGCAGATCGATGAGGGGCAGCACGCGGTCAACTACGGGGATGACGATGTGCAGGCCGGGGTTGAGAACGGCGTGGAATTTACCCAGTCGTTCGACGATGCCGGCTCGTCCCTGAGGGATGACGCGCACGGTCTTTGCGAGCATCGTCAGCACGAAGAGGATGAGTAGAACCGTCAGAATAAGGCTGATAGGCATTGTTTCTCCTTATCGGTGAGTTATATGGTGTGTTCTAGGGCATCTGAATTGGCATTTGGAGCCGGTATTCAGATGGGTCTTAGTTTGTTGGTCTTAGTCATGGGGGAGAGGCTCTACGATTGCGGTAGCACCCTCAATGGCTCGTACCCTCGCGTGTGATCCTGCTACGAGCGTTCCGGAGGCGGTGCGCGCCGTCCAGGTGTCGCCAGCTAGTACAACCAAACCAGTTTCACTAGTCACATCTTGAGTGACGCGCACCTCAGCGCCAACGAGTGCTTCAGCATTAGTGACAGCTCCGGTGGCTGATTTATTGAGCTTTTTCAGCAGCGGCGGGCGCAGACCAAGAACCAGAATCAGGCAGATCACCACGAAAATAACGGTTCGAATCAGCATGTTATCCACGAAGGGCGATATTGCTGCGGTGATGCCTGCGCTAATCGCCAGCATGAGAAAGAACAGGTCGAGGCTGAGCATTTCTATGACGGCGAAAACGAGGGCGAGTGCAACCCAGAGTGTCCAGGGTGTCTCAAAGAGCCAATCCACGAGTTTTCTCCTTTGGTGTACATCAACCGGCGTGGTTGACGTTGAATCTGCACACGAGGCGACAGCACCTTCGTGATGCGGGGTATATCCATTATTTCAGGTGGATTGAGTACTGGCGACAGTTCTGGTGACCGAGTGAGGTTAATACATGAACTGTTAAGACTTTATTTAGATACGGGGAATCTTTGGTTCATTCTAGACCTCCCTAAAAAGCCGATAATATACATTATGTAAAGTAGACCTATTTTTCACTACCCCACCGACTGCTCACCGGTGCTTTCTACGCTCAGGCTGGCACGGGTCAAACCTGCGCTCCTCGCAGTGCGACCGCGCTGTTCCATCCGCGGTTCTGAACTCCGCGCGCCTCAGCTAGCCGTACGCTCACATGCTCCGAACCTCGGATTCCTCAACGCCTCCCGTTAAACGACAAACACCCGAGACGAGCTCACACCATTCGGTGCGCCCCATCTCGGGTGCCTATCATCAGCTACTAGGCTTCTTTATTCTGCGTGCCTGGAGCTGAACTCTACCCAGGCGTTGAGCACACGCTCTGCTGCACCGGATGCAATAGATTCGCGTGCATCGGCCAGCGCCTGAGTGAAGCGGGTCTCAAAGCTCTCACCGTTGACCGGGCGGTACGCCACCAGGCCTGCGGCCGCATTGATGAGCACAGCGTCGTGAATAGCGCGCAGCGGGCTCTTCGGGGCCTCGCCCTCCCCCGCCAAAATGGCACGGAAAACACCCGCGTTGTACTCGGCGTCGCCGCCTCGCAGCTGCTCCAGCGGCGCGTTCTGCAGGCCGTACTCGGTCGGGTCAAAACGGTACTCGGTCAGCTCGCCGTCCACAGCCTCCCACAGGCGGCTCGTGGTGGCGATGGTCAGCTCGTCCAGGCCGTCATCACCGCGGAAAATCAGGGCGTGGTCGCCGCGCTCTGCGAAGACGTGAGCCATCTTCTCAGCCATGACCGGGTTAGCAACGCCAATAGCCGAGGACTTCACGCGGGCCGGGTTCGTCATGGGGCCCAGGTAGTTGAATGCGGTCGGAATGCCCAGCAGGCGGCGGGTCGGGCCCACGTGGCGCATTGCCGGGTGGAAGGTCATGGCAAACAGGAAGGTGATGCCAGTCTCGCGAGCGCATTCGGCGACTGCGGGAATGGGCATGTCGAGGCGGATTCCGAGGGCTTCGAGGACGTCTGCGGAGCCGGATTTGGAGGTAGAGGCGCGGTTGCCGTGCTTGACGACGGTTGCGCCGGTGCCTGCGATGACAAGGGCGGCCATAGTGGAGATGTTGACGGTGTTTTGCTGGTCGCCGCCGGTGCCGACGATGTCTACGGCGTTGGGGTCGATGTCGACGGTTTCGGCTTTGGCAATCATTCCGGCTGCGAGTGCGCCGAGTTCTTCGGGAGTTTCGCCTTTGGAGTGGAGGGCGGTGAGGAAGGACGCGAGGATCGGCTGTTCGGTTTGGCCGGTCATGATTTGGTCCATTGCCCAGGCGACTTCGGTGTCGGTGAGGTTTTGGTGTTTGACGAGCTGGTTGAGGATGTATTTCCAGGTGATTTCGTGCGTAGTCATGTGTTAAGTGTAAAACCCCCGCCGCGTATCTGCATGGTTGGGTGCAGTATGCGAGACGGGGGTTTATTAGGCGCGTTGCGCTTTAGTGGCGCGTGGTGGCGGTTTAGTGGAAGGAGTCACCGCATGCGCAGGAGCCTGCTGCGTTGGGGTTGTCGATGGAGAAGCCCTGCTTTTCGATGGTGTCTTCGAAGTCGATGGTGGAGCCATCGAGGTAGGGCGCGCTCATCTTGTCGACGATGACTTCTACGCCGTCGAAGTTGCGGACTGCGTCGCCGTCGAGGACGCGCTCGTCGAAGTAGAGCTGGTAGATGAGGCCGGAGCAGCCGCCGGGCTGGACGGCGATGCGCAGGCGCAGGTCGGTGCGGCCTTCCTGCTCGAGGAGGGTGCGGACCTTGGTCTGTGCTACTTCGGTGAGGTTGACGCCGTGGGTCGGCAGTTCGATGGTGGTTGCACTCATTGGTGTTGTCCTTTTGTTTTGTTGGTTGCCCGTGTGCGCCGCGTGTGCGCCGCGTGTGGGTGTTTTAGCCTTCACGATACGCGCCCGGGTGTTTGATGTACAACCTAGGGTGTGCATAGTTCGCCGGGGGCGTGAGTGTTGGTGTGGGGGCTTGACAAATAATTCTGCTTCTAGGATACCGAAAAAGTGGGGGTTGGGGTTTGTGACCTTTCTCCCCCACTTTTTGTGGATGTTTCTCCCCCGCGCTTCCTGAAACTTTCTAACCGAGTGGGTGCTGGTCAGCGAGCGCGTTTAGCGAGCGCCGAGTGCGCTCAGAAGCAGCGCCTCCGCAAGGATTGCGTTCTTGAAGTCCGGGATGTAGAGGGACTCGTTGGCGCTGTGTGCGCGGGTGTCGGGGTCTTCTACGCCGGTGACGAGAATCTGTGCCTGCGGGAAGACGTCCTTCAGGTCGGAGATGAATGGGATGGAGCCGCCCATGCCGGTCTGTACGGGTTCTACGTCCCATGCGGCGCGCATTGCGTCGAGGGCGGTCTGTGCGCCGTCTGCGTCGACTTCGGTGGCGAAGGGCATGCCGGAGTCGACGGCGGTGTAGTTCGCCTGAGCACCGTGGGGTGCGTGTGCCTTGATGTGTTCGGCGAGTGCGCGGTGTGCGTTTTCGGGGTTGTCGCCGGGTGCTAGGCGGGTGCTGATGCGTGCGCGGGATACGACGGCGAGGGTGTTGGAGGAGGTTGCGATGGAGGGGATGTCCATGCCGATGACGGAGATTGCCGGCTGGGTCCACAGTCGGGAGGCAACGCTACCGGTGCCTGCCAGGGGTACGGTGTCGAGGATTCCGGAGTCGTTGCGGAAGTCTGCTTCGGCGTATTCGAGTTCGGGCTCGGGGGCGCGGTGTAGGCCTTCGACGGCTACGGCGCCGGTGGCGTCGTGCAGGGTGGCGAGTAGCTGCGCCATGAGGGTGTGTGCGTCGAGCATGGGGCCGCCGAACATGCCGGAGTGGATGGCGTGGCTGCCGACGCGCACCTCGATGTCGCCGGATGCGACGCCGCGCAGGCTGGTGGTCAGTGCGGGTACGCCGGCACGCCAGTTGGCGGAGTCTGCGACCACGATGTAGTCGGCGGACAGTTCCTCACGGTAGGTGTTGAGGAAGGAGACGAAGGAGGGCGAGCCTGCCTCTTCTTCGCCTTCGATGAAGAGCTTCACACCGAGTTTGAAGTCCTCGCCGAGAGTTTCGTTGAGGGCTGCGAGCGCGGCGAGGTGCACGAGGATGCCTGCCTTGTCGTCTGCTGCGCCGCGGCCGTAGAGGCGGCCACCCTTGCGGGTTGCGACGAAGGGGTCGGTGTCCCATAGGTCGAGGTTGCCGGCGGGCTGTACGTCGTGGTGGGCGTAGAGCAGGATGGTCGGGTAGCCTTCTGCGGCGGGGCGGGAGGCAATGACGGCGGGCATGCCCTGCTTTTCGGTGCCGTCGGCGGTGGTGTAGGTGGCACGTTCGATGCGTACGTTGTTGAAGCCTGCCTTGGTTGCGAGCGCGGCGACTGCCTCGGCGCTGCGGTCTACCTGGGTGAGGTCGTGCGATTCCCAGGCGATGGAGGGGATGGCAACGAGCTCGGTGAGGGTCTGCAGGGTTGCTTCGAAGTTTTTGGTGACGGCGTCGCGGAGGGCGCTGTGGTGGGTGAATTCAGTAGTCATGTTTCTACCTTACCCCTACCTTACCCGCCGCCGCCGGGTGGTTGGGGTTGTTTCAGTTGCTGGTGTGGGCTTGTGGGGGCGGGTTTGGTGTGTGCCGTTCGGGTATGATGGGAGGGTGTTTGGTCGTAAGAAAGAGAAGGCTGAAGCGGAAGCTGTTCAGCCGCAGGTTGTAGAGGAGCCTCAGGCTCCGGTTAATCCGAAGTTCACCCCGAAGAAGGGCCGTCCTACTCCTTCGCGTAAGGAGCAGCAGGCGGCTCGTCGTCAGCCTCTGGTTGTTAATGACCGTAAGGAGGCGAAGGCGCGTGAACGTGAGGCGATGGCGAAGGCTCGTGAGCGTCAGAATGATGCGTTGATGGGTGGCGATCAACGTTACCTGCCCGCCGTGGACCGTGGTTCGCAGCGCCGTTATATCCGTGATTATGTGGATGCGCGCCGTAACCTTGGCGATTTTATGTTGGCTGTGCTGCTGGTTCTGCTTATTGGTGGCTGGATTGCTCAGGGTGTGTCGGGTACGTCTACTGCGGCGGCACCGATTTATTACGGTTCCGTGTACGCAATGTATGCGCTGATGATTCTGTGGGTTGTTGACTACTTTATTTTGTGGCGCAGCCTGAAGAAGAAGCTGATTGCGAAGTTCGGCGAGGTTCAGCGTGGTTCTGGCATGTATGCGTTTAACCGTATGATGATGATTCGTCGTATGCGCCGCCCGGTTCCGATGGTGAAGTACGGCGAGTACCCGCACTAAGTCGTTTGTGCCCTGCGGTGTGGCTCCCTAGTGGCTCTGTGGGGGTTGTGCTTGTTGGGTGTGGGGAGAGGTCCTGAAGGTTCAAGGCCTCTCCCCTATTTTTGTGCCCGCTAATTCTTACCCTCTTACGCGTGGACGTATATGTCGTGGTTATACGCCGGTACGGTTAGGCTTCGATTCGGGAGTAGAGGATCTGCCACCTGCCGTCGCGGTGTTCGAGGGCGAATGTGTAGATTTCTTCTTCCTTGTCGCTGCTCCAGGTTTCTTGGCGGCCGTCGGGTTCTACCTCGGTGTGTTTGTCCCATTCGTGGTTGGTTTTCAGGTAGTAGGTTTGGCCGTCGTCGCTCCAGGGTATGCCTTCGGGTTCGAAGTGTTCGATGCCGTCGATGACCCATCCGCCGCGCTGGTAGAGCGCTTCTATTTCCTTGTAGATTTTGAGTTCTCCGTCGTTTGATGAGGAGAGGAATTCGCGGGCTTTGCTGTAGTCGCCGGTTTGGACGCCGTAGTTGACCCATTGGTTCCAGGCGTCCATGGTTTTGAGGAGGCCGTCGGGGGTCTTTGCGCGGTAGCCGTCTTCGGGGGCGTTGGGTTTGGGGACGTTCTGGGCGGGGCCTTTGGCGTCTGCCTTGCGGTATTCGCTGTTACCGGCATTGTTGCCGGAACTACTGCTTGGGCTGCTGTTGGTGGCAGACTTGCCGGAGGCGGTGGATCCGTCTCCTGCAGTTGTGATGTCGTGCGGTGCGCAGGCGGCGAGTAGGGTGCTGAGGCTGATGAGTGTGCCTCCGGTCAGCATTGAGCGGCGGTTCAGCATGTTCGGGTTCATGGTTGGTCCGCCACATCGTTGTAGTGCATGGTCTCCCGCTTATCTCCATTATGCGCGAGCGCGAACTTATACGCTCAGAAGCCACATGTGTTTCGAAAAGCTACTTCTTTGGTGGCTTTTCGAAACACATGTGGCTTTTCGGCAGAATAGAGGGCGGAATAGAGGGCACGCAAAGGGGGCACCGTTCTCCACCCCTACGGGTAGAGAACGGTGCCCCCTTTCAGCACGCAGAGTCAGCACGCCAAGTCAGCGCGCCGGGAATCATAACGCTCCCGCCTGTACGCCTTTAGCGGCGAGCGCGGCGCAGCTTCACCAGGCCACGGTTAATGTGTGCCGCCCAGAGCGGACCCTCATACAGGAACGCAGTGTAGCCCTGCACCAGGTCAGCGCCAGCGTCCAGGCGCTCCTGCACATCCTCAGCGGTGGTCACGCCACCAACGGAGATGATGGCCAGGTCGTCGCCGATTTCGCGCTTGAGCAGGCGCAGCACCTCCAGGGAGCGGGGCTTCAGCGGCGCACCGGAGAGGCCGCCAGCACCGATTTCCTTGACCTTGGTCATGTCGCTGGTCAGGCCCAGGCCGTCGCGGGCAATGGTGGTGTTGGTGGCGATGATGCCGTCCAGCTTCAGCTCCTTAGCCAGGGCTGCCACCTCGATAACGTCCTCATCGACCAGGTCCGGCGCGATCTTCACGGTCAGCGGTACGTGGCGGTTGGGGCATACGCGGTCTGCCTCTTCACGCACCGCGGCAAGCAGCGGGCGCAACGACTCGATAGCCTGCAGGGTGCGCAGACCCGGAGTGTTCGGGGAGGAGACGTTGACGACCAGGTAGTCTGCCTGCGGTGCCAGGGTGCGGGTAGAGATCAGGTAGTCCTCGATAGCGTTCTCGAGCTCAACGACCTTGGTCTTGCCGATGTTCACGCCGATGACCGGGCGTACGGCGCCGCGGTATTCGGTTTCGAGGTCTGCGCGGGCGGCGGCAACGCGCGGGCCTGCCGCTGCGGCACCGTCGTTGTTGAAGCCCATGCGGTTGATGACAGCCTTATCCTCGACGAGGCGGAAGAGGCGCGGCTGCGGGTTGCCGGGCTGCGCCTGACCGGTAATAGTACCGATCTCGACGTGGCCGAAGCCGATACCAGCCAGCGCGGCAATGCCCTTACCGCCCTTGTCGAAGCCTGCAGCCAGGCCGAACGGCGAAGGGAAAGTAATGCCCATGACGGTGGTTGCCAGTTCGGGGGCAGGCTGGAAGTACTTGCGCAGCGCGCGGGTGATGCCGACGTTGCGCAGGGTCTGAACGCCCCAGAAGCCGACGTGGTGTGCCTTCTCGGGGTCCATGCCCTTGAAGAAGATGTTGAAGAAGGTCGGGTAGATGCGCATTTGTTCTCCCTAGTGTTGGAGGGTGTGGGTGGTTTATGGGGCTATGATCCGGGACTGTATGCCGGGCCGCTACTTGTCGTTGGCGACGGCGTCGACTGCGCCACCGTAGCGGCGGTCGCGGCGCGCATACTCTTCGACAGCTTCCCAGAGGGTGCGGCGGTCAACGTCGGGCCAGAGCACGTTCATGAAAATCATCTCGGCGTAGGCGCTCTGCCACAGCAGGAAGTTCGAGATGCGCTGCTCACCGGAGGAACGCAGGAACAGGTCAACGTCGGGCAGGTCGGGCTCGTCCAGGTACTTCTGGATGGTCTTTTCGGTAATGTTGCTGGGCTTGATCTTGCCCGCCACAGCGTCCGCTGCGATAGCTGCCGCCGCGTCAGCGATTTCTGCGCGGCCGCCGTAGTTCACGCACATGGTGAGGGTGCAGACGGTGTTGTCGATGGTTTCGCGTTCGCAGTGTTCGAGCTCTTCGATGACGTTCTTCCACAGCTTGGGTCGGCGGCCAGCCCAGCGGATGCGCACACCCCAGGTTTTGAGGGTTGCCAGCTGACGTTGCAGCACCTCGGTGGAGAAACGCATGATGAACGCGACTTCGCTGGGTGAGCGCTTCCAGTTTTCGGTGGAGAAAGCGTAGGCGGTCACGTACGGGATGCCCATTTCGATAGCGCCCGCAACAACGTCCAGCAGTGCCGCCTCGCCGGCGCGGTGGCCCTCGGTGCGGGGCAGGCCGCGTTCGTTTGCCCAGCGTCCGTTACCGTCCATGACGACGGCGACGTGCTGCGGAATAAACTTCTTCGGGATCGGCGGCGGGGTTGCCCCGGTGGGGTGTGCGGGCGGGGGTACGGGCTGGGTGCGTGCCATGTGTGCCTTTCTTCCCTGGCGGGTTCTCCCCCGGGGTCGTTTGCCTAGATATGCGCCAGATATAAACCTGGCGTGCTGTTAGCTATTTTACCGTGACACAGCGCGCATGGGTGGGTGCTTCGGGGGTTATTTTGCGTCCTGGTTGGCCCATGTTTGACGCGCCGGCGTGCATCTTTTACGAGGCAGGAATTTCTGCTTCGAGGGCGCTCGCCGTTTTCAGGGGGTGTTCGAGCAGGTTTTGGGTGGTTTTCAGGTAGAGTCCCAGAATTTTGGAGGCGACCGGTACCGGTGCTGCGTCAATAGTTGCCCAGGCGCGCGGATCCGCCGATGCGGTAGCGAGCGCATAGCCGAGCTCTTCGGCATGCAGACCGGTTAGGGGCGTGTCGGTGGCGGGTGCGCATTGGGGGCAGAGAACCGTGTGGTGCCCGTAGGTGTGGGCGGTGTGGAATGCAATGTACCTGCCGCTTCCGCTTGTAGCGACGGGGGTGCTACTGTCTGCCCCGTTATCGCCCCGGCTATCGGTGCTGACAAGCGGGTTACCGCATCGGGTGCAGTTCTCACCGATGAGCGGCCAGCCGGCGGCGTTCATGCTGCGCGCCAGGTAGCGGGTCAGAATCCTCTGCGGCACATGCTGCCCGTGCGCGAGCGCGGCAAGCGCCCCGTGGGTGAGGGTGTAAATATCGGCGGTGCTGTCGGTGTCTTTGGTGAGTGCTTCTGCCAGTTCGGCGATGGTGGAGGCGCACGTGTACGCATCGTAGTTCGCCATGATGGGTGCGGTGTAGGCGTGCAGGGTTGCCGCCTGGGTGATGGTGTGCAGGTTGGCTCTGCCGCGGCTGAAGGACAGGTCGGTGTGCATGAACGGTTCGAGTCGCCCACCGAATTTGGAGGTGGGTTTGCGTACGGCTTTGGCGACGGCGTGGGTGATTCCGCCGTCGCGGGTGAGCATGATGATGATGCGGTCGGTTTCGCCGAGTTTTTGGGTGCGGAGGATGAGGGCGGCGTCGCGCCAGGTGCGGGGTTCGCTCACGGGTGTCTCCGTTCTCAGTACATGCTCGGTAGGTGCGTGGTGGATGCTCAGTAGATGCTGAGGGCAAGATCTACGCGGGTGTTGTGGGTACGGTTCGACCCCTGCCGTATTACCCCGCGTAGGGGTACCGGTCAGGGGTCGGTCCGTAACGTATGGGCGAGGCGCTATTTAGTCCTCGTACTCGATATCGTCGTCGATGTCGTCTTCATCGTCGAGGATTTCTTCAAGGTCGTCCTCGTCTTCATCACCGTAGACGCTCAAGGGGGTGACCTCGTTGTGAGCCTCGAAGAGGGCATCTTCGTAGGCTTCGAAGGCGTTGGCGATTTCTACGTACGCCTCATCGACGGCGGGGTCGTGCTCGCCAGCTCGGTTTACGACGGCGGTCAGGTGCGCCTCCAGCGCGTCAAGGAGGCGGGTGAGTTCGGTGCGAGGATCAATGCTCATGCCATTTATTCTACTACCTACAGGCCGATGGTGTGCGCCGGGCGGTCATGCGGCGGTTTAAACGCGGAACTATGAACGGGTGCGGCAGGTGAATCGGCGGGTAAATTCGGTGCCACCAAGAGAACGCCAAATCCAGAGCGGTAAGCCCAGGTTGGTCAAGCCAGATTGGTCAAGCCAAGCAGCACGCGGCACATCAAGCCCCGCATAAAAACCTTACAGACACAGCGAACCCGCCGTCCCCAGCTTCCCCACTCCTCAAGGGGCGGGTGCCGGGTGCGGCGGGTTCTTCTGTCGGTTAGCTCAGCTTGACGCTGCGCCTACTGAATGTTTGCTTCTTGCGGGTTGAGCCCGAGAGAATGAGAAGCCGGGTTTTTAGAAGCCCAGGGAAGCTGCGGATGCGCGGATTGCCTCAGCGGATGCCTTCAGCTGTGCCAGCTCAGCCTCGTTCATGGGAACCTCGAGCACGCGCTGGATGCCCTCACGGTTCACGATGGTGGGCAGGGACAGTGCAACGTCCTTGAAACCGTACAGCTCGCCTGCAATGGTGGTGGAGACGGGCAGCACTGCGTTCTGGCCGCCGAGGAATGCCTCAGCGATACGTGCGCCGGAGATACCGATTGCGTAGTTGGTGGAACCCTTGCCCTCGATAACCTTGTATGCTGCGCGCATAGCTTCGGTTGCGAGCTCTGCACGGACCTCTTCGGTGAAGACAGGCTTGCCGTCCTGCTCCCACTCGGTCAGGGGAACCATGCCGATGTTTGCTGCGGACCAGACGGGGAACTCGGAGTCGCCGTGCTCACCAACAACGTTTGCGTGAACGCTCTTGATGGAGACGCCAGCCTTGTTAGCAATCAGCCAACGCAGGCGGGAGGAGTCCAGAACGGTACCGGAGGACAGCACGCGGTTTGCGGGCAGGCCGGTGATCTTCTGAGCCACAACGGTGAGAACGTCACAGGGGTTGGTGACGAGCATGATAATCGCGTTGGGTGCTACGGACAGGATGTTCGGCAGCAGCTTCTCGAGGATTGCGACGTTTGCGCCTGCCAGCTCGAGACGGGGCTGGCCGGGCTTCTGGCGAGCACCAGCGGTGATGATGACCATGTCGCAGTCGCGCAGCAGTTCGATGTCGTCGCCACCGGTTACGGTTGCTTCGTGTGCGAACATTGCGCCGTGTGCGATGTCCAGTGCTTCAGCGTGTGCGCGCTTGCCGTCGATGTCGTACAGGACGATTTCGTCTGCGGAGCCGCGGACCATAGCTGCGTATGCGGTTGCGCTACCGACGCCGCCTGCACCGATGACGCCGAGCTTGGTGGGGTTGTTGACACCGTTCATTGCTGTATGCCCTCTTTTCGTGAGAGTTATCCGTGTGGTGCGAGAGGATTCTCGCGGGGTTTATTAGGAAGCGGGTGTGTGCCTCGGGGTTGAATTTCCTTGGGTGGGCGTTCTTCCCCGGTGAGCTTGCTTCGTTACGTTCTATTATGCCGCAGATTTTGCGTTTTGTGTTGGGTTATTTTGCTTTTTTCGATGGGTGCTGGTGACTTTATGGGCTATGAGGGGTGTTTTTCGCTCACAAAACCAAATAATGACCTTCTGACCTTTTGAGCAAGCTCACATGTCGCTCTCACATATCACTAAAGTAGCCCTCAACATCCACGGCACCGCCGGAAGCCTCAAAATCAGCACGAACCGCCTGCGCCAACTTGTCGTCAATCAGGAAATCCAAAGCCACAGAAGCCAAACCGAACGACGCATCCAAAGCAGCATCCACCGCCGCCGGAGTGTCCGCACAGTGCGCGAACTCCACCGTGTGCATACCGGTACCTTCGGGCGCAATCTGAATCAGCGGGTGAATACCGGGCACGCGCAGGCTCACATTACCGAAATCAGTAGAAGCCGCCAGGGTGTCACTGACCGTGCCAGGCGGGTACGGGTGGCGACCCACCGAACGCTGAGCCGAAACCCAACGCTTCAACAGCGGACGGTTCGTGCGCACTGGCATGGTCATCGGCGAAGAATCCCACGTCACCTCCGCACTCACACCAGCCATGAGCGCCGCACCGCGCAGCACCTCCTCAACCCGTCGCGACAGCGCACGCAGAGTCGGCGCATGCTTAGAACGGATATTAATGTGCAAGCTCGCGGCGGCAGGGATCAGGTTCGGAGCGTCCCCGCCGTGATCAATAATCGCGTGAATACGGTCAGAACCGGGAATCTGCTGACGCAACAAACCCAAACCCTGATACGCCAGATTCGCCGCATCCAGGGCGTTACGACCCATAAACGGGTGCGAGGAAGCGTGCGCGCTCACGCCCGTATAAGTCACGCGACATTCACGGCGACCCAACCACGCCTGATCAGCCACATCCATAAAGTAGGGGTGCACCATAATGGCGGCATCCACCCGCTCGAATGCGCCGGCGCGCGCCATCAGCTCCTTACCGGCATCCGACTCTTCGGCAGGCGTGCCGTAGTAGAGGACCCTGCCGCTGAACGCCTCGGGGTCGGTGGCGAGCGCATCCGCCAGGGCAAGGAAAGCGCCCAGCCCGGATACCGCGATGACGTTGTGGCCGCAGCCGTGACCGATGCCCGGTAGCGCGTCGTATTCGGAGAGAATCGCGATGGTGCGGTGCTTGGCGGGGTCGTAGTCGGCGCTGGTGAGCTCCACCTTGAACGCGGTATCCAGACCGAAGGCAGGGTGCTCGATACTGAGGTTCGGGTGGGCTTCGCGGACCGCATCAACGAGCGTGCGGGAGGCGAAATACTCCTCGTAGGCAGTCTCAGGATGCGCGTGAATCGCCTTGAGAATTGCGGTCAAAGAATCCGCACGGGAGGCAACGGAATCGGCGAGGTCGCGGCGAATATGCGCCAGTCCGCTGTCTTCGTCGAGGTGGTGACCGTGGCCCTTTCCGTGACCATGGCGCTCGCCGTGGCTACGTTCCTGCTCAGGATGCGCATGGTCAGCATGCTTCTGCTCGGGCTGCGCAGACCTACGCTTGCGGCGGTGCTCAGTGGCACGCTTACGCTGCTCGGTTTCAAGGGCAAGGATCTCGGAGTACTCGCTACCGCGCACGCAATCAGCATCGGGCGCATCATAGTGGCGGGTTATTGCGGCGGGTCGGTTCGGTGCCGTTCGACCGGAACTGTCAGAAGTAGGCTGGGTGTGGGCGGCGGTGCCCTGTGCGTTCGCGTCAGTCATGCTTCTACGCTACCGTCTGCGCTCGCCGGGCGCTAGATGCTCGGGCGTGATGGAGTCGAAAACACCCAAAAAGAAATTTGTGTCACATAAAAGAAATTTTGTATATATCCTAGGAATCTTTGATTTATAGGAGTAGCGTTAAGCACATGGGAGCGACAATCCAGCCGCACCCGTCACCATCCGGCGCTAGCGATGCGAATGCCGGCAGGACAGTTCACAACCGGTCCAAACCATGTCGTTTGGGCCTCTGTCAACGCTGTGACAGACCCATGGATGCGAACCGTACCGGCAAAGCACACACCGCAGTGAGCGCCATAACCACGCTAAGGAGCTCCATCCCATGAAGGCAGCACGCTTCTACGACCGTAACGACATCCGCATTGAAGACATCCCCGCACCCGAAGCCGCTGCGGGCGAGGTTCTGATCAAGGTCGCATGGTGCGGTATTTGCGGTACCGACCTGCACGAATACCTGGACGGCCCCATCTTCTGCCCCCAGCACGGTCACCCCCACCCCATTTCTGGCGAGGACTCCCCCGTCACCCTCGGTCACGAATTCTCCGGTGTTGTTGAGGCACTGGGCGAAGGCGTAGACGACCTTGAGGTTGGCGACCACGTTGTCGTCGAGCCCTACATCATTCGTGATGACGTCTACACCGGCCCCGACTCCAAGGACTACCACCTGTCTAAGGACATGAACTTCATTGGTCTGGCAGGTCGCGGTGGCGGTCTGTCCGAGAAGGTTGCTGTCAAGCGCCGCTGGGTTCACAAGATCCCTAACACCATTCCCCTGGACGAGGCTGCACTGATTGAGCCCCTGAGCGTTGGCTACCACGCTGTTGAGCGTGCAGGCGAGTTCGAAGAGGGCGCATTCGCACTGGTTACCGGTGCTGGTCCCATCGGTCTGCTGACCTCCGCAGTTCTGAAGGCTAAGGGCGCTAAGGTTATTATCTCCGAGCTGTCCCCGCTGCGTCGCCAGAAGGCTCTGGACTCCGGTGTTGCTGACTACGCTTTCTCCCCCGCAGAGACCGACGTTCTGGCTGAGATTCACAAGCTGACCGACGGCCGTGGCGCCGACATCGCGTTCGAGTGCACCTCCGTTCAGCCCGCACTGGACCTGATTCTGGATGCCCTCAAGCCCACCGGTAAGGTCGTCATCGTCTCCATTTGGGGTAAGCCCGCTTCCCTGGATGTTCAGAAGATTGTGCTCAAGGAGCTCGATATCCGCGGCACCATCGCATACGTGAACTCCCACCCGGAGACCATCAAGCTGGTTGAGTCCGGCAAGATTGACCTCAAGCCCTTCATCACCGGCAAGATCGCTGTGGAAGACCTGATTGACAAGGGCTTCGACACCCTGATCCACCACAACGAGACCGCTGTGAAGATTCTGGTCACCACCGACCCGGAGCGTCTGGCTGAGTAATCTCTTCAAACGATACTGATTCGTTCAGTTTCAGCTGATGCAGCTGTTCTTCTAGCTTCCTTAGCGTAGCTAGTGTGGGGTGAGGTTCTTTCAAGGAGCCTCACCCCACTATTTTTTGCGTGCTTTTTACCGGACATACAACCGAGCATACAAAAATCCCCGGTTCCGAAGAACCGGGGATTATCTGTGCGCGAGGGGGGACTTGAACCCCCACCCTCTAATACGAGGACTAGCACCTCAAGCTAGCGCGTCTGCCTATTCCGCCACCCGCGCAGGTGACTTTCGAACGTTTTCCTTTCGGTGCCGTTCGAAGCAACACGTAATACTATACGGGTTTTCTGAACACTCCGCAAATCGAAAGAGTATGTTCTGTGTCACATATTGAGTATCGTTTATTTCAAACCGCGTCGCAGCCCCTCCCACCTCAACTAATATGACGGGCACGCCCACTCAACTGCCATATTTTCGGTCATAACGACTAGAATAAAGAGCATGAATAATGAGAACCTCTCCCGCGAAGAAGCCGCAGAACGTTCGGCTCTCATCAGTGTCGACACCTACGACGTGCATGTTGACCTGACTAACGCCAAGGACCCCGAATTCGAGTCCTACCCCACCGTCACCACCGTCCGATTCTCCTGCAACACCCCCGGCGCAGAAACCTTCATCGACTACATCCACCACAGCGTCGACTCCGTTAAGCTCAACGGCACCGAACTGAACCTGGCTGATGTCGTCAACGGCGCACGCATCACCCTGCCCAACCTGCAGGCAGAAAACGTGCTCACCATCCACGGTCGCTCCTACTACTCCCGCTCCGGCGAAGGTATGCACCGCTACTTCGACCCCTCCGACGGTCGCGTCTACCTGTACACCCAGTACGAGCCCTCCGACTGCCGCCGAGTCTTCCCGAACTTCGAGCAGCCCGACCTGAAGGCAGTCTTCAACTTCCGCATCACCGCACCCAAGGACTGGGTCGTCAGCTCCAACGGCGTACTCGAATCCCAGGTCGTAGACCCCACCGACGACTCCATCACCAAGCGAGTCTTCTCCCCCACCGCAAAGATCTCCACCTACATCACCGCAATCGTTGCCGGCGAATACTTCACCGCAACCACCACCTACAAGCCCAAGAGCAAAGTCAACAGCGGTGACATTCCCCTGGTCGTCTACTGCCGCCAGTCCCTCAAGCCGCACTTCGACTACGACCACATCTTCAAGGTCACCAAAAACGGCCTGGACTTCTTCCAGGACCTCTTCGACTACCCCTACCCGTACCCCAAGTACGAGCAGGCATTCGTGCCCGAATACAACATCGGCGCAATGGAGAACCCCGGCCTGGTCACCTTCACCGAAGACTACATCTTCGTCTCCGGCGCAACCGAGGACGACCTCGAAGGCCGTACCAACACCATCTGCCACGAAATGGCACACATGTGGTTCGGCGACCTCGTCACCATGAAGTGGTGGGACGACCTGTGGCTCAAGGAATCCTTCGCAGACTTCATGGGCACCCTCGGCGCTAAGGAAGCCAACAACTTTAACGACGCATGGGTCACCTTCGCAAACAACCGCAAGGCATGGGCATACATGCAGGACCAGCTGCCCACCACCCACCCCATCGTCGCTGACATCCCCCACCTGGAAGCAGCATCGCAGAACTTCGACGGCATCACCTACGCAAAGGGCGCATCCGTGCTCAAGCAGCTGGTTGCCTACGTCGGCTTCGACACCTTCATCGAAGCAGCACGCGTGTACTTCAAGCGCTTCGAGTGGGGCAACACCTCCCTGAACGACTTCCTGCAGGTACTCAACGAGGTGTCCGGCCGCGACATGCAGGCATGGGCTAACGCATGGCTGCAGACCTCCGGCGTGTCCGCACTGGGCACCAAGCGTGTCTACGGCGAAGACGGCCAGCTCACCGACCTGATTCTCACTCAGGAACTGCCCGCACAGCAGCCCGCAGGTCTGGGCCGCCCCCACGTGGCAAAGCTGGAAACCTTCGCGCTGACCGACGGCAAGCTCACCTCCACCGGTCTGCTCTCCCTCGAGTACCCGGCAGAGCCCGTCTCCGAGTACCGTGTGGAGCTCACCGAGGAGCAGAAGAAGCTCGTTGGCGAAGCTGACCTGCTCATGCTTAACGCAGAAGACCACACCTACGCCAAGGTTGCTCTGACCGACGAAGACGGCCTGCAGGCAGCTATCGAAGGTGTCTCCACCCTCGAATCCGCGCTCTCCCGCGGCCTCATCTGGGGCTCCCTCTGGGAGAACGTGCGCGATGCACGCCTGCCTGTCACCACCTACGTCGACGCAGTCGTACGCAACGTCTCCAAGGAACCGAGCGCATCCCTGCTGGGCACCATGGTCAACAACGCACAGGTCGCTATCGCAACCTTCTCCGCACCCACCGGCCGCGAGCGCCTCTACGACGCTCTCTACGACGCATTCGCAGCCGCACTGGCACAGGCTAAGCCCGGCTCCGACGAGCAGCTGATTCTGCTGCGCGCCCTGATTTCGGTCTCCACCAACGCGACCAAGGGTGAAGAGCTCTGCCGCGATATTGCTCGCGGTGCTTTCGAAGACACCACCGGCGATATTGCTGACGCAACCGGCATTCCTTACGACCAGAACCTGGGTTGGAGTGCACTGGGTGCGCTCGCAAGCCGCGACCTGGTGACCGTTGAGGATCTGGACCGTGCGGCGAAGTACAGCCCCTCCTCGATTTCTTCGAATGGTTACGCGTACGCGATTGCTGCCCTGCCCTCTGCTGAGCGTAAGGCTGCCGCGTACAAGACCATCATGGAAGACGAGTCGCTGTCGAACGACGCTCTGGCTTCGACCATTAACGGTTTTGCTCGCGGTCCGGTTGAGCTGCGTGAGTCCTACTACGACTCCTACTTTGAGGCCCTGCTGCCCATTTGGGCGTCCCGTTCGATTGGTATGGCAACCCGCATTGTGCGTGGCCTGTACCCGAAGGCTCCGTACAACACCGGCTCCACCGAGGGTCTGGGTGTTGAGGGTAACCCCTCCGTTGCGTTGGCTCAGCGTTGGCTGGAGGCGAACCCCGAGGCTCCTTCGGCTCTGCGTCGTCTGGTTCTGGAGGCTCAGGATCACGGCCACCGTTCGATTGTGGCTCAGAAGTTCAACGCCTCCCTGCAGGACTAAGCTGCATGGTTTGAGGGCTTGTGGCGGGGTGTGAGCCGGTATCTAGGCTAGGTTCCGCTCTCCCCCGCTAGGTTCTCTAGCCTCTTTGAGAGACTGCCGTTCGGCACGCTCCCGGTAACGCACCGGGACGCGCCGGGCGGTGGTCTTTTTCTGGCTCATCTATAGAATTCATAGCGGCGGTATGCCGTCTAAATATTTCCCTCATACAGTCGTTCAGACGCTGACATGCCCGCTTATTACCGGGGCAGTTTCACCAGGGCACAAAACTATATGCACCCGGTGCTAAAAGACAGATAAATGTCACCCGTTTTTGTGAGCTGTCCACACTGAAAGCATGAGAGAATAGACTAGGTATCCGCTCGCTTAGACACATCAGAAGGAGTTTTCAGTGGTCGATTACGCACTCGGTGACCGCGGTAGCGTTGACATTGTCACCGATGATTACTACGAAGCAGAAACCCTCCAAATCTTTGAGGAACTGCACATCGACCGTGAACGTATCTGGTACGGTGAAGCGCGCCTCGTTCCCGAACCGGATAACCCTTACGAACCTAATAGCATCGCTGTCTACATTGACGAATTCAAGGTAGGCCGCATGAGCCCGGCAGACTCCGCCGCGTACTGGGATTCCATTACCCGCGTGGTCGCCTCCGGTTACGAACCCATTGCGCACCTGCAGCTTTCCGCCGTTGCCGTGCGTGCTGAAGGCGGCGGCATGCACGTGAAGAGCACCGGTGTGCTCTCCCTGTCCGCACCCGGCTCTCTCTTCCCCCTCAACGACGCACCGACCCGCGCGACCCTGCTACCCCAGGGCCCGTCGATGAAGGTGCTTGATGAGAAGGAACACTCCGAATACCTGCACAGCATCCTGCCGCCCAGCGGTGAAGGTCGCGTGATTCTGACCCTGGAAGCGAACCAGCTCAAGACCTCCGACGGCCGTTTCGTTGACAGTGTTGAGGTGCGCCACGACCGCAAGCTCGTGGGCCGCCTGAGCACCCAGATGTCTGAGCAGCTGACGCCCGTCATCCGTTACGCTTTTGAGAACGACCGCCTCACCAGCGCGTGGGGCACTATCCGCGGTAACACCCTCGAGCTGTCCCTGACCGTTCAGGCTGCACGCCCCGCCGATATTCCGCAGGAATGGTACGAGACCCTGCCCAACAACGTTCCGGCTCTGCTACCCGTTGGTGAAGAGTACGATGTGCCCGCCGCATTCGTGCCCACCGAAGGTGAGCGTCACTACCTGGAGTCCTCCGCACAGCAGGCACCGAAGAGGCGTCGCGGTTTCATGAGCTCCCTGACCGGCGGCTCCTCCGCACCCGAGCCGGCTCGTAGCGAACTCGCCGCAGAGAAGCCCGTCATCGAGTACAGCATTGAGGAAGAAGAATACTACGAGCCGAACGAGCGTGACCGTCTGCTGAACCTGATCAAGGGTGCAGGCCTCGCCGTTCTGGTCGCCGGCCTGATTTCAATGCTGTGGACCCCGATGCTTGGCATCCTCATCGCTATCCTAGGTGGCGCTGTTGCGGCAGTCGCTTTCTACTTTGGCCGTCAGCCCTACCACGAAGGCTACGGGGACTACGACGAGTACGAGGAAGAATATGAAGAGACCGACGAGGCTGAAGAAGACTCGAAGGCATAAATTCCTCTGCTACAGGGCGTAAAGATACAACGCAACGATACAAAAGGGGCGGCTACCCCACTATCACGGTGAGGTAGCCGCCCCTTTCGTATGCCCTGTACGCTGCCCCCGAAGCCCCGCGAGAATGCAGAAAAGCCTCGTTAGAACCTGAGGTTAAAACTTGAGGGGGTGAAAGCCTCATCAGCTTTCACCCCCTCAAGGAGTCGGATCTTAGTCCTGGCCGTAAGTCGCCATGAACTGATCCATCGTATCATTCTGCAAAGCATGTGCCAGCTGCGCATTTGCAGCCTGATCTACAAAAATGATTGACTGACCATCATAGGACCAACCCGGACCTGCGTTCGGAAGAGTGGTCATACGCATCGTGGTATCACCGCTAGTCAGCACCGGAGCCGCAATCTGAGCAATCTGCGCTGCATTCAGACCCTGGTCCACGCGCATATAGTCGGTCAGAGACTCGATAGAAGACTGGAAAGATGCCACGTTGCTCAACGCACCCTTAGCCTTCATCGTGTTGTACAGGCCGCGCAGGAATGCACGCTGGTTACGCACACGCTGGTAGTCGCCATCAGCGAACGAGTAACGCTCACGAACAAAGCTCAGAGCGCCACTGCCGTTGAGGTGCATCAGACCCGGGGTAAAGGTCCAGACATTACTGGTGAATGCGAAGGGAACCTGAACATCCACACCGCCAATGGCATTCACGAGAGACTTGAAGCCTTCAAACTCAATCTCAGCTACGTGGTCGATCTTGACGCCCACCAAGTTCTCGATGGTAGCAACCTGTAGGGAAACACCGCCGTAGTTCAGCGCCGCGTTCACCTTAGCCGTACCGTAACCGGGAATATCAACCCAGGTGTCACGCATAATCGAGATGATGTACACACCCTTGCCGTCAGCCGGGATGTGCATCAGCATGATGGTGTCCGCACGGGAACCGCTCACCAGAGCTGCATCAGCACCAGTACGGGTATCGCTACCGAGCAACAGAATGTTTTTGCCGGGTCCCTTAATAACGCCGTAATTGTATCCGTTGTCCAAGATACCGTCGCCATCTGCATCGTGTTCGCTGGCGTTAGCTGCAAGAGCCGCAGCAGCATCGGTGGTGCCGTTCTTGCCGGTATCCGAGTTGGTGACGGTCGGAGCCTTCAGCTCCGTCACGTTGAGCTTCTTAGCCTCGCCAAGCTGCTCCTTAATTTTGCTGAGGTCTTCGTCCACCTTAGTGATGGAATCGAACTTCTCGGTCTTGCTATCCCAGGTGTGGCCAGCACGCCAAATAAAGAAACCAATACCGAGGGTAATAACCAGCAGAAGAATCAGCAGGATCAGCAGAATACGCTTGACCCATTTCTTCTTCTGCGACGGTTCAGAGTGAGCGTCGCTCATTAAGTTGTCCTTTGTTTGAGGTGGTGATACGCGAGGTGCGCGGCGCATCCAGCGAAGTCTCTAGAATACAGAGAGCCGGAGAATACCCGCCGATATGGGGCGGTGCTGGAGGGCACAGAAAATGCACAGCTCGCAAAATACTTTCCCATTGTAACGCCGTCAGCGGGTCTACGCACCGGTGAACGAAAGGTTTTACATTACAACTTTCCTCACGTTTGGGCGAACCATTCTGGTACCCGCATAGAACGCGCAATGCCCCGCCTCCCTGAAAACCAAGGAGAACGGGGCATTGATTTCGCTAAAAAGCAAAAGTGGGAAAGAAGATTTACTTCTTGCCGAAGTTGCCGAAGCGTGCGTTGAAGCGCTCGACGCGACCTGCGGAGTCCATGATGCGCTGCTTACCGGTGTAGAACGGGTGCGACTCGGACGAGATTTCAACCTCGACGATCGGGTACTCGTTGCCGTCTTCCCACTTCTCGGTCTTGTCCGAGGTCATGGTGGAACGGGTCAGGAAGACCTTGCCGGATGCGAGGTCGCGGAACAGAACCAGGTTGTAGTCCGGGTGGATTTCTGCCTTCATTGATTACCTTCTTCTGCTACTGGATTTTGCCAGTAGCCCTTATATAGATGGAGTAGGTTTTTCGATGTGCAGCTATCGAGAAAATCTCAGAGCGCATCACCATTGTGCCCGCATAGGGCGTGCACAACCCATTAAGGGTACCACCTTCACGGATTAAATCCCAGTACGTTCCCTCACAGGCACTAACCCACACACCGCAAGGCACCCGAAGAAGGCACTCACGCGGGTTAAGAATCAGGTGAGAACTCAGGTTATGAACGCGGGCGGGTCTCCCAGAACGCCACAGCGCTCGCCGCCGCAACGTTCAAAGAATCCACACCGTGCGACATCGGAATCATCACCGTATCGTCACACGCCGCGAGGGTACGGGGCGACAGTCCGTGCCCCTCCGTGCCCAGGATCAGCGCCAGCTTCTCATCCCGGCGGGCAGAAAGCTCCTCCAGGGTCAGCGAATCCTCCTCCAAAGCCAACGCCGCGCTCTTAAAGCCCAGCTCGTGCAGGGTCTGCAGGTCAGCAGGCCACGACTCCAGGCGAGCCCACGGCACCTGAAAAACAGTACCCATCGACACTCGAATCGAGCGGCGGTACAGCGGATCAGCGCACCGCGGAGTCACCAGCACAGCATCCACGTTCAGCGCGGCAGCCGAACGGAAAATAGCTCCCACATTCGTGTGGTCCACAATATCTTCCAAAATCGCCACGCGAGAGGCATCCTGCAACAGCTGCTCCAGAGGCTGCGGCTCCGGACGAGCCATCGCCGCCAACGCGCCACGATGCAGATGAAAACCAGTCACCTGCTCCAGCTGCTCCTCACTGCCCACATACGCGGGAGTGTCAGGATGGGCGCGCAGAACATCCACCAAATCATCAGCCCACTTCTCACTCATCAGGAAAGAAACGGGCTGATGACCGGCAGCGAGCGCACGACGAATCACCTTCGAGGACTCCGCAATGTAAATACCCCACTGCGGCTCCATGGCGCTACGGAGCTTCACATCGGTCAGCTGCGTGTAGTAGCGCAAAGCCTGCTCGGGTGCCTGCGCCAGAGCCGTGACCGACTCGATGGCGTAGACACGCTCGGCACGCTCAGCGATCTGTTCGGCGCTCAGCTGCTTCGGGGCACGGCTCATGCGCGCTTGAACGCGGAGTAACGACCCGCAGAGGTGACGGTCAGAGCTAGGTCCATGTCGTAGGTTGCTGCGAGGTTCGCCTCGGTAATGGTGGACAGGATCGGGCCGGCAGCAACCACGCCGCCGTCACGGATCAGCAGGGCGTGGGTGAAGCCCGCCGGGATTTCCTCAAGGTGGTGGGTGATGAGCACGGTAGCCGGTGCGTAGGGGTCAGCGGCAAGTGCGGTCAGACGCTCGACCAGGTCCTCACGGCCGGAGATGTCCATACCTGCGCCGGGCTCGTCCAGCAGCAGCATTTCCGGGTCGGTCATGAGGGCACGGGCAATCAGCGCACGCTTGCGTTCGCCGTCGGAGAGGGAGCCGAAGGTGCGGTCAGCGAGGGTGTCGACACCCCACTCAGCCAGCAGCTCGGTTGCACGCTCGTCGTCCATGACGTCGTATTCTTCCTTCCAGCGGCCGGACACAGCGTACGCTGCGGTCACGACAACGTCGGAAACCTTCTCGTTGGCGGGAATCTGGGTAGCCGAAGCACCGGAGGACAGACCAATGCGCGGGCGCAGGTCGAATACGTCAACAGCGCCGAGGGTCTCGTCAAGGATTTCAACCTCGCCGCTGGTCGGGTGCAGGCGGGCTGCCGCAATCGAAAGCAGAGTGGACTTACCGGCGCCGTTGGGGCCCAGAACAACCCAGCGTTCACCTTCGTTCACAGTCCACGAAACGTTGTTAAGGATGGGGCGGCCGCCGCGAATCACGGAGACATTCTGAAGGTTGAGTACGGTGCTCATGGTTCTTCTTCCAGTGAGTTAGATGGATGGGATGCGCCCCACCCCGCAACCCGTGCCGGGTTATCGGAGCGGTTGGCGCATAGTGCGCGGGCACCCCACATTGGGTTCCTCGCGCAAAATCTTAGAAGCTATAGGAGCCTTAGGGGCTATAGGTGCCGCCGCGTCAGGGGCGGCGCGCCTCATCAAATGTACCTTGTCAGATGCATCTTGTCAGAGGGGCGGGCGCATCCGCGACGACACCTATAGCGGCTGAAGTTATTAGTCGATGAAGCCGCGTGCGCCGCCGACCAGCTCAACGTGGCCGGTCTCAACGTCTGCGGTGACCATCTTCGCGATTTCCTGCGCGAACTCGTTGACGGTGTAGAGCTTGCCGGCGGTCTCGCGGCGCTGCTCAATAGCGCCGGGGTGCAGGCGGTTCAGCAGGGTTGCGGTGACGGTGCCTTCAATCATGTCAGCGGACACGACGACCAGGGAGATACCCTTCTCGGAAAGTGCGGGGATCTCGGCGATCAGTGCGTCTTCGCCTGCGCGCTTGGACTCTGCGACGGGCTTGTACTCGTCCATGGTCTCAACCTCGCGGATGAAGTGCGCCTGGTGGCTGGTCACGAACACGATGCGTGCGCCTTCGGGCATCTTCTCTGCAGCCAGGCGTGCCAGGTTCAGCTGTGCGTCACGGTTCAGGCGCATTGCGTAGTCTTCGCCCATGCCGGTTTCCATGCCGCCCGAAGCGTTCAGGATCAGGTAGTCCAGGGAGCCGAAGGTCTCCACGGCGGTGTTGACGAGGTTCTGCAGGTCCTCATTGTTGGTCACGTCAGCCTGCACTGCGATTGCCTTGCCGCCAGCCTCTTCAATAGCCTTGACAATCTTGTTCGCGCGCGGTGCCTTGGAGCGGTAGTTCACCACAATGTTCGCGCCCTCAGCGGCGAGAATCTGTGCGGTGTCTGCGCCAACGCCGCGGGAGGAGCCGGTAATGATAATGGTCTTGCCGGTCAGCTGTGCCATAGTTTTTTGTCCTTAAAGTCTAGAAAGGGTGCGCCCACGTTCGAGCGCTTCGTGCAGTCCGTACGGGGGTGGGGTTAGTGACCCATGCCCAGGCCGCCATCAACGGGGATGACAGCGCCAGAAATGTAGCTAGCCTCATCGGATGCGAGCCAGCGAATCACGCGAGCGACCTCTTCCGCCTCCGCGAAACGACCAGCGGGGATGGACGCCAGGTAGTTCTTCTTGGTTTCCTCGGGCAGAACCTCGGTCATTGCGGTGTTAATGAAGCCCGGTGCCACCACGTTAGCGGTGATGTTACGGCCGCCCAGCTCACGGGTGATGGAGCGTGCCATACCGACCAGTGCAGCCTTAGATGCGGAGTAGTTGACCTGGCCGGGGGAACCGTACAGACCCACCACGGAGGAAACCAGGATGATGCGGCCGCGCTTGAGCTTCAGCATGCCCTTGATGGCGCGCTGAACCACACGGAAAGAACCGGTGAGGTTGGTGTCGACCACGTCGGTGAAGTCGGATTCCTTCATGCGCATCAGCAGCATGTCGCGGGTGATACCTGCATTGGCGACCAGCACCTCCACGGGGCCGAACTCTGCTTCAATTGCCTTGAATGCTTCGTTAATGCTGTCGGCATCGCGTACATCTGCCTTGACGGCGAAAAATTCTTCGGGGGCTTCACCGCTGCGGTAGGTGATGCAGACATTGTGTCCTGCTGCCTGGAATTCCTTGGCAATTTCGTAGCCGATGCCTCGGTTGCCGCCGGTGACCAGCACGGTCTTGGGAGTGTTCTCGCTCATGAGCTTCCTTGATGAGTCGACCCCTCACGATCAGAGCCGATGCAGCGGCTACGCGGTTGGGGTGTGGACGGATGGACAGACAAACCCTATTTTACCGCGTTTTAGCGCAAAGGTGCCGCAGGCTACACTCCACTCTTGAACACTGAACACCTGCTCCCCTTCTTTTACAAGCCTCATCGGGCGCGTACACTAGCTGAAGCGGAACAGCCCGCACCCCTTTTCTGCCCGGTCGCGCGGGCACGGAATAACACCGCACGTCGAGGCGCAATAGTAAGGATAAGAAGACATGGATCTGCTCGGTTCACTTTCTCAGGATGCACAACCCGAGTACGCCAAGTGCTCCCGCAAGGGCTGCCAGCAGGCGGCGGAATTTCAGCTGCTCTGGAACAACCCGAAGGTGCACACCCCCGAGCGCCGCAAGATTTGGTTGGCGTGCTCCGAGCACGTGGGCTGGCTGGAGAACTACCTGCGCGAGCGCGAGTTCTGGAAGCAGACTCTGCCCTTTGAGGGGTAGTGCCACTTGAGAGGTGACGCCGCTTGAGAGGTGACGCCGCTTGAGGTGGTGCCGCTTGAGGGATAACCCAGCCTATCGAAAGTAATTTCGATATATGCTATATTTGTTCTAATAAAGTTCAGGCACCCCAACCCCGTACCTCAAGGAGGCACCTCCCCATGATGGGCTATTCGCATACTGTCAGCGCCGCAGCTGGCTGGCTAGTGCTCGTCGAGACGGGAGTGGTGCAGGTTCCAGACACCCCCACCCTCATCGTGACCACCCTGGCGTGTGCCGGTGCGGGTATGCTACCGGATATTGACCACCACAACGGCAGTATCGCCAACTCCATCCCGCCCATTTCACGCTGGGTAGCACGCATTGTCGGGGCGGTCAGCGGCGGGCACCGCAAGGGAACGCACTCCATTTTGGGCCTGGTAGCTTTCTGGGCAATTGCCTATTTCAGCGCCAACCTGAGCTACAACGGAATCCCCTGGGCCTCACTGCTTCTTGCCGCATTCTCGGGCGGTCTGGCATTGCGCGTGCTCGGCGCACCGGGTGGATGGATTGGTGCCGTCGCCCTCGGGTACGCCGCCTACACGACTGATTCACTGGCGCTGCTCCCCTGGGCTATTTCGGTCGGCGCGACCATTCACCTGATTGGCGACCTGCTGACAACCCGCGGACTGCTGCCCCTCTACCCCATTGTTATCAAACCCCTGGTGGCATCCCCCCTATGGAAAAAGAGCGGCTACATGGCACTGCCGATCCTGGGTGATGCTGGCAGCGTACGCGAGAAGGCACTTGTTCTAGCACTGACCGGGTACGTCGCCTGGTATGCGGCAGCCATGATGGGCTTTACCGAATACCCTCTGCAAATGTTCGGACTGGGTATTCACGCCGCATAACGTGCCGCATAACTAAATTCTACTGAGGACAGCGAAGCGCCCCGTCACTTCCCTACGGAAGCGACGGGGCGCTTTTCTAATCCTTATCCCGACCTATCGGGGTGAGAGATTAAGCGTCCTGGATGGGCCAGAAGACGTCAACCTCAACGTTCTCTTCACCGGAGGTGGGGTACTTCTCGAACTCAGTGTTGTGCATTGGCAGTTCTCCTTCGTGAGCGGGCGGGAATCTCTTCTCCCCCGCGTTAGCTCACCATCGGTAGTGAGCCCTAATGTTTCGCATTTGCGTCCTCGCAATGGCGGGAACAGTTATAAGTCTACGCCCCACGCATGTTGTGTTTCTACCATTTTTCCCACAATGTATGTAGAGACACATGAAAAATTCGAAAATCCCACACAGACCCCCTGAAATATCGCCTGAGAGCTTTTCTTTACCTCAGAAAAACCCACAAGACAACATTATTTCCCGTCAAATACGCCGCAAGTTTCGTGTGTCAGAACCCACAGTTCCCATGCACAGGAACGCAATAACAGCACACACGCTCAGAAAACAATACAACCCCACGGGTCAGGTCACATTTTTCCGCACTATTCACGAGAAAAAATACCGGCAATATCTCCGCAACACATTTTCAGAACACAAAAATACGCCCTGGACAATACGCCACAAACAATACACCCCAGACAATAAAACAACGCGCAATACACAAGAGGCCCCGGTACCACACGGTACCGGAGCCTCCCCCGTACTTTTATGTCAGCGGATAATGCTTTACGCCAGCGAAATCAAATCCTGGTAATCCTTCGACCATAGGTCCTCCACCGCATCCGGTAGAAGCAGCACGCGCTCAGGATCCAGCGCCTCCACAGCGCCCTCATCGTGAGAAACCATCACGATAGCACCCTGGTACGCCTTCAACGCGTTCAGAATCTCCTCACGCGAGGCGGGGTCCAGGTTGTTGGTCGGCTCATCGAGCAGCAGCACGTTCGCACTCGATGCCACCAGGGTCGCCAGGGACAGGCGGGTCTTCTCACCACCGGAAAGCACGCCGGCGGGCTTATCCACGTCATCACCGGAGAACAGGAACGAACCTAGAATCGTGCGCACGCGGGTGTCATCCAGATCCGGCGCAGCAGACTTCATGTTCTCAAAGACAGTGCGGTCACCATCAAGAATTTCGTGTTCCTGCGCAAAATAGCCCAGCTTCGCGCCGTGACCGTACACGACCTCACCCGTATCAGGCTCGGTGGAACCAGCCAGCATGCGCAGCAGAGTGGTCTTACCGGCACCGTTCAGACCCAGCACCACCACGCGCGAACCGCGGTCAATCGCCAAGTCAACGTCCGTGAAAATCTCCAGAGAGCCATAGGACTTCGACAGGCCCTGGGCAGAGAGCGGAGTCTTACCGCACGGCGCCGGATCCGGGAAGCGAATCGCCGCAACCTTATCGCTCTGACGCTCATCCTCCAGGCCGCGCAGAAGCTTCTCAGCACGCTTAATCATCTGCTGAGCAGCAACAGCCTTCGTCGCCTTCGCGCGCATCTTATTCGCCTGCTCCATCAGAGCATTCGCCTTCTTCTGCGCATTCGCACGCTCACGCTTGCGGCGGTGCTCATCCTGCTCACGCTGAGTCAGGTAGTTCTTCCAGCCCATGTTGTACTGGTCAATCACGCAGCGGTTCGCGTCCAGGTAGAAGACGCGGTTGACGACCAGCTCCATCAGCTCAACGTCGTGGCTAATAACCATCAGGCCGCCCGAGAAGTTCTTCAAGAAGTCGCGCAGCCACAGAATCGAGTCGGCATCCAGGTGGTTGGTCGGCTCATCCAGCAGCATGGTGTCTGCATTGGAGAAGAGAATACGCGCCAGCTCCACACGGCGACGCTGACCACCCGACAGAGTAGACAGCGGCTGGGCGAGCACACGCTCCGGCAAGTCCAGGTTGGAGGTGATGACCGCCGCCTCCGACTCAGCCGCGTAGCCGCCACCGGCAATAAACTCAGCCTCAAGACGGTCGTAGCGGCGCATACCCTTAGCGCGCACCGCCGGGTCCTCACTAGCCATATCGTTCTGCGCCTGACGCATCTTGCGCGCCACACCGTCCAGGCCACGCGCCGAGAGGATACGGTCACGCGCCAGCTGGCTCATGTCATCCACCTTCGGGTCCTGCGGAAGGTAGCCGATAGTGCCGCTGCGGGTCACCGTACCGTCAGCGGGCAGGGTCAGACCGGCAAGCACCTTAGTCATAGTGGTCTTACCGGCACCGTTGCGGCCCACCAGACCAATCTTATCGCCCTTATCGATGCGGAAGGTGACCTCTTCCATGAGCAGGCGCGCGCCTGCACGCAATTCGAGGTTCTGTACAGCAATCATGGGTGCCTTTCCGGATGGCGGTCTGGTGTGTGGGTTGATAGTGCTTGGTGGGCGGGATTCGCCGAGTTAGAAGCGGCGAGCGCGCAGAGCACCTCATCAATTTTAGTGCAGGTGTGCCGAGTGCGCATGTGGGGCACCTTTTGTTTTCATGGTGTGCGGTGTACGATACATACCGAACACTATTCGTAGAACATTGTTCAAAAATTGGGTTGTGACAAGCAGTCAACCACCGCCACCCTCAACTCTGTAGAAAAATCTGCAGAGCAATACGTATCAAAGGAGTACCACCCCAATGACCGATTCCGTGCGCGAATCAGCCCAGGAACCCCAGGCAACTCAGGCACCGCGCCGTAACGTAGCGGCAAAGACCTCCCTCGCCACCGATCTCTCCCTCATCGCAGTGTTCGCGGGCTTCATCGCCGCGCTCGCCATCATGCCCGCCGTCAGCTTGGGCGGCGTTGCGGTTCCCTTCACCTTCCAGACCCTCGGCATTTACATCACCGCACAGGTGCTCGGCGGCAAGCGTGCCACCGCCTCCGTGGCGCTGTACCTGCTGGTTGGTTTCGCTGGCCTGCCCATCTTCGCTAAGGGCGGCGCCGGTTTGGGTACGCTCGCCTCCCCGAGTGCCGGCTACCTGCTCGGCTTCCTGCCCTTCGCCGCTATTGCCGGTACCCTCGCATACCTGCTCACCCGCAACACCCGTTCGGTTGGCGCGACCTTCCTTATGGCTCTGGTCGCGAACTTCTGCGGTTTTGTGGTTCTGACCGCCTGCGGTATCGCCGGTATGATGGTGAACGCCCACATGACTTTTGACGCCGCGTTCAGCGCGGCAATGGTATTCGTTCCCTGGGATCTGGTGAAGTCCACGATCGCGGTTCTGGTTGGTTTGTCGGTACGCCGCGCCTTCCCGTCCCTGGCTTCTGCCCAGCGTTAAAAGCACACAATGTGCCACACGAGAGGATAGCTATGTTTTTTCGCCGCTCCACGCGCCAGCCTGCACCGCAGCAGGTGCAAGGCGAGCAGGCGGTGAGCGCCTCTACCAGCATGCCCGCCCTTGAGCTTGAATCGGTGAGTGTTTTCACCGAGCTGCCCGAAGGCGGGCATCGCCGTATCCTCAAGGATGTAAGCCTGCGGTTCACGGCGAAGCGCACCGCGGTGCTGGGCCTGAACGGTAGCGGCAAGTCGACCCTGCTAGGGCTTTTTAACGGGCTCACCCACCCGGATGAAGGTATTGTGCGAGTGAACGGTGTCGACACTCTGGAGACACCGAGCCGCGGCTCGACGGGTGCTCGCGGTAATTCCCCGGGTGCTTTTGAGGGCGTGGGCATGCTCTTCGCCCAGCCGGAGGCGCAGCTGATTATGCCCACCGTTGCCGAAGATATTGACCTGAGCCTGCGCCGTGCCGCAGCCGTTGAAGGTAATGCCCTCAGCGGTGAGCAGCGCCGCGAACGGATTCGTGAACTGCTCCGCGAGCGCGGCCTCGAACGCCTGGAGGACCAGAGCGTTTTCACCCTCTCAGGAGGCGAAAAGCAGCTGGTTGCTCTCACCAGCGTGCTGGCGGCGCGCCCGCAGATTCTTCTGCTCGATGAGCCGACCACCCTGCTGGATTTGCGTAATCGCGCGCGGCTACTCAAGCATTTGGAGTCGCTGGATCAGATGCTGGTGCTCAGCACGCACGACCTGGATTTGGCGGCGTCCTGCGATGAAGCCGTGATTATTCATGACGGTCGTTTGCTCGCCCAGGGGGATGCGGCGCAGCTGGTTCAGCAGTACCGCACGTGGTGTGCCGAGGGGTTCCCGAATGAAGGCGCCGATATCGAAGATGCAGGCGACAGCACGGACACTGCAGGAGGCGCGCATGGGCGCTAACACGCCGCGCGTGAATCCTCGCCCCGCCGGCCAGGGCTCGGATTTCATCCCCGGTACTCTGCTGGTGGGTTTCTACCAGCCGTTGAACACGCCGGTGCATCGGGCGCCGCTGTGGTTCAAGGGCACGCTCTTCTTTGGGTTGTTTCTGCTGTTGGCGGTGACCAGCTGGCAGGTGGCGCTGGTGGCTTTGGTTGCCTCCACGTTCTGCGCGTTGTGGGCTGGTGTGCCTGCCTCCCAGCTGTGGCTGGTGGTTCGCACGCTGTCTCTGCTGCTACTGATTATGGTCGGCTATTACGTGTTTACGGGTCAGTACGCCTCCGGCGCGGATGCTATCGCGACTATGCTGACGGCTTTTTATGCGTCCCGCGCTCTGCTGGTGAGCACTCCCCTGCCGGTTCTGATTGACGGCTTTGTGAGGCTGTGTTCGCCGCTACGTTTCGTTGGTCTTTCCCCAGAGCGTCTGGGTCTGCTGATTGCGTTGATGATCCGGTCAATTCCGGCGCTCATGGACCGTTGGGGTGCGTTGCGCAGGGCGGCGGTGGCGCGTAACCTGCCCAAGCGCATGTATTGGCGGCTGCTGATTCCGTGGGTGGTGCAGGCGGTTGATTACGCGACGGCGACCGCTCGTGCTTTGCGGGCGCGGCACGTGGACGAGCTGAACTAGCGCAGATACGCGAGAGGGGCGGGGTGAACCGTGTAGGTTCATCCCGCCCCTTCGCTTTAACTCGCCTAGCTAGGCTGGTTTAGGGCGTTTCAATGAGGAGCACCGCCGGGAGCTGCTCCCACCACAGGTACCAGTCGTGCTGACCGTAGAGCGCCTCCACGAGCTTGTCGAAGCCGCGGTAGACACGCACCGGCATCGCCGAGGAAACCATCGTGTGCTCGACCGCCAGGATTTCGGCGTCGCGGCGGGTTGTGACCGGCACCGGCGTGTAGAACTCGATAAAGTCTGAGGCGATAACAGCCGGGTAGGCGTCGTCGCGTTCAAACCAGTAGCGGGCAATGGACAGCATCGCCTCGGGGCTGGGACTGGAATCCCACCCGCCAAAGGGCAGGTAGGCGAACACCCCGGATGCGTTCCGCAGCGGCAGGTCCATGATGAGCAGTTCCGCGGCGCTGTCAATGTCGGTGGCCTTAACCTTCTCATTGATGATGCCGGCGGTCAGTTCGAAGGGGTACTCCGCTTTCAGGGGCGTGCCAATATCGTCTTCGCCGAGTTCGCCGTTCTCCATGAGGCGGCGGTAGGTCTGCAGGTAGGTGCTCTCGTTCAGGTGCCGGAACGCCTCGTGCGCGGCGACTTCTACACCGACTTGATCCAGGTAACGATGCTGGTCGGTGATGAGCTCGTGTGCGTACCGCTTGACGGTGTCGGCGGTGATGTCCTGTACTGGGGTTGAGGTACGTAGGGAGACGTTATTCTCAATGGTTCCGAGCAGGGTCGGGTCGAGGGCAACCACGATGGGGGTTGTTCCCCGGTTCTTGCCCTCGTAGAGGTGTTCGAGGTATCGCCGGTTAAGTTCGGCTCGTGGGGCGCCGTGGCGGATTCGCTCGTGTGGGTAGGGATACAAAGCGACGAAGCGCTCGTAGAGCTCTGCCATGGTGTTCTCCGATGTTTGGTTGCCCCCAGTTTATCGCGTATTTTCGCACAAAAATCCGGGTTTTTGGATGTTTTAGCAGGGCACGGAGGGCGTGTAATTTTTTCGTTTGATGAGTGTGTATCGGTGTGTGCTAAACACGCTTAAACTGCCTTTGTGTTGGGCGGTTTGAGCACCTGTTTTCGCCAGAAAAAGTTAGAAATTTTTTTGCCACCATATGAGATTTTGGGCGAGTTACACCGGGCGGCGCCAAAGGGTGCGGCAGACACTTTCGCGGTGGTGCGGGGCGCCTCCTGCGGGTCGGTATCCGCTGCAGAACTCTGGTAGAACAGGCACCAAGTTTATGATTTGCAGACATAAAGCACCCTATTTTCTTCTTCGGCGCGTCATATTTGACGTATTAAGGGTGTTTCGGGCGAGTTCCGCCACCGCAGCCCCACAGCTGGCGTAGAGTGTTGGTACCAGCTACCACCCGTGCCGCGTTGGTGCGGAAAACGTCGCTGAGACCATCAACTCGCAGGAGTTCAAACCAACGGAGGTTCTCATGTCGAATAACTACTACAAAGAGATGGTTCGCCTGGCAGACAGCATCGCTGATAAGGCGCATGAGGGGCAGACTGACCGTAACGGCTGGCCCTACATCTCCCACCCTCGCCGTGTGGCTCTTGGGGTACGTAAGCTTGCGTGTGAGTTGGCTGCCGCGACTCACCCTGATATTTCTTTGGAGGAGCTGAAGGCTGAAGCGCAGATCGTGGCGCTGCTGCATGACACGGTGGAGGATACCGGCGTTTCCCTCGCATATCTGGCTCGTCACTTCTCGGCGCGTATTGTGGATGCGATTGAGGCCTTGACCCGCCGCCCGGGTGAGTCGCGTGAGTCGTATCTGAGCCGGGTGCGTGTGAATGATTTGGCTCGTCTGGTGAAGCTTGCCGATATTGCGGATAATACTGACCCGCAGCGTTTGGCACTTCTGGAGGAACCGACTCGTACCTGCCTCATGATCAAGTATGAGCACTCGCTGAAGCTGCTGCACCTGAACGACTAGGTAGGCGCAAAACCCAGAAGACACAAAAATACCCGCCCGGTGCCGAAGGCATACACCTTCGGCACCGGGCGGGTACCTTATCTGCGAGTCAGGAGCTTAGATGTTGAAGCCCAGCGCGCGCATCATATCGCGGCCGTCCTCAGTAATACGCTCCGGGCCCCACGGCGGCATCCAAACCCAGTTCACACGCCAAGAATCAACCAGGTTATCCAGGTTGCTCTGAACCTGCTCCTCAATAACCTCCTGCAGCGGGCACGCCGCAGTGGTCAGAGTCAGGTCCAGAATGAGGGTTCCATCCTCATCCCAGCGCAGACCGTAGAGCAGACCGAGGTCAACAATATTGACGCCGAGCTCCGGGTCAATGACCTCCTTGAGGGCTTCCTCAATCTCTTCCTGAGGAACACGACCCTGCACAGTCTCAGTCATAGTTCTATCTTTCTGTCAGAATCCGGTCAGGGAAGAAGCTTACTTCTTACCTACGTAAGCTACGTAGCCCTCTTCTTCCAGGCGGTCAGCCAGCTCGGGGCCGCCCTGGTCAACCATCTTGCCGTCCACGAACACGTGCACGAACTGCGGCTTGATGTAGCGCAGGATGCGGGTGTAGTGGGTAATCAGCATGACGCCCATGTCGTTCTCGTCGTGCGCACGGTTAACGCCCTCAGACACGATCTTCAGTGCGTCAACGTCCAGACCGGAGTCGGTCTCGTCCAGGATGCCGAACTTGGGCTTGAGCAGCTCCAGCTGAAGGATCTCGTGGCGCTTCTTCTCACCACCGGAGAAGCCCTCGTTCACGTTACGTGCGATGAACGCGGGGTCAATCTCCAGGTTCTTCATGGCTTCCTTAACGTCCTTAGTCCAGGTACGCAGGGAGGGAGCCTTGCCGTCCACAGCGGTCTTAGCGGAACGCAGGAAGTTGGACATGGTCACACCGGGGATCTCAACCGGGTACTGCATAGCCAGGAACAGGCCTGCGCGTGCACGCTCGTCCACGCTCATCTCGGTGATGTCCTCACCGTCGAGCAGGATCTGACCGGAATCAACCTGGTACTTGGGGTGGCCAGCAATGGTGGAAGCCAGAGTGGACTTACCGGAACCGTTCGGGCCCATGATTGCGTGAATCTCGCCCGAGTTGATGGTCAGGTTAACGCCCTTCAGGATGGGCTTGGTGGTTTCGTCGTCGAGGATAACCGAGACGTGAAGGTCCTTGATTTCAAGAGTAGACATTGATTTCTCCTGGTAAAGCTTAGTTGTTGCTGAGGGCGAGCTCTGCCTCAAGGGCCTCGGTGAGCTGCTCTTCAAGTTCGGGAACACGAATCTGCTGAATGATCTCGTTCAGGAAGCCGCGCACGACCAGACGGCGTGCCTCAGCCTCCGGAATACCGCGAGCCTGCAGGTACCACAGGTGCTGCTCATCGAGCTGGCCGGTGGTGGATGCGTGGCCGGCGCCCTCAATCAGGCCGGTCTCAATCTCCAGGTTCGGCACGGAGTCGGCGCGGGGGCCAACTTCCAACAGCAGGTTACGGTTCAGCTCGTAGGTGTCGGTGCCTTCTGCATCCTTACCAATCAGAACGTCACCAACCCATACGGAGTGCGCACCCTTACCCTGCAGCGCGCCCTTGTAGGTCACGCGGGACTTGCAGTTGGGTACGGAGTGGTCCACGAACAGGCGGGACTCAATGTGCTGACCTGCGTCTACGAAGTACAGGCCGTACATTTCAGTCTCAGCGCCGGGAGCGGTGAACTTGGTGGAGGGGGTCACGCGCACCAGGTCGCCGCCGAGGGACACCACAACGTGCTTGAAGCGTGCATTGCGGCCCAGCTTAGCGTAGTGTGCGGAGGTGTGGATCGCGTCGTCAGCCCACTGCTGCACGGAAACAACGTTCAGCTCAGCCTCGTCGTTCACCACGAACTCAACGTTCTGTGCCAGGACGGTGGAGCCGGTGTGGCGCAGAACCACGACAGCCTTCGAGAAGGGCTTAGCCTCAATCACGATGTGCTGTGCGGCAGCCTCGTTGCCAGTGCCGGTGATGTCGATTTCCACGTGCTCAGCCAGTTCAGCTTCGGCGGGGATGGTCACCACGGTTGCTTCGGTGAAGCTGGACCACGCGTTCGCTGCCACACGGTCCTCGGGGATACCTGCGGAGCCGATGCGTGCATCCTCGCGAGAGACAGTCTCAACCTGAACCTGCTCGGGTGCAGTGATCTTCGGTGCCGGTGCGGTGCCGGTCAGCTTCTCCAGGTGCAGGCCGCCCAGACGCTTCAGCGGGGTGAAGCGCCAGTCCTCTTCACGACCGGTCAGGGGTGCGAAGTCTTCCACGTTGTAGGAGGTCTTACGCTCTGCACGGGATGCTTCGAGTACCTTCTGGACGTTGTTCGGGTTGGAGCCCTGGTGGTGTGCCTCGGTGGCGCGCATCAGGGTGTCATCGTGGGCGAACTCGGTGGCGAGCTTCTCGCCCTCCTGGTCCATGCCGGGGATGATCGGGGAGTGGTAACCCAGGGTTTCTTCGTTGGTCGGCATTAGCCCACAGATCCTTCCATCTGAAGTTCGATCAGGCGGTTCAGTTCGAGTGCGTACTCCATCGGCAGCTCGCGGGCGATAGGCTCAACGAAGCCGCGGACGATCATCGCCATTGCTTCTTCTTCGCTCAGGCCGCGCTGCATCAGGTAGAACAGCTGGTCCTCGGAGACGCGGGAAACGGTCGCCTCGTGACCCATGGTCACATCGTCCTCGCGGACATCCACGTAGGGGTAGGTGTCGGAGCGGGAGATGGTGTCCACCAGCAGTGCGTCACAGACCACGGAGGACTTAGAGTGCTTAGCGCCCTCACGCACCTGAACCAGGCCACGGTATGCGCTGCGGCCGCCGTTACGTGCCACGGACTTGGACACAATGGTCGAGGAGGTGTTCGGTGCAATGTGAACCATCTTCGAACCGGTGTCCTGGTGCTGACCCTCACCCGCGAATGCGATGGACAGGGTCTCACCCTTAGCGTGCTCGCCGACCATGTAAACAGCCGGGTACTTCTGGGTGACCTTCGAACCGATGTTGCCGTCCACCCATTCCATGGTGGCGCCCTCGTGCGCAACCGCACGCTTGGTCACCAGGTTGTAGACGTTGTTCGACCAGTTCTGGATGGTGGTGTAGCGAACGCGTGCGTTCTTCTTCAGCACAATCTCAACCACTGCGGAGTGCAGGGAGTCGGACTTGTAGATGGGGGCGGTGCAGCCCTCAATGTAGTGAACGTAGGAGCCCTCGTCAGCGATGATCAGGGTGCGTTCGAACTGGCCCATGTTCTCGGTGTTAATGCGGAAGTACGCCTGCAGCGGGATCTCCACGTGAACTCCCGGGGGAACGTACACGAAGGAGCCACCGGACCATACGGCGGTGTTCAGTGCGGAGAACTTGTTGTCACCAATCGGGATGATGGAGCCGAAGTATTCCTTGAACAGTTCGGGGTACTCGCGCAGACCGGTATCGGTATCGACGAAAATCACGCCCTGCTTCTCCAGGTCCTCACGGATCTGGTGGTACACGACCTCAGACTCGTACTGTGCAGCCACACCCGCGACGAGGGAGTTACGCTCCGCCTCGGGAATACCCAGACGCTCGTAGGTGGTGCGGATATCCTCGGGCAGTTCCTCCCAAGAAGCCGCCTGACCCTCGGTCGAGCGCACGAAGTACTTGATGTTGTCGAAGTCGATTTCGGAAAGATCCGCACCCCAGGTGGGCATGGGCTTACGCTCAAAGAACTTCAGCGCCTTCAGACGCATATCCAGCATCCACTGGGGTTCGTTCTTCTTCGCAGAGATGTCGCGCACGACGTTCTCGTCCAGGCCGCGCTTTGCTACCTGGCCTGCTTCGTCGGAGTCTGCCCAACCGTACTCGTAGTTGCCAATGCCCTCGAGTTCGGGGTTCATCTCCAGGATCTCTGAAATGACGGTGTCGTTGGCGTTCTGCCCAACTTTCTCAGTCATTACGGCCTTTCTTCGATGGTTATTACATTTCTCTCCGCCACCTGCCGGTTGCAGGCGCGGTAGTTTTAGGGGCTGATGCCGCTCTCGACCACGGCGTTTAACGCAGCGTGGGACGGGCGGGTTTCAGCGTGCGAGTCGCGCCCCTTGAGGGGTTCATCGGGGTGCGCCGCGGGGTACTGCGGTAAGCGTTACGCGGAAGGTTTCTCTAGGAATAAGTTTCTCTAGGATTCTTCTGCGTTCTTCTCACCCTCGGCGGTGACACGGTTCAGGGGCACGTGCGTGGTACACACGTGAGCACCCGAAGCCATGGTTGAAAGCCTACGGACATCAACGCCGAGCAGGTCAGAAATAATCCCGGTTTCCTGCTCGCAGAACACTTGGAAGTCTCCAGCGAGGTCGCGTACCGGGCAGTGACCCTGACAGAGCTGAATACTTGCCAGAAAATGCTCGGGAACGGTTCGCCCTGCAGGAGGCGCGGTGACCTGAGCGGTCGCCACGAAACCGTCCTTGCTCATTGCCTCTGCGAGCGCCTGCGCTCTGGCTGCCACGTCATCACCGGCGGCTTCTACGACGGGTCGGTAGCGGGCTTCCATTTCTGCGGCGCGGGCGGAGGCGAAAGCTTCGAGGGCTTCCTGCCCAACCGTGTCGCGGAGCATTTGCAGGGCGTCGCGGGCGATGATGAGGTAGTCGTTGCCGAGGCGTTCGTGGCCCTGGGGGGCGATCACGTAGCGGCGGGCGGGTCGGCCAGCTCCGGCGCCGTGCTTTTTGATGGGCGCAACCTCGATCATGTTGTTGGATTCGAGGGCGTCGAGGTGGCGGCGTACCGCTGCGGGGGTGAGGCTGAGGAGCTCACCGAGGGTTGCTGCGGATACGGGGCCGTTATTGAGGACTTCACGCAGGACGCGGTCCCTGGTGCGTTCTTCTGCCTCGGCTTTGCGCTTGGATGTGCGTGCCGCGGAGGACTTTGTACTGGAAGCACCAGTAGAGCCCGAGGCGGCGGTTCGGGTGCCGTTTCGGGTCTGCGCCTCGTTCGTTGAGGCGCGCTGAGGGGTCTTATTCACGGAATACACAAGTAAAGTATGTCCTAATTAGTTTTTCTTTGGCTAGTTAGGTACCCCTACTTGCTAACTTTTCTACCTTAAAGTGAACTTTTGAGTCGTAACGGGCGTGCCTTGAACGTGAGTTAGGGCATAAGATGAAGGGGTACACACGCTCATCAGCGAAAAAATCGAAAGTGACTGTCTATGGAGACCACCACTGCGGGCCAGCAGGACCACCCGGGGCGTGCATCCGCCGTACCAACGGCACACACTGAGCACCACACGGAGCCCAGCGCCTCCCCCACCGCACGACGACGCATCGTCACCGAAGAACCGGCGCTCACCATTAAAGACCTCATCAAAGAGTTCAAACCCTCACGCGCCTTCCGCACCAAATACCCCGAACGGCTCACCGCCAGCGGGCTCTACCGCGCCGTCAACAAGGTCAACCTGCGCGTCTTCCCCGGTGAGGTGGTCGTCCTACTCGGAGCCAATGGTGCTGGCAAAACCACGACTCTCGCCTGCGCCCAGGGCCTACTTAAGCCCACCCGCGGTACCGTGCGCCTGCTCGGAGAAAACCCGCTACAGGCGGACCCGGAGCTGCGCGCCAAGGTCGGCATTATGCTCCAGGACGGCGGCCTGCCCAACGCCATGCACCCCATTCCGCTACTCGAGCACATCTCGACCATGTACACCGACCCGTACCCGGTCGAAGAGCTCGCAGAACGCCTCGGCATTGATGCCTTCAACGGCACTACGATTCGCCGCCTCTCGGGTGGTCAGAAGCAGCGCGTCTCCCTCGCCGCCGCCCTCATCGGCCGCCCGGACGTGCTCTTCCTCGACGAGCCCTCCGCGGGCCTGGATCCGCAATCCCGCAACGTCGTCTTCGATATCATTCGTGAACAGCGTGAGCTCGGCACCGCAATCGTGCTCACCACGCACCTGATTGATGACGCGCAGAAGCTCGCCGACTACGTCTACATCATTGAAAACGGCACCACAGTTCAGGAAGGTACCGTCTCCGAGCTCATCGCCAGCGACGGCACAAACCGCCTGCAGTACACACTGGATGCACCCACCCCCACCCGCGAGCAGCTGCTACCCGCGCATCTGCGTGCCGGTGTGGAGCTCATCGAGAAGGTGCCCTACACCCCGGCTCGTGACGGCGCACCCTCCGTGCCCGGCGCGTATGAGCTGGTCGGCGCGCTACGCCCCGAGCATCTGGCGGCGTTCACCTCGGCACTCGCCGAGCGTTACCTCATGCCGATTTCTCTCACCATGGAACCGAAGACTCTTGAGGATGTCTTCCTCGACATTTCAGGACGTGATATCCGATGAGCAACACCGCACGCACTAACAACAACCGGGCGGCCAACAACCGGGCAGCAGAAAACCAAGTAAAAGAAATGCCTGCAGAAGAGAACCGAGCAAAAGAGAGCCGAGCGGAAGGGAACCGAATGGAAGAACGCGCCGCGAACACCCGCCCCGCCGTAGACACCCGCCCCAGGGTCTCTTCTATTGACGAAGATGAGGAGTACATTCCCCCGCGCGCGAACTACCCGCTCGTGCGCGTGATCGAGCAGGGCCGCTACGAGACGATGGCGATGCTCCGCAACGGCGAACAGCTGATGCTCAACATTATTTTTCCCGTCATGGCACTCATTGCGTTGCGGTTCACCGGCCTGATTGATGAGTACGCAAACTCAGTCGGTGTATCCCGCATGGATGCGGCGGTCCCCGGCGTTCTGGCGCTCTGCGTGATTTCTACGGCGCTGTCCGGTCAGGGCATTGCCACAGGTTTTGATCGCCGCTACGGCGTGCTGCGATTCCTTGCGACCACTCCCCTGGGCCGTAACGGCCTAATCATGGGCAAGTGCATTGCGGTGCTGGTGGTCGTGGCGATTCAGTTCACGCTGGTTGCGGTGCTCGGCTACGGTCTGGGCTGGCGCCCGGACGCTATCGCCGTCTCTCGCTCCATCATCACGATGCTCATGGGTGCCGGCGCGTTTACAGCACTAGGCCTACTCATTGCAGGCACGGTGCGCGCGGAGGCGACCCTCGCCATCGTGAATATTGCCTGGGTCATTCTTGCCGGTGCCGGCGGCGTGGTGTTCCCGCTCAAGTCCTTCCCCGACTGGTACGCCGGAATCGTGGCGTGGTCGCCCTCGGCGGCTCTGGGTGACGCGCTGCGCGGCAACTTCATTCAGCATCAGTGGCTCGCTGACCCGCACTGGGTCCTCATTGTGTGGACCGTGGTCATTGGGTTTATTGCCTCGCGCAAGTTCAAGTGGTCTGACTAGTAGCAACCTGGCAGGCAGCGCTTTTCGCGCATACAGCTAAAGCAACTGCAGGTTAAAAAGGCGGGCGCCGGATATGTTCCGATACATATCCGGCGCCCATTCATATAACACAAACCTTTAGCCTCAACCACACACAAAGTGCACGGTCAGAGACTAAAAGAAAGCACCATCCTCCAGAACCTTTTATCTCACCACCACAGTAAGATAATCAACGGTTCTTACGCGGAGGAGGGGCTTCAATCACCGAGATGCAGACCGACCCAACCACTGTTTCGGTCTGCAACCTTCCTGCTCAACCTTAACATGAGCTTCACCACTTACACAAAAATTGTTACGTTACTGAACAATATTCAGCGCATAGCTCAGAAACACAGCTCAAACGCGCACCGCGAAATCCGCGGAGCCCGCGTTGTAGCGTCGCTTTTTCTCCATCTCAGCCCCGTATCACCCTGTGAATGTCTGCATTCACACACCGGATCCTGCCGCCTCGTGAACTATCCTGTTAAAACGAAAGGGTCGAAACAACTCTCCGGACGCCCCGCGCACAGCACCCCGTGTGCCCCGCACCTACCCGGGTGCCTACCGGCGCGGGAATAAGCGCCACCGAAGGCACGTTACACCCGACGGACAGCGCGCTAGCACAAGCCTGCTGGCGCATCCACTCACGTTGTGAAAGGACACCCACGTGGCAGAGAACTTCCAGTGGACAGAAACCGACCAGCGCGCCGTAGATACCGCACGTATCCTCGCCGCAGACGCCGTAGAAAAGGTCGGATCCGGCCACCCCGGCACCGCAATGAGCCTGGCGCCGGTCGCCTACCTGCTCTTCCAGAAGGTCATGAACCAGGATCCCTCCGACGACCGCTGGGAAGGCCGTGACCGCTTCATCCTCTCCCCCGGCCACACCTCCCTCACCCTGTACACTCAGCTGTTCCTCGGCGGCTACGGCCTCGAAATGAGCGACCTGGAAGCCCTGCGCACCTGGGGTGCCCTCACCCCCGGCCACCCCGAATACAAGCACACCAAGGGCGTAGAAATCACCACCGGCCCGCTCGGCCAGGGCCTGGCCTCCGCCGTTGGTTTCGCCTACGCACAGCGTCGTATGCGCGGCATGTTCGACCCCGAAGCAGCACCGGGCACCTCCCCCTTCGACCACCACGTCTACGTCATCGCCTCCGAAGGTGACGTGCAGGAGGGCGTGACCGCCGAAGCCAGCGCGCTTGCGGGCCACCAGGAGCTCGGCAACCTGATCGTCGTCTGGGACCGCAACCACATCTCCATTGAGGAAGACACCGACGTTGCCTTCACCGAGGACGTAGCAAAGCGCTACGAGTCCTACGGTTGGGATGTTCAGCGCGTGGACTGGACCCGCACCGGCGACTACGTTGAGGATGTCGCAGAACTGTACGCCGCTATTGAGCGTGCAAAGGCTGTCACCGACAAGCCCTCCTTCATTGAGCTGCGCACCATCATCGGCTACCCCGCCCCCACCAAGCAGAACACCGGCGCAGTGCACGGCTCCAAGCTCGGTGCTGAAGAGGTTGCCGCAACCAAGGAACTGCTCGGCTTCGACCCCGCCAAGAGCTTCTTCATCGAGGAGAACGTCCTGGCGCACACCCGCCAGCTCGTTGAGCGCGGCGCAGCGGCACACAAGGCATGGGACGAGAAGTTCGAGGCGTGGGCTAAGGCTAACCCCGAGCGCGCCGAACTGTACAAGCGCCTCGTCGCAGGCGAACTGCCCGCAGACTACAAGGCTGCCTTCCCCGTGTTCGAGGCTGGCACCTCCGTGGCAACCCGCGCGGCATCCGGCACCGTCATCAACGCTATTGCTGACACCTTCCCCGAACTGTGGGGTGGCTCCGCTGACCTCGCCGGCTCGAACCTGACCACCATCAAGGGTGCAGAGTCCTTCAACCCGGCATCGCACAGCACCGAAGACTGGACCGCGAACCCCTACGGTCGCGTGCTGCACTTCGGTATTCGTGAGCAGGCTGCCGCAGCCATCGTCAACGGTATCGTGCTCTCCTCCCCGACCCGCGCGTTCTCGGGCACCTTCTTCGTGTTCTCCGACTACCAGCGTCCGGCTGTTCGTCTCTCCGCGCTGATGGGCGTTCCCGCACTGTACGTGTGGACCCACGACTCCATTGGTGTGGGCGAGGACGGCCCCACCCACCAGCCGATCGAGCACCTCTCCTCTCTGCGCGCTATCCCCGGCTTCGACGTGGTTCGCCCCGCGGACGCAAACGAAACCGCCGTCGCATGGCGCACCATCCTGGAGAAGTCCGACCGCCCCGCAGGTATCGTGCTCTCCCGCCAGAACCTGCCCGTCTGGGCTCGTGAAGACGTGCACGCAGACGCTGAGGGTGAGAAGTTCGCTTCCGCTGAGGGCACCGCACGCGGCGGCTACATCATGGCTGACACCGAGGGCACCCCGGACGTCATCCTGATCGCTACCGGTTCCGAGGTTGAGCTGGCCGTTCAGGCTCGCGCAACCCTCGCAGAGCAGGGCATCGCCGCCCGCGTGGTTTCCATGCCTTCGCGTGAGTGGTTCGCCGAGCAGAGCGAAGAGTACCGCGAGTCGGTTCTGCCCTCCTCGGTTGCAGCCCGCGTCTCCGTCGAGGCTGGCCTGGCGATGAGCTGGTACGACCTGCTCGGCACCGCCGGCCGCGCCGTGTCCATCGAGCACTTCGGTGCATCCGCCGATGCGAAGACCCTGTACCGCGAATTCGGTATCACCGCGGAGGCTGTCGTGGCTGCCGCTATGGAATCCATCGACGCCGCTAAGTAGGCAATAACAACGCCGCGGTAACTGCCGCGCACACTGCGCTCCCCCTGTACGGGTGGGGTGCGGACGCAACGGGTAGGCTCCGGCTGACCGCTCAGCCGGAGCCTCCCGCCGCCCAGAAGATTTCACTGATATCTCAAATTTCAATTTCGACAAAGAATCGAAGGTTTTCACATGTCTGAGTCCACTCAGAAGCTTTCCGACGCCGGCGTCTCCATCTGGCTTGACGACCTCTCCCGTGAGCGTCTGACCAGCGGCAACCTCGCCGAACTCATCAAGACCCACAACGTCGTCGGTGTGACCACCAACCCCACCATCTTCGCTGGCGCGCTCTCCAAGGGCGCCGCATACGCCGAGCAGATGCGTGAACTTGCCGCCGCCGGCGCAAGCGTTGAAGAGGCAGTCTTCGCCGCAACCTGCGACGACGTGCGCGCAGCCTGCGACGTGTTTGCACCCGTTTACAAGGCATCCAACGGTTTTGACGGCCGCGTCTCCATCGAGGTTGACCCCCGCCTGGCACGCGACGCCGAAGGCACCGCCAAGATGGCACGTGAACTCTACGAGCGCGTGGGCCGCGAAAACGTCATGATTAAGATCCCCGCAACCCAGGAAGGCCTGCGCCCCATCGCGGAAACCCTGGCTGCTGGCATCAGCGTGAACGTGACTCTGATCTTCTCCCTGACCCGCTACCGCGAGGTCATCAACGCCTACATGCTCGGCCTGGAGCAGGCGCTGGAGAACGGTAAGGACCTGTCCACCATCCACTCGGTCGCATCCTTCTTCGTCTCCCGCGTAGACACCGAAATCGATGCACGCCTCGAAGCTGCCGGCGGCGACGCTGTGCAGCTCAAGGGCAAGGCAGGCCTGGCAAACGCACGCCTCGCCTACGAGGTGTTCGAGGAAATGTTCTCCTCCGAGCGTTGGGCACGCCTGCAGGCACACGGCGCGAACGTACAGCGCCCGCTGTGGGCATCCACCGGTGTGAAGGACCCGTCCCTGCCGGATACCCTGTACGTCACCGGCCTGGTTGCACCCAACACTGTGAACACCATGCCCGAGGCAACCCTGAACGCTGTTGCCGATCACGGCGAGGTTACCGGCAACACCATCGTGCCGAACTACTCCGAAGCGAATGAGGTTCTGGACGCTATCTCCGCTTACGTCTCCTACCCGGAGGTCGTGGAGAAGCTCGAGGTTGAGGGCCTGTCCAAGTTCGACGTCTCCTGGGAAGAGCTGCTGCAGACCGTCCGCGAGGCACTCGAGCAGGCTAAGTAGCGCACCCCAGTAGCCGCCGAAAATATAGCGCGGCACTAAACACTATCGGTGTGCACCGCCCGATGCGCACCGCGGCACCGCGTCCTAATCCGCCGGGGTTCCCGCCAGAGCTTCACCGCTCGGGGAATCTCGGCGAATTAGGGTGCCACTGAGACAATCCCGTCAAAACCGGTACAATACAGGGTACACACCTTCCAGAATGCGGCATCGCCTCCGCGCGAATAAGGTACGAACCGCGCGCCGCACGAACCAACCAAGGCAATCAAAGGAATATATTGTGACTATCGGTCATGAAGCGAACCCCCTCAGGGACACTCGCGACCGCCGCATTACCCGCATTGCGGGGCCGTCCGCGCTCGTCTTCTTTGGCGTAACCGGTGACCTGGCCCGCAAGAAGCTGCTTCCGGCAGTGTATGACCTCATGAACCGCGGTTTGCTCCCCCCGAGCTTCGGCCTTGTCGGCTTCGGCCGCCGCCCCTGGAGCGATGACGATTTCCGTTCCTACGTACGCGAATCCGTTGAAGCACACGCCCGTACCCCCTTCCGCGAAGACGTATGGAACCAGTTCCAGCAGGGCATGCGATTCGTCGTAGGTGCCTTTGACGACGACGCAGCCTATGAACAGCTCAAGAGCACCCTCGCCGAACTCGACGAGCGTGGCGCTCACGGCAACCACGCCTTCTACTTGTCGATTCCCCCGAAGGCATTCGAGCAGGTCCTCACCAAGCTCGCCGAACACGACCTCGCATCGCGCGATAACGACACCGTCAACCCCGTCGACGGTTGGCGCCGCGTGGTCATTGAGAAGCCCTTCGGTCACAACCTTGAAAGCGCACGCGAACTGAACTCCATCGTGGAAGCAGTCTTCCCGCCCGACGCCGTGTTCCGCATCGACCACTACCTGGGCAAGGAAACCGTGCAGAACATCCTGGCGATGCGTTTCTCCAACCAGATGTTCGAACCGCTCTGGAACTCCAACTACGTTGACCACGTCCAGATCACCATGGCAGAAGACATCGGCATCGGCTCCCGCGCAGGCTACTACGACGGCGTGGGTGCAGCCCGCGACGTCATCCAGAACCACCTGTTGCAGCTGCTCGCCCTCACCGCCATGGAAGAGCCCCTCAGCCTCGACGCCAAGCACCTGCGCGCCGAGAAGGCGAAGGTCCTCGAAGCAGTCCGTATCGACGACCTGCCGAGCTCCTTTGCACTCGGCCAGTACGCCGCAGGCTACCAGGGCGGCGAGCACGTCAACGGCTTCTTCGACGAGAACGACATCCCCGCAGACTCCCGCACCGAAACCTTCGCAGCGCTGAAGGTGTCCATCGCAAACCGCCGCTGGGAAGGCACCCCCTTCTACCTGCGCGCCGGCAAGCGCCTGGGCCGCCGCGTCACCGAAATCGCCGTGGTCTTCAAGAAATCCTCCGACCGTCTCTTCGGCGAACGTGAAAACCCGCAGGTCGGCCAGAACGCCATCGTCATCCGCGTGCAGCCCGACGAAGGCATGACCATCCGATTCTCCGCGAAGGTGCCCGGCACCCAGATGGAAATCCGCGACGTCAACATGGACTTCGGCTACGGCCACTCCTTCACCGAAGAGTCCCCCGAAGCCTACGAACGCCTCATCCTGGACGTTCTGCTCGGCGAGCCGCCGCTGTTCCCCCGCCACGAAGAAGTTGAGCTCTCCTGGAAGATCCTCGACCCCTTCGAAGAGTACTGGGAAGAAAACCGCATTAAGCCTGAACCCTACGAGTCCGGTTCGTGGGGTCCGCGTTCAGCACACGAGATGCTTGAGCGTGACAACCGCGCTTGGAGGCGCCCGTGATCTCGCACCTGCATAACACCACCGTTTCCGCTATCAACAAGGAACTGAGCCACCTGACTGCCGCCAACGGTAGCCTCAGTAGCGGACGAGTTCTCACCCTCGTTGTTCTCGCGGAAAAAGGCCACTCCCGCGAAGCAATGCGCGCCGCAATTCGTGCCTCCCACGAACACCCGAGCCGCATTATTGTGCACATCTCCCACGACCCGCTCGACCCGGACCAGCTGGATGCAGAAATCCACCTCGGCGGCGACACCGGCGCATCCGAGATGATTGTTCTGCGCGGCTGGGGTAGCGCATCTCGCCCGACCGAAGCACTGATCTCCGGTCTGTTGCTGCCGGACTCCCCGATTGTGGTCTGGTGGCCGCACTCGGTGCCCGAGAACCCGGCACAGCACTCCATCGGTCGTATCGCGCAGCGTCGCATTACCGACTCTGCACGCGCCGACGACCCGAAGGAAGCGTTGCGTAAGCTCACCGACGTATTCCGTGCAGGCGACACCGACCTGGCGTGGACCCGCCTCACCCTGTGGCGCACCCAGCTGGCAGCGCTCATGGAGCAGATGCCTTCCTCCCCCGTACGCCGCGTGGTTGTGTGGGGTTCGAGCAAGTCCCCGTCCGTGGTGCTGCTCGGTACGTGGCTCGGCTGGAAGCTTGAAGCGCCCGTACACCTCGCCACCATTGGCGCGGCAAACCGCGGCCTGTACCGCGTCAGCATTGAGCGTGAAGACGGTTCCGTGACGATGTTCCGCCCCGGCATTTCCGTGGCGACCATCTCCACCCCGTACGCACCCGATCAGCAGATTGCGCTGCCGGTGCGTACCCTCGCCGAGTGCATCTCTGAGGAGCTGCGCCGACTCGACCCGGACGACACCTACGGTGACGTGCTGAAACAGGCGCTGTGCACCGTCACCCTCGTCGATGACACCTGCCAGCCTGAAGACATGCTGGACCTCGAAGAATACCCGGAGGTTTTCGATGCCTAAGATTCAGAACATGGGCGCATCCACCCCCACCCTGGTGGCGCACCCGACCCGCGACGCTCTCGCAGCGGACGCGGTGACCCGCATCCTCGACATCATTGAGCACGTGCTCTCTGAGCGCACGATTGCCCACATTTCGCTGACCGGCGGCACCATGGGTATCGCCACCTTGAAGGCATGGGCTGAGAACGAACGTGTGAAGGATATCGACTGGTCCCGCGTGCATTTCTGGTTCTCCGATGAGCGTTACGTGCCCGAGCGTAGCCCCGAACGTAATGACGGTCAGGCTATTGAGGTGCTGCTCGCTCCCCTGCTGTCGCACGGCCTGGTCGTAGGCAATGTGCACCGCATGGGTCCGTCCGATATTTTCACCGGCCTGGAAGCTGCAGCTGAGCACTACGCCTTTGAGATGCGCGACTACGCCGGTTCTGCACCGGCTGTGAGTGTGCAGATGCCCGAGGGCGCAACCGAATTGCCGCTGGCTGGCGGTCACGGTGGCGGCGCAGGTCACGAGCACGGCGGCTCCGGCGGCTGTGGTTGTGGTGGCGGCGGTTGCGGTTCTTCCGCACCCGAGCAGTCCATCGAAGAGACCACCCTGGACGAATTTGACGCTGAGGCTGCTGAGCCCGCAGGTGGTTGCGGATGCGGCGGCGGAGGCTGCGGTGGTGGCGGTGGTGGCGGTGGCGGCCAGTGGCCCGCACCGGTCTTTGACATCACCCTGCTGGGCATGGGCCCGGACGGTCATATTGCTTCCCTGTTCCCGGGCCGTAAGCAGGTTCTGCTGGGTACCGGTCTGCCGGAGGATCCAGTTGAGGGCGGTAAGGCTGTGACCGTGATGGTTTCTGATTCGCCGAAGCCGCCGGCTGAGCGCGTGTCGGTGACCCTGCCGATTATCAATAATTCGCGTCACGTGTTCTTCCTCATCACCGGTGAGGATAAGCAGGATGCGACCAGCCGCCTGCTAGCTGGCGCGAAGCTGGACGCTGAGGACCTGAACGCGGAGCTGCTGCTGGAAACCCCGGCGGTGGGTGCGCGCGGTAAGAAGCAGACCCTGATTTTTGCAACCGAGGAGTCGCTGGCTCCTGAGAACCGCCCGTAAGGTTCGGTTCTGAACTGCATTGGATAAAGGGTGGAGCCCCGGATAGACATCTATCCGGGGCTTTTCTCTATGGTTTTTAAACCAGCCCAAATGGTACTAGAAGTGGTACCATGAAGTATGCCGAGTCACACTCTCCCCCGCCAAGAGCTCTACACCTACCGCGTCGAGTGGTCTGAAGACGACCAGGAATTTGTCGGAACCGTCGCAGAATTTCCCAGCCTCTCATACTTGGCACCGACCTCGACCGAAGCATTCGCGGGTATTCGAGAAGTCGTCGCCGATACCCTTGAGATTCTTGAAGAAGACGGCCGCGAGGCACCCGAACCGTTCTCTCTGCGTTCCTTCTCAGGACGATTCAACTTGCGTGTTTCACCGCAATTGCATCGTCGTCTGGTTCAGCAGGCAGCGCTTTCTCACCAGAGCCTGAACCAGTACGTGAGCCAACAGCTCGAAGCAGTCGCCTAAGTAAGCCAGTATGTCTTCATCATCCAACGAAGATTCCAAAATGTTATGACATGACAAAAGAGTGGAGCCCCGGATAGTTTCGACTATCCGGGGCTCCACTCTTTTGCTACGCCTACCTACTGTTCAGCAGCGGCAGGATTCTGTGGATCCTGTTCCTGGGCCTCCTCCGCTTCGTTCTCAAAGCCCACGTACAGTGCCGCCAGCGACGGAACCGTCGCCTCCAGCACCTGCTGCGCCTCCTCGGGGCTCGAGGTGAGCTTCGCGCCGGTCAGCTGCAGGTACTCGCGCACCGTCATGGGCTGCGCCCAGTCAAAGTGCTCCCGCACGGCGGTGATGTTCGCGCCGGACTGCAGCACGTTAATGCCGTGGGCAAGACCAATATCCGTCACCTTCACGATGGCGTCGGTCTCATCGGGGATGTCGTACGGGTCGCGGTTCTGCAGGTCCACGATGAACGGCAGCACGCCGCGGCTCTCAGCGCGCAGAGTGAACTTGGTGTGCACCTGGCTCACCTCGTGCACCTCGCCCACGCCCACGGCGGGCACCACCATGAAGCCCGCCTGCAGGTCGTTCACCGCGGCCAGGGTGTGTGCTTCCCCGAAGCCGGAGTACAGCTGCACCACCGGCACGAGGTAGCACACTTCCGCCTTGAGCGCCTTGCGAGCCTCAATGTCGATGTATTCCCAGGCGCCGCCGGTACCGTCGGTAATGTCGCCGGAGTGGTGCGCGTAAATGGCGCCCTGGCTGTTCTTCACGGTCTGCGACCAGTAGCTGATCTTGTCCATGTAGTTGCCTTCGGCATCGAACATCATCAGCGACAGGTCAATGTCCACACCCTCATCCCAGAAGCAGAAGAGGCGGATCACGCCGGTGGGCGGCAGGTGCACCGTCGAGGTGTTGTAGCGGCCCATGCCGTCCAGGGAGGGGCGGGCACTGCGGGTGTTCAGCGGCATGATTGTATCGCCCACCTGCTCGGGCAGGTAGATGGAGGTCTCGGCAAGACGGCCGGACAGGCCAATCTCGACCAGACGCTCCAGCAGGTCAAGCACCGCCGGGCTGTACTCGCGCGCCGGAATCATGGTGGCGATACCGGTCTTGGACAGGTTCATGCGCTGCGGGGCGGCAGGCTGAGCCTTCTGAACGGAAGCCGCGGCACGCTGAGTGTTTCGCGGGCTTTCAGGGACAGAGGTGTGCGGGTTAGACAGGCCGGCGTTACGGTCAAAGAACGAGCCCAGCGGGTTCGGGATGCCCGCGTTCTGCATGATGTTCTGAACCCTCGCGACGCCCTCCGGGTTACGGCGCGCGTAGTCAGCGAGCTCACGGTCCTCCTGCACCGCCACCGGGTTGGCGGGGCGCTCCTTCGGCGGGTTCGCGAGCGCGTTACGCTGCAGGGTCACCAGGTTACGGATCTGCACCAGGATGGGCGCGGAAACGCGCGGCGCCACGGCGGCAAACGCGTCAAAGATGACCTGCTGGCCGGGGCTCGGCGCGGTGTCGATACCGTAGCGGGGCACCTCGAAAGCGTCCAGGGCGCGCACCAGCTGGCGTGCAAACACGCCGGGGCGTGTGGAGAGCAGACGTGCCACGTTCTGCGCATCCCGGGTTGCGTAGGCGCGGTCTACCAGCGATTCGAAGCTGTACACCTCGCCGCGGTACAGGTCGTCAGCCCAGCGGCTCAGCGCGGTCAGTGACGGGTAGTCGCCGGGGTGAATCGCCTTGACGAGGCGCTTGTACATCTCTGCATTGGGCGCGCTGTCGTAGCGGGCACCGACCGGGTCAGCTTCCAGCACCCGGTTGAGCAGGTGCGCGATGCGGGTGCGTTCGCTACGACGCAGCTTCAGGCGCGGTGCGATGCTCAGGCTCAGGTCACCCACCGTGCCGTTGAAACGCAGGCGCGAGTATGCGGCGGCGAGAGCGAGCGCCTCCTTCATAGTGTGCAGACGCTCAGCGTCTTCGGGGTGCAGGCAGGCGGCGATGAACACGCGGTTCTCGCGGCTGGTGTTCTCTGGTCGGGCAGCCGGCAGCGCGTCATGCTGGGCAAGGAAACGGCGCAACGCCACAAGGTCGCGCTGGTCGGTCTGGTTGTACGCCTGCTGCTGACCGAGCAGCTGCTGGTAGAGGGCACCCGCCATGATCAGGGCGTTCTGCACGCCGCTGACCATCTGCAGGGGTCGGCGGTTGCGTTCCATGGACGCGAAGTTGGAGCGGCTCATCGGCTGCTGCCACTCGTAGGGCACGTAGTTCTCGGGCAGGCCGCCAAGAATGCGCTCGGTGCCGTCCGGGTTATAGTACGGGTTGGAGAGGTAGTGCATAATCTGCTCGGTGTAGCGCTGCTCGTCGGTGAGCGTCAGGGCGCGCAAATCAAAGTCGCGGCGGAACACGCGGCCGGGACGGTACCCGTATTCGTAGGACCAGATGGTCGCGAACAGGGCAAATTCGTTGGCGCTGGCGTTCAGCGCCTGGGCGAGGGACTCAGGGCTGAGGGTCAGACCGCAATTGCTCAGGACGGATACTCGCCCCAGGTCGGTGTCGAATGCGCCGGAGTGGTGCAGCTCGTTAATGCTCGAGTAGTTCGAGCGGTAGTAGGGGCCGTACAGGTCGGTGAAGACGTATACGCCGTAGCGGCGCATCAGGATGAGGCGCACGAGGGGGCTGAGGCCCTCGGGCGCTTCGCCGTGAAGGTAGGCGGATTCGTTGAAATAGGGTGATTCCTGCAGGTAGGGGGATGCATCGTAGGGAGTGGTCACGGGTCGTCCTTTCCGTTGGTCTCACCCGGCTGTCACCGTCGGTGGTGTGTCTATGTTCTTATCGTAGCGGCGTGGGTGCGGGTTGTCGCGGGGTTTGGTCATCGGTGACCTGCGGGGGCAACAGGCGGTTACGTAAGCGGAGCCTAGGCGGTGTTTATCCGCCGCATGCTTGTCCATCAGCCGCTTATCTGTCAGCCGCGTGGGAACGGGGGATTAAAAGAAAAATGGCGGGAAGCGAAGAATCCGATAAATATAGGAAAAGATATTTCAGAAAGTAGGACTCTTCATGATCCGCCATTACCTATAGAGTACTCCCGCCCCGCGACGGTGGTCAAGCCGTTTCGTCACCGAAGCATACTAGGGGTTTCTACTAGGGGGTTTCTACCCGCCGGTGAGGCTCTAGCTAAGGAACAAGTAGCCTCACCGGCAGGTAGGTTTTTCGGGTTAGGACTCCCCGAGCAGGGCGAGCGCAGCTTCGCGGGCGGCAAGTGCCTCCTCAGTCACGCGCGGGGTCACCGCGGCCAGGGCACGCAGGCTCTTCGCCAGCACCGTGGAGCCCTTCATCTTCGGCTCCAGGACGGCGGGGATTTCAACCGGCGTGCCGTACAGCTCGGCAAGCTCCACCGCAAGCTTCACAAGGGACGCACCCTGACCCACCTGCGGAGCCAACGGAAGAATCCAGCGCACCGTCTGGAAGACAGACCACCCCGCCAAGGGACTCAACGAAGCGGCATCGTTCAACGTCTGCACCAGACGATTCGCCCCGAACCAGCCGTGCTCCAGGAGGTACCCGAGCTCACTGGCGAAAAGGTGCGCATCCCAGTTGCCGCGGTCAATGAGGGAGGCAATCGTCTCCGCCGTCAACGCGCGACGCTCCGGGGCGTACACTACAGAAGCCCACGCCAGGAAGTTATACGACGGCACACCCAGAGCACGCTCCGCCGCACCTAGCGCCTGCAGAACCTCCTCAAAACCGTGAAGACGAGAGAACTGATACACGCTCAGCAACGGCTTATACTGCGCCGCCAGAAGGTCCGGGTTGTGGCGCATCGCCCAGGCGTACCAGCCACATACCAGGGCGACAGACGGCACCTCGGCATGTTCCAGGGAACGCCCCGGATACTCCACACAGGCACCAGCCACCGTGTATGCCGCCGCCGTGAACGTACTCCGCTCCGTGGCTAGCTCCTCCCCCGGCACCCGCCACAGCTCATAGGTGGAATCATTCACCTCATACTCGCCGTGCAGAACCTTCGGAAACGCCTCACGGTACGACTTGAAACGAATCACCGTGCGCTCAAAAGAACGCTCCACCGCAGGCAGCGGCTCAGCCAGCAGAGGCGCAAAGCCCTGCCCAGCCGCGCCCTCGCTACTATAGGGCTGATCCCCGAACGCAACGCGAAGCTGCTCGTGGAACAGCGCCGTCGGCGACCGGTACGCCCAATATTCGCTACCCTTACGCGGGTACCCCCTGAAATGAAAATCAGCACCCTGAAAACGACCCGTGTGCTCGGTGAGTGCTGCCTGCGGGTCAGGGTCTGCGGCGTGCACATGCTGGACCAGCAGCCGGTAGGCGAGGTAGCGCAATTGGTCGCAAACGTCATGCCAGGCACGGCTCAGGTAACGACGCAGATGCTTCTGAAAAGCGGGACTGAACTCAATGACTCGCCCCTCCTGATGCGCCCGATGCAGGTAGTTCAGCAGCGCCGGGATGCGGCGGGCAGACTGCTCCCTCTCGTTGAGGTGGTAGAGGGCGAACAGCAGCTCTTCGCAGTCCCGGTCGTTGCGAATAGCATCCCGGGTAGCTTCGGAGGCGCGCCCCGCCTGCGGCGCCGCGTTGAGGGCGGCATTCACCTCCGATGCTGAGAGCCCAAGGGCAGGGACATCCGGAATCCGCACACTACGGGGCGGCTGATCTGAGGCAGGCTGAATCGAACTAGGCTGTGCAGGCACAGTGTCAGGGCACAGCTTCTGGGCGCGGTCCTTGAGCTCCAGAGGAAGAACCTCCACAGCATCCTGCACATATGCAGACACCTCACCGGCACGTTCTGGTACCGCCCGGACACTCAACTCAAACACCTTCAAACCGGCGGTCATCAGCTTCTTCTCACGCCGGAACAGCAACTGCGCGGCGGCAGGTAGCGCCTCCGCCACCAGGGTTTGAAGCTCATCAGCAGTCAGCGGCGCCTGACCGGCAGAGGCAGCACCGCCAGACGGCGCGCAGACCTGCAGAATACTCTGTAAGATCTGCGCACCCAAAGCAGCCGTGGTCGCCACCGGCGAAGCCAACAACGCCGGAATCAGCGCACCGTGCCGAGCATAGGATTGCGCCCGCTCCGCCAAAGCCTGCTTACGTTCAGCACCCCGCAGACCCTTCGGGACCGCCGTCAGCGCCTCAAAGGCACGCGAGAAAACGCGGGCGTTCTGCGGCGCATAATCACGCAGCAATGCCTGAACGCACTCCTGCTCAATCCGGGCGCGATACTGCGGAAAATGCTCCGCCAAATACACCAGCAAATCATGACCGCAGATGGTCAGCTGAGCATCATAAATAAACCAAATCGCGAAACCATTCGAGGGCATGGCACCCTCCACGGTAAACAGCGCCCAGATCTTTTCCCAGTGCTCCGGATGCTCCCTAAAGAATTCAGCAATCGCCTCATCATCCATAGAACGCATGGAACGGCCCGGCACAATACGCCACAGAAACTCCTGCAGGTATTCGGCACTCCACGCAGGCGCCGCAGGATGCACGCTTTCAGGCACAGTATTAGGCACCGTTCTCACCCAGTAGCGCAAGCGCGGCCTCGCGGGCGGCAAGCGCCTCCTCAGTCACGCGCGGGGTCACCGCAGCCAGGGCGCGCAGTGCTTTCGCCAGCACCGTGGAGCCTTTCATTTTCGGCTCCAGGACGGCGGGAATCTCAACCGGCGTGCCGTACAGTTCGGCAAGCTCCACCGCCAGGCGCACATAGTCGCCGCCCTTCGTCAGCTCACCGACCATCGGCAGCAGCAGGCGCAGAACCTGCAGCACACGCCAACCCGCCAGAACACCGATACCCGACACCTCACGCAGGGTCGCCACCAGGCGGTTCGCAAGGACCATCCCGTCCTCCAGAGCCCACTTCAGGGTCTCTGCGAAGGTTGACGTATCCAGCAGGCCCGCCTCAAAGAGCGCCGCAATGGCCTCTGCCGCCGCCAGACGGTACTCAGGATTCTTCGCGCTCGCCACATAGCCGAGCAGAGTGCAGGTCGGGGCGCCCACCTGCACGGTAGACTCCCTCAACGCACGCATGAGTACGGGAACGGGGGTGACGGTCTTCTCCTCAACGCACTCCGAAGCGGCAAACAGGAAGTATGCAGAGAGCAGGTCCGGGTTGTTCTGAAGCAGCCAGGACGCCCATTCGGTAAGCGCCGTCATGAAGTCGCCCTGCCAGCCGTACGATTCAGAAGCATTCGGCAAAAAGGTGAAGGGAATGAACGCGGTGTTCAGTACCTCGTAGGCGATGGTCTCCTCGGGGCTCATGCTAGCGGTTGCGTGGCTCAGCGCCTCGCGCGCCTCATCCACGGTATCCGTGATATCGCTCTCGACCTGCCACATCGGTTCATGACGAACAAAGTCGGCGGCAACAAATTTTCCGGTGGATTCTCCCGCTTGGCTAGCTTTACGGTATTCCTCAACCTTGCTGTCATTAAGGCCGGAATAGTAGACGCTCCAGGGGATATCCAGGGCAGAAACAGTGCGATAAGTCCAGTCGCTGTAGGTAAGCTGACGGGCAGGTAGTGGTGCGCTCAGCAGGCGCACCATGCGACCTTCTGTGTGGTACTCTCCCCCGGCGGCGACGGCACGCATCTGCTCGCGGAAGATCTTGTAGAGGTCACGGTAGCCTTCTAGCGACGTGTAGCCAGGGTCCCAGAGGTGGTGCTTATTCTGGACGACCAGGCGCACCATCTCTTCTGTAGAAATGAGCTTGCTATGGTCGCTGGAGCGCCGCCATATCAGCTGGCTACGTTCAAAACGCTGCATGATCGAAGCCATTTCGGAAATTTCCTCAGACTTGTATCCCGCGGCCTCGGCGTTAGCTTCCAACACGGCGCAGAGCGCAGGCATGTACGCGACGTTGTTGTAGCTGTAATGGTCAGCAATTTTGCGCAGGGTACGAAGCTGCTGCTGTTCCGCCGGTGCCAGCTTGTCGGTCGCGGCAAAGTGGTAAAGACGCGCCAGGTTCTCACCAGTAGCGCGGGGGCTCTTCTCCCCCGCCACACGGCCGGAGGTGGTGTTCGATTCCTCGATCAGCAGGGCGCAGAACTCGTTCAGATTCGTAATGGGGGTGAACGGCTCATGATGCGGGGTACCGGGCAATAGCACCGGCGGCACCTCTACGGAGGCGCCCGCCGCCTCCGCCTCTTCCTGCTGGGGCAGGCGGTCTTCGGGCAGGCAGGCTTCCGCGGCACCGCGCAGTTCCAGGGGTAGCACCTCGTAGGCTTCGAGGACGCGGTCGGCAACATAGTTGGCGAGCGCCACCTGCTCGGCGGTTTGCGCCTTCTTACGCTTGGCTTTACTCAAACCGGCGTACTGGGTGGCGATGAGCTTGAGCAGGCGCAGGGCGCCGCGCTGAATCTTCTTTTCGGTGCGGTAGAGGTTCGCGCCGAGTGCGTCGATGAGCTGTTCCAGGTCAAGCTGTTCGAGGGGTTGCAGATCGGGGGTCTTCTGCAGGGCGGCGGGTGCGCAGGCTTTGAGCACGTTCTGCAGCATGGTCTGAGCGAATCCGACGGAGGCACTGGGCTCTGCGGTGAGGACAGCCATGAGCTGCCCGAAGCGTGCCCGGTTTTCTGCGTCGGTGGGCTGCAGATCGGTGTAGACGGAGTGGAACGCAGCCGAGTTGAAGGCACTGAAATCGCTGGTCAGGCCACGCAGCAGGGCGTCCAGAATCTCGTCGCGAATGTCGAAGTATTCGCCCATCAGGCGGCACAGTTCGGCGCTTTCGCCCATGTAGTTGCCGTAGCCTTTGAAGAGCACCCCTTCGGTACGGAAAACCGCCCAGAATTCCTGGTCGAGCAGGGTCATATCGCGGGTGAAGAAGGTTTTGAGCTGGGCGTGATTGCTGGCGCTTCCCTTCTTCACGCAGGGTAGAGCTTCATGCAGGAAAAGGACCAGGTATTCGGGGGCATCGCAGCTCAGGTTTCGAGCGCGAAGCAGCGTGTAGCAGGTTTCCCAGATCTTCTTCGAGCGCGCCCAAGAATTCGGCAGCCCCTCAATAAAACGCAGAATCCACTCCTCGGGGCGTTCGGTGGCGCCGAGCAGGAACGCGTCAATCAGCTGCTGATCGGGTTTCCCCTCCCAGAGCAGGGTGCGCATGGCGCGGCCGGCGGAACGGTGGTATTCCCAAGGGTCGCCGTCGGGAGTGCGCACGAGCGCCCCGGCAACGTAGGCGGCGAGCGGGGTGCGGTTAATGTGGTCGCTACCGATGACGCTCTTGGGGGTGAGGGTTCGGGCGAGGGAGGCGCGCTCCTCCTCGGTAGCGCCAGTGATGACGGCATGGTATTCCTGCACGTCAGTTGATTCTGCCGCCATGAGGGCTTTGAGAGCGGCACGGCGCTCTTCAAGGGTGCGCTCCCCTGCGTTATGCGGCTGGGCGGTATCAGTCATCGGTACCTGCTTTCAGAGTTGATGGTGAATGGTTGCAAAGAGTTGAATGGAGGGTTTGAACGGGTGCGGGCGGGGCGGTTAGCCCTGCACCTGGTTGAGGATATTCCGGGCGTACCGCGCCTTCTGCGAAGAACCGGTCAGCGTACCCAACCAGGCACGCAGCGGCTCATCCACAAGCTCCGCACGGGTAGCAGGATCGAGAGTCGCCAACGCCTGGCTGAAGGCGCCCAGCAGCTTACCGAGCGAGTTCGCCCCGGTATCCAGGTGCGGTATGAGGCGCGCGAAGAAGCGCACTGCCGCCCGCGCATCCAGCTGGGCGAAGTCGGTGAGGGCGAGCGCCCAACGGTTCAGCATCGCCAGCGGCGCAAAGTTCACGAAGCCTGCCGTGGTGTCCTCAAGGCTGAGCTGGTCGTCCAGCACGCGGTGCATGATTTCCACGGCGAGGGAACGAATCTCAACGCGTTGCTCCGAGAAGCCCGCGGCAAACACGAACGCGCAGGCGGGACCCCACGCGCCGGGGTGCGCCGCCAACGCCAAATACAGGCTCCGGTCAAAGGCGCTGTGATCCAAGCTGTACCAGTTGCTACTAGCGCAGTAGAAAGCCAGCGGTTCTGCCCGTGAGGGATAGATCAGGGCGTACTGTCCTTCTTCGTCGTGGTGGGCGGTGGCGAGTCCGCGGAAAGCGTTCAGCTCGGGGGTGGAAGCGCCGTGCGCCACCCCGTTCAGCTGAAGGCCCCAGCTTTTTTCCCGCTGGGTTACCGTGATGGATTCCAGGTAGGGGTTGACGCGCCCGGTGGCGAGGGTACCGTCAAGGGCGGAGCGGAGCACACGAATCTGGGTAGGAGCAGAGCGCGGAGCGTCCTGCCCAGCGTTCTTCACGTATTGCTCTTCGAGGCTTTCAAGCAGGGTCAGCGCCTCAGCGCGGCGGTTCTGCGCATCCTGTCGCTGCTCGTCAGTAGCGTATGGAGGTAGCACCTCCGGCACGCGCACACGCAGTAGCGCCGCAGTGAAATCCTGGCGCAGGATGGGGGCTCCATCAGCCAGGTTCTTGGTGTACCGGCGCACCAGGGTATCCGGATGCACCCACCCGCCAAACAGCTCAGGGGTGGCGAGCGGGGTGTAGCTCTGCCTGCTCTGCAGCACGCCGAGGGCATCCTTGAATCCGGTGCTGAAGAACGCGGCGTGGCGGGAGTACATGTAGTGCAGGTTTGGCACCGTACCGGGGTCTTCCCTCGGGGTCATTTCCGACGCCTTCGGGCGCTCACGCAGCTTCCCGGCGGCGGCAAGAACCGTCAAGTGCGCGCGCATGTCGAACCATGTCAAACCCCAGTGGTTCAGCTTTTTCAGGCAGATAGGAACCAGCTGTTCGAGCAGTTTGGGGCTCTGCGCGACGCCGTCGGCGCTGAACAGGTAGGCGGTGAGCAGTTCCAGTTCCAGCTCGCATCCGGCGTGCGTTTCGGGTTGGTCTGCTTCGCTGAGAGTGTCGGGGGTGGCGCAGGGCGCGACCTGGTGGTGCAGGAGCGCACGGGCGCGTTCTTGCACGTCAGATGCGGTAATGGCGCGCACGGGGGTGTCCCAGTACCGGTGGATTACGGCGCGGGAGGCGGCGAGCGCCTCCGCGGCGGCGGCCTCAAGGTCAGCAGCTTCAGTGAGGGCTGCGTCTTCCGTGCCGCTCCCCCGGCTATTCTCCGGGCTGTACCCATCTTCGAGGAGCGGCGAGCCCTGAATCTGAGCCACAACGAGCGGATCCAGCTGGGAGCGGTAGTCGCGGTAGAGTTCGCGGGCACGCTCAGCGAACACAACAGCGTCGGCGCTCGCGTTGTCTGCGGCGCCCGCCTGCACCCATTCTTCGAGGTGTTTGAGGGCGGCGGCTTGAACCTGCGCGTGGGTGTGGCTGAGCGCCATGACCACGGCGTCTTCGCAGGCGGCAGCGTCGAGGGTGCCCGCCCGGTACAGCGCCTGGAGCATGGTCAGGATTTTGAGTGCGTTTGCTTTGGTTCCGGCGCATACGGCGGGTGCCGCGTAGGCGAAGGCGGTAGCGTCCAGCGCCTGCGGGTTTTTGGTCCAGAGGCGGTGAATATGCTGCACACCAAGGGTTACGCTCGGACCGATGGGTGAGGAGAAAAGCGTCAGAAATTCGCTCTGACGTGCCTCGATTTCTTCGGCGGTGAGTTTGAGCCCGGTGACCAGGCGTGAGAACCAGCCGACCCGGTACGCCGGAAAGTCGCTCATGAGGGAGCTCAGGAGCGCATCAATCAGGCGGTCACGGCTAATCAGCCCGGTTTCGCTGGCTTCGATGAGGGCACAGGACCAGCCGGGGTTGTTGACCTTCTGCCCGGGCTTGTAGGAGTCACGCTGGGTGAGGGATACGTCCCGGTTACCTTCGACGGCGAGCATACCCCAGATGAGTTCTTCGCGGAGCTGTTCGTCCTCGCGCAGCAGCGGGAGGATCAGCTCGCGGTCGCAGTTGATGAGGGCGGTGTAGTATTCCTCGTCATGTTCGAGGCGCGCCCCGCCGTAGAGCTCAGCTAGGCGCATGGCAACACCTCCGGTGAACCAGCCGAACTCTGCGTAGGCTTTAACACGGTCCTGCGTGACGGTTCCGGGCGTGTTTTTACCGAGCTGGGAGCCGTAGGGGGTGGTGGTGATGTCGAAGTACTGCCAGCGGCGGTAAATCTGTTCGAGGGTGCCGCCGACCGCCAGGATGTTGGCGAGGTTGCGGTTGAAGTGCATGATGTCGCTCCAGGTTTTCTGCTGCCTGAGGAGCGGGTAAATGACTTCACCGGGAAGCGGCTCGGTGATGACACCTTCGGGGAAGGTGTGCGTTTCGGGGCGTTTGCTCATGATGGTCTTTCGGAAGGAAGCTGAAGCGAGCTTTTGGGGCGTCGTCTTTTAGTGCGGTGCGTGGTGTGTCTAGCCGGCGGCGTGTTCGCGGTAGAGAATACTGACCGCCAGCGCGTGCTTGCAGGGGCCGCGCGTACCGCGGTACTTCAACCACCAGGGGCAGGAGCAGAGGTACCCCTCCACGGCGTACGGGTCGGCGGGCAGCACCACGGTGTACGTGTTCGCGCCGCTGCGCACACTGTACTCGCCGGTGCCGTGCTCCCCCGTCCCGACCCGCTCAATAGCGCCGGAGTCGGCGAGCTTTTTCGCGCCGACCAGGCGCGGGTGCATGGCGGTCAGTGCCTCCGGATGCACGGGCAGCGGGCGGTGGAAATACTCGCCAGCGTGCACGTCAAAACCAACCTGACCGGAGGAAGCCAGCAGGGCGAGGGCGTCGCGGGTTGCCGCCTCGTCCAGGCCTGCGCGGGCAGACATGACGGGCACGTCAATGCGCGGCTCGAAGGAAAGCAGCACGCTGAGCATGTCAGCGTTCTGGGCGGTGTTCGGGTTAGACAGCGCCTGCAGCACGGATCCCTCACCGGAGAACCCGCGTGACTTTTCGGGACTCAAACCAATGCTCAGGCGTGCACCGGGCAGGTGCGCCACCCACACGCTGGGCACGGGCGCGTTACCGGCGCTCACGGGCTCACTGTACGCGTCCAGGCGCTGAATGTGGCGGATGAGCGGTTCAAGCACGCGCAGACGCTCGGGGCCCGCCACGCATACGGATCCGGCGGTGGCGCGGGTGGCAAGTCGCAGGGAACGCACGGCGCGGGTTGCCCACAGGACCGCCTTGGTGCTGGAGTTACGCGGCAGGGAGTGGATGAAGGTTCGGGCGGCGGCAGCGTCCAGGCTGTGCACGGGGCTCATGCGGGATGAGAGCATCTGCGTTTCTGCAAAGCCTTTGAGCCAGCGGATGGGCAGCGGCACTTTTTCTTCCATGACGGAGCCGTCAAGGGTGGTGGTGAGCAGCCCGTCGTCGCCAACGTTCAGGTGGATGGGCTCCCCTGCTCTGAGGGAGGCAAGCGCGGCACGCAGGGGCGGGTTGACGTCTACGTTGGTGACGCCTACGGCGCTGTGGCTGGCATCGAGTGCGCTGGAGTCAACGTCAAGGCGCGCGTACACTCCGCAGCAGGCGCTGAAGGATTCGAAGCGTAGGCCTTCGGCGGTGCTGGTGACGACGGGGTCTGCGGCGCGTAGGGCTCCGGCGAGGGAGCTGGGCGGCACGTAGAAGCGGGTGCGGGCGACCCTGGCGACGACCAGTAGTGCAGTGGCGTAGACGTCTGCTCGTTCGAGGAACCCGGAAAAGAAGTACGGGTGGGATGCGGCACCTTCGGGGGTGCTACCGCCGCTGGTGGCGAGGCTGAGCGCGCGGGAGTCGGCGCCGTCGATGAGGGCTGACGGGGCGGTGTACGTGTAGTCGAGGGTGTAGGCGCTCATGGCTTCTTTGCCTTTCGTATGTGGTGTATACGTCCTATCATGCCGTAAAGATTCGCGTCCCGCTACCGCTTTCGTCATTGCCGTTTGGTGCATAAAAAATCCCCGGCATTCTCGGTTGAGAAGTGCCGGGGAGAAGCTCTATTTGGCTCACCCTCGGTGGGGTGGGCGTGGGCTCTGGCGAGAGGCGACTAGACGACGATCTGGCCGTTGAAGCGCATTGCCAGGCCGTACAGGACCACTGCGATAACCCAGATGACGATCACGGTGACGGTCAGGCGGATCAGGTTCTTGGACGCCATACCGGAGGAGTTCAGGGAGTTGGTCATACCGCCGCCGAACATGTCGGAGAGGCCGCCGCCCTGACCGCGGTTGAGCAGCACAAGCATTACTGCGATCACGCTGGTGATGGCGATGATGACCATGAGTACGTTCATGATGACGTCCATGGGGACCTTCCTTCGTTGTCTTCTGGTGGGGTGCCTGGGCTGCGGGGTGCAGACAGACGGGTTTAACTATACGCTACAGCCGCCATTCGGTCACGTTGAGGCGGCTTTTTACGCGGCGCGGTTGCTGCGGCGCTGGTATTCGCTGGGGGTCAGCTGCAGTGCTGCGGGGCGGTCGGTGAGCACACGCTGGGCGGTGAGTTCGTCGCCTTCGGTGTCGTAGGCGCGCACGTATCCGCCCTCGATGAGGTAGTAGGTGAACTGCTGCGCGGCTGCCCAGTAGGCGCCTCCTTCAGCGTAGAAGCCCTGGTCTACCCAGTCACGCAGGGTGAGGGTGACGGGGATTTCCGGTGAGGAGGTGCGGCTGTAGAGCTGGTCGAGGAATGCTTCTCGGCGGCTCTCGAAGTACTGGTATTCGGGCGAGGGTTCCTGGTATTCTGCGCCGCCTGCGTAGCCGATGTTGCCGCCTTCGTTGCCGGGTAGGCGCGGGGCACTCACTTTACGGTTGCGCAGGTAGCTGTAGAGGATCATGCCGACGAGGGCTGCGATGACCAGGGAAAAACCAAAGCTGAACATGCCGTTAAGTGTACGGGGCGAACTGCGGGGTCGGCGTATTCTGGGTGGGTTTTGCGGTTAGGGGCGAACGCGCCCGGCTCTTCTCCCCCGCCTCATACACCCTCCTCTTACGCCTGACTCATGCACCCGGCTCTTACGCTCGCCTCGTACATCCACCGCTATCTCCGGTGGCGGTTAAATGGTTCAGCGCCCGGTCGGATGAGTACCCGCCGGGCGCTGTAACGCTATGAGACGCTGTGGTGCGTCGGGGTTTTATGCGTCGAAGCGTGCGATTGCTGCGAACTCGTCAGCCTGCAGGGATGCGCCGCCGACGAGCACGCCGTCCACGTCTTCCTTGCCCATGATGGAGGGTGCGGAGGAGGACTTGACGGAGCCGCCGTAGAGAACGCGGACCTTCTCTGCAACGTCTGCGGAGTAGAGCTTAGCGATTTCTGCGCGGATTGCTGCGGACATTTCCTGTGCGTCGTCTGCGGTTGCGACCTTGCCGGTGCCGATTGCCCAGACGGGCTCGTAGGCAACAACCAGGGTTTCTGCCTGCTCTGCGGTCAGACCTGCGATGGAGCCGCGCAGCTGCTCGAGGGTGTACTCGACGTGGGTGCCTGCTTCGCGGATTTCGAGGGGCTCACCGACGCAGAGGACGGGGGTCAGGCCGTGCTTGTATGCTGCCTGAACCTTTGCTGCGCACAGCTCGTCGCTTTCGTGGTGGTAGGTGCGGCGCTCGGAGTGGCCGACGAGTACGAAGGTTGCGCCGAGCTTGGAGAGGAATGCGCCGGAGATTTCGCCGGTGTATGCGCCGGAGTCGTGGACGGAGAGGTCCTGGCCGCCGTAGAGGATGTCCAGCTTGTCGCCTTCGACGAGGGTCTGCACGGAGCGGATGTCGGTGAAGGGCGGGAAGACGGCTACTTCGGTTGCGGAGAAGTTGAAGTTTGCGTCGTCGAGGGTCCATGCGAGCTTCTGGACGAGGGTGACTGCCTCTGCGTGGTTGAGGTTCATCTTCCAGTTGCCTGCGATGAGGGGCTTACGCGACATAGTTCGCTCCTTAGCTTTCCCGCACGGTATGCCGGGCGGGGTTGTTGTTCGGAATTTTCCTTTTCTATTTTAGAGGGTTGGCGGCATATTTTCACTGGTTCGGCGCGGTTTTATGCTGTGCCTTGACTATTCTCACCCCGCGTTCGCTGATTGCGCGGAACCCCGGATACGAAGTACCGGCAGGGTGGAGCTTAGGGGGCTCTACCCTGCCGGTATTCTGCCGGTGATGTTTGTCTACGGTGTGTTAGTAGCCGCCTCGGAGAAGGTACGAGGTGTAGCAGAAAAAGACAATCGTCAAAACAATCACAAGAAGCGCGGTAGCGCGCGCACTTATGGCGAGGGAACGACCCCAAGGCAGCTTTCGGGTAGCGATCTTCTCAACGATGAGCGCCGCAAGAGCACAGTAGGTGAAGCAGACACACAGCAAAACAACAAACGAAATGATGAGAGTAGCCGTTGCTACCGAGGAAGATTCCCAATAGGCGTAATACATCCAGAGGTAGGGACTATTTGCAATGAAGAAGGCCGTGAATCCGCCGGTGGGGAGGCAGATAAGCGAGTACAGGCCCATGCGCTTAGGCTCTGCGGGCGCGGGTGCTACCGCCTCGGCAGGAGCCGCGGATGCGGCACCATCTACGGCGGGGTCTTGCGCGGGACTCTGGAGGGCGGTTGCGGCAGGTGCCGCAGTGGCTTCTACCGCGATGCTTTCAGCAATACTGCCCTGCGCGGTATAGCCTTGCGAAGCATTACTCTGCGCAGTATTCTCCAGCAAGGGGCTGCCCTGCGCGGGTGTGCCGGGGTTCTGGGGCGACTGTTCCATATGTCTCCTAGGGTGGTTGGTGTGGTGTGGTTATCGGTGATGTCGTGCGGCTACCGAGAAGGTGGATTCTTATACCTCTAGCCCTTCGAGGGAGAATCCCGGAGGGTATAGCGGCGTGGCGTCCTTATCGTCTTCCACCAGCACCCAGCGGCCGCGCAGGTGCTCCGCACAGAGGAAAGCGTATTCTTCCTCACCGGTCTTCAAGAACTTATCGATGGGTAGCTTCTCCCCCGTTTCGGGCACGTAGAAGACAGCCTCATCGCGAATACGTCGCCTTGCCTGGTATTCGCTGATATTACGGCTGTTCTGTTGACGTCTACCAATACCGGGAATCGTAACCTGTACACGGTATACATCCTGATTGGCGATAAGCCAGCCGCGGTTTTCCCGGTACAGCCGAAGAAGCTCGGGAGAAATGATCTCTTCCGGATTGATTACTTCGGAGAGCGGTTTGGTATCTCCGGTGTAGTAGAAATAGTTCAGGGCGGCATAAAAGTACGCCTGAAAAATATAGAAACCACCGCGGTTATACTCATTCATTCCCGGCTGCAGAACGGGGTAGGGTACATTCTGGGCGGCGCGTTCTTCGGTGGCGGGCACGTACCTGCCGTTGCGTTCGTAGGCAGTGTAGACAAGCAGACCGGTTGAATCACCCTGTTTGACAAGCTCATCGAACTTCTCAGCCGGCTCAAGGGAAGCCAGTACCTTATCTCGTTTGAAAAGACGTGCTTCTTGCTTTTCTTCATTGGTGGCGAGGATACCGGCCTGTCGACCGACGAAGAGAGCACCGAGGGTGCCTGCGCCTGCTACAGCGAGGGCACGACGAGAAAAACGGGGCTTCCGTGGTTCCTGCTGGTGAGCGAGTAGCTGACCAGAAGATACCGGATGGGCTTCCGGGGAGGAACCCAGCGTTCCGTTCGTCTCCTGTTCCTTGCGTTGGGGTCCCATGGTTATACCTCCTTTTCGGGGATGAAGTGAATATCCCATCCGGGATTGAGGAAACGGGAGCGTAGGGTACCGTAGATTGCTCCGTCGCGAAGGAGTCCGCGCGTGTCGAATTCGGTGATGGGCTGTAGCTGCCCGGTGTCTTTCCGGAAGACTTTTGCTTCGGGAAGGATGTCGAATTTGACGTTCCAGTCGAAGATTTTTTGTTCTTCGCTATGGATGCGCGGTTGTGCTTCGAGAATGTGCATGGTCAAGATTTGTTGATTGGGGGTGATGACCCACCCTTTTCCGTCGTCAAAGATATCTTGGATGGCGGGAAAGAATAGTTCTTCGGCGGTCATTGCATATTCGAGGCGTCGCGAATCGGATGCCAAAAGCATATAGTTTTGGCATGCGAAATAATACTCGCAATGATATTTCATATATTGCGATGTCATGTCTCGACTGAATGCGTTCTCATAGTCGGGTGGCGGCGCAGAATATGCAGGGTGCTGCTGGCCTGCTGGGGTGTAAATCCCAATCAGATCAGTCTCACGCAACTTGTATTCACGCCGATAATCTTTATCGTCGAAAAACGGCTTATTTGTCTTCTCGCCCACATGTTCCTCTCGAGATTTATGTATCTATAATTAAATTTTGAATACTGCGATATCATAAACGGTAAAATTACAAAAATAATATGGTTACCATCTCCAATTCTCTCGCAATGCTCGACTAAAAGGTGTGCTCCTTGATGTATTTCTTCCTGTATACATCCCTGTCCCTTCTTCTTGCCCTGAAACTTCTTGTTGCGAACTATATGCCTGTGAGTCAATATTCACTCCCTCATCATCACCGTAGCCACTACCAACGTACCGCTGGGTAGCATCGACATAAATATTCATACCATGAGAGTCCATACCCGGATCAGCCTTGTCGCTTTCTACAATATGCACACGGTTTGCGGGGTCACTACCTCGAAACGGTGTCAAGCTGGGGACAAGATCTACATTGTTCACCACAGCAACATAGTTAAAGTGATTTTTCAAATCTTCTTGTTGACGCTCAAGATTTGCTGTCGGCGCACCATAGGTGACAACATTAGACACCTTATATTTGCTATTAAATTCCTTATTATTAGCCAAAGAGTACGCTACAGCACCACCCTGAGAATGTCCAACCATTACAACACGATCCATATCACCCAGTTTTGCCTTACGCATTGCTTCTTCCACCATTCGATGATACGGCGACAAATCATCAATTGATTTATTTGATTTATTACCAGCCAAACCAAGATTGTTCCCAATAGACCCAAGCTCACCTTGTTTACTCATATTATCAAAATCTGTCCCTGGGATATATACGTATGCGACTTTCTCTCCCGTAATTTCATTTTTATAAACATCAATCTGGACTGAGGAATAGCCTGCATTTTCTTGAGATTTTTCCATCTCCTTAACGTATGGATTATCATTGACAGAATTCATACGTTGAGCCAATTCATGAATGTCTCTCGGAGGCACATCGGGGATATCTCCACTATGCCCATACTGTCGCTGAACATTCAAGTCCCTAATCTTTGGTCTCTCGTTATCCCTATATTGATTGATGGTAAGGACTCCATATGCTGAATTATAGAGTGCTGTCAACACAGCTAGTATCGGAAAAGCTAACAATTTAGCGGCAGTCACACCTATAGCAAGAATAGAATTGCTAGACTCTGTTGACTTAACCTGATAGTCCCTAAACTCCCTAACCGACATTGGGCGCAAACCCCACGGGTCGGCTAGAGAGATAGGGTTCCAGCCCACAAAAGAGTTCACATCCATACCGTGCACAATACCCGGCACCGAGCTCAAAGCGTCAGTGGACACGAAACGGTGCACGCCAGCATCAGCCACGCGGAAACCCATGAAGTCAAGGCCAGCAACATTGACAGAAGAAGCCACCGGACCAGCACTAACCATGCCAAGACCAGGAACAGTAGGAACAGCAACTACGTCGCTCTCCCACGGGTTAGAAGACATAGACCACCCCAAGCCATAGCCCAGTTCCTCCGCAGAAGACATATTCTCCAGCACAGAACCAGCACTCATTCCGCCCACGCCCAATACCATAGGCGTTGATGAGACAGCGTCCCATGCCAAAGGCGTAGAAGCACCGGGGACATCAACCGTGGTGCTTGTATATACAGAGGCAAGCTCACCAGTCATGTCATGGTGCAGCAACCATTCTTCATCACCCTGGCGAATAGCGTTCACCTGCCCCATGGCATCCCAGCCAAGGGCACGCTCACGGCGCTGCCCGGTCAGCTCGTCCGTGGTCACCTCACGGACGCGCTCACCGGCAGCGTTATAGAAATACTCAGTTCGAGAACGATTCTGAACAGTCCCATAGGCACCATACTGTGCCTCAGAAACAGCGCTGAGTAGACCAACTGAATTATGGCTGAAGGCGCGTTCCAGAAGCAGGGCGTTATTTCCCTGCTCACAATTGCGCTTATACAATGCCTCGGCGACCATCATGCCGTTTTCGTAGGTCCAGGTTCGCTCCTGAACACCATCCGATACAGAGATAAGAGCGCCGGAAGCATCATAACGATACTTCATAGTGCGCACCTCAGAGTTATTTTCTGCATCTTCAAGAGTGCAGACAGCAACCCGAGAAGAAGTATCACGTTCCACACTGGCGGCGAACATGCTCATAGTTGCAGCACCGTTTCCCGCTCCTCGGGCGCCGTTACGCTCTACCTTGTACCCAACGGGAATGTTCTTAACAGGATCAAGTTCCCACATGGCATGAGTATCATCTGTACTCATCGAGGTCAAAGCACCACATGAAGCATGGGTAAATTCCATCTCCCTGATGCGAGCAAAAACGTCCTTAGACTGAGTATGGCGCACTCGACCCGCACCGTCACGCATCCAGCGAACTGAACCGTACGGGTTGCTACTCATTACCAGAACACCATCTGCATCGTAGGTATAGTTCAGCGTATATTCACCACGCTGCTTAAACGCTTGCAAGGCATGGAGAGTACGCTGGTTCGCATCTGGGACGCGAAGAACACCGGTGGTGTGGTCAGCAATAGACACCGTACTTGAGATGCGCTTCATGCTCATATCACTGTGGGGTACGCGAGTACGGCTCAGCAACCTACCAGATGCAGAGTACTCATAAATGTGCTCTGCCTTTGCATCATTTACCGAAACCTTCAACGTGCCCTGCTGAGAGCCACGTCCACTCATCAAGGAATATTCAAAAGTTCCCTGAACTTCACCATCAACCGTGACTGAGCGGAGTACACCACCACAAGCGTAATCGTACTCAAACGAACGGATACGTTCGCCGTCATTCATCGTCAGAAGACGGCCTGCAGCATCGTAAGAGAAAGTACGTACGAGAGAGTCTGCCGCACTTTCAACCGTAAAACTTGTACCCGAGCGTTCTTCACGCAGAAGACGTCCTGCCGCATCCCATTCGTAGCTCGTTACGATACCCGCAGGCGTAATCCAGCGCAGAGGACGTGCGAGGGCATCATACTCACAGCGGGAGGTGCCACCCAAAGCGTCTTCAACGCTAACAAGGCGACCTGCCGCATCGTATGAGAAAGAACGGGTACCTTCAACGCTATCTTCAATACGCGCAATAAGTCCACGTGAAGTGTAGCTGTAGCAGGTAACCTTCTCCCCCGTATCTTCTTTAATGCGTCGACCAGCAGCATCGTAGGTGTACTGCACAAGACGCAACGAGGCAGTTGAAGTATCTGCAGAATCCCTAATGGTCTTCTCTAACAAACGACCTGCGAGATCGTAAGTAAAGATAGTCTCCAGGTAACCCTCATCAGCATCGAGCTCGCTCGTTTTCTTGAGGGTTTTCTGGCTGGTACAACGGCCCGCCGCGTCATATTCAAAGAAAGTCTCTCGACCAGCTGCACTGATGCTACGACTCATACGTCCCTGAGCATCGTACTCGAAGCTAGCTACCCCTCCATCGGCAGAGCTAATCTGAGCAATCTGACCGTGAGTGTTATATCCAGCCTGCGCAGAGCTATCAGATGAAGAGTTGAGAAGGATAGAGGCATCCGGCATGTTCAGCTTAGGAACGGGCACCCCAAAGAGAGCCGCCATATCCTGGCGGTTCTCAAACATCGTCATAACAGACGGAAGATGAGAAGCAGTAAGGGCGCTATCGCCTCGCGATACGTTATCGCGGGAACCCAAAATAGTGGGAACACGAAGTTCCGGCTGCACCAAGCTCCACGACGCCCAAGGACCCGCAGGACGCTCAGAAGGCTGCTTACCTGCTGAAGCAAGCCCCGCAAGAGAAGAGTTAGAGCGCAAAGACCCACCGGGACCCAGACCCGGCACCATAGTCATCAGAGAATTTGATGCAGAAACAACTCGTCCCAGGGCATCAGTTACAACGGCGTAGTTACCGGACGCGCCCTCAACTCGCATTGAATACTCACCGTGAGAGCGCGAGTGGGTGATGCTCAAAGCTACACCAGTAGCATCCACAATGCGGCTCAAGTCGCCAGTTAGAGAATATTCGTACTCGGTACGAGCCCCGCAGGGGTCAATGATAGCGACGAGCTGCGAAAGTTCGTCGTATTCATAATGGGTCTTGGCTTCTGCGGCATCAGTCATGGAGATAACGTTGCCCCAGGTGTCGCGTTCGACGCTGGTTCGGTTACCCATAGGGTCAATCACAGCGCTTAGGTGACCAGCTGAGTATTCAAAAGTAGTGATGTTACCTTCAGGGTCGGTCAGCGCTGTCAAGTGCTGCTCGGAGGTCGGCGTAGCGTTCTGAGCTGCTTCTGCATAAGACAAACCCCAACGAGCACCCATCGCGTCGACCACCGTGCTGAGTCGTCCACTCGCATCCCACTCAAAATACTGGGTATTGCCGAGAGGATTAGTTACTGAGCTCAGGTTACCAGCAGCATCATACGAATACTGCGTTTGCGCACCACTAGAGTCCGTGGAGCTCAGAAGCTGCCCACGGTCATTGTAGGTAAAGTGCTGCTTGAATCCTGATTCATCAGCGACGGCGGTGCAATGGCCGGCGTTGTCCCATTCAAGATAAGTTGTATCGCCTCCGTTACGGGTAATAGTCAGGGGATTAGGGTCCAGCGGGTTCTGGGAGTAGGTATAGCGTGTTTCAGCAAGGATGCCTGCACGCCGATTCTTATTCATAATTCGGTGGGCAATCATACGGTCGTACTCATCCCACGTATAACGGTGGACTGCACCTTCCGGAGTATTCTCCGAGACAAGGCGAGCGCGTTCATCGTAGCTACGATGAGTCACAGATCCGTCACGCTCACAGATGTAGGTGCGGTAACCGTAGGAGTTGTATCGCATGGACTGGCGACTTCCGTCGCCAGCCACGAGGGAAACAAGCTGACCGTGTTCGTTTGATCGCCAAATATTAGCGTGCTCACCGGTTCCGGAATCTTCAATCACGGTCATTAGACCGTGCTCATAGCGGTAGCTAATATTTCGACCGTGCTCAGTTTTCTGGGCTACGATGCGGCCGTCAGCGTCATAGCTATTCTCAACCTCGCAATATCCCGTTTCATTCCAGACACGGTGGATGAGGTTATCTTCCGTCTGTTCATAACGGCGGGTACCATCAGGTCGCTGAACTTCGCAAAGCACGCCAGCAGAATTGTAAATATAGCGCACATCGTTCAGCTGGCTTTCGACCTGTGCTGATGAATGTTCTTCAGAGGAGCCTTCACGGAAGTTGACCAGAGATGCTCCAGATACAAAATCCTGTGCGTCATAGCTGACAACAATGCCCTGTGCGCTAAGAGGCTGAATCAAAGCACTCGGTCGCTGAGCTACGGATTCCCCATCAGCATTAGCCTTTGGGCCACGGTTGTACAGAGCAACTATAGCTGAGCTGGGGTGCCCCTCCATGAAAGCAACCAATTCACCCGAAGGAGCATAGAAATAACGGCTACCAGAATGGTTAGTAACAGACCAGTAGTAACTGGGTTCAGGCGATTCTGCTACGTCAAAGGATGACGGCAGTAGACGATGGGCGGACTTGACCGTATTACTCACCACAGAGTAGAGGGTACGATAAAGAGCCTCTTGTCCTTCGGTATCTTCTTCGAAGGGCGCAGAGGCGGAATCCACGTTATGTGTAGGTGTCGCGTCTAGAGCTGAGTCGGTTACCTTCTCCAACCAGTAAGGAGCATTGGGAGTCCGGGCATACCCGCTAGCTGAGTTAGCATCACGTTCAAAGACGAGTTCACGACCGTCGGCAGTGTGCCATGAGATGCTATCGGAGTTTTGCTCAAGTCGGCTATCCAGCATGCTTGACCAACCCTTACCAAAAGCACCGTGAGGGGTATTCGGGAGGGCGGCGAGAACACTGTTGTAGGTACGCTCAAGACGTAGCACCGAGTTCACGCGAGAGCGAAGGTCAACTTCACTTTCAATGAAGTTACCGGTTGCAACGTTGACGGGGTCATTTGCATAGCCGGATGAGATATTTACACCAGTAATGCTAGCGCCAGGAACCTGCAGTAGGTGATGCATGGGAATATCATCATGCATCAGCTCATTCAGAAGGTTTATGTCGAGGCTAACTTGAGCCTTTGCTCCAGGCCCTGAAAGTTCCTCGTGGTGCTCAATAGCGGGTTCTTCCAAGTAACCACGACTCGCAACATCAAACATCGTTTGAGCAAGCTTACCCAACCAATGGACATCTGCATCGACATCCTCAATCCAGGTGTGCAATGCTGCAATCAAAGAATCAGCATTAAAAGTTCCCCATGAAGTATTCGAGCGGAACTGAGCATAGGTGGACGCTACGCGAAGCTGCACCTGGTCAAGTTCAGCATTCATAGAAAGAGTGACCTGACGATGCTGATACGCATTGTGCGGCACGATAGAAACCGTAGATCCACCAGAGGCAATCGCAGCTCGGGTATTCAAATGCTGAGTACCCTGTGCAGAAGAGTTTGCCTCGGCAAACTGTCCGAGAGCACTTTGAGAAACTCCTGAAGAAACTGAGTTACCCTGAGCACCAGTGAAGGGGTCAGCTACAGGTCGTGGCGTATAGACCTCAAAATGCGGGGGGTGAGAGGGCATAGGACGAGGAGGAATTTCCAGTTTAGAATCTGGGTTATCTTCGCCTGTTTGTTCATACCAGGGACCGGCATGCTTACTATGAAACGCGTTCTGCTTACGTTTGTTGAGCTTCTCCCATGCAGTAATCTCTCGGCGGATGCGCTCTTCCTCGCGGGCAGCCTTAATATAAGTCTCCATATTACGAGCTGCGTTGCTAAAGCACTCTTTAAACTCTCGCAACAGCGCAAATGACGAAGCAAGCTTTGCTCTATACACCCGTGCGTAACCGCCGGTGAAACCTTCCAGGGCGAGCTGAGCAGCACCACAAGTACCATCGGCGCCATAGCGAGCAGGGAGCTGATGCTCGATTACTTGAGTTAGATGCGTCAAATGTGTTTTGAGAGCCTCGGCGCTCTCAAAGTCAAAAGGAACAGCTTCAGTATTAGCGTGGACGTTATCCATATATTTACTTCCGGAAGTTGATATGACAGTGAACGAGCTTCCTCGCCCACATTCGTTGCATGTGTGCTCCCTCTCGGTGACAGTGAGAATCACACACCCTTCAAGGTAACACACGCACACTCTGCACACGAACCCAGCAGGACGGATTCCATCTCCCCTAGCCAACCACGAGGAGCCAACCTCAAAAGCCCAGCAAGAAACCCCCACCAGCACAGTACCGAAAGTACCGCACCGGCGGGGGTCCTAGAAAAGCACTACAGCTGCCCGAATCCTTGCGGGTAGATCGGCTCGTAGGTGTTGCGGTTGCTGTAGCCGTCGCGGTCAGCCACAATCACCCACTGCCCGCGCAGATGCTCCACAGCCAGCGAGAAACGCCCCAGATACTTCAAATATTTGCGGATATCTTGCTTCTCCCCCGTCTCCTTAACATAAAACGCAAGGTCCTTAGCCTTAGTCGTGTACAGGGTGCTCACCAGGATTTTTCGGCTCGTATTTTTAGCCTTTTCACCGGCGATAAGATCATCAGCAACATTGGCGCTCAGCACATTCTTATCAGCCGAAATAACCCATCCGCGCTTCTCCCTGTACAGGCGAAGAATTTCGGGGTGCAGCACCTTTTCCGGGTCCGTGACCTTAGAAAGAGGCTCCGTATCGCCCGTGTGGTAGAAGTAATTCATCGACGCAAAGAAGTACGCCAAGAATGCGTACAAGCCAGCGCGGTCGTAGTTATCCATTCCGGGCTGCTGAATAGGGTACGGCACGTTCTGCGCAGCCTGCGCCTCGGTGGCAGGAATGAAGCGCCCCTTACGCTCAAACGCCGTATAAACCAGCGGCCCGGAGGAAGGCCCCAAAGTACGGAGCTCATCGTACTTCTCCGTGGGTTCCAGGCGTACAAATTCCTGGTCACGCTTCTTATCGGCCTGGGATTCCGAACCCGTCCCGTTGAGCAGTTGAGTGCCCCAGCCAAAAGCTATCGCGACGAGAGCGGCACCGGCGAACACACCAGCCCGTATAAACCTGGCGCGAGAAATCATAGACCTCATGAGCGCTCGTTGCTCGTTGTATCCGGGTCCGTTGTATCCGGGTCCACCAAAGTTATTCGTCATGTTGCTCTCCCTACCCTAGCTCAAACTATTTTCTGGGATGAATTGGACGGGCCTCCACTCATTCGTGAATTGTGTGCGTAGAGTCCCGTGTATTGCACCGTCTCGGATCAGGCCGCGCGTATCAAAATCGGTGATGGGGTACACCTGGTTTGTGTCTTTGCGGTACACCTGAACTTCGGGAAGAATATCGAACCGCACGTTCCATTCCACAATTTTTAGCGTCTCGTCAATGAGGCGCGGTTGCCCTTCCAGCAGGTTCATGGTCAGAATCTGGGGGTTAGGGGTAATGACCCAGCCTTTACCTTCTTCGTAGAGGTCCTGAATGGTGGGGAAGAACATTTCTTCACTGATATTGTCGATCCTTAGAACTGCCGGTTCGGAGGCGAGAATCATGTAGTTTTGGCAGGCGTAGTAGTAGCCCAGGTAGGGGCGAAGGTTTGACACCTTGTAAGCATTCGGTGTGTACCTCACGCCCGGGGCGGGTGCCGAGTAGGCGGGGTGGTCCCGGTTTGCGGGTGTGTAGGGCCCGATCACGCAGTCGGCTACATAGGGGTATGTTCCGGTGTAGTCTTTTTCGTCAAAGAGCATTTGAGCGTTTACGGTCATTCTTTCCCTCCTTGGATTCCATATTTATGAGTTACCGTTTTCACGAGCTGCCGAGGTGGTTCTGGGCTACTCGCGGGCGGCTAAGCTCAATCGCTGGGCTTCTTCGCCCGCCTGTATTCGCTTGCTTGTATTTGTTTGCCTGTGGAGGTGCGTGCGCTCCCTGCTTCGCTCCCCCGCGGTAACCGTATGGGTACCGCCCGGTGAGCGCCGGGAACCTCTATATTTCCAGTCTAGTAAAGCCGCCTCTGTCCCTCCCGGATACAGGCCGCACATCTAGGGAATCCACAGCATATAGCCAGGAAACAGCGTGCGCTACCCCGCCCACGAAAGATCAGCCGGGCATGCAGAAACCCCCGCCGGAACGGTACCAAAATACCGCCCCAGCGGGGGTTCCTTACACTAAAACCGTGTACTAAATCTGTGCACCCAGATTAGGCGCCCAGTGCCTCCAGGCCGGGCAGGGTCTTACCCTCAATGTACTCGAGGGAAGCGCCACCACCGGTGGAGATGTGGCCGAACTGCTCATCCTTGAAGCCCAGGTTACGGACTGCAGAAGCGGAGTCGCCACCACCAATGATGGAGAACGCGTCAGACTCAACGATAGCCTGAGCCACTGCGCGGGTACCCTCAGCGAAGGGAGCAATCTCGAACACGCCAACGGGGCCGTTCCAGAAGATGGTCTTTGCGCCCTTGATCTTCTCAGCGAAAATCTCAGCGGTCTTGGGGCCAATGTCCAGGCCCTCAGCCTCTGCGCCCAGCTTGCCGCCGGTCAGGTCCTCAATCGGGCGAATCTCGGTGTTAGCGTCAGCGGAGAATGCGTCAGCCCAGACAACATCCACTGCGGTGATGATCTCGGTGCCCTTCTCGGGAGCTTCCTTCAGGTAACGCAGAACGTTGTCGACCTGGTCCTTCTCCAGCAGCGACTGGCCAACCTCGTAGCCCTGTGCGTATGCGAAGGTGTAGCCCATGCCGCCACCAATGAGGATGGTGTCAGCCTTACCGATCAGGTTGTCAATCACGGCGAGCTTATCGGAAACCTTAGCGCCACCCATGACCACAACGAAGGGACGCTCGGGATCGTTCAGGGTCTTAGCCAGAACGTCAACTTCCTTCTTCACCAGGTCACCCAGGTATGCGGGCAGGCGCTTAGCAACGTCGTAGACGGAAGCGTGCTTGCGGTGAACTGCACCGAATGCGTCGTTCACGTATGCGCCGTTCTCACCGGTCAGTGCGACCAGCTCGTCAGCGAATTCGCCGCGCTCTGCGTCGTCCTTGGAGGTCTCGCGTGCGTCGTAGCGGACGTTCTCAACGACCAGAACTTCGCCGTCAGCCAGGGCTGCTGCCTTAGCCTTTGCGTCCTCGCCTACCAGGTCGGTTGCAACCTTCACGGGCACGGATGCCAGCTCAGCCAGGCGTGCAGCTGCCGGTGCGATGGAGTACTGGGGGTCAACCTTGCCCTTGGGGCGGCCCAGGTGCGCGGTCACGATAACGCGTGCGCCAGCCTTGGCAAGCTTCTCAATGACGGGCAGGGATGCGCGGACGCGGCCGTCGTCGGTGACAACGCCGTCCTTCAGGGGTACGTTCAGGTCGGAACGGACGAGAACGTGGCGGCCTGCGACGCCTTCTTCGAGCAGTTCGGACAGTGCCTTAGCCATAGGAATTCCTCCTGGATAGGTGGGTTTATATACCGTTTCCATCATACCGAACATTAGGGTGATTGACAGCCTAGTAAATAGCTTTTATATGGTGTTTTTCCGCAGAATATCGCGGATATTCGCACTCTCTATCAGCTATTTTCTTACGGTATTTTTGACCCAAAAAGGGCGACGGAAAATAGTATGTTTATACATTTTGGGGTTTTATTAAGACCCTTTACACAGAGCCTTGGTACAGGAAACCCCGACTCCCCCGCTTAATGCGGTGGTGCCGGGGTTCACTATGCGTTAGTTACGCGGGGTGACGCTTACACTCAGTGAGCGTCGTAAGCCTATTGGGGCTTAGAGGGATGCCACAACCTTGTTGGTGAACATCACGAGGCGCGAAACGTAGCCGTACTCGTTGTCGTACCAAGCGATAACCTTCACCTGATCGCCGATGACCTTGGTCAGCGGTGCGTCGAAGACGGTGGAGATGGACTCACCCTCGATGTCCTTGGAGACGATGGGGTCCTCGTTGTACTTGATGATGCCCTTCATGGGGCCCTCAGCTGCTGCCTTGACTGCTGCGTTGACTTCCTCAACGGTGACCTCGCGCTCAGCGGTGAAGGTCAGGTCGGTGATGGAGCCGGTGATGGTGGGAACGCGGACTGCGAAGCCGTCCAGCTTACCCTTCAGCTCGGGCAGAACCAGGCCAACAGCTGCTGCTGCACCGGTGGAGGTGGGGACCATGTTCACAGCTGCTGCGCGTGCACGGCGCAGGTCGCGGTGGGGAGCATCCTGCAGACGCTGGTCAGCGGTGTATGCGTGGATGGTGGTCATCAGACCCTGCTTGATGCCGAATGCGTCGTTCAGAACCTTAGCCATCGGAGCGAGGCAGTTGGTGGTGCAGGATGCGTTGGAGACGATGTGGTGGTTAGCTGCATCGTACTGGTCGTCGTTCACGCCCATGACGAAGGTGCCGTCGATGTTCTTACCGGGAGCGGAGAGGATAACCTTCTTAGCGCCAGCCTCGATGTGTGCCTTTGCCTTGGTACCGTCGGTGAAGAAACCGGTGGACTCGAGGACTACGTCAACGCCCAGGTCCTTCCAGGGGAGGTTCTGGGGGTCACGCTCAGCGAGGATCTTGATTTCCTTGCCGTCAACAACCAGTGCGCCTTCCTTGACCTCAACCTCTGCGTTGAAGCGACCCATGATGGAGTCGTACTTCAGCAGGTGTGCCAGGGTCTCAACATCGGTGAGGTCGTTGATTGCGACGATCTCGAAGCCGACGCCCTCGGTCTGAGCTGCGCGGAAGAAGGTGCGGCCGATGCGGCCGAAGCCGTTGATTGCTACGCGTACGGTCACTGGAGTATCTCCTTGTCAGTGCGTTGGTGGCGGTGTACGAATCCGATGCCTTGTAGGCTCTGGTTTGTCGGATTCGTCCGTGCTCTATGTTGCCCGGTTCGTTCCGCCGTTGTTGGTAACAATCCTACCTTAGTTTGTGTGTGTTTTGGTGTGTTCCATCAAGAAATTTTTGTGAGTTGTGCCATAAAAATCGGCAAAAACCCGTTGTTTTCTGTTGTTTTACGTTGTGTTCGCCCCTAGAAAATGTTGCGATACGGTCAGGGCAACATAAACACACACGAAACACACATTTGCTAAAAACCGCGCCATATCAAGGCAAAATCTGAGGGTAAAAAATACCCTTTCACCTGCGAATGGGTTTCAATGACACCCGATACGCTCGCACACGGTGCAAATTCTCACCCAAAAACAGACGACCCCAAAGTAAGACACACCACAGCCTTAAAGAGGGCTAAATACGCTCCCGATGTACAAATTTGCGCATATTTCGTGTCGCATTTCGTGTCGCCCGCGGCGCATCATACGAAAACACCGCACAAGAACACTGCACGAGTGCACTCGCAGACACACAACACGGGGTCAGCATGGGCACATCGGAAGGCGGCTAGTGCACGATCCTAATAAACGACCAGCGCCACAGCACCCAAACCCGAATGAGCCGACAGCACCGGCGGTAACGCACTCACCAAAAACTCCGGCGCCGAAGAGTCGGCAGCATCATGAACGAGGGAGCTCTCCCCCAGCATCTGCTGAACCTGCTCATACAGCTGCACCGCCTGCGCCGCGTTGCCCACATGATGTACCGCAACCACCTCACCGCGCGGGGTCGCAGTAAGAGAAGAGTTAGCAGGGGCGGCGGCAACAGAGCTTGCGGAGGCAGAGTTGAGCGCCGCCGCATGCTGATGCTCACGGCAGGTCTGCACGGTCACCTCCACCAGGCGCTCCAGGGCGCGCGCCGCAGTGCGGGGGCGCTCCACATACGCCAGCTTACCCTCGGTAATCGTGCCAATCGGCTTAATCTGGAACATCTGCCCCACCATCGCCAACGCCGGGGAAACACGACCACCGCGGCGCAGAGCATCCAGGGTCGGGATATAGAAGTAGAGCGTGGACTGCTCGCAGACGGACTGAATATAGTCCACCAGCTGCGCCGCAGTTGGATAGTCAGGGCTCGGATACTCAGGGTTCGGATTCTCAACGCGCAAGCCTGCGGAGGCAGAGTTCAGCACCTCCAGGGCGCGCACCACCGCATGACCGTAGGCGCCCGCGACCGTGCGGCTATCCACCACGCTCACGCCCTTAGAACCCAGGCGGCTCAGGCGGGCACCGGTGCGTGCCGCCTCCACCGTACCCGAGAGCTCACCGGACAGATGCACCGACACCACATGCGTAAAACCTCGCGACGCCAACTCGTCATACACATCAGCAAACACGCCCGGTGCGGGCCCGGAAGTGCTCACCGTCTGACCCATCACGTGCGCAAGCATAATTGCCTCGTCCACCTCGGCGGCGGTCAAGTCCTGCAGTTGACGGTCCGGCTCACCGGGCGTGCGAATAGTCACCGGCATCGGAACCAGCACAAAATTACCGCAAGCGCTCAGGCGCCGCACGAGCTCCGGGTCAAGGGCGGCGGCGCTATCGGTTACCACGGCAATGCGGTTCTCTGCTTTATTCTCTCGCTCCATATTCCGGCCCTTCTTCCGGTTCGTCAGTGCGTGATTCGATGACGAACCCTCTCCTAGCGTTCCCTGAACATTATGGCACTCATCACTACCGCAGTACAGCAAAGCCCCGCCGCACCTCCAGATTCGTTCCGTTGAACGAGCCGAAGCCACAGCGGGGCTTGTACTTTATCTAAGAAACTTCTTTATCTAAAAAGCTTAGATTACGATGTTCACGAGCTTAGGCGCACGCACAATCACCTTGCGGATCTCGGCGTCACCAATCGAACGCTGAACAGCGGCATCCGCCAGAGCCAGCTCCTGAAGCTCCTGCTCGGAAATATCCTTCGCAACCTCCAGGCGAGCCTTGACCTTGCCCTTGATCTGCACGATAGCGGTGACGGTGTCATCCACCAGCAGAGCCGGGTCAACCTCGGGGAAGCCCGCGGTCAGAACCGGGGTGTCGTGGCCGAGAGCGTGCCACATGTCCTCAGCGGTGTACGGTGCGTACAGAGACAGCAGAATAGCGACAGTCTCAGCAGCCTTACGAACAGCCGGGTCAGCCGCACCAGCACCGGAGTCAATAGCCTTACGGGTAGCGTTCACAAGCTCCATGGTCTTAGCAACAACCACGTTGAACTTGCCGTTATCCAGCAGGCCCTGAACCTCGTGCACGGTGCGAGCAATCAGCTTCTGCAGCTCCAGGTCACCGGTGGTTGCGTCAACGCCGGGTTCGCTGGCGACGTCCTGAGCCACGCGCCATGCGCGAGCCAGGAACTTCTGCGAACCGGACGGGGAAACATCCGCCCAGTCCACGTCATCCTCGGGCGGGGACGCGAAAATCATGGTGGTGCGGATAGCGTCCACACCGAACTTGTCGAGCTGCTCGCCCAGGTTCACGCCGTTACCCAGCGACTTGGACATAGCCTTACCGCCGTTGAGCACCTGGCCCTGGTTCATGAGCGCTTTGAACGGCTCATCGTGCTTGATCAGACCCAGGTCGCGAACAACCTTGGTGAAGAAGCGTGCGTACAGCAGGTGCAGAATAGCGTGCTCCACACCGCCAACGTACATATCGACGGCACCCCACTCGCTCATAGCCTGCGGGTCGAAGGGGCCCTCATCGAAGTTCGGGGAAACGTAACGCAGGAAGTACCAGGAGGAGTCCACGAAGGTGTCCATGGTGTCCGAGTCACGGCGAGCCTGCTTGCCGCACTCGGGGCAAGGCACAATCGCCCAGTCATCGGCAGCGGCAAGAGGCGACTGGCCCTTAGGAGCCAGCTGCTCACCGCGCAGGTTATCGGGCAGCAGCACCGGCAGCTGATCCTCAGGCACCAGAACCTCGCCACAATCCTCACAGTGAATCACGGGGATGGGGGTGCCCCAGAAACGCTGGCGGGACAGCAGCCAGTCACGCAGACGGTAAATGACCTTACCCTCACCGGTGCCGGCAGCCTCAACCAGCTCAATAGCCTTAGCGAGCGCCTCAGCCTTCGGCAGGCCGGTCAGCTCACCGGAGTTGATGAGCACGCCGTCACCAGCTGCGGCAACACCGCTGGTAGCCGGGTCCTCAGCACCCTCAACGTCCAGGACCTTCACGATGGGCAGGTCGAACTTCAGGGCGAACTCAAGGTCACGCTGGTCGTGCGCGGGCACAGCCATAATCGCGCCGGTACCGTAGTCAGCGAGCACGTAGTCAGAAGCCCAGACGGGCAGCTTCGCGCCGGTCAGCGGGTTAATCGCGTAGCGGCCGGTGAACACGCCGGTCTTCTCGCGGTCGGAAGACTGGCGGTCAATATCGCTCAGTGCCTTAATGTCTTCGCGGTACTGCTCCAGGGCAGCCTTGTGCTCGGGTGCCACGATCTGCTCGGCGAACGCCGCATCCGCAGCAACCACGATGAAGGTTGCACCGTACAGGGTGTCCGGGCGGGTGGTGAACACGGTGAAGGACTCTGCAGCCTGGTCCTCGGTCGCCTCAATCTCGAAGCGCACCTCAGCACCCTCGGAGCGGCCAATCCAGTTGCGCTGCATGAGCAGAACACGGTCGGGCCACTTGCCCTCCAGCTGCTCCATGTCGTCCAGCAGCTGCTGCGCGTAATCAGTGATCTTGAAGTACCACTGGTTTAGCGACTTCTTAGTCACGGTAGTACCGCAACGCTCACACGCACCGTTCACAACCTGCTCGTTCGCGAGCACGGTCTGGTCCTTGGGGCACCAGTTGACCATGGAGTCCTTGCGGTACGCCAGGCCCTTCTTGTAGAACTGCTCGAACAGCCACTGAGTCCACTTGTAGTACTCGGGGTCCGAGGTGTGCAGGCGGCGGCTCCAGTCAGCGGCAATAGCGTAACGCTTGAAGGACTCAGCCTGAGTCTCAATGTTCTTGTACGTCCACTCCTTGGGGTGAGTGTCGTTCTTAATGGCTGCGTTCTCAGCGGGCAGGCCGAAGGAGTCCCAGCCAATCGGGTGCAGAACATCGTAGCCGCACTGCTTGAAGTAGCGGGCGTTCATGTCACCAATTGCGAATGCCTCCGCGTGACCCATGTGAAGGTCACCGGAGGGGTACGGGAACATATCCAGCACATACTTGCGGCCCTTGGGGGCGTCACCGGTGGGCTGGAAAACCTTCGTTTCGTCCCAGTAGGGGCGCCACTTGGCTTCCATAGCGCGGAAGTCGTACGCATTTTCGTTGCGTTCGGTCTCTACCTGAGCAGACACAGCGATTCCTTAAATAAAGACAGGTTGATAAAAACTTAACCCTCCAAGTGTAACGCGAAACCTGCACCACACCAGAGTTGAGGCCGCACCGACTACCAAATGGACGGCACCACCCACCCGACCACCTGCGCAATCACACGCCCAACCACCGATGCGTCAGGCAGGTTTCAGAGCCCTTTCAGGCTTCTCCCCTAGAATTAAGAACGGGACTTTGCCGTCCCAGTACCCAACCCCCGAAAGGTACCCATGACCTCCACCGTTACCCCGGACTCCCCCAACACCTCAGTTCTTGAGGGTGTGCCCGGCCCGCTCATTCCCGGCACCCGCCACGACACCCTCATCGGTGACGGTGCGCAGGTGGTCATGACCCGCTACTGGCAGTACGGCAAAGGCATGAACGACGGCACCTTCCCTGAAGGCTCCTACCCCGTGCTGCTCGTGCACGGCTTCCGCGGCGACCACCACGGCCTGGAAATCATCGCGAACTACCTGCTGAAGCTCATCCCGAACGTCAGCATCATCAGCCCCGACCTGCCCGGCTTTGGCCGCTCCGCAGACCTGCCCGAAAGCGCCCCGGGCGAGGACAGCATCGACGCGTACGTGGCGTGGCTGAACGACTTCGTGGAACACACCAACCCCGCCCGCGAGGATGCACAGCCCCTGCCGCTGCACGTGGTCGGCCACTCCTTCGGCTCCATCGTCACCAGCGCCTTCGCCGCCGCACACCCGAACTCGCTCGCGCTCCTCTCGCTCATCAACCCGATTAGCGAGCCCGCCCTCGAAGGCAGCCAGCGCGTCGCCTCCCGCCTCGCCTCCCTTTACTACCGCGCCGGCGCGGCACTACCCGAAAAAATCGGCTACCCGCTCCTGCGTTCGCAGCTGATTACCCGCGCCTCCAGCGAAGTCATGATGCGCACCAAAGACAAGGCAATGCGCCGCTTCATCAACGGCCAGCACGCCGCCTACTTCGGCTCCTTCGGCTCCCGCCGCGGAGTGCTCAGCGCCTACGAAGCGTCCATTACGCACACCGCCGCCGAATACGCCGCCGCCATCCGGGTACCCGTGCAAATGCTCGTTGCCGAAGACGACGACCTGGGCACCCCCGAAACGGCTCGCGCCATGTACGCGACGCTGACCTCCCGCGACCTGCCCGCTACTTCGACCGGTGCCCGCGAGCGCCTGGACATGATCCCCGAAGTCGGGCACCTCATCCACTACGAAACCCCTCGCCGCGCCGCGGAACTCATCGCCGATTTCGCCGCCGGCCACTCAGGGAACGAGAAGTAAGGAACCAACATGAAACTCATGGTTGACGCCCGATACACCCGTATCGGCTTCCACGACGGCATCAGCCGCTACACCGCGTCCCTGCTGGGCGCGCTCAAAACCCTCATTGACACCGGTGACGAAGCCGCCACCGACCTCGACCTGACCATGATCATCAGCGACGAGCGTCAGCTGGAGATGCTGCCGGATTTGCCGCACGTGAAGATCAGCTCGCCCACCGGCCCGCTCGAACCGACCGCCTCGCTACAGCTGAATAAGTACGCGCCGGACGTGGTGTTCTCCCCCATGCAGACCATCGGCTCCACCGGACGCAAATTCAAGCTGATCCTCACCCTGCACGACCTGATCTACTACTCGCACCCGACCCCGCCCGGGTTCCTGCCCGCACCGGTGCGCGTGGGTTGGCGACTCTTCCACAAGACCTACACCCCGCAGCGCTTCCTGCTCAACCACGGCGACGCGGTCGTGACTGTTTCTGAGTCGACCGCCTCACTGATTCGTGAGCACGAGCTGACCACCAAGCCGCTGTTCGTGGTGCCCAACGCCCCGCAGCCCGGCAGCGTCGTCTCCCGCCAAACCGCGCTGGAACGCGCCACCACCCGCGAAGAGCAGCCCGTCAAGCACCTGGTGTACATGGGTTCGTTCATGCCGTACAAGAACGTAGAAACCCTGCTGCTGGCGATGCGTTCCCTGCCTGATTACCGCCTGCACCTGCTGTCGAAGATGCCGCCGCAGCGCCTGGTGCAGCTCACCGACGAGCGCCTCATCGGTGAGAACGTGGAGGTGCACAACGGCGTGAGCGATGAGGAGTACCAGCAGCTGCTCCGCCAGGCGCACGCGCTGGTGACTGCTTCCCGCGAGGAGGGTTACGGTCTGCCCGTGGTTGAGGCTCAGGCTGCCGGTTGCCCCGCGGTGATTAGTGACATCCCGATTTTCCGTGAGATTGCCCCGCACGCCGTGTTTGCGCCGGTTGACGGCGCCCCGGAGGCGAACGTCGCCGATTGGGTGAAGGCTATCCGCTCCCTGGAGGACACCGCCGTTCGTGAGCGCGTCATCATTGACGGCCTGTCGGATGTGCGCCGCTACTCCTGGCGCAACTCCGCGCTCAAGCTGCTGGAGGTCGTGCGCGGGCTCTAAGGCCTGCGTTAGGCAAAGAAATGCCGCCGCACTCCCCCGAAACTCGGGAGGGTGCGGCGGCATTCTCGTATTTAGTTTGTGGTCGCCGGGTAGCATATGTGGCTTGCGGTAAGGGAGTGCAAGGATGGCTTGCGACAAAGGTCTACAAGCGGCGGTTCTCTACACACTTCCTCCGCGCCGACGCAGGGAACCCGCCCTCGCAGAGCTCGGGCACCCTGAGGGCACATCCGGAAGGTGCAGCCTCACCGCATCACACCGGAGCAGAAATCCTTAGACCGTAGCAAAGCTACCGGTACGAGCCGCTTCCTTCGCAGCCAGCTCATCTGCATGACCGTACGCGTAGAAAATCTTCGCGTCATCCAGCTCAGCAAAACGAGCCAGGTAGCGGCACACCGCGCCACGCTGAGCCTTCGTCATCGAGGACAGCAGTACAGGGTCAGGGTGAGTAATGCCGTTGTCGCGGCTCGGTGCCGAATCGCCAAATTCCGGCTCGTAATCATAGGCAATATTGGTGAAGCTCATCGGCGAGAACCTTTCCTTAGGGCGTTTCTTAGTGGAGCGCCGCAACAATGCAGACGCTACCGGAGGCAACACCGCGAAAAGAACCTACGGAGATCATCGGAAGTCTCTTCGCAGTAGTGGTTGTGATACCTCTAAACTACCCAAGAGCTAATCAATGTTCAAGAACCATCAGGGAACGCCCCCATAGTGGACACGTCCCCGGTTGTCAGGAAGAAATCAGGGGCATCATAGCGGCATGGGACCGCCGAGTTCCCAACCGAACTAAAGCCCACCCGAAAGCCAATGTGAAAGCCAGCGTGAAAGCCAGCCCGAAAAGCAGAAATGCTGCCGCACTCACGAGGAGTGCAGCAGCATTTCCAAAGCTAATTATGCAGGCTACGCCATAGTTGCGTAGAGACCGCGTTCAGCATCCTTACGAGCCAGTTCGTAAGCGTGACCGTACGCGTAGAAAATCTTTGCGTCATCCAGCTCAGCGAAGCGCGCCAAGTAGCGGTAAACAGCTCCTCGTTCTGCGCTGGTCATATCGGAAAGCAACACGGGGTCCGGGTGCATGACGCCGTAATTGTGTACAGAAGCAGACCCGCCGCATGCAGGTTCGTATGCGGGGGCGATCATAGTCTGAGTCACCAGTATTCATCTTTCGTTGGTGCGCACGGTTGTGAAGCGTGCGCGAAGTTGAGTGATAGATACTGCCAACACCACCTCGACAAGCGCCGAAATAGTATCCGCAGTGCTGAATATATTACCGCGGATACGGAGACTACGCTAATTAGGAGCACCTAGAGCTACCATCAACCACTAAATGCACAAAGGTGCATAAAATGGCGGATGTGAGCCCCCGCCGAGCGAGACTAATCTACATCCCGTTCGCCTGTGCTGTACTGGTCTGGACTGCATAAGTTTGAGACGCGCCCTTCTCCCCTGCGCTCGCCACGGCTTCATCTTCGTCATCATCCTCGTCACCATCAAGGCCCAGAAGAGCCGTCACCATCGGCAAAGGATTGAACTCGCTCAGCTGACCCGTGCGGTCCACCTTGCGCATCATGAACGCACGCTGCAAACGCCGCTGAGTCCACGGCGAAAGCACCATCATCAGCAGCGCCTCCACCACAAAAATGCCGACCAGAATCCACAGCAGCAGATCCGAAGAACCCGCCTGCTCACGCAGCTGCTGAGCATCCGCCACCAGACGGTCAAAACCCTCCGAATGTAGGTGCGACGTATCAAGCCCCGTCAACGCGGACAGGCTCACCGGAGACGCCACATTCAGTAGCACCGACAGCATCAGCAGAAGCACCGCATACAGCCCGTAATGCATGGTGCGCATCCACTTCTTCACGCGCGCAAAACCGTGGTTCAGTTCCGCACCAATATCGGTGAAAGCCGCCGCCTTCTGCGCCTGCTCACCCGCCGGCATCATGTGCGGCACCAGGCGGTGCGCAAGCATCAACGGCACCGGCGAACACGCATCAAAATACTGCATGTGACTATTCACCGACGGGCCCGGTAGAGTCACAAAGCTGACGTCTACATCGGCGGGCTGAGTAATATTCGACCTGCCAATACTGTCACCACGAGCCGAAATCTCACACCGGTCAGCCACATCAAGATCCTGCAGCATCGGCGCGTAGGCGCGCACATACAGGTGGCAGGCGCTACGCACCGACATCATGAGCACCAGAATCAGCGCGCCCCAAAACGCCACGGAGGCGGCGGTCAGCTCAGGGACCGCGCCCTCAACACGCAACTGAGCCAGCAGTAGCATGAACACCGCGTACAGCATGAAAACGCCGTGCACGAAGAGCAGCGGAATCAGCCACTTCACGTAGGCGCGCGTGCCGTACGGGTTGACCAGGCGCACATCCGCCGGGGTGTTTGCCGAGGCTTTTGCGGAGGCGCTTTCCCGGGCGCTCTTGCGGCCAATACGCGCCCTACCTTTGAAGGCACCCGGCACGCTCGCAACCAGAGGCACCACGCTCAACGCCAGGGGCACCAGCATCGTATAGTGCAGCAGCGAACGGTACGGACCAAACAGCAGGGATGCCTCCACCAGCCAGGAGAACGCCGCAACCGCGCTCACCCACAGCAGCATGGCGCGGTTACGGTAGCCGCCCGCGGCATCCAGGTGCCCCGGAATGTCGTTGCGGTCACTAGCGATAATGCTAATCGGGACCACGCCACTACCCAGGCCGTAGAAGAAACGAATCGGCTTCTTACCCGCCGCCGCACGACGACGCAGCAACTCATAGCTCAAATACCCGCCCTGCGAATGAGCAATAATGCCCACCGTATCGCTACGGGAACTCAAATCGTCCAGCTGACGATCCAGACGCGCATAAATACGCTCCAAATCGCGCGACTCCGGGCTGGTTGCCGTCTGAATCAGCTGCGTCGGAATAGCCTTCATCAGCGCCCACAGCTCACGGGCACGACGAGCCAAAACCCAGCCCACAATACCCAGCCCGAGCACCGCCGCCAGACCCGTAAACGCACCCTGTGGAGTGCCCAGGGACGCCACAAAAGCATCACGGAACGTCATGAGCGCCATAGCCGCCAGCACCAGCCACAGCGCCACGTTCACAAACCGCGCCGTAGAACGCAACAGGTGCCCGGCACGCTCACGCCAGGTCGCGCCGGGGCGCTCATAGTAAAAGCAGAACATCAAAACAGCGGCAAAACCGACGCCAACCAGGGCAAATGCTCCTTCAACGGACGGTAATGCCTGGGCCGCCAGAAGCCCTCCTGAAAGAGGAGGCTACGGCGAGTGACCGTGCGAACCGGGCGCGGCTTCGGCTGAGGCAGGCGCGGAAGCTCAAGATTAGGCAGCTCGATGTTCGAGAAATCGATGTTCGGGAGCTCTACCTTGGGAAGCTCAATTTTCGGCAGCTCAATCTTAGGGAGCTCCACTTTAGGCAGTTCCACCTTGGGCAGCTCAACCTTCGGAAGTTCAATTTTCGGCAGACTGATTCTTGTAGATTCTTTGGACTCGGAGGCTTCGGCGGGTTCTTCCTGCGCGGAGTTCTCTTCAACCTGCGGGCTTTCCTCAACCGGGTCGGCTGGGTCAGCAGGGTACTCCGTGCGTTCAATCGTCAACGAATACGTCAACTCGCTGTGGTGGCTCAGCGGGTTCACCTCGGCGGCAAGCGGGAGGGTATCGCCGTCAGGAATCACCTCAACACGAACCCGCGCAGAAGCCTCCGCGGCGGGGTTCTCTTCGGAGAGCGCGACAGAATCCGTGTTCAGCGCCAGCAGAGTCTGCACACTATGCGCCACCGGCTTGCCAAAATACGCGAGCGTCTCGCCGTGATTCTGGTAGCCGATACCGTGAACCAGTAGCACCGCCGCATCATGGTGCTGGCCCTTGCGGTGCAGGGCACTCTTCGGATGCACAGAAGCATACTCAGCCAGCTGCCGCTGCTCACCGTCGGGCAGCGCACTACCCTTCAGCAGATGAGGCACCTTCGACATGCCTCTCACCTCCTCGCCTCTGCGCACAGCGCGCCCGCAAACCCGCGTGCCAACGCCCAACCCGGGGCAAAAACCGCCCCTCACTAGAACACTACAGCACGACTAGAAAATCACAGCACGTCCAGGCCGTCACAGCGAATCTGAACCGGCCGCTCCCCCACGTTCTTCTTCAACGCCGCAATCGTTGCACGCGTAGCACGCAACTCACGGGTCACCTGCTGAGCAATGCCGTACGAGAAAAACATCAGGGTACGCCAATCGCCCTGAACCGGCGCCTCCTCAGAATCCTCCTCAAGAGACTCCGACCAGGCAAAATACCCCTGATCCAGAGGAACCGGGCCCACAATACGCAACTGCTCACGCACCCGCTCCGGCAACGCAGAAGAACCCAAGAACTCCTCCATGAAGGCGCGAACATCCGCCTCCGCACCGGTCACCGCAGCCGTACGAACCGCCGGAGGCAGACCCGTCTGCGCGCGCTCCTCCAGCTCCTGACGAGCAAACCACGCCGGATCCCAACGCACCAGCGCCTGCTCCACCGGCGACGGCGAAGCAGTCGTCACCACCGTACCCTCAAGAGCCGCCGGACGAACCAACGCCGCCGCATTCAACCAGCGACGCAACGCCGCCTCCGGAGCACGCAACGAATCAAAACGAAGCATCTTATCGGCATCCAGAAGAAGCGCCGCCGCATAGCCGCCAAAAGCCACCGGCTCAGCACCCGGAGTCGCCACCACCAACGCAGGCTCAGGACCAACCGACGCCCGCACATGATCACCCGCCGAAGAAATCACCGGAACATTCGGGAACGCACGACCCAGCTCCTCAGCAGTACGAGTCGCACCCGCCGCCGAATAACGCCAATGCGTAAAACCACACTCAGAACAACGCCACTGCTGCGCCAAATGACCGCACCACGAACACGACGGAACCGACGAACCCGAAGCCACCGACAAAGGCCCACTACACTCGCCACAACGCGCCGGCATGCGGCAACGCTCGCACGAAAACGACGGAATATAACCGCTACGCGCCACCTGCACCAACACAGGACCACGCGCCAACGCCCGACGAGCATGCTCAAACGCCAGGTGAGGAATACGCGCCATCGCCGCCAACGGGTCACGCGCCAACTCAAACTCCGAACCCGTCGAAAAAATACGCGGCGAATAATCACGCACCAACGCACGCGGCGCACGCACATGAGACGCCCAGCGGGTACGCACCAGACGCGCCGCCTCACTACTCATGCTGAACCCGGCAAACAGCGCCGCAGTATTCTCAGCAGAAGCACGCAGAAGCAACACATCACGGGCATGACAATACGGGGCGCGCTGCTCCACCAGCGAAGAATCGCCGTCATCCCAGCACACCACCAGGCCCAGGTTCGCCACCGGCGCGTAGGCTGCCGCGCGGGTACCAATCACCACCGGCACCTGCCCCAAACGCGCCTTCACAAAACCGTGATAGCGAGTATGCGGAGTCGAATCAGAACTCAAACGCACAAACGAATCAGCGGGCAGACGCTCGGCGAGCGCCGCCTCCAGAAGATCCAGGTTCTTAGCGGTCGGAACCACCGCAATAGCGCCGCGACCACTGGCAGCAGCAGCCGCGAGTGCGGTCGCCAAAACATCCGCCCACGTGTGCTCCAGGTGACCGGGAAGAACCGTCATCACGGCGCGGGTCGCGGCACCGGCGGCAACATCTTCAATGAACTCCGCGCCGTTCTCGTAATCGGAGAAGACGGAGGCGGCATCCGGCGCGTCCGGGTTCAGCGCCGGCGGGTCCAGCACGAAGGGTGCGGGCGCGCCGGGGGTGGCAAGCCACGCGTACGGGTCGGTAGTGCTGGAGGTAGCGGAGGCGGTAGAAGGCTCAGATTCGGTGCTCTCGGAAGCCACATGCTCGGGAGCCGCGTTCTCGGGAGCATCGGAAGTGCTTACCGGAGCAGAATCACCCAAATACGCCGACTCGTAACCCGGCAGAAGGGGCGCGTACTTCTTATCCAGCGCGGCAATGCGCGGCGGCACCGCCAGGCGCAGCACGTTCGCCACCGTGGAGGCGTAACGGTCAGCAAGGGCCTCGGCAAGCGCAAAAATTTCGGGCGCAACAGAGGGCACACGCGACAGCACCGACTTGAGCGGCAGCAGCGAAGTGCGCGTCCAATCAGTCGTAGCGGCGCGCTCCTCAATGTAACCGGTCAGCTCGTGGCCGTTGAACAGCACGCGCACGCGGGCGCCGGGCACCGCATCCTCACTCAGCTCGGCGGGCACACGGTAATCAAACGTGCGGTCCACCTGCGGCAGGGTGCTATCCACGCGCACACGCGCCACAGGGTTCGGCACGCCGCTCGCCTCCAACTCGGCGGCAACGTTTACCGGCTCCGGGGCAGCCGGAATCAGGGCATCGCGAAGAGCAGGAAATCCCTGCAACAGGTCAAGCTGTTGCAGGGATTCCTGCTGAGCACCCAACGGTGCCGAAGAGTTCGATTCAGAACTGCTCTGAGTCACCCGAATCAGCGTGCTCCTCTACCCTGACAGATATTAGGAGGAGGACACTGCCGAACGCAGTGCATCCACGCGGTTCAGGCGCTCCCAGGTGAATTCCGGCTCGGTGCGGCCGAAGTGGCCGTGAGCTGCGGTCTTCTTGTAGATCGGGCGGCGCAGATCCAGTTCGTTAATGATTGCCAGCGGGCGCAGGTCGAAGACCTCACGCACAGCCTTCTCAATCTTGATCGGGTCGACCTTCTCGGTGCCGAAGGTTTCAACGTACAGACCGACCGGCGCTGCCTGGCCGATAGCGTACGCCACCTGAACCTCGGCGCGGTCGGCAAGACCGGCACCCACAATGTTCTTCGCAACCCAACGCATTGCGTACGCTGCGGAACGGTCCACCTTCGACGGGTCCTTACCGGAGAACGCGCCACCACCGTGACGAGCCGAACCGCCATAGGTGTCCACAATGATCTTGCGGCCGGTCAGGCCCGCGTCACCCACGGGGCCACCCTGAACAAAGCGGCCGGCGGGGTTCACAATGAACTTAGCGTTGGAAGAATCCAGCTCGACGCTGCCCAGAACCGGTGCGATAACGTGCTTCTCAATGTCTGCACGCAGGTCAGCCAGGTCGTAGCTTGCGGTGTGCTGGCTCGAAACAACGACGGTGTCCACGGAGACAGGCACGTTGTTCGAATCGTAGCCGAGGGTCACCTGAGTCTTGCCGTCGGGGCGCAGCTCGGTCAGCAGGCCGTCCTTACGGACCTTGGTCAGACGCTCAGAGAGGCGGTGCGCCAGCCAAATCGGGGCGGGCATCAGCACGTTGGTCTCGTTGGATGCGTAACCGAACATGATGCCCTGGTCGCCCGCACCCTGGCGGTCGTACTCGTCAGCAGCAATGCCCTGACGAACCTCGAGGGACTCGTACACGCCGGCGTTAATGTCCGGGGACTGCTCGCCAATGGACACGGACACGCCGCAGAACTCACCGTCGAAGCCGCGGGTAGAGGAATCGTAGCCGATACCCAGAATGGTCTCGCGCACGATGGAGGGGATTTCGACGTAGCTGGAGGTGGTCACCTCACCAGCAACATGCACCTGACCGGTGGTTACCATGGTCTCCACAGCAACGTTCGCTGCGGGATCCTGGGCAATAATGCCGTCAAGGATGGCGTCAGAAATCTGGTCACAAATCTTATCGGGGTGGCCTTCAGTCACCGACTCGCTGGTGAATAGGCGCAGATGGTTATTACTCACGGTTTCCACTCTACTGGTTGAGGGCGCGCGAAGATAGCGCGCTCGTAATGATGACGGTTTCCTTCAATTATGACACGTTTGTTAAGCGCCATTACGAGGCGGGGTGCTGCGTTCACACCCCGGGCGGGCCTTCACTCAGCGCCAGCCAGAGGATTAGGTCAGCGCCGCCAGAATCTTCTGAGCCAACGCCGGACCAATACCCGGCACCGCCGTCAGCTCCTCGGCGCTCGCCTGCTTAATCTGAGCCACCGACCCGAAGTGCTTAATCAGCGCGGCACGCTTCACCTCGCCCAAACCGGGCACCTCATCCAGGGCGGAGGCGACCATCGCCTTACCGCGCTTGGAACGGTGGAAGGTGATAGCGAAACGGTGCGCCTCATCGCGGATGCGCTGCACCAGGTACAGCGCCTGCGAAGTACGCGGTAGTACGACCGGGTAGTCGTCGTCCGGTAGCCACAGTTCCTCCAGGCGCTTAGCGATGCCGGCAACGTACACATCCGTAATGCCCAAATCGCTCAACGCGGCGGAGGCGGCAGCCACCTGAGGCGGGCCGCCGTCCACGAGCACCAGGTTCGGCGGGTAGGCGAACTTCGCCGGCTCGGGCGTGGAGGCGTCAATCTCGCCGGAGTGCACGGGGGCTGCTTCGCGCTCCGCCTGCTGCGCCAGATGCCTCTTGAATCGGCGGGTGATGACGTCGTACATACTGGCGGTATCGTCACGCGCGGCGTCGCCGGTAATGCTGTAGGTGCGGTAGGCGTTCTTTGCGGGCATGCCGTCCTCAAAGACAACCATGGAGGCGACCACGTTCGTGCCCTGCACATGCGAAATGTCGTAGCACTCGATGCGCAGCAGCGGGTCCGGTAGTTCCAGCGCTTCCTGCAGCTCCACGAGGGAGGCGCTGCGGGTGGTCAAATCGCCGGCACGGCGGCTCTTGTGCAGGGTCAGCGACTGGCGCGCGTTCTCGGCGACCGTCTTCATGAGCTCTGCCTTGTCGCCGCGCTGCGGGACGCTAATCTCCACGGGGCCGCCGCGCACCTCCGCCAGCCAAGACGCCAGTTGCTCCTTATTCTCGGGCTCCACCGGCACGAGCACGGAACGCGGAATATCGTAGCTGTTCAGGCTCTTCTCGGCGTCCTTCTGGGAGGCGAGGCTCGCCGCAATATCGCTGTACACCTGCGCAATCAGCTGCTCAATGAGCTGCGCGTCGGTGCTGTCGTTGACCTTCTCCACGATCCAGCCGCGCTGGCCGCGGATCCTGCCGCCGCGCACGAAGAACACCTGAACGGATGCCTCCAGGTCGTCCTCGGCGTAGGCGAACAGGTCGGCATCCACGGTCGCGCCGAGCACCACGGCGTTACGCTCAAACGCCTTAGTCAGCGCGGCAATATCGTCGCGAAGAATCGCGGCGCGCTCAAAGTCCATATCAGCGGCGGCGGCTTTCATTTCCGCGGTCAACTGGGCGATATGCTTCTCAGCGCCACCACCCATAAATCGGGTCAGACCGCGCGCCAACTCGCGGTGCTCCTCGGCGCTAATCTTGCCCACGCACGGCGCTGCGCACTTATCGATATAGCCGAGCAGGCAGGGTCGACCGCTATTCTTCGCGCGGTTAAACACGCCGTTCGTGCAGGTGCGCACCGGGAACACGCGCAGTAGCGCATCCAGGGTTTCACGAATCGCCCACGCCTGCGAATACGGACCAAAATAGCGCACGCCCTTACGGCGCTCGCCGCGAGTGACCATGGCGCGCGGGTACACGTCATTGACCGTAATCGCCAGGTACGGGTACGACTTATCGTCGCGGAACGCAATGTTGAAGCGCGGCGAAAACTCCTTAATCCAGGTGTATTCGAGCTGCAGCGATTCCATCTCGCTCGCCACCACGGTCCACTCCACGCTCGCCGCCGTATGCACCATTGCGTAGGTCTTCGGGGTCAGCGTCTGCGGGGACGCAAAATAGCTGTTGAGGCGGTTGCGCAAGTTCTTCGCCTTGCCCACGTAGATGACGCGGCCGTCGGCATCGCGGAAACGATAAACGCCCGGGTCAGTGGGGATTTCGCCGGGGGCGGGGCGGTAGCTGGAAGGCTCTGCCATGGGTACTTTCTCCTCGCTCTGCTGGGCTTTACGGCGGTTCTCTACGGTGTGCCTCTACGACGAGCCTCTGTGGGGCTACCGGGGGCATCTCAGACTCGCGCATACGACAAACCGCGCATCCTGCACCAAGCTCCCCCAATGCGCGGGGGTCGGTGCGTGAATGCGCGGTTTAAGTCTACGCGGTATAGGCGGCGAGTGCCCTAGCCTGCGTCACGTGCGGCTGAGGGCGAAACGTTGTACTCGTGCTTTCGTGCCTGACCGGACAGCTGAGCAATCTCATTCATGATCGTGTCGGTGGTGACGCGGCGCTGCTTGCCGGTCATCTTCTCGCCGGTCTTCTCAAAGTAGAGCGGCTTACCTACGCGAATCGTGAAGCGGCGCGGGTAAATCATGTTCGAGCCGGGCTTCTGCAGGCGGTCGGTGCCAATCAGACCGACCGGAACCACGGGTGCGCCGGTCATGTGCGCCAGCCACGCCACACCAATCTTGCCGCGGTACAGGTAGCCGTCGCGGGAACGGGTGCCCTCGGGGTAAATGCCGAAGACCTTACCTTCCTGCAGCTTCTCCAGGGCAATGTCGAGTGCCTTGAGCGATTCGGAACGGTCGGAGCGGTTCACGGGAATGATGTCCACGGCTTCGAAGAATGCCTTCATCATCTTGCCGCGCGGGCCGGGGGTGTTCACGTACTCAGCCTTGGCGAGGAACGCCACGCGACGCGGCATCATGGCAGAAATAATGATGGAGTCCAGGAAGGACAGGTGGTTGGAGGCGACAATCACCGGGCCGGTGGCGGGGAAGTTTTCGAGTCCGGTCACGCGGGCGCGGAAGACGGTGCGCAGGATTCCGGTGACTGCTTTCTGGGTGGATTTGTAGAGAAGCACGTGAACTCTCCTGAGGTGCCGATAGATTGCGGGCTGTGGCGGCGGTCCGCCGTGGATGCGGGGTGAGTGGCCCCTTCTGAATATACGCCGCCAAAGAGCACAAAATCTGTACTGCGGTAACCTGTGCCGCAAAAAATTTGTACTGTGTTTAGTAGCGTCGGGTTTTATTATTCCACACCCGAGTGTAGGCACGTGAGGGGTGCCGCGCTCCCCTTCCACATGCTGGGATGCGCCTCCCGCCCAGGTTCCTGCGAGTGCCCCGGTAGGAGCTCGAGTAGGAGCCTAAGCAAAAGCCCCGATTGAGGGAGTCTGCGCAGCTTCCGGACTGAAGCCCCTCCCCGTTACAGGCGGGGAGGTAGCACGGAAACTAAGGGTTCAACCTCAACGTAATATTTCAGGTTTTCCGCCTTATGATTACTGATTTCCCCGCCAAATAGCCGTGTCACATTATGACGCTACGTCAGCAAAGTTTCGTAAATGCGCATTTAATATGCAAAAATGAGAGCAGGGTGGGCTGTCGCACCTCCCTCAAGGACGATTCACCCTGAACATAGTGAGCCGCCCCTCCAGCGGATGTGCGTCGGGACCACTCCACCTACAAATTCCACGCACACTGGAGACATACACTATGGCTACAAAACCCGTCTCGCGTGCGCAGGCAGCAAAGATTGCCCGCCGCTCAGACACGGTCGGTGCCTATGCCGGAAAAGGCTGGGTACAGGCTGTTGCGTTTGTGATGCTCCTGGGCTTCACCATTATGGCAGTCCTTGCAATGCGCACCTACGCACTCTCCATGCCGCTCCCCGATAAAATCGTCGGCAACGACGGCAAAACCATCGCAACCCAAGAACAGATCCTGCACGGTCAGGAACTGTTCCAGGGACGCGGCCTGCAGCAGTACGGATCCGTCCTCGGCCACGGTGCCTACCTCGGCCCCGACTACACTGCAGAATACCTGCGCCTGACCACCGATGCTGCCGTCAAGGAGTACCGTGAACAGGGCAAGCAGGACCCCCGCGAACTCGTCAAGAACGAGTGGCGCAAGGAGAACAAGTACGACGAGCAGACTAAGACCATCACCTGGTCCGCTGGTGAGACCAAGGGCTACCAGCTCATGCTCAAGCACTACCGCGAAACCCTGATGAAGGGTGACACCTCGCAGGGCCTGTTCCCCCACGCCATTAAGAACGACGAAGAACTGCACGACATCGTCGCATTCTTCGGCTGGACCGCATGGGCATCGGCGGCAGACCGCCCCGACCAGCCCTACTCCTACACCAACAACTGGCCCTCCGAACCCAACGTGGACAACAAGCCCACCGCGGATCTGATGGTCTGGTCGGCACTCTCCCTGATTGCCCTCATCGGTGGTACCGGTCTGATGTTCGCCATCTACGGCCGCTGGTCCCGCGCTATCGGCTGGCACGCGGAAGAGGCACCCGTCCTCGACTTCCGTCAGCCCGACGAAGTTCGCCTGACTCCCTCGCAGAAGGCAGCCTGCCTGCTCTTCGCAACGATCCTGGTGCTGTTCCTGCTGCAGGCTCTGGTGGGTGCGCTCACCGAGCACTACCGTGAAGAACTCACCGGATTCTTCGGTATCGACATGGGCCAGTTGCTGCCCTACACGGTATCCCGAACCTGGCACCTTCAGCTCTCCCTCTTCTGGACTGCAGGCGCGTTCCTGGCGGGCGGTATCTTCATCGCCCCGCTGATTACCCGCCGCGAACCCAAGAAGCAGGGTCTGCTCACCTACGTTCTCATCGGCGCTGTGGTCTTCGTGGTCCTCGGCTCGCTGCTGAACGAATGGTTCTCTCAGAAGGGCCTCATCCCCAAGGAATTCACCGGCTTCTTCTCGCAGCAGTGGGAGTTCCTGGACCTGCCGCGATTCTTCCAGATCCTGCTCACCGCGGGTATGTTCATCTGGATCGTCATCGTCTGGCGTACCCTCTCCGCTCGCCTGAAGGGCTCGAAGAAGACCTCCCTGCCGTGGCTGTTCCTCTTCTCCGGCCTCGCCATCCCCATGTTCTACGCGGTCGGCCTGCTCGCAGGTCAGCGTACTCACGTGACCGTCGCCGAATTCTGGCGATTCTGGGTGGTTCACCTCTGGGTGGAGGACTTCCTCGAACTTTTCACCACCGTCATGGTGGCGTACATCTTCGTGCTGCTCGGCGTGGTCCGCGAGCGCATCGCGATCTCCATCATCATGATGGACGCCGTGCTCTACTCCGTCGGTGGTGTGATCGGTACTCTGCACCACACCTACTTCGTCGGTACCCCCTCCGAGCAGATGGCATTCGGTGCGTTCTTCTCGGCTGCTGAGGTTATCCCGCTGACCTTCCTGACCGTTGAGGCGTGGGGCTTCATGCAGCTGGGTGCTCGCCAGTACTCCAACCGCACCAAGCCTTTCCCGCACCGTTGGGCTGTTATGTTCCTGATTGCTGTGGGCTTCTGGAACTTCCTCGGCGCGGGTGTGTTCGGCTTCCTGATTAACCTGCCGATCGTGTCCTACTTCGAGATTGGTACGGCGCTGACCGCAAACCACGCACACGCATCCATGATGGGTGTGTACGGTATGCTCGCGATTGCGTTCGCGGTGTTTGGTCTGCGCTACCTGCTCCCTGAGGACAAGTGGCCTGAGAAGGGTCTGAAGTTCTCCTTCTGGACCCTGAACATTGGTCTGCTGTGGATGTCCTTCATCTCGCTGCTGCCGCTGGGTATTGCTCAGCTGTACAAGTCCGTGGGTGAAGGCTACTACGAGGCTCGTTCCTTCGCGTTCATTCACGACGGTGCTTCCGCCGTGATGGGTTGGATGCGTATGCCCGGTGACGTCATCTTCCTGGTCGGCATTATCCCGCTGATTAAGCTGGCACTGCTGGGTATCAAGGAGATCTTCTCCAAGAACGCTAAGGAAACCGTCCTGGAGCTGCCCGAACCGCCGCTGTACGAGGTGGTTGAGGACGCTCGCATCGCAGAGTTCGCCGGCGCTAAGGCTGCCGAGGAGCTGCCCGAGCAGACCAGCCCCTACCGTAGCGATCGTCGAGGCTAACCATGCCTGAGCAGATTGCTGGAGTTTCTTTCCTCGTGTGGCTGGCCTGCGTGTACGCGCTCGGTCTGGTCGCCGTGGGTTGGGGCTTCGATATTCTCGCCAAGCGCACCAGTCAGCGCATGGTGGCGGCGCGAACCTTCGGGTTCACCTACCACGAAGAGAGCGACGCGTGGCTCTGCCCCGAAGACCAGTGGCTGTGGGCGACCGCATTCGACTCGGATAACCGAGTGATGCGTTACCGCGCCAAGCCCAGCGTGTGCAACACCTGCCCGATTAAGGACAGCTGCACCGTCTCGGCGAACGGCCGCGAGCTCACCCGCGAAGTGGATGAATGGCCCTACTCCGAGTCGGGTCGTTTCCACCGCGGACTGGCGGTTGCTGTCTCGCTGCTGGGTGTGGTCATCCTGATTGGTGCCGCCATCGTCTGGCACTCCCCGCTGGAGCTTCTGGTGGAGGGTGCCGCCGCGGTGGTCTGCCTGTCACTGACCTACCCGCTGGCTGTGAAGCTCATGCGTTCCCCCGCGAACTTCGAGAACGATCCGAAGCATATTCACGCATCCACCGCTGACGAATCGGTGAACGTGAAGATGGACCGTTTCGCGGCGAAGTGGGGTGGCGTTTCGAATGAGCGTAAGCGCCGTACCGAGCAGACCCGCAAGCAGATGATTGCGGATGCAACCCTGCCGGTTCGTACCTCTGCCCTCGACCCGGACCGCCCCGCATGGAGCGGTACCGGCACCTCGGTTAAGCGACTGCACAAGACCACGAATGAGGTCCTGCAGGAGCAGAACCTGGCTGAGGTTGAGGCTGCCGAAAAGCTGGCAGAGCAGATGGCGAAGAAGTAGCGCTGCACAAGTTTTTCCGTTCCGGCGGCTGACCGGTTGATTGGTCCCGTCTGTTAGCTTCGGCGGCGACCCCGTGTGGATTTCTCTTTTATTCCTCTTTTGAGTTTTCCATGCGGGGTGCCGCTAAAGCACCGACCGCCGCGATGTGCGCCGGGACGGAAAATTCCCCTCCCCAAACTCCCTAAAACTTAGCCCGGTACCGGGCACCCCTACTACCTGCACCGTACGAGGCGCGGGCAGGTGGGCACACATACCGTCCTCCCCCAATATTTGTGAAGGAAAACCATGGATCCCGTCACTTTGGCAACTATCCTCATCCCAGTTGCCGTCATTGTTCTTTTTATTCTGATTCGTATGTTCCGCGTCATCCCCGAATACGAGCGTGGCATCTCTTTCCGCTTCGGTCACCTGCGTTCGGAGCTGAAGCCCGGCCTGAACGTCGTCTTCCCCCTCGTCGACTCCCTGCAGCGCGTTGATATGCGTGTCATCACCCTGACCATTCCCCCGCAGGAAGTCATCACCAAGGACAACGTTCCCGCCCGCGTGAACGCCGTGGTCCTCTTCCGCGTGACCAACGCCAAGAACGCCGTGCTTGAGGTTGAGAACTACCCGATTGCCACCAGCCAGATTGCGCAGACCACCCTGCGTTCCCTGCTCGGTCGCGTTGACCTGGACACCCTGCTCGCACACCGCGAGGACCTGAACGAGGACCTGCGTTCCATCATTGGTTCCCGCACCGAGCCGTGGGGTATTCAGGTGGAGCTCGTCGAAATCAAGGACGTTGAGATTCCCGAGGCTATGCAGCGCGCCATGGCTCGCGAGGCTGAGGCTGAGCGTGAGCGCCGCGCAAAGATCATTTCGGCACGCGGTGAGCTGGAGGCCTCCAGCGAGCTGAAGGAAGCATCCGACATTCTGAGCCAGTCCCCCGCTTCCCTGCAGCTGCGTTACCTGCAGACCCTGCTGGAGCTGGGTGCCGACCAGAACTCGACCGTGGTCTTCCCGCTGCCCATGGACGTGATTGGTCCGCTCGTGGGTGCACTCAAGGGTGAGAGCAAGTAGGCGCTTCTCCCCTAGCCTGACGCACTAGCCGCGGCGGCTGATTCGCAGCGGTTAGACATATAGAAATATCCCGTGCAGATGAGAGTATCTGCACGGGATATTTCTATGCCGAACATTCTTCGCGAAAGCTAGAAGGAAGGCGTTTGGCCCGCCGCGGGGGTTGGATGAGGTGGTTGCGACGGGCCAAACTGGTCGGTTACACGCCGTAGAGGTGCGGGCGCGGCAGGTACATCAGCCAGTTGGGTGAGGGCCGGAATCCTGCCGCAAACGGTTTTCACCGACGCCTTAAGCATAACCGGCACAACCACCGAACCGTCGGTAGCTTGAGTGAAGCATCAATCACCCATCTCACGCCATGCCGGGGCGGTATTCAGCCCAAAAATCGGCGCCTATCATCTAGCGCAGCGCCCGGCAAACTAACGCAATGCTCGGTGTGCCTGGTCAAAGAACTCACGCTCGTACACGCACGCCGACAGGTACGCCTGCGCCGCACGCACACGCTGAGCCGGTGAAGCCGCCTCAAACGCACGCTCCACCTCCGCGAGGCTACGCGCCACATCCGCGGCGAACTCTTCGCCACCGTACATGCTCAACCACTCCGCGTACGGGTGGTCCGCATGATTCTGCGAGGAGAGCACAGCGCCCACCTCTTCGTACAGCCAGTAGCAGGGCAGGATCGCCGCGGCACCGACCACGTAATCATCACCGGCAGCGGTGGCACGCAGGAAATTCGTGTACCCCATCGTAATCGGTGAGGGCCCACCCAGACGCGCACGGTTCGCCAGCCAGCCCTCGTGTAGCTGCGATTCGGCGGCAATCGCCTCGTGCGCACCGGCGGCCCAGTGCACCTGCGCCTCAGCGGTGTCAGCACGCGCCGAGAGAGTCGCGAGCGCACGCGAATAATCACGCAGGTAGAGGGCGTCCTGATCTAGGTAGAAGGCGAACAGGTCCTCGTCGAGGGTGCCGTCACCGAGGGCACGCACGAAGGGCAGGTCCAGGATTTGGTGCCAGGTTTCGCCACCCGCAGCCCAGAGGGCGGCGGTCCAGGGACCGGCGGGCTTTACGACGGCTTCACCGGCGGGCACGGGGCTGACCGGCAGCAGACGTTCCGGGCTGGTGCCGTCCAGAGTATTGCCCTCAGAGTCGGTGGTGGCGAGCAGGTGATGCCACGGGTACGCGGAGGCGGCAGCCTCCAGGCGGCGGGCACGGGCGGCGTGGTCCACCGGGCCGTGGCCCTCACCGGAGCCAACCTGCAGACCGGCACCTGCGGCAATGGATTCGTGGAGCCAGCGGGTGCTCCACTGCAGGGCGCGGTGGGTGTCTTCGCTGGTCAGAACGCTCTGCTCTGCGGTGTGTTCTGCGGCTTCGGTGTGCTGCAGCAGTTCCACACCCAGGCGGGTTGCCAGCGAAGAGGACAGGGAGCATCCGGTGCCGTGCGTATTACGGCTGTCCAGGCGCGGGGTGCGCACGTGCGCGCAGGTGCCGTCCGGGAAGACCGCGGTGTTACCGGCGTCCTGACCGCACAGGTGGCCGCCCTTCACAATCACGGTGGTTCCGGTCGCCGCCGCAAGGTTCGCCGCCTGCTCGTGCGCCTCATCGAAAGTCTGAGCGGGCTCCTTCTCACAGAGCACGGCGAGCTCCGGAATGTTCGGGGTAATCACATTCACGAGCGGCACGAGGTCGCGCAGCGCCTGCTCCGCTTCCGCCTGCAGCAAGCGGTCACCGCTAGAAGCAATCATGACCGGGTCGAGCACAACCACGGGCACGGGGTGCTCGCTCAGCCAGGTGCGGACAGTGCGGATCGTGTCTGCGTCGCCGAGCATGCCGATTTTCACGGCGTCAACCGTGACGTCATCAAAAACGGCGGCAAGCTGCGCGGTCAAAAATTCCAGGGGCGGGGTGAACACTTCACGAACCCCGCACGTGTTCTGGGCGACCAGTGAGGTGGTCACACACATGCCGTAACCGCCGGATGCGGCAATGGACTTGAGGTCCGCCTGGATACCTGCACCGCCGGAGGGGTCAGTTCCCGCAATGGAGAGAACCCTCGGCACTCGAGCTGTCTGGGATACCCAGGGGGTTCCGGAGGCGCTCGCGCCGGGTACAGGGCTGGAGGTGGGTGCGCACGCGGGCGCGGTAGGCTGCTCTGCCATGATCGATAATCCCTTCGCTAGTTCGAACTAGAGCAGGTTCAATGGGTGATTCTCTCAGCCTTGAGTGTTCTTACGCCGTTTCGTGCGTCCGCTGTGCCGTAGCTCTTCGCTGTACCGTAGCCCTTCGTTGGGCGGTCAGTTTGGCAGGTTAGCGGGTCGCGGGCGTCTCAAGGCACCCCATATCGCTCTGCCAGGTTATCACAACGATTCTCCGTAGCTAAAAGTTCTGCGGGTGACAAGTGAACCTCTCCGAAATTTTCGTTTGAGTCTTGCGTTACTGCAGGGGCTCCTCACCGCCGATTTCAGCGCACTCTTGTACGAAAACCACCCGTTAAACAAGTAGTGCCCGGCACCGCTTCACACGGTACCGGGCACTATCAGCCGGGCTTCTCCTCCGGGCTTAGGTCAGAGCTTAGGTCAGGGCGAAAATCTCTGCCGGTGAACCCTCCGCAATGATCCTACCCTCGTGCAGCAGGACCGCGCGGTCAGCCAGGGAGGCGATACGCGCATCGTGCGAAATGATCAGCACCGCACGGTTCGCCAGCACGGCGCTCAGGGACTCGGTTGCGTCCGCGAGCTCCAGCTGAGTGGTGGACTCGTCCAGAATCACGGCGTGCGGGTCAGCAAGCACAATACGTGCCAGCGCCAGCTGCTGAATCTGGTCGCGAGTCAGAGGCGAATCCGCGCCGCTGACGACAGTATCCATACCCTGCGGCAGGTCGCGCCACCAGCGGGCACCGATAGCGTCCAGCGCCTCGCCCATCTGCTCGACGGTTGCATCCGGCACGACCACCGTAAAGTTATCGGCGAGAGTACCGAAGAAGACGTGCGCTTCCTGGGTGCAGACCAGCAGGCGCGGGCGGCCGTCGGCGGCGGCATCGGTCGGGAAGTCGCCGTGACCGACCGGGCGACCCATCACGGTGATGGTGCCGTCCAGGGCGGTCAGCGAACCACCAATCAGACGAGCCAGGGTGGTCTTACCCGAACCGGAACGGCCCACCAGGGCGAGCGCCTCACCGCGGCGAATCTTCAGGTTGATACCTTCCAGAACGAGGGCGTCGGGCGAGTAGCCGTAGGAGACGTCGGTGCAGTCAATGGCGTACTCCGGGTTCTTCACGGCTTCATCAGACACGGCGGCGAACGCTTCGGCACGGTGCTGTGCACGCGCCTCACGCTGCTTCTTCGCCAGGGAGACCACACCGAACACGCGGCCCATGTTCACGAGCATGATGCGCAGGCTGCTGACGTGGTGGTTCAGCATGTCGGCGAGGATTCGCAGGCTGAAAACCATGACCGAGGCGGTCGCTACGGCGCCCCAGCTTGCCCAGCCGAGAGCCACGCAGGCGGCGCCCCAGAGCATACACAGAATCGTGGGGATCCAGGCGTTGATAGCATCCACGGTGAAGTACAGCTGGCGGATGCGCACCATGCCCAGCTGCGCGGCGAACTGGCGTTTGTTCTCACCGGCGAAGGCGTCTTCGCGGGCGGTGTGAACGCCCAGCTCACGGATCGTGGAGGTGCCGCGAATGTTCTCGGTCAGCACGCTGTTGAGGTCGCTCACGCGCTCCTGGGTGGTCTGGTTGCGTGCCGCCATGAGCGGCAGCATCTTCGACATGATGAGGGCAAGACCGGCAATCATGGGTAGCATAATCAGGCCCATAGCCGGGCTCACAACCGCTAGCGAGATGGTGGAGATCAGGAAGTACAGCAGCACGTAAATCGCGCCGAGCAGGTCCTCACTGACGGACTTGGCTGCCGAGGACAGGTCGTCGGTCACGCGGGTGAGCAGGTCGCCGCTGCCGGCTTCTTCCACGGTGCGTGCGTCCAGGTCGAGGGTGCCGTCGAGGGTGTCCTGGTTGGCGTCACGGGTGACGAGCGCACCCAGTCGCGCCGCGCTGTACGAGGAGACCATGAGGGTTATTGCCTGCACGATGAACGCCGCCAGGATAATCAGAATCGGCTGCCACGGGTAGCTGGAGAACTTGCCCGCCACCACGTCGTCCACGGTGGCACCAATCTGCAGGGGCACCACCGCACCCATGAGGGTACTGACCATGTAGATGACGAAGGTGTAGAGGGCTCGCCCCTTATGCGCCGCGAGGTAGTTCCACATGCGGCGTGCCACGTAGGCGGGGGTTTCGATGGGGAGCTGCTTTGCCATGCTAGTTCACCTCCTGATTCTGAGTGGTTTCAGACTGAGTGGTTTCCGGGTAGCCGTCGCGTTCCATGCGGCGGGTCGTCTCCGCGGTTGTGGAGACAACGTAGACCTGCTCCAAATCCTGTAGCAGGCCGGGGTAGCCGACGGGCAGGCGGTCGCTACCGATCTGGGTTTCCATCGCATCGTAGATGTAGCGCTGGCTGGGTTCGTCCACGGAGTTCAGCGGCTCGGTCAGGATGAGCACCTGCGCGTCCTGTGCGAGTGCGCGGGCGAGCGCCAGACGCTGACGCTGACCACCGGAGAGGTTCGCGCCTTCGCTGGTGATGCGGGCGGCGAAGTAGTCTTCGGGGTTGCGTCCGCCCAGTCGGTAGGCGATTTCGCGGGAGTCGGTAATCTTCAGCAGTTCCTCATCCTTTGCCTGTGCCAGCTCCTCGTCGGGGTTCGGCACGGTGCCCAAGCGCAGGTGCTCCTGCAGGGTTCCCGCGAAAATCATGGGGTTGGGTTCGCTCAGCAGCACGCGGCGACCGGTTGCGTCCTTGAGGTCCTCTCCCCCGCGTCGCAGGGTGCGGGCAAGCGCCTCGGCGTAGTCTTGCGCGGTGAGGTTGTAGTCGCGCGGGTTGACGTACACGATGCGCGGGTTGCTTGCACCGGCGGGGGCGACGGGTACGGGCACCTCGAGGGTGCTCGCCTCGACTGCCTGTTCGGCGCGTGCCAGCTGCGCCATTTCTTCGTCGGTGCGCGGGCTCTTCAGCACGCCCTGGCGTACGCCCGCGTGACCTTCGAGGCGGGCGACCTTGGCGAGCGCAATCTTGGCGTATCGCCATGCGGTGAGGAAGTTCTGGGTAATCCAGATGGGGCCGCCCATCATCGCGATAATGGAGGCGACGGTCACCAGAGACGCGGCGGGGGTGTCGGACACCCAGCGGCCGTTTTCGACGTGGCCGGTGAGGGCGAAGCCGATGCCGAGCAGGGTCACGGCGCCACCGAGCAGCGCGCGGATGAGGAACATCCAGCGGTGCGTCTTTTCGTAGCGCATGTAGCTGTCGAAGACTTCGTCGGTACCGCGGTGGTAGCGTTCACGCATCTGCTCTTCGGCGCCGAGGCCGGCGATGGTGCGCAGACCGGTGGCAATGTCGGAGGCGCGTGAGGAGGCTTCGCCGTCCTTTTCGCGGTATTCGCCAATCTTGGATTCGAGGAAGGTCGAGTACCAGGCGATAACGCTAACCACGATAATCGTGCCGATGAGGGTGACAATCGCTGTGACGGGGTTGATCAGCCAGAGCTGCACGGCACCGAGGGTCGCGATGATCATGGCGTTGACGAATAGCGGCAGTGAGAAGTAGACGTCCGTAATGCGGCGTACGTCTTTGTTCATGACGGTGACCGCTTCGCCGGAGTCTACGCCAGCGCGGGTGCGCCCCATGAGCCGGTTGATGTAGATGCGCCAGTCGCGGCTAAGTTCCGCGCTGAGGGTCATGGAGGTGCCCCAACCGAAGAACTCGTTGATCACGATGAAGGTGATGGCTGCGACGACTACCCAGAACATGGGCCAGGCGTCGGGGGCTTTGCCGGCGATGTGCTGGTTGATGAATTGACCCACCATGACGGGGATAAGAATCGCACCGGTACCCGCGGTGGTTTCACCCACGACGGGGATTGCCCAGCGGTGCCAGGGGTATTTGTATCCGGGTGCGGTGACTCGCAGGGCGAGGCGCTTTTTGAGGGCTTCCTCTTCGGCCTTGCGCTGTTCGCTACCGGTTACTTCCTGTGCAGCTTTTTTCTGCGCAGTTTTCTTCTGAGCGGCTTTTTCCTGCGTGGTTTTGTTATGCATGGATTCTTCATGCGTAGCTTCTTCACGCGCGGCGTTTTCTTGTGCCTTGTCAGCGTTGTATTCAGTCATTCAACGTCTCTCCTTTCTCTTACCCTATTCCTTTATCAATGTGGCACGCAACACTATTTGCACCATAGATGGGCGTGTCGTCATTTATGCAACGTATTTTGGAGTTTGTATCAGCCGCTCAACATGCACCGACATCAATCGGCGGATTCTGCATCTACGCGGTAATCTATGCGGCTTGGAGGCCTACGTTTTCGACCTTCTGAGCACCAGGTTTTTGCACCACTGCACTTTTAGTGCTTTGTTCTACACTACACGAATTTGGGGAATTCCCGCGTTAGCGCGACACCGCGCCTCCCGAATGCCCTATAAACGCCCCGCGAAGGAACCGCGAACGCCCTGCAAAGATGCAGCGAACACCCCGCAAACACTCCGCGAGTACCCGTTTGTTCCCTCGTAACGATAACGCCCCCGCGCCCGCGCTATTCCCGATAGACTGGAATCCTCATGAGTATTTTGAATTTTCTTTCTCCCGGGCTGGGCAAGAACCCCGGCGACTACAATCGACGCGATTTTAAGGGCAACCCCCTCACCGCCGAAGAAATCTATGAGGCCTTCACCGAGTGGATTTCGACCCGCGGCATGACCCTGTACCCCGCCCAGGACGAGGCCGTTCTGAGCATTGCCGCCGGACATAACGTGGTGCTGGCAACTCCGACCGGTTCGGGTAAGTCCACTGTGGCTGTTGCCGCGCATTTTACGGGCCTGGCGACCGGTCAGCGCTCCTACTACACCGCCCCCATTAAGGCGCTGGTGTCTGAGAAGTTCTTCGACCTGATCAATATTTTTGGTGCCGAGAACGTGGGCATGATTACCGGTGACTCCGCCATTAATACGGAGGCGCCAATTATCTGTTGCACCGCGGAGATTCTCGCCAATATTGCCCTGCGCGAGGGTAAGGATGCGGACCTCTGCCAGGTCATTATGGACGAGTTCCATTTCTACTCCGACCCGCAGCGCGGCTGGGCGTGGCAGCTTCCCCTGCTGGAGCTTCCGCAGGCGCAGTTCCTGCTGATGAGCGCGACCCTGGGCGATACGACTCGCTTCCAGGAGGAGATGACGGCGCTGACCGGTCGTGAGAGTGACCTGGTGGCGCATTCTGAGCGTCCCATTCCGCTGCATTTCTACTACTCCACCACCCCGGTTCAGGAAACCGTGCAGGAGCTCGTGCAGACCAAGCAGACTCCGGTCTACATTGTGCACTTCTCGCAGAAGGCGGCACTGGAGCAGGCGAATGCGCTGCTGTCGGTGGCTATTGCCTCGAAGGAAGATAAGGAACGCATTGCAGAGCTGATTGCGAAGTTCCGCTTCGGTCCGGGCTTCGGTAAGGCACTGAATAAGCTGGTGCGTGCCGGCATCGGTATTCACCACGCGGGCATGCTGCCCAAGTACCGCCGCCTCGTGGAGCAGCTGGCTCAGGAGGGTCTGCTCAAGGTGATTTGCGGTACCGACACCCTGGGTGTGGGCATTAACGTGCCGATTCGTACCGTGCTGATTACGGCGCTGTCGAAGTTTGATGGTGCCCGTAGCCGCCGTCTGCGTGCCCGCGAGTTCCACCAGATCGCTGGACGCGCGGGCCGTGCCGGTTTTGATACCGCCGGTACCGTGGTGGTTCAGGCACCCGAGCACGATATTGAGAACGCGCGCCTGCTGGCGAAGGCACAGGCGAAGTTCGGCGACGACACCAAGCGCATTAACCAGTCCCTGTCCTCCAAGCGCAAGAAGGCGCCGGAAGGGTTCGTTGGCTGGTCTGAGAAGACCTTCGACCAGCTGGTAGAGGCAGCCCCGGAGCCGCTGACCTCCTCCTTCGACATCACCCATTCGATGCTGCTGAACCTGATGCACCGCCCGGAGAACCCGGTCATTGCCGCGTACCGCATCATTCAGGAGAACCACGAGAGCCCCGCGCGCCGCCGCGAGCTGCTGCGCAAGGCAATCGGCATCTACAAGGAGCTACTGACCGGCGGCGTGATTGAGCGAACCAACACCCCGGATGAGCACGGCTCCTACCTGCGCCTGACCGAGGACCTGCAGGATAACTTTGCCCTGAACCAGCCGCTGTCCGCTTTTGCGGTCGCCGCTCTGGAACTGCTCGACCCCGAATCTCCCAGCTACGCGCTGGACGCGCTCTCCCTCATCGAGGCGACCCTGGATTCGCCGAACCAGGTGCTGTACGCACAGGAACGCAAGGCGAAGAACGAACTGTCGGCACAGCTGAAGGCGGACGGTGTGGACTACACCGAACGCATGAACGAGCTGGACAAGGTCACCTACCCGCAGCCCCTGGCGGAGCTCATCGATCAGGCGTACACGACCTACAAGCAGTCCGCGCCGTGGGTGGCACGTTTTGAGCCGCGCCCCAAGTCAATCGTGCGTGACATGTACGAACGCGCGATGGGCTTCAACGACTTCGTGCAGTACTACTCGCTCGAACGCGCCGAGGGCGTGCTTCTGCGCTACCTTTCCGACGCGTACAAGGCACTGCGACACACCATCCCCGATTCTGCCGTGACTGACGAGCTCGACGACATCATCGAGTGGCTCGGCGAGCTGGTACGCCAGACCGACTCCTCCCTGGTGGACGAATGGGAGAAGCTGGCTGCCGGCGAAGACACCGCAACCATTGCGGCCGAGCACGCCTCCATCGAGGAGGAAGAGCCTCCCGCCGTGACGAAGAACCTGCGCGCTTTCCGCGTGATGGTGCGCAACGCCCTCTTCCGCCGTGTGGAGCTCTTCGCTGACGAGCGTGACCGCGCCCTGGGCGCCCTGGACGAGTGGTGCGGCTGGGATGCCGACCGCTGGGCGGACGCCATGGACGACTACTTCGACACCTACGACGACATCTACACGGACGCCGACGCGCGCTCGCCTCGCCTGGTCAGCATGGATGAGGACACCGCCGCGCATCCTGGCGTGTGGAAGGTTCAGCAGAGCTTCGCCGACCCCGAAGATAACTTTGACTTCGGTATTCGTGCCGAGGTTGATTTGGCGGCCTCCGATGAGGCGGGCTACCCGGTGCTGAAGATTCTGAGCGTGGGCGAGTTCTAAGGCTCCAATTGAGACTCCGCCCGAGGCTCTGCCCAGATGTTGCCCGTAGTGGGCTAGAATACAGAGTATCTATCTATTTGAATGAAAGAAGGTTCACCGTTGACCGTTTCTTCGCTTCCCAAGGTTGAGTACCGTAAGGGTTCGGTCGTCAAGCACGACGGCTACGAGATTACCGACCACTGGTTCCAGGTTCCCCTGACCCACGGTCTGATTTTCTCCAAGGGCAAGGATGCCGCTCTCTCCTCCCGTTTCGCGGACCAGACCATCACCGTGTTCGCCCGCGAGGTTGTGAGCACCAACGAGACTCTGACCGTTTCGGCTGATAAGCGTCCTTACATTGTGTACCTGCAGGGCGGCCCCGGTTTCGGTTCGCCGAAGACCGGCTCCATTGGCGGCTGGATTGCTGAGCTGGCGAAGACTCACCGCGTGGTTCTTCTGGATCAGCGCGGTACCGGCATGTCTTCCCCGCTGTCTGCCCGCAACATCACCGCTGTGGGTGACCCGCAGGTTCAGGCTGAGTACACTGAGCTGTTCCGTGCGGACTCCATCATCGCTGACGCGGAGGCTGTCCGCGAGGTGCTGCTGGCTGACCGTGCCGACAAGCGCTGGTCCACCATTGGTCAGTCCTTCGGTGGCTTCCTGACCCTCTCGTACCTGTCCTTCGCTCCGCAGTCCCTGCGCGATTCGCGCATCACCGCGGGCCTGGCGCCGATTCGTACCTCCGTGGACAACGTCTACCAGCACACCTTCGACCGCATGAAGGAACGTGTTGAGGAGTACTACAGCTGGTTCCCCGAGGACGCTGAGCTCGCTACCCGCATTGCTGAGCACCTGCGCACCCACAAGGAGTACCTGCCCACCGGTGAGCGTCTGACCGATCACCGCTTCCAGATGGCTGGTCACTTCCTGGGTGGCCGCTGGCGCGAGCGCGGCCTGCACTACTTCCTGGAGACCGCTTTCGCTGAGGGTAACGACCACCTCTCCGATCAGTTCCTGACCGCCATGGGTGCCGAGGTGACCTTCCAGGCGAACCCGCTGTACGCCCTGATGCACGAGACCATTTACGCTGACGGCCCCGCTGACGGCGTTCTGCCCGGCATCCCCGGCTACGAGCTGTCCCCCTCCCCCGCGCCGACCAACTGGTCTGCTGCTCGTGTGGCGGCTTCCCGCCCCGAGTTCGCACCGGATGCGGACCGTCTACTCTTCACCGGCGAGCACATCTTCCCCTGGTACTACGAGGAGGATCCCTCGCTACGTCCGCTGGCTGAGGTTGCGAACCTGCTGGCTGAGAAGAAGGACTGGGGTCGCCTGTACGACCACGCACAGCTGCACAAGAACGAGGTTCCCGTGGTGGCTGCGGCGTACAACCCGGACGTGTACGTGGACTTTGAGCACTCCATGGAGACCGCTCGCTGGGTCGGCAACACTCAGGTGTGGACCTCGAAGACCCACCACCACGACGGTTTCGGTTCTGACTCGCTGACCATTCTGGGTCACCTGAAGAACATGCTGGCTGAGGTTCACAACCAGTAATTCTTCTGAAATATCTCTGATATAGCTAAAGCCCCTCACTCCGGTTGATCTGAACTGCCTCCCGTTTCTTGGACAACGAAAATTGAAGTCCAGGAAACGGGAGGCTTTTCATGTCTATAAATCTGGGATTGAGGCATGATCGTTTGCTTCGGAAACAGGCAGTACAAATGTTTGAGAAGGGACGTGGCTATCGTTTGACCGCCAAAAGGCTTGGCGTGTCTGCCGCGACTGTGAGAGAGTGGCAGAAAATGTACCGCGTCATCGGGAAGGGCGGGCTTCTTGCCATGGGAGTAAAGCGGACCAGATACGACTATGAGACCAAGGTCGCCGCAGCGGCGGCCGTGGTTGATGGTGGAATGAGCAAGCCTGAGGCGATGGTGCATTTCGGTATTGCAAGCGCAACACCGTTGAAGCAATGGTGCAGGCTGTACCGCCAGGGCGGCGCGCAAGCGCTTAAGCCTAAGCCCAAGGGCAGGCCGAAAGGGTCAGTGCGGGCGGTACCGCCAACGCGTGAGGAGGAACTCGAAGAGCGTGTGCGCAAGCTTGAGGCGCAGGTGGCGTACCTAAAAAAATCGATTGCCCTGAAGGCGCAGAAGCGCTCCCAAACCGGGACAAAGCCCTAGTGGTCGCTAAGCTTTCAGGGCGCGGTCACAGGCTGTACGATCTCCTTGAGGTGGCTGGCCTTGCCAGGTCGAGCTACTACTACGCGCTGGCTCATCCCCAGCAGCCAACCAGAGTGCAGCTACGTCCCAAGGTCGCGCAGATCTTTTCGCGAACCCCCAACGGGTGCGGTCACAGGCAGGTGGCCATGTGCCTGCGCGCTGAGGAAGGGGTGCGCATTGCCGATAAGACGGTTTTGAAGATGATGCGTCAGATGGGGTTGCGCTGCGGTATACGCCGTGAGAGGCCCTACCACAGGTACAACTCCTACAAGGGGGATGTGGGGCAAAGTTTTGAGAACGTCATCGGTCGCGATTTCAAGGCCGATGGCCCTTGGCAGAAGTTGGGTACCGAATGTCACCGAGTTTAAGCTTTCCTTCGGTAAGGCCTACCTCGCGCCGGTTTATGACTTTGCCAGCAAGGAGATTGTCGCCCATTCTATCTCGATGTTCCCTAATCTTGCCCAGCAGCAAGAGATGCTTCAGGTACTCATGGATGCCAAGCCTGCAGGGGTTGAACCGATTTTGCATTCGGATATGGGGTGGCAGTATCAGCACGAGACCTACATTAGTACGCTCGCTGAGAATGGTTTTATCCAGAGCATGTCACGCAAGGGAAACTGCATCGACAATGGCGCCACTGAGCAAGTCTTCGGACACCTGAAGGACGAGTTTTTTCGCGGCCAAGACTGGCAGACCTTTGAGAGTTTCAAAGCTGACCTTGACGCCTATATTACGCATTGGAATACAGTAAGACGTCAGGTAAAGCTTAAGGGCCTGACCCCGGTAGAGTACCGGGTTCAGGCCCTGCAGGAGGCCGCGTAACGGCTAGTATTTAATGCGTCCAAGTTTCGGGGCGCAGTTCAATCCGGTGTGAGGGGCTTTAGTGTTAGCGCCAGCCTGGTGAGGCTGCACGCTCAGTAACTACTTGGAGGAAGAGTGCGCATCCTGTGCGGTGCGGGCACGCATCACGAGGGCATGGTATTCGTCTTCCTTCTCGATCAGCTCGTCACGCAGCTTGGCGGGAATGGCGTTGAGCTTCTCGGTTTCCTTCTGCCAGCGGGCGGTGATGTCCGCACGCTCGGCGGCAGGTGCATCCTCGGGCAGTGCCAGGTACTTCTCGGAGAGCGCCTGAACACGCTGAATGGTCTGCAGCGCGCGGCCCTTGGGGCTGAGCAGCGAGGCAAGCACGGTAATGATCAGAACGCCCACGATGACCATCAGCGACATTTCGGTGCTGATTTCGACCACGTGCACGGGCTCGCCGTGGTTGATGAACGGCAGGTTGTTCTCGTGCATTGCGTGCAGGATGAGCTTCACGCCAATGAACGCGAGGATGGTCGCCAGGCCGTAGGAGAGGTAGACGAGGCGGTCCAGCAGGCCGTCAATGAGGAAGTACAGCTGGCGCAGACCCATGAGGGAGAACGCGGTCGCGGTGAACACAATGTAGACGGACTGGGTGAGGCCGAAGATCGCGGGGATCGAGTCGAGTGCGAAGAGCAGGTCGGAACCGGCGATAGCGACCATGACGAGCATCATGGGGGTCATGACGCGCTTGCCATTTTCGATGGTGAAGAGCTTGTCGCCGTCGAAGTGGTCGCTGGTCTTCAGGTACTTCTTGGCGAGGCGGACCATGATGTTGTCTGCTTCGTCGTCGCCGTCGCCTTCGGTGATTTCGTCCTTGAGCAGGTTACCTGCGGTCATGAGCAGGACCAGGCCGAAGATGTAGAACACCCAGGCGAAGGAGTTGATGATCGCTGCGCCGGCGAAGATGAAGGTGCCGCGCGCCAGGATCGCGAAGACGATGCCGAAGAGCAGGACCTTCTGCTGATTCTCACGGGCGACACGGAAGGTGCCCATAATAATCATGAAGACGAAGAGGTTATCGACCGAGAGAGCTTCTTCGGTGATGTAGCCTGCATAGAATTCGGTGGCGGCGGAGGGGCCGTTCGTCACGAAAATATACAGACCGAACAGCAGCGCGATGCCGATGTAAATACTCGACCAGATGGCCGCTTCCTTGACGGAAGGTTCGTGCGCCTTACGAACGTGGAACACGAAGTCGAAGGCCAACAGACCCGCGATGATGAGAATAGTAACCAACCATTGCAACCCGGTAACTTCCATGGGGAGCCTTTCTTGTGGTGTGCGTACAGGACCACAAGTCTCTCCCGCCGGCCTAAATGGAGGTCGGCTCGATTCACCGGTTAGGCGCCTTCGGCTAACGTGCTGACGATGAGTCGATTGGTGGGATACTCCCTTGCTCGGTGAACGATTATACAGCAGGTTGAGGTTTTCGCACAGGAGCCCCTCCGGAGGGTTTTTCAAGAGCGAAGCACACCGAAACGCCGCATCCGGCAGGGCTGACCTGTCGGATGCGGCGTTTCTGCGTGATGAATACGCGCTTGTCAGTTAGTGCTGTCTAGCTGGCGCCGCTATGAGTTGGCGCCGTTACTAGTTGGCACTGTCTAGTTGGCAACGGTGAAGCGGCGGCCCGCGTGCTTGGGCTCTTCCGCCTCATCAATCAGGGCGACCGCAAAGTCCTCGGCGCTAATGAACTCGCCTGCGGGGGTGTCCAGCGCGGTGTTGTACTTGCCGGTGCGCTCACCCGGTGCGATTTCGAAAGCCGGGGAGAGCATGGTCCAGTTCAGACCCTCGGATGCGCGGTACTCGTCGAGAATCTGGGCGAATGCCTTCGCCTCGGGTTTGTAATCTTCCGGGAAGCCTTCGCCATCAACGAAGCGGTTGCCGTTGCCGTCCTCGAGGGAGCCAGCGCCACCAACGACCAGCAGGCGACCGGTAGGTGCCGCCGCGATTAGTGCGCGGTGTGCGTCGATAATCGGCTGCGCGGAGGTGCCGCGACCGGCAGGGACGGCAACAATGGTGACGTCGTGGGTGTTGACGATGTTGACCAGTGCCGCGGTGTCTGCAAGGTCGATGCTGTGGGCGGTAGCGCCTTCGGGTGCCTTGCCGGAGCGGGTGTAGGCGTCGACCCGGTGGCCGCGGGAGATTGCTTCTGCTGCGGTGCGGGCGCCGACCATACCGGTTGCGCCGATGATTGCGATGTTCATGAGGGCTTCCTTTCGGGTACGTTTTCTGTAGTTTTTCTTGCGGTGTTCCGCGTGATGGTTTTATAGTATCTATTAGAAACCGTGTACCTCAAGGTAACTAATAGGGTTGCGTGGAAAATATTTAAAAATATTTTTCGCATCCCTCACCCCCATAAAACAGCCCCTCAGCAGATTGAAAAGACCGCAACTATGACCACCACGCTCACCTCCCCCACACGCGAAACCATAGAAACCACCCGCACCCAGCAGGACGACCAGCCCGCCAATATTCTCGCCCACGCCTGCCCCTCCCGCACCGTGATGCGCCACCTCACCGACCGGTGGACCCCACTCCTTGTTGCGGCGCTCTCCGAGCAGCCCGTCGCCCGCTTCGGTGAGCTCAAGGCGATGATTCAGGGCGTCTCCCCCAAGGTCCTGACCCAGACCCTGCGCTCCATGGAACGCGACGGCCTGGTGGAACGCCGGGTCACCGCATCCATTCCGCCGCGCGTGGACTACGAACTGACCGCGCTCGGTACGACCCTCATTGAGCCGATGACCGCCCTGCGCCACTGGGCGCAGGACAATATGCAGGCGGTACTCGAAGCCCGCGAGCGCTACGACGCCGCCGCGCTAGAGAACGGCGAAGCGTAAAACGGTGCTCTGAACAACCTCCAGATAAAGCAGTAGCCCTCCCCGTGAACTATTACGGGGAGGGCTACTTTTCATTCAATTAAGAGACCATGTTGAAGGTCGGCGGGGTGAAAGCAATCGCGTTCACCTGCTTGTTCGTGTCCACCGTGCCGTTCTCACGAATCGTCGGGACGGTAATAACCACCTCAAACTGGTACATGCCTTCCATGAGCTTATCGCCACGCAACGCAAAACGCGCGGAGATGCCGGTCGCCTTATCATTCACGCTCGACGCGAAGGGAATGACCTGGCCCTGAACGGTCTGAGTCTTGCCGTTGCGGGTCATAACGGTCGCCATGCCGGTCGGGTCAGTCGTGAAGACCTGACGGTCAATGATTTCACCCTCGGGCGAGAAGAGGTAAATGTCCATGGACGGGTGCAGGTGCGTGGTGCCGGTCGTCGCCTCCAGCGCGGAGACGTTGTAGGTCATCACGAACTCACCGCAGTTCAGGTTGAGGTCGCCCTCGGGGCCGTGAGTCGCCTCGTACACGGACATGAGGCGGATCGTTGCGGGGTTCGGTGAGGTTGCATTCTCCATGGACCACCACGCCTGACCGGTCTCCGGCGCAGTCACGGGCTTGTTCTTGGTGCGCGATTGCAGGGCGCCACTGGCGGGATTGGTAATCATCCAGCCGCCGACCTGGGTGAAGTCCGGGCCGTGTACCGTCTTGCAATCATCAGCCGAGGCAGCGAATGCGGGTACCGCCGTGGAGGCGGCGATAGCGGGCAGAGCCCAAAGCGCGCCGCGGGTGAGGTTGCGGCGGGTAACGGAACGAGCTCCCGTGGTGTGTGCGTCTGAAGAGTTATGAGAAATAGTCACAGATTTTTCTTTATCGTTCGGAAGCATCAAGGTTTTATTTGACACGTAAAACACCTTGATAGTGTACAGCATGTATCTGCACTCAGTAGAACTTCATGAACAATGAGTTACCTCATGGCGAAAAACCCACGTCGGACCCCTAAACGCCGGGCTTAGAACACCTTAGAACACCGGGCTTAGGCGTGACCCGCCTCCTTCATCAGGCGTAGCTCCTTCTTCAAATCGGCAAGCTCATCACGCAGACGCGCCGCCAACTCAAACTGCAGGTTCTCCGCCGCCACACGCATCTGCTCGTTCATCTGCTCAATCAAATCCAGCAGGTCCTCGGCGGGTGCCGCCGCCAGGCCGTCGGCACGAACGCGCGCCTCCGCACGGGCGAGAAGCTCCTCCGACTCCGGGGTGCTCGTGGCAATCTTCGACGAGGTCGCAGAACCGGTCTTCGCACCCGCACTCACCGTGCGGGCGCCCTTCTTACCGCTCTTACGCTGCTGCAGAAGCTCACGGGTGTCCTCTTCCTCGCGGGCGAGAACATCCGTAATATCGGCAATCTTCTTACGCAGCGGCTGCGGGTCAATGCCGTGCTCACGGTTGTACGCCTGCTGAATCTCGCGGCGGCGGTTCGTCTCATCAATCGCCACGCGCATAGAATCCGTAATCTTATCGGCGTACATGTGCACCTGACCGGACACGTTACGCGCCGCACGACCAATCGTCTGAATCAGCGAAGTGGTCGAACGCAGGAAGCCTTCCTTATCGGCATCCAGAATCGCAACCAGGGACACCTCGGGCAGGTCCAGGCCCTCACGCAGCAGGTTAATACCAACCAGCACATCAAAGGTGCCCAGGCGCAGCTCACGCAGAAGCTCCACACGGCGCAGAGTATCCACGTCAGAGTGCAGGTACTGCACCTTCACGCCGTGCTGCAGCAGGTACTCGGTCAAATCCTCCGCCATGCGCTTCGTGAGGGTCGTGACCAGCACACGCTCATCACGCTCAACGCGCACGCGAATCTCCTCAAGCAAATCATCAATCTGACCCTTGGTCGGCTTGACCACGATTTCCGGGTCAATCAGGCCGGTCGGGCGAATAATCTGCTCCACATAACCATCAGCCTGCGACAGCTCATACTTACCGGGGGTCGCCGAAAGGTAAATCGTCTGACCGATACGCTCCAGGAACTCCTCCCACTTCAACGGGCGGTTATCCATCGCCGACGGCAGGCGGAAACCGTGCTCCACCAGGGTGCGCTTACGGGACATATCGCCCTCGTACATGGCACCAATCTGCGGGACCGTCACGTGCGACTCGTCAATAATCAGCAGGAAGTCATCCGGGAAATAATCCAGCAGACAGTTCGGGGCGCTACCGGGGGCACGACCGTCAATATGGCGCGAGTAGTTCTCAATGCCATTGCAGAAGCCCATCTGCTCCATCATTTCCAGGTCGTAGGTGGTGCGCATACGCAGACGCTGCGCCTCCAGCAACTTGCCCTGGGATTCGAGGGTCTGCAGGCGCTCGCGCAGCTCATCCTCAATGGAGGTAATAGCCTTCGCCATGCGCTCCGGGCCGGCAACGTAGTGGCTTGCGGGGAAGACATACATTTCTTCTTCCTCGCGAATTACCTCGCCGGTCAGCGGGTGCAGGGTGTAAATCGCCTCAATCTCATCACCGAAGAACTCGATGCGGATCGCGTTCTCCTCGTACATGGGGATGATTTCGACGGTATCGCCGCGCACACGGAACGTGCCGCGGTGAAAGTCCATGTCGTTACGCGCGTACTGCATCGCCACGAACTGGCGCAGCAGCTCGTCGCGGTCAATCTCCTCACCGCGACGCAAAGTCACCATCTGCTTAATGTACTCCTCGGGCGTGCCCAGACCATAAATGCAGGACACGGTCGAAACCACCACCACGTCGCGGCGAGTCAGCAGGGAGTTCGTCGCCGAGTGGCGCAGACGCTCCACCTCCTCATTGATGGAGGAGTCCTTCTCAATAAACGTATCGGTCTGCGGCACGTACGCCTCAGGCTGGTAGTAGTCGTAGTACGAGACGAAATACTCCACCGCATTATTCGGCAGCAGCTCGCGCAGCTCATTCGCCAGCTGCGCCGCCAGGGTCTTATTCTGCACGAGCACCAGAGTCGGACGCTGCACCGCCTCAATCAGCCAGGCTGCGGTTGCGGACTTACCGGTACCGGTAGCGCCCATCAGCACAATGTCCTTCTCACCGTTCTGTACACGCTCGGTGAGCTCGGCGATAGCCTTCGGCTGATCACCGGCAGGCTGGAAGGGGCTGACCACTTCAAAGGGGGCAACAACACGATTAATCTGGGGTGCGTAACTCATGTATCCATCCTAGGGGAAAGCCGCCCAATGCGCCCCAGAATTGGTCACCCTTTTCTGCTGGCGCAATATAATCACGCGCAATAGTCCAGACACGACAGGTAACAAGCCATCACCATGAAAGTGCCCAAGTTCATAAAAGAGGTGGCGCAAAAGATAAGGGTCTTTCGACTGGTTCGTATGCACTACCGGGCAGGAGGCGAGCGGGAGCATTCTCCCGCACGATAACGGTGCTCTTAGGAACAGTGCTCTTAGGGGTGGCCGCCCTCCCCCACAGCCGCCGCCGCTCACGGGCACCGCACCGCAGAAGATAAGCGGCAACACATAAAGACTTATGAGGGGCGCTCCGCACCCGCACCCTTTGCCTCTTTGATGTGGCTCACATATGTTTAGAGCGCATACACGCAGACAGAACGGGACCACAAGAGCACACGGAAGGACTCCATGAGCAGGACCACGGAGACAGCTTCAAAGGCAACCCCGAACGAATCCACAGAAGCGAACCCGGAGGCGAACCCCACCGGCACACCGGCTGCCACCTTAGTTGCCAAAACCGAGCATCGCCGTACCCTCTTGGCGTCCTCACTCTTCGCGTCCTCGTACCCGCTGATTCTGCTCATCGCCCTCACCATTCTGCTGGGCGTCACCTACCTCTCGCTCATCACCGGCAGGTATCCGCTCGAATTGGACGAGCTCTTCCGCATTCTCGGTAAGAACTGGTTCGGCATGGACCTGAAAGTCTACAAGCCCGCAGAAAACATGTTGCTGACCGTGCGTATTCCGCGTCTGCTCGCCGCCGGGCTCATCGGTGCAGCCCTCGCCATTGCGGGTGCCACCTTCCAGGCGGTCTTCCGTAACCCATTGGTCTCCCCGTACCTGCTGGGTGTTTCGCAGGGTGCATCGGTGGGTGCCGCCTCCGCCATTCTGCTGGGTGTGGGCACGAGCATCGCCATTCAGGGTTCTGCCCTGGCTGGTGGTCTTGCCGCCGTGCTGCTGACCGTGAGCATTCCGCGTCTGTTGAAGAATCAGTCCACGCTTATGCTGGTGCTTTCCGGCGTGATTGTGGGTGGCTTTGGCACCGCCGCGCTGGGTGCGTTGAAGTTCATTGCGAACCCTGAAACTCAGCTGGCGCAGATCGTGTTCTGGCAGATGGGCTCCCTGCAGGACGTACGCGCGGAAGCACTCACCCAGTTTGCACTGGTGGCGGTGCCCTGTATCCTGCTGCTCTTGGCGATGCGCTGGCGCATCAATATCCTCTCACTCGGTGACGATGAAGCGCGAACTCTCGGCATTAACCTGACCCGCACCCGCGGTATCACCATTCTGCTGGCAACCTTGGTCACCGCGACCAGCGTGTGCATTGGCGGCCCGATTTCTTGGGTTGGCCTGGTCATTCCGCACCTGTGCCGCCTGCTGGTCGGTAGCGACACGACCAAGCTCATGCCGCTATCCATCCTGATGGGTGCTTCGTTCATGATGTTCGTCGATACCCTGGCGCGTAGCCTCACCAGTGCGGAGGTGCCTCTGAGCGTACTGACCGGCTTCATTGGCACGCCGCTGTACGTGGCGCTACTGCTGCTTGGAAAGGTTCGGGTGAAGTAATGTCGCCTTCCATTCCCAATACTCAGCAGCGCACGGATGCGAGCGCAGAGGTTCTGCTACACCTGGACGATGCGGGCTTCCGTTACGGCCACCGGGGCGGGCGCATCAATCGCCGCCGTACCGGTCTGCACCGTTCCGGGCACCGCTCCAGCCGCTGGATTTTCCGCAACGTGAACCTGCAGGTGCGACGCGGTGAGGTCCTCGCCATTCTGGGTCGCAACGGTGTGGGCAAGTCCACCCTGTTGAACTCCCTGATTGGTTTGCACTCGCTCACCGAGGGCACCGTCCACCTGGGCGGTGAGCCGCTGGATTCTTTGACCGCGACTGAGCGTGCCCGCCGCATCGCCTACCTTCCGCAGATGGAGGGTCGCGGTATCTCCTACACCGTGACCGAGTACCTGCTGATGGGTCGCGCACCCTATATCGGGTTGTTCTCTTCACCCTCGAGCCGTGACCGTGAGCAGGTGCACACCGTGATGGAGGAGCTGGGTCTGCTCGACCTGGCACATTCCCCGTTGGATGAGCTGTCGGGTGGTCAGCGTCAGCAGGTGGGTATTGCCCGAACCCTGGTGCAAGACGCCCCGCTTATCGTTTTGGACGAGCCGACGAGCGCCCTCGATGTGGCGAATCAGGCGAAGGTTCTGCGGAAAATTCGGCAGCTGCGCGATGCCGGGTACGGGGTCATCTTCACGACCCACAACCCGGATCACGCCCTCATGCTGGATGCGACCGTCGCCCTGCTTGGTGCGCGCGATATGCCCGATACCGTGCCAAACGCAACGCCGGAGGTACCTGCAGATGCGCCGGCTCAACTTTTGACGGGCCGCGCCTCCAAGGTGCTCACGAGTGAGGTTCTCTCACGCACCTTCAATACCGACCTGACGGTGGCCTACTCCCCCGAGCTGGGTCGCTCCAGCGTGCACATGACGAGCCTCGATACCTGAGAATCCGCAACCCCTAGTCTTCCGGTGGTGGTTTGGGTGGCACACAAGAGATACGGTAGAGGTGCCCTTTGTCTTGTGGGAGGCGTGTCCCTAGCACGCCTGCCCCACCCAGGCCGCCGCCGGGTTATTCACCCACCCTATCGACACAGAAAGACACATCATGAAGATTACGAAGTTCCACACCGGCATTGCCCTGACCACTTCCCTGCTGCTGGCTGCGCTGACCGGTTGCGGTGCCGCGAACACCGCCTCCTCCTCTGCATCGGGTTCCGCCTCGAGCTCGGTGTCCGCTTCCGCCTCCTCTCAGAGCTCGAAGAAGCACACCAGCTTCTTCGTGAAGGATAACGGTGACGGCACCAAGGTCATTAAGGACATTGACGGCAAGGAGGTCACCGTACCCACCACCCCGGAGCGCATCGCTGACCTGTGGCACGCAAACAACCAGGTGGTTCTGCTGCTCGGCGGCGCTGAGAAGCTGGTGTCCACCACCTCTACCGTGAAGTCCCTGGCATGGTTCAAGCAGGTGTACCCCGGTATTGAGAAGGTTGACGCGCCGGTGAAGGGCACCGACGTGAACATGGAGCAGCTGCTTGCCGATAAGCCGGAGGTGCTACTCGCCTCCTCGAAGGAGCAGATTGCGAAGGCATCTGAGGCGGGTATCCCGGCGGTGCACGTGGAGTTCCAGAACTTCGCGGATCTGAAGCGCACCGTTGAGCTGACCGCCGAGGTCATTGGCACCGATGAGGCGATTGAGCGTGCCGAGAAGTACCTGGCGTACCTGGAGAAGAACGAGAACCTCATCAAGGAGCGCCTGCAGGGCGTCACCGAGTCCCCGAAGGTTCTGCACATTGCGGGCGGTTCTGACCTGACGAAGGTGGACGGCTCGAACTCCCTAATTGGTGAATGGATGAAGCTTTCGGGTGCGAAGAACTCCCTGGACGGCGTGGAGAACTTGAAGAACATTTCCCTGGAGCAGATTATTGCCTCACAGCCGGAGTACATCATCATTGGCGGCGCGGATGCGCAGAAGGGCGTGGACGCGATTAAGGCGGACGCCGCGTGGGCTGACGTTCCGGCGGTGAAGAACGGCAAAATTATTAAGAACCCGGTCGGCACCTTCAACTGGGACCGCTACTCCGCCGAGGAGGCTCTGCAGATTCTGTGGGCGGCGAAGCTGTTCCATCCCGAGAAGTTCTCCGACGTTGACCTGGTGAAGGAGACCCGCGAGTTCTACTCGACCTTCTACGGCTACCAGCTGACCGAGGATGAGGCGCAGCGCATCATCAACGGTCAGGGTCCCGCAACTAACTAATCCGAAACTAGCTAATCCGGCAACTAACTCGCCTGGCGGTAGCTCACCTGGCGACCGGTTAGTCACCGGCTAGTTCGTTAAACACGTACCGCCCGGAACCGTGCTCACAGCAAGGTTCCGGGCGGTATTTTATTGGTTTGTAGCCGTGGGGTGCCGCAGTGTTAGATGACTGCAGTGCTAGTTGACCGCAGCGTTAGCGCACCTCCACGGTGGCTCCGGCGAGGCTCATCAGCGCCCGGTTCGTTAGCGGAAGGTACCCGTTCAGGGCGCTCAAAATCAGCTGCATGGTGCGCTCTTCATCCTCCACGCTCAGCCCGCGCGGAATACCCACACCCGGCACGCAAATGCGCTGCTTATACAGGTCAATCACCGCGCACACGGTGCGGTTCGGCACGCCCAACACCGGCAGCATGCCGCGGTGATTGACGGTGCGCAGGCCCTTACCGACCACGGCAGCGGTGCGGATATCCGGGCGGGCACTCCTCGCAAACCGGGAGGCGCCCGCACCGTTCGCAAAAGCAGCAGGGTCGGGAATACTATTCGGCACCGCGCTCTTCTCGTTCAGTACAGACAGCAGCGGCTCCCCCACCGCGGCGGTGACCGCCACGTAGCGTACCTGCCGGTCCATGGCGTTGAGGAAGTCCAGTTCCGCGTACTCCTCCACACGGTAGTTTTCGACCAGGCCAGCTTCACCCGACCCGGTTTCTTCCACGGTGCGGGTGATGACTTCTTCATCGTAGAAGCTTGCCACGCATACCTGCGGGGCGCCGCGCTCAATGCGGGCGCGGCACTGGTAGTCGTCGTCGAGCAGCCAGAGGGACAGCTCGTAGCCATCGGGCACATCGCGCACACCGGTCGCGAGCAGCACTTCGCTGCCGTCCAGGGAGAACGGCTCCCAGCCTGCCGGTTCAAAAGCGTTGAGGGCACCGTCCAGGGCGGGGTTGCAGGAGCCGAGGCTTGGCGCCTGATCAGCCGGGGTGAATGCCTCGGTGGCGGGCATGGCGATGGTGAGCCCGCGCATCCTGCCGGCGAGGCAGAGTTCAACCGCCATAAGCAGGTGACCCGCACCTTCACGGCTCAGTGCTGGGCTCTGAACCAGGTGCGCCACGCCGGAGTTGTCCAGGCTGAGGTGTTCGCCAACTCCGCGGGCGGCGTTGGAATAGCGGTTGTGCAAGCGCACCAGCTCGTCAATGGGCAGGGCGCGGCCCACGGCGCCAAACGCCTGGGCGATAGCGTGAACGTGTTCGGGGAAGACGCGGCAGAGCCTGCCGAGCTGACGGGCAAACTCTGCCGGACGCTGCGTGAGCACGCTCAGAAGGGTGCCGAGGTTCTGCTGGCGGTAGGCGTTGAGTAGCTGGGCGACGGTGGCGGGTTCAAGCTGCTCGACAGTGCCCATCTTGGGGAGGCGCGCTCCCTGGCGGTTGAGGGTCGCGGTGCCGCCGCGGCTGCCCGCGGACTGCTCTGATGAGTTTTTGCCTGCTTGTTCGTCTACTTGTTGATAGTAGGTTCCCGACTGCGTCACGTTTTCACGACCTTGAGCTCTTCAGAGCGTTCGTTAGCTGATTCTTCGTAAGGTGACGGGCGGGGCTCAGCGCCTACCGGCAGATGGTTCGTGCACACACTACCGTCTGCCGGATCGTATAGTACCGGCATACAGCTGTGCCTCGTTCCTTGAGCAACTAAGCTATAGCTTCAAGACGTCAGCATCAGGACCTCAGCGCTGAGATAGTACCCAGTTCTCGGCGCTGAGATGTCAGCGTTGAGCCCTGCCCGTCGGTGCGGGCGCACGCGTTGCCTCGTGGAGGCGCCGGGCTGGGTTACCGCTGGTGACGAACCCGTTGCCCGTGCCGTGGAGGGGCGTGTGCGTTCCGCAACGCTTTTTAGGCTATCAGCTTTAGCGGGCAATTACTAGGGTTAGAGTAACTATTAACTAAGGTTGGACTATCTTTTGGGTTTTGGGGGCTTTAGGCAGGCGCTCTAGCCCGAAAATCTGGGACCGGAAATCTAAGACCGAGAATATAGGGAGCGGTAACCTAGACCGGCAAATCCACCCACTGCGTGTCCCCCCAGGTCACACTCGCCGCACCGGAACTCAGGCTCACCACCAGCTCCTCGGCACGCGCCAGCTCCTCCGAGCGGTCAAACACGCCCAAGGAAATCGTGGCACCCTCCGCACCGTACTCGGTACCCAGCACATTCAGACCGGCGGCACGAATCTCGTTCTCCAGGCGGCCAGCATCCGCATGCGAACTGGGCACCTGACCCACACGCAGACGCTCACGCGAATCGAATAGCGCACCATCCAGGGTCTGCACCACCGAATCAGTGTAGGCGCGCACCAAACCGCCCGCGCCAAGCTTAATGCCACCGAAATAGCGCACGACCACCGCAACCACATCCGACAGGTCGGTGGTGCCGTCCTCGCGGGTCTGACGCGCCAGCAGCGCCTGCATCATCGGCACACCGGCGGTACCGGCGGGCTCACCATCATCGGAGGAACGCTGAATATCGCGGTCAGCACCAATAATGAACGCCGAACACACGTGGCGGGCATCGTGGTAGGTCTTGCGCACCGACTCAATGTAGGCGCGCGCCTCCTCAACGGTACTCACGCGCTTGATGTGACCGATAAATTCGCTACGCTTAATTTCGAGGAGGCTCTCATAGGGCTCATCGCCGCGCGGCACAAGGTATCGGTTGGCGCGAGTTTCTTCCTGCATGTGTCCTCCTCTAATCAGTACCTATCTATTGTGGCACAGCCCGTCAGGAGCACCGTCCATGTCCCAGCCTTCTTCCCCCGCCTCCACTGCCCTGCGCCGTTACGCCCTCACCGGCGGTATCGGCAGCGGCAAGAGCACCATCGCCTCCCTCTTCGTTGAGCAGGGCGCGTTCCTGGTGGATGCGGACGCTATCTCCCGCTCCCTCATGGAGCCCGGCGAGGCGGTGCTCGCCCGCACGGTCGCGGAGTTCGGTGAGCATCTGCTCGATGAGGACGGCCGCCTCAACCGCCCCGCCCTGGCGCGTATCGTGTTCAATGATGAGCAGGCGCGCCTGCGTCTGAACGCAATTGTGCATCCCGCTATTCGTGAGCGTGCCGCACAGCTGGTGGAGCAGGCGCAGTCCGAACCCGGTTTTAGCGGCGTGGTGCTGGAGGATATTCCTCTGCTCGTGGAGACCGGCGACCCGTCCGCTTTTGAGGGCGTGGTCGTGGTGCGCACTCCCCTGGCGACTCGCCTGCAGCGCCTCGTATCTTCACGCGGCATGAGTGAGGAGGATGCGCGCGCCCGCATCGCCGCGCAGGCAACCGACGAGCAGCGTGAGGCGGTCGCAACCTGGATTATCGATAATGGCGGCTCGCTGGAGGAAACCGCCGAGCAGGTGCGCGCCGTCTGGGAGCAGATGACCGCCGCCTAAAATCCTCCCCAGCAACACGGGGCGCAGCAATACAGAGCACAGCAACACCGGGCACGCACCCCGACCCAAACCCCCAATAACGCAAAGAACCCCCTCACCTCCCAAACGGGAGATGAGGGGGTTCCTCTGCTCTAGGCACCCCACGCGGGGTTACCTATCGGCTATTACGCCTGATGAGTGCTCATCTGAGCGGCAGATTAGTTGCCGGTCAGCTTCTTGCGGAGCTCAGCCAGTGCCTCATCCGATGCGAGGGTACCTGCGGAAGCGGGCTCCTCGGAGGAGTAAGAGGTCGGTGCGGGCTCAGCTGCTGCGGGAGCTGCTGCTGCAGCCTCTGCGTCAGCCTCGAGAGCCTTAGCAACCTGAACCTTGTGAGCCTCGAAGCGAGCCTGTGCCTCTGCGTACTGTGCTTCCCAAGCCTCGCGCTGTGCGTCGAAGCCTTCCAGCCACTCGTTAGCCTCGGGGTCGAAGCCCTCGGGGTACTTGTAGTTGCCAGCCTCGTCGTACTCTGCAGCCATGCCGTACAGAGCGGGGTCAAACTCGGTAGCGTTGGGGTCAACGCCCTCGTTTGCCTGCTTGAGGGACAGGGAGATGCGGCGGCGGTCCATGTCGATGTCGATGATCTTAACGAAGACCTCTTCACCAACGGAGACGACCTGCTCAGCCAGATCAACGTGGCGGGTTGCCAGCTCGGAGATGTGGACGAGGCCCTCGATGCCGTCCTCAACGCGCACGAATGCACCGAAGGGAACGAGCTTGGTGACCTTGCCGGGAACAATCTGACCCAGAGCGTGGGTGCGAGCAAATGCCTGCCACGGATCTTCCTGGGTTGCCTTGAGGGACAGGGACACGCGCTCGCGGTCCAGGTCCACCTCGAGAACCTCGACGGTAACGGGCTGGCCAACCTCGACAACCTCGGACGGGTGGTCGATGTGCTTCCAGGACAGCTCGGAAACGTGAACCAGACCGTCCACGCCACCCAGGTCCACGAATGCACCGAAGTTGACGATGGAGGAGACAACGCCCTCGCGGACCTGACCCTTCTCCAGCTCGTTGAGGAAGGAGGAGCGAACAGCGGACTGAGTCTCTTCCAGGTATGCACGGCGGGACAGAACAACGTTGTTGCGGTTCTTGTCCAGCTCGATGATCTTAGCTTCGATCTGCTGACCGATGTAAGGTGCGAGGTCGCGGACGCGGCGCATCTCAACGAGGGATGCGGGCAGGAAGCCACGCAGACCGATGTCGAGGATAAGGCCACCCTTGACAACCTCGATAACGGTACCGGTAACGACGCCGTCGTTTTCCTTGACCTTCTCGATGTCGCCCCATGCACGCTCGTACTGTGCGCGCTTCTTGGAGAGGATCAGGCGACCTTCCTTGTCCTCCTTGGTGAGGACGAGTGCCTCAACCTCGGAGCCGAGCTCGACAACCTCAGAGGGGTCGATGTCGTGCTTGATGGACAGCTCGCGGGAGGGGATGACGCCTTCGGTCTTGTAACCGATGTCGAGCAGAACCTCATCGTGGTCGATCTTAACGACCTGGCCGGAGACGAGATCGCCGTCGTTGAAGACCTTAATGGTCTTCTCGACTGCCTCGAGGAATGCCTGCTCGTCGCCGATGTCGTTGATTGCGACCTGAGGGATGTTGGTGCTCATGTAGTGAGGGCTCCAATTGGATTTCTAATAGGTCGACGCTGCCGGTTCACCGCTCAACACCCCCGGGTGGAGGCGCCGACCGGCTCACTTTTTCACCCCGGCGCGCACGGCATAGGGCCGCTAACGCCTTTGAACGAGGTGAGGAAACGTCGAGCTGACGGATACTTACAATGTGTACCGCCCACCGGAAGCAGATGCTCTCAGCAGGGTGCACGAGCGGTCTGTGCCCGTTTTCTCCCCGTTTTCTTAAGGAGAAAAAAGAGCATAGAAAACCCGTACGTTGGTACACGCGATTAATAGTGTACGGGAATCCCGGGCGTGTCGTCAATGGTTACGCGCCCGGGATTCCCGTACTTATTTGCGGTTTTGTTTGCTTGTGAAGTTGCGGGGCGATGCTCGTCCTCGTTCCTCTCAACATGGGAAGGGCGGGGCGCCGCATATTTCCTCCGCGCCTACG
>NZ_KV808408.1:588871-601708 GCF_001812285.1 Rothia sp. HMSC065B04
CTACGCAGGGGCACCCGTCACCCGGACGCTCCGCCCCTCCTCGCTTCGCAACGGAGAGCGTCCGGGCTGACACCCTGAGGGCGCATCCGGAAAACGCGGCCGCACCCGCACAGTACCCCAGCGCGGAAAGGCGGTATCGTCCGAAAGTGACATCAGGGTGCCCGAAGCGAAGCGAGGGCGGGTTCCCTGTAGGAACGAGGACGATAACCGCCTTTCCAAGCGGAACCGTGCATCCCACGCGGAAGCAGAACTACAGCAAAGCCCCCGAGTCATCAGACCCGAGGGCTTTTTCCTATAGCCGTTTTAGGCGTCAGAGCCTTCCACGGTGCCGGTCGCCTCCGCAACCTTCTGCGCACGAATACGCGGCTCCTGACCCTGCACCTTCACCTCCAGGAACTCGCCCACGTGGCGAATCTCCATGGCGCTCACGCCGTGACCCGCACCGGCGTACAGAACCTTAATGCCGTCAGTGTACTTGCGGATCCAGTCGTAGGTGTAGTTCACCATCTGCTGCGGGATGACGGGGTCTTCCTGGTCGCGGCCAAAGAACACCGGCAGTTCGGTCTTCTTCAGCTCCTCGTCCTTGAAGTACGGCGAATCAGAATCTACCGCATAGCCGGACAGACCCACCACAGCGGCGAACTCGCCGGGGGCGTGACGCACCATCGAAGTTGCGATACCCATACCCTGTGAGAAGCCCAGCAGGGTCACCGAAGCGTACGGTTCACGGTTCGCGCGTACCCACTCCAGCACGTAGTCGCTGGCCTGCTCGATGGCGCGCTGGTCAGATTCGAGCTGCTGGTTCAGCGGGTACCACTGGTAGCCGATAGCATCTGCGGCAATGTAGGCGCCGGTCGAGTCCGCGGAGAACTGGGTGCCAACCGGCTGCGGTGCACGCATGGAGGCGTAGGTGAAGCCCTCCTGCGGAAGGTGCGCCGCCAGAGACAGCAAATCGTGCTCCTGGGAGCCGTAGCCGTGCAGCATGAGCACCAGGTGGGTGCCTGCACGTTCGTTCTCGGGGCGGGTGTATTCGACGACGTATTTGTTTTCGCTCATGAACCCATCTTAGCGAGGACTCCCCCACAAACCTGCACCGCAGGTTCCGCCGCTAGCTTGACCCTCACCTAACGTGAGGTTTTAGAGTGAAACCATGGACGCGAACATAACACCACCTGACGGGCAGCACGAATACACCGTGGGAGAAGCGGCATCATTGCATGGGCTCACAGTCCGCACGCTTCACCACTGGGAGCAGCGGGGCTTACTCAACCCGGCACATGATGAGTTCAACGGGTACCGGTACTACACCGATACAGACCTTGAACGAATCACCGTCATCATGGGATACCGCGCCACCGGCATGAGCCTTGATGCCATTCACAAAATACTGCAGGACGAAGCGAACAGCACCGAGCATCTACTCGCTCAGCGGGATATGCTTCAACGCAAAATCGTCGCGTACGGGCGCATGCTTGAAACCATCGAACATCTTTTGGAGGACACCATGGCACCTAAAAATAAGCAGCTCAGCGCTGCCGAAAAAGCAGAGATTATGGGTGAAGGGTTCAGCCTCGCCCACCAGCAGGAAGCGCAGGAGCGTTACGGAAAAACTGACGACTGGGCTGAATATCAGCGCCGCACTGCAACGATGAACCGTGCCGACTGGCAAAACGGCAAACAGCAGGTTGACGAGGTAGAGCAGACCCTCGTCGAGGCATTCAACCGCGGCGTGAAGCCGGGCAGTGAGGAGGCGAACGCACTCGCCGAGCGGCACCGCGCCTCCCTGTTCTTCTTCGAGGTCACCCCCGCTAAGCACGCTATTCTAGCCCGCGGCTACGTTGAGGATGCCCGTTTCAAGGCGCACTACGAGAAGCTTGCGACCGGGCTCGCGGAGTGGTTGCGGGATGTCATCTACGAGAATGCTCGTGCACATGGTATTGACCCGCAGGAAGCCACCTGGGGTTAGACCTTCAGCCTGAGAGTACCTAGTAACTAGGCATGAGTAACCAAGCATGAAAGCTGAGCACAGAAAAACGCCCGGTATTCCCAACGTTGGGAATACCGGGCGTTTATACGCGTCTGCAGAAGACTAGTTACCTAGCGGGTGCCGTCGAGGTGACGGCGGTGCTCCTGAATACGGCGATCCAGGTGCTCAAGGTTCTGCTGCAACCCCACAATCTCATCCTCAATCTTCTGACGGGCACGCTCCATCACATCAATGGACAGGGCGTGGTCGTCCGGATTGCTCAAAATCGTGCGAATGTCGGCAAGACTCATGCCAGCCTGACGGCAGGTAGCAATAAACCGTGCTGCGGAGATAGACTCCTCATCAAAAATACGGGTTCCGTGAGCATCACGGGGCACCGCAATGAGCCCCTCTTTTTCGTAATATCGCAGGGCGTGGGTGCTCACCCCCAACTGCTCCGCTACCTCTTGAATACTTACCACAGCGTTAATGCTATGGGGTTAGAGCTGGTCTAAAGCAAACCGAGAACCTTTACCTTCCGGTGCAACAGGAGGCTACTTCCGCGGTATCTCGCGGAGGTTTCGCAAAACACCCGAAAAACCGAAAAATATTCCCTGACTTGGCATAACACTCTTCATAAAGATAGAAAAAATGCCGGACACTCGCATCATACGAACGCCCGACATTTTATTACATAACCCTATGGGTGAAGGTTAATTCACGGTGGGCGGAAGGACAGTTGAGAATACCCAGTCATTCCCTCACAATCCCACACCCACTGTTTGGATAAAACAACATTCAGCAGGATGCGTGAAACGCCTTCGGGCGCCGGTCGAGTTAGCGATTAACAGCGCCGTACAGACGAGTCATCGATTCCAAAGCTTCACGTTCACGCTGCGCCTCACTCGGGGCGGCGGATTCATCTTCAACGCCGAGGGCGCGCGCCAGAATCTTCTCCACCTGCTTCGCCTCAATCAAGAAGCCGTCATGGCCGTGGTTCGACTCGATAATGTCCACGGGCACCGGGGTGGGAAGCGCCTCCGCCAGGCGGTGCGACTCGTGCGGGAAGAACAGACGGTCCGTGTTCACCGCCGCAATCGTCCACTCGCAATCGGTGTGCGCCAGCGCCTGTGCCAGAGTGCCGCGGCCACGAGCCACATCGTGCGAAATCAGCGCCTCATTCACAGCCAGGTAGCTGTTCGCGTCAAAACGCTCAACCAGCTTAGCGCCGTGGTGGTCCAGGTAGCTTTCAATGGCGTAGCGGCCACGCGGCTCACCCAGCGAACCGCCCACAGTGTTTTCGCCGCGGTTCTCCTCACGGCCGAAGCGGTGCTCCAGCTCTGCGGGGCTGCGGTAGGTGGTGTGCGCGATACGGCGCGCCAGAGCCAGACCGGCAGTCGGTGCAGGACCGGCATAGTAGTCGCCACCGGCAAAGTTCGCATCCGAACGAATCGCAATGTTCTGGGTGTGCGCCCAGGAAATCTGCTCGGCGGTGGCCGAAGGACCGGAGGCGATGACCGCGCATCCGCGCACCAGTTCGGGGTTGGTTGCGGCCCATTCTACGGCGCGTGCGCCCCCGAGGGAACCGCCGATGACGTAGCGGAAGCTCGTGATGCCCAGGGCCCGGGCCAGACGCGCCTCAGCACGCACCGAGTCGCGGATGGTGACGAGCGGGAATCGGGATCCCCAGTGCTCGCCGGCGCCCGGGTAGCCTTCGGGAATGATGCTGGCCGGACCGGTCGAACCGTAGCAGCCGCCCAGAATATTGGGGGCAACGACGAAGTATCGGTTGGTGTCGATGACCGCGCCGGGACCCACGATGCCCTCCCACCAGCCGTCGGATTCGATAGCGCGGATGAGGGGCGCGGGCATGTCCGGGGTGGGCACGCCGCGGGAGACATGCGTGTCACCGGTGAGTGCGTGCAGGATGAGGATGGCGTTATCGCCGGTCTCGTTGAGGGTACCCCAGGTTTCGTAACCGATGGTCACCTGCGGCAGAGTCACGCCGGACTCGAGCTCCAGGTCGCCGATGTTCAGCTGACGCAGATAGCCTTGCGCTTCGGGGTGCTCGGTGCGGGTGCCCGCCACGGGGATGGGTGCGGTGACAGGCTGGCTGGTAGTGCCGGACTGGCTAGTGCTCTGGGTGGCCATGGGGTTCCCTTCACTGGGTTGGTCGGCGAGGTGGTGCCGGGTGTGAGCGGGGTACTCGTCTGTGGGTAGAAGAAGCAACAGGTTGGGCGGCAGCAACGCCGCACAGTTACAACATGCTCCGTAACGGGGAATCCGCAGGTGGACCGAAAAGCCGTAGCTTGCCGGTCCACCTGCGGGTTGCATCACCGTTTAGGAGAGGGTGTCGAAGCCCAGCTGCAGGTCGGCGAGAATGTCGTCGATGTTCTCGATACCGACTGCCAGGCGGACGAAGTTCGGGTACACGCCAATCTTCTCCAGTTCCTCAGCGGAAAGCTGGGAGTGGGTGGTGGAGGCGGGGTGAATCACGAGCGAGCGTACGTCACCGATGTTCGCCACGTTGGAGTGCAGCTTCAGGGCGTCCACGAAGTCGCGGGTCTCCTCCAGGGTTGCGTCCTTGAGGGTGAAGCCGAGCACCGCACCGGGGCCCTTGGGCAGGTACTTCTGTGCACGCTCGTACCAGGGGGAGGATTCCACGCCAGCCCAGATAACCTTGTCGACCTGCGGGTTTGCTTCGAGCCAGCGGGCGACCTTGGTGGCGTTCTCAATGTGGCGTTCGATGCGCAGGGAGAGAGTCTCCAGACCGATGCCGATGTTGAAGGCGTTGGTCGGGGAGATTGCGGCGCCGGTGTCACGCAGCAGGGAGACGCGCGCCTTCAGGATGTAGGAGAGGTTCGCGCCGAACGCGGAGTCCTTACCCAAATCGCGTGCGTAGACCAGGCCGTGGTAGCCGGGGGCGGGCTGGTTGAACTTGGGGAACTTCTCGGGGTCTGCACCGTAGTCGAAGTTACCGGAGTCAACGATCACGCCGCCGATGGAGGTGCCGTGGCCGCCCAGGTACTTGGTGGCGGAGTGGACGACTACGTCTGCGCCGTGCTCGATGGGGCGCAGCAGGTACGGGGTGGGTACGGTGTTGTCCACGATCAGGGGTACGCCGTTTTCGTGCGCGATCTTGGCGATGGGCTCAATGTCGAGCACGTCGTTGCGGGGGTTGGGCACGGACTCGCCGTAGAAGAGCTTGGTGTTGGGGCGTACTGCGGCGCGCCATGCGTCCAGGTCGTCCGGGTCCTCAACAAAGGTGGTTTCAATGCCCAGGTCGGCGAGGGTGTACTTGAGCAGGTTGTAGGTGCCGCCGTACACGGAGGGCGAAGCAACAACGTGGTCGCCTGCACCGGCAATGTTCAGGATTGCGTAGGTAATAGCTGCCTGACCGGATGCCAGCAGCAGCGCGCCTACGCCGCCTTCCAGGGAAGCGATACGGTTTTCGATGACTTCCTGGGTGGGGTTGTTGAGGCGAGTGTAAATGGGGCCCAGCTCGGCGAGGGCGAAACGGTTCGCTGCCTGCTCGGCGCTGTCAAAGACGAAGGAAGTGGTCTGGTAGATAGGTAGTGCCCGAGCTCCCGTTGCGGCATCCGGCGCCTGACCTGCGTGGATCTGGCGGGTTTCGAACTTCCAACCGGCGGGGTTGGCGGGAGTCGGGACGGTAGTGTTGTTGCTCATGCGTGGCTCCTATTGGGGATTCTTAAGGGGCCGCATGCCGACGGTACAGGAATCGTCGTCGAATAATCCTGTCACGATTGATGTACCGGTTTCGGTCACATCGGTCCCGCGCTTGCGTCACGCTTGTGCGTGCCGCCCGGTCTTCACCCAGGGCACCCCACCGCGGAGGAGGGTTGCCGGCCAGCTAGCTGGGGCTTATCGCTGGCGCTCTTGACCTGTTATTTAGAGTGTCATAGGGCACGGGGCGGGGTCAAGGATTTTGTGGGTGCGCGGTACTTTAAGACATTTCATTGCAAAGATGACGTTTTTTAACGTCTGTCATAAAACGCGAACGACGGTGCCGGGGCAATCCGAGGACGAGGCAATCGAGATGCGGAGGCGGACACCCACCATCCACACAGTAACCCCCATCACTTTTATCTACGGTTTTTCGGTACACTGAAATGACACATACACTCACGCAGGGTACAACTCGCTACGGCTCGCTACGCCGTTTATCCTGCTCAGCATCCCTCCGGTATAGGGGCCAGAGGGTCATACCCGAAGGTTACCTACCATGTCTCTTGTTCTTGATGCGGCGCAGCTCAGCCGCGTCTTTGGCAAAGGTGAAAACGCTTTTACCGCCGTCGACCGGGTGTCGCTTCGCGTTAGTTCCGGTGAGATTCATGCCCTCCTCGGCCCCAACGGTGCGGGCAAAACCACCACCGTGCAGATGTGCTCGACCCTGCTCACTCCTACCGGCGGTATCCTCACCGTGAACGGTGTGGATGCTATCGCTCACCCGCAGCGGGCTCGCCGCCACGTGGGCCTCGCGTTGGGCGGGGAGAACGGCTTCTACCCGCGCGCCAGTGCCCGCGACAATCTGCTGTTCTTCGCCGATGTTGCGGGGGTTTCCGGGCGGACCCGACGACACGAGGTGGAGCATGCCCTAGCCCGTGTGGAACTCACCGATGCGGCAACGCAGCCTGTCCAGGAGTTTTCCCGCGGCATGAAGCAGCGCCTACATATTGCCCGCGCCCTGCTCGGCTCCCCCGCCCTGCTCCTGCTGGATGAGCCGACCAACGGGCTCGACCCCGATATCGCCCTAACCGTGCGAACCCTCATCCGCTCCCTCGCGGAAGACGGCGCCGCCGTTCTGCTGACGAGCCACCTACTCGGCGAAATCGAGGACCTGGCGCACACCATCACCGTGTTAGGCGCCGGTTCCGTCGCCGTGAGCGGCAGCCTCGAAGACATCGCCGCGCACGCCGGCATTGCCGCCACGACCGTGGTACAGGTCGAGGCCACCGCCACCGAGGGCCTTGATACGCTTCGTGGGCTCCTCGGCGATAAGGCTACGGTGCTCTTCGCCCCGCGCGGTTCCGGCTGGGAACTCACCCTCTACTGGCATGGCGAGCGCGCCACGTTCGAGGCGGGCGAGGCGCACCGTATCCTCGCGGAGGGGCTTGCCACCGCACGTATCGGGGCACGGACCGAACCGTACACACGCCCGGCAACCTTGGAAGAGGCATACCTGGCAATGGCGGAGGGGCTCAAGCGATGAACGCTCAGACACGGCGTCCGAAAGACTCCCAGCAACAGAGCCGAGGGGGCGACCTACGGCAGGAGTGCGCCCGTCAGTTGCGGCTCATGGGCTTTAGCCTGCGCCAGTTCCTGACGGTCCCCTACTTCATTCAGCTACTCATCAGTACGGTGCTCGGGTCGGTTATTATTCAGGCTCTTGCGGTGCATGCGGCGGCGCAGAGCTCCGCGGGTCACTCCGTTGACCCGACCCTCGCGTGGACCCGCGCGGGCATTGTGGGCATGTGGTCGGTCTGCATCGTGTCTGCGGGCATCATCAATTTCGAGCGTTTCCGTGGGACCCTCGTGTACCTGTGTTCGGGGTCGATTTCTCCGGTGCGGGTGCTGGCGGCTATCGTTTCGAGCGCATCCATTGTGGGTATGGCGGCTTTGCCCCTGTCGTGGCTCATCTGGGCTCTTGTGACGCTTAACCCGCAGGTCACGGACTTTTCAGCACTCTGGCCGCGCTACGTTCTGGGCGTTCCCCTGCTGTGGCTTGCGTGCCTGTCGGTAACGTTCATGATTGCGGTGTTCTTCGTGGCCACACCGAACGCTATCGCCTACGAGGAGCTGTTGCTCGTGCCGGTTTTTATTCTTTCCGGGGTTCTCTTCACGACCATTGAAGCGCCCGCCTGGCTAGATGCTGTAGGCATGCTCATTCCCCTGCAGGCGCCGGTTCATCTCCTACTTGGGCGTACCACCATCACTACCCCGGCGGATGCGCTCCTGCCCGTTGCGCAGACGCTCGCCGTGAGCCTCGCTTGGGCGTTGTGCGCCTTCCTCTTTGCCCGGAAGGCTCTCGCCTCCGCCCGTCGTCGCGGCACCCTGGGGGCGATGTAGCGTGCGTGTTCTCTCTACTGATTCCCTGCCCGGCGTGGTGCGCCGGGCACTGTCTACCGCCTCTATCGGCTGGTCATCTTCTATTACCTTCGCAACCCTCGGAACGGCCATCACAACCCTGGTGCTCGTACCCGGTCTTAACGTGCTTTTTACGGTGCTTTTGGGCGCCGACCTCGCCGCGAACGATACGGTACGCATCGGCTGCGCGACCGCCCTGATTGCCACCCTCAGCTCGGTGGCCGCCGGCATCGTCGCGCGCGTTGCCACCGACCGGTGGATTGGCGTCTTCGAGTACGTGTGCACGGCACGCCCGGTGGATGCGGGCTACTGGCTGGGTGCGGCGGCGGTGCCCGCGCTGTTGGCATCCGTAACGGGCCTGAGCAACGTGGGCATCGTGTGGTTGCTCTCCCTCACGGCACCCCCTACCGGGGCGGGTTCCGGGCTTCTGCTCGGCGCCATCGCGCTGATGCCGGTTGCGGTTCTGGGCGGGGTCTGCCTGGGCATTTTTGCCGCCGGGCTGGGCCTGTACCTGTCCGATCCGTACACGGGGTCGAATATCCTGTCGATTATTCTGCCGGTCAGCGCGGGCGTAATCGTTCCGGTGAGCACCTACCCCGGCTGGCTTGCGTGGCTGTGCGCCTGGGTTCCTGGGTCCCGACTGGTGCAGGCGCTGGATACCTCTGGCGGCGTTTCGGGCGGCACCTCGCCGGGTTTCTTTGCACTCCTGGCGGCGGACGCGGCCCTGGCGTTGCTCTACGCCGCGGTGGGGTTGGGGCTGACCTTCCTTGCCGCCCGCCGCATCCGCGCCGGTGCCCGCGCCTCGCTGCTATAAGGCGTGAAACCCAAATAGAACAAACCTTTTAAACGCCCCCTCCCCCAGTGCGCTATCCAGGCATAATAACCAACCGGGCGCCGCAACCACGAAAGACTATTCCTGTGACCATTACTCCCGCCTCATACACCTTAGAGACCCTCGGCTTCGACCCCTCCTGGCAGGGCGCGGCAATCCGCGCCGCGTTCACCCTCGACGGCACCCTTGAAGATTTCACCCTCGCCCGCGTCAGCGCCGTGCACCGCACCCGCTGCGAGCTACTAACCTGCGAGCGGGGCGAGCTCGTGAAGCTCTCCGCTCCCCTGCGTCCGGTCGAGAACGACTACGGCGAAGAGGAATACCCCGTCGTGGGCGACTGGGTACTCGCCCAGCCCATCCCCGGAACCGGCGGTGAAACCCACCCCGCGGAGCATAAATTCCTCGCGATTCTGCCCCGGCGAAGCTACCTCACCCGCCCCAGCGCCACCCGAGAATCCGCGGATCAGCCTGTCGCCGCCAACGTGGATATGCTCTGCATCGTTGAGCCTTGCTTCCCCGAGCCGTCCATTGGGCGAATTGAACGCTACACCGCTCTGGCGCACGCTTCCGGGGTGCAGGTCGCACTGATTCTCACCAAGGGTGACCTAGTAACGGCTGAACAGCTCACCAACTACAGGGACTCCCTCGCAGGTGGTGTGGATGCGGTACTCGCCGTCTGCACGGACAACGGCTACGATTCTGCCCCGGTGGCGGAGCTTGTCGCCGGACGCACCGCCGCATTCCTGGGCCGTAGCGGCGCAGGAAAATCCACCCTGGTCAACGCCCTGCTCAACCCCGGAGTTGACCCCCGCGAGGATAGCCAAGAACATCAGGTGCAGGTCACCTCCACGGTCCGAGATGCTGACGGCAAAGGGCGCCACACCACCACCAGCCGCCAGATGCTTGTTTTACCCGGTGCGGAAGGCTCAAGCGAAGGAGACTCGACCAACGCAAAATCATCATCTGGCACGGTGCTGATCGACACTCCGGGCGTGCGAGCCCTAGCCGCAACGAGCGATAGCGCCGCGATTGACGAAACCTTCGATGATGTCTCCAGCTACGCTTCCGCCTGCCGGTACAGCGACTGCTCCCACGGTTCCGAACCCGGATGCGCGGTGCAGCAGGCCATCACTGACGGCGCTCTCGACCCCGAGCGCTTCGAACGCTACCGCAGGATGATAGCCGAATCCGCGCGTCTACGCCTGCGCTCTCAAGAACGTGAGTACCGGCAAAGTAACCGTGCCTTCACAAAGGCAAACAAGGCGGGCCGCCGCACCCTCATGTCTATTAAGGGGCGCGCTAACTAGCTACCGAATGCGCACGTTCCAGAAGAGTGCAGGGGGCTAATCTGGGTGATACTGCTCAGGCCGCAATATAGTAGCCTGCCTCACTCTTCGATACACTAGAACTAGGCGTGCCCACAGTCCCCCGCGCACCCTCACCGCCACCCGGCGGCACAGGAACGCGGGCGCAGACGGCACACACCATTCACAAACCCATAACTCATGAAAGAGGTGGCAGCATGGCTGAACAGAACCTCACCCCGCCCGTACCGAAGAAGGTCGAGCACCGCCGCGAACACCACGGCGACGTCTTCATCGACCACTACGAATGGCTCCGCGACAAGGAAAGCGAAGAGGTCCTCAACTACCTCAAGGCAGAAGCCGAATACACCGAAGCTGTCACCGCAGACCAGCAGCCCCTCCGCGAATCCATCTTCAACGAAATCAAGGGCCGCACCCTGCTGTCGGATCTGACCGTCCCGAACCGTATCGGTGACTGGTGGTACTACAGCCGCATGGTGCCCGGCGGCCAGTACCCCGTCTTCTACCGCTACCCCGCCCTACATGAAGGCGACGAGGTGGTGCGCTACACCCCGCCGACCGTCACCCCCGGCGAAGTACTCGAGGGTGAAGTCGTCATTCTCGATTGCAACGAATACGCCAAGAACATGGAGTTCTTCTCCCTCGGCAGCTTCCAGCCCGCACGTAATGGCAAGCTGCTGAGCATCTCCGTGGACGAGAAGGGTGACGAACGCTACGAGCAGCGCTTCCTCAACATGGAAACCGGCGCCTTCCTCGAAGACACCATCCCCAACATTGCGGCGGGTTCCTTCTTCATCAACCACGCCGAGCAGCTCATCTACCTCGTGCCCGACGAGTCGTGGCGCCCCTGGCGCGTCTACGTGCACGACGTCGGGCAGGGCACCGAAGACCACCTGATCTATGAGGAACCGGACAACACCATGTGGCTCGGCGCCGCCATGAGCTCCGACCGTTCCTCCGTGGTCATTACCAGCTCCAACTCCGAGTACACGGAGGTGCGCCTCATCCCCACCCGCGAGCCCAAGGGTGAGCCGACCCTGCTCATCCCCAAGAGCGCGGGCATCGAATACTACGCCGAGCCGCTCAACATTGCCGGCGAGCAGCACCTGCTGATTCAGCACGACTACAATGCGCTGAACTCCGAGCTGGTCCTCGCAGACATGCCGCGCGAAGGTGAAAGCCTCGAAGAGTACGCGCAACGTTGGGTGCCGGTCATCCGCCACAGCGAACACGTGCGCCTGGAGGGCTTCACCTTCACCGCAACGCACCTGGTCGTCACCGCCCGCGCGGACACCACCACCCGCATCTTCCTCGCACCGCGTGAACAGCTGCCCATCCAGTGGCGCCGCCGCCGACCCGCCGGCGTGACCTTCATGGAACCTGCCGGCTTCGACGAGGAACTGTACACCGCCTCCGTGCTGCGTGCGGAGAACTACTCCCCCGTGCTGCGCATCGCCTACACCTCGTACCTGACGCCGCGCCGCGTCTACGACTACTTCCCCATGTCGCAGACCCTGCTGCTGCGCCGTGAAACCCCCGTGCTGGGCGGCTACAACCGCGAGAACTACCGCGCTTACCGCGACTGGGCACCAGCGGAGGACGGCACGCTCATCCCGATCTCGGTGATTCACCGCGCCGACCTGGACATGAGCAAGCCGCACCCCGTCCTCCAGTACGGTTACGGCTCCTACGAGTCGTCCATGGACCCGATGTTCTCCATCCCGATGCTATCGATCCTGGACCGCGGCGTTATCTACGTGCTTGCGCATATTCGCGGCGGCGGCGAGATGGGCCGCTCCTGGTACCAGAACGGCAAGAAGCTCGCGAAGAAGAACACCTTCACCGACTTCGTGGACGTCACCAGCTACATTGCGGCTAAGCCGTGGGCTGATGAGGCGCGTATCGGCTGCTACGGCGGTAGCGCCGGCGGCCTGCTCATGGGTGCCGTGCTGAACCTCGCCCCCGAGAAGTACGCCGCCTGCCTGGCAGCCGTGCCGTTCGTGGATGCGCTGACCACCATCCTTGACCCGGAGCTGCCGCTGTCGGCGATGGAGTGGGAAGAGTGGGGCAACCCGATTGAGGACCCGGAAGTGTACGCCTACATGAAGTCGTACACCCCGTACGAGAACATCCGCCCGGTCCGCTACCCGGCGATTGCTGCGGTGACGAGCCTGCACGACACCCGCGTGCTCTACGTAGAGCCTGCGAAGTGGGTTGCGGCGCTGCGTGAGCAGATTGACCCGTCGTCGCCGGTGCCGCTGCTGAAGATTGATATGTCGGGCGGTCACGGTGGTGGTTCCGGCAGGTATACGCGTTGGCGTGAGATCGCGTGGGATTACGCGTTCCTGCTGAGCAACCTGGGCGTTACTGAGTAGGCTATAGCCAACCAAGCCACGCTTTAAAAAGAACGCTCCGTCTGTATCTGAGTGGTACGGACGGAGCGTTCTTCGTTTAAGTACGTTGCTCTGCTCGAGGGACGGTGCTCGTCCTCGTTCCTCTCCCCTTACCTAAGGATGCGGCCGGTGCGCACCTTCCTACGCTCCTACAGGGGAACCCACCCTCTCGGGCGCTCCGCTCTCTCCTTGCTTCGCTGCGGAGAGCACCCGAGA
>NZ_KV808408.1:601808-618967 GCF_001812285.1 Rothia sp. HMSC065B04
GCACCCGAGAGGGTACCCTGATGTCGCTTCCGGAAGGTGCACCGGCACGCTCCAACCGGGGGTGAGAGCGCCCGGGCTGACATCCTGAGGGCGCTTCCGGAAAACGCAGCCGCACCCGCACAGTACCCCAGCGCGGAAAGGCGGTATCGTCCGTAGTGACATCAGGGTGCCCGAAGCGAAGCGAGGGCGGGTTCCCTGTAGGAACGAGGACGATAACCGCCTTTCCAAGCGGAGCTAACGTGCAAAGCCAAGCAGAACGGAGATAACGAAAGAGGCGCTGCCTCCCACACGGGAGACAGCGCCTCTTTCGCTAGGCCGGATCAGCGGAAAAGCTTAGCCTTCCACGCCGCACTCAGCCAGGATCAGCTCACGCACGCGGGCGGCATCAGCCTGACCGCGAGTAGCCTTCATGACCTGACCGACGATAGCGCCAGCAGCCTGAACCTTACCGGCACGAATCTTGTCGGCAACGTCGGGCATTGCTGCCAGTGCTTCCTGGACGGCTGCGGTGAGTGCGCCGTCGTCGGAGACCACGGCGAGGCCGCGTGCCTCAACGATTTCGGCGGGGGTGCCTTCACCGGCGAGGACGAACTCGAGCACCTGGCGGGCAATCTTGTCGTTGATCTTGCCTTCGCTGATGAGAGCTTCGAGGGCGACCACGGTTGCGGGCTCCACGCCGAGGGCGGTGAGCTCAACCTCGGCCTGCTTTGCGCGTCGGGCGATTTCGCCCATCCACCACTTGCGGGCTGCTGCTGCGGTTGCGCCTGCGGCGACGGTCTCTTCGATGACGTCGAGTGCGCCGGCGTTGACCACGTCGCGGAACTCTTCGTCAGAGTAGCCCCACTCGCCCTTGAGGCGGCGGCGGCGTTCTGCCGGGGGTTCGGGCAGTTCGGCGCGCAGACGCTCAATCCATTCGCTGTTGGTGACGACCGGTACGAGGTCCGGTTCGGGGAAGTAACGGTAGTCGTCAGCGTCGGACTTGGGGCGGCCCGAGGAGGTTTCGCGGGTGTCTTCGTGCCAGTGGCGGGTCTCCTGGGTGACCTTTTCGCCGCGTTCGAGGATCGCTGCGTGGCGGCGAATCTCGTAGCGGACGGCGCGCTCAACCGAACGCAGGGAGTTCACGTTCTTGGTTTCGGAGCGGGTACCGAACTTCTCGGCGCCCTTGGGCATGAGGGAGACGTTGGCGTCGCATCGGACGTTACCGCGTTCCATGCGGGCGTCGGAGATGCCGAGGGAGCGTACGATGTCGCGGATTGCGGCAACGTAGGCGCGTGCCAGTTCGGGTGCGCGCTCGCCGGCACCGACGATGGGTCGGGTGACGATCTCGATCAGGGGCACGCCTGCGCGGTTGTAGTCGACCAGGGAGGAGGTTGCACCCTGAATTCGGCCGTCTGCGCCACCGACGTGGGTGAGCTTGCCTGCGTCTTCTTCCATGTGGGCGCGCTCAATTTCGACGGTGAAGATGGTGCCGTCTTCGAGCTCAACGTCCAGGGAGCCATTTTCCGCGATGGGGCCGCCAGCCTGGGAGGTCTGGAAGTTCTTCGGGGAGTCCGGGTAGAAGTAGTTCTTGCGGGCGAAGTAGGACTTGTCTGCGATGTCGCAGCCCAGTGCCAGGCCGAGCTTGATGGCGGACTCAACAGCGGTCTTGTTCACCATGGGCAGCGCGCCGGGCAGGCCGAGCGATACGGGGGTGATGTTGGTGTTGGGTTCGTCGCCGAACTCGTTGGGTGCGGAGTCGAACATCTTGGTCTTGGTGTTGAGTTCGACGTGCACCTCGAAGCCGAGGACCGGGTCGTACTTTTCGATGGCTTCTTCGAAGCTGAGGACTTCTTCACTCATTACTTGGTTCCCCCAAAGTCAAAGTCGCGGATCAGGGTTTCGGTGTCGGGCAGGCTCTTGTAGAGCGGTGCGCCCCATTTTGCGGTGAGCAGTTCTTCGAGTGCTGCGCCGACGCGGTAGAGGCGTGCGTCTTCGCGTGCGGGGGCGGTGAACTGGATGCCGACGGGCAGGTTGTTCTCTTCGGAGAGGCCGCCGGGCAGGGAGAGCGCCGGGACGCCTGCCAGGTTGACGGGCACGGTTGCGACGTCGCCCAGGTACATTGCCATGGGGTCGCCTTCGGTCTTCTCGCCGAGCTTGAACGCGGTGGAGGGCGCGGTCGGGGAGATGAGCACGTCGCACTTTTCGAAGGCTGCTGCGTAGTCGCGCTGGATGAGGGTGCGGACGCGCAGTGCGGCGCCGTAGTAGGCGTCGAAGTTACCTGCGGACAGTGCGTAGGTGCCGAGGATGATGCGGCGCTTGACCTCGTGGCCGAAACCTGCGGAGCGGGTTGCGGACATGACGCGTTCGATGGTGACGGGGCCGTCTTCGGGTACGACGCGCAGGCCGTAGCGGACGCCGTCGTAGCGTGCCAGGTTGGAGGACACCTCGGAGGACATGATCATGTAGTAGGCGCTGATGGCTTCGGTGACGGAGGGCAGGGAGACCTCGATGATCTCTGCGCCTGCGGCACGAAGCTCTTCGACGGATTCGCGGAAGCGTGCGAGGACGCCTGCTTCGAAGCCTTCGCCGTCGCCGCCGCCGAGTTCCTTGATGACGCCGATGCGCAGGCCGGACAGGTCGCGCTTGCGTGCTGCTTCTGCGCCTGCCTTGGCTTCTTCAACGAAGTTGCCGGGCTCATCGGGCAGAGAGGTTGCGTCGAGCGGGTCGTGGCCTGCGATTGCTTCGTGGAGCAGCGCGGTGTCGAGCACGGTGCGTGCGACGGGGCCGACCTGGTCGAGGGAGGACGCCATGGCGATGACGCCGTAACGGGAGACGGAGCCGTAGGTGGGCTTGACGCCGACGCTACCGGTCAGTGCTGCGGGCTGGCGGATGGAGCCACCGGTGTCGGTGCCGAGTGCCAGGGGTGCTTGGAATGCGGTGACGGCTGCTGCGGAGCCGCCGCCGGAGCCGCCGGGTGCGCGGTCGAGTGCCCAGGGGTTGCGGACTACGCCGAATGCGGAGTGCTCGTTGGAGGAGCCCATTGCGAATTCGTCGAGGTTGGTCTTACCGAGGATGGGCATGCGTGCTTCGCGGACCTTGCGGGTGACGGTGCCGTCGTAGGGGCTCATCCAGCCTTCGAGCATGCGGGATGCTGCGGTGGTGGGCTGGCCCTTGGTGACGATGAGGTCCTTGACAGCGATGGGTACGCCTGCGAGCGGGGGCAGTTCCTTGCCTGCTGCGCGGTCTGCGTCCACTGCTGCTGCGGTGGCGAGTGCTTCTTCGGCGTTGATGTGCAGGAAGGCGTTGAGGCCGCTCTTGCCGTCTGCGCGGTTGTCGCTCAGGGGTGCGCCGTCGGTGGCTGCGATGCGGTCCAGGTGTGCCTGGGTGAGCTCGACGGAGGTGATTTCGCCGGATGCGAGCTTTTCTGCTGCTTCTGCGGCGGTGAGCTGGATCAGTTCGTTCACTTGGTTGTTCTCCTCTTAGTCTTCGTCGAGGATTGCCGGCACGCGGAACTTGCCGTCCTGTGCGTCGGGGGCGCCGGAGAGCGCCTCTTCCTGGGTGAGGGTGGTGACGGGTACGTCTTCGCGGAAGACGTTCTCGAGGGGGATGGGGTGGCTGGTCGCGGGGATGTCGGCAGTTGCTTTCTGCGACATGGTCTCAACGGATGCGACGATGACGTCCAGCTCAGACGCCATCGCGGTGAGTTCTTCATCGGTCATCTCAATGAGTGCCAGCGATGCCAGGTGCTTTACCTGTTCAAAGGTGATGGCAGACATGGTTCTCCCGTAGTTTGTTTTCTTGTCTCTTCTCTAGTGTAGTGGAGGTTGCGTTTTCCGTCTCATTGGGGGTTGGAGGGTTTACCTGCTGGTTTGCGTGGTCAGGCGGTGTTCTCCTCCCCTATTTTCGGGTTAAATGCTCAACGCCCCGCTCCTCGTGTGAGGTGCGGGGCGTTGGGCTACAACGTGTCCACGTTACGCTTGGGGGTTAATCCTTAGGCGGGGATGGTCAGAACCTGGCCGGGGAAGATCAGGTCAACGTTGTAGATGATGTCGGTGTTCGCAGCTGCGATTGCCTGGTAGCCGCCTGCAACGCCGAGCTTTGCAGCGATCAGCGAGAGGGAGTCACCGGGAACCACGGTGTAGGTGCCTGCTGCAGCCTTGGGAGCTGCAACGGGAGCTGCTGCTACGGGAGCCTCAGCTGCCGGTGCTGCTGCGGGAGCTGCGGGAGCCTCAACTGCGGGTGCAGCGGGTGCTACCGGTGCAGCGGGAGCTGCGGGTGCCTCAACTGCTGCGGGTGCAGCCTGAGCTGCAGGAGCTGCGGGTGCAGCCTGTGCCGCGGGAGCGGTGTAGGTCTGCTGGGTCTGCGACTGTGCAGCCACGGTGGTGGTGGGCTCGGTGTAGGTGGGAGCTGCGCCGGTCTTGCCGTAGAGGCCAAGCTTAGCGGAGCATGCGGGCCATGCGCCCCAGCCCTGGATAGCGAGCAGACGCTCGCCAGCCTCGATCTGCTGTGCACGGGTAGCGGTCGCGGGGGAGCCGGACATGCCGACGCCGTTCCAGGACTGCTGGGTGAACTGCAGACCGCCGTAGAAGCCGTTACCGGTGTTGATGGACCAGTTGCCACCGGACTCGCACTGTGCCAGCGCGTCCCAGGTAGCACCGTCTACTGCGTTTGCAGCGGGCATCGACATGGTAGCTGCTACAGCGCCACCGATGGCGAGAGCTGCTGCGGTACGACGAATGGAAGTGTTCTTCATAATGCTCCTTGGGGCCGTCCCCGCTCGTTCCGTCCCCGGAACTCTAGCGCGCCGCCGCTCACCCTTTGATAACGAAGTAGGTTACTCATATTCTGGCTCTACCATGTGAGCGGCTCTCCACCGATTTCATGTCACCGTGAGCGATTCTGCACTTATGTGCGGAATCCGGGTGGCACTTCCTCGATGGGGACGTGCGGTAGAACCGGGCATCGTTTCAAGCATTCCAAGCTTGAAACCACACAGGTGATTCTCTTGCGAGAATCCATCTGGTCTCAAAGATAGCCGAGGTTTTTTATGATTCCAACCCGATTTCAAGTTCACAGCGAACGTCCCGGGTTCTCCCAGGGTTCTTCCAGGTTAAAAGTGCAGGAAACATTATTTAAGACCTTGAGCCCCGCGCGCCTTAGGGTTTTCGCCCCTGAATTTCGGGGTTTTCTAGGGATTTAACCCGGATGCGCTCCCCCGCCAAGTTTTTCGATTCGGGGTTGACGGGCGCCACCTTTAAGGGTTTTGAACAGCGTGTAAATATTTTTTAAATATTTCTTCGCTTTGGGAGTGTTTTAAGGCGCTTCCGCCTTAAAAGCTGTGGTAATTACAAATGCCAGAAATTGGCATTCAGGCCCTGGAGCACGCACTCCAGAGCCTGAATGCTCTATATATTGCAGGGGTCAGAATCAGGTGACCCCGCTACCGGGTCTACTCGGCGGTAGCCTCAACAGCCTCCGGACCACCCTCAAGCAGGGCGGTGAAGCCCTCCTCATCCAGCACCTTCAGACCCAGCTGCTGAGCCTTATCCAGCTTCGAACCGGCGTTCGCGCCAGCAACCACAAAGTGGGTCCTCTTAGACACCGAACCGGATGCCTTACCGCCGCGAGAAATAATGGCTTCCTTCGCGCCATCACGGGTGTAACCGTTCAGCGTGCCGGTCACGACCACGGTCAGGCCCTCCAGGGTGCGCTCCACGGACTCGTCACGGGTATCTTCCATGCGCACACCGGCGGCAGCCCAGGAGTCCACCACCTCGGCGTGCCAGTCCTCAGCGAACCACTCAATAATAGAGTCGGCAATCGTGGTGCCCACACCGTCCACAGCGGCAAGGCGTTCACGGTCAGCCTCGCGGATCGCCTGCATCGAACCGAACTCCGCGGCGAGCGCGCGGGCAGCGGTCGGGCCCACGTGGCGAATCGAAAGGGCAACCAGCACGCGCCACAGCGGCTGTTGCTTTGCCTTCTCCAGCTCGGCGAAGAGGTTCAGCGTATTCTTCGTGGGCTTCGGCTCGGGGCGTGCCTTGGTCGGCTTGGTGTAGAAGTAGGGCACGCGCTCCATCTTTCCGGTGCCCACACCCTTGACCTTCTTCTCACGTTCGATGGTGACCTCGCGCAGGTCCTCAATGTTGAGGCTGAACAGGTGCGCCTCGGTCGTTAGCGGAGGGGTATCCGGGGTTGCGGGGCTGGTGAGTGCCTTTGCTGCTTCAAAGCCGAGCGCCTCAATGTCGAAGGCGCCGCGGCTTGCCGCATAGTACACGCGCTCGGTCAGCTGCGCCGGGCAGGAGCGCGGGTTCGTGCAGCGCAGGTCCACATCGCCTTCCTTGCCGGGTGCCAGGGGCGAGCCGCAGGAGGGGCACTCGCCGGGCATCACGAACTCTCGTTCGGTGCCGTCACGTAGAGCAACCACGGGGGCGACGATCTCGGGGATCACGTCGCCTGCCTTGCGCAGCACCACGGTGTCGCCGATGAGCACGCCCTTGGCCTTGACCACGTCCTGGTTGTGCAGGGTGGCGCGTTCGACGGTCGAGCCGGAGACGAACACGGGCTCCATGACGCCGTAGGGGGTCACGCGGCCGGTGCGTCCCACGTCCACGCGGATGTCCAGCAGTTTGGTGTGCACCTCTTCGGGCGGGTACTTGTACGCCACCGCCCAGCGCGGCACGCGGGAGGTGTAGCCCAGCTGAGCCTGGGTCGCGAAGTCGTTGACCTTAATGACGATGCCGTCAATCTCGTGCACCAGGGAGTGGCGCTGCTCGCCGTACTTGTTAATGAAGTCGAAGACCGCCTCGGTGTTGGCGGCGATTTCGCTGTAGGGGCTCACGGGCAGACCCCAGGAGGCGAGCAAATCGTAGGTCTCGTACTGGGTGGCAATATCCAGGCCGGTGCGCGAACCGATGCCGTGCACGTACATGCTCAGCGGGCGCGAGGCGGTAATCGCCGCGTCCTTCTGGCGTAGCGAGCCTGCCGCGGCGTTACGCGGGTTCGCGAAGGGGTTCTTTCCTGCGGCAATCATGGACTCGTTGAGCTTCTCAAAATCGGCGGAGGAGATGAACACTTCGCCGCGGATTTCAATCTCTTCGGGGTGGTTCTCGCCGCTCAGCTGCTGCGGGATGCTCGCGATGGTGCGCACGTTGTGGGTGACGTCTTCGCCGGTGGTGCCGTCGCCGCGGGTTGCCGCGCGTACGAGGGTGCCGTTGCGGTAGAGCAGGTTCACCGCCAGGCCGTCAATCTTCAGCTCGGTCAGCCACTGCGGTGCGCTGCCGGTGAGGGTCCGGGCGCTCTCTTCGGTCTTGGTCAGCCAGGCGCGTAGCTCTTCGAAGGAGAAGACGTCCTCGAGGGAGTACATGCGCTGCAGGTGGGTGACGGGTGCGAAGGCCTCGATGGCTTCGCCGCCGACTTCCTGGGTGGGCGAGTCGTTGGCGATCAGGTGCGGGTGCTCCGCCTCAATGATTTCGAGGCGGCGGTAGAGCTTATCGTACTCGGCGTCAGAGAGGAAGGGCGCGTCCTCGTTGTAGTAGGCGCGGCGGGCGGCACGAATCTTATCGGTCAGTTCCGCGTACTCAGCACGCAGGGCCTCGGTAATCTCCACGGTGTTTTCTGCGGTGTTTTCCACGGAGTTTTCTGCGGGGCTCTCTGCTCGAGTCTCGGCGGTGGCAGTCTGCTGGGTGGTGTTGTTCTCAGTCACCCGTCCAGTCTAGCGTTTTTGCTCCGCCTCTCCCCTATCGCTCGTCATATTGGCAGGTTCCTCGCGCGCGAACACTGGCGCAAAAACACCGTAGCCACTTCCCGAATCGCGCTTCCTTAGTTTCTGTGTGCAGATACAGTTCACCCCCACCTCCTGAAGGCACTCGCACGAGTACCCGAAGAGAGCGGGGGTGAATCATAAGGTATGAAGTTTAGGCCTCGACAGCGTCAGCAACAATCACCGTAATGTTGTCGCGGCCGCCGGAGCGCAGCGCCTCGTGCTGGAGCACGTCAGCGGCGTCCTGCGGGTGGCGAATCGAGGTGAGTACGCGCGCCATGTATTCGTGCGAAAGCTCACCGGAAAGGCCATCGGAGCAGAGCATCAGGCGGTCACCGGCGCGGGCGGGCAGAACCCAGAAGTCCGGTTCCCAGTAGTTGCCGGTACCGAGGGCGCGGGTAATCACGTTGCGGCGCGGGTGGGTCAGCGCCTCCAGGGCGGTAATCTGACCCTCGTCAACCAGGTACTGCACCTCGGAGTGGTCGCTCGTGACCTGCTCCAGCGAGGCGGAACCCTCAGAGCCGGGCAGCTTCTCCATGGCGGAGTGGTGAATACCGTCGTCTTCACGCAGCAGACGGTAGGTTCGGGAGTCACCCACGTTGAAAATAACCCACAGGTTACGGTCACCGATGCTGGTCAGCCAGGCGCCAGTGACGGTCGTGCCGCCAGCGCGGGAGAGTGCCTGCTTAATTTCTTCGTTGGTTTCGCCGAGAATATCGTGCAGGCGGTTCAGGGTGCCCACGATTTCGTTGTTGAGGACGGTGTTGGCGCGGCGACGACGCTTGGCGGGGTCGGAGTCGTCAATGGCGGCGAGGCGTTCAGCGTAGGCCTGCTGCTCCTCTTCGCTACGGCCACCGGGCATGGTGAAGAAAGGCGAGTAGGCAAGCTGACGCACGCACAGGCGCGATGCTACTTCGCCGGCTTCGTGGCCTCCCATGCCGTCCGCGACCACGCAAAGGGAACCGGCAACGACCATCGAATCTTCGTTATTTTCTCGATGTGCGCCGCGGTGCGTTGCACCACCGGTACGTAGTTTCAGTTCAGTCATGAGAGGTCTATCTCCATTGTGTAGTTCGCGCGACGAGTCACCGCCACGGGGTCTACGTTACCAAAGCTTCTAACGTTTCGCGTCCCTTGAGAGGTGAGAATATAGCGATTTCCCACCTGTCGGAGCGTGTTTGCTGTCTCATTATCGGTCAGTACGGTACCCGGTTCAGCGAGGGAGACCAGGCGCGCAGCCAGGTTCACGCTGGAGCCGTACACATCACCGCGGTTAGCCAGAACCTCACCCCAGATGAAGGCGACACGTGCATCCGGCAGTTGCGGGTCGGCACCGATCTTTTCGGAGAGCTGCAGGCTGATTTCTGCGATAGCGTCCGGGGTTTCGGTGAGGAAGAAAACTTCGTCACCGAGAGTCTTAATAATGCGACCGCCCAGGGGTGCAATAACGTCCAGGCAACTCTGCTCGAAGTGGTTGATGAGCTGAGAAAGAGCCGCCGCGTCTAGGTTACGTACCAGAGAGGTGTACGAGACCAGATCCACGAATCCTACACCACGCACCAAGGGCAGGCGGGAAAGTCCGGAGGTGGTCACGTTGTTCTCACGCAATCCCAGGCGCAGGATTCCGGCGTACATCTGACGGCGGTATGCGTACAGCGCCAGACGTTCGAGAACCTCGAGGTAGCGCGGGAAGTCTTTAAGGAGCTTGCGGCGGGCATCATTATCGCTGAGGTTTTCGGTGACCATGATGTTGTGCACGAGCGCCTCAATCTGCCAGGCGACGGTGCGGTCGGTCAGTTGACCTTCGGCGCGCACGAGGGATGCCACATATTCCATGCGGATGTCGCCTTCTGCGTCCAACTTCTGTAGGTCGGCGAGCATCTGCACGTCTGTTTCAGTGAAGTAGGGCGAGTGGTTGGGAATCGTCGGGAAGCCCATGTTGTGCCAGATGCGCTGGGCGGTTTCGAAGGGAAGTCCGGCGCATTCTGCGGCTTCTACGGGGGTGTAGCGGCGACCCTGTCCCAGGAGCGACTTTTCGAGGGCGCGAATTCCTGCCTTGGAATCCTCATCGCGGTAGATATTGTTCTGGGCGAGGTTCTGCAGAATTTTGAGGTTCAGCATTTGGGTTTCGGGGCCCATGGTGGCGCCGGTGCCCTGCGGAGAGTGCGCAGGTTCATGGTGGTCTGCCGTGCTCATTGCCGCTGCCGTTCCTTTCATCTCTGCCGGAAAATACTGTCTGGTCTATACCGTGGTGGGTTTATACCGTGGTGGCGCCAGGTTACGTGGTACCTCGTTGTGCTCTGCGGGTTTCGCATTGCGTCGCTGCGATGATGCTCACCGTGTAGCGCCTTGTTAATATACCCCTCCGCAGTGGTGTTTGGGTCACAAAAGCGCCCGCACCCCAGGATAGTTTAGTGGAGTAATTCACATTTAAGAATACTCTAATCCGCATTTTTTCGGCAGATTTAGCGGCGGGTTTAGGCTCTGAGCCAACCCGGCAGTTCCCGCCCGGGTCGGCGACGGAGGCGGAGAAGCCCTAAATATAGCGAGCGCGCAGGGCGTAGTAGTCGCGTCGGGCGGCCTTAATTTCTTTTTCAAAGCGCTTGGGGTCGGGCACATAGGTCAGTCGGTGGTGCACCCCGCGGCAGACCACATACACCGAACCGTAGCCCAGCCAGGCACCCGGGCCGCGCTGTTTTGCCCAACGCTCCCCCATGGAATCCAGGTAGAGGGATTCGTCTCCGCTGCGGGTCATCACGCCGCGGCGCACCACGAGCCGGTGGGTGGTCAGCAGGTAGTAGGTGGTTGCCCAACGCCAGGCGGTGCGCACGGCACCGACCAGGGTACCTACCGCGCAGAGCATGCCGAGAGTCCACAGAATCGGTGAGGACCGCGCCGTGGAGGCGAAGGTTGAGGCGGCAATAGCAACCAGCAGGTAGGCGAGCGCGGGCAGCAGGGCACCGTAGTGCTGTCGGGTCGCAATGATGACATGCTCACCGGGGTTGAGTTTTCCGCGCAAACGCATGGTGTTCCTTAGCTGTGCTGGTTGGTGTGTTTCGGCTGGGGTCGCCGGCTGAGGTGGTGTGGGTTGATGAGGTTGCCGTGCCGGGCTGATTTTTTGGCTGAATTATTTTTTGGGGCTGGTTCTAGTGTGCCTGCTGAAAATCTCCGTAGCTACCGTTGGCGGGGCGAAGGTGCTCAATATCGCCCACCGCGTAGGGTTCTAGTGTGCCGTCCTCGCGGCGGATCAGGATGCGCCCCTGCGCGTCGAGGTCTTCAGCAACGCCTTCTACGGTGCTTCCGTCGGGTAGGCTCATGCGCACGCTGGCACCGAGGGTGGCGGTGGCGGCGCGTGCCTGGTCGAGCAGGCTGAGGCTATCCGGGTTCAGGGGGTCGGGGCGTTCGGGGTCGCCACCGGCACGCACGAAGGCGCGGTAGCGTCGAGCGAAGATGCTCAGCAGTCGGGTGAGCACCTCGGAGGAGTCAAACGCGGCACCGGTGCACAGGCTCAGGCTCGTGGCGGTGGGTACGGGCAGCTGTTCGGCGGACATATTCGTGTTCTGACCGATGCCCACAATGATGCTGCGCTGCCCCTCGTTAGCGCCGCTTTCGGGAACGAGCTGGGCGAGGATTCCGCAGCCCTTAGCGCCCTGCGCGATGACATCGTTGGGCCATTTGAGGGCGGCATCCACGCCGTAGCTGCGCCAAATATCGACCACGCTGAGCCCGGCGATGAGGGTCAGCCAGTGATAGCTATCTTCGGGGAGCTCTCGAGTCAGCGGGTCGGTGGAGGCGTGCGGGCGCACCACAATGCTCGCGGCAAGGCACGCTCCGGGAGGCGCGGTCCAGGCTCGGGCGAGGCGGCCGCGTCCAGCGCTTTGGTAGAGGCTGGCGTAGACGGAGAGCTCGCCGAGCTGTTCGCGTTCGGGGTCGGTGCCGCCCATAAGTAGCTCGCGGGCGCGGGTGGTGGTGGAGTCCACTTCGTCGTAGAGGTTTACGCTGGAGTAGCCCGCGTCCAGCGCCACGGTGCGGATGCGCGGCGCATCCAAAACCGAATGATCACTCTGAGTGTTCATGTTCTTCTCCATATCCGGTGCCTTTCTGTCCTACCTCAATCAACCCTGCAATACGCCGACCCGCCATCAACCCGCCGCCGTAATCTGCCGGTTTCCGCTGAGTCACATTGATTTCTCACCATATCAATTTCTTGCCGCCGGTGATGCCCACCCGGCACCCAAGACGGTACATTAGACAGTGAGGGTGCATCAAGCACCGACCGGCTGCGGAGGTTCCTCCGCCCTGCTCGAAAGAAGACCGTTATGGCTTATTACGCAATTACTTACGTTTACGCAGCTCCCGAGGAGCAGGCGAAGTACCGCCCGGCTCACCGCGAGTACCTTGGTTCGCAGATTGAGGAAGGCAACCTGATCGTGTCCGGTCCCCTGCTGGATGGCGAGACCCCCGCTGGCGCTCTACTGATTGCAAAGGTTGACTCCGCTGAGGCTGCCGAGAAGATCGTGGCTAACGACCCGATGAACGTTGGTGGCGCGGTTCTGTCCCACACCGTGACCGAGTGGAACCCGGTTCTGGGCACCATCTAAGCGTCATTTCACGCTAAAAAGCTTGAACGAAAACCCCCCTTCCGTAGGCAAGGATTGCCGAGTCGGAAGGGGGTTTTCTGCACTCTTTTGAGCCGCTCTTCACACCATCTGTGCACTGTATGGGTAGTTCAGTATTATTGCTGGGCTACCCCTCGTACGTTGGCTGGAAACACACAAAAGGTGCACATCTCAGTGAACATGTTCACTAAGATGTGCACCTTTTATGTATTAGGAACCCACCTGACCTGTTTTTACGCCAAATTCAGGCCATCACGCACACGATTACCCAGACGACGCACTACCGAAGAACCAGCCAACAACCCCCGAACACCCCCCCCCAAAGAAAGACCCAGCTCACTAGCACGCTCTTGAACGTGATCCGTCCACGTAAGAAACATCAACCAACCCTTCCACCAAGGAACACAGAGGCACAGAAAGACAAAAACAGGGGCACCATCAAAAAAAGGGGGGGCAACATCGAAAAAAGGGGCGTTAGACCACGGAAGGGGCTCGAAGTACACAACCCCTAAAAACGACGGGACCCATGGGGGTACTGACAGATATTCCTTGTCAGCAAACCACAGAACAAGTCATAGTACATGTTCTATATTATGTGCCACTCTAAGCCATAGGGGTTCACGCTTTGTTCAGAGGAAGTATGCGGCAGGAACGCCTCATGCTGCGAACATGGCGGCTAAGGGATACGGTGCGAGCGCGAGCAAGGTTGGATTCCATGGGGTGGTAGAGGTGAAGAAACCATGAACTGATTGAGGGGGTGGGGTGCCTCTTGGCGGTATTTGTCGCATGTTTTGGAACATGTTCTATGTGTAGCCATAGAAGCAGCCGGAGCGGCAGCACCAGAAGCAACAGCAGAAGCAGTAGCGCCAGCAGTAGTAGTAGTGGTGGGGGTAGCGACACCTTCAGCAACAGCAGAAGCAGCGGTGGTGGTGGTAGCGGATTTTGAAGCCTTCGGGTGCTTCTTGAAGATTCTTTTGTTGTGCTCTGATTTGCGTAGAACCACTAGAAGCTTCTGTGTATGGCGAGAATATTGTAGATGCCCCGCAGGCCTTTTATTGTCATATTTTTTGACTGAAATTCTGGACCGCGGCCAAATAATGCGTGGCGGAATAGCGCGAAATAAAGGGGCGTGGCGGAATAGTGCGAAATAAAGGGGCGTGGCGGAATAGTGCGCGATAGAGAGACCCATCTCCGATGTTTCCACTTGTCAAACTACTATTAATGTCGCACTGAAGGCGCATCCAGGCCCCGGACTGAGATCAATAGGCCTTCAAAAGTGTTTATATTCCGTACTTTATTGCACCAGTAAATACATTTTCACCTGATAGCGAATGGAATGACGAACGGTATCCCCACATCAAATACTTACAGGGTACAATCAACACTGTAATATAAATTAATCGCCTCATATGAAATTTCGATAGGCGATAAAATCGGCCTCACGGGGCCAGAAAGGTTGGCACATTTTGATTGAATGCCAGCTGCATAAAAAACCACTAACAACTCCACCGAGTGCGAGTGCCTCACTGAGTCAGTACAAGTGTGTACTGGTGGGGCCCGGCACTGACTTCCCGGTGCTCCATAGGACGCATAGCACCTATAACCCTGACGGTACGCTGCGTAACCCGCTTTTTTATGCGTCTGCGTGGGCTCCCGAGGATGCTGGCTATGATGGCTACACTGGCGGTCGGTATGATCTGCCGGGCTCTAAGGGGCAGGGTACATGTAACACCGGCGCTTCACCTGTGGCAGCTATCCGAGAGCTGCTCAACACTTATGCCGAGAAAGAGTTCGCTCCGCGCTCTCTCCTGGAGGGCGTGAAAGTGTCCACTCTGTACCTCAAGCGTCAACTGCGCTTGCTGGATGTACGCGTAGATGGTCCTGGCTACTGCGCTAAATGTATGAGCGATATGCGACACAGGGATTGGGGGTACCATCTCACTCAGGCATGGGCTGAAGCTGCCCGCGAGCTTGGGTTTGACGGCATTATCTCTACCTCTACCCTTGAGAACACCGTGAATGTCTACATTTTTGGTCCTGCAGGTATCTATGAGGGTGATCTTGGGATTGAGGAATCTCGAGACGCACTTAAGGTATATCGCGAATGCCAGGATCAGGGCATGAGCCTGCCTGTACTCATCGATGAGACCGAGGAGCCTGAAGAGGCACTGGATATTCCTAGCCTTGTCGGTGATTTTGGTGATGCCCTGCTCCCGTCTGAGCCTCTCTCGTAGAGGTTTTGCCTCACGGCGTAATCATCCCCTCATCCTTCCCTTTCCCTGATATCGAAGGGGAAAGGGAAGGATGAGGGGAACCCCCTCCACAACTGCATATGACAGCCTGGCTTTACAGTTAGGCTTTACATTGCTTATTGTGGGAGTGGGATGCTTCGGCACGGTGCCCGCCCCTTACATAGGAAGGCTCCGCACCAAATTGAAGCACTCAAAAACGAAAGGTATTTATAAAACCATGGAAAAAAATGATTTCCTGAACCACACCCTCGGACCAGCCCAGGAGCTGATCGAATCGCTCATCGCTGACGGAGCCATCGACACTACCGAAAGTAGTGCCCATGCTTTGTCCTTCGGCATCCGAGTGGCCATCCAAAAACACGCTAAGACCTATAAGGAGCCCCAGACCGCACTATCTATCATCGGTGACCTGCACACCACCGCAGCCATCTGCCAGTACCTCGGTGGCATCACCCGACAGGCACTTAACGACCGCATCAACAACAACGCAATTCTGCGTCTTAAAGACGGTAAAGGACGCAACGGCTACCCCGCCTTCCAGTTCGCCAACGGGGCAGTTGACCCGTCCATCCAAAAGATCATCCAGACTCTCCTGAACGGAGGGTTCAATGAATGGGAAACCGCACTATGGTTGCGCAGCCGGTCGCTAATGTACGACGGCCTCTCAGCACTGGACTACATGAAGCAGTCGCCAGAGCACTACGACGAGGTCCTCAACCATGCACGCGGTGACGTCAACACTCGCCACGCCAACTTGTAATTTTCGACAGAATCGATACCTAAAAATTCACCTGCTCGCCCCTGCTCCACCCGCATCATCAAGGACATAGGTACAGGGCAGGGGCCACAACAATAAAAAAAAGGGGGCTGCTGGACTCATGATGTATATGTAGAGTCCAGTAGCCCTCTCCTCTTCTGCCCTCTGGGCGCTCGCCGGCTGGCTTCTTACTGGCGGCAGGCCCAGATAGAGCCCATCCCCGAAACACGCACAAACGGTGCCCCCCCCCCCGACAGCATGCGCCAACAAAATGGGGGTGAGAAAAAAGTACTTCACTTATGAGGCAAGAGACTTCTTCCGCCTACGGTGTTCGGCAATGCACTGCTTTAACAGCCGCTGATGCTCCTGCTTATAAATCGCCTCTCGGGCTTGCTCCGCTGACAAGGTTGGGTAGCGGTGAAAATCTCGGCCTGTCACCTCATACTCAGCGGTAATTCCCTCGTATGAGGCAGACACTACGAAACGCATCTGGCGGCGCTTATTATTATCGTGCACCAGCCCGCGGTATTTCGAGTCCTCAGAGTCCAGGAAGTCGCCAATGTCAAAGAAGGACTTGCAGCCCTTCTGCACGGTGGAGGCTCGATACCACGGGGTGGTGCCTCCCAGAAGACGATTCACCTCAAGGTGCCGCTTGAAACGCGCCGCCGAATTATCTGACCTACGGCCTTTTTCAGGCACCATACCCTTAGTCTGATAGTCATACAGATAATCGTCTTTGCCAAGCTGCTGAGCCAAATCATCCACGTGAATGATGGAAGCATACGGTGCAGATTCCTCCTGCTGCCCGTGAGCGATGGCAGCAATTTCCTGTTCCGCATCTACCATCGGTAAGCTACCGGGCAAGCTACCACCATAAATCAGCTGATCCGCTTGAGCCCGCAGAAAAGTATTCGCCGCAACGTTAACCTGCGCAACGCTGTCACAAGAGTCCAGCGATACGGGAATAATCGCGTGCACGTGGTAGGGATGCCCTTCCCGCTTCCCTCTTCTGATGGCTTGCTGAGCCGCCTTCTGAGTGACCCCAGACTGATGACACTCGACCACTGCCCAGGTTCCCCAGCAGCTAACACCGTCAAGACCATGAAGGTGCTTTGCCACATTTTCAGCAACCTTGAACGCGGTTTTTACCTCCCCGTCAGTCAGCCGGGGGATGGTCAGCATCAGGCTATACGGACCTTTAGCTCGCACCACTCGAGTGACCGCCGCTGATAACTTCGGTTGCGTCTGTTTGATACATTTGGGGCGGGTACAGCTGAGCACACTACACCGAAACGTCTTTGTCTTGGGCAGGACACTGCCATCAACCCACCAGGCTCCTAGCAAGCCACGGTCTTTAAGGCCTTTGAGGTCTTTGGTCGGGATGTACACGTTCACATTGTGCCCATCCTGCTTCCAGTGCTTGAGTACAGCCCCGCAATGCTCATACCTAATGATGGGCCGACTCCCTACCGGGATAGCATCAGCGCTCATGTGGGAAGAGCTTGGGTCCTCTTCCATGTAATCCAGTGTCTCAGATGGCGCCACTGGTGTCTTGGATAGGTTGTACTGAGCGTCTATGGTCTCATCCTCTCGAAATAGTGAATTACAAACGTACGCAACAATCATACGTATCGTATCGTTTGATGCACCTTCATTTACATATACATACAACAATTGTTTATCTTCTCGTTACCAACCTTTCAGGAAACATCCAGGTTCCACAACGACCGCACTACCTTCAACACACTCCTACACCTCAGCACAAGTGCCCACAAAGAGCACCCCCCCCC
>NZ_KV808408.1:619067-631685 GCF_001812285.1 Rothia sp. HMSC065B04
CCCCCCCCCAGCGCTCGCACACACAAAAAGACAAGAGCACAACACAAGCACAGATAGCCTAACTACCACTCTCTACCTCCAAGACACCCAGCAGGCTCTTCATAGCCACACTAGGGCGTGCAAAATACCGTCAACACAAAACCCGCCAGGCCTTACACCTAGCGGTCAAAACCAAAAAAGGGGGGGGGGTATCAGTCTTACCCAACACGGCAAGACCAATACCCCCTGTCATCTCTCTACACCCTCTTAGCGCTCGCCGGGGTTATCGGCGGCGTGCGCGGCGTGCACGCTTCGCCTTCGCCGCATAGTCAGCGAAGGTCAGCAGCAGCGCAAGCAGGCACAGCAGGAAGATGATGCGTGGGGTATCCAGTGCGATACCTAGCTCTGGGATGCTGAATACGGCCTGCGTGTTTGATGCGGTTTCGGTGACTGCCTCCCCGTCGGTCGTGCCTTCCATCGTGGGGATGGTCGGCAAGAAGATACCTAAGGATAGGAACCAGTTTTTCGCGGCTTCTAAAAGTCCACTCATCCATGCACCGATAGCGCCGATGGGGACCATGAAGAAGATGAATAGCCAGGTGAGGACGTTTTCGAAGTCGTCATTTGAGGTGTGCTGGCTCATGGGTTTAGGTCTCCTCTCGGGTCTTGTCGTACGCTTCGATATCTGCTTCGCTGCGGGCGCGGCGGGTGTTCAGTTGCTGGTCTTGGGTCAGGGTGAAGGAGCCGGACTCGCCGTGGGGGGTGGGGTAGTCCAGGATCAGGTCGCCGGACCGAAGGGATCCTTCACGAGCGAGTTGACGATGACCCATTCACCCTCAACTTCGACCAGGTCGCTTTCGCCTAGGCTCTGGGCTGACTCGGTCTGTTCTTTACCCCATACGGCGGTGTCGATTTCTTCCGTTACGCTCTGTGGTGCCGCAGTATCGGAGCTCATGAGCACTTCGGGGGTGATGGTAGGCATCTTCATGGTGTCGATGGTCGGCTCACCCGTAGCGGGGGTGCTGTCTTCGATCACCTTCAGCTGCGCCTTCAGCGCTTCGCTGCGGCGGACCGCAATCTCAATGGGGTCTCCGTCAGCTGCCAGAATCGGGGCGGTCAGATAATCCGTCCACGGAGTCGGGGTCTCCTCAAACTCGCCGCTCTTCTCGTTATAAACCTGGGTGTACTCTTCCAGCTCCTTAATGGTCTTCATCGTGTACAAAGCATGGGTGGGCATGTTGTTCTTGACCTTCGACTCGTCATAGTCGGAGTCCATGGGGTCACCTTCTTGGATGCTGAGTGCATAAAAGTGTATCTAGTGTTGATATTCTGGCTTCTCGCCTGGCATATGTGCCCTAGTTCGCACTATAGTTGAGGGATATGCACATTGTTCAAGAGCGCTCTTCGGGGCTTTCTGAACAACCATCACCGCAACCACTGGCTCCCGACAATCGGGTGGAGCAGGAACGAGGAATAATGTCCGAGAACCTCCAGCAGGAATTTGATTTGAGCACCACCGCCGGTAAGCTCGCTGATTTTTATGCACGTCGAGAGCGCAGCTTTGCGCCCAGCGGTGAGGCAGCTATCGAGAAGCAGCACGCACGCGGCAAGCACACCGCCCGCGAGCGCATCGAGATGCTTTTGGACGAGGGTTCTTTCGTAGAGTTTGATGCCCTCGCCCGCCACCGCACCACCGCGTTCGGCATGGAGGCGAAGAAGCCTCTGGGTGACGGCCTGGTCTCCGGTTACGGCACCGTGGATGGTCGCCTGGTTGCCGTGTATTCGCAGGATTTCACCGTCTACGGTGGTTCTCTCTCGCAGGTGAACGGCGAGAAGATTGTGAAGGTGCAGAAGTTCGCTCTGAAGAACGGTTGCCCGGTCATCGGCATTAACGATGGTGGTGGCGCCCGCATTCAGGAGGGCGTGGCTTCCCTGGCGATGTTTGCCGACATTTTCCGTATGAACGTGCGTGCGTCCGGCGTGGTTCCGCAGATTTCTGTCATTATGGGCCCCTGCGCTGGCGGTGCCGCGTACTCCCCAGCGCTGACTGACTACATCATCATGGTGGATAAGACTTCGCACATGTTCATTACCGGTCCGGACGTCATTAAAACTGTGACCGGTGAGGATGTGGACATGGAAACCCTCGGTGGTGCGCGTCAGCACAACTCTGTGACTGGCACCAGCACCTACCTGGCTGAGGATGAGGAAGATGCTTTCGACTTTGTGCGTGAGCTCCTCGAGTTCCTGCCCTCGAATAACCTTGCAGAGTCCCTGCCCCTGGAGCATGACCAGGAGGCGCAGGTGTGCGTGGACGATTTGGATTTGGATACTCTCATCCCGGATTCGGCGAACCAGCCTTACGATATGCGTGCGGTCATTGAGTCCGTGGTCGATGACGGCCACTTCCTGGAGATGCAGGCATTGTACGCCCCGAACGTGATGATTGGTTACGCCCGCGTTGAGGGCCGCACGGTCGGTATTGTGGCGAACCAGCCGATGCAGTTCGCCGGCTGCCTGGACATTTCTGCGTCCGAGAAGGCTGCCCGTTTCGTGCGTCATTGCGATGCGTTCAACATTCCGATTCTGACTTTTGTGGATGTTCCCGGCTTCCTGCCCGGCACCGATCAGGAGTTCAACGGCATTATTCGCCGCGGCGCTAAGCTGCTCTACGCTTACGCGGAGGCGACCGTTCCGCTGGTTACCGTCATTACCCGTAAGGCGTACGGCGGTGCGTACATTGTGATGGGTTCGAAGAAGCTGGGTGCCGATATTAACCTGGCGTGGCCCACGGCTCAGATTGGTGTGATGGGTGCTCAGGGTGCGGTGAATATTCTGTACCGTCGTGAGCTGGCTGCTCTGGCGGCTGAGGGTGGCGATGTTGAGGCTCGCCGCGCTGAGCTGATCACCAAGTATGAGGAAGAGTTGCTGAACCCGTACCAGGCTGCTGAGCTGGGTTACATTGACGAGGTTATTGCCCCGAGCGAGACTCGCGTGCGCATTATTTCATCGCTGCGTGCCCTGCACGATAAGCGTGCGTCTACCCCGGCAAAGAAGCACGGCAACATCCCGCTGTAGGCTTCCGTTGTGCCCGCACCGTCTGTGGCGCGGGCCTTCGCACGATTTAGGTTTTCTAAGGAGGCGTGCCTTTGGCAGGCTACAACCCGCTTAGTTATTTCTCATTCGGTAAAAAGAAGGATAGTTCGGAGGCTGCTGAGAGCCCCGAGCAGCTTGAGCGTAGCTCCGCACATTCTTCTGCGCACGCAGATACCGCATCCAGCGCCCCGCCGAAGGATTCTGCTCAGCCTTCGGTAGATGCTGACGCTGAGCAGGAGCCTCTACTGAAGGTGGTTAAGGGCTCCCCCACTCCGGAGGAGATTGCCGCCCTCACCGCTGTGGTTGCGATGATGCAGGCGAGCGCCGCAAAGCAGGAGCAGAACTTGCTGGTGGGTGCCGCTTCGCGCATCCTGAACCGCGGTCAGCGCCTGGGTGTTTCGTTGCGTCCCGGCCCCGGTTCGTGGAGGCGCGCTCGCCCCATGTAATGCGGGCTGCTAACTATGCTTCTTATATTCCCGTCACGCCAGCCGGTGTGACGGGAATATATTGTTTTGCCTCAAATTCAAGATTTATATTGCGTTATTGTACATCTAATGCGCTGGTTCTTGCGGTTTTGTCATATTAGAAACGATAAAGCGATGATGATACGCCCTGATGCTACGATGTATATACCATCACAATAGTGTTAGTAAATTGGCAGGGACCATGGCAAAGATGCTGAATAAAAACCATAGGCCCCCACCGGATGTCTATATCACGCTTCTGTTGCCGACGCTACGGCGCTTGTCGAAGACTGTGCCCCGCACCGCCGCCTATGTTAGCGAGCAGTTGCGGCAGCAGACTAAGGCATTGGGGTCGAAGAAGAACCTACCGGCTCTTGAATCCACCGATTTTGCGGTGGCTGTGCGTACCACCTTGAAAATCTTGGTGGCACTTCGTTATGCCCAGCTTATGCCTCGTTTGACCCCGTGGGAGAAGAGGAAGTACCTGCTCACTCCCCTGGGCGCCGAGCTGACCTGCACCCCGCATCTGCACGGTTCGGTGCCGCCGCGTGTGGTGAAGCAGGTGCAGGCGTTGTGCTCTCAGAGTTTGACGGCAAAAAGCGTGAAGAAGCTGAAGAAGCAGGCGAACGCGCTACTGGAGAATGCGCAGGAGGAGCATCGCCTCATTTTTGGCACTCCTGATACCGGCGTCCTTCATGCTCTGCCGCATTTCTCAGGCGCTGATCATGCTGATGCCGCCACCGCTGCTTATGAGGCAACCGGCGCGGCGCATCTTGCGCATGCTTTGAATTCTGCGGAGGCTGCGGGGTCCTGGCCCGCCGGTCAGTCACCTCTGGATATTATTTTGCGTGCCAGCGATTCGCCGGTGATTCACGCTCAGGCTGAGTTCGCGGAGCATTTTACGCAGGATTTGATTCAGCATATTCACGCGGTGACGCCAGAATATTTTGAGCAGATTGTTGCCGATATTTTTACGGCTCTTGGTTTTAACACCGAGGTAACCGGCGGTGCTGATGATAAGGGTGTTGACGTTATTGCCCGCTATTCTGATGGCCTGGATTTCGCGCCGATTTATATTCAGGTGAAGCATTATTGCGGAACTATGAAGGTCACCCCCAACGAGATTCAGAAGCTTGCCGGTGCAGTGCTTCTGCACGGCGGCCTGCAGGGTGTTTTGGTGACCTGCGGTGCTTTTGCGCATCCGGTTCCCGAGTATTTGCAGGGTTTGCCCGGCGCTCGCAATATTGCGCTGGTTGATCGACACCAGTTGGTGGAGCTGATGATTCGTCACCGTGTGGGTGTTCTTGATGGTGAGGGCGAGTGCGGTTACCGCATTGACGAGGAGTATTTTGCCCGCGGCTTGGAGTAGCCGGGGTGTTTCTGGGGCGAGTTATTTCTCTCCGAATATCTCTGGCCTTCATGCATTTCCCACGTCATTTCACTTAATGTATTTTCACTTTTCCTTGAGGATATTTTTCACATATCGGCTGGTTTTAGAAATCTAGGTTATTTCTCGAACCAGCCGATACAATAATGAAGGTAATGCGTTATATATTCTTCGCATTATTTCACGAAGTGAATATACCCGTGACGGTCTAGACACTTCACCCCAATTTATAGCGTTCTTTTCTGAAGTGTTCGTCGTTGAAGACGGTGCGTAAGCGGGACGGGTTGAGAAAAAACTACCTACCCTGCTTCTCTTCGCTTCTCTTCACTGCGGGATTTCAAAGTGCCGGCCCAAAAATAAAGATGGTGCCGCTCACTTTCGTGATTATTTTCCCGTTCGCATGACTGCACTTTATGAAGAACGCCTGCACGATAAATAACACTAGATAAGGAGCCCGGCGTGGCTTTTGTGAATAAAACAATGCTCCATATCGATCATTCCGAATTGCACTCTTTGCAGCAGGAAACCTCGTGGGAGGCTCTACCCGAGGAAGCACGCACTCTCAGCATTGCGGCGGCTTTCTCTCTGCTCCGCCATTTTGAGCGCGCGCAGGATCGTGGCGAGAAGGTTTTCTTCCCCGATATGTACACCCCGGTTGGCGTGGACCTGGGTTTCAACATGACTCAGCGTTTCATTGCGGTCGGTGACAATGTCCTCTTCCGTGAGGCACTCAATAAGCTGATTGCGGCGCTGGTCAATGCTGATTATCTTGAGGTGTCCCTCAGCCAGTTGCATCCGGGCAACCTGCACTACACCCTCAGCGAGGCTGGCCGTGAGCTTTTGGGTACCCCGAAGGAACAGCAGGCGCAGGCTCTTCTGCCGGTTCTGCCTCTGCAGAGCGGCGTGTACCTGCACTATCTGAAGCAGTTCTACCCGGTTCTGCTCTCGCACATTACGGTGCGTGAGCTTCTGCCCATTGTCCTGAGCGTTACCCCGTCCTACCCTGCGGCGGCGCCCGTGAAGATTCGCGAGCTGGTGCTGCGTGAGTGCGGTTTCGTGCAGGGTTGGTACGGTCTGTCGTATCTGGAGCAGCGCATCGTGGAGCCGGTGATTGCTCAGGCGTTGAGCCTGCTGACCCGTGAGGGCTACCTGCGCACCAAGACCATTCACGAGCACACGGATTCGCCGCTGACGCTGTACTCGCTGTCCCCGTCTGCGAAGGAGTTGGTGGCACGCCACGAGGAGACTGGCGTGCCCGCAAGCGAGCTGAGCTCCGTGCTGGCGCTGGTTAAGGATGAGGGCACCTCGATTACCGCTGAGGATATTGCCGCAACCGATGCTCTGCTGACCCATATGGGCGTTCTTCTGCTCGATACTCTCAACGACCACGGCGCCGATGTGGAGCTGAGCCTTCCGAGCCTGGAGCAGGTCTTTGACCGCGACGAGCGCATCCAGCAGGCGACCTCGAACCCCTATTTTGTGCAGATTGACGCGCAGGATTACCTCTACGATGTGCTGACCGCGCACCACTACCTGTCCGAGCGTGAGACCGTCTACTCGCTGGGTTCCGCGTTTGCGCCCACCCTGGCGCAGATGGCTGAGCCGAGCGTTCAGAAGCTGGTGGCTTCGGCTCTGCTGGATCCTGCCGCTGTGGATGCTCTGCCGTACCCGCATCAGCTGCTGTACCCGATTCTGAAGCTCGTGGAGGAGAACCCGCGCATCTCCTACTACGACATTTACGATGAGCTGAAGATCGCCCTGGACATCCCGTACCTGCAGGGTGAGGTCGCGCCGCACCGCTACAAGCTGACCCCGCGTCTACGTAACCGCTATTCGGTGGCGATGCACGTGCTGAAGGGCGAGCGCTACCTGAACGCTCTGCGTGAGGGTACCGGTCGTACTTCCCGCAAGAACCCGGAGCGTTACGAGCTGAGCGAGGCGGGTAAGGAGCTGCTCAAGCGATTCCCGGAGGGTGCTCCGGAGGCGGTGACCGCCCGCATGGCGCCGCTACCGCCGCAGTCGCTCAAGCACAAGCTGCCTCAGGATATTGCGGCTGAGTTGCAGGCTCGTGAGGAGGCTCTTCAGGCTGCTAAGGAGGCGCGCGCGGCGGAGCGTCAGGCTCGCCTGGCGGCTCGTGAGGGGGCTTCGCGTGAGCCGTTGGCTCCGGTGCCGGGTGCTTCTCCGGCGTTGTTGGCACGTCCTGCCGGTTCGCCGGTGGCGGCTACTACCCAGGCGGTTACTACCCAGGCGCCCGCTGAGGTTCCGGCGGCGGTTGCTCCGGCTACCACCCAGCCTGCCGTGCCCGCTCCTGCTGTTTCTGCGCCCGCTGTTTCTACACCCGCCGCGGCTCCTGCCCAGCCGGTTGTTTCCGCTCCGGCTGTTTCGGCTGCTGAGTCCTCGACCGCGCTGCAGGTGGCTGCCGCGCAGGTGCGTGAGGCGCTGAAGCGTTACCGTCAGGTCTTCCGCCGCGAGGCGCTGGCTCCGGCGCTGGCTCAGGTGTCTGAGGAGCGTTTCCGTAGCATTGGTTTCGATCTGTTCCTGATGCGCGGCTACACGGTAGAGGCTCTGGAGGCTCAGGGCGTGGACGGCGTGGCAACCCCCGCCACCGGCGAAAAAGAACGCGCATTCTACGTTCGTACTCTGCGCCCGGTAGCTGGCGGTGTTCTGTCCGCAAGCGTTCAGCCGCAGGATATTACCGCGTTCTTCCTGGCGATTCACGCCCGCGGCGGTCAGCTCGGCACCTTCATCACGAACGCGGCGTTCAGCGATGAGGCGTACGACGAGTTCATCCGCTGCTCGACCAAGTACCCGAACATTCTGGTGGATTTGGTGTCCGGCGATGAGCTGCAGGACCGCCTCATTGCGCACCGCCTCGGCGTGGTCGAGAGCGCAAACGGTCTGCTGGAGCTGAACGGTGAATACTTCGCCGGCTAAGTCACCAGCTAGCAGCTTTTAGCCCATCTTGGGTATGCCCCGGTTTTCTCTCTCCTGCACGTTCAGGTGGGAGAAAGCCGGGGCATTTTCGCGCCTGCGCCCCGGTGAGTTGTCCACAGGTGAGCCCTTTTCGTCGTGTTCGGTGCCGCTCAGCCCGTAATATTGCCGGTTTAAGCGAGCTAAATCACCGAAAATCGTGGTTGGAGGCACACCCCTGCGTTAGGATATGAACATGAGCACTTACCAGGAACTTCCCAGCATCTACCGATTGAAGCGCTCGCTGACCGACGTCGATCAGATTGCTAACGAATACTTTGAAAAGGTCCTCGACCTGAACCCCGTCCATGCAACCGAGCTTGGTCGTAAGGGCGTAGAGACCCTGTACCCCGATTACTCGCCCGCCGGCGAGAAGGCTTTTGCGCGCCTTGCGAAGAAGACTTTGAAGAAGGTCGATAACGTCCTGCCTATTGATGACGTTGACCTGGTCACCCTGGATGCTCTGCAGGAGCGTCTGAGCCTGTACCGCAAGCAGTACAAGGCTGGTTTTGGCGGCTGGCAGCTGAACAATATTGCGTCCGTCCCGCAGGAAGTGCGCTCGGTCTTCGACCTGATGAAGCGCAACACCCAGCAGGATTGGGAGCATATTGTTGGGCGTATGCACCGCGTCACCGAGGCACTGGAGGGATACATCCAGACTCTTGAGGCGGCTCGTGAAGAGGGTAAGGTTGCCCCGCGCCGCCAGGTGGATATTGTCATTGAGCAGACCGCCGCGTACTACGCTCCCGGTGGTTTCTTTGATGATTTGGCGGCTGAGGTCGCCGAGGCTGTCCCCGCCCTGAAGGATGAGGCTGCCGCCGGTGCCGAGGCTGCGAAGGAAGGCTACCGCCGCCTCAACAGCTACCTGGTGGAGAAGCTGCAGCCGGTCGCTCCCTCCCGCGACGCTGTGGGCCGTAAGGCGTACAGCCTGCACTCCCGTTCGTTCCTGGGCACCACCATTGACCTGGACGAGACCTACGCCTGGGGCGTGAAGGAGCTGGAGAGCATTATTGCTCGTCAGCGTGAGGTTGCCGAGGAGATTGAGCCGGGCGCAAGCATTGAGCGTGCGAAGCAGCTGCTCGATGAGGATCCGGCACGTCAGCTGCACGGCACCGATGAGCTGAAGGCGTGGATGCAGAAGCTCGCCGACGCCGCGGTGGAGAACCTGGCGGATACTCACTTTGAAATTGGCGGCCCCATGCGCCGCATTGAGTGTTGCATTGCGCCCACGAACGAGGGTGGTATTTACTACACCGGCCCCTCCCCCGATTTCTCGCGTCCGGGCCGCATGTGGTGGTCGGTTCCCGAGGGTGAGGACACGTTCACTACCTGGCGTGAAACCTCCACCGTGTACCACGAGGGCGTTCCGGGTCACCACCTGCAGATTGCGATTGCTACGGCTCTGCAGGGCACCATGAACTCTTGGCGCACGAACATGCTGTGGGTGTCCGGTCACGGTGAGGGCTGGGCGCTGTACGCCGAGCGCCTCATGGAGGAGCTGGGCTACCTGAAGGATCCGGGTGACCGCATGGGCATGCTGAACGCTCAGCGTATGCGCGCCGCCCGCGTGGTCTTCGATATTGGTGTTCACTGCGAGATGCCGATTCCCGCTGAGTGGGCTGAGCAGCTGGGCGTTGAGCCGGGCACCATCTGGACTTCTGAGCTGGGTTACGAGTTCTTGAAGCTGAACCTGGACGAGTCCGAGGGCCACCTGCGTTTCGAGTTCCTGCGTTACCTGGGTTGGCCGGGTCAGGCGCCGAGCTACAAGATTGGCGAGCGCCTCTGGCTGGAACTGCGCGATCAGGCTGTGCGCCGCGGCGATGACATTCGCGCGTTCCACACGCGTGCGCTTCTGCTCGGTTCGGTGGGTCTGGATACTCTGCGCCGCGCTCTGACCGATGAGATGATGCTTCCTCTGGACACTGAGGATGACGACGATGAGGACGACGAGTAGCCTCTAGTCTGCTCGCCCCTCGGCGAGTGGTTTTTCTAGAGTCTCTGAACCGGAGCCTCTGCTTAGGAACTCTATAGACGAAGCCCCCGCTTCAGCTTTATAGCTGAGGCGGGGGCTTCGTCGTAGAGGTTTAGCTCTCGGGGCTATCCGAAGTTTGCGGTGCCGGGGTCGGTGGTGCCGAATCCCATGCCGGAAGAGTCGTTCAGATCCACCAGGTGCGGGGCAAAGCGGCACCAGTAGTCGGTGAGCGCGCCGTTCGATTCGCGGATGCCCACGCCTACGGTGCGTCCATCGACCACCCACACGCCGAGAATGGGGTGGCTGACCGGATTGATAATGCCTTCGTAGCGCGGTGCCGGGATGTACTCCTGGTAGATGAATTCGCTTTCGGGGGCGTTGGCGAAGAAGTCGTCGTCTTCGGGCTTGATGAAGACGTCGTAGTCGGGGGCGTAGATTTCTACGCCGTCGCCTTCGCGTCCGAAGATGGGCTTGCGAACCCAGTTGCGCATGCCGCCGCGGTGGCCCGCGTAGGTGGGTACGAGGTTCGGGTGGCCGGGGTACTTATCCCAGAGCGCGGCGAGCAGCAGCTTATTGGAGAGGAACATCTTCCACGCAGGCTCAATCCAGCGGTCCATGGCGCCGTGGTAGGCGAAGAGGAGCTTGTCGTAGCCTGCTTCGCTGTCGGTGACCAGGTCTTCCCAGGGGTAGAGCTTGAAGAGGTTGGTGATGCGCCGTCCCTGTGCGTCTTCCCAGCTCTTGGTGTCTTCGTTGAAGATGACTTCGTCGATGGGAATCATGTGGGTTTTGATGCCCGCCTGCTGTGCCGAGTAGGCGATGAGCCAGAGGTTGTTGTAGTCCTCGTTGGTCTCGTCAATCTCGGGGGGCACGTGCGCCAGGTGCAATACGGGCTGCACGCCCGCGGTGATTTCGGGGGCGAAGATGTGGCGCCAACGGTTGGTGAAGGCTTCACCGATTTCACCCCAGTGGGCGTAGCCGCGGGTGTCGAGGCGCTGGTCTTTCGCCCAGGTTTTCTGGCTGACTGCCGCCTCCACGATGCCGGTGGGGGTGTCGGCGTTGTACTCGAGCAGCTTCATCGGGTCGCCAGGCACGCCCGAGTAGGTGAAGTCGAAGCGTCCGTAGAAGTCGGCGTCGCGGCGGTTCCAGGATTCTACGGCGAGGTTGAACGCTGCCTGCGGCAGGCCGAGGGTGCCGAACGCGCCAGAGGCAATGTACTCGACGGTTTCCAGGCACATGCGGTGCATTTCTTCCGCCTGGGCGCGCACAGAGTCCATTTCTTGCGGGCTAAAAATGTAGGCGGCGTATTCGTTCCAGTAGTGGTCGGTGTCGTGGGGGCCGTCCACGCTGTAGGTGAGGCCTTCCTCAATGATGACGTTCTCCCAGTCGGGTCGGCCGACGGGAAATTCTTCACGGCGCATGAGGGGCTAGGCTCCTTCGAAGTAGTGAATGGAAATAGTGAGCGGTGTTGTTACGTCACCGCGGGTGTGGCTGTTCAAGTGAGGAAAATGCGGGCGGGACCGCTCAGTCCCTCCCGCATTCAGTGTAATGACTTATGGCTTAGCCTCCGGAGCGGCCGCCACCGGACTTCGAGCCGCCACCGAAACCGCCCTTGCTACCGGACTTCGAGGAAGAGCCAGACTTGGACGAGGAACCAGACTTCGAGGACGAACCCGACTTGGAGGTGTTCGACTTGCTGTAGGAGCCAGTGCTACCGCTATTGCTGGTGCCCTGCTTACCGCTGGAGACCGAGCCGGTGGTCTTATTACGCACCGAGGAGGTCTTACCGGAGTTATTGGTGCTGGTTACTTTGCCGGAGGAGACGGTGGAGGACTTCTTCGCGCTGCGGTAGGAGTCTTCGAAGCTACCGCCCTTGGAGGACACACCGCTGTAGACGGTGCCGTTGCTGGGGCGGGTGGTGCTGCCTCCGGAGAGCTTGGTGCCCACACCGGGAACCGTGGGGGTGCCGGTAGAGTTCGCGGCACTTTGGCGGCCCAGGTAGTACCAGAGGAACGCATTCGAATTATTGTGGGTGGTGGTCGAACCGGAAGTGCCCGACGACCCAGAAGAGCCCGAGGAGCTGGAGGAACCGGAAGAACCCGACGAGCTCGACGAGCCCGAGGAATCGCTACTGGACGAGTCGGTCGGCTCCTGAACGCCTGCCTTCTCACATTCGCTATCTTCCACGCGCAGGCCGGTCTTCGCGTCCTGGCAGACGCGGGCGTACTCTTCGCCCTGCGACAGGAACGCGTTCTCTTCCTGGTGCATGGAGTTGTAGGCGAAGATGCCACCGCCAACCAGTAGCACGCCAGCACCCGCTACGGCAACCATCTTGGCGATGCCGGGGCGGGTCGCACCCAGGTTCAGGGTCTGCTGGGCTGAGGTCTGTGCGGCGCGGGTAGCGAAATCTGCAACCGCTTCCATGCGATTGCGGGGCTTCTTCGGGCCGTTAGGGGTGGTGGTTCCGCCGGGGTATTGGGGAGCAGAACTCATGCATCTCTCCTTGAAAGGTGGTGCGTGGCGTAACGCTCAACGCGTACATGAAGCTGAGTGGGTACAGCATCATCCGGCGACTTTCGCCGGACTATCGGTGTGATTCCAGCATATCAAGCCCTAGCTTTCGGATTATCCGCTGACGGCAAAATCTCAGCAAGCTTCCCCGCATGTTGCGCAGTTGTTTCCTTTCTGTTTGCTTTTGCGGCGATTCCTAATTAACTATCAGCCGATTTAACCGCCCATTTGGGGGGGGGGGG
>NZ_KV808408.1:631785-722681 GCF_001812285.1 Rothia sp. HMSC065B04
GGGGGGGGGGGGAGCTGGCGGCACTGGTGGCAGCGTTGCTGGTTGGGCTGTGCTGCTGGTTGGGTTGCGGAGTTGGGCTGCGGGATGTACAGCCGAAAAGTGCCACCGGAAAGTCACGGTTCTTCACACATCCCCCACACTGCACCGGATTGAAACACTTCTTCACACAAACTCGCGCCGGAGCGCGTAAAAGTTTTAGAGTATGCCACATGTCTACACCGCATGCATCATCTCGTTCACGTCTGCCCAAGTGGGCTACTTCTTTCGGCAACCAAATCATTGCCTCCCTCATTCTAGGTATTGTTCTCGGCGCGCTCGCCCTCGCACTGGGTGGGGACGCGAAGAGCAACCCCAACTGGCTCATGGTGACCTTAGATACCATCGGCTCTTCCTATGTCACCCTGCTGAAGGCGGCCGTTGTTCCGCTGATTTTCACCGCCGTGGTCGCCTCCATCTCTAACCTGTCGCAGGTGACGAACGCGGCGCGTCTGGCGGTTAACACGCTCATCTGGTTTGCGGTTACCGCGTTCTTCGCGGTGCTCATCGGTATTGCGATGGGCCTGATTGTTCAGCCGGGCGTGGGTGCACAGGTGCAGGGCAAGGCGTACACCGGCTCGACCGGTTCGTGGACTGCGTTCCTGACCGGTCTGATTCCGGTGAACTTCCTGGGTCTGGGTGTCAGCGCTAAGTCCGGTGATTCCGGCATCACCGCGTCGGCGTCCTTTAACGTACTGCAGATTCTGGTCATTTCCGGTGCGGTCGGCATTGCCGCGCTGAAGGTCGGCGAGGCTGCCAAGCCGTTCATTAACGTGGTCAAGAGCGCTCTGGCGATTATTCAGAAGATTCTGTGGTGGATTATTCGCCTGGCACCGCTGGGTACCGTGGGTCTGATCGCTAAGGCTGTGTTCGCGTACGGTTGGGCGTCGATGGGTTCGCTGGTCGCGTTCGTTATCGCACTCTACATTGGCCTGCTGCTGGTCTTCCTCGTGGTCTACCCGATTATTGTTCGCGCGAACGGTCTGTCGGTCCGTCAGTACTTCTCGGGCGTGTGGCCGGCGCTTCAGCTGGGCTTCGTGTCCCGCTCTTCGATGGGTTCGATGCCAATGACCCAGACCGTTGCCGAACGCAATCTGGGTGTTCCCCGAGCCTATGCGTCCTTCGCGGTTCCGCTGGGTGCGACCACCAAGATGGACGGTTGCGCTTCGGTTTACCCGGCACTGGCGGCGATTTTCGTGGCTCAGTTCTACGGTATTCAGCTGGACTTCACCCAGTATCTGCTGATTGTGATGGTGTCCGTGCTCGGTTCGGCAGCAACCGCTGGTACGACCGGCGCTATCGTGATGCTGACCCTGACCCTGTCCACTCTGGGTCTGCCCCTGGACGGTGTAGGTCTGCTCCTGGCGATTGACCCGATCGTTGACATGGGCCGTACCGCTCTGAACGTTGCCGGTCAGGCTCTGGTTCCCGCGATTGTGGCTCGCCGCGAGGGCATTTTGGATGAGGAGCTCTACAACGCTCCCCGTTCTGAGGGCGGCTTCGTGGCTCAGGAATTCTACGATGAGCGCATCGCCGGCGAGGCGCAGCGACTTCACGAGGTGGAAGACAACACCGCCGCGGCACACCGCTAATCTGACGAAGGCTCACGCACGCGGCGCTAGGCGGTACTGCCTAGCGCCGTGTAGCTTCTCCGCCACCCATGCCCCCAACATGGGCAAAATACATTTGTCAAACGTCATAAAAGTGTCACTATTGATTCTTTTTTTCTTTAACGATTGAGAAGAGTTATGATTTTGAACGGCGTGTTCCATCTCCTACGTGGTTGAGGGGGATGGGACACGCTCTTTTCGTCCCCCCTTACTTTTCTGCCCATTCCCCCAGCTTCTTGACACCCTTCAATCTGCACTCGAGGGTAAGGCTCACCCGCAAGGCTCTAAAATAGAACCTATGAGTACCACACCGATCCGTTTGATTCTTGCATCCGCATCCCCGGCACGCCGCAAGCTCCTGGAAGACTCCCGCATCGCGTTCACGGTGCGCGTCTCCTCCGTAGATGAGGACGCCGCACTCGCTACCGCCAACGAACAGGCGCGAGCGCAGGGACGTGCGGGACTCACCCCGGCTGAAACCGCCTCCCTGCTGGCGCAGCTGAAGGCGCAGGCAGTTGCCGCTGAACTTGCCGCCGAGGGTGTGCGCGATGCGCTGGTTCTGGGCTGCGATTCGGTGTTCGAGTTTGACGGCGTTGCCTACGGTAAACCGCACACTGCCGAGGCGGCACGCGAGCGCATCAGCGCAATGAGCGGCAACCACGGCGTGCTGCACACCGGTCACGCTCTAGTGGATTTGCGCGGTATTGAGCCGGGCACTGAACCGCCTGCAACTTCTGAGTTGCCCACTGTTTCTGAACTGCGCAGCGCCACCGTCCACTTTGATGAGCTCAGCCCCGAAGAAATCGAGGCGTACATTGCTACCGGCGAGCCGCTCTGGGTAGCCGGTTCCTTCACCCTGGACGGTTACGGTTCGGCGTTTATTCGCGGTATTGAGGGCGAGTTCCACACGGTGGTGGGCCTGTCCATCCACGCGCTACGCGATATGTTGCGCCGCCGCGAGGTTGCTGTGACCGATTTGTGGCTGGCGCCCCAAGATGAGGATTAGATTCAGCGCAATCGTATAAATCTGTCTCAAAGCGCGCCCTGCAATACACATTGTTGAACACCAATCGATAAGATAGAACAGTATGATGCGCGTTATATTCGCCAATCCCGCCGATTCTAGATATCCTTTTCGGCAGGAGATTAAAGGAGAGCTTTAAGTGACTCAGCACCAGGCAGAAGCCGCCAAGAAATTTACTGCAGTCCCCGGCCGTCACACCGGCCCGGTCAGCAAGATTCTAATCGCTAACCGCGGCGAAATTGCTGTCCGCGTGATTCGTGCAGCCCGCGATGAGGGCCTGCAGACCGTCGCCGTCTACGCTGACCCCGACCGCGACGCCCAGCACGTAAAGCTCGCCGATGAAGCCTACGCTCTCGGCGGTGCCACCGCGGCACAGTCCTACCTGGTGATGGACAAGCTCATTGAGATTGCCATCCGCTCCGGTGCTGACGCCGTGCACCCCGGCTACGGTTTCCTGTCTGAGAACGCGCAGTTCGCGCAGAAGTGCATTGACGCTGGCCTGACCTGGATTGGTCCTTCCCCCGAGTCCATTACCCAGCTGGGCGATAAGGTAGCGGCACGCCACATCGCGCAGAAGGTGGGCGCTCCCCTGGTGCCCGGCACCAAGGACCCGGTCAAGTCCGCCGATGAGGTTGTCGCCTTCGCGGATGAGCACGGTCTGCCCATTGCGGTGAAGGCCGCATTTGGTGGCGGTGGCCGCGGCATTAAGGTGGCACGCGACCGCGAGAGCATTGTTGAGATGTACGAGTCCGCTGTTCGCGAGGCTACCGCGGCGTTCGGTCGCGGTGAGTGCTTCATCGAGCGCTTCCTGGATTCGCCCCGCCACGTTGAGACCCAGTGCTTGGCGGATGCGCACGGCAACGTCGTGGTGGTTTCCACCCGTGACTGCTCCCTGCAGCGCCGTAACCAGAAGCTCGTTGAGGAGGCGCCCGCCCCCTACCTGAGCGCTGAGCAGAACGAGCGCCTGTACGAGGCGTCCCGCGCAATTCTGCGTGAGGCTGGCTACCAGGGTGCCGGCACCTGTGAGTTCCTGGTCGGCACCGACGGCACCATCTCCTTCCTTGAGGTCAACACTCGACTGCAGGTGGAGCACCCCGTTTCCGAGGAGATTTCGGGTATTGACCTGGTTCGTGAGCAGTTCCGTATTGCCCGCGGTGAGAAGATTGAGGAGAAGGACCCGGTTCTGCGCGGTCACTCCTTCGAGTTCCGTATTAATGGTGAGGATGCGGGTCGTTCCTTTATGCCCGCCCCCGGCACGATCGAGAAGATGACCGTGCCCACCGGCCCCGGTGTTCGCTGGGATTCTGGCTTCGTGGCTGGCGACGTTATCGGCGGTAACTTCGACTCCATGCTGGCTAAGCTCATTGTTACCGGCGCGGATCGTGAGCAGGCTCTGCAGCGTGCCCGCCGTGCCCTGGCTGAGCTGACCATTGAGGGTATGCCCACCGTCATTCCGTTCCACCGCGTCGTGCTGGATGACCCCGCCTTCGCACCGGCTGAGGGCGGCGAATTCAAGGTGCACACCCGTTGGATTGAGACCGAGTTCAACAACACCATCCCCATGTACTCCGGTGCTCCCGGTAGCGTGGATTCGGATGAGGATGAGCGCACCACCGTGGTCGTTGAGGTCAACGGCAAGCGCATGGAGGTGTCCCTGCCTGATCTGGGCGGCGGCACCAAGCCTGCAGCTAAGCCCGCATCCAAGACCCGCAAGTCCCGTTCGGCACGCGGCGCGGCGAAGGGTGGCGGCGACGAGCTGACCAGCCCCATGCAGGGCACCATCGTGAAGGTCGCGGCTTCTGACGGCGACACCGTTGCTGAGGGCGACCTGATTCTGGTGCTGGAGGCGATGAAGATGGAGCAGCCCATTACCGCGCACAAGGCGGGTAAGGTTTCGGGTCTGTCCGCTAAGCCGGGCGATACCGTCACCTCCGGTGCGGTGCTGGCGACCATCAAGTAACTCTCGATGCCGCGGTTTTGCGACCGCGAGCGCATAGGTTTGAAGGATCCCCCGGGATGGTATGAGGTATTACCTCGTGCCCTCCCGGGGGATTTTCTATGTCCGCCCTTGTCTGTTTCTGTGGGGTTTGAGCGAGTACCTATTGCGATTACGTCCAGATAGTGACCGTATTTGTTGGGTCTTTTCTGAACAGAGTTATAATGTTGCACTTTAGAGGAGCCTTTCAGATTCCGGCATCCACCCACCCCACCCGGTGCGGTCACGGCACCCGGTACGCGCCCATGGCACACCCGCCTCCCGCGCCGACCGGTTATGGAACACCTATCCCAGGCTCCTTGTGTACACACAAATTCACCATCTCGGGAGTTTTCCTCATGAGCGCTTCTGCACCCGACACGAAAGCGTCTGCTGCATCGGTGAAGAATACGACTCCTCGCAGTCGAGTTATTCTCGCCTCGCTCGTTGGTACCACCATCGAGTTCTACGATTTCTACATTTATGCCACCGCGGCAGTGGCTGTGTTCCCCGTGCTGTTCTTCCCCTCGAAGGACGCAACCACCGAGCTTCTGGCTTCCTTCGCCACCTTCGGCGTCGCCTTCATCGCGCGCCCCCTCGGTTCCGTGATCTTCGGCCACTTCGGCGACAAGATTGGCCGTAAGGCAACCCTCGTCGGTGCACTGCTCACCATGGGTCTGGCAACCTTCATCATCGGTCTGCTGCCCACCTACCACCAGATTGGCCTGTGGGCACCGACCATGCTGACCATCATGCGTTTCTGCCAGGGTCTGGGTCTGGGCGGCGAATGGTCCGGCGCGGCACTGCTCGCCAGCGAATACGCTGAGGACGGCAAGCGTGCCCGCGCCGCCATGTGGCCTCAGCTGGGTGCCCCCATCGGCTTCGTCCTTGCAAACGGCTTCATGCTGCTGCTGACCAGCTGGATTACCTTCAACTCCGCAACCGACGCCAAGAACCTGGATCACCCCTTCCTCGTTTGGGGTTGGCGTATTCCGTTCCTGCTGTCCATCGTGATGGTCGCTGTTGGCCTGTACGTTCGTTTCAAGCTGGAGGAGACCCCCGTCTTCGCCAAGGCTGCCGCTAACAACGAGAAGGTTAAGACCCCGCTCGTTGAGGCGTTCAAGGTCGCTTGGTGGCCCATGATTCAGGGCACCTTCATCATGGTGGCATGCTACGTGCTGTTCTACCTGATGACCGCTTGGGTCCTCTCCTACGGTATCGGCAAGGCGGATAAGGGCGGCCTAGCGATCCCCTACCGCGAGTTCCTGATCATTCAGCTGATCTCCATTATTGGCTTCGCGATCTTCATTCCGATCTCGGGTTGGCTGGCTGACAAGTACGGCCGCCGCACCCAGCAGCTGTGGACCACCATCGCGATGGCTGTCTTCGGTCTGTCCTTCGGTCTGTTCATCTCCCCCTCCGTTGTTGGTACCGGCGCGAACGCAAACGCCGCTGTGGTTACCCTCTTCATCTTTATCGGTATGTGCCTGATGGGTCTGTCCTTCGGTTCCATGTCCGCATACCTGCCGGAGCTGTACCCCACTAACGTGCGTTACACCGCCAGCGGTATCGCCTACAACGTGGCGTCCATCCTCGGTGCGGCACTGACCCCGTTCGTGGCTGTTTGGCTGAACACTTCCTACGGTGTGGCTGCAGTGGGCGGCTACCTGGCATTCGCCTCGATCCTGAGTGTTGTCTTCATCCTGCTCACTCACGAAACCCGTGACGTGGATATGAACGCCGTCAGCACCACGAAGTAAAACTTCGCAGGGGCTAAGGCGTCTCTACAGCAAAGCGGTGGGGGTCGCCTCCTGAATCTAAGGAATTCAGGAGGCGACCCCCACCGCTTTTATACTGTTCCGGGATGCTGCACCAGGCGGGGAACGCCCAGCTCAGCACCTAACAGGTTGATGCCTACAGACCGCGAGTGTGCAGCTTACGTGCAGCCTCAGCAATAGAGCCCGAGAGCGAGGGGTAGACCGTGAAGGTATCCGCCAGGTCATCCACCGCGAGCTTCTTCTCCACCGCCAGGGCAATGGGGTAAATCAGCTCGGAAGCACGCTGACCAACCACCACGCCACCAATGACGGTGCCGGAGTGGCGGCGAGCAAAAATCTTCACGAAGCCGTCGCGCATCGCCATCATCTTCGCGCGCGGGTTCGTGCCCAGCTGCAGGGTCACCGCATCACCGCGGTAGGCGCCTTCGGCAAGGTCCTTCTCACTCACGCCTACAGTCGCAATCTCCGGGGAGGTGAAGATGTTCGCGGCAACCTTATCGGTACGCAACGGGCGCACCGCATCACCGAGAATGTGCGCCATAGCGATACGGCCCTGCATCGCAGCCACAGAAGCCAGCGGGTACACGCCCGTGCAGTCGCCGGCGGCGTAAATGCTGTTCACGCTCGTACGGGACACACCGTCCACCTTAATATGACCGCTCGGGGTCTGCTCAACACCGACGTCTTCCAGGCCCAAATCTTCAGTGTTCGGAATCGAACCAATAGCAACCAGACAGTGAGTGCCAGAAACCTTACGACCATCCGACAGAGTCACAATAACGCCGGAGCCGTCCTCAGTACGCTCAACAGCAGCCGCACGGGAACGCGGCATCACTCGCACACCGCGACGTTCAAAGACGTCCTCCAGCACGCGAGCTGCGTCCTCGTCCTCACCGGGAAGCACACGGTCACGCGAAGACACCAGGGTCACCTTAGAACCCAGACCGTTATACGCCGACGCGAACTCCGCACCGGTCACACCCGAACCAATCACAATCAGCTCCTCGGGAACCTCGGAGAGGTTGTACAGCTGAGTCCAGGTCAGAATGCGCTCGCCATCGGGCATACCGGTCGCCATTTCACGCGGATGCGTACCCACCGACAACAGCACAAAGTCCGCGTGCAGAGGGTAGACCAGACCCGCCTCATCAGTCACCTGGACAGTGTGGCGGTCAAGGAGTTTACCGGTACCGTGAATAATCTTCACGCCAGCAGAAGCCAGGGCACGCTTAATGTCGGCGGACTGCTGCTGGGCCAGGTCGCGGACTCGGCGGTTCACGCGGTCCATATCAACACGAAGCTGCGGCGCCTTACCCTTCGTGTTTTCAATGCCCAAGCTACCCGCCTCGGAGAAGCGGGTCATCATATCCGCCGTAGCAATCAGGGTCTTAGAGGGCACAACATCAGTCAGAACGGCGGAGCCACCAATGGCATTGCGTTCGATCAGAGTCACGTCCGCGTTGGATGCGGCAGCCACCATCGCTGCCTCGTAGCCGCCGGGGCCACCACCAATAATTACAATTCGCTGAGATGCATAGTTCACCGTTGAAGTCATGCCTTAATTGTGAGCTATGCCGCCCCTACGGGGCAAACGCACTCGCCGTGCAGATGTGCCATATTGTGGCAATTTGCACGGCGAGCATCTTCATGGTTCGGCATCATGGTTCGGCAGCCCGATATGACTGGGCGGCGCCTACCCCTGTATGTCTCTACTCCTCGAGAGCCTGCGGCTTCTCCGAGTAAATCGAGTTAATGAACTTCTCAGCCCACTGCAGCATCGCGCCATCCACCAGGTCCTTACCGCCCACCGGCATGGTCTTCGGGCGCGGAACCAGCGTCAGCCAGGTGTCCATACCCTTCGGCTGGGCGTGTGTGGAGCCAGGGTACACGCGCTTCAGACGCATCTGGCGGGACTCCGGCAGCGGCGTAGCGGTTACCACGCGAACCTTCGGTCCCAACACCACCAGCTCATGAATACCGGCGGCACGGGCGTGCATGCGCACCGTCGCCACGGCAAGCAGGTTCTCGACCGCCTCCGGCAGCTCGCCGTAACGGTCGACCAGCTCCTCGCGAGCCTCCGCAATCTTCTCTTCGGTATCGGCGGCAGCAATCTGACGGTACGCCTGCAAGCGCAGACGCTCAGAATCAATATAGGTGTGCGGAATATGCGCGTTGACGGGCAGGTCAATCTTCGTTTCGACCTCGCGCTCTTCCTTCTCGCCGCGGTAGTTTGCGACAGCCTCACCGACCAGGCGCAGGTACAGGTCAAAACCGACACCGGCAATATGACCGGACTGTTCGCCACCGAGCAGGTTGCCGGCACCGCGAATCTCCAGGTCCTTCATCGCAAGCTGCAGGCCAGCGCCCAGCTCGTTGTGGGTCGCCACCGCCTTCAGACGCTCGTGCGCAATCTCGCCGAGGGTCTTATCCACCGGGTACAGGAAGTAGGCGTAGGCGCGCTCGCGGCCACGACCCACGCGGCCACGCAGCTGGTGTAGCTGGCTCAGACCGTAGTTCTGGGCGTGGTCGACAATGAGGGTGTTCGCGTTCGAAATATCCAGGCCGGTCTCCACGATGGTGGTGCACACCAGCACGTCAAAGCGGCGCTCCCAGAAGTCCACAATAATCTGCTCCAGGCGCGATTCACTCATGCGGCCGTGGGCGGTGGCGATGCGCGCCTCCGGCACGAGCTTGCCGATTTCCGCGGCAACATCGTCGATGTCAGCCACGCGGTTGTGCACGAAGAAAACCTGTCCTTCACGCATGAGCTCGCGGCGGATTGCGGCAGTAATCTGGCTGTCGGTGCGCGGACCAACGAAGGTCAGCACGGGATGGCGTTCCTCCGGCGCGGTGGCAAGGGTGGAGGTCTCGCGAATACCGGTTAGCGACATTTCCAGGGTGCGCGGAATCGGGGTAGCACTCATGGCGAGCACGTCCACGTTGGTGCGCATCTGCTTGAGCTTTTCCTTATGCTCCACGCCAAAGCGCTGTTCCTCGTCAATGATGACCAGGCCCAGGTCCTTGAACACTACGCTGTCCGAGAGGATGCGGTGGGTACCGATCACCACGTCCACCGCGCCGGATGCGATTTCTTCGGTAATCTGGCGGGTTTCCTTCGCCTTCTGGAAGCGGGAGAGCACGCGAATCTTCACGGGGAATCCCGAGAAGCGCTCGCTGAACGTCTCGTAGTGCTGCTGCGCGAGCAGGGTCGTGGGTACGAGTACGGCAACCTGTTTGCCGTCCTGCACCGCCTTGAATGCGGCACGTACGGCGACCTCGGTTTTGCCGAAGCCCACATCGCCGGAGATGAGGCGGTCCATGGGGATTTCCTTCTCCATGTCTTCCTTCACCTCGTGGATGGCGGTGAGCTGGTCCGGAGTCTCGTTATAGGGGAAGGATTCTTCCAGCTCTCGCTGCCAGGGAGTGTCTGCTGCGAAGGCGTGACCGCGCGATGCCTGGCGAGCCGAGTAGAGTTTCACCAGGTCAGCAGCGATTTCCTTGACGGCTTTGCGAGCGCGGGACTTGGTCTTAGCCCAGTCGCTACCGCCCATCTTGGACAGGCTCGGGTTCTCGCCACCCACGTAGTTGGAAATCAGATCCAGCTGGTCGGAGGGCACGAAGAGTCGGTCGGGTGCGCCGCCACGCTTGGTGGGGGCGTACTCGATGACCAGGTATTCCTTCATGGGCTGCACGCCGTTGACCGGGGATGCACCAGCCACCGGGCGGGAGGTCATCTCGACGAACCTGCCGATGCCGTGACGCTCGTGCACCACGTAGTCGCCGGGGTTCAGTGCGAGCGGGTCAACCGCATTGCGGCGGCGGCGCGTTTTGAATTTCTGTCCTGTGGCGCCTCGGGGTGCGTAGGTTCCGCGGCGGCCAAGCAGTTCGGCTTCGGTGAAGACGGCGAGCTTCGCCTCCTCGATGAGGAAGCCTGCGGAGGCGGGTGCCTCGCAAACCTCGACGATGCCGTGTTCGAGGTCGCCTGCGGGGTCCTCCTCGAGGCTGGTTCGGCGGGCTGCGGGTACGGCGGGTGCCCCTTCGCCGGAGTGGAAGAGGTCGATGAGGCGGTCGGTGGAGCCGCGGCCGTTGGTGAGGGCGAGGACGGTCCACTGCTTCTGGATGAGTTCGCCGACCTGGCTGAGCATGCGTTCGACGGAGCCGTTGAATGCGGTTGCGGGGGCGGCGTTGACGGTGTAGGTGTCGATTCCGTCTTCGATGGCGTCGGCGATGCTCTGGCTCTGGAGAGCCCCGGCGGCATCTTCGAGCAGGTCTGCGTCGGTGACGAGTTCGGTGATTTCCCACCAGCTGAGCTTGGCTTCGAGCGCCTGCGCGGTGGTTTGGTCGATGGTGCGGAAGCCGCTGTCGCTCATGCGCAGCTGACCCAGGTCGATGGGTGCTACGGCGTCGGCTTCTGCGGAGGTATCCCAGGCGGCGGCGAGGAATTCTTCGTTAGTGGCGACGAGGTCTTCGGCGCGGGCACGCACGCGTTCGGGTTCGACATTGATAATCATGGACCCTGCCGGCAACAGCTCGGTGAGGGTGGTCATGGATTCGATGAGTAGAGGGGTGAGCGATTCCATGCCTTCGACGTAGATTCCGCCCGCAATCTTCTCAAGCATGGATGCGGCTGCCGGGTAGTCTGCCTTCAGGCGTGCGGCTCGGCTCATCACCTCGGGGGTGATAAGCAGTTCGCGGCAGGGCAGCAGGGTGAGTTCGGTGAGTTCCTCTCCCCCGCTGAGGGTGCGCTGGTCGGCGACGGAGAAGTGGCGCATTTCGTCGAGTTCGTCGCCGAAGAATTCGAGGCGTACGGGGGTGTTTGCGGTGGGCGGGAAAACGTCGATAATGCCGCCGCGCACCGCGTACTCGCCGCGCTTGGCGACGAGGTCTACGCGGGAGTAGGCGGCGTCGTTAAGTCCTCGTACTACGTCTTTGAAGGGGTATTCTTCACCGCGGACCAGGTGTACGGGTTCGAGCTTTTCGATGCCGGTGACGATGGGCTGGATGACGGCGCGCACGGGTGCGATGACGACCTGGGGGCGGGTGGTGTTCCCGGTGATGGCGCGCAGTACCTGCAGGCGGCGGCCTACGGTGTCGGAGCGCGGTGAGAGGCGTTCGTGGGGCAGGGTTTCCCAGGCGGGGAAGAGCGCGATGTCTGCGGCGGGCAGGTAGGAGCGCAGGGCTGCGGCGAGGTCTTCTGCTTGACGGTCGGTGGGGGCGATGATGAGGCTGAGCGCTTCGGCGGTGGTATCGCGTACTGCGGTGGAGATGTCTGCAATGAGCGCGGCGTGGGTTCCGGCGACGGCGCCGATGAGGGTGCGTGCGCTACGTTCGGTGGGCTGTGCGGAGGCGGCGGTACGGATCGCGGCCCAGCTGCTGAGTTGGTTGAGGGTGTTCAGGAGGGGGTGCAGGGGTGCCTCGAGGGGCTGTGCGGTAGCTTTTCGGGTGGTGCTCACGGGTTCTCCTGAGTCTGGGGTCTTCGCTTGCGGCGGTTGAGCTGGTGGAGGGCTGCTATGGATGGTCGGTATTGGGCGGTGCCGGTTTGGGGCGTCCGAGTGAATTTGCCTTTATTTCATGGTGCTTTTTGTGCGTTTTGGGGTGTTTTTTTGCGGCTTTTCCATTGTATGACTTGTCTGCTTTTTCTGGCATTTTTCTCTTGTATTCTCTGTGATGGAATATATTCCTTTTTGCACTCGGTTGTCGCTTTCGTGGGTGATATTTGAGTATGGTTTTCTTCCGTGTCCGTTCCTGTGCCACAACGTTCATCACATGGGGTGCAAATCACACATCCACGGGCATCTTTGCACTTTGTGCACCATTATTTTCACAGCTTAATCCTGTACCCTAATCATTAACACTTAGAGAAAAACCAGACAGTATATCCCCTTCCGGATTCTGTTTACCTCTTCCAACCAACCTCAGGTTTTCAGTATTTACTGCGGTTTTTCTAGTGCGCTAAATTCACCGTATCTTTCGATGTTTCTTCCGGAACGTCGCATCAGAAAGACGCATATGACAACCACATACACGAACAAACCCGCTGAAAAGCGCCATGCCCATTCATGGTCTGCTAAGAAGTGGGGTGCTTTCGCACTCGCTTTTGGTACTGCTTTTACTGCGGCACCTCTTACTCCTACTACTCCCGCCTCGGCTGCGACCGGAACCCATGACGGTTCCAGCAGCGATAAGGCGGCTGCTTCCTGTTACGAGGTCAAGCAGGTTAATCCTTCCGCCTCCTCTGGCACTTACTGGCTGTACACCCCGCAGATGAGCGGCCCGGCGCAGTTCTACTGCGATCAGGAAACTGATGGCGGCGGCTGGGTCATGATTGGTCGCGGTCGTGAGGGTTGGACCGAGTCTTACAACGGCACCGGCGACCCGAACCAGCTGCATCAGAACCCCACGGGTCCCTCCGCTTTTACTCCCGTCCAGCTTCCCGCAAACACTGTCGATGCCCTGCTGAACGGCATTAAGCCTCAGGACCTTCCCGACGGCATGCGCCTGCACCGTGCCCACAATGCAAGGGGCACCCAGTGGCAGAACGTTTATGTTCAGCGTCCTCAGACTGAGCAGTGGACCTGGGCGATGAGCTACGGTCAGCGTTGGGGCACCGTGAAGTTCACCGGTGCCGGTATTAACCGCACCGCTCATATGGGTCGTCATGCTTCGGAGATGGCTCCGGGTATTACCACCAGTTCTGTTCGTTTCTTCGCGAACCCGAACCAGGGCTACCAGATTGGTTTTGCGTACGGTGCGCTGGTGAACTTCGGTAATGAGAATCCGGATTCATACATTTACCAGAAGCGTGGTTCCGCTGGTTACTCCATCCCCTTTACTCAGGTGTTCCTGCGTCCGAAGCTGACTCAGCGTGACTTGAACTTCTCGCAGATTGGTTCTGGCTCTGCCGCTAGCAACCGTCGTGCTCTGCCGAATAGCTACACGATGCCCGTTCGTTGGCGCACCAGTGAGCAGACTGGCACCGGCAAGAAGAACGAGATGAACACCTACGTTCAGGCTATTACTCAGGTGGGCGACACCGTCTTCACCGGTGGCGACTTCAAGTATGTGGAGTCGGCTGGTGGCGAGCGCGTGGACCAGTCGTACCTGGCGGGCTATAACGTGGATTCGGGCGAACTGGTTCGCTCTTTCCGTCCGACTTTCAACGGTCAGATTAAGGCTCTTGAGGCTCTGCCGAATAACCGCCTGGCAGTTGGTGGCGAGTTCACCGAGGTTAACGGCGAGAAGGTCAACCACTTCGTCATTCTGGACGCAACCACCGGCCAGATCGACCGCACGTGGGATCTTCAGATTCAGCGCCGTAATGGCGATGCAGTTCAGGTGAAGACCCTGCTGGTTCAGGACGGTTACCTGTACATTGGCGGTAACTTCACCCATGTGAAGGGCAATACGTCTAAGGCGTACGCTTACTCGCGTGGTGCCGCTCGTATTAAGCTTTCGAACGGTGCGGTGGACTGGAACTGGCGCCCGAACTTCAACGGTACGGTCAACGGCATTACTGCTGCCTCCGATAATTCCACTGTTCACGCTGCGGGTTACTTCACTGAGCTGAATAACCAGCGTGCTTTCCGCCTGGCTGCTCTGAACGGCTCGGATGCTTCGAACATTAGGTGGGAGTGGGAGCCGTCGCTGAAGCTGAACATTACTGACCGTATTGTGTACGCGTTCCAGTTCGATGTTCAGGATGCTGGTTCGACCGTGTGGACTGGCGGCGCTGACCACCTGATTGCGAACTACTCGAAGAACGGTTACGGCCGTATTTCTTCGTCTATCTCTAAGTACGGTGGCGACTGGCAGGATCTGCATCTGAGCGGTAACACCATTTACGGTGCGTGCCACTGCGGTGATGTCCTCTTCGAGGGTTCGACCGGCTACCACACGTATTGGAAGGAATCGAAGGCGGTTCACCGTATGCGCCTGGTCGCAGCGTTCGATAAGGATAGCGGCGAAGTCATCGGCGAGTTCAGCCCGGTTCTGAAGGGCGCTAGCGGCTACGGTGTTTGGGAGTCCTTCGTGGATTCTCGCGGCAACCTGTGGGTTGGTGGCGACATCAACCGTTCGCTGGGTGCTAATGGTGAGCAGCGCACTGTCGGTTTTGCTCGTTTTGCTCCTCGCGATGTGACCGCCCCGTCGACTCCGTCGAATCTGTCGGTTCAGCGTGATGGCTCGACCGATAAGCTGTCTTGGTCTGGTGTTCGTGAGAGCGGTGCTCGCTACCAGGTGCTGCGTGATGACCGTGTGATTGCTACGGTCTCGGGCACCAGCTACGAGGTTGAGCATACTGATGGCGCTCGCTACTATGTGCGTTCCATCGATGCGTCTGAGAACTTCTCGGCTTCCACGGGAGCTGCTCAGGCTTAGGTCAGATTGTTGATCTAGTTTCTTTGAGCCGCCGCCTGGTTCGGGCTCTGCAGGGTTTGCGGGGTCCGAATCAGGCGGCGGTGCACCCGGGGTGTATGCCCTCTATAGTTTTGGTTCGGTCCGGTTTTCCCAGTTTGCTATCTCTTCGCCCCTGTGGCGGCTATGATGGGTTGGGATTCATTGCGTCGGATGGGTTGCTTCCGTCCTTTCCGATGATGGGCTGAATCTTGATCTGTGGTGTTTCTTCGCTGTTGGTACGACAGAGGAAACTTCACAGATTTTTAGCGTTCCGCTTCGTACGGGTGCGTTGCCACTGTTGGCTTCGTGCGTGAGGGGTGGGGCGTATTCATTCAATTTCCGATAACTACACTCACTGATTCCGGCTACAGACTCGCTGTTAGCGCAGTTCATAACGCTTCCCCCTTACCCCGATGCCTGGTCACTATGCTGTGCCTTGTGTGGGGTGGGTGTTGCTGTGTGAATTGCAGTTTTCTGCTGTGTGCCGGTTGAGGTCTCTAGGAGAGACAAATGAATTTTCTTCCGTTCACGCGTGGAGGGCGCGCGCAGGGTGCTGCTTCCTCCGCTTCTGAGGGCTCTCGCGTAGCTTCTCGCTCCGGGTCCCGTGCTTTGGGTGCGGCGGCTGCTTCTTTTGCGATGGTTGCGGCTTCTTTGGGTCCGATTGCTTCGGGCGCGCAGGCTGCTGATGCACGCTACTATGACGGTTCGTCGAGCGAGCGCGCGGCTGCGAGCTGCTGGGAGGTTAAGCAGAATAATCCGCGTGGCAAGAGCGGCGCGTACTGGCTGTACACCCCTGCGATGAGTGCTCCTGAGCAGTTCTATTGCGATCAGGAAACTGATGGCGGCGGCTGGGTTATGATTGGCCGCGGTCGTGAGAGCTGGACTGAGAACTACTACGGTCGCGGTAATGCCGATCAGCTGTATAAGAACCCGACCGGCTTTGATGCGGTGCAGCTCTCCGGCGTGACCGTGAACGCGCTACTGAACGGTACCCGTCCGCAGGATTTGCCCGATGGCGTGCGTTTCCATCGCGCGATGAACGTTGAGGGCACTACCTGGCAGGATTTTAAGGCTCACCGTGATTCCAGTACCGAATGGACTTGGACTTTGCGTTCGAAGATGTTCTGGTCAAATATTTCGGTCAAAAACACCTGGCAGTACAGTAACCGTTATGACTACGCCAACCGTGGTCAGGTGGCTGGTAACATCTTCACCCATGATTCTGATGACTTCCGTTCCCTGAACTTCGAAGAGAAGGCATCGCAGGGCTACAAGTTGGGCTTCACCTACGGTCGCAACGCTAAGATTACATGGTGGACCGAGACCTACCTGATGAACCGTCCTTCGGCGTATATTTACCGCCCGGCGGATGATTCGACCACTCCCCTGGTATTTACTCAGATGTTCTTGCGCCCGAAGGTGACTCAGAACGATTTGGTGGCTAAGGGTCTGCATGATTATGGCCAGCAGGGCGCTGCGGCAAGTAACCGCCGCGCGCTACCCAATAGCTACTCCGAGAAGTGGAAGTGGCGTACCAGCGCTGATACCGGAACCGGTAAGAACGGCGAGATGAACACCCAGGTTGAGGCGATCACCGAGGTCGGTGGCACTGTCTTTACCGGTGGCGATTTCGCGTATGTTGAGTCGGCAAGCGGCGAGAAGGTTGAGCAGGCTTTCTTGGCTGGTTACGAGGTGGGTACCGGCGAGCTGCGCCGTTCCTTCCGCCCGAAGATTAACGGTCAGGTGAAGTCGGTTGAGGCTCTGCCGAACGGCCTGCTTGCTGTGGGTGGTTCTTTCGACCAGGTGAACGGCGAGTACTACAACGGTTTTGTAATTCTGGATCCGCAGACCGGTCAGGTTGCTAAGGACTGGGATATCCGCGTGGTTAGCCGCATTGCTTCCGTACCGGTACAGATTAAGACCCTGCACGTGCGTGATGGCTACCTGTACATTGGTGGTTCCTTCACTCACTTGAAGGGCCAGACCTCCCCCACCTACGCGTATGCGAGGAACCTGGCTCGCATTAAGTTGAGCAACGGTGAGGTGGACTGGAACTGGCGTCCGGTCTTTAATGGCACAGTTAACGGCGTGAGCGCTTCTGAGGGCAATGCCGATGTGTACGTCGCTGGTTACTTCACCCAGCTGAATAACCAGGAGGCGTTCCGTCTCGCTCATATGCAAGGCAGTAGCACGAACCCGGTAGCTTGGCACCACCGTCCTTCGTATACCCCCAAGAATGCCCAAACCTGGGATTTGAAAAACGAGCGCAGGATGTGGGGCTTCCAGTTCGATGTTCAGGATGCTGGTTCCTCCGTCTGGGTGGGTGGCACCGAGCATATGATTACCCGTTACGAGAAAAGCTCGATGCGCCGCACGGACAGTGCGATTACTCGTGAGGGTGGCGATTTCCAGGATCTGCACCTGAGCGGCAACACTATTTACGGTGCGTGCCACTGCGGCGATTTCCTCTTCCAGGGCGCAGACACTGTCTATTCGGAGTGGGAGAACGCGACTAATGCTCAGACCATTCGCCTGGTAGCTGCGTTCGATAAGGACAGCGGCAAGATGCTGCCGGAGTTCGCACCGATTATGAACGGCGCGTATGGATACGGTGTGTGGGAGTCCTTCGTGGATTCCACGGGCACCCTGTGGGTTGGTGGCGATATCCGTAAGTCGCTGGGCGCTAATGGCGTACAGCCGACTATTGGCTTCGCGCGTTATGCTCCTCGTGATGTGACCCCTCCGGCTCCCCCGAGCGATCTGAAGGTCACGACGAACGGTTCCAAGGATCAGCTGACGTGGTCGGGTATTTCCGAGCGCAGGGTGAAGTACCAGGTTCTGCGCGATGATCGTCCTATTGCGACGGTTACGGGTACGAGCTATTCGGTGGATCACCGCGATGGCGCCCGCTATTATGTGCGCGCGGTAGATACTGCAGATAACTATTCGGCAAGTACCGAGGCTGTCCAGGCAGCATAACCCCTCATCAGGGCAATATCCACTTTTGTGACAAAGAATTTTAGTGATGTTCGCCCTATTGTCCCGGGCTGGTTCATGACCAGCCCGGGACTTTTTTGCACAATGTGAATCTATTTCATTCATTTACATGAAGGTTCTTTCATTCAGAGATATATATTTATCTTCCATTCGGGCAAAAATAGAGCATTATTTAGGGCTTATTCTCATCATTTATAAAAACGTTATTTTTGCGGGTCTAAGTGTTTTCCCAGCTTTGCGTGTTAGCCTTTAGGTGCTTTGCCATTGTGCGAGGTATTATCTTCCGGAATATAGTCATTCTCACTCCAACCACTAAAGAGGCTTCCTATGTCATCATTCTTCAAGCAGTCCTCCCGGTCCCGGCTTCTGGGCACCCTGGGCACCGTTGCGGTATCCGCCCTGGTTCTGAGCGGTTGCGCTACTGAAAACCCGAGCTCCGATAGCTCTTCTTCCGCTTCTGCTTCCGCAAGTGTTTCCGCTTCTGCACACGCTTCTTCCGCTCAGTCTTCGAGCGCTTCCCCTAAGGTTTCTGAGCAGGGCACCGCTTCTGCATCCGCTGAGGCTTCGGGTGAGGCATCTCCCAAGGCAAATGCTGAGGCTACTTCTTCTGACGGTCAGAAGCTTGAAGAGATTTACACTGGCGCTGAGGAAATGAAGAACGCTTCTTCCGTGCCCGTTGACGCTGAAGAAGTTAAGAAGACTACCGAACTGGTTAACTCTTTTGAGACCATTCTGACCAAGGTCAAGGCGGCTCCTTCCGCAGCTCCTTCTCCCGAGCGTACCGCTGATCCGAGTAGCGATGAAGAGGCCGAGCAGCAGAACGTTGAGCAGGCGCGTGCTGTTCTCGATGATGAGACGATTCGCTCCATCGAGGCGGTAGCTGTGGATTCCGCTGCCGCTGAGTTTGCCGTGCAGGCTTCCGAATACGCACTGGCTGGCTGGCACTACGAAGGTTCTTCCACTGTGGTGGGCACTCCCCGTATGACTGAAACTCAGTACAAGGGTCAGCCCGCGCGCATGCTGGAAGTATGCATGGATTCTTCCTCGGTGAAGATCTATGACGAGAATAATCAGCCCGTTAAGGATGACAATTCTCCTAAGCGTTCACTCAATATTTACACCCTCGTTCAGGTCGATGGTCAGTGGAAGATTGCGACCCATGATTTCCCGAACAATCCTGATTGCTAGGGTCTAATTAAAGATGCCGGTTTCCAGTTATGATTCGCTGGAACCCGCGCATTATCATCCATAGCGCATTAATGTTGATGCGCACTCGATAACATTTCTTGGCATTCATTTGGAGATATTATGAAAGCCCACCTTGGCATGACGGGCTCCGGCTTTTCACGTTCTGCTATAACCCGCTCAACTCTTTGCTTGAGCATTGCTACGGCTTTGGCTTTGCCCGTAGCTATCCCCGCTATTACGCCGAGTACCGCTGTCGAACAGACTGCGGAAAAAAGGGACTCTGCTTTCTACAATGGCACGACCTCCGAGCGTGCTGCCGCCAGCTGTTGGGAAGCCAAGCAGGCTAACCCCGAGGCAAAGAGCGGCGCCTACTGGCTGTACACTCCCGCGATGAGCCAGCCTACCCAGTTCTACTGCGATCAGGAAACTGATGGTGGCGGTTGGGTCAAGATTGGTGAGGGCCGCGATGGCTGGACCGAAAACTACGAAGGTCAGGGCGACACCTCCCAGCTCTACAGTGATGCCGCCCCCGCATCGTCCGGTTTGACTCTCGAGCAGGGCAAGCCTCTGAGCTCCCTGCCCGCCGCAAAGACCCCGATTCAGCTTTCGGGTACCACTATTTCTCAGCTGCTCAACGGCACCCGCCCCGATCAGCTGTCCGATGGTTACCGTTTCCGTCGCGCTGTAAACACTTCTGGCACTAAGTGGCAGGAGGCGACGGTGGAGCGCCGTCAGACCTCCGAGTGGACCTGGGCTCTGCGTTCGAACGCTGTCTGGTCTAACGCGGTCGTCACGAACCCTAGCGAGTTCTCTTCCTACGACGAGAATGGCCGCAGGGACTGGCTTAACGGCGAGTGGCAGGACCATATGCTGGGCGGCCAGAACTACGGCTTCAGGACGATGCTCTTTGAGGAAATGGCCTCGCAGGATTACCGTATGGGCTTCCGTTACGGTGCGAACGCTCCCATTTCGCAGGATGGCTCTGAGCCGGCGATGACCGACGCGCAGAACTCCTACATCTACGGCAAGGAAAGCAAAGGTGAAACCTCTTTCGGTTACACCCAGATGTTCCTGCGCCCGAAGCTGACCCAGAACGATTTGCATCTGGGCGCTATCCCGGATTCCGGTACTCAGGCGAGCGCTCGTCGTGCCCTGCCCAGTAGCCGTTCGGCGGATTGGCGCTGGCGCACCAGTGCTAAGACCGCCTCCGGTAAAACCGGCGAGATGAACACCTATGTTGAGGCCATCACCGAGGTCGATCACGGCAACGGCACCTCCAGCGTGTTTATTGGCGGCGACTTCGAGTACCTTGAGTCCTCTACCGGTGAGCATGTTGCGCAATCTAATATTGCTGCTTTTGACCCGGAAACCGGCGAGTTGCGCCGCGACTTCAAGCTGACTGTTAATGGTCAGGTGAAGGCTGTTGAGGCTCTGCCGAATAATCGTCTGGCGGTTGGCGGCACCTTTACCCTGGTTAACGGTAAGAAGCATGAGAGCTTCGTCGTTGTTGACGCTACGACCGGTGAAGTTGCCCCTGAATGGGCCCAGGTTAAAGTCGAAGATCGCATTCGTACCGAGGTCATGACGGTGAAGACCATTCACCGTCAGGGTGACTACGTGTATATTGGCGGCACCTTTACCCACATTTATGAAAGTGAAAAGGCGGGTGAGGCGTATTCGCGCAATATTGCCCGTTTTAAGTTGGGCGAGCCTTCTAACGGTGTGCCCGGTATTGTGAGTATAGACCGTAACTGGCGCCAGGTGTTCAACGGTACTGTCAACGGTATTAGCGCCTCCGCTGATAACTCTCATGTTTACGTAGCCGGTTACTTCACCTGGCTCAACGGCGGCCTTGCCTACCGCGTGGCTGATATTACTCAGCATATGCAGAAGGGCAGCCCGTGGGCGTACCAGCATTCTGAGATTCCTGCCGGCGCTAATGTCTCTGACCTGCGTAATGAAACCAAAATTTGGGGTTTCCAGTTCGACGTCCAGGATGCCGGTACCGGCGTCTGGGTGGGCGGTACCGAGCACCTCATCTCTCGTTACGATAAGGCGTCCTTGACCCCCACCTACACCGCGATTACCCGCGATGGTGGAGACTTCCAGGATCTGCACCTGCACGGTAACACCATCTACGGCGCCTGCCACTGCGGCGACTTCCTCTACCAGGATTCGCGTAACAAGCGGACCCCCGTGGGCGGTTCGAGCGTGATTCACTCGGTCAAGCTGGTTGCTGCTTTCGATAAGGACAGCGGTAAGATGCTGCCGGAGTTCTCCCCTGCTATTAAGGGTGACCACGGATTCGGTATCTGGGAGTCTTTCGTGGATTCGAAGGGCACCCTGTGGGTTGGCGGCGATATTCACCGTTCGCTGGGTGTTCACGGTACTCAGGATACCGTCGGTTTTGCGCGCTTTGAGGCTCGCGATGTGGCTCCTCCGCCTACCCCGCAGAACCTGAAGGTTGAGCTGAAGGACGATAAGGACGTTCTGACCTGGGATGCCGTGCAGGATACCGGTAGTGTCCGCTACCAGATTCTGCGTGACGACCGAGTTATCGCTAGCACTTCGGGTACGAAGTTCGAGATTGACCACACCGATAACGCACGTTACTTTGTGCGTGCAGTGGACAGCTCGGATAACTACTCTGCATCCACTCCGGTTCAGGTAGCTCCGGTTCGCCCGACTCCTACCCCCACGGAGACCGCAACCGAGACTCCTACCGCTGACCCGACGGCAAGTGTGGATCCGACTGCAGCTGCTGACCCGACCGCGAGCGCTGACCCCAGTGCTTCGGCAAGCGCTACCCCGAGTGCAGAAGCGACTACTGAGGCACCGAAGGTCCAGGATCCGGACCCGAAGGTTGAGGAGCCTAAGCCCGCCGATCCCAAGCCTGAGAATCCGAAGGAAGAAGCCGCTAAGGACCAGATTGTTCTGCCCTACGCCTCGGATTGGAAGTACATGGTCTCTACCCAGGCTCCCAACCGTAAGTACGGTTGGAAGTACAACTTCCACTTCAGCCTGGAAGATATTGCGCAGGAAGCATGGCAGACCGGCAAGACCCCGATTGGGGTCGGTACTGGTAACCTCAACCCCTCCGTTAAGGTTCCGCTCGTGCGTTCCCGCCACAATATCTACGCCTACACCACCATCCAGCTCACTCGTGAGCAGGCCAGCCGTGATCTCGTGCTGACCACTTACGCGGATGACGCTATTGCGGTGGGTGTCAACGGTGAAGAGGTTGGTCGTTCCAACTTTGACACTCGTGGAAAGCTGTGGAATAGCGCGATTGCATCGAGCTCGATTGATACCGCTACGGCTCAGAAGACTCCGGTGACCTTCACCGTTCCGGCTTCTCAGCTGAAGGCTGGTGAGAACCTCATCGCTGTTGAGGTTCACCCGGGCATTAGCCGACGTAACGTTCGCCCGAATGTGAGCTTCGATTTGCAGGCTACCTCCAAGGCACCGGTTGCTGAGCAGCCCGCCGAGAAGGAAGGCGACAAGGAGGCGGATGCTCCCGCCGCACACGAGGCTGAGCAGCCCGTGGTCGACAACGCGAACAACGCGGCAGCCGGCCAGGGCGAGCGACGCATCGTCAATAACGGAGTCGGAACCCGCGTTCCGATGCAGTCTCGAAGGAACTAATACCTTCTAGATAATCTCAGCTAAATGGGGTTTGATTTTCTGAATGATTCAGGAAATCAAACCCCATTTGCGTATATTCCCCACTTTTCCGTGTTTTTTGCATCATTTATTCCCATTATTTGTGCTTCTGTCATGTGCCTCTCTGCACAATGTTCAGAAATGTTTTCTAAATCCACAATTCACGAGAACAAAGCGCCGATAACCCCCTCTAACAGCACACCAAGCCTACCCGAAGGATCCCGCAAATCTGCACCAAAGCGCATTGTCAGAGGGTTTTTACGACACAATTGTTGACCCTGACCACACGCCCCCTGTTGCACTTCATCTCGTTGTAAAATATCTATATAGTGGTGTACGTGAAAAAAGGGACCAACCACCTCTTTTTTCGCGTGCGAGACTTCCGGACTTTCTCGCAACCACCCCGAAAGGGAGTAATTCACTCTCCTTCACTCCTCTCACCGATTAAAAAGGAATGTGCATGTCCACCTCTGAGGCACCTCACGCCCCGAACTCCGCGCCCGCATCGGGATTTTCTGCGAAGTTTTCTCACACCCTGCGCTCTCTTGAAGCAGCGCAGAAGCCCGGCATTGGCGTTCCCGCCTACACCCGCTGGGTCAACCGCCGAGTAGCACGCTACTTCGCTGCGGCAGCTGTTGCGCTGGGCATCACCCCCAACGGCGTCACCGCAATTTCCGCTGCATGTTCCGCGGCAGGCATCATCGTTCTGATTACCTGCCCGCCCAGCGTTGGTGTAGGTATCTGCGTTGCCCTGCTTTTCGCGCTCGGTTACGGTCTGGACTCCGCTGACGGCCAGGTTGCTCGCGTGACCGGCGCGTCCTCCCCCGCCGGTGAGTGGCTCGACCACGTGGTCGACTCCATCCGCGTGCCTTCCGTGCACATGGCAACCCTGCTCTCCTTCCTGCTGTACCCGGCGCACTACTCCTTTACCGGCTCCAGCGCATTCAACGGCTGGATCATTGCGATGCCGATGATTTTCACCGCGCTGACCGCAGGTCACTTCATGAGCCAGATTCTGGCTGAGCAGCTGCGCAACAACCGCAAGACCGCGGCACCGCCGACCGGTGGTCCCCTGCGCTCCTTCATCAACCTGCACATGGACGCTGGCACCCTCTGCTGGATTTACATTTTCGTTGGCTTCGGCCCCGTATTCGTCATCGTCTACGCACTGCTTCTTCTGGCTAATGCCGCAACCGTCCTGCTGTCCATGCGTCGCAAGTACGTTAGCCTCGCGACCTCCGCTGAGTAAGGAGAATCCCAATGATGCACTTCACCTCTCGCACCCCTGCTGTTTCCGCCGTTATCGCAACCAACGGCAAGCGCCCCGAACTGCTGCGCGTGGCTGTCCGCTCCATCCTTGAGCAGAGCTACCGCGGTTTCGTTGAAGTTGTTGTTGTCTTTGACCGCGTTGAGCCCGACCGCCTCGAGGACATTGAGGTCGGCGAAAACCGTGCCCTGAAGATTGTCTCCAACACCCGCTCCGGCGGTCTGGCTGGCGGCCGCAACAGCGGCATCATCGCCTCCAGCGGCGAGATGATTGGCTTCTGCGATGATGACGACTACTGGATGCCTTCCAAGCTCACCCAGCAGGTCGCTCTCTGGCGCGAAAACCCCGAAGCAGCCGCTATCTCTTCGGGTATTACCGTCCGCTCCGGCGGTCAGGATATCGTGCGCCTGGCGCCCGAGCGCGCAACCTTCGCAGACTTCCTGCGTTCGCGCATTACCGAAATTCACCCCTCCGCCATGCTGTACTCCCGCGAGGATCTGCTCGGCGTTGACGGTAAGCCCGCCTGCATCGGCCTGGTCGATGAGGAGCTGCCCGCCGCCTACGGTGAAGACTACGACCTGCTGCTGCGCGCAACCCGACACGGCGATGTGCTGAGCGTGCCCGAGCCGCTGATTCTGGTGCTCTGGGACCGTCCCTCTTTCTTCTCCGGCAAGTGGCAGTCCATGGTTGACGGTCTGAGCTACATTCTGCGTAAGTTCCCTGAATTCGAGCAGGATCCCAAGGGCCTGGCACGTATTGCCGGTCAGATTGCCTACGCTCAGGCTTCTCTGGGCAACAACAAGGAGGCGCGCGCGTACGCTCGCGCCGCTCTGCGCCGCGACCCCAAGCAGCTTCGTGCGTGGGCGGCGTATGTGGTGTCCACCGGCGTTATTAAGCCCGCTACTCTTCTTGATCTCGTCCAGAAGACCGGTCGAGGTCTCTAACCAGGTATCGCACAGACATGGTTTCCTCTTCCGTTCTTTCCCCTCCGGGCACTTCGCCTGTGGCGCTGAAGGATTCTGCTGGATTGGATAGTACTCCGCCCAGCAGTATTCTGCGTGCCCGCGCGCGCAACCGTCCGGTATCTACGGCGCAGAAGAAGCTCCCCGCTTGGCCTCTGCTGGCGTTGCTGTACGGCTTCCCGGCGCTGTGGGCTTTGGGCGTGCTTCAGATTGCACCGCTGGTACTGGCAGCGATTATGCTTTTTTACCTCATTATTCGAGGTAATGTGCGCGTGCCCGGTTCTCTGTGGGTGTGGGGCGCATTCTGCGTGTGGGTTGTTGTTGCGGCGCTTGCGCTGACCCGTTCGACCGACATTATTGGTTGGGGTCTACGCTTTGTAAATATTCTCAGTGCCGGCATTTACGCCCTGTACTACTACAACGCGCGAGCCTCTATTAGCATCAATAGGCTGCTGGGCGGTCTGGCGACTCTGTGGGTGACCCTGATTGTTCTGGGGTACGGTGGTGTTCTCTTCCCCGAGTTCCGCCTGCGTACTCCGATGAGCTTCATCATGCCTTCTGGTTTTATGCAGAACCCGCTGGTGCGCGACTACATGCTTCCTCCCCTGGCTGAGGTTCAGCGTCCTTGGGGTGCTCCCGAGGCGTATATTCGCCCCTCCGCGCCGTTCCCCTACGCGAATAGTTGGGGTCTGGCGTACACTCTGCTCACCCCGGTGATGCTGGCGTGCTTGCTTCGCCTGCATTCCATCTGGCTGCGTATTGCGTTGCTGATTGGTATGGCGCTTTCTACTGTGCCTGCGATTGCGACCAGTAACCGCGGCATGTTCATTGGTCTAGGTATCAGCGCAACGTACGTACTGTTGCGTCAGTTCCTTGCGGCTAATTGGCGTGCTGTGGGTACGGGTGTTGCGGCGATTACGGCTGTGGTTGTGGCGCTCTTTGCGTCGGGCACCGTGGATAACATTCTGGGTCGTCAGGACTACTCTGACTCCACCGGTGGCCGTGCGGCGCTCTACCGCGCCACCTGGAAGGCGACCTTGGAGTCCCCGATTATTGGTTACGGCACTCCGCGTATGGAACCGAGCATTGGCGTGTCAATGGGTACCCAGGGGTACCTGTGGACTCTGATGTTCTGCTTCGGCTTCGTGGGTCTGGCGCTGTTCGCGCTCTTCAAGGTGTGCACTGTAGCAGGCGGCGCACGAGTGAAGACCACCTCCGGGTACTGGCTGCATAGCGTGCCGGTCGCGTGCTGCGTCGTCTTTATTTTCTACAGCTTCGATATTGCTCAGATGACCATTCTGATGCTCGCGTCGATGGCGTGTATTCGTTCCATTCGGGATGGTGAGGGGCTATGACGAAGAATCAGTCCCCTCGTGGTTTAGAGACCACTGCGGTTTCAGCTTTCGATGATGCCTACTCGACGGGCGGTCACCCTAGCCGCCGTGCACGCCTGCGTGAGAGCGGCGAGTACGTGGATCCTGTAGTGGAGCAGGCTGACTCGCAGGCAGAGTCTTCTACCGATGAGTTTGCTCCGACGGTGGACGATATCCGTTCCGGTCGTTTTCCTGCGACCACGGCGCTGTCGATTGTGCCTCCGGCTCGAGGCTTTGCTTCCGAAGAGTTACTGCCCGATTCTTTGGAGGCGGGTTCTTCGGAGTCAGGTACTTCGACTGCTGGTTCCTCAGCGGCAAACGCTACCGCTGTAGTGGGTGCTCATCTGTCCGGTTCCCGGCGGGTTGCCTCGGCTACTGCTGAGTCTGTAGAAAAGGCGCAGGAAGAAAAGACTCCGAATGAGAAGGCTAAGCCTTCCGCGTCAGGTGCTCAGGCAGATAGCGCATCCGCGAAGAGCGTGCCGGTTAAGAAAGCTCCCGGAAAGGCTAAGCAGCCCAGCCTGGCAAAGAGCGGCTCTCTTGCTTCTCTGTGCGTGATGTACGGCGCGGGTATCGCGTTCGTGACCACGATGGTGGTGTCGAACGGTATTGGTGCTGAGGGTTCGGGCGAGTTTTTCCGTCTGATGGCGTTGTTCGCGATTGCGATTTCGCTGGTGACTTTCGGCGCGGATACGGGCTTGGTTCGTACGATGAGTGCTCAGCGTGCGCTGGGTCGTTACGGTGTGCTTCCGCAGCTGATCCGTTACGGTCTGATTCCTTCGCTGGTGACTTCGGTGCTTCTGGTGGCGGGTGTGTACATCTACACCGAGATTGTGCCGATGGCTCCCCAGTATCAGGCGGCGATGCGTGTCAGTTCGGCTTTCGTGCTGATAGCGGCGCTGATGACGGTGTTCTTCGGCGCTCTGCGTGGCCTGCATCGTGTGGTGACCTTTACGCTCCTGCAGAATGTTCTGCTTCCCACTCTGCGTTTTGCGGCGGTGGGTTTGGTTGTTCTGTTCTCGGGTCAGCTCATGGATTTGGTGTACGCCTGGACCATCCCGGTGGCGATTACTGCGGTGGTTGCCCTGTGGCTTTTGGAGCGGGCGTTCCCTTCCGAGGAGCATCTGGAGGTTCTTCCTTCTGTGGATTCTCCGACCGAGACGTTCCGTTCGTTCTGGGGTTTCAGCTCTGCACGCGGTGTCGCAACCGTTGTGGAAACGATTCTGGAGTGGATTGACGTGCTGGTGGTGACGGCGTTCTTAGGTGCTGCTGCAGGTGGTGTCTATGGTGCTGTGAACCGTTGTGTTCGTGTGGGTGCCATGATTGAGCACACCGGACGTGTGGTGACCGGCCCGTCGATTAGTGCGGCGTTGGCGACTCGTCAGCTCGATCGTGCTCGAGAGATTTTCCTATCGACTACTCGCGTGTTGACTGCTCTGTCTTGGCCGTTCTACCTCTCCTTGGCGTTCTTTGGTCCGGTTCTTCTGGGCTTCTTCGGTAAGGGTTTTGAGGCTGGCGCCGGTATTCTCTGGGTGATTTGCCCGGCGGCGATGCTGTCGATGAGTGCCGGTGGTGTGCAGTCTGTTCTGCTGATGAGCGGTAAGAGTCGCTGGCAGCTGTTGAACAAGCTCTCCTCGCTGGTGGTGGCTGTGACTTTGAACTTCACCTTGGTTCCGGTCTGGGGCCTGTACGGTGCGGTGACGGCGTGGGCTTCTGCTCTGCTGATTGACACCTTCCTGGCGAGCTACCAGGTGTTCCGTTTGGTGGGTATTCGTGCTTCGGTCCGTGAGATGGCTCCTTCGCTCTTCTTGGGTGCGGCTGTTCCGACAGCGTGTGCTCTGGTGTCTTTGACTTTCTTGGATCAGAGCGTATTGGGCGTCATCGTGTACGTGGTGCTTCTGGTGCCGGTGTACGGTGCGGTGCTGTACCGCTTCCGTAAGGCTCTCGGTATTGAGCGTTTCCTTTCCGCCCGCCGTGCGAAGTCTTAGTCTTCCGCTTCTTCTACGTTTTTCTCCGATATTTAGTGTCCGTTTCTCTTCCTCTAGGATGTCCTCATGGATAACACCTCTCATTCCTCCTCGGTTACCCTTGGCAGCCAGGTACGTCGCATTTTCCGACACCCTCTGCTAATTCTGCTGTCAGTCGTGGTTTTCGCTGTGGCGGGTGCCGTCTACGGCTACATGACCAATAGCAAGTACACTTCTAAGGCTTCGCTGGTTGTTTACCCGCTGGTGGTTGATCCCGCCGGTACCGGTAGCGCTAACTCCGCGAAGGTGGATATTGCGACCGAGTCTCGCGTTGCTTCCTCTCGTGAGGTTGCGCAGAACGCGGCAAAGGCTCTGATTGCTAATGGCGATACCCTCTCTGAGGCTCAGCTGACCAGCCGCCTCATGAGCTCCGTCAAGGTGACTGGCACCTCTCAGACTGCGGTTCTGGATATTGAGGTAACCCGCCCCAACGGCACGGAGGCTGCACGTTATGCTAACGCTATGGCGAACGCATACCTGCAGGTTCGTTCCGAGTCTCTGAAGAGCAGCGTTGATTCTGCTCTGCACCAGATTGATGAGCAGATTTCTGCTCTCGAGGGTGATAACAACCGTGCGGCTCTGCTCTCTCAGTTGCAGGAGCGTCGCGCCCAGATTCAGCTGACTTCCACCACCGGTGGCCGTGTGATGAGCGAGGCTCAGGTTCCTTCTTCTTCCTCGGCTCTTGGCCCGGTGAAGATGGCTATTGTTGGTGCTGTTGCCGGTCTGCTGATTGGTGCTGTGCTGGCTTACGGTCGTGACCGCACCATGCGTCACGTTGGTTACGCTGACCGTCTGGAAGATGCTGGCATCCCGGTTCACGAGCTGGGTTCCTCTTCGGAGGCGAATGACGCGTTCATGCTGCTGCGCACCATGGGTGCTCCCGACGGCGATGTGAAGAGCGCTGGCGCTTCCGGCATTGTCATTCTGCCCGGTACTGACCGCGGCGTTGAGCACCTGTACCAGATGCTGCAGCGTGTTCTGCCCACCGAGTACGCACGTTTCACCGATTACGCTTCGGTCCGTGACGCTCTGACCCGCCACACTCCCGAGTCGCTGGTTGAGAAGAGCGAGACTCCTCTGGTGATTAGACTGAGCACCGCTACTCCCCTATCGACCCAGCTGCGTTTCGTTCAGGCTGGCGGCGTGGCTCTGGTTCCGGTGGCTGCAGCTACTTCTCTGCAGCAGGTTCGTGAGCTTTTCGCTCAGCTGGATCAGCTTGAGGGCGTGAACGCTCTGGCTGTTTTCCTGGACCGCGAGTAATTGCGGGTAATCGGGTTTCTGTTGATGGATGCCTCGCTTCTGTGCGGGTTAGTCCTTCGTCCTTGAGCGTGGGGTGAGGTAACGCCTGTTGAGGCGGATCTGTTGCGGCAGGTCTGTTGATACAGGTGTTGCCGGACCCGGCAGCTCACCCTTATCTTCTCTTCTTATTTTTCTCTTGTATTGGGGCTTTAGGAGAACACTATGACTGAGGCAACTTCCTCTCAGGCACCGAAGAAGAAGCTTCTGCTGGTTTCTAGCAGTGGCGGACACTTGAAGCATCTGACGGCTACTTCTGCTGCGTGGCAGGATTATGACCGTGTGTGGGTTAGCTTTAAGCAGCCCGATGTTGAATCTTCTCTTGCTGATGAGAAGACCTATTGGGCGTATTACCCGACCACTCGAAATATTAAGAACGCTATTCGTAATTTGTTCTTGGCATTTCGTATTTTCCCGAAGGAACGCCCGGATGCGGTTGTTTCTGCGGGTGCGGGTGTTGCTGTTCCTTTCTTTGTTGCGGCTAAACTTTTTGGCGTAAAGACTCTTTATATTGAGTGTTTTGACCGCCCGACTCTGCCGACGATGACCGGCAAGATGCTGTACACCTTTGCTGATCGAATTATTGTTCAGAGTGAGGAGCAGCAGGAGAATTTCCCTGATTCTCGTGTGATTCATCCCATTTTCTAAGAGTGATGAATTTATCCTGGAAATGGCGTCCCCGCGTGTGCTGGGGGCGTTATTTTCAGGGTATAGTATTTATTAAACATACAGATACGCATAAGTCGTGCGCTCCACTGTGGACTCACCATCCAAGCGAACTAACCACTCGCCAGAGAAGCGTATGCGGAGATTACTCACCATTTTCTCCGGCACGACGCCGCCGCGTATACCCATGATGCCCTCCGGATTTTTGCGTCAGGTATACGGGGTTACTACCGATAAATACATAGAGAGGAATAGGCGATGTCTATTCAGAACTTCCCCCACGTCAGTGTTGATACTTCCAAGTTCGACCTGCCCGTATTTACCCCTGCCGTCGCGCCCGTTCGTATTCCTACCAAGACTTACGATTTGGTGGTGTCCCTCGGCACCGACGTTCACACTTTTGATCGTCTTCTGCGCTGGGTTGAGGCTTACCTTGAGGCTCACCCCGAGGTCACCTGCCTCGTGCAGCACGGCCACACTGCGCCTATTAAGCACGCAGACAACCTTAAGCTTCTTCCCGCATCCGAACTGCTGGACTACTACGCAACCGCACGCGTAGTGCTGGTTCAGGGCGGCCCCGGTTCCATCCAGGATGCACGCCGCACCGGCGCTCTGCCCCTGGCTGTTCCGCGCCGCGCAGAGTTCGATGAGGTTGTTGACAACCACCAGGTCCCCTTCACCACTCTGATGGAGAAGCGCGGCCACGCTGTTGTCGTTGAGAGCCGTGAAGACCTCTTCGCTAAGCTCGATCTTGCTCTGGCGAACCCCTCCCTGTTCCGTACCGCTGAGCCGTACGTCTCCACTCCGGAGATTTCCGCAGCTCAGCTGGGCGAGGAACTGCAGGATCTGCTCGCTGGCAAGACCCACCGCAAGGATTCCTTCTGGGGTCGTCTGAAGCAGGCTGCTCGCGCGCACCGTGCGGGTAAGGCTGAGATGGCTCGCATCGACGCGATGGCTCCCAGCGCCTAAGGTTTTCTTATCTTTCTAAGCTCAGCATCCCCATGATGCGGTGTGGGAGGCGCCCTACCGGATGCTTCCCACATTTTTAGACCGGCATGCGAATCCTCCAACCACCCTGTGAGAGGCTGCGAACGTTTTCCCTTGTTCACGGCATATTCTCAGGTGGATTCGCGTCGTTACATTGGTTGCGAAACCCCGCGCACCGTATCCTTAGTAAGGGATAATGCGCGGGGTTTTCGCGCACTACGAAAGGAACAATTATGGCAGTTCAGGAATCGACCGTTATCAACGCAAGCGTTGAGCAGGTTATCGAGGCGTTCTCCAGCGAGGACTTCGCACGCTTCGTCTGCTCCGAGGTTGGCGTCGAGTTCGGTAGCTTCTCCGTTTCCGGTGACACCTCCGCTGAGTTCACCGCAACCACCGAGCGTACCGTGCCCGCTGATCGCGTGCCGGACATCGCTCGTAAGTTCGTTGGTAGCGGCGTCTCCATGACCCAGGTGGACACCGTGAGCGCACCGGCAGCTGATGGTGCACGCACCGTCTCCACCGAGGTGAAGGTTAACGGCGTTCCCGTGTCCGCTCAGGCTACCCAGCACCTGATTCCCGAGGGTGACAAGACCCGCCTGGACGTCAACGGTGAGGTTTCCTGCTCCATCCCGCTGGTGGGCAAGAAGATTGCTGCCGCTGCTGAGCCGCAGGTTGGCCGTGTGCTGAAGGTTCTGGGCACCTCCGCTGAGAAGTGGCTGGCACAGCGCTAAGGCTTATTAGACGCTCGCCTTTGAGGTGTAGCTGATATACGGCTAGATACGCCAATATACAGAGGATCCCCGTCGTAAGTAATTACGGCGGGGATCCTCTGTTCTTTATGGGTCTCTACGAGCTCTAGCGCCCTAATAAGGACTTATGCACGTTAGGATGTGACAGCGTTAGGAAGCGACAATCGCCTCGGAGTACTCGCGCTCGCCGAGCAGCTCGGCGAAGCGGCGCATCTCTACGCGCAGGTCGTGCTCTGCTTCGAGCAGGTCAACGACCTTGCGGAGCTTGGTGCTGGAGGTGTGTTCGGTGTAGGGGAAGTAGTGTACTTCCACGCCGACCTCTGCGAAGCGTGCTTCGAGGGCGTTGCCCTTGTCTGTGCCCTTCCAGTCGTCGCCCTTGAAGAAGACGTTGAAGGGCTTCTGCTTCCAGGTTTCGAGTTTGTCGGGGGTGGTTTCGACGTGCACTTCGTCCACGTAGTCGATGTGGCTGACGATAGCGGCACGCTCTTCGATGGGGATGACGGGACGGCGGCCCTTGGTCACTTCCAGGACGTCATCGTGCACAACGCCTGCAATGAGGTAGTCGCAGTTTTCCTTGGCCTTGCGGAGAATCTCGAGGTGGCCGTAGTGGAAAAGGTCGTAGGCGCCTGCGGCGTAGCCAATAATCATGGGGCTTCCTTGTGGTTGGTAGCGGCGATGGGTATTCCGGTGTGGTTGAGGTACCGGAGGGTGAGAAACATATCCGCAGTCTGGGGTGAGAGCCTAAGAATAAGTGAAGAATGTGCAATATTGAGAAAATATTTTCTTATTATTGCCCTATTTCTTCTCGCCGTCGCCTCAGAGTATGCGGGTCCGAAAAGAGTTTCTCGAGGGTGCTGGTTGGGCGCCCTTCGTCCTTTTATTTTACCAGTCACCTTTTTAGAGGAAAAAGGGAAAGATATAAATATGAGGCGGATACAGTGTAGTATCCGCCTCATATTTTCTATACGTCGCTTGAAATCAAAGAAAGCTTATATAGATAAACAATTAACCGCTAGATTTTAGCGAAGAGTTTTAGCCAGTATTTTCTGCAGGCTTTGACCGCACATGCTTACGTTCTCGTGCAATATTTTAGGTTGAGTAGCCATTCGGTATTTTCGATTGGCGTTCAAATACTAGCTACTCCCCCGCCGTTTCCGCCTACATTCTCAGCGAAGAGTTAGTTCTTGGCTGCTGCTTCCTTGGTAGCTTCTTCAACAGCAACCCACGAGAGCATTGCGCACTTCACGCGCGCCATGAACTTCGAAACGCCAGAGAATGCCGCCATGTCGCCGTACTCCTCTTCGTCCAGAGTCACCTTGCCACGCGAGCGTAGCATCTCACGGAACGCATCCACGTGGCTCTGCAGCTCGGAGATAGTCATACCGGGAGCCATCTCAGAAAGCACAGAAGCGGCAGCCATCGAAATGGAGCAACCGTCGCCTTCCCAAGAGATTGACTCGATGGTCTTCTCGCCATCCTTCAGCTCGTCAGAGAGCACCACGCGCAGGTTGATTTCGTCACCGCAGGTGGGGTTGTACTGGTGGTTATCGGCGCTTGCGTGACCGGCGGGTACCTCTACGAGGTGCTCGCCGCTACGCTGCTTGGAATGCTCCAGAATAATTTCCTGGTACAGGGATTCAAGAGACACGGTGTTCTTCTTCCGTCAGTTGGTCTGTCTGAAAAATTTGGGGCGCTAGCGTCTAACGCATCTGCTTTAGAGGCCGAAGTAGGGGCGTACTTCGGCGAGTGCCTTCAGGAAAGCATCCACATCTTCGGTGGTGTTGTAGATGTAGGTGGAGGCGCGGGTCGAGGCAGTCACGCCGGCGCAGCGGTGTAGCGGCTGGGCGCAGTGGTGACCCACGCGCACGGCGATGCCCTGAGTGTCGAGTAGCTGACCCACATCGTGCGGGTGTACACCCTCGATGGCGAGGGCGACCAGGCCGGCACGCTTGGTGGGATCGGTGGGGCCAAGCAGTCGCACGCCTTCAATCTTCTGAACGCCCTCAACGAGGCGAGCGCCCAGTTCGTGTTCCCACGCCTCAACGTTCTCCATGCCCAAGTGCTGCAGGTAGCGCACAGCGGCAGCGAAAGCAACCGCCTGCGAGACGCGCTGGGTGCCCGCCTCAAACTTGATGGGGGCGGGCATGTACTCGGCGTCCTGCAGACCCACACGGGTAATCATGGAGCCGCCGGTCAGGAAGGGCGGCAGGGCGTTCAGCAGCTCTGCGCGGCCGTAGAGGGCGCCAATGCCGGTGGGTGCCAGCATCTTGTGGCCGGAGAACGCCGCAAAGTCGACGTCCAGGGCGTGGAAGTCTACGGGCATGTGCGGCACGGACTGGCAGGCGTCCAGTACAACGATTGCGCCGTGCTTACGAGCCATAGCAACCATGCGGGGCACATCAGTAATTGCGCCAGTCACGTTCGAGACGTGGGTGAACGCCACGATGCGGGTCTTCTCGTTGATGATGCTCTCGGCTGCCTCGTAGTCGAGCTGACCGTCCTCGGTGGAGGGGATGTGGCGCAGGGTTGCGCCGGTTCGCTGAGCAAGAATCTGCCAGGGAATGAGGTTCGCGTGGTGCTCAATCTCGGTGGTGACAATTTCGTCGCCAGGGCCCAGCGCGAAACGCTCAGCAGCCGGACCGCCGATACCCTGAGAGGCGTTGCCAATGGAGTAGGCGACCAGGTTCAGCGCCTCGGTTGCATTAGAGGTCCACACGAGCTCTTCATCAGTGGCGCCAACGAAGTTCGCAACGGTGATGCGCGCATCCTCGAACAGGTCGGTTGCCTCAACCGCGAGGGTGTGTGCGCCACGGTGTACAGCAGAGTTAGCGTGCAGGTAGAAGTTACGTTCAGCGTCGAGCACCTGAAGCGGTTTCTGACTGGTTGCCCCCGAATCCAGGTAGACCAAGGGGTGCCCGTTGACCTCAGTGTTGAGGATCGGGAAATCCTGGCGAAGCTGGCATACGATCTCGTCGCTCAGCGGGGTGTTGGCGGGGGTGGAGTATTCAGCCACGGGTACCTTCTTCTCTCGCTCATACGCTCCACGGGTCGGGTATTTTCCCGTCGTGGAGCGTATAACGTCATTCTTTTCTAGCTTATTCCCTCACCGGGCTCTTGCATAGTTAGGTAGAGCCTAGTTCACGTATCGGCCCGCATCATGCGTTACCCCAGCTCAGTGTTTACCCGGCACAGGTCATAGGGCTAGGAGCCTGCTCCGTGGTAGCGCTGCTGGGTTGCCAGCAGGCCTTCCTTCACGAGCATCATGGTTGCATCCGCTGCGTTTGAGATGAGGAAGGGCAGGTCCTTCGCTTCGGTGCTACTGAAGGGCTTGAGCACGAAGTCTGCGGTGTCCATGCGTCCGGGAGGACGACCGATGCCGGTGCGCACACGGTAGTAGTCTTTGGTGCCCAGTGCCTTGGTGATATCGCGCAGACCGTTATGGCCGCCTTCTCCCCCACCGATCTTGAGCTTAATGGTGTCGAAGGGGATATCCAGTTCATCGTGCACCGCGATGATACGGTCGGGGTTAATATCGTAGAACTGGGCTAGAGCCGATACCGGGCCGCCCGAGGTGTTCATATAGGTCAGGGGCTTGGCCAGCACTACCTTGGGTCCGCCTATACCCAAACGTCCTTCCAGCACCTGGGCGCGCGCGCGTCCGTGCTCCTTGAAGCCACCGCCTACTTCACGCGCCAGTTCATCAACCACCATCTGGCCGATGTTATGGCGGGTTTTCTCGTACTCCGGGCCCGGGTTCCCCAGACCAACAATGAGCCACGCATCAGACATATCTTCGCCCTTTCCACGGCGCTGTAAAAGGTTTTTAGAAAATTCATGGACTACACCATTCTATGAGTATGGCCCGCTACCACCTCAGAAGAGAGGTAGCGGCGGGCCATCCACAAATCATTGTTGCGCTAGGCGCAGGGCGCGGTCTAGTGCTTTGAGTTATCTGAGTCGTGAGCTTCGCCAGCCTGATCTGATTCCTCGGAAGCTTCAACGATGTCACCCTCGGGTGCGTTTTCGCCTTCTTCACCGGGCTCGGGAACGTCGAGTTCCTCGGGCTCAGAAACGTTAACGATCAGCAGTTCAGCGTCTGCAACCAGGGTTACGCCTGAGGGCAGTTCAACGTCTGATGCCAGAACGTGAGCGCCAGCTTCGCGGCCTTCGATGCTCACGGTCAAAGCTTCGGGTGCCTTCAGTGCGTCAGCTTCAACCAGAAGAACGGTTTCTTCCTGGTTAGCAACGGCGCCAACAGCAGGCTCGCCTTCAACGTGTACAGGAACCTCAATCTCAACGCGCTCGCCGCGCTTAACGGTCAGCAGGTCGATGTGCTGCAGTTCAGGGCGGATTGCGTGACGCTGGATGTCCTTGATCATTGCGAGGTGTGATTCACCTTCGATGTCGAGGTCGAGGATAGCGTTGGGGACGCGGGCAGCCAGGGTGGTTGCGTGGCCGGGGAGTACTACGTGCTTGGGCTCTTCGCCGTGGCCGTAGATGACGGCGGGGATGTCGCCTGCCATGCGGATGCGGCGCGCGTAGCCCTTGCCGAAGTCGCTACGTACGGTAGCTGAAATTTTGATGGTATCTGACATGAGTTGTCCACCCTTTCTTGGTTAGAAGTTATGCGCCAAGTGGAATAGGGACTGGCGCCAGAAATCTCTTTCCAACCAGCCACCGTCAGTTACGGACCTACACGTTTCGTGTATTCCACCGCCTTGGCCAAGACAATATTGTACAGGTTCCCGGCTCTTCTTCAAGGGCCGGGAACCTGTGATATGGCGCTTTTCACGCCTTTTATGCTGTTGTCAGCAGATATAGAGCCAATTCCTTAGAGGATTAGGAGCCCATTTCTGCCAAGTAGGCGGCAAGCGCCTCGCGGTGATCACGCGGGGTGAAGCCTGCAGCAATCAGCTTGGACAGGTCCATTGCCGAGTTCGTCGGACGGTGAGCGAAAAGCTCAACGTTGGCGAAGTAGGCCTCGGTGGTGGTGTCGCTGACGCGTGCCGGGTCGTGGCCGGTACCCTCGTACACCGCGCGGGCGAACTGGGCCCAGTTGATGACCTCGCCGGTGTTCGACACGTTGTAGGTGCCGTATTCCGCGCCCGAGAAGAGCAGGTGCAGAGCAGCAGCTGCCAAATCCTGGGTGAAGGTCGGGCGACCCCACTGGTCGGCGACCACGGACGGGTCGATGCCGCGCTCTGCCAGGGAGGCCATGGTGCCCACGAAGTTCTTACCGGCACCGACAACCCAGCTGGTGCGCAGGGTGTAGTGCTTACGCCACGCGGCGGCGGCAACCTCACCGGCTGCCTTGGACGCGCCGTAAACACTCAGCGGTGCCAGGGGGTAATCCTCCGGGTACTCCTCGCCCAGGGGCAGGGAGCCATCGAAGACGTAGTCGGTGGACACGTGCACCAGCGGCAGGTTGGCTTCCTCGCAGATGGAGGCGAGCGCGCTCACGCCCAGGGCGTTGGCTGCCCAGGCTTCGCGACGACCCTCGGGGGTCTCAGCCTGATCCACTGCGGTGTAGGCCGCGGCGTTGATGACCGCGCGGAAGGAGCGCCAGCGGAAGGCATCGCGCCACTGCTCGGGCTTGCCCAGGTCGAGGCGGTCGCGATCCACAGCCAGGAAGGGTACGTTCTGCTCGGTGAGCTGGCGAACCAGCTCGGTGCCGAGCTGACCGCCCGCGCCAATGATCAGGATAGGGTCGGCTTCCAGGGGCTTGATCTCGTTCAGACGCGGGTGGTTACGGTCCTTCTCGGAGAGCTCTGCCTTCGCCAGGTCGATGGGCCAGTCGATTGCGACGGTCTCATCGGCAAGGTTCAGGAAGCTGTAGCCGGATACTGCGTCCGCCGACCAGTGGTCGTTCACCAGGTAGGTGTAGGCGGTGTTCTCTTCCAGGGTCTGGAAGGAGTTACCCACGCCGCGGGGCACGAAAATTGCGGTGTCCGGACCCAGCTCAACGGTGACGACCTTGCCGAAGGACTCGCCAGCGCGCAGGTCAACCCACGCACCGAAGATACGACCGGTCGCAACAGAAACGTACTTATCCCACGGCTCGGCGTGGATACCGCGGGTGGTACCTACCGAAGCGTTGAACGAAATATTGTTCTGCACAGGGTTGAAGTCGGGCAGACCGGCGGCGACCATCTTCTCGCGCTGCCAGTTTTCCTTGAACCAGCCGCGGTTATCGCCGTGAACCGGCAGGTCAATGATGAGCAGGCCGGGAATCTCGGTTTCAGTAACCTTCAATTCCTTGGTCATTACTGGCCAGCCTTTGCGTACTTCGCCTCAACCTCAGCCTTCAGGGGCTCCCACCAGCCGCGGTTGTCGGTGTACCACTTAATGGTGTCGGCAAGACCGGACTCGAAGTCGGTGAACTTCGGCTCCCAGCCGAGCTCTGCACGCAGGCGGCTACCGTCGATTGCGTAACGCAGGTCGTGACCGGGGCGGTCAACCACGTGCTCGAAGTCGTTCTCGTCCTTGCCCATCAGGCGCAGGATGGTGCGCAGAACGGTGATGTTGTTCTCTTCGCCGTCTGCACCGATGAGGTAGGTTTCACCAATCTTGCCCTGCTCCAGGATGCGCAGCACAGCAGAAGAGTGATCGGATGCGTGAATCCAGTCACGAACGTTCAGGCCCTCGCCGTAGAGCTTCGGGGTCAGACCCGAGAGAATGTTAGTGATCTGGCGGGGGATGAACTTCTCAATGTGCTGGTAGGGGCCGTAGTTGTTGGAGCAGTTAGAGATAGTGGCCTCAATACCGAAGGAGCGGACCCATGCGCGCACGAGCAGGTCGGAACCTGCCTTGGTGGAGGAGTAAGGGGAAGAGGGGTTGTAGGGGGTGGTTTCGGTGAACTTTGCCGGATCGTCCAGCTCGAGGTCGCCGAAGACCTCGTCAGTGGAGATGTGGTGGTAGCGAGTGCCGTGCTTACGGACTGCTTCCAGGAGGCTGAAAGTACCGATGAGGTTAGTGTGGATGAACGGTTCGGGGTTGGACAGAGAGTTGTCGTTGTGCGATTCCGCAGCGTAGTGGACAACAGCGTCTGCCTTGCCGACCAGTTCGTCAGCCAACTCGCGGTCGGCAATGTCGCCTACGACAAGCTTGAAGCGGGATTCAGGAAGACCCTCCAAAGACGCAGCATTTGCGGCGTAGGTCATCTTATCCAGCACAGTAATAGTGTGATCAGTGTTATCGATGAGGTGGTGAACAAAGTTCGAACCAATAAAACCGGCACCGCCGGTAACAAGAATGTGAGCCATACGGTATATTTTACCCACTTAAATAGCGATTTTTATGCCTCAACAACGAGATAAACATGACACAATAAGAAGTTATGAAGGGAATTATTCTTGCCGGCGGCACCGGAAGCCGTTTGCACCCTATCACTCAGGGTATTAGCAAGCAGCTCACTCCGGTCTATGACAAGCCGATGATTTACTACCCGCTGTCCACTCTCATGCTGGCGGGTATCCGCGATGTTTTGATTATTACCACTCCTGCCGATCAGGAGCAGTTCCAGCGACTGCTCGGTGACGGTTCCCGTTTCGGTATTAATCTCGAATACAAGGTGCAGCCTTCCCCTGATGGCCTGGCACAGGCATTTATCCTGGGCGCCGATTTTATTGGTAATGACCCCGTAGCACTCGTGCTCGGTGACAATATCTTCTACGGCCCCGGTCTGGGTACTCAGCTTGCCACCTACGAGCAGAAGGACGGCGCAACCGTCTTCGCTTACCGGGTTGCTGATCCTCGCGCCTACGGCGTGGTGGAGTTCGACGAGAACTTCAACGCACTGTCCATTGAGGAGAAGCCCGAGAACCCCAAGAGCGACTACGCTATTCCGGGTCTGTACTTCTACGACTCGAAGGTTGTAGAGTATGCACGTCAGATTAAGCCTTCTCCGCGCGGTGAGCTGGAAATCACTGACCTTAACCGCGTCTACCTGGAACAGGGTAAACTGAAGGTTGAGGTTCTGCCTCGCGGTACCGCGTGGCTCGATACCGGAACCTTTGATTCACTCGCTGATGCCACTAACTTCATCCGCACTGTTCAGAGCCGTCAGGGTCTGTCAGTTGGTTGCCCGGAGGAAATTGCGTGGCGCCATGGTTGGCTCTCCGATGAGCAGTTGCGCGACATCGCTACCCCGCTTGTTAAGAGCGGTTACGGTAGCTACCTGCTCGGATTGCTCCGCTAATAAACACCAGGGGATTTTCGTATCCCTTCACCGCCTGCAACAACACTCCACGTTGCAGGTACACTAACTCAAACTTTCTGGAGTATTCTCACTACCATGACCATTTTGGAATTTTTCCGCACCACGAGGGCTAACCTCTGGCTGCTGATTATTGGCATCGTTGTCGGTGCCGCAGCGGGCTTCGGCTATGCATCACTGCAGCCGAAGGTCTACGCCGCGTCCTCCTCGGGCTACGTGACCGTGGGCGAATCCGGTACGGTGGATGTTCTCTCTGGCTCTACAGCCGCTAAGGAGCGCGCTCGCTCCTATGCAGCTATCGTCTCCTCTGAGGCCGTGGCACAGAAGATTAAGCAGAACAACCCCGAATTATCGATGACCACCGGTCAAATTCGCGGTAGCCTCACCGCAACTGCAGGTGAAAACGCTGCACTGATTACCGTGAGCGCTAAGGCTTCTTCCCCGAAGAATGCACAGTTGCTTGCTAACGGTGCATTGCAGGCTACTGCCGACTACATCAAGGAAATTGAGCAGAACCCCGGTAACGCTCAGGCTCTGGTGAACGGCGAAAACACCGGCGCAACCCCGACCGGTGGCAACACCGTTCGCGTGATTCCGCTGAATAACGCGAGCGTGAACCCGCCGCTGGTAGCTCCGAACTACCAGCAGAACGTGCTCATCGGTGCTGGCACCGGTTTGGTTCTGGTCTACGCGGCAATCTTCCTGCGCCGTGCACTGGATCAGCGCATCCGTACCCGTGACGACGCTACCAAGGCAACCGGCGCAAGCGTCCTCGGTGTTCTGCCCGTCAGTGACGACCTGAACGAAGACAACATCGTTAAGGGCGACACCGACGACCACATCGCTCAGGAATCCATTCGTCAGTTGCGCACCAACCTGCGCTTCGTGAACGTTGACACTCCCCCGCGTTCGTTCATCGTCACCTCCGCGGTGCCCGGTGAAGGTAAGTCGACCGTGTCGCTGTCGCTGGCTCGCGCAATGGCTGATGCGGGTTCACCCGTCATCCTCATTGACGCCGACCTCCGCCGCCCGACTGTGGCTAAGAAGCTGAAGCTGGACGCTAAGGTTGGCCTGACCCAGGTTCTGGCTGGCCAGGTTGAGATTGCTAACGCTGTGCACCAGCTTGGTGAGTCGAACCTCTTCGTCCTGCCTGCAGGCCGTATCCCCCCGAACCCCTCCGAACTTCTGGGCTCGGATAAGATGCGCCAGCTGATTAACGAACTCTCCGAAGAGTTCATCGTGGTCGTCGACGTTCCGCCGCTGCTGCCCGTGACCGACGCTTCGTTGCTCTCCCACTCCGTGGATGGCGTGATTCTCGTTGGTTCTATCGGCCGAAGCCACCGTGAACAGATGACTGAAGCTTCCAACATCCTGAAGAAGGTCAACGCTAACCTCCTCGGTATGGTTCTGAACCGTGCTCCCCGTAAGGGTCTGGGTAACTCCTACTACGGCTTCGGTTACGCAAGTGCCTACGTTGGCTATGCAACCTACTACGGTTACGGCAAGGAAGGCGACAAGAAGTCGTCAAAGAAGTCCTCGACCAAGAAGTAATAACGTAATAAGCGCCCTAAAACATAGGGAGCGACTTAGGGCGGGATGGGCAGTTTTTCTGCCCGTCCCGCCTTATACTTATCTGGTATACATGTGCACCGAAAGGCTATTGTGACCACTCACTCACCCAATACGCCGGAGCCGCAGACCACTCCTCTTGCGGCACGGATTCGGCTTGCGCACGCCTACTTCCAGCGAATTGCCGACATGCACTCCATCGATATTATGCATGTCAAAGGCTACGCTTTCTCCCAGGAAATTTACCGCAAGGGCAGGTACAGCTCCGACGCTGATCTGCTTGTCCGTCCCTCTCACGTGGACCGCTTTGTAGAGATCCTTCTGGCAGATGGATGGCGTATCCAAGCCCACTTCGAAACAGGCTCCGTGTTCGAACACGCGATGACGCTCTACCACGCTTCATGGGGTCTGACCGACATTCATCGTTTCTTCCCCGGTCTGGGACGCCACGGCGACTACGAGAAGGCTTTTGACCGCGTCTGGGCGGCGCGCAAGACTCGCATGATCGCGCACCGTCCCTGCGTCGTCCCCAGCGATTTGGATGCGCGTCTTCTCGTGGTGCTTCACCGCGCCCGCGCGGCATCGCGTTACAGCGCAGATATTAACTATCTGGTCTCTCTGCTCTCCTACAGCGATTGGCAGCGCCTGCGCGCCCGTGCGGAGGAGCTTGACTCATCCCTGGCGTATAGCGCGGCTATGGGCGGCTTGGAGCAGTACCGTGACGACCGCGACTACCTGCTGTGGCTGTCTGTCTCTCAGGACGTCCCCCACTATATTCAGTGGGTTGGGCGCCTGCAGGCGGCGACCACCCTGCACGATAAGCTACGCACCCTCAAAAATATTTTCTTCGTGAATAAGGACCACTTGGCGATGCAGCTGGGACGTACCCCCACCAAGGCTGAAATTCGTGCCAAGTTCTTTGAACGTTTCGGAATCAAGGTGAAAAAATGAGCAACCCGGTAGATTCCCGCCAGACCGTCTACGGTATCCCCGAGAACATCGCGTACGTTCATTCTGAAGAGTTCGCTAAGTACTCCCCCACAGCAACGTATCTTGCAAATCTTGCCAATGGTGAGCTGTCTGTTCTTCAGGATTCTGCCTCCATTATTTGGAGTATCTTTGAGGACCCAATGTCTCTACAGGAAGCTATCGATTTGCTCTGCGAAATGTATGAACAGCCCGTAGAGACCATGGGACCGCAGATCGAGGGGTTTATCCCCGAGCTGCTAGCCAAGGGGCTCCTAGAAGCCCGCTAGGCCTCCCAGAAGACACAAAGAAGGCGGGGCGGTAGAAACTTTATAGTTTCTACCGCCCCGCCTTCTTCTATGAGCAGCCTAGCTCTTTTTAGTCTTCGGGCAGAGCCTGCACGTACGTCTTTAGACGGCTAATGAAACGAGCCTCCGAGAAACCGTCAACGTGCTCGCGGATATAGTCAGCGTCCCAGTCAGTCGGGTTGAAAGCCTTGAGAGCTTCCACCAGCTGCTCCACGGTCGGCTGGTTGATGAACATACCGGTCTTGCCCTCCTGAATGGTATCTAGGAAGCCGCCCGCACGATAGGCAATCACGGCCTTGCCGCTAGCACCCGCTTCCAGCGGGGTAATACCGAAGTCCTCATAAGAGATAGCCAGCAGTGCCAGGCAGTGACGGTACGCGTAACGAAGCTGCGCGTCCGAAACACCCGAAGCAATACGAACAGTCGGGCCCGCAAGCGCTTCCAGGCGTTCCTTCTCCGGACCGCGGCCAATCACCAGCAACTTCTTACCCAACTCATTGCAGGCTTCAACAGCCTTATCAACATTCTTGTAGGGCAGCAGGCGAGAAACAATCAGGAAATAATCGTCCGATTCAGTGAACTCTTCCAGGCCCGGGATAGGTTCAACCGGTGCGGTGGTGTCTACCGAGTGCGGCGGGAAGAAAATCGGAACGTCCTTCTTACCGTAGACATTCTCAATACGCTTCTTAATGACGCTCGCATTCGCCACATACACAGCCGAGCGGTGAGCAGCCCAGTGATCCCACAGCATCAGTGCAGGACGCAAGGTCTTCAGCAACAGCGGCACGGGACCGGTGCTCTTCTCGCCCAGGTACTGATCGCTCAAGTACAGCCATCGCGCCGGCGAATGGCAGTATATGAACTTGCGGCCGGCGAAGTTGAAGCCGTGCGCCCAACCGGTCGTCGATACCACAGCGCGCTCAGCCGGTACCTTCAGGAAAGAAGAAGCAATCGGCAGAATTGGCAGAGCCATGCGGTGGTTACAACGTAGGTAACCAATCTTGTTCAGCGGGCTGGTGATGATTTTCGCATCTTTGAACTCCGGGAAGGTGCCCTCCGGGTCGTACAAAGTCGTGTAAATCGGTGCGTCAGGGAATGCACGATGCATTGCCAGCACAACACGCTCCGCACCGCCACGCTGAGTCAGGTAGTCGTGGGCAATTGCTATCTCTTCAGTAGCCTCAGGCTTGACCAGCGGCACGTAACGGCGCGCCAGATGGGCAAGCTTCTTGAGGCTCTTCGGGATATCCGCGAGCACCGCGTCAGGGTTCTTCGGCCCGGTAAACGGAGCGGAGGTCAAGAGCTGAGTGAGTGACATTTTCTTTTCCTCCTAAAAGACTTTCTGAGCACGCTCAGGGTAGTGAATACCGGCGTAAGATGCAGCCTCAACCTGCAGTGCCACAAGCTTCTCAGCGGCCTTAGCGGGCAGCTTCAGCAGAATCTTATCGCTCGCATCGCCCAGAGCCTTAATGGTCTTCTCGGTGGTGAAACGAGCGAGGGTCTTGACCAGCAAACCCCACGGACCCGTCGGGTTCGGGGCGGGGTGTGCTTCTTCACCATGCTTACGCACGAAGATAGTGCGGGCAGAACCCGAGTGCAGGGCACGCAGGGCACGCACAGCAGTGGTGGTAGCCTCGGCGTAGTGCTTGACCTCAACCTCATCAGAGATGATGATGCGGCCACCAGCGTCATGAACCATTTTGCCCATGTCTACGTCTTCCCAGCCGTAGAGACGGTACGCGGGGTCGTAGCCTCCAGTACGCTCAAAATACTCCGCAGAGATAGAAGAGTTGCCGTTCCAGTACAGCCAACGGCCTTCTTCAGCTACGCTGAGGGCGCCCTCTTTGAATCGAGCATCGCGGAAGTTACCGTACACACGAGAGTAGGGAGTGTCCGGGTACACGTTCTTCAAGGTACCAATCACACCGTCGTAATCACGGTGCAGGCGGATCTGCGCCTCGACGTAGTCGGATGCCGGCTCAAGATCATCATCGCAACGGATGAGGACATCCGCATCAGCCGCACGGTGGCCAGCGTTCAGCGCAGCCACGCGGCCACGGTTCTCCTCGAAAACGATCTTGGTCAGGTTCAGCTTGCCTTCGGCAATGTAGCGGTCAAGCACAGCTTCACTGTTATCGATATCGCCGTCGAGGACCACGATAACTTGGAAGTCCTTCTCGGTCTGGGCGGCAAGCGCATCCAGCGGGTAGTGCAGAATATCTGCACCACCGCGAGACGGAATGATAACCGCGGCCTTGTAACGGTGGGTAGTCGTCATAATTTTCCTTCAGGGTTTGAGTGAGAGGATATCCGTTGGGAATGGCTTATACGTTTAGAAGCACCTTAGCGGATAAAACGCTCCAGAATCTCACCAACACGGACCTTACCTGCTTCAGGCGAGTAGTTTTCCTGCCATCGCCAGAACAGCTCGGAGGTTCGCTCCGCCAGGGCATCCGTATCTTCTCGAAGCTCAGTACCCAGGCTCTTAATGGCCTGTGCAAGAGCTACCGGCTGATCAGCAGGCACAACGTACGGGTACGACGCGCCGCCCAGCACCTCCGACAGAGCACCAGCATCACTGACAACCACAGGGACGCGTGCGCTCATCGCTTCAGCGACCACCAAGCCAAAAGACTCGGGGGCAATCGACGGTACAACGAGCATGTCGATGTCACCGAAAAGACGGTCCGGGGTAGTCCAGCCCAAACGCGTGCTGAACGTAGCAACACGGGCTAGTGCATCCTCAACCTCAGCACGTTCTTCATCAGATGCAAAGACAGGCTCGCCACCAATCACCAGGTCGTATTCAATACCGTTAGAGTTCAAGGAGCTCATCGCCTGGCACAGGGTTGCAATACCCTTGGACGGGGTCAAACGTCCCAGGTACCCGACGCGGAGGCGGCGCTCCCCCACACGGTGATCCAGCTCGGTGGACACGCCACTGACCCAGTTCGCAAACAGCTCGCTACCGGGGCAGGCACGTGCCACATAACGGCTCGGAACCAGGGTGACCGATGCCTTATGGCGGGCAAAGGGTACGAGCTTCGCGTTCACGCCGGTAGGAAGCTGGTGCAGGTGCACGATGCGGTTCTTACGACCGCCCGTTGCCGCTGCGGGAACCAGACCGTTACACCACAGCAGAACGTCCTTATGGCGGGCATGCCAGCTACGCAGAGCCACCATGTACTGCGCGCGGTTCTTAGCCGGCAAGACTATACGGGGGAATCCCTCATCCGCAGCGGCTTCTACAAGCTGCTTCGGCTCGGAAGGACCCACGATAGTGACCTTGTAGCCAAGGCTACGGGCTGCGCGGGCAATATTCAGGAGCATGACCTCGCCGCCACCCATGTCACCGTTATTGGTGGCGATGTAGAGTTCTTTCATCGTTATACTTTCCTCGCCTGCTGACGGATAGAACTGACGTCAAACGATTTAGAAGTAGTCAACTTCTTAGGCGTTTCTTGATGGGTTACAGAGGCAGGAGCTTCATTCTCGATGAGCTCGCCGTTCTGCAGCGCAGGTTTTTCATCGCTACTCTGCACCTTCTGCATAGCACCTGGTTCCTGCTGTCCGCTATCTGAAGCATCCAGATCCTTATCCGGGTTCAGGTACAGCAATGCAAGACCCACCACGATAGCCCACGGCACAGTCAGAATCACCTCTCCAAGACGCTGAGAGGTAATAATGATAATCACCATTGCGGCTTCGGCAATAACAATGCGCTGAGTACGCTGCTGCTTCCAGATGAATGCGGCAGAAATCATCAAGGATACAACCACAATCATATAGACCCATCCGGCCTCCTGGACCAGCGTCATATATGAGTTGTGGAAGTAAAAGTATCGGTCTTGTAGCGGAACCTGTGCAGTACCCAAACCGCCGCCGTACCACGGAACCACATCAATCATGCGGTACATTCCTTCGTCAATTCGCTGACGCAATAGGTCACTACCGAGGCGATCCGAGAAAGCACCAGCACGAGCAAAGTTATCTTCCAGGTAGTTCACGCCTAGATAGAACAGATACGCCAGAACAGCTTTGCCGAAGAGATTCAGACGGTAGGAGAAGTACAACCACAGGACGGCGAATGCGTACGCCGCCAATGAAGTGCGAGAACCAGTCAGCCACAACATGCCCGCGCTAACAGCAATAGCAGCAATACGGTGGCTTGTCTTTCTGACCATAGCGACAAAGAGGAAACCGAAAAGCGCATAGTACAGACCCGATTGGTTCTTATCATTGAGCCAACCGGTCAACGTACCACCATAGTTATCAGGTGCGATACCCGCGTAGAAGCCAATGACGTTGATCAAGAGGCCAAAGGCCACACCAAACAGTAGAGAACGGATATCAATCTTCTTCTGCGCAATCTGCAGAGCAAGCAGTACCACAACCGCCATACGCACAGCACGACGAATCGCATATTCAACAGGGAAGCTGTTGAACGTCAAAGTCTCAAATAGTGCCCAGCCAATGGCCAACAGAAGAATCGTAAAGAACAAGCCGTTGTAGGTGTTCTCGATTTTGGCAGGCTTAGTCAAGTTGTATAGTACAAGCACCATCACCACAACAGTTCCAACTGGCATGGCGAAGAACGCTGTTGTAATACCAATAAAAATCAGGCCGAACCCCGCCCAGAAATCGAGCATCGATAGCTTGGACACACTACCAGCAAGGTACTTTGCTTCAGCCTTCGCAGCCTGCCCAAAGCGAGTGGCATTGCTCGATGCGGCACCTGGATACTGGGTTCCAGATGCAGGTTGAGAGTGAGCTACAGTCATTTCTTCTCCAAAATACGAGCGTATATCTCGGCGGTCTGAGCAGCCATCTGCGCGTTTGAGATCCAGGTAAAAGGCACCGATTCCCCCTTCTGCAGTTGCGCGCGCATAGCCTGCAGAACATCCTGAGTCAGAGTTGCACTCTGGCGGTCCACCAGCTCATCGGCGCCCAGAATCTCCGGGTTGCCGCCCACAGCGGTAGCGACCGTCTTCAAGCCGGCTGCCTTAGCATCCAGCAGAGTGTAGGAGCAGTTCTCCCACACCGACAGCTGAACAATCATGTCGCTGCGGCCCATCGCCTCAATCGGGTTAACGAAACCGCTAAAGGTCACCGAATCACCCAGCTTCAGGCGCTGAGCCTGAGCCTGCAACTCGGAAGCCAAATCGCCAGAGCCCGCAATCTCAAGATGAGCCTGCGGGTAATCAGCACGAAGCTGCGCAAAAGCGTCCAGCAGCACGTCAATACCCTTCTCAGGGGACAGGCGAGACAGCGAAAGAATACGCGGACCGCCATCAGCAGGCACACACTGCTGCTCAACAGCCGCGTGCACCTCGGGAATATCCACGCCGTTGTACACCAGCTCCACGCCACGAGCGCCCCACTTGGCACGCATCTGATCAGCGGTAGAACGAGAAACAGCAATCGCCTGATTGGTACCCCACAGACGCACACGGTGTACGGTCTCCATGAGCTTAGAACGCCAAGAGCTACCGTGATACACGGAGTCATTACCGGCGATACCGTGCTCAGTGGTCAGGAGCTTCGGCACACAGGTGCCGCGCTTGATGACGCTACGGATGCGTAGCGCGTTGACTACAGCGGTCGCTACAACGTCCGCATACGCCAGGTGGCTGTGCACGATATCCGGGCGGACCTGCTCAATAGCCTTCTGTAGAGAAGCAAAGGAAGTCTTAAAACCGTAGTCGGGGCCGAAGTCAGCTTTGATGACGGTGACGCCCAGTTCCTCAAGGCGGTTCGTGAGCTTACCCTCGGGTGCGAGAACCACCAGGTTAAAGCCGGGGAGCCCGGCACGTGCCATATCGACAACGTGCCGAGCTACCCCGCCAAAATCGGGAACCGGAACGACCCATAGAGCCGTTGGTGTAGAGGTCATGCCTTAGTCAACTTTCGAGTGAGGAAAGAACGGAAGGATGCAGAAACCTTAGTTTCAATGGAAATATGCACCAGGTAGGCGAAGCAAACCACCAAAACCAATGCAATAATACGTGCCCCCCAGGGACCAGCCACCGGGTAGAACAGATCCACCAGCATATAGCCGACCATAGCGTGGCCCAAGTACAGGGGGTAGGAAATACGTCCCAAGAAATTCAGCGGACCCTTTGCAAGTACCGGAACGTTCTTCAGGTATACAACGATGAAGAACACCAGGCTAATCAGCGCCACACCGATTCCATGAGCAAGATCATGCATCAGCGCTGCGTTGAGGGAAGCCAGAATTGCAAAGTACGGAATGTGCCAGGTGAACTTTCGATCATGACTGTACATGAAGAACATCATGCCCAGACTAAAGAGCGAAGAATGTTCCGCAACCGCAGCCCACACAATCATCTTCGGTGCTCCACCGAGAGAAGCCTCAGGGTGGAAAAGCAGACACAGAGCCGTACCGATAACCGACCAGGTAAGCAGAATCGTAGTCAGCTCCCCACGGTAAATCTTTCCCTTCCTGATAATCAGGTACAGGGCGACCATCACGTAGAACTGCAGTTCAACTGCCAGCGTCCAGTACACCTGATCCACGTTATCCACACGCAGGAAGCGTTGCAACATCGTTGTGTTGATTAGGGTCTGCGGAATCGTAATATGGCGTCCGGGGTTTCCATAGATGAAATACACCAGCGCTGATACAGCCAGCGCAAACCAGTATGTCGGGTAAATACGAGAAAAACGCGAAACCGCGAACTTCAGTGCCGACCCGCTCTTGATAGCGCTGAGCAGGATTACAAAGCCAGAAATAATGAAGAAGAGCTGAACACCCAGCTCGCCCAGAGGAATATCGTAAGGCGAGGGGGCGGTTCGCGGGTAATTTTGAGTAGCCGGAACACCCAGGTGATAAATCACCACGGTAATAGCAGCCAGGCCACGGAACCCGTCTAGCTCCCGGAAACGCCCGGGAGTAATGAAATTCTGATCCAGAATTTCACCCTCCCGAGCTTTTACGGTCTGAGACTTGGCCATAGACGCTAATCCTACAGCCACTTTTCGAGGCGGTCCAGTGCGGTGAAGAAGCCTTCACCGTTGTTGATGTGGCCCTGCCAGATTTCGGGAATGAAGGATGCCTTCGGCGCCAGCTCACGCAGCTGCTTACCCAGGGATGCCCAGTCGACATCGCCTTCGCCAACCTGAACGCCCTCACCGTCAACGCCGGTGCCGTCCACCAGGTGCAGGTGAATGGACAGCGGTGCCAGCTGCTCAACAGCCTCCGACAGCGGAATGTTCAGGAAGTTGCATGCAAGCATGGTGTGGGAGATATCCAGGCAGAGTGCGGTATCGAATGCACGCGAGAACTCTGCGGTGTCCTTCGGATCCAGGAACAGGTTGTGGTACTGCTGACCACCCATCAGCCAGGGGTACGGGGGCAGAGTCTGAGCAGCCAGGCGAACGCCGGATGCGTCCAGACGCTTCAGAGCCTCACCGATACGCTCGTACTTCTCAGCACGTGCAGCAGCGGGGATGTGCTTGTCCTTGGTGAAGCCACCCATGGTCACAACCATGACCGGGTCCTCGTCTACGGTGAAGTAGCGGGTCAGGTCACGGGTGATGTCGATAGTGCGCTGGACCTCAGCGATGGAGCGCTCCCACACCTCAGGATCCTTGGACGCGAGGTCCACCAGGAAGTCACCTGCGAACAGGTCGGGCAGGTGGGTGGTGAAGCCCATGTCCAGCTTGGAGTCAAAGACGTCGTCGATGTTAATCTCGAGGTCCTTGTAGGAGAAGTGGAACTCCAGGAAGTCCGGCTTAGCCTCTTCAATCAGCGGCTTGTAGTCGTGGTAACGAACCGGCAGACCCCAGGGGCGGTCGAACTTGAAGTCGCGGCGGGTCACCAGGTCGTCCTTCAGGTCACCCTCGAAGAAGAACGAGCCTTCTTCAACGTCGCGCTGCATGGTGCGGCCCAGCAGCTGCGGCAGGTAGTTCGGCTGCAGACCGCGGCCGGGGGACTTCACAGCAACATCAGCCTCGGTCACGACCTCGCCCTTAGCGATGTGGCGGGTAGCAACCAGGGACTTTGCCAGGTTCACGCGGTTCATCAGCTCACCGGTGGACACCTCGCGAGGAGCAGCAGAACCAATAGCGGTCTCAACCTCACGGATCTGCTGAACCATTGCCTTGAATTCCTCGGGCAGCAGGGAGACGGTGTGGTCGTTACCCTCGAGGGTCTTGTCGGTGGTGAAGTGCTTCTCGATAATCTTCGCGCCGCGAGCAACAGCAGCAATCGGCACGTGGTAGCCACGCTCGTGGCCGGAGTAGCCGACCAGGCACTGACCGATTTCAGCCAGGCGGTCCATGTACGCAAGGTTGACGTCCTTGAAGGGTGCCGGGTATGCGGACTGGCACTGCAGCAGAGCGTAGGATGCGCCAGCGTTACGCAGCAGGGCAACCGACTCGCGGATTTCCTCTTCGCGGCTCATACCGGTGGAGACCAGCATGGGCAGGCCGCGGGAAGCCACGTCGCGCAGCAGCTCGTGGTTGGTCAGGTCGGCAGAAGCAATCTTCATGCCCTGGATACCGTAGTCAACCAGTGCCTGAACGGAGGGTGCGTCCCAGGGGGTGCACATGATGTCCATGTCGTGCTGCTTGACGTGGTCGAAGACCTCGTACATCTGGTCAACGGTCAGGGAGAAGCGGGACAGCAGGTCCAGGGTGTACTGAACGCCCAGGTCCTCACCTGCGGTTGCTGCGCCGCGCTGGCGGTACAGAGCGTCCATGTCGCGCAGCTGGAACTTCACAGCGTCCGCGCCGGACTCAACAGCCAGGTCCACCAGTTCCTTAGCGAAGTCAACGCTACCCTGGTGGTTGTTACCAATCTCAGCAATGATGAAGGAGGGGGAATCCTCGCTGATGGTGTGCTTACCAATGCGCAGAACGTCCTGCTCGTCCATTGCCAGCGCCACGAGGTGACCGCGCTCGTCGGTCAGCGGAACGTGGTTGATGCCCTTCGCGAAGTATCCGCGCAGGGTCTCGGGGTCAGCGTCAGCCGGTGCGGTCTGCGGGTTGGTGTTCGCAGCGTCCAGGGCGCTAGTCTCCAGGGATGCGGTCGGGTTAGCGATCAGCCAACGACGGAAGTCGCCGTCAGAGAGCGAACCACGCAGAATACCGGACTCGTTCACCAGGAAGATGATGCGCTGGCCGTTAGCAGAAATCTTCTGCAGTGCGTTGAGAATCGGGTCTTCAGCGAAGACCACGTAGGGGGCAATATTGCGTTCAATAATCACGATTTTGACCTTTTCGTTTGAGTGTTTAGTTGAATGCCTGAGTGCCGGTCAAGCCGGGAGCGGCAGACGAGGTACTGCCGCTGGTGAAGGTTACTTGCCTTCGGCCAGGATCTGAGTGAGCTGGTGCTCTGCCACGGAGAAGTCAATCGGTGCATCAATGTCGACGCCCTCGACCTCGTCCAGCATGAACAAGTCAATGGTACCGCCGGGGTAACCCGCAAGGCGGTTGTGGTGGTCCATGTACACGTGAGTCTTGGTGATGTACATCGAGCCGTTCTCGCGGTAGCGGAAGGTTTCCTTGGTCAGTTCCTGGCGGCGCGGGCGATGCATAATCTCGAATGCCGCGGTGGGCTCACCGTCTGCGTGCCAGGTCCAGATGAACGGACCAATCGGAATCACACCGACCATGGAGTCCTTACCGTTCTCAGCGAACTGGCGGACCGCACGAGCCAGGGTGCCGGGCAGACGCACGGGGCTGGTTGCCTGTAGCAGCATGACAGCCTCGGGCTCCCAACCGTTCTCGGTGTAGAACTCGATGGCGTGCTCAATGACCGGCTCGGTTGCGGTGGTATCTTCAGCCAGGTGTGCCGGGCGAATGAACGGCACCTCGGCACCGTACTCGCGGGCGATGTCAGCCAACTCAGCATCGTCGGTGGAGACGACAACACGTAGCTCGTGCTCGCCGGCTACTTCTTCCTTAGCAGCCAGTGCCTGCTCGATGGTCCATGCAACCAGCGGCTTACCCGCGATAGGACGCAGGTTCTTACGCGGAATGCCCTTCGAGCCACCGCGCACGGGAATGACGCAGAGAATACGCATTATGCCTCCAAAGTTTCAATCATTAGTTCAGCGATACGCTGTGCCGGTTCCTTCTTCGGCTGAACCGGTGCCGGGGTCGGTTCCTGGCCCCACTGGTTCATGCCGTAGCGGTCCCAGAACTCCACCAGCCATGCCGGCGGTGCAGGGTGGTATACCCACGCCGGGATTCCGCGGATCGCTGCCTCCAGAACACCGGTAGAGAAGATGGACACCACCGGGTTCGGTACCTCGTTCAGCGGGGTACCGGAGCGGTCAATACGGATACCTTCCTTCTCCCACAGCTTGTGGGTCAGCACCGACAGCTTGTCCTTCTCGCTCGGGTGCGGGCGGTAGGTTCCACCAAACTTCTTCAAGAAAGAGTGGGAAGCGTACGCGAAGGATGCGCGCGGCAGTTCCGCACCGTGCATCTGTCCCAGGAAAATCGGTTCCAGGTCGTTCTGCTTCTGCGCTTCAGCACCGGCAGCTTTCTGTGCCGCCAGGTAGAGTAGCTGCGAACCCACCGCGTGGGTGGTCACATCGCGGCGACCCGATGCCCAGAACTGGGCGTCCGCTTCGCTGAAAGCCAGCAGGGTGCATCCAACCGGTAGCGGCGGTGCCTGAGGCACCAGCAGGCCGTGCTGAACAACCCAGTACTCAGCGCCGATCGCGCGAGAGTACTCGTAGGCGGCCGCGCCGCGGGCCAGGTAGTGGCCGAGGGAAAGGACCACGCGCACACCGGGCAGGAGCCCCTGCAGCTGGTCGCCCGTCACTTCCTGCTCGGTCCAGGCATCACGGCCGTAACGCTCGGTGGCGTACTGGCCGTTGAGGTACTCCGAGGCGTCCTCGGGGACCCACAGGGCCACGCCCACGTTCTCGAGGTACTTGAGCGGCTCCAGCAGGGAGTTACGGCTCGTCGGGGAGAAAGAATCGAGCACGATGAGCACGCGGGGTACAGCGCCGCGGGTGTAGAGAACACCGCCAACAGGTGCTTCCTGTTCAGCCGCGCCCCCGCGCAGACGTCCGATAAGGCTGCGGGCCTCGCCCTTAGCCCAACGCAGGGTATTCTGGCGCTTCTGCCAGGCGGCCCATGCATCAATGTCGAGGGGATAGGTTAGGCCCATAGCTGCTCCAAAATCTTGACGCGCTGATCAAAGGTGTGCTCGGCCAGAGTACGCTTCTGACCGGCTTCACGAATCTTTCGCGCCCACTTCGGGTCACGGAAAATGCGGGTACAAATCTCGATGAGCTCATCGATGCTCTCGTACACCAAAACCTCTTCACCCGGAATGTAGTAGCGGTCCACGTCGGGGCGGTCAATCACCTGCAGGGCGCCAACGCCGGGCGCCTCGAAGGTACGCATGGTGAAGCCATCCTGGTTATTGTGGATGTTCAGCGTTGCCGGGGAGGACGCCATAATGCCGTACGCCTCGGAGCGGTCGATGTCGCGGCCGGCGGGAACACCGGAGTCCTTGAACTGCTTGGTGCGCAGAATATCGTAGGGGTGACGCGACCAGGCACGGCCGTACGCGCGAACCGGCAGACCGGCGGCGACGAGGGCCTGCAGGGTCTCCTCGCGGTTGGGGTACTTGGCGCCCACGAAGTTGATGGAGTCCTCACGCACGGGAATAACCGGGCAGTGGGTGTCATAGGCGTTGGGCATGTCGAGCACCTCGAAGCCCTGCTCGCGCAGGTGCTGCGCGTCCAGCGGGCTGTAGCTTGCCAGCGAACCCAGGTGGTGCAGGTCCTCTTCGGTGTAGCTCATGCGGCGCATCTCGTCGTAGAGCCAGGTGCCGTAGCGAACGCCGGAGGTTTCCAGCAGGTCCCACCATTCGCGGGAGAGCATGTCGCCCTTAATGACCAGCACAATATCGGGGCGGAACTCGTTGAAAGCGTCAATAGCCTTTCGAGTTGCCTGAGCCGCGAAGCTTTCGGGGCGGTACTTCTCGGGCAGCTCGTGGGCAAGCTTGTTGAGGATACGCTCGGGCAGAGTACCCGGCGCATCGTAGATGTGGGTGCGCACTTCGTATCCGTGCACTTCCAGAGATGCCTGAATTGCCTTCCAGTACCCGTGGAATGCGGGCGAGAGCAGTAGAAGTTTGGGCTGAGTCATATGAGGATTGAATCCTGTCGGCGTTTGCTATACGAACCCGCAGGGTAAAACCGTGCGGTGCTATGTGTTGGAGTGAAGAGGAACGGAAAGTTTCACCTAGAACTTGAGGCAAAACATACCTACTGAAATTTTACAACGAAAGCAGGAGACGACACACTCGAGTGCACTGTGTCGCCTCCTACGTTCTATATGTGCCTTCTGTGATGTCGCGTTCAAAATCTTGCGGAACTACCGCTGTAGATTCCGCACGTTTCGCGTCTAGTTCTCGCGGCGCTCTGCCTTGGCGATACGCTCCAGCTCGGTGGCAAGGAAGCCACGAGCATCCACGTCCTTATTGCGCAGGCCGCGTACCGAGTTCACCAGGAAGTTCGCGTAGCTGGTAGCACGCAGAGCAACAGCAAGCTTCTTCTCCCAGCCCCACTTATCCGCATAAATGAAACGAGCAGTGGTCAGCCACTGTACACGACGCTCAGAAGGCGAAGATCCGCCACCCTCGTGGGTTACAGTCACCGAAGGAATCAGGTAACGATCCACACCAGCGTTCGAGAGGCGATACTGGAAGTCCACCTCTTCACTGTTCATGTAGAAACGCTCATCCATGCCACCAATGCGGTTGAAGGTCGCACGAGGAACAACCATGCACGCACCCATAACCCAGTCGACCTTCGCGTCCGAGGTGCCGGTGCAGGCCTCAACATCGTGGCCAACACCGCGGTGCCACCAGTTGGTCGGCTTGAAACGAGCCAGCGGAGTGAACCATTCCCACGCCACATGTGCCGCGGTGGGGAACTTGCGAGCCACCCACTGCTGCTTGCCGTCGTGGCCAATAATCTGCGGGCTAGCCAGGATCTCGCCGTGGCGTTCCACGGCTGCAAGCATACGCGAGACGAAGCTGTTATCCAGCTCCAGGTCGCTGTTGAGGATGAAAACCCATTCACCGGTCGCGGCAGCAACACCGGAGTTCACAGCCTTACCGAAACCACCGTTGACGGGGCGGCGAACCACGGTCACACCCTCAACCTCGGGGAAGGGGGTGGGAGAAACATCATCAGAGACAATAATCTCGATATCGGCGGGGTCAATGCCCTGCTGAGTACGCAGAGTGTCAATAATGGCAAGAACCGGTTCCGGCTCGCCGTAGAAAGGAATAACCGCAGAAACGCGGGGAAGGAAGGTCATGTATTACAATCTTTCTTGAGTGAGAGGGATAATAGAAACCACCGTAGCGGTGGGTGCTATCGTCTCTAGGATTATACAACTTCACTACTTTTTCAGCTGCACTTTTCGATTACCTATACAGGTAACAAATACTCACCCACTATCAACTCGCCATCTTACACATTCGAAAGGGGACTTTCTCGTGGATTCTGATATCCAACCCATCAATGAATCAGAAAGGGTCGCCGTATACACTGTTCAGCAACCCGCTTTCAAACGTGCTGTCACTGCAGCTTACAGCTCTATTCGCCATAAGTATTTGGGGAAATATATTAACCTTCTACGTCGCGGTGAAAAATTTATTCTCCTTTCCTACCCTATCTCCCGGGGAGGCAATTGGCTGTATCTATGGGCCCGCGCTGCGACTCTGCGCCATCACGGTACCGATAAAGCATCTTTGCTCTACGGTCCCGGTATGGAGGCATGGACCGAGGAATTCCCGAAACTTGCCTCTATTACGGCTCCTTTGTCAGAGTACACGTTCTTCACCCGCCGTAGCGGCTACTTCCCGACGGATATTGAGAAAGATATCAGCGAAGAAGATTTGCACTTTTTTATTCGCGAATATCTTCTTTCTTCAGAGGCCTTTAGTGAGCGCCTTGCAAGAATGCAGAATGTAGTGGATGAAAATTCTCTCGTCATTAATGTTCGCCGAGGCGATTACTATTCCGTGCCTCAAATTAGTGAGGTTTTCGGAATTGATACGGTGACCTATGTGGAGGAAGCACTGAAGAAGCTTCAGGATACCGTTACTCCTTCAAAAATTATTTTTGTATCAGATGATCTTCAGTGGTGCGAGGAAAATCTCTCACATCTGAGCTCAGTTGCGCCCTGCATTTTCGAAAAGCAGGGATCTGGCATGTTCGATGACCTGGCCCTTGTGGCTAGCGCGCCTTACCTGATTCTAACCAATACGACCTTCGGCTATTGGGGGGCTTACATCGGTGAGTTGTTAGCTCAGAAGGTTGTCCTTTCCCCTGATATTCATCAAGTTATTCCTGTAGACGATCGTGCCTATCAGAGCCGCCCAAAGATGCACCGCACTCATTGGGTTGCTGTGCATCATCCCGAAGGTAAAAACTGGATTACGGGTGAACTGCTGTGATTAACGCTCTTAAATCCCTCAAGCATCAGCTTTTCCTGCTAAAAATTAATCGTGATAAAAAACGCGAAGCGATTGAGCTCCGTGAGAGTGCTGAGTTTAAAGAGCGTTACGCTTCACTCAACAAAACATTTACCCACGCGGATCTCCCCTCTGGTCCCTTCATCTGGGGCATAACCATGGTGAAAAACGAAGCAGATATCGTCGAGCAGACGATCCGACATCTACTCAATCAAGGTGTGGACCATATCTTAGCAGCCGATAATGGCTCTTCTGATGGGACCTATGAGCTGCTGCTCGAACTCAGCAAGAATCTACCGGTGCACGTTATTCAGGACCGTGAGCTAGCCTACTACCAGTCAGAGAAAATGACTTGGCTTGCTGACCGGGTGATGGAAGCGGGCGCTGAATGGATTATCCCTTTCGACGCTGATGAATTTTGGTATGGTGTTTCTGCTCCGCTATCGGAAGTCCTACGCTCGCAAAAGGGTCATACTGTCGAGCTGACGAAGCTGTACAACGTTTTTCCCAGTATTGAAGGACCTACTCTCAGGATTGATCCAACTCCCCACTGGGATCTGAAAGTGTGTTTCTCACGCTGGGAGAATGCAGTTATCAAAATGGGCAACCATGAGGTCATTGCACCGGGTAAGCAGAAGCTTAATGAAGTTGCTATCATCCACTACCCCTGGCGTTCAAAAGAACAATTTACGCGCAAGCTACGTCAAGGGGCTAAGGCGTTGGAAGCCACCAATCTGCCTGAAGAGATGGGATACCATTGGAGACGTAATGGTGATATAACCGTTGAAAGTGCTACCCCCCTATGGGAAGCACTTTTGCGCGGCGAAGTTAACCATGAAACCGTCACTTGGCATCCAACTGGCCCTCTTACATCTATTGGCTCTTTACCTCAAGAGTTTAAAGAAATCGTTCATTTGCTCAAAGAAAAGACGGCTACAGGTATTTAACACGGATATTTCCAGACGGTAAAAAATACAACATAAACAAAAGAAGGGGCTCTCGTTCATGACGAGAGCCCCTTCTGCTTTAGATATGCAACCTATGAGACTAATCCGGCAACTGGCCCAGCTTCACCAGGTTAGCGAATTCAGCGTTGGCCTGCTGCACCTCCACAAAGGTACCTTGATTAGCAATCTGTCCCTTGGAGAGATAAACCAGCTGGTCAACATTACGAACCGTCGACAATCGGTGAGCCACGATAATAACCGTAATGTCCTTAGAAATACGCTCGATGGTCTTCGTGATCTTGTGCTCGGTCTCGTTGTCCAATGCGCTGGTTGCTTCATCCAGAATCAACACACTCGGGTTACGGTACAGTGCACGGGCGATACCCAGGCGCTGCTTCTGACCACCCGACAAACGGGTGGCGTTGTAGCCAATCTTAGTTTCCAGGCCATTCTCCAGAGAGTCGATAACCTCGGTCAGAGCAGCCACTTCGAGGCAGTACTTGACACGTTCCACGTCAATTTCCTCAGGCTTTAGTCCGAATGCTACAGCCTCCAGCACAGTGGAATCTGCGATAAAGACATCCTGGGGAACGTAGCCGATATGTTGGTGCCAGGAACGCAGGTCCTTCAGAATCGACTCACCATTCTGCAGCACCTGACCACGGGTCGGTGCAAAGAGACCCAGAATAAGGTCAATCAGAGTAGTCTTACCCGAACCAGAACCACCCACAAAAGCAATTGAGGAGCCCATCGGGATATCAAGAGTGATGTCCTTCAGCACAGGCTTATCACCGTCAGGGTACTGGAAGGTCAGATTATCAATCTGAATATTAACAGGCTCAATGCTCTTGTTGATGTAGTCGTGATCCTTCGGGACGACCGGTGCGGAGGGCATCTTGAACATACGCTCTTCAGGGGTAAGGTGTTCAAGCTCTTCCAGCAGTGTATCACTCGCATGTTCACCTGCACGGATGCTACCAAGAGAGGCAACCATACGGGTGTAGTTAGGCAAAATACGAATGCAGGCACCAGCAAAGAGAAGCAAATAGCCAGTGCTATCAGCACCTTGCGTAGCGCTCATAAAGGCCAAGAGAGCAGCAATACCAACAATGAAGATGATTTCCAAGGTGTACTTCGGGAAATCGGAGAGGAAAGCACTACGCATTGACGCATTAACAGAGTCAATTCGCTTTTCCTGGTAGCGGTAGGTGTAGCGTTCAGTCACACCGTACATGCGGATTTCACGGAAGCCCACTACAGCTTCGATAGCCGCGTCCAGCGCGCCCTTAGTCGCATTCAGTACGATGACGCCCTGTTCGCGGTTCTTGCGCTTGAGCACAGCCTGTAGCACGAACGAAGCCAGACCGAAGTAGATAAAGGCGAGAAGAGCAGGCACCGGCATAATGACTAGTAGCATTACCATCAACACAATAATTGACAGTAAGTCACCGATAAAGCCAAGCACACCGTTGACAAAGGTACCGTAGGCCTGACCCACCACATCATTTACGGAGTTCAGCACCGGGGCGGTACCACGCTTACGGTGGTCCAGGTAGGGCTCGCGCATGTAGCGGTTTAGCAGAGTCACTGAAACAGCGCTCTGCTGGGTGGCGATGAAGCCGAGGCTCCAGCGACGAATAATTAGGGAGAAGACACCCTTGAAAACAAATGCTGCGACGAGAGCCACGCCGAAGATAACAATTAGGGTGGGGGTATCCGGATCGCCGAAGAAGTTAGAAACTTTCAGGATGAAGCCTTCACGTGGGGTTCCCATAGCGAGGTTCACCAGAGGAAGCACGAGAGCCACACCAAGCATCTCAAAAAGCGATACCGCAAAGAGACCCAAAATGTTTAGTACCAAGAGCCTAAACTTTTTACCCGGGAAAAAAACCCGAATTTTAGAGTAAACACTCTTCACAATAAAACCTATACCTTCTGTGAATATTTTTTCACAATGAAACGATGAGCTGGACGCTCAATATAATAATGAGCCAGCAGCGCGAGAATACTCGCGATGATAAGAGAAACTACGACGTACACCAGACCCGTTATACCGCCGTGAGCGGATGCAGCCGAAGGTACCGATCGCACGTAAGCCAGCACCAGCTCATGCACCAGGTAGAATGCGAAACTTGCTTCACCAGCAACGACCCCAATCTTCCAGAACACGTTCTTTTCGCGAGGCTGAGCGGAACGTTGGATATCCCAGAGCCCCAATACAAGAATCAATACCGCCCAGACCGGTGCCAGTAGCAGGCCATGAGCCGTCTGTAGCAGGTAGAACTTCGAGCTGACGTACATGGCGCCGAGAGCTATAGCAATCATGGCCAAGCAGTGGTAACCGTGAATCACGGGAACGCGGTAACCATCACGCACCTTGAGAGCAAAGAGGCCCAGAGCCAGGCCGAGTGCGAACTCGCCCGAGCGCAGAAGTGGGTTAGCGTACACCACCACGTCCATAAAGTTCGACTGGGCGGCCAGAATATAGGAGACCGTTGCCATCAGTAGGAACCAGCCACCCAGTAGAGCAGCCTTCACACGGTAGCGCATACCATCCAGGCGGTTCAGTACGAACGGGGTCATGAGGTAGAAGAATGCCTCGCAGGAGAGTGACCAGCTCACCGCATTATTTGAGAAAATAACTTCCCAGGACGGTACCCATGCCTGCAACAGAACCAGATTCAGCAATGCACTCAGCGGGTTGAGGTCTCCAGCAGAGTTAGACACTCCGAACAGTAGAAGACCCAGCAACGCCACGCAATAGAAGAAGAGATGCAGAGGGTATACCCTCGCAAAGCGGCGAAGATAGAAGTTCTTCGCCCCAGCGTTCTTGTTATACGACCATGCCAACACGAATCCAGAAAGAATAAAGAAGAGCGAAACACCCACATAACCGAGGCGCGCACCCGGAAGCCAGTTAGCCCATTGAGTCCCGTGGATAACGTGGTACCCGAACACAAGAAGTGCCGCCGGACCGCGCACAGCAGTCAGAGAATCCAACATAATCCTGGATGCTGGGCGTACGGGCGCTGTCATTAAGCATCTCCCTTAGCAATCGAACCGTCTTCATTCCAGTAACGCCACTGTAGGAATTTGCCCCACACCATCGGCCCCTTAGCTACGAATTTAATACGCTCATCGGGACGGCCATGCGAAATGTTCTCCCATACCTCAGCAATTTCAGCATCGCTGAGCTTGCTACCCGCTTCCCAGTGAGGCGCGAAGTAGCTCAAATCCTCACCAGTACGACGGGAGGTCTCGGTTCCCACGCGTACCTTACGGGCAATCTGAGCAATGCCTCGGTACTGCAGGTGAACAATCTCAAGTCGCTGCTCAATATTGCCAAGACGGCACACATCGTGATTACCTGGGATGACCACAGCGAAGGGGTGAGAGCGGAAAGCACACTTGCCAGGGAAGGGGTAGGAAGCGTCCATCACCAATTCGGTGTCCACGATGTTCTCAGGCGAATCAACGGTAGGTACAGTGTGGTGGAATCCTGCATAGTAGATGCCCATGTTATCGGGTGCGTTGCGCAGGAAATCACCAAGCTTCTCATCCTCCGCATACCAGAATTCGTCACCATCAAAAGGAATAATCCAGCGAGCGCCACTACGCCAAGCCAAGTGCGAAAGATAGGTTATCTTCTCAGACTGAATATGCCGGTCGCAGTTATCTTCAGCAAAGATAAGTCGCGAATCCTCGTTTGCTCGCTGACGCAAGTACTCACGAGTACCATCAGTCGAGAGGTTGTCAGCGACAATAATCCGATCAATTCCCTGGGCAAAAAGATGGTCGAGCACAGAGGGCAAAATATCTAGCTCGTTCTTAACGACAGAAACAGCCCACACTTCCTGACGAGGACCTTTAAGACGCGGTGCAGGAAGGTTATGGACTTTGAGAAAACGAATGGCTTCAACCTGATCTCGCCAGAGTTTAGGGGTGTTTCGCCGTTTAAAGGAATAACTAAGCTGACCCAATTCTGAGCGGATTTTTGAGAGAAGGTTCATGATGCCTTTCTCGACCCGTCACAAGATATAGACGAGCCCATGAGTTTGAGGAGTGATGAGTAGATGCTAGCCATAATTCTAACACGCAGGCTTTCCTCGCCCTCAGAAAGTTTTCTGTACTTTAGGTCATTTTTCGTTCGAGAATACTCAATAGTTACGTCAACATTATGTACATCTGTAGGGTATTCGCCACACGCAGGAAAAGGAACCGTTGAAGGTGCAAGTAACTCGGTATGATAGATACTATTCATTCAACCAACCCGACACTTCCGGCTTCCCTGTTCACTGTTGGGTACGTCAATTAGAAAAGGCTTTTTGATGGGCATCTTCAACATTAAGTCCCTCAAGGACAAGTACGCGTGGGGGTCCTCCGAGGACAAAACCAACTCCGCAGAAACCGCCGAGGAGCACCCGGCACCCCCCGCTTCTTCCTCCGCGAATATTGCCGATGGAGTCCGTTCCCTCATTAAGAGCAACCCCGAACTGGCAGGCAAGAACCGCCGCGGGGTAGCCGGTCGTACCATCACCCCCGACGGTTCGCTCCGCGAAGCCATCGAGGACTATAAAGATCACTCCCCCACCAAGGTAACCGTACAGGAAGTCACCCCGGAAGAAGAGCTCAGCGCCGACGGCACCGCAACCGTCTCCGCGCAGCCCCTCACCCACACCGATATCGAGGCTACCCCCGGTGACATTCTCGACGTAGACGAAAAGCCCGCAGGACCCAACATTATCCGCGTGGGTCAGCGCAACGCGCCCACCGTTGATGCCGAAGAGCTTGCCAACCCCGAAGAAGCCAACAGCCAGAATACGCAGGCTTCCCGCCAGACAACGAAACCCCGCAGCGAACGCCCCTCCCTCTTCAAGTTCTCCCCCAGCACCCTCAACCAGGCTGACAGCACACGTAAGGACGGCCCCTTCGAAGCGCTCTTCGTGTGCACCGGCAACATTGCCCGTAGCGCATCCGGCGAGGTCATCTCCAAGCACCTTGCCGCCGAGTACGGTCTGGAAGACAAGTGGATTTTCGCCAGCGCAGGCACCGGTGCCCTCGTCGGCCACGGCGTCTACGAACACGTGGCCAACGAACTCATTGAGCGCGGCTACAACCCCGAAGGTTTCGCGTCCCGCCAGCTCAACGGCCAGATTATTGAGAACGCCACCATCATCCTGGTGGCTGAGAAGGTGCATGCCGACTGGATTGTGCGCGAGTGGCCCCAACACCACTCCAAGATTAAGCTGCTCAAGCAGGTTGCACGTATCCGCGAAGATGCTCGCCGCGCCGAACCGCTGTCCTACCTCTACTCTTACGGCGCCCGCCCGCTTGATACCGACAAGCTGGAAGACCCCTACCGCCGTGGCCCCGCAGCCGCTAAGGTCGCAGTGGACGAGGTGGAGCAGTCCCTGCGCGTGATTCTGCCCTGGCTCGCACAGGCACACCGCTAAGCGCACACCGCTAAACATACGAGGCTAAATACAGCGCTAACCCGGCTGGAACAGATATCTGCTCCAGCCGGGTTAGCTTTAGCCTCTATAACTCAGCCTCAATAGCAGAAAGTCCCCCGCCGACAGTAGTCAGAGGGGGACTTTCGTTAGGCTTTAGAAGCTTAGTGATCGAAAATCTCGGTCACAGAGCCCTCGTCGAAGACCTCGCGGATAGCGCGAGCGATCAACGGAGCGATGGAGAGAATAGTCAGGTTATCGAACTGCTTCTCTTCCGGCACGGGCAGGGTGTTGGTCACGACGACCTCCACAGCACCGCACTGGGACAGACGCTCAGCAGCCGGATCGGACAGAACCGGGTGGGTTGCCGCAATGATAACTTCCTTCGCGCCCTTGTCCATGAGGACCTTCACAGCGCCAGCAATGGTGCCGCCGGTGTCAATCATGTCGTCAATCAGCACGCAGGTACGACCCTCAATGTCACCCACAACAGTCTTAGAAACAGCCTGGTTGGGGACGTTGATGTCGCGGGTCTTGTGCACGAATGCCAGGGGCGCGCCGTCCAGCAGGTCAGCCCAGTGCTCAGCCACACGGACACGACCGGTATCCGGGGACACAACGGTCACGTTGGACAGGTCGTCCACGCGGTCGCGGATGTGCTTAGCCAGAACCGGAATCGCGAACAGGTGATCCAGCGGACCGTCGAAGAAGCCCTGAATCTGCGAAGTGTGCAGATCCACGCACATCAGACGGTCAGCACCAGCGGTCTTGTACAGGTCCGAAATCAGACGTGCCGAGATAGGCTCGCGACCCTTGTGCTTCTTGTCCTGACGAGCGTAGGGGTAGAAAGGAGACACCACGGTAATGGAACGAGCGGATGCACGCTTGAGCGCATCGATCATAATGATCTGCTCCATGAGCCACTCGTTGATGGGTGCCGGGTGCGACTGAATCACGAAAGCGTCCGCACCGCGCACCGACTCCTCAAAGCGAACGTAGGTCTCGCCGTTGGCGAAGGTGTATGCGGAGGTGGGCAGCAGGTCGTGATCAAGTGCCTGTGCAATCTCCTCGGCAAGCTTGGGGTGTGCTCGACCGGAGACCACTACAAGCTTGCGCTCACCGGGGTTGGTAATCTCGCTACTCATGGTGTTGTTCTTTCCTCGAATTAGGATTCTGCCGGTTCCTGCGCGCCAGCTGCCTTAGCAGCCTCGGCGGGTTCGGTACCAGCACGGTTCTTCAGGACCCAGCCTTCAATGGTCCGCTGGGAAGTCTCAGAGTAGGCGAGGGCGCCCGCAGGAACATCCTTACGGATCAGCGCGCCCGCGCCGGAGTAGGCACCGTCACCAACGGTAACGGGTGCAACGTAAATGCCTGCGGAGCCCATGCGAGCATGAGCACCAATGACGGAACGGTTCTTCACCAGACCGTTGTAGTTCGCGAAAATCGAGCCAGCACCAATGTTCGCGCCCTCACCGATGGTGGCGTCACCAACGTAGGACAGGTGCGGGATCTTTGCGCCATCGCCAATCTGCGAGTTCTTAGCCTCGCAGAAGGTGCCGAGCTTAGCGTCCTTGCCCAGGGTGGTACCGGGGCGCAGGTACGCGAAGGGACCAACAGTTGCGCCTTCGCCGATGACAGCACCGAAGCCGTGAGCGCGGATGACGGTAGCGTCAGCCTCAACAGTCATATCGGTCAGGGTGGTGTCCGGGCCAATAGTCGCGCCGGTAGCAACGGTGGTAGAACCGTGCAACTGCACACCGGGCAGCAGGGTTACGTCGTTCTCAATGGTGACGGTGACGTCAACCCAAGTGTTCTCAGGATCAACAATGGTCACGCCGTTACGCATGTGAGCCTCAAGGATGCGGTTGTTGAGCATACGACCCAGCTGAGCCAGCTGCACGCGGTCGTTAGCGCCCTCAACCTCCCAGCGGTCCTCAATAGCCAGAGCGGAGGTACGGTAGCCCTTAGAACGAGCAATGGACAGAACGTCGGTAATGTACTTCTCACCCTGTGCGTTGTTGGTGGTCACCTCGAGCAGTGCCTCACGCAGAACAGCGGCGTCAAAAGCGTAAATACCGGAGTTAATCTCGGTAATTTCGAGCTCTTCGGGGGACGCGTCCTTCGCCTCAACAATAGCGGTCACTTCGCCAGCCTGGTTACGGACAATACGACCGTAGGCGCCGGGCTCATCAATGTGAGTAGTCAGAACGGTTACGGAGTTCTTGTCTTCCTCGTGGAAGGCAATCAGTTCGCGCAGAGTCTCGGGGCGAAGCAGAGGAACATCGCCGTAGGTCACCAGGACGGTGCCGGAGACGGGTGCCTGCGCATCCAGAGCGCTCAGACCGACCTCAACAGCGCGGCCGGTACCCGGAATCTCATCCTGATCAACGATGGTTACCTCAGGGTCAAACGCAAGCACATGCTCAGCAACCTTATCGCGCTGGTGGCGCACCACAACAGCAAGACGCTCAGGATTCAAATCACGGGCAGCGGCGACAGCATGCTCCACCATGGAACGACCACCAATACCGTGCATAACCTTGGGGGTAGCGGACTTCATGCGCGTACCAGCGCCTGCAGCCAGAACAATCACTGCAGAGGGTGCCAGTTCAGTATTCACTGGGAAGACTCCTTAGACGAGGTTGTAAGAGTGAGGAGTGAGCGCGGACCGCCAACTCTCTATCAACGGTGCCGTTGAGTGCTTACGCTCCGCCACTAGGACTCGAACCTAGACAAACGGCTCCAAAGGCCGCTGTGCTGCCATTACACCATGGCGGATTATCCATACATCACCGATGAGTCCCCCGAAGGTCATCACCGTCGTTAGCCGCCATTTTGGGCACAGAACAGCGCAATGCAGGAAATGCTTTCCTCAGTTTATCAAATATCTGCCCTCAACCTCGCCGCGCACCCAGGCAAAACCCCGCGGCATTTCTCAACACTGATGTAGCCCCTCATCAAAGCTTGGGGCGCTACTTGAACCGAAGACTCACCCTGTACCCTAGAAGGCGTGGCACATCTACTTGGCGGCGAATCGCTGCACCTCGAATTCCCTACCCGAACCATCTTTGAAGGCATCACCGTCGGTCTGAACGAAGGCGACCGCATCGGTATTGTCGGCCGTAACGGCGACGGCAAGTCCACCCTCATGAAGATCCTTGCCGGCCGGCTCGAACCGGACTCCGGCCGCGTCACCGTGCGCGGCGGCACCCGCATCGGCTACCTCGACCAGTCCGACGTACTCGACGACGACCACACGGTCGGCTACGCGATTGTGGGCGACACCCCCGAATACGAGTGGGCGTCGCAGGCGCGCATCCGCGACGTTATCTCCGGTCTGGTCTCCGACCTGCCCTGGGATGCACCCGTTTCTTCACTCTCCGGCGGTCAGCGCCGACGCGTAGCGCTCGCCTCCCTACTCGCGCAGGAGTGGGACGTGCTCATGCTCGACGAGCCCACCAACCATCTGGACGTTGAAGCCATCACCTGGCTCGCCAACCACCTGAAGTCCCGCTGGGCAAAGAACGCGGGCGGCCTCATGGTTGTCACCCACGACCGCTGGTTCCTCGACGAAATCTGTACCGACACCTGGGAGGTGCACGACCGCATCGTCGAGCCCTTCGAGGGCGGCTACGCGGCGTACATCCTGCAGCGTGTGGAACGTGACCGTCAGGCAGCCGCAGCGGAGGCGAAGCGTCAGAACCTGATGCGCAAGGAGCTCGCCTGGTTGCGCCGCGGTGCGCCCGCACGTACCTCCAAGCCGAAGTTCCGCATTGATGCCGCCAACGCCCTTATTGCGGACGTTCCGCCCGTACGTGACACTGTGGAGCTGAAGAAGATGGCGGTCTCCCGCCTCGGCAAGGACGTGGTCGATCTCGAAAACGTTTCCGTCGTCTACGACGATCCAACAATGCCCGGCGGCAAGCGCCCGGTGCTGAAGAAGGTCACCTGGCGTATTGCCCCCGGCGAGCGCACCGGCATCCTGGGTGTGAACGGCGCGGGTAAGTCCACTCTGCTTTCTCTGGTGACTGGCGACCTGAAACCGACCGAGGGCCGCGTCAAGCACGGTAAGACCGTGAAGATTGCGACCCTGACCCAGCAGCTCGATGAGCTCAACGAGGTCGCCAACGACCGCGTCTCGGATGTGATTGGCCGTAAGAAGCGTAGCTACATTGCCGATGGTAAGGAGCTGTCTCCTTCGCAGATGCTGGAGCGTCTGGGCTTTACGAGCGCGCAGCTGTCTACCCCGGTCAAGGACCTTTCGGGTGGTCAGAAGCGTCGCCTTCAGCTCATGCTGATTCTGCTGGATGAGCCGAACGTGCTAATTCTCGACGAGCCGTCCAACGACCTGGACACCGATATGCTCGCCGCAATGGAGGACCTGCTGGACACCTGGCCGGGTACCCTGCTGGTGGTCAGCCACGACCGTTACCTCATGGAACGCGTCACCGATCAGCAGTACGCCGTGATTGACGGTTCGTTCCGTCACCTGCCCGGCGGTGTGGACGAGTACTTGGCGCTCTCTGCAGCCGGTGCTGGCGGTTCTGCCGCCGGTAGCGCGCAAGCGCGTGCCGCCTCCTCGGCGCAGGCTTCTGCTGAGCCGGATACCCCGAAGGTCTCCGGTGCCGAGCTGCGTGCGGCGCAGAAGGAATCCGGCGCGATTGAGCGCCGCCTCGCCAAGCTCGCAGCAGAGCAGGAGAAGCTCTCCGAGCAGATGAGCACGCACGACGCCTCGGACTACGCCGGTTTGGCGGCGCTCGGCGAGCAGCAGCAGGCACTTCAGGATGAGATTGACGAGCTAGAAATGCGCTGGCTCGAACTCTCCGAATTGCTGGGCTAAGGTCTATAGACATAGAAAAATGCCGGTTCTAGATTCAATCTAGAACCGGCATTTGTGTATATATTCACCCCTCCGCAACAGCGGTAGCTATCGGCTTGAGCGTACTTCGCCATGTAATCTGCCGTCTTCGCCGTGGATGTCAAAACAACAGTGTCTTTACTAATGATGCAGAACCGCACTGACCGCACTCACAGCGTGGTTGCCCGTAGCGCGAAGAGCGGACGCAAGAGCCTCCGCCCGAGCCTGCGAAGAAACCAGCAGCAGCACCGTCGGACCGGAACCGGACACCAGGGACGCATACACGCCCTCGCTATCGCGCAGGTTCAGGGTCTGTTCAAGCTGCGGGGCGCAGGACAGCGCTGGAGCCTGCAGGTCGTTACGGAGCAGCGGCGCCAAGGAGGCGAACGCCGCCTCCGAACCGTCATAGGAGCTCAGTGCGGACAGAAGCTCTGCAGGTTCCACCAGCTCACCGGAGGCGGGGTACAGACCTGCGGCGCGGCCGGCATCCAGCTGCTTGAACACGCTGGGGGTGGAGAGGCCAAACTGCGCGGCAACAATCACCAGGTGCAGAGGTTCCCGAGGCGCCGCAATATTCTGCAGCTCGGTACCGGTCCCCTGCCCCAGTGCGAGGGCCTGCCCGAGCGCGGCACGCACGCTGAAGGGAATATCTGCGCCCAGCTGCGCGGCAAGACGTTCATATTCCGTCTGGGTCAGTTGCGCGCCGGTGCGGCCGGTTGCGTGCAGGTAGCGGTCCGTGGCGATGAGAGCCGCCGCCGCATCCGCTGAGCCGCCCGCCATGCCGCCAGCCACGGGCACAGCCTTCGCAATATGCAGGTGCAGTGCCGGCGCGGATTCAACGCCGTGCCCAGAAATACCGTGTTCGGCAAGAATCAGCTCGGCGGCACGGTATACGAGGTTCCGCTCGTCCATCGGCACGTCGACGGGATCGAACTGGCCAGCCTGCATCTGCTGATCTACCAGGGAGCCGGGCACAATATCCATGCTCAAGCTCAGCCCCGATGCCTGCCCCTCAGAGACCGTGATGGTCTCCATCAAAGAGACCGCCGCAAAAAGCGTAATCAACGGGTGGTAGCCGTCCGGACGAACATCCCCCACGGCAAGGTACAGATTGACCTTACCGGGAGCATCAACCGAAATAGCGACCTGGGAGGCGGTACTCATCAGCGCATACACCTTTCGCGCGGGAACTCGCGTGAGAACGTCAGTGAAAAATTTAGAGCGGGAAGAAGCTACTCCGCTACAGGCTCAGCCGGGACAGTCAGCGAAGCCTCCGCAATGCGGATAAAACCGTGAATATCCAGCTTCTCGCCGCGCTCCGTCGGAGCGATACCGGCAGCCACCAAAATCTGCTCCGCACGCGCACCCGAGCCCGCCCAGGAGCTCAACGCAGCGCGCAGAGTCTTACGGCGCTGAGCGAAGGCCGCGTCCACAATCGTGAACACCAGGTCACGGTCAACGGTCGAGAGAGGCTCCTCGCGCATACGGAAACCCACCAGGCCCGAGTTAATCTTCGGTGCAGGCCAGAACACGTTCTTGCCAATCACGCCCGCCTTATAAACCTCGGCATACCAATTAGCCTTCACCGAGGGCACACCGTAGATCTTCGAACCCGGGGTGGCCGAAAGACGGTCGGCAACCTCGTCCTGAACCATCACCAGGGCGTGACGGATACTCGGGAACTGCGCAAACAGGTGCAGAAGCACCGGAACCGCCACGTTATAGGGCAGGTTCGCCACCAGAGCATCCGGAGTGCGAGGCAGCTCGGTGACCTTCAGGGCGTCCATGAGCACCACGTCAATATCGCCTGCCTTCTCGGGGCGGAACTTCTCAATCGTGTGCGGAAGCTGCTGCGCCAGCGGCGGGTCAATCTCAACCGCCACCATATCCTTCGCAGCATCCAGGATCCCGAGGGTCAACGAACCCAGGCCCGGGCCGACCTCCAGCACCGTCTCCTCCGGTGAAATCTCTGCCGCGTTGACAATACGACGAATCGTATTGGGGTCAATCACAAAGTTCTGCCCAAGAGTCTTCGTCGGACGAATACCGAGCATCTCGGCAAGCTCGCGAATCTCAGCAGGGCCGAGCAGGGGCAGATCGTTCACAGCGTTCCTTCACATAGGTGGATGGTGGGGAGGTTACAGTTTAGATTACCGCGAGAAACGCTGCTTTACCTCATCAAGAGTGGCTTCCAGAGCGTTCTTAGCGTTCGTAATACGCTTCTTCGGAGCCAACGCAATACGCACTCGATCCAGAGGACCAGTACCGTGCTGGAGGCTATTCACCTTATCCAGATGACGCTTACCGGACTCTAAGATGACGCTACTACCCTCCCAGCCACACAGGCCCGGCTGCACAAAACGCACATCCACACCCCACTGCTGGTACAGCTTGTAATCATCAGCCACAGTACCCGGCACCTTATCCTCAAACTGCTTAAGCAACAGCTCAGCACCCGAACGGGAAATCAAATACAAGCCGGTGCAAATCAGAGGCCAGCCACCGTAGGGCTTGCCCATACGGTACTTACCGTGCACAAAAGGAGACAGCAGAGACAGGCGGATGTATTCCACCTGCGGGTTCAGCTTGCCGGCATCATTCGCAAAAGAATCGCTAAGGTTCACCAGCTGCACCTGCGGGTACTTCGTGATGATTGCGTTCACCACCGCCTCAGCATCCGGAGAAAGAAGGATGTCGTCTTCGGCAATCAGCGCCCAGTCGGCGTCGCTCGCAACAAAGTCACGCCACATCTTCACGTGGCTGAGCATGCAGCCCTTCTCCGCGGGGCTGGGGTCGCGATGCCAGCGGCTACGGAAAAACTCAACGTCAAATTCTTCATCAGTGACGTGATTATCACGGTTATCCACCGCAGAATAACGGACAAAATCCTGCACAGGTGCGCCCACCGAATAGAACGATTCAAAACGGTTCGCGCCGTCCAGGCCCAGAACATACTTCAGAATCTTTGCCATGTTTTTCCCTTCAATAACTCATCCAGAAGACCTAAGCAGTAGAAGATCGCGTCGGTTAATGATGAGTTTTCAGAACTTCAGACCACCTGCACAACAGAGGGGTTCATCAATCTTAAAAATCAGTGCGTAAACGGCAGGGAGTCTGAAATATTGAGCGTGTGATAAATACGCACACCGCAGTGCAACGTAAAAAGAATTCTATCATTCACCATGCGCCAATCTCAGGTCTCCGCAGGTTAAAACGCGATATGGCACGCGTCGTACTGGTGCACAGCAAAAATCCCCTCCCTACCGCAGATACACGATGGGGAGGGGATACTAGACAGGCAGAAGACCCACATATTTACATTTTTATGTGATGACAGTAGCCCAATCCGTCTCTGGGTTAACGTCCCAGGCGCTGCTTCACATCATCAATGGTGGCTTCCAGAATGTTCTTCGCGTTCGCAATACGCTTCTTCGGCGCCAGAGCGATGCGCAACCGGTCGATAAAACCGGTGCCATGCTGCGTGCTCTTGAGACTTTCCAAGTGACGAACGCCAGAAGTTTGAATGAGGCTGGTACCTTCCCAACCGCACAGGCCGGGCTGCACCAAATATACGTCCACTCCCCATTCTCGGTAGAGGGAATAATCATCAGCAACAACGCCGGGAACCGTCTCGCCATAACATTCTACGAGTCGTTCAGCCCCAGAACGCGAAAGAAGATACAAGGCAGCACCATACAGAGGCTTTGAACCATAGGCACTACCCATACGGTACTTGCCGTACGCAAAAGGAGAAAGCAACGAAAGACGGGGGTAATCAACCTGCGGGTTGAGCTTGCCAGCTTCAGAAGCGTAGATATCACCCAGGTTAACCATCTGCACGTGAGGATACTTTTCGATAATCCTCTCCACTACAGGCTGCAGGTCAGGGGAAATGAGGACATCGTCCTCTGCCAGCAAAGCCCAGTCGGCATCTGAAGCGAGGAAGTCCTTCCACATGTGGTAGTGGCTCAAAGCGCAACCCTTTTCGGCAGGCCTCGGCTCTTTACCGTAACGAGTCAAGAACAGCTTGCTATCGAATTGTGCATCAGTGACGTGATTATCACGGTTATCCACCGCAGAATAACGCTGAAAACCTTGAGCGGGTGCCCCCACCGAGAAGAAAGAATCAAACCGGTTAGCGCCGTCCAGTCCCAGAACGTATTTCAGAATTTTTGCCATGAATTTCCCTTTGCTTGGCGCACCCATACGGTCCTGATCTGAAACGACAGAAGCCATGCATGAGTACCGAGTATTGACTTGGCACCGACAAACACAAAGCACGCCGAAAATATGCGCGCACGATAACAAAATGCCTAGTCAGTGAGTGATGAATTGTATGTATAAAAATACCCTATCACTCATGTGAAGATAGTACCCAACAATTGGCGTGCAGCCCCCTGTTATGTCTCGCACGTTACACGATACCTCACGCGCTAAAGCTGAAAATAACTACAAAAAAGCCCCTCCCTGCCATACATATATGACAAAGAAAGGCTTTCTCAAAGATGCTTACTTATTTCGCCTTGCCCAGACGTTGCTTCACCTCATCAATGGTGGCGTCCAGGGCGTTCTTTGCATTCGCCACCGCCTCAGCATCCGGAGAAATAAGGATGTCGTTCTCAGTAATCAGAGCCCAGTCAGCATCCGAGGCGACTCAGAGTAGCTCTCCGCTACAGGCTGTACGCACCTACCACTGACCGTAAACCCGCTCCGAATTCTCACGAATACGACGGCAGAGCGCCTCCAGCTCCTCACCGCGATGAGCCGCCATAAAACGCACCGTGTAGTTCGTCATGTAGGACGCATTCGGGCGGCCACGGAACGGATGCGGGGTCAAGAACGGTGCATCCGTCTCAGCCAGAATCAGCTCCGGGCGAGCCATCGCCAACGACTCCTGAATACCCTTCGAGTTCTTGAAAGTCACGGTACCAGCAAAGCTCATGTACCAGCCGCGCTCATTGCAGATCGCCGCAAGCTCCGGGCCACCCGAATAGCAGTGGAACACGGTACGTTCCGGCGCACCCTCTTCATCTAGAATCCGCACAACGTCCTCGTGCGCGTCGCGGTCATGAATCTGCAACGCAAGGTTGTGCTTCTTCGCAATGCGAATATGCTCACGGAAGCTGTAGTGCTGCGCCTCCATGCCTTCCTCGCCGGTGCGGAAATAATCCAGGCCAGTCTCACCAATAGCGCGCACGCGGTCAGCGGTGGCGAGCTCGTCGAGGGTGGCGAGCGCCGCCTCCAACTGACCGGCTGCAGCCAGCTCGGGAGCGGTGTTGGGGTGAATCGCAATGGCGGCGAGGACGCGCTCATCAGCCTGCGCGGCGGCGACCGCGTACAGGGAGGAGGGAATATCGCATCCGACCTGCACGATAGCGGCGATGCCGAGCTTTTCGCCGGCGTCGAGTGCGTCGCGGGCGCTGATTTCTACTTCGCCGTCGAGCAGGTCCATGTGGGTGTGGTTATCCACGATGGGGTACGGCAGCGGCTCGGGGGCGGGCGGGAAGACCAGATTGCGGCTGCGGCCGTTCTCGCCGGTGGTGGAGCGGCGGCGGGTTCCTTCTCCGCCTTCGGCGTCACTGATGCCGGTGTAGAGTTCCGCCTTATAGGGCGCAGGTACTTCACCGGGGACAGGCACCCAGCCGTTAGGCAGAGCGGTTGCCTGGAGCGCCGCGGGGGTGGGCAGGGTGTAGTTCGCCAGGGCGGCGAGGGAGTTCAGGTACTCCTGGGTGATTTCAGGACCGGGATGGCTCTGACACATTGATAAATCCTCGGGATAAAACTGCAGGGTAAAGCTGGGGGGGGGGGTAAAGCTGCGCGGTGATTCTGAGTTATTCGGAGCGGGCAGCCAGTGCCGCCTCGTACAGGTCACGCTTGGAGGTGCCGGTCTCAGCGGCGACAGCGGCGCAGGCGCTCTTGAGGCGCTCGCCGCCCGCTACACGCTCGAGGACCAGTTGCACTACGTCCTGTGCTTCGGGGGTTTCGGGGGCTTGTGCGCCCTCGACAATAATGACGATTTCGCCGCGGACGCGTTCAGACTCAGCCCATTCGGCAAGCTCTGCCAGGGTACCGCGTCGAACCTCTTCGTGGAGCTTGGTTAGCTCACGGCTGACAGTTCCGCGGCGGTCGGCGCCGAAGGTCTGCACGAAGTCAGCCAGGGTTGCGGCGGTGCGATGCGGGGATTCGTAGAAGATCATGGTGCGCTCCTCCCCCGCCAGCGATGCGAGGCGGCGGGTGCGCTCGGAGCCCTTGCGGGCGAGGAAGCCTTCGAAGGTGAATCGTCCGGTGGGCAGACCGGAGAGCGCGAGCGCGGTCAACGCCGCGGAGGGTCCGGGCACCACGGTGACGGGCAGGTCGGCTTCTGCGACGGCTGCGGCGGCAACGTAGCCGGGGTCAGAGATGGTGGGCATGCCCGCATCCGAGAGCAGCAGCACACGTTGACCGTCCTGTACCGCCTGCACGATGGTTTCGCTACGTTCTTCTTCGTTGTGGTCGTGGTTGACGATGACGCGGCCGCGGGTGCGCACGCCAAGCCCGGAGGCGAGGGTGCGTAGCTTGCGGGTGTCCTCGACGGCGATGAGGTCTGCCGTGGCGAGTTCAGTACGCAGACGGTCGGAGGCGTCGGCAAGGTTGCCGATGGGGGTGCCGCCGAGGATGAGCACGCCGCCTTCTTCAGAGGTGACAGTAGCGTCAGCGGTGTCAGTCTCGGGTGCCTCGACCGTTTCTGAGGGGTCGACAATCTCTTCGGTGTATTCTGCGGGTGCGGTCATGGCAGGCCTCGTGTCTGTGTCTGGTCTTCGTGTACCCACTAAGTGTAACGCCCGCGCTCAATCCGGCGCCGGGTGATCTTGCCGGGTGAGGCACCGGGCGGGGCGCTGCGTCAGGAGCAGGTTCAGGGTGCTTCATATAAGCCGTTCACGGGCTGAAATGGTGCATCGTGCGTTCTGACCCTTTAGGATTGATGGGGTGAAGATACCTAAGCTACTTTCTCCCGCATCTGCCGCTCCGGCTGGTTCGGCTGGTTCTGCCCGTTCTTCGTCTGAACGTGGTCGTTACAGCCTCGATTCGCTGCTGGATGCGCTCGCTGTTGCCTATATTCGTGCCCCGCGTTGGGGTTGGTTGGCGCCTGCATTGATTGTGCTGGTTGCCGGTATTCTGCGTTTTTATAATTTGGCGCATCCGAATGCCATTGTTTTTGATGAGACGTACTACGCCAAGGACGCTTACTCGTATGTGCATTATGGCTATGAGTTGAGCTGGTCGAAGGACGCTAATGCGTCCTTTGCGGCGGGTCACCCGTCGGGTCTGTTGACGGATTCGCCGGAGTATGTGGTGCATCCGCCGTTGGGTAAGTGGATGATTGCCGCGGGCATGGCGATTTTTGGTGATAATAATCCCTTTGGTTGGCGTGTTTCTGCTGCGGTGATTGGCACCCTGTCGGTGGCGTTGATTGCGTATGCTGGCTGGCTGCTGTTCCGTTCGATGACGGTGGCGACTATTGCGGCTCTGCTGGCTGCGGTGGATGGCCTGATGCTGGTGGAGTCTCGCCTGGCTCTGCTGGATATTTTCCAGATGTTCTGGATTTTGGCGACTTTTGTGTGTCTGGTGCTTGACCGTATTCAGGCGCGGCGCGTGTTGGCGCGCAATATTGCGGAGGCGGCACGCCAGAATAGCGGTGTGCTTCCGCCGATGCCGTGGGGCCCGAGTATGGGTCTGCGCCTGTGGCGTTTCGCGGCCGGTGTGTGTGCCGGTGCTGCGGTGGGTGTGAAGTGGAATTCGCTGTTCTTTATTGCGGCTATGGGTCTGCTGACGGTGTTCTGGGATATTAATGCTCGCCGTATTGTGGGTCTGCACAAGTGGGGTTTGACGGCGCTGGTGCGTGACGGCATCCCCGCGTTCTTCCAGATGATTGGTGTGGGTCTGCTGGTGTACCTGAGCACTTGGGCGGGCTGGTTCCAGTCGTCGAATGCGTATTTCCGCCGCTGGGCGGTTGAGAACCCGGGCAAGGGTGTCATGTGGCTTCCTGAGGATTTGCGTTCCCTGTGGGAGTACCATGTCTCGGCGTTTAAGTTCCATTCTGGTTTGAGCAGCCCGCATACGTATTCTTCGCAGGCGTGGCAGTGGCTGGTTTTGGGTCGCCCGACCTCGTACTACTATGAGTCGCCGAAGCTGGGTTCTTCGGGTTGTACCGTGAAGTCCTGTTCCGAGGCTATTTTGAATATCGGTAACCCGGCGATTTGGTGGGCTTTTATTCCGGCGATTATTGTGGCGCTTCTGGTTTTGGTGCTGAAGCGTGATTGGCGTTTTGGCGCGCTGCTGGTTGTGTTCGGTGCGGGCTATTTCCCGTGGTTTATGTACCCGACTCGCACGATGTTTTATTTCTACGCCCTGTCCTTTGAGCCGTTCCTGATCCTGCTGTTGGCGGGTGTTTTGGGTCTGGCACTGTCGGGTGCTCGTGGTTCGGTGTTGCGTGCTCGTTTGGGCGTGACGCTGGTGGCGATTTACCTGGTGGGTGTGCTGGTGTTGAGCGCGTACTTTATGCCGCTGTGGACTGCTCAGGTGATTCCGTATGAGCAGTGGTATTCGCATATGTGGTTTAAGTCCTGGATTTAGGCTTGAGTTTTAGGCTCGGTTTTTAGGTTCGAGCGATGCGAGCTTAGGTATAGCAAAGGGGGCTGGGTTCTACCGTGTGGTAGAGCCCAGCCCCCTTTGGGTGCCCTTTCCGCGCTGGCTTGCGCGGTGAAGTGGCTGATGATTTTTAGTTGTCGCCGACTCGTGCGGAGGCGAGCTTGACGCGCAGGTCCTGGCGTTCCTGGCGGCGGCGTTCTGCCTTGAGCTTGCGGTATTTGGTGGGCCAGGTGGTCACGAGCAGGAGGGTAATCTGCACTGCCACGAGGACCGCTACGGCGATTGCCGCGTCGATCCAGAATTGCGGCGGGTAGAGGCGAATCAGGGAGCTTCGTACGGAGAACTCCCAGTTGCCCTGCGGGAAGAACACCTGGTGGAAGGTGGTGAACAGCCATTCCCAGCCGAAGAAGCCCACAACGCCGAGCACCGCGATGAGTCCCAGGGTAATCCACGCGCCGGTGAAGAGGCTGCGGCGGATGGTTCCGGGGGCGCGCTCACGCAGGGAAATGCTGCTAAAGAGGGTCACCAAGAAGAGCGCGGCAACGGCTACAGTGGCGATGAGCAGTACCCACTTCACGTCGTGCATGTGGTTCACTTCTGCTTCGGTGAAGGCGAGGGTATTATCGGCACCGGTGGTAACGCGGGCGAGGTATTCTCGCGGCGCGAAGTTGTTGATGTAGTCCACGCCGTAGGAGCCCAGGCGCATCCTCTCGACGAGGTAGTAGCCGTAGCTGTCTTCGGGGAATCCGGGGCGGTGGTATTCGAGCCAGAGGAAGGGCGCGGAGGCTACAGCGCGGATTGCGATCATGAGTACGGTCAGCGGTACGGTGAGCGCGATGAGGGTTGCGCGGAGCTTGAGGAAGCGCGGGGTGTCTTCCACAGCGTCTTCGCGTGCCGCGGCGCGTTCTGCGGCTTCGGGCGAGGCCGCCAGGGAGGACAGCGGCGCGTTGGGGTCTGCGACCGCGTGGGTGTGACCGGTGCGGGTGGTTTCGGTGCGGTACTTGCGTCCGGCGGTGGAGGCGCTTGCCGCCTCCGCTGTGGCGACGGTTTCTGCTTCAGCGGCTTTTTCTGCTGCTGCTGCTGCTTCTGCTTCTGCTTCTGCTGCCCTCTGCATGGTTTCGCGGTTGAGGTCGCTGAGGGTCGGGTTTTTGGGGGTGCTTTGCGAGTCGCGAACGAGGGGCACGAAGCCGGTGGAGACGTTGGTGCGGGTGCGCACGCGGGTGCCGACGCCCTGTTCGCGTAGTTTGCTGCGTGCGGGTACGACGGGTACGGAGCCGGTAGGCAGGTCGGGTTCTTCGGCGACGGTGGGTACGTCTGCTGCGATGCGCCCGAAGGCGCCGGTGTGCGGTGCCGGTTCGCTGGTTTTAGTTTCGGTGCGTCGGGCGTGGAGTAGTTCTTCGGCACTGGTGCGGCGGATGGCCGGGCGCAGTGCGCCCCACATTCCTCGGTGTGTTTCTTTGCTCATGGATCTCGCGTTCTTTTCGAGTGAATGGTGTTTGAGTGAGTTGCGGGTGTCTGTACTATCTGCCAGTTTCTCATACGCAAAGAACCTTCCGTGTGAATTCACGGAAGGTTCTTTGCATTCGGGTGTTTAAATCTTGGGTCCGAATTCTAGGATTCGATGGTGTCCGCACCCTGGACGGGTACCTTGTAGACCACTCGCCAGCCCTGAGGTGCCGTCAGTCGTGCGGCGTGATCGTCGCAGAGGTCGTAGGCGTGGGGTTCGCGGAATTCAGAGAGTGCATCAATGAGTGCCGTGGAATCTGCGTAGGAGTAGTGGAGAGTAACAGTCGCCTCTCGCTGGCAGGTCTGGCGGGAGCACAGTCGTGCGGTCTGCATGTAGATGGTACCTTCCTGGCTTAGCTCGCCTGCTTGCGCAGTCGGCGGCGTTCACGTTCTGACAGCCCGCCCCAGATTCCGAAGCGCTCGTCATTGTCCATTGCATATTGTAGACATTCTTCGCGCACGGGGCATACACCGCATACCCTTTTGGCGTCTCGGGTGGAGCCGCCCTTCTCGGGGAAGAAGGCTTCGGGGTCGGTCTGGGCGCAGAGTGCTTCAGCTTGCCAGGCGAGTTCTCCGTCTTCGCCTTCGGTTCCGTAGAGTCCTGCCGCTGCGGTCCATACGTCGGTGCAGGCAGGCATGTTTCGTTCTGCGTCTGCGAGAAAGGCGTCGGTGGCTTTTTCGAGAGATTGAGTGGGATTCATGCTACGGTGCTGAGCGCCTGATGCGCGCGCGGCCGCGATGGAGCGGTCCGATGCAATGTAGGAGCCCATGGGTTTTCCTTCCGTGTTCTCATTGTGAGCTTAATGAGTCTGCGGATCCGTCGTCGACGGAATCTTAGTGTGTATGGTGTGGCATGGTTCGCTTTGGCCTCTACGGTCCCTCCAAGGCAAACACGCTTATATATCTATTAGACGTGCGACACGCCGTTTCGTCAAACTAGACTTAAACAATATTTAGATGTATGTGTTAGGGGCGTCATATTTAATGTAAATTTGACCTTTATATATTTTCCCACGCACCACTTACCCTCGCTCACACCTAAGGGACACCCAGGTTTTCCCTTCTCCAGGAGTGGTTTCCATCGCCCGCAAATTCCGCATCCTGACTGCAAATATAAGGGTTCATGACGACCATCCCACACGCCCCATCTCGAGTATAGGGAAAGATTCTAATAATTAGATAAGAAAAACTTATCTTTTTCACCATGCGGTTTCTGAATATTTTTCGAGGCATTGCGAACCATTTACATTTCCAATTTATATTTATGCCACATTCCAAAATGAGACATTAGGGCTGTCAAACATTTTGAGCCATTAGATTTTTTAAGGCATCCTTAGGCGTTTTTACTTTACCCCTGTATCTTTTACTCCCGCGTCGGCTTCTCCACGCGCCCCACCACACGGTGCGGTAGAGTAAAACCCATGGTTACTCTCTCCCCCACCGGCGCCTCCGTGCCCACAACTCTGAACCGCTTCTTTGAGAAGCTCAGCAGCCAGCAGACTCCCGCCCTCATCTGGTATTCGGTAAATGGCGAGCGCATCGAGCTCTCCGGCAGGGTCCTCATGAATTGGGTTGATAAGAGCGCAAACCTGCTGGTTGAAGAATGCGAACTGGAGCCTGGTGAGGACTTTGACCTTCAGGCTCCCCTGCACTGGCGCACTATTGTTCTGGGCTTGGCGGCGCTGCGTGTGGGCGCTCTGCTGAACCAGGATGAGCCGTTGGTTGCCGCAGTCTGCACCGAGCAGGAGGCTGGCTACACGAACGACCCCGCGTACCTTCTGGCGGTTGATCGTGCCCCGCTGGCGCTTTCTTACACCGGTGACCTGCAGGCGCTGTCCTCCTATGCCGATGAGGTGCTCGATTATTGCGCGCTGGTGCGTAGCTTTGGCGACCAGTACTCCGGTATGCTTCCGGATGACTCGGCAGAGGTGCTTGAGGGCTTCACATACGCAGAGGCGTACGAGCAGGCGCTTGCACAGGCGCAGATTTATCGCACGGCGGGTTATGCGCTGCCTTCGGGTCAGCGTGCGCTCGCGCTGGAGTTGAGCCCCGATTACGCTTTTGATGCGTCGGAGGCGACCATGAGCGCCCTGTTGGAGGTTCTGGCGATTTTGCTCTCCGGTCATGCGGTGTTTGTGGCTGACCCGAGCGTGGACTGGCAGGATGAGCAGCTGGCGTCTCTGATGGATTCCGAGCGTGCAGTGGAGATTCCCCGCAGCTAGTTTCCCGCGCCTAGTGAGTCTTCCAAAGTTTCTAGATTTTTAAAAAACTTATCCCCCGATACAGCGTGTATCGGGGGATAAGTTTTTGGAACAAGTCTTAGCTGATGGTCGGCCTTAGGCGGGTCTAGGAGTTCTGCGAACCGGGCTTCGACTGCGCCTCGGATGCAGCCGCTTCAGAGGTTGCCTTACGTGCTGCGGGCTCTTCGCCGTCGAGAATGGCGGCAGCCTCATCAAACATGCGGCCGAGCTCCTCGTGGTCGGTACCTTCGCCCTCTTCGACTTTCTGGCGGTGCGAACCGTACACCCAGAAGCGGTAGAGGAAGTAGCGAAGGATGGTGCCCAGGATGGTACCGATGATCGTACCGGAGATGAAGGACGCCTCGGGGGTGCGCAGGTTCAGCACGTAGGTACTGAATGCCACACAGCCGGCCTCAACGAGGATGCCGAGCAGATTGACCAAGCCGAATTCGATAGCTTCGCGCTTCCAGTTCTCGGAGCGGGAGTCGCGGAAGGTCCACAGGCGGTTCATGAGCCAGGAGAAGATGGTTGCGACAACACTCGCTACAACCTTCGCCTTAGTGTGGGACTCCGACATGATGGTCATCATCAGCACCCACACCGTCACAGAGTTCACGATGAAGGCGGCGCCGCCCACGGTACCGAATTTGAGAACCTCAATACCGTAGCTGTCCCAGAGGGATTTCAAGCGTTCGGTGAGGGTCGGTTTCGTCTGTGCGCTCATACGGGGCCTATCTAGCGGAGTTTTATCGGGAAAAAGGGGCGATATGCGACGGTGGGCGCTAGTTACGCGGCGACGGTCGAATGCTTCAGCCTCTTTTACAAGCTCTTATATGTTAATACAGTCCTGCTGTCTTCTCTGTACCTCTGAGAGTTTTTCCATGGACCTCCCAGCTATCGGGACGCCTCCGTTCACCTCGCCCCTGATGATGCCAAAGAGGCAAGCTTGAGGGCTTTACCCGCGTATCCGCCGCGTTACATCAACGGCGCAAGAATCTATGCGCTGGATTGTTTCACCTCCCTGGCACTCATTCTGTGACCTTAATGTGGTCTTGCTCCCATAAGCACTCTGAAACCGGTACACTTAGGTGCTGTGACTTACCCTGTGACTGGACCCGTAATTGGCGTCATCGGCGGAGGCCAGCTGGCCCGCATGATGGCACCCGCAGCAACTAACCTTGGCCTCGACCTGCAGATTCTTGCGGAGGCGCCCACCGTCGGCGCCGTGGCAGCGGTACGTACCGCACCCGTCGGGGACTACAAAGACCTGGACACCCTCCGCGAGTTTGCTCGCGGCAAGGATGTCATCACTTTCGACCACGAGCACGTGCCCACCGATTTTCTGCGCGCTCTCATGGCAGAGGGCGTGAACGTTCAGCCCCGCCCCGAAGCCCTGCAGTACGCCCAGGACAAGCTCCTGATGCGCCAGGCCGTTGAGCGCCTGGGTCTGCCGAACCCGCGTTGGGCTCAGGTTTCTACCCTGGACGAGCTGCTCGCCTTCGGCGATGAAATTGGCTGGCCCGTGGTGCTGAAGACCCCGCGCGGCGGCTACGACGGCAAGGGCGTACTCGTTCTGGATTCCCCCGAGGAGGCTCGCGAGCGCAGTACTGCGTGGTTCGAGCAGTTGCCTTCCCGCACCGATTTCTCCGCCCTGCTTGCCGAGGAGAAGGTTCCCTTTACCCGTGAACTCTCCGCGCTGGTGGCTCGCCGTGAAAGCGGCGAAGTGCGCCCCTGGCCGGTCGTTGAGACCATTCAGGTGAACTCCATCTGTGATGAGGTTATTGCACCCGCACAGGACCTGGACCCCGAGATCGCTGAGGCTGCCGCAGCCGCTGCGGTGACCATTGCCTCCGAGCTGGGCGTGACCGGTGTAATGGCGGCTGAGCTTTTCGAGGTTCCAGGCTCCCCCGCCGGCTTCTACATCAATGAGCTGGCGATGCGCCCGCACAATACTGGCCACTGGACTCAGGACGGCTCGGTGACCAGCCAGTTTGAGCAGCATCTGCGTGCGGTACTCGACCTTCCGCTGGGTGATACCTCCGTGCTGGAAGGTGTTGCCGTGATGAAGAACTACCTGGGCGGCGAGAACGAAGATATCTTTGGCGTCTACCCGCTGGCGCTTTCGGCTGAACCGCGCGCAAAGATCCACTTCTACGGCAAGGAGACTCGTCCGGGCCGCAAGATTGGTCACGTGAATATTTCTGGCACGGTGGCTGAGCTTGAGGCGCTGCGCCATAGCGCTGCGAATGCTGCCTCCATTTTGCGTGACGGCCGCCCCCTGTAGCCCCTGTTTTAGCCGGTGCGTGGGGTGAGAGCATCCTGCGTATCCGACGCACCCTATTGATGGTGGTTCGCCACCGCATCCTGAAAGGATATGAGGATTATGTCTCAGTCTCCCTATAATTCTTCCCAGCCCATTGTTGGCATTGTGATGGGTTCGGATTCGGATTGGTCGGTCATGGAGGCCGCAGCCGAGGTTCTGGACGAGTTCGGCATCCCTTACGAGGCTGATGTTGTTTCTGCACACCGCATGCCCGAGGACATGATTGAGTATGGCAAGAAGGCTCACAGCCGCGGTATTCGCGTGATTATTGCCGGTGCCGGCGGCGCCGCTCATCTGCCCGGTATGCTCGCTTCCGTCACCGCTCTGCCTGTGATTGGTGTTCCGGTGCGTCTGAAGAACCTCGAGGGCATGGACTCGCTGCTGTCGATTGTTCAGATGCCCGCCGGTGTTCCGGTAGCTACCGTCTCCATTAACGGTGCTCGCAATGCGGGTCTGCTGGCTCTGCGTATTCTGGGTTCGGGTACTGACGCATTCGCTCAGCAGGTTCATGCTGATTTGCGTCAGTTCTCTCAGGATCTGCGCCAGAGCGCCATGGACAAGGGCGCGGCTCTGCGCACCCGCGTTGCTGATGCAAAGGCTAAGGCAGCCGCTGAGCGCGAGGCGGAGGAAAGCTCCTCCGCACCCCGCCCCGCTTCCGCTCCCGAAGCGTCGTCGGAGCCCCAGGCTTACGTTCCCTAAGCTCGGATACACTAGAAGGATGAGCAATATTCTTCAGTCCGATATTTGGGCACGTTTTCAGGAATCTAATGGTCACACCGTAATTCGTAAGAGCGGTAACGGCTGGTCGTACCTTGCAACCGTTGAGGGCGGCGCTACCGGCCGCTACCTGTACAGCCCGTACGGACCGGTCGCCTCCAGCGCTGTGGCTTTTGATGAGGCTCTCGCGTCGTTGAAGGAAGAGGCCGCGAAGCTTCGTTGCCTGTTTGTGCGCATTGAGCCTACTGAATCCGCTATTTGGGGCGATCAGGATGCGGCTGCTTTCTTGGCTCGTCGCGGTGCGGTTCTGGCTCCTCGCCAGGTGCAGCCTTCGCACACTCAGATTATTGATCTTTCGGGCACTGAGGACGAAATCCTCAAGGGAATGAGCTCCAGTTACCGTAATCGTCATCGTAATCTCCACAAAAAGGGCGTGACCGTTGAGGTGTCGACCAATCCCTCGGATATGACGATTCTCTTCGGCTTCCTCGAGGAAACCGCGGACCGTAACGGTTTTAACCGTCAGCAGGATGAGTACCTGATGCAGGTTGCTCGTGTGCTGATGCCCGCCGGTGCAGCGTCCCTGTACATTGCGAAGCTGACCGATGAGAACGGTGAGAGCACCCCGATTGCGGCGGCGTTTGTGTACGATTCGGATGACACCCGCACCTACGCGCACGCTGCGGCTTCTTTTGAGCACCGCAACCTTAGTGCAGGTGTTGTGGTGGTGACGAACTTTATCCTGGACGCTAAGCGCAAGGGTCTGAAGTACGTTGACCTCTTCGGTATTGCGCCGGAGGATCAGCCGGATCACGAGTGGGCTGGTTTCACGAAGTTCAAGAAGTCCTTTGGCGGCGAGTCTGTGGAGTACCCGGGTACCTGGGATGTTCCGGTAACCTCGCTGGGCTACCGCGCCTACACGCTGGCGTACAAGGCTCGTCCGGCTGTTCGTGATGCTGTGGCGAAGGCGAAGGCGAAGGTTCAGTCTTTCCGCTCTCGCTAACGGGTTCAGACGCGCCCTTACCGGGAGCACTCTGAGAACTAAAAGCTAAATACATGAGGGAGCCGCCCCCACCGAGTTCTTCGGTGGGGGCGGCTCCTGCGCGTATGTATGTGCAATGTTCGAGGAGTCTTAGCGCGGCTCCTCAGCCCTTGCGGGGGCGAAGATTACTGATCTTCGGGGCTGTTGGTCTGTGCGAGGATTTCGCGCAGGCGGGAGAGGCGGTGCTCAGCCTCGACGGTACGGACGGTACCGGAGGAGGAACGCATGACCAGCGACTGGGTGGTCACGGTGTTCTTGCTGTAGCGCACGCCGCGCAGCAGCTTGCCGTCGGTGATACCGGTTGCGGCGAAGAAGCAGTTGTCGCTGGTGACCAGGTCGTTGGTGGTCAGCACGCGGTCCAGGTCGTGACCGGCTTCCAGTGCCTTCTCGCGCTCAGCCTCGTCGGTCGGTGCCAGACGGCCCTGAATCACACCGCCGGTTGCCTTGATAGCGCACGCTGCGACGACGCCTTCGGGGGTGCCGCCGGTGCCGAGCATCAGGTCCACGCCGGTGTTCTCGCGGCAAGCTGCGATAGCGCCTGCGACGTCACCGTCGAGGATGATGCGGGTACGGGCGCCTGCCTCGCGAATCTCCTGGATCAGCTTGGCGTGGCGGGGACGGTCCAGCACGCATACGGTCAGCTCGCTGACCTTCTTGCCCTTAGCCTTAGCGACCAGGTGCAGGTTCTGCTTGACGGGCAGGCGCAGGTCCACGAACTCTGCGGCTTCGGGGCCGGTGACCAGCTTCTCCATGTAGAACACTGCGGAGGGGTCGAACATGGTGCCGCCGTCTGCCACAGCAATCACGGAGAGGGCGTTGTCCATGCCGAGTGCGGTCAGGCGGGTACCGTCGATGGGGTCAACCGCCACGTCGAGGGAGGGACCGGAGCCGTCGCCGACGTTCTCGCCGTTGTACAGCATGGGAGCCTTGTCCTTCTCACCTTCACCGATGACAACGGTGCCGTTGAAGCTGACGGTGGAGAGGCGGTAACGCATTGCGTCTACGGCTGCACCATCTGCGAGGTTCTTTTCGCCTGCACCGACCCAGGGGCCTGCAGCAATTGCTGCAGCTTCAGTCGCGCGGACCAGTTCCATTGCGAGGTTGCGATCGCCGTGGTTGTTATTCGTAGTCATAGACTCACCTTCGAGATTTCTGAATACACCGTCGGCTGGCTGGTTCTTTCCAGCACGAAGTCGCCGACGCAGTAGTGCTCCTTTCAGGATAGCGCGCGGGCGCTTCGTTTTTCTTGTTCTGAACGAGTTTGCGTGCGTGTTGACTTTAAGGTGAGCAGATGCGGCAAATTGGTGAGGGCTGCGTCTCTCTTCGGCGCTTCATACGCTCTGAGGCGCTGATTTTGGGTGTTGTGAAGGCGCGCCAAACTAGCTATTTTTCGCATATTTAAGGCATATTTGAGGTAGGTTCTTTCTCCGGGAGGCTCCCGGCGAGAAACTCAGCTTCAGCGCGAGCGCCTGAAGCCCCACATACCCGTTCGCAGATTCGCTGGCTCCGACGGCACGCGTTATCTGTATTTGTCCGCTAAGGAGCATCACATGGCTGGCATCCAACCGACTCCCGCAGAAGCATGGAAGCGTCTGAAGGACGGTAACCGCCGTTTTGTTGAGGGCAGCAACGAGCACCCCAACCAGGACACGATTCGCCGTACCGACCTGGCATCGGGGCAGTTCCCCTTCGCCTCGATTTTCGGTTGCGGTGACTCTCGCCTCGCGGCAGAGATTATTTTTGATCTGGGCCTGGGCGACGCGTTCGTGGTGCGTACCGCCGGCCACGTCCTGGAGAATGCCGCGCTCGGCTCGCTGGAGTACGCGGTTGAGGAGTTTAAGACCCCTATCGTGATGGTTCTCGGTCACGACTCCTGCGGTGCTGTGACTGCGGCCAGCAAGTCCCTGGAATCCGGTGAGATGCCGCACGGCTTCATCCGTAACCTGGTGCAGCACATCCTGCCTTCGGTGATGTCTCCGAAGCTGCCGGAGAACCCGGTCGTTAACGACATGGTGCGTGAGCACACCCGCCAGACCGCCATCCGCATTATTGAGCAGTCCCACATCATTTCGGATGCGGTGGTTGAGGGTAAGGTCGCCGTGATTGGTGTCTTCTACCATCTGAAGGAGGGTAAGGCGGAGCTGGTGTTCAGCTCGCAGGACCTGACCCTGCCGGAGGAGAAGAACGACGCGCAGAACCCGCCGACTCAGGCGCTTCCGGTGGTCGTGAAGACTCCCCCGCGCGTTGTGGTTGCGGAGAACCTGGACTAGGTTTCCTCTTCTCGCTCATTACGAGCCTTAGCGCGAGAACCCACATGCTCGCACTTAACAACAGATTTTTCTATGGGATACCCCCGCCACGGTAGCGTGTTCGCACATCTACCGGGGCGGGGTTTTTACGCGCCTTCTCACGCCTCAAAATTTATGAGCGTTTTTCCTCTTTTGACACCTTTTCGAGGCGACGTAAGCCACTTTGAACGCCTATCCTAGAGGTATGGCTGAAAACATTGAATACCGCATTGAACATGACACCATGGGCGAAGTTCGCGTTCCGGCTGATGCACTCTACCGTGCACAGACCCAGCGCGCAGTCGAGAACTTCCCGATTTCGGGTCAGACCCTCGAATCCGCCCATATTCGTGCGCTTGCCCTCGTGAAGAAGGCAGCCGCGACCGCCAATGAGGAACTCAAGGTGCTCGACGCTGAGCGCGCCCAGGCTATCCGCGACGCAGCGGATCTGGTAGCAACCGGTAAGTACGACGCCCACTTCCCCATTGACGTCTTCCAGACCGGTTCCGGTACCTCCTCGAACATGAACGCGAACGAGGTTCTGGCAACTCTGGCAACCCGTTCCCTGGAGTCCAAGGGCATTGAGGTTCACCCCAATGACCACGTGAACGCTTCCCAGTCCTCCAACGACGTCTTCCCCACCTCCGTGCACGTTGCTGTGACCGAGGCTCTGGTGAAGGACCTGATTCCCGCTCTCGAGGTGCTCGCTGAGTCCCTGGAGCGCAAGTCCGCAGAGTTCAAGGACGTTGTGAAGTCCGGTCGCACCCACCTGATGGACGCAACCCCCATCACCCTGGGCCAGGAGTTCTCCGGCTACGCCGCAACCGTGCGTTACGGCATTGAGCGTGTGAACGCTTCCCTGCCCCGCGTGGCTGAGGTTCCCCTGGGCGGTACCGCTGTGGGTACCGGTATTAACACCCCCGACGGCTTCTCCGCTCGCGTGATTGAGCTGCTCGCTGAGGAGACCGGCCTGCCCCTGACCGAGGCTCGTAACCACTTCGAGGCTCAGGCTAACCGCGACGGCCTGATTGAGGTTTCCGGTCAGCTGCGCACCCTGGCGTACGGCCTGATGAAGATCAGCAACGACATCCGCTGGATGGGTTCGGGCCCGAACACCGGCCTGGGCGAGCTGCACATCCCCGATCTGCAGCCCGGCTCCTCGATTATGCCCGGTAAGGTCAACCCCGTGATTTGTGAGGCTACCATCATGGTTGCCGCTCAGGTTATCGGTAATGACGCAACCATTGCTCTGTCTTCCACTAACGGCGCGTTTGAGCTGAACGTGGGTATCCCGGTGATGGCTGCTAACCTGCTGCAGTCGATTCGCCTGCTCGCTAACGTTTCTCGCGTTTCGGCGGAGAAGATGATTGACGGTCTGACCGCTAATGTTGACCGTTGCCGCTTCCTGGCTGAGGCTTCGCCGTCGACCGTGACCCCGCTGAACAAGCTGATTGGTTACGAGGCTGCTGCGAAGATCGCTAAGTACTCGGTGGCTCACAAGGTGACTGTCCGTGAGGCAGTTGTGGCTCTGGGCTATGTGGAGCGCGGCGAAGTGACTGAGGAGCAGCTGGATGCGGCTCTGGACGTCACCAAGATGCTGGGCAACTTCTAATCTCACCCCGCCTGAACCTCCTCTGAGGTTCGCGGCTTAACCATAGAGGGAGGGGCGACTCGCCATGACGGCGGGTCGCCCCTCCCTCTGTATGTGTTCTCTGCTCCGTCAATGAGTTGGTAGCGGGTTCTCGCTATTGTTCAACGATATTAAACACTTTGAACTGTTTATAGTGGACCAGCGTGTAGATGAGGCAGAGTACAGCCGGGATACTAACGACAAGCGCAGCGTTGAAGGAGCCGAGATGGTCAAGCATCAGTGCTACCGCGCCCATGGAGTACAGCGTTCCTAATCCAAACACGGCACCGTCAAGGGAACTGGCACGCCCCAGTAGCTCATTCGGTGTAATGCAGTCACGAAGATTGTTGGAGAAGATGAAAGCTGATGCCCATCCTACGTCCAGGATGAAGAGCAGGGCGCCGAGCACTACAGGGTTATTGCTGACGGTGACCAGCGGTATTCCGAGCAGGGATACGACATTGGCGACCAGCAGCATTCCTCGTGTGTTCTCGAAAGAGAGGAAACGATCGATGATGAGCGCCGCGACAATACCGCCGATACCGCTGCAGGCCATAATCATGCCTACCACTGAGGCTTCAAAAGTGAGCTCCTCATACAGGCGGTAAATAATGATGAGTGAATACGATGCCGTAGCTGCCGCCAAGAAGAACGTGTAGACAAGGATAAGTCTCTGCGGGGCGCCGGAGAACATGTATTGGATACCGTCAAACATGCGGTGAATAAACCCATGTTGTGCGGTTTCGCGTTGCTCAGTTTTAGTTTCCATCTCTACGGATGGCAACGTTGCGTATGAAATAGTTGCCGCTCCGAAAAGGAGCACCGGGACGATAAGACCGACCGTTGCACCCGCGACAAGAACAATAAATCCTGCTGTAGGGGGTGCAATGATTGCGGATATTCCCTCGCAAATTTCACGACGTGCATTGTACGAAAGAAGGTTTTCTCGTCCGAGAAGCTGCGGAATATATCCTGCTTCTGAGGCAGCAGCCAGTTCGGAGAAGACACCGCTCACAAATCCTAGTGCGGCGATGGTGAACCATGACAGCATATGCTGCTCAATCATCAACGCCAAGGTAAGGATGCTGAGGATGTTTACTGCCCCGGCAATCACAATCATAGGTTTTCGAGGCAGACTATCAGATAGGGTTGCTAGTGGATATGCCAAGGCGATATTGGGGATTTGCATGGCTACCGCCATTACGCCAGCCAACCCAATTTCGCCTGTACTAGCGAGAATCGCGATGGGTAGGGCGAAGGAATATATTCCTGTACCTACCAGAGAGCCAATAAGGGCTACGTAGATTCTCCAGGGTATTTTATGTGTTGTCATGCTTTGCTCCTTCCAGGACGCATCAAAATAGCGCCCAAGAATTGCGATGAACACAATGAGCCTAGTTCACAGAAAAATGGCATGCCTTAAAGATTTATAGGCAGAGTAAAAGGAAAGCGACTACGCTCACCAGAACATCACGTGAACGAATCTTTCTCGGGTTACTGACTAATACGGGGCCGTCACTCCCAATGTAACCCGTGTCATATATAAAGCATCTCATGTACACCACTCATAGCTCGATACGCAGGCACAACTTAAGGTAAAAAAGACAAAAACAAAATAAAACCGCGGCAACCTTTAGGCTTCCAGTCCCCCACTCCCACAGAAAAGCAGGAAGAACCACCCAATACCATGTAACAAACTGTCATAAAAATGCTGGGAGGGGCGACTCGCCATGACGGCGGG
>NZ_KV808408.1:722781-794957 GCF_001812285.1 Rothia sp. HMSC065B04
GGGGCGACTCGCCATGACGGCGGGTCGCCCCTCCTTCTGTATCTACGTGCCTCATTCGGAGGCTTTTCCTCAGCCCCAGCAGCCGGTCTAGTACTCTTCCGGCGGCACCGACTCCAAACCAAAACGGCAGTGGCCGTCATAGTTCAGCGCCGCATCAATACGGTCCAGCATCCGCTCAGAAAGCAACGCACGCTCCGCCGGGTCAGACACATCCACCCAACGCACCTGCGAAGACTCCTCATCGTTCACCTTCGCCTCACCAGAAACCCAGCGGCACAAGAACGTATGATCCAAGAACTGGCAGCGGTCACCATTACCGAACTGCATCGGCGGGTCAGCCTTCACCTGCGCCAGCTCCAGCACCTCAATCTGCACGTTCGCCTCCTCCTGCGCCTCACGCAGGCAGGTCAGTGCGGGGCTCTCCCCCGGGTCCACAATGCCCGTAATCGGGGTCCACGCCCCGTTATCGCTACGGCGCACCAGCAGCACCTTAGAATCCTGCTCACGGTACACCACAGCCGTCGCACCGGACAGCCACAGGTAATCCGAACCAATCCGCTCACGCAGCTTACGGATATAGGGAGGAGTAGGCATAACATCAACCTTTCAAAAGCCCCCGGCAAGTCTATCGGGAATAGGTGCTAGAGAGCAGAGCAAACAGCCGCGAGCCGCACACAGAACAAGCCCGCCACTTAGCCGGACGGTCACCCTACTTCGAAATCTACCACAGAGAATACGCCGGAGCAGCCAACGCCACCAGCGCCCCCAAAAGCATAAACGGACCGAAAGCAATGCGGGTGCTACCGCGCGCCTTCGTAAACAGCACCAGAGCCAAAGACACCAGACCACCGGCAAGGAACGTCACCAGCGACGCCCAGCCAAGATTCGCCCAGGACAGGTACCCGAGCACGCCGCCCAGAATACCGGCAAGCTTCACATCCCCGCGGCCCAGCGCGCCAAAAGACAGGATACGCAGAAGCAGGTAGCAGAACCACAGCACCAGACCGGCACCAATCACACGCCAAATATCGGCGGGGCGACCGGCAAAAAGCAAAGACACCGGCAGCGCCGTATAGGTGGCAATAGCCAAAGGAATCAGGATGCGGTGCGGCAGACGGTGCTCCCGCACATCAATACGCCACAGCCGCAGGGCGCACCACAGAAAATACAGCAGGTAGCTGCCGAGCACCAGAGCGGCAATTGTGGAGGCGCCTCCAGCGTTGTAGAGGCGGGAAAGCTCAGCGAGCATAGAACGTCCATTCTGTATTGCTGGAGGCTGTACTACCGGAGGCTGCTAGCCAGGAACCAGCCAGCCAGCCGGCCGAGAAACACGCGCCGGCGGCGCTAGAACGCATAGGTTCTAGGAACCGAAGCGGCGGGAACGGTTCGCGTAATCCCGCAGGGCACGCAGAAAATCAACGCGTGTGAAATCCGGCCACAGGGCGCGGCAGAAGTAAAACTCAGAATACGCACTCTGCCAGGTCATGAAACCGGACAGGCGCTGCTCGCCCGAAGTGCGAATCAGCAGGTCCGGGTCGGGCATATCGGCGGTGTACAGGTGCGAAGAAATATCCTCCACGCTCAGCTGTTCGGCAAGCGAGTCCAAGGATGCCCCCTCAGCGGCAGCCTCGCGCAGAACCGAGCGGACCGCGTCCACAATCTCCTGGCGGCCGCCGTAGCCGACCGCAATGTTCACGCGAACACCGGGCAGGTGCACCGTCTGCTCAATCGCCCAGTCCAGGCGCTCGTGCAGCTGGCGAGGAATCAGGTCAATATTGCCGATGGCGCGCACCGGGCCGCAGGCGGACTCCACCAGACGCACCAAGAACGCATCAATCACAGCGACCAGACCGGTCAGTTCCTTCTCGGGGCGTTTCAGGTTCTCAGTGGAGAGCATGTACAGGCTCACCTGCGGAATCGACAGCTCCGTACACCACGCCAGAAAATCAATAATTCGCTCCGCACCGGCGGCGTGGCCCTCACGGGTGCTCAAGCCGCGCTGAGCCGCCCAGCGGCGGTTACCGTCCACCAGCACTCCAATATGTGCCGGCAGGGATTCAGGGCTCAGCGAGCGTGCCAGAGCCTGCTCATAGACGGTAGGCTCAGTGACAGCGCCGGGGTTGCTGGCGTGGCCGTGCACAGTAATCACGGGCAGGGCGTTGGCGCTCATAGCTCATACCTCATTCGGCTGTCGTGGCAGATAATTCAGCGGGCTCATAACGAAAGAGTCCAAGCTCTTATTCTACGCCGCCGCGCCGTACCTTCGCGGCAATCAGCATCGCGGTTGGGCTGAGAATCGGCTCAAAATTTGTGGTATCTGGTGGCGGTATCCGGGGGTGCGTACAGGGGCTGCACGCATCGCGCGCCTAAGAATGGATGATGCCCTTCACCTACGACTCATATCGTGGGTGAAGGGCATCATTGTAACGCGCGGGGCGATGCACCCCAGCCTAGATAACGTAGTAGTCGCTCAGGCCCTCGTCCAGGCTAGATTCGGGCAACTGAACCTCAGCGTGCGAGGCCGCCAGCGTGTAGTCCTCCCAGGGCCAGATATCCTTCAGCTGTTCGCTGGGAACGGCGAAGAACACGCCGTTCGGGTCCACCTGCGAGGCGTGCGCCAGCAGAGCCTGATCGCGCTGCTCAAAGTGATCGGTCACCAGGATGCGGGTCGTAGTCTCGTGGCGAGGTGCCTCCCCCGAGGAGGCGCGGTGCGCGATGTTCTCAATCCAGCCGCTCAGCAAGCTCTCACCGTGCGTATCGAGCAGATGCTCGTGCAGGGCGAGGGTGCGTTCGGGGTTGAACGCGCGGTCGTAGTAGAGCTTCAGCGGGGTCCAGGGCTCGCCCTCACCTACGTACGCCTCGGGGTCGCCCGCCTTCTCGAATGCTTCCACAGCAACCTTGTGGGTCATGATGTGGTCGGGGTGCGGGTAGCCGCCAATCTCGTCATAGGTGATGATGATGTGTGGGCGGTACTCACGCACCAGACGCACGAGCGGCGCGGCGGCACGGTCCAGGGGCATGGTACCGAAGCTACCGAAGGGCAGAGGCGGCATGGGGTCGCCCTCGGGCAGACCAGAGTCGAAGAAGCCAATCCAGCGGTGTTCAATACCCATAATCTCGCGGGCAGCCGCCATCTCAGCGCGGCGCAGACCCGGCAGGTCACGGTGCGCACGCGGGCTCTTAGCGATCTCCTCATTCAGGATGTCACCGCGCTCGCCGCCGGTCATCGTCGCCACCATGAAGCGGGCACCACGGGCAATATACGCCGAAGCGGTACCTGCACCCTTGGAGGACTCGTCATCCGGGTGCGCGTGCACCGCGAGGATGCGCAGACCGGTGTAGTCCTCCTCCAGCGGTTTGAGGGAGTCCACGGGAGGGTGAGTCGGCAGGTTTGCCTTCAGCTGTTCAATGGCTTCGCTCACGGTGGTCTCCTTTGTGTGATGCGCCAGGGGTGATGTGTCTGTGACTCGCAAGTGCGAGCGCTACGCGGCAGAAATTTTACGGTTGTAGCTTCTCGTATGATACCCAAGGATAGCGCCGGTGCACTAGCGCAGATGACGCCGTGTGACATCCTGAAATACCCCGCCCTACCAGCAGATTCACGGGCAAGAAACAGGCTGATGCTGGCGGAGCGTTCAGCTACCGGCGTGCGTACCGACGAAGATGCGCTCAGAGGGGAAGATACGACCGGCGTAACAGCCGAAAATCCTCCGGTGTTCTAGAATAGGTCTGTTGATTCATTCCGTTACCACCTCCTCGCCTTTTCTTTGGCACACGGTAGCGGGTTTATTCGTTTCGCACCGGCAACGCCGGCGCATAAGCAAAGGACACGCATGGCTGAAAACACCGGTGCCTGGCTCACTCAGGACGCCTTCGACCGCCTCACCCAGGAGCTGGAGTACCTCTCCGGCCCGTACCGCCAGGAAATTGTTGACCGCATCGCGCAGGCACGCGATGAGGGTGACCTCCGCGAGAACGGCGGCTACCACGCTGCACGTGACGAGCAGGCTAAGAACGAGGCACGCATCAAGCAGCTCAAGTACCTGCTGGAAACCGCGCACATCGGCGATACTCCCGCTGACGACGGCGTGGTAGAACACGGCATGGTCATCGAAGCTGAGGTTGCCGGCCGCACCCTGAAGTTCCTGCTCGGCTCCCGCGAAATTGAGGACACTCTGCCTGCAGGTAGCGACCTGAAGGTCTTCTCTGAGAAGTCCCCCCTCGGCGCAGCAATTATGGGCGCTAAGCAGGGTGACGAAGTCACCTACACCGCTCCGAACGGTAAGGAACTGAGCGCCAAGATTATCTCCGCAACCCCCTACCAGGGCTAAGAAGTTAGGGCTAAGAGACAGCGCTAGATTTAAAACAAACAGTGCGGGGTGCTGACTATAACGGTCAGCACCCCGCACTGTTTTTTGTCTGCCTGCGTGTGCCTATCTGGTTGCCTCCACCCTTCCGATTCGAGGCAACGCTATAGCTCGTCGGCTAATAAATATATCGGCTTAGTAGACGATGATGGGCTTGAAACCCTCATCCTCCAGGGCAGAAATCACCTGGCGGCAATGCTCCACGCCCTTGGTTTCCATGTCGATGGTAATCGACACATCACCCATGGACAGCGAACCACCCACACGGGTGTGATCCACACCGGTCACGTTCGCATCATTCTCAGAAATAATGCGGGAAATGGTCGCCAGCTCACCCGGACGGTCAGACAGCATCATCTTCACGGTCATGTAGCGGCCAGCCGCAGACAGACCGCGCTGAATCACCTTCAGCATCAGCATCGGGTCAATATTGCCGCCGGAGAGCACACACACGACCGTACCCAGGTCGCCGTACTCTTCCTTCAGCTTGCCGTTCATCAGCGCAGCCACGGGCACCGAACCGGCAGGCTCCACCACAAGCTTGTTACGTTCCATCAGGAAGATCAGGGCGCGAGCGATATCGTCTTCACTCACGGTCGCCACATCGTCTACCAGCTCCTTGATGATGGAGAAAGGCATCTGGCCGGGGCGACCCACCGCAATACCATCAGCAATGGTGGAAACCTTCTTTAGCGGCACCAGAGCATCCGCAGCCAGCGACAGCGGGTACGCCGCCGCGTGCTCCGCCTGAACACCAATAATCTTGATCTTCTTACCGAGCTTCTGCTCCTTCGCGCGGATAGCAGCGGACAGACCAGCCAGCAGACCGCCGCCGCCAACACCCACAATCACGGTGTCAACGTCCGGAACCTGCTCCAGGATTTCCAGACCGATCGTTCCCTGGCCGGCAATAATGTCTTCATTGTCGAAGGGGTGCACGAACACCGCGCCGGTCTCTTCGGCGTAGCGCTTCGCCTCCGCCAGAGCCTCATCCACGGTCACACCGTGCAACTCAACCTCAGCGCCGTGATCGCGGGTTGCGGTAATCTTAGGCAGTGCCGCACCCAGCGGCATGTAAATGCGAGCCTTAATGCCCAGACGGTCAGCAGCCAGAGCCACACCCTGAGCGTGGTTACCTGCACTCGCCGCCACGACGCCGCGCTTCTTCTCCTCCTCGGAGAGCTTTGCCATGCGCACATACGCGCCGCGCACCTTGAACGAACCGGCGCGTTGCAGGTTCTCACACTTGAAGAACACCTCGGAACCCAGGCGCTGGCTCAGGGCACGCGAATGGGCGACCGGGGTGCGTTCAATAACGCCTTCGAGCAGCTCTGCGGCACGTTCAATATCGGTAATGGTCACGGGCAGGGAGTCGAGATCTACGCTCACGGGTTTTCCATTCTGACGGTGCGTTGTCCCGCGGGCGCGGGATGGTGATGTATTGCTCATCCCATTTTAGAGGATGGGTACAGCGAAGGGGGCTACCCGGTCGCAAGTAGCCCCCTGGCGAGACACCGCCGTAGACGGCATCGCGGCCGGCGGTATCGCCGGGACGAGTTAGCGGTGCGTTATCGAGGGTGGCGGGGTGCCCTACGCCAAAACCTCCCGCTCGATGCAGGCCCCTAGTCTTCGGAGGAGTCCGAAGCCTCGGAAGCCTGGTTCTCAGGCTCCTCAGCCTTCTGACGGCTCGGCACCCGGGAGGCCAGATTCTTGACGCTCTCCTGCCGTTCCTGGGCCTTCTCCTCAGCCTGCTCGCGGCGAGCCACCTCGTGCGGGAAGAGGAACTCCTCCTCACGAGGTGCTTCCTTCTCCCAGTCACGGTTCGCCAGGTAACGCACCACCGCGTTGACCACAGCCAGAGTCGGCACAGCGAACAGAGCACCCACCGCACCAAAAATCATGGATCCACCAGCCACCGAGAAAATAACCGCCAGCGGGTGCAGGGAGACAGCCTTACCCATAATGAGCGGCTGCAGAATGTTGGATTCGAGCTGCTGAACCAGCAGAACAATACCGAGCATAATCAGCGCCTGCACCGGGCCCAGAGCAACCAGCGCCAGCAGCACAGCCACAGCACCGGAAATGAGGGCACCAATCACCGGAACGAAGGAGCCGAGGAAGACCAGCACACCCAGCGGGATAGCCAGCGGAACACCCAGAATTGCGGCACCAATACCGATGCCGATAGCGTCAATAGCCGCCACCAGAATCTGAACGCGCACGTACGCACCCAGGGACTTCCAACCCGCGCGACCCGCACCGTTGACTGCGGCACGCGCGTCCTTCGGGAAGAGGCGAGTGACGAACAGCCAGATACGCTCACCCTCCATCAGGAAGAAGACCAGGGTAAACAGGGTCAGCAGGGTGCCGGTTGCAACCTCAGCCGCAGTCGAACCCACCTGAGACACACCGTGCAGCACGGAGCTGGGGTTATTGGTTACAGCGCTCTCCATCTGTTCCAGCAGCTGGTTCAGCTGGTCTGCACCGAACTCGTAGCCGAGGTTCTTCAGCCAACCAATCAGCTGCTGGTAGCCCTGCATCGCCTTATCCGCCATGGACACAAAGCCGCGCAGAATCTGCTGACCGGTCAGCGAAATAATACCGGCGAGCACCAGAATCATACCGATTTCGGCAATAGCCGCCGCGCCACCGGCACGAACGCCCTTCTTACGCAGAAGCATCACGGCGGGGCTCAGCAGAGCCGCCAGCAGCAGAGCCACCAGAAGAGAAATAACCAGCAGGGAGACGTGCCCCAGGCCCTTCCAAAGGATCCAACCGGCACCGGCAATCATAATGATGCGCCACGCCCAAGCACCAGCAACTTCCATAGCAAAAGGCACCCGGTAGCCGCGCTCCTCCTCGGCTACATGCTCTTCTGCAACAGGTGTAATTTTCACGGTGTCTCCAAATCGTTATCGGTGTCGCGCCCGCGCGGGGCAGCTTCGGCTGCCCCAGCGGAGGCGGTATGTGGTGATGTTGTTGCGCCCCTCCCCTGCGCCTCGATACATCGGGGAAGTAAAGCGGCAAAGGCGGCGGCACCATCACGGTACCGCCGCCTCATAACGAGCTTTAGTCGTTGCTAAAGATGCTTGCCAGGTACATGAGAACACGCAGGATCTCAACGTACAGCCAGACCAGAGAAGCGGTCAGGCCGAATGCAAGACGCCAGGACTCACGCTCGGGCAGGCCAGCCTCCACAGCCTCGGAGGTGGTGGTGAAGTCCAGCAGCAGCGAGTAGGTTGCCAGCGCAACAGCGAACAGACCAACCACCAGGCCCAGCGGAATACCACCAATAGAGAAGCTGTTCAGCGAGGAACCGAAGATACCCGCGGTCAGCATGGACACCAGGCCGTAACCCAGGTAGCTGAGCGCACCAATCATGAAAATCTTATTCAGCTTGGGGGTGGTGCGAATCTTGCCGTTGGCGAAGAGAGCCAGGGTCACACCCGCAACCACGAGGGTTGCCAGAACCGCCTGAACTGCCACGCCGGGGTAGCGCATATCCACAACAGCGGACAGACCACCGAGTAGCAGACCTTCCATGAGCGCGTAGGTCATGACCAGAATCGGGGAAACCTTCTTCTTGAAGGAGTTCACCAGACCCAGGACCAGACCGCCAACCATGCCCAGGAGCAGCAGCACCGGTGCATTCCATGCAACAGCGGCACCGACAGCGACCAGGCCCAGGTTGATACCGGTCTTAACCAAGACATCGTTCATGGTCAGGCGCTCACCGGCGGGGATGGGCTCCGAGTAGGTGGGGGCTGCTACGCCGTAGTCAGCCTCACCGTACGGCTGGCCGTACTGTGCCTGCTGACCGTACTGCGCCTGCTGGCTGGTCTGCTGCGGCTGCGCACCAAAACGACCGAAACGAGAGTCACCCTGAGTGACATTCTTCGTCATTGAATTCAGAAGCGGGTTTCCCGCCATCTTTCTCTCCTTAAACGGGTACAAAACTAATTCTGTTAATTATATCGGATAGATTCTGTGCTCACGGGCGCTGTTCGTTACCAGCATGGGCTTCTAGCGACCTTGCCAGAATATTTCAGGGCGGTGTTTACCTGAGGTTCACCCAGGCCCGCGCCGCCCCGCATGCAAAGGCTTCTGCGCGTCTCTTTGTGAAGCGTCTAGTGCGAAGCTTCCAAACGGTCCAGGAGCTGTTCCAGATACTCCAGAACTGCCTGTTCCTCGTTCGAGCCAATCACCTCATCAGCAGCATTTCGCACAACCTCCGGGGCATTAGACATGGCAACACCCCAGCCCGCGTAGCGGAGCATTTCCATGTCGTTCTCACCGTCACCGAAGGCAAGAATGCCCGCCGGATCAGCATCCAGACGCTCGCACAGGTCCTCCAGACCGGTCGCCTTATTGACACCGGTACGCACCAGATCAATGGCACCGAAGCCGCTAACCATCGGAGTGACGGTCTGCGGAAGAACCTCACGCAGGTAAACGCTCAACTGCTGCGTCTGCTTAGGCGGAGTCAACAGCGGGAACTTAATGGGTGCGCCCTCAAAATCCTCAACAGAGTCAACCATGACCGAGCCGGGGAAGAAGAACGCCGCAAAGTCCTCCAACGTGAGGGTTTCGGGAAGCTCCTGACCGGTGTCTTCAAAATAGCCGCGAATCATGTGCACAATCTGGTCGCAACGGTCCTTGGGCAGGTAGATACCTTCGGTGGTGCAAACCAGCAGACCGATCCGGTCCAATCCCTGCACTACCTCAATAATGCGCGGCACATCTTCGTCCAGAAAGGGATGCACGGCAAGCTTGCCACTCTCATCGGCAAGATACGCACCGTTTTCAGCGATATAGATGAGACCCTGGTTCTCGAAGCCGCGCATATAGTCCTGCAGCTTGGCGTAGGTGTTTCCGCTCGCCACAACAAAGTGGATGCCCTGCGCCTGCAGGCGGGATAGGATGCGCGAGAAACGTTCGGTGTCGAACGTTTTGGAGTCGGTGAGGAAGGTGCCATCCATATCGACGGCAATGATGGAGGGCTTAGTCTGCATGTTGTGCCTTTCTGACTCTACTACCCCATTCAGGCGGAGGTGCGTCTGTGGCTGTGTCTCTATATAGGGTCTCATGTTTTTGGGCTCCAGAAGACGGTATGCGGGCGTTTTTGAGCGTGGAACCCGCGGGTACCATCGCTTCCTTCGAGCAGGTGGGCATCCCCATGGCAACCGAACTGGTCGGGGGCATCGTCTTTTACCCCCCCCCCAAAAAAACCCAGACATGTAAACCTTCAAACACGCGAGCGGCGACTCCTCCCCTACGGGAAGAGCCGCCGCCTATCTATACCGCGCATCTACGCGTGTCTATGCAGTGCCCCCACTGGGACTCGAACCCAGAACACAAGGATTTTAAGTCCTCTGTCTCTGCCAATTGGACTATGAGGGCGTATCCCGAACAGTCCGGGACACAAATATTTATTATTCCACGAAAACGCACTCGAATCTAAGCAGAGACACATTTCAAACAGTTCCCCGCGCCCCGCCGCAGCAAGCATCACGCAAAAGCGCTGGTGGGCAGCTAAGCTAAACAGCTCGCAAGCATCCAATCGCAAAATAGGCGGTGCAGAAGACCAAAGTCTTCCACACCGCCCATTGCTTTTATCTCAAATGCGCTATCCCAGGGGCGTACCCCTAAGTCAGGCTATTTTAGAGCTTTGCCTTCTGGCGTGCCGGTGCGGTACCGGTTGCTTCCTGGAATGCCAGGCGCGGGGAGCGCTGGTGGCGGATCGAGGAGGTGTCGCGACCGAAGATCTGGTTCAGAGCCCAGGTGGTCATAACGCGAACGGTGCGCTCGGTGGTGGGGATTGCAGAGCCGTGGTAGCCGCGGTGCATGATCCATGCCAGCGGGCCGCCAATGGTCTTGCCCTTGAAGTTTGCAACGCCCTTCCACAGGCCCAGACCTGCCACAACACCAATGGTCTCGTGGTAGTAGTCGGTCAGGGGCTCGCCGCGGCGAGCAGCCAGCAGGTTCTTAGCCAGAACAACAGCCTGGCGGGAAGCGTGCTGAGCGTTGGGAACGCAGAAGCCGCCCACGCCGCCACCGGAGAGATCCGGAACAGCTGCGTTGTCGCCTGCAGCCCAAGCACCCTCGACCACGCCGTCGTCGCCGGTGACGCGCAGGTCTGCGCTCACGCGAACGCGGCCACGCTCGTCAATCGGGAAGTCGGTGTTCTTCAGCATCGGGGATGCTGCCACGCCTGCGGTCCAGATCAGGGTGTCGGTCTTGATCTCGCCTGCGGGGGACTTGTCAGCCATGTTGATCAGCTGCAGGTTACCGTCGGTTGCGTCGGAGAGGGAGGTGTTCAGCAGGATCTCGATGCCGCGCGCACGCAGCTCTGCAACGACCTTCTCTGCACGGTCTGCGGGAACCTCGGGCATGATGCGCGGTGCAGCCTCAATCATGACGAAGTGCAGGTCAGAAACGGAAAGACGCTCGTTGCGCTCAACAGCAACGCGTGCCATGTCTTCGAGCTCGGAGATGGTCTCAACGCCAGCGAAGCCACCACCAACAACGACGAAGGTCAGGGCACGACGACGTGCTTCAGGGTCGGACAGCATGGATGCGACCTCGATGCGGTCCAGAACCCAGTTACGAACAGAAACTGCCTCTTCAATGGTTTTCAGACCGATAGCAACCTCTGCCAGACCCGGAATCGGGAATGCACGGGTCACAGCGCCTGCGCCGAGGACGATCTCGTCGTACTTCAGCTCGAAGGGCTCACCGTTATCGGTGGGCTCCACTACAGCGGTGCGGTTTGCGTGGTCGATGGAGAGAACGCGGCCGGGGATCAGCTCGGTGTCGCGCAGGTGCTGGCGCAGCGGCACAGTTGCGTTACGGCCTTCCATGGAACCTGCTGCAACCTCGGGGAGGAAGGGCTGGTAAGTCATGTAGGGGTTCGGCTCAACGATGGTGACAACGCCACCGGTCTCCTTGATAGCCTTCTGGATCTTCTTAGCAACGGTGAAGCCGACGTAGCCGCCACCGACGATCAGGACGCGAGGACGGTCCTGTGCCACCTTAGTGAATGCCATTTTGTTACTTCCTAGTCTTTAGGTACCGAGGTTCGGTAGCCCCGGTAGGGTGGTATGTGCAACTTTCGGGTCGTTCCGAAAGCTCCCCTGACGAACAAAGCGGCCCGCTCTGGAAGTCCTTGCGCAACGCGAAGTGGCTAGCAGCACGAGCCTGTCTATCACATACCTGTTATCTTCTATTTTACGCCTTTGTTTAGGTGATTTCGCACTTATGGCCCCTTTGAGCTGACCCTAAGTTAAAAGTTTTGAAGATATGAACAGGGTTCATCTCGCGATGCGGGTTACGGTCAAAATTACCCTTTCTGTTTTTTGCGCGGCATGTTCGATATTTTCGTTTATTGGGGTGTTCCCCCGTCGAAAGCCAGCCCCCGCATAACAAAGCCCGGGACTAACTCAAAAGTCAGCCCCGGGCGAACAGGAGAAGCCCCCCACAGAGAAGAAAAACACCGGCATCCCAGACTCACAAGAACCCTAACGAGTCCTCTTCCGAGCACCCTGCTGCGACCCCTTTGAAACACGGTGCTTTCCGTGATGAGTACCCGGATGATGTGCCATCTCACGAGCCATCCGCGCAGCCTCACCCGCACTCACATGCAGCCTGTGCAAACGATGCACCGAACCAGCCGTAATAATCGTCAACCACAACGTCAGCGCCGCCAAAATCACCGGCGGCAACCAGCCACGATCCTCCGGAGGACGACGCGCATCCGGCGCAGCCGCCTTCACGATGCTCTCACCCTCCTCATGAACCGGGGCAGCATCACTCGGAGTCGGCTCACTCACCTGCTGCTTACGATGCACCGCAATCCACTCAGAAATCGAACCCAACGGATTAGCCGTCACCGCAGGCGACGCCAAAGCCATCGCATCCTGCGGATTGAAAATACCGTAACCATACAAAGGGTCACGGCCCGTCACACCAGCATCATCAGCCGAAGCAATCAAACGTTGGACCAGCTGAGCCGCCGACTCCTTCGGATACTTCTGCTTCAACAAAGCAGCAACACCCGTCACCAACGGAGCAGCAGCCGAAGAACCCGACCAAATCATGTACCCATTACCCGGAGCAGCCGCAATCATATCCGTACTCGGAGCAACCACAGCAATCGAAATACCCTGAGTCGACGAGCCCTCAGAAACCTGTTTATTCCGGTCAATACCGCCCACCGTCAACACGCCAGGAATCGTCGCCGGAGCACCAACCTGCGTCAAGCCGCTACCGCGGTTACCCGCAGCCGCAACAATCAGCACGCCCTTCTGCTCCGCATAGGCAAACGCCTCATCCCAGCTCTGCGGCCAGCTCGTCTTATTCGAGCCAATCGACATGTTAATAATCTGAGCCCCATTATCGACCGCGTAACGCACCGCCGCCGGGATCTGCTCATCAATGCTCTTACCGCCGGTCGTACCCATATTCAGCGAAATCGGCAGAATCTTCGCATCGGGAGCTACACCAATCACACCGGTCGGCTTACCCGGCTGACCCGCAATCGCAGAATAGCCCTGCGTATCGTGACCGTGACCGGCAATCAGAGAAGCGACCTCCGTGCCGTGCATCGGCTCAGCACCCAGGCCCTTCCAGCCGTCCTCGCTGCCCACGCCCGAGGCGTCATAACCACGCAGAACATTACCCTCAAGATCCGGGTGAGTACCATCCACGCCCGTATCAATCACAGCAACCGTCACGCCCTTACCCGTAGCCTGCGACCACAAGGACGTAATACCGTACTCCTTCAGCCAATACTCACGCTGACGAACATCATCACCATTCGTGGTCGACGTGCCCTTACTCGCAGTCGCAGAAGTCTTCGGCACCGCAGTAGCCGACGGCGAAGGAGTCGCCGTCACCTCCCGCTTCGGGCTCGGGGAAGCAGAAGGGGTCGGGTCCGTCGCCCAGGCAACAGGCGCCATCGGAGTCCACAACGGCAGAAGAGTCAACGCGGCGCTAGCACCCAAAGCTGCACCCTTACGGATGCGGCGAATAGCGCCTCGGTCAGAACCAACCGAAGCGCGCACACCAAATACACGAGACGCACAGGCGCAAGACTGCGCAAAAGACCAGCCGGTCAGGGGCATACCTCGCCGACGCTCAGAATGGAACATTAAAACTCCTCAAGCTGAGCCGCGCCGTGAACCACCATCGGTTCACGGCGCGAGCGCACAAGCCTACAGCTGGGACAGAGCGATACCGTCCAGAATGTCGTGCTCGCTGACGGTCACCGAATCCACGGCACCATCAGTCATCTCATTCAGACGGGTCAGGATGCGGGCGTAAATCGTCGCGCCGGCACCAATCACATCCACCCGGCCGGGGTGCATGTAGCCGAGCTCCTCACGCTCGGCACGGCTCAGCGAAGCCAACCAGCGGGCGGTCTTCTGAACGGTCTCTACGGAGAAGCTCTGAGCGTTAATAGCCTCAGAATCGTAGCGGTCCAGACCCAGCGCAGCGGCAGCCACAGTGGTTGCGGTACCAGCCACAGCCACCACGCGGCACGCATCCTGCAGGGGCACCGTCTTACGCGCCACGTCGAGAGCCTCGTCAGTATCAGCCTCAACACGGGCAATCTGCGAGTCAGTCGACGGGGCGCTCATCATGTGACGCTCAGTCAGACGCACACAACCAATATTGACGCTGCGGGAAGCCTTCACACCCGACTCGTCACCGAGCACGAACTCAGTCGAACCGCCACCCAGGTCGAACACCAGGGTATCGCCATCACCGTAACCGACAGCGCGCACCGCACCAGCAAAGGACAGAGCAGCTTCCTCATCACCACTGATAACCTCGGGCTCAATACCCAAAATCTCGCGGATACCGTCCACAAACACCTGACGGTTACCCGCATCGCGAGTCGCACTGGTCGCCACAAAACGTACCGAATCAGCGCCGTGCTCCTTCAGCAACTGCGCGTACTCACGAGCCGCAGCGAAAGTACGGTCCAGCGCCTCCTGCGCCAGCCAGCCGGTCGCGTCCACACCCTGACCCAGACGCACAATGCGCATCTCACGCACAACGTCCTTCAGGACGGTCTTCTCGACCCCGTCCACCACCTCAGTAGTGGAATCAGCAATCAGCAGGCGAATAGAGTTCGTACCGCAGTCAATCGCTCCAACGCGCACGGTGGGTTCCTTTCAGGTCTTCAATACCAATCAGTGCCAAAAGGCAACGCGAGCGCCGTAGGCGAAAAATTTTCGCTTTTCGGCGCTCTTTCTTCTATCTATTATGCGCCCGCACCGTCCTTCAAGACGATGCGGGCGCACCAGAATCAATATTTAGGCTTCTTCACGCCACGCGGGGTCGCAGGAGCAGACCTCGGGGGTCCACCACTCGGCGATAGCGTCCAGGCCGCGGTCACCCATCGGGTTCACGCCGCGCCCCACCGACAGGGTGTGGCCGATAACGGCGTGCAGGCACTTCACACGGGTCGGCATGCCGCCGGCAGAGATGCCGTCAATCTCCGGGACCTCTTCAGTGCCGCTGATTAGGCGGATGCGCTCACGCTCAGCCAGGTAGTTCTCGTGCGCGGCAGCGTACTGTGCCGCCAGGTCCGCGTCCTCAGCCAGCGAGTCGGTCATCTCGTACATCAGGCCGCCCGCCTCCAGGCGGGAAGCCGCAGCGGTAATCACCGGATGCGCCAGGTAGAAAACGGTCGGGAAGGGGGTGCCGTTGCTCAGGCGCGGCGCGGTAGCAGCCATGAGCGGGTTACCGCACACGCAGCGTGCCGGAATCTCAATCACGTCGCGGACCTTACGGCCCAGCTGCGCGGAGAGAACACGGATGTCCTGCTCGGTGGGGGTCAGGGTTTCAACAGTTACGCCGAAGCCGCCGGGGGTGCGTGCCTTCAGCTCTTCAATGGTGTTTTCGGTGCTCATAATCCTAAGTTTCTGGTACGAGGGGTCACCTCGTCCGCTTATGCCGGGTGTCTGCACGTGCAGGGTTGCTGCCGGCAGCTGGGGCTAGTTCTTTTCGAGAGAATCCCAGATCTTTGTGGTCCAGGCGTCCTCGGGGGCGTTCTTCGCATTCGCAGAAGTACCGTCAGCCTTCGTGGAGTCCTCGGTAATGCCGGTGACCACGTAGGGGGTATCGCCGGGGTTCACATAGTAGAGGCGGCTACGTGCCTGCTGACGAACGTAGTTGTCGTCGTTCCACCAGGTCTGCTCCGCCTTCAGCTGGGCGTTCTCCTGCTGCAGCTGAGAAATGTGCGCGTTAATCTGCTTGATTTCCCGGTCCTGGTCAAAGTAGGTGACCACCGGGTATGCGGTACCGAGCGCAATCACGCCCACCACAACAGCGGTCAGGAAGCTACGGCCGGAGAACATATGAGCCGCCACGGGGGCGTCGTATCCGCCCTCTTCACGGCCCTGCTGGGCAGCGGCACGGCGGCGGGCACGTTCCTCACGGCGAGCCTGCGCCTGACGTTCACGCTCGGGATGGCGCTGGTTCAAGCCCACGCCGAAGAAAAGGGCGCTAGCCTTTTTCAACAGGGAGGTGCGGGCTTCCTTAGCGGCGCCACGCGGCGCGTTGGAGGAGGCAGCGCCCTGAGCGGGTTCGGTGGAACTCTGAGAGTGCGACCGGGTCTGCTGGTTTGCTCGCTGGCTCATTACTCAATCCCTCGTTCCATTCTGTACCGCTAAGCGCTTCCTTCATATTCTACCGGGTTCGTAGCACCACTTTTCTTCACGGATGGGGCAGGAGCTGAGGATTATAAAATCTGTCGTTGACGCAGAATATCGAGCAAATCCTGCGATTTTTCAGCATCAACTTTTCGGATGAACCACTTACCTGACGCATCAATCTTCTCAAGATCACCCCTATTTAGAAGAGCAGGGTTCTCACGTTCAGGATCCCAATCAATGTAATGGTGGTAAACCTTGTTCTCGCCCTTCATCACTCCGGGTTCCAGCTGACCATCGGTATCCCAGTTGGTAGCGTGTTCCTTCGCAGAAGAATTCAGGAGAGCAGTGGCACCCCAAATCTCATCAGAAACGTGGGTTTTCCGCAAGAACTTCTGCATAGCCTTGCCCTGATTGGAATCAAGGAATTTCACCATTGCCAGCGCTCCTTCACGAGAAACAACCCAAGAAGAAGAGCCACGGTAAAACTGCACCGGATACTTCATGCGAGGCCGACGAGAGTAGTATACGTCCCAAAGTTTCTGAACCAGGGCGTACACCTTATTGCCCAAACGCGCCTTCAAGTCATAGGAACGCGGGTACTTCAAAACAGTATAGAACTGCGTACCAGGTGCCATTGCGTAGAAGTTCATCCAGCATCGGTCACGGTTCTCTTCTCGGCCTAGGTACTCAATGTATTCAGTGAGCGGACGAGCCGGATAATCTTGGCCAGACAAGAAAATATAGTGATGAGCGTCGGGGTAGGTTTGCAGAGCCTCACGCAGCAGAACCTGCATAGCACGTGTCAGGGAATAACCTCCCCAGTTAACGTTAAACCGGCGGCTTACAAAATGAGCATCAGCAGTTTCAAATTCCTGCAAATTAGCTTTTTTATCAATAAAAGCGACTGTTTCTCCACCCGAGTTTTTAATGATTCGGGTGAGTTCAAGAAATTGCTGAGGTCGCGAATGGGCGAGGATCATAAAACATACAGTCATGACAGTCCTTTAAGAAATTGAGTGGAAAGATCTGGGTGTCCTATCAAGGCATAAAAAATAAGGCCGCACCGCAACTACCAGTCATGAATCACATCACGAGATAGTCAGGTACGACCCGATTAGCCGAGCAGAGAGCACCAGTTAGCTCATAGGCTTAAGCCGTCAATTGACGCATTAAACCAGTTGAAAGTATGAAGCGTGAGTGAGTATATACCCAATATTATATGCCTCTGACAAGGAAAAACCGGGCCGACCCACAATACATAACGTGATGAATTACCTCACGATGTATTGGGATCGACCCGGCCTGTTCAGGGAAGTTCAGCAGAGCATCCCCTTATAAGCTTTCAAGCGTCATTATGCCTTGAAACGGGGGAATGCGGACTTGCCAGCGTAAACAGCTGCGTCGCCCAGCTCTTCCTCGATGCGCAGCAGCTGGTTGTACTTAGCAACGCGCTCGGAACGTGCGGGAGCACCGGTCTTGATCTGGCCAGCGTTGGTTGCAACAGCCAGGTCAGCGATGGTGACGTCCTCGGTCTCACCGGAACGGTGAGAAACCATGCAACGGTACTCGTGGCGCTGTGCCAGCTCCATTGCATCCAGGGTCTCGGTCAGCGAACCAATCTGGTTCACCTTCACGAGCAGAGCGTTAGCTGCGCCCTCTTCGATACCGCGAGCCAGACGCTCGGGGTTGGTCACGAACAGGTCGTCACCGACGATCTGGACCTTGTCACCGATCTGCTCGGTCAGGGTCTTGTAGCCCTCCCAGTCGTTCTCATCCAGGGGATCCTCAATGGAAACCAGGGGGTACTTTGCAACGAGGTCAGCGTAGTATGCGCTCATCTCAGCTGCGGACTTCTTCTGGCCCTCGAACTCGTATGCGCCGTCGTTGTAGAACTCGGAGGATGCAACGTCCAGTGCCAGTGCAACCTGCTCGCCCGGCTTGTAGCCAGCCTTCTCGATTGCCTCAACGATCAGGTCCAGTGCAGCTGCGTTGGACTCCAGGTTGGGTGCGAAACCACCCTCGTCGCCCAGGCCGGTTGCCAGGCCGCGGTCGTGCAGCACGGACTTCAGGGAGTGGTAAACCTCAACACCTGCGCGCAGAGCGTCAGAGTAGTTGTCGAAGCCGATGGGAGCAATCATGAACTCCTGGATGTCAACGTTGGAGTCTGCGTGAGAACCACCGTTGAGGATGTTCATCATGGGGACGGGCAGAACGTGAGCGTTCGGGCCGCCGAGGTACTTGTACAGGGGCAGGTCAGCGGACTCAGCAGCTGCCTTAGCAACAGCCAGGGAGACACCCAGGATTGCGTTTGCGCCCAGCTTGCCCTTGTTGTTGGTTGCATCCAGAGCAATCATGGCTGCGTCAACAGCGCGCTGGTCGGAAGCCTCAATGCCGATGACCTCTTCAGCGATTTCTTCGATAACAGACTTCACTGCGCCCAGAACACCCTTGCCCAGGTATACGGACTTGTCGCCATCGCGGCGCTCAACAGCTTCCCACTCACCGGTGGATGCGCCCGAGGGCACAGCTGCGCGTGCGAAAGCACCGTCTTCGAGCAGAACCTCAACCTCAACGGTCGGGTTGCCACGGGAATCCAGGATCTGGCGTGCGTGAACTGCGGTAATAACAGCCATGAATTGTTCTCCTTATGAGATGTCAAGGATGTGAACGGCTCACCCGGTAGTGGACAAGTCGCGTCCCCTAAATTCTAGCAAAACTCCCACACAAACACACTAGTTGCCACCGCTTTTTTATTGCCTTAATGAAGGTCTAGATAACCCTTAGTCAGGCGCTACAAAGCGGAACAAGACCCACACTCCCCCACATTGTGAGGGTGTGGGTACTCGACCAAAGCACAACATGAGCCCAAATGCCGGGGCATGTGCCACGAGCATCCTCACGGTTGCCCAACACAACCCCAAACAAACAGAAGGCGCTTTGAAACCTTTCATTCCCTCAGAGAACAGATTTCAAAGCGTCTCACAGAAGAACTCAACCAGCGTTTCTAATAGCTCGGCTCATCATGCGTATGCTGAGCAATATAGCGACGAGTGTACGAACGCAGGGCACGCTCCGGATCCAAACCATTACGCTGTGCGCGGCTCACCAACGCAAAGAGCAGCTCGCCGAATTCCTCTTCAGTGTGCATATAGCGCAGGTCGTCCTCCATGCTCGTGGGCTCCGGCGGCAGAATAATACCCGCCTTACGTGCCTTCACAGCAGTCTTCTCAGCCATAGCGAGCGCCGGCAGATGCGGTGGAATACCATCCAGCGCGCCACGGTCGCTCTTCTCCTTCTTCTTCAACGCATCCCACGCCGCCTGCTGCTCAGCCGCGGTGCGAGGCGCCTCCGAAGAGCCCTCAGACTCAGCCGCAAACACATCGGGGTGGCGCGAACGAAGCTTCTGCACAAGGCCCTCAACCACCTGCACGATGTCGAAGCCCTGCGGGTTTGCCGCAGCAATATCAGAGTGGAACACCACCTGTAGCAGCACGTCGCCCAGCTCCTCACGCAGCAGCGGCATATTCGGCTCGCCGCCGGTTTCTACCGCCTCGACAACCTCGTAGGCTTCCTCCACCAGGTAGCGGATTAGGGAGGCGTGAGTCTGCTCAGCATCCCACGGGCAACCGCCCGGTGCGCGCAACAGCGCCATGGTTTCCACCAGGGTGCCGAAGGCTTCAGCCGCGCGGGCGGCGGTGTCCTGAACGTTCTGCGCCGCAGAAGCCTCAGGAGTATTAGGGGTATCAGTCATAACAATCTTCCTCATCGAAAAAATGACAAACATAGCGCGCCGCGCCGACCCCCACACGGGGAGCCGGCGCGGCGCACCTTACAAGGTTTTAGAGGTTCCAGTGCGAAAGCGCGCTCGTCATATGAGCCGGGATCTTCGAACCCAGACGCGGGAACATGCGCAGCTCCTCAACATAACGCTCAGCATCCAGCGGACGCGGGTAGGTGACAAACGCCTGCTCATTCGCATAATCGAATGCCGCCTGAACCGGCACGCCCGGGGTGAAGGTCAGGCTCATAGCCAGCGGCGAGCCCTCACCCTCGCTGTACGAGTCGGTCTTCAGCGCCGGAATGTCCAGCAGGGTTTCGGGAATCAGCTCGAAGGTACGGACCTGCTCCCAGAAGCCGTTGCGGCGCACGTGGGTCAGGGCGTCGTAGTAGGAGCCGAGGGCACGTACACGAATCAGCACGGTGGTGGCATCCTTTGCGGTGCCGTTCTCGCCGAAGAGGTGCTCGACAACCGGCGCCAGACGCTGAGCGACCTGAGCCTCGGTCAGAACCAGGTTGCCGGCTGCCAGCTGAGTCTCCGAGGGAACCAGCGGGCTCTGCACCGCGGCGGAGGGGGTGTCCGGCTCAGCCACGATGGTGGGTAGCTGGTTGAGCTCGCTCAGCGCGGATGCCGAGATGCTGGAGGAGATACCTGCCGGGGTGCTCTCCGGCAGGGCAACCGGGGTGGTCGCCGCAGCGGGTGTCGCCTCTGCTACCGGTGCAGTCTGAGCGGTAGCCTCGGAGGCGGGCGCAGCCGCGGCGGAAACCTCACCAATCTTAGCTGCGGGGGTCACCTCAACGGTCTTGAGCTCAGCGACCTTCTCAGCGGGCTCTTCCTGAGCGACAGGAGCCTTTACCTCGGCAGCCTTCGACTCAGATGCCTTTGCTTCGGTTGCCTTCGCATCAGCACCGGCGGTGCCCACAGCGGCAGCTGCGGCAAGAGCACCAGCCAGACCGGGAGCCACAGATGCGCTCTCAGCGGCAGGCTCAACGTCTACGAGGGCAGGTTCCTCGGCGGGTGCTTCAGCGGAAGCAGCGGAGGTTTCCTTCTCGGGCAGCAGTTCAGAGTCGTCCAGGAACGCGGGCAGGGCAGGCTCTTCAGCCTTCTCTGCTACCGGCTCTTCTGCGGATTCCTCAACGGGCTGGGTACGATCCAGAGTGAAGGACTCAGCAACCACGGGGGCGGCAGCCTTCTGCTCCTCGGCAGCCAAAACTTCCTCAGCCGAAACTTCCTCAGCGGGTGCTTCCTCAGCAACTGCGGGGGCTGTTGCTTCCTCAGCGTCCAGCTTCTTCTGAGCGTTGGCAACGATGGCAGCCAGGGCGGCTTCCATATCTTCGCCGGTCTCTACAGAGTCCTCGGCAGATACCTCGGATGCCTCAGCGGCAGATTCTTCAGCATGCTCGGTTTCGGGCTCTACGGTAGCGGCACCGAAGACCGGGTCGTTCTCGTAATCGTGCTCGAACTCAGCTTCAACCGGCGCAAACTCAGCCTGGGCAGGCTGGGCGGCAGGCTGGGCAGAAGCTTCAACAGCCTCCTCTACGTCTTCCTTCTCCTGCGCAGAAGCGGCAGAACCAGCCACAGCAGTACCGGCAGCGGCAAGACCTGCAGCAGTCAGCAGACCCGCGGAGGCACCCTCTTCAGCAGTCTCAACTACAGGCTCTTCAGCAGCTTCGGCAGCTGCCTCAGCCTCGTTCGCAGCCTGCTTCTCAGCGAGTTCAGCCTCCAGCTCACGCTCGATAGCCTCACGTTCAGCCTCAACCGGGTCAACACTCTGAACAGCAGCTTCCTGAGGCTCATCCTGCGAGGTAGCCTCAGCGGCCTCAGCGGTCGCAACGGGCTTAGCCTCAACAGCGGCACCTTCCAGCAGGAAGCTCTCGCTAATAGTCTGACCATCCACAGCACCCAGGTACGATGCGTGAACCTCCAGGCCATCACCCAGGCGCGGCTTCAAAGAGACAGCCGCACGGTTCCAGGTTGCGCCGACCTGCTGAGCCTCGGTGTACAGTGCCGCAACGGGTGCAAACCAGTCAACACCGGGCACGACAATGCCGGTTTCAACCTCACGGCCGCGGTGCAGCAGACGGTAGTGCATATCCTCATCAACCTGGCGCAGTTCCAGGCTCATGGTGCCCGAACCGCGGGTGCGCATAAGCTCCGCAAGGCCGTGGAGAGCACGCTGCTCGGGGAGCGCGGGCAGGGTTGCCGCGCCCTCAACGGGCTCGCTCAGGATGATGGATTCGGCAACCAGTTCAGCTTCGTCTTCGCTGAGCTTCTGCTCAGTTTCCTTCAACTCAGCAACGGGCTCCTCAGCGGAGTCATCACGAGCAGCAGACTCGTGCTTCTCTGCTTCCTTCTTATCGATGCCCTCTGCGGTCAGCGCGACGCTCTGAGAGGTACCCTTTTCGGTCTTCTCCTCAGCCTTTTCAGCCTTTTCGGTCTTTGCGGTAGAGGCAACGGCAGCTGCAGCAACTACGGGGGCAGCAACAGCGGAGGCGTCAAAGATCAGCTCTGCGGTGTTCTCTTCTTCAGCGTCGAAGTCCTTAGCCGCGGGCGCTTCAGAGACGGACACGTCATGCTTCTCCTCAACGGATACGGCGGAGAGCAGCTCGGTCTCATCAGAGACCGCGTTTTCTTCCTCAGTAAGTTCAGATGCCAGCAGCTCAGGCGCCTCAACGACAGCCTCAATCGGCTCTTCCTCAGTAGCGGTAGCAGGCTCTACAACTTCTTCTTCACCTGCGGTGAGGTCAACGGTCTCCTCGGATTCGAAGTCTTCAGCAGTCTCAGCAACAGTTGCGGATACCTCAGACACATCGGTGTCCTCAACAGATTCAGTAGCTTCAGCGGGCTCAGGTGCCTCAGTAGTTGCCTTGTCAGCAGCAGTTTCCTCAGCGATCGCCTCATCGGAAGCAACCTCTACAAAGGTCTCCTCTTCGCTGTCCAAGGTGATGCCCAGGCGTGCCGCGTAGGCTGCCGCCAGATCGTCCAGACCGGCGTTCTGCGCCTCGGTCACGGCGGCATGGGTGCGGGCTGCCTTCATATCTTCAACGGTATGAATTTCCTCAGCTTCAGATGCAGAATGAGCGTTCTCAGACTTGTTCTCGGAAGCTTCTACAACAGCCTCGGCAACCTCAAGCTCTTCGCGGCCCTCTGCCTCGTCTGCAGTATCTGCATCGGCCTCAGCATCCTCAGCGGCAGTATCTTCGGTGTTCTGGGCACGCAGAGCACGCAGGTGCTCCTCAAACTGGGAACGTGCATCCTCTGCAGCGTCCTTAGGCTCCTGCACCTCGACAGATGCATCCTCATCTGCAGACTCTTCGTCATCGCGCAGGAACGCGGGGGTAGCGGGCTGAGCAGCCTCAGCAACCGGGGCGTCATCTTCTTCAACGTCCTGGGCCTGAGCTACCTGCTCGGCCTCAACAGGCTCCTCAGATTCCTGGGGGAAAGCACCAAGCGCAGCCAGCAGGCTACGACGCTCCTGCTCCTCCGCCTGATCCTCAGTCAGCTCATCAGTAGCGGAAGATTCTTCAACCTTCTCATCGCCGTGCAGAAGGGCACGCTTGAGATCCTCAACAGCGCGGTGCTCTTCATTCTGCTCTTCATCGTGGTTCTGCTGGCGTGCGCTTTCAGACTTCACGAAGCGGCGCAGGGAGTCCTCCCACTGCTGCTGTTCCATAATCTTCTGGCTCAGTCGCGCATTCTTGGGAGCGTCTTCGCTTACCTGTTCCTTCTGGACCTTAGCAGTTTCGGCGCTCTGTTCTTCGCGCGACTGTTCATCCAACTTCTTCTTGCCGATTCCAAAGAAGCTCATTGGGTGTCCTCCTCCGGCGTGCGCCGTGTGATGATGCGCCACCTCCTTCATCCCCCGCAGGTGTGTGGGCACGGGGTCGGAAACATGACGCAAATGTCCTCATAATCCTTTTAATTCTATCGCGTGCATAGAGTTTCACCCCGCTACTCGGTGAGAGGTAACGGGGTGAAACTTCTACACTTTTCAAGGCTTAATGCGGCTATAGAGTCGCGCCTTCAAGACTGCAGAATAAGCTTTCGAAAAGCTCTTTAGCGTGCCTCATCGCGAATGGGGTTTGCAGCCTTCGCCGCCTTCGCCAGCTCAAAACGGACGGCGCGTAGCGCGGTTGCCGCCATAACACGCACACCAATACCGATCGCCTGCTCGCTCGGGGCGTAATCACCCTGATGCAAATCGTAGGTGGGATCGCCGGGGGCGCGGGTACCCAGACGGAACATGGAGCCGGGAACTTCCTGTAGCATCCAGGCGAAGTCTTCTCCGCCCATGGACTGTTCAACCAGCACAATCGAGTCTTCGCCCAGCTCGGCGCGAGCCGCGTTCTCCAGCATGGTGGTTTCCAGGTCGGTGTTCACGACCGGCGGCACACCGCGGATGTGCTCCACGCGCGCGGTCACGCCGAAGGGTACGGCGACCTGCTCAATCACTTCGTCCAGCATGTTGCCTGCCTGACGCCATACCTCAACGTCCAGGCAACGCATGGTGCCCGCCAGGTAGCCCTCGGCGGGGATAGCGTTGGGAGCAACACCGGCACTGACCTGACCCCAGGCAACCAGCACGCCCGAACGTACGTCGGTGCGGCGGGTCAGCACGGCGGGAACCTGCACAGCAATCTGGCTCATCGCGTAGATGAGGTCTTCGGTCAGGTGCGGGCGAGAAGTGTGGCCGCCGTGACCGCTCAGGTGAATCTTGATGGTGTCGGATGCGCTAGTAATCGCACCGATACGGGTACCAATCTGGCCCAGGTCCACCTTCGGGTCGCAGTGCAGGGCAAAGGCACGCGGAATGTCCTTGAGCAGACCCTGAGCAATCATCTGCACGGCGCCACCGGGAAGCTGCTCCTCAGCGGGCTGGAAGAGAATACGGACGCTACGGCCCAGCGGGGTCTTCTCGTTCAGCTCGTGCAGTGCCAGAGCCACGCCGAGCATGACGGTCTGGTGAATATCGTGACCGCAGGCGTGCATCACGCCGGGCACGGTGGAGGCGTAGGGCAGGTTGGTCTGCTCAACAATGGGCAGAGCATCAATATCGGCGCGCAGAGCCACGGCGAAGGGGCCGCTTCCAATATCGACATAGCAGCCGGTACCTTCGCAGGCGACGGGGTTCATGCCGGCTTCTCGCAGTCGGTTCATGAGGCGCTCAGTGGTTGCGATTTCGCGGAAGGAAAGTTCCGGGTTCGCGTGCACTTCGCGGCGGAACTGCACGAGGGTACCCATCGTGCGCTCCACCCAGTCGTCGAAGACGGGGGTGGACAAATCGTAGCGAGAATTAGCGAAAACCATACACAGTAGAATAACGCCGCCCGCCGGGGTTTACCTACCCGCTGTCCCTTTCTGACAGCACTCGAGAATATCTATGACTTTATGACAGATTGTGAAGAATACTCCCACCCGCCGAAGCCCCGAAAATGCTCTGCCCCACGATTTTGTTGCCGGCCTTTTTTGTTAAACGACTCAAGCCGCCACCCGGTGTGGGTGACGGCTTGAATCGTCAATGCTGTATCAGCTGATACCGCGTACTCAGATTAGAGCGAGCGGCTCAGGATTGCCTGCTTCACCTCGGCAATAGCCTTGGTGATCTGGATGCCACGGGGGCAAGCCTCGGTGCAGTTGAAGGTGGTACGGCAACGCCATACGCCTTCCTTGTCGTTGAGGATCTCCAGACGCAGGTCGCCTGCATCATCGCGCGAGTCGAAGATGAAGCGGTGTGCGTTCACGATAGCGGAGGGGCCGAAGTACTGACCGTCGGTCCAGAAGACCGGGCAGGACGAGGTACATGCTGCACAGAGGATGCACTTGGTGGTGTCATCGAAACGTGCACGGTCCTCAATGGTCTGCAGGCGCTCACGCTCAGGCTCGTTCGAGTCGTTGATGAAGAACGGCATGATTTCGCGGTATGCCTGGAAGAAGGGCTCCATGTCAACAATGAGGTCCTTCTCGCAGGGCAGACCCTTGATGGGCTCAACGGTAATCGGCTTGGACAGGTCAAGGTCCTTCAGCAGGGTCTTGCAAGCCAGGCGGTTACGGCCGTTGATGCGCATTGCGTCCGAGCCACAGATGCCGTGTGCGCAGGAGCGGCGGAAGGAGACGGAGCCGTCTACTTCCCACTTGATCTTGTGCAGAGCATCCAGCACGCGGTCGGTGCGGTACATGGTCAGCGGGAATTCATCCCAGTACGCCTCGGAGGAAACTTCCGGGTTGTAGCGACGAATCTTGATGACCACATCGTACGTGGGGATGGAGTCGGAGTCGCCGCCGGTCATACCCTCAAACAGCTTGACGGATTCCGGTTCGGGGAGTTCGTTTTCAGCCATTTTAGTACTTACGCTCCTTCGGCTCGTAGCGGGTGTAGACAACGGGCTTGGTTTCGAATCGCAGGCCCTTGACACCCTCAAACTCGGATTCGGGGTCGAGGTAGACCATCGAGTGCTTCATGAAGTTGACATCGTCACGCTTGGGGAAGTCCTCGCGGTAGTGACCACCACGGGATTCCTTACGGTGCAGCGCGCCAACGGACATGACCTTTGCCAGCTCAATCAGGAAGCCAAGCTCAACAGCCTCAAGCAGGTCGAGGTTGAAGCGCTTGCCCTTGTCCTGGATGGAGATGTTCTTGTAACGCTCTTCCAATTCAGCGATGGTTGCCAGTGCTGCGCGGATGGTCTCGTCGGTACGGAACACCTGCATGTCAGCTTCCATAGCCTTCTGCAGGTCTGCGCGGATAGCGCCGACCTTCTCGGTGCCCTTGCCTTCGAGGATGCCGTTGAGCATGTTGAGAACGCGATCTGCTGCGTCGTCCGGAACCGGTACGAACTCAGCGGATGCTGCGTACTCTGCTGCCTTGCGGCCTGCACGCTTACCGAACACGTTGATGTCCAGCAGGGAGTTGGTGCCCAGACGGTTTGCACCGTGGACGGACACACAAGCAACCTCACCAGCTGCGTAGAGGCCGGGGATGGTCTCTTCGCTGTTGTGGTAGACCTCGGTCTCGTTGTTGGTGGGGATACCGCCCATTGCGTAGTGCGCGGTGGGGAACACCGGGATGGGCTGGTGGTGCGGTTCCACTGCCAGGTAGGTACGAGCGAACTCGGTGATGTCCGGCAGCTTCTCGTCGATGTGCGAGGGCTCCAGGTGGGTCAGGTCCAGCAGCACGTAGTCCTTGTGGGGACCGCAGCCGCGGCCTTCGCGCACCTCGTTTGCCATTGCACGTGCCACGATATCGCGGGGTGCGAGGTCCTTAATGGTGGGTGCGTAGCGCTCCATGAAGCGCTCACCGTCAGCGTTACGGAGAATACCGCCTTCACCACGAGCACCCTCGGTGACGAGAATGCCCAGGCCAGCCAGGCCGGTCGGGTGGAACTGAACGAATTCCATGTCCTCCAGGGGCAGGCCTGCACGCAGTGCGATAGCCATGCCGTCACCGGTGAGGGTGTGTGCGTTGGAGGTGGTCTTGAAAATCTTGCCACAGCCGCCGGATGCGAAGATCACGGACTTAGCCTGGAAGACGTGGACCTCGCCGGTTGCCAGGTCGTAGGAGACGACGCCGGCGGGGCGGGGCTTACCCTCTTCGTCCTTGACCAGAATCAGGTCGAGAACGTAGAACTCGTTGTAGAACTCCACATTGTGACGAACGCAGTTCTGGTAGAGGGTCTGCAGAATCATGTGGCCGGTACGGTCAGCTGCGTAGCATGCGCGGCGCACAGCAGCCTTACCGTGGTCACGGGTGTGACCGCCGAAGCGGCGCTGGTCAATGCGGCCTTCGGGGGTTCGGTTGAAGGGAAGACCCATCTTTTCCAGGTCGAGCACAGCGTCAATAGCTTCCTTAGCCATGATTTCTGCTGCGTCCTGGTCGACCAGGTAGTCGCCACCCTTGACGGTGTCAAAGGTGTGCCACTCCCAGTTGTCCTCTTCAACGTTAGCCAGAGCGGCGCACATGCCACCCTGTGCCGCACCGGTATGGGAGCGGGTGGGGTATAGCTTGGTCAGTACCGCGGTGCGAACTCGCTGGCCGGCCTCAATGGCGGCACGCATACCTGCGCCACCGGCACCGACGATCACTACATCGTACTTATGTACCTGCATGATGTTCTTTCTGTGTTTTAGATGTTTTCGTTTGTCTCGGATACGTCGCCGTTAGCGTGCCGAGCAGAAGCTGGGGAGCAGTTCAGCCGCTGCGCCGGAGGGGCAGGGGTCGAACGCGAAGATGGTGAGGGTACCAACCAGCAGGACGAATGCGCATGCTGCGAAGAGGATCACCTTCAGCCAAACGCGCAGGCGGTCCTTCTCTGCGTAGTCATCGATGATGACGCGGATGCCGTTAGCACCGTGCAGCATAGCCAGCCAGAGCAGCAGCAGATCCCAGACCTGCCAGAAGGGGTTCGCCCACTTGCCGCCCACGAAGCCGAAGTCGATGGCGTGGATGCCGTCGCCGACCATGAGGTTGGAGAACAGGTGGCCGAAAATCAGCACGACGAGTACGACGCCGGACAGGCGCATACCCAGCCAAGCGAACATCTCAAAGTTGTTGCGCTTGGAGGAGGAGCGGTTGTACTTCACACCGTCGATGCGGTTGTCACGCAGACGGGGTACATAGGTGCGGGGCTTAAGCGGAGTAGCCATAGTTTAGTGACCTCCCATGTGCGAGAAAACGATCGGCAGGTGACGCGCTGCGAAGCCCGCAACGGTAATTGCCCAGAGGAAAAGCACAACCCAGAGAATCTTGATGTGCGTGTAGGTTGCCTTCTGGCTGATTTCGACGTTGCCGTCCTTGTTCTTCGCCTGAATGTGCTCCACGTGCGAGTTGGTTGCCTTACCCCAGAAGTCAATGAGGATAATGCGAATACCGTTGAACGCGTGGTAGACGATGGCGGCGACAAGCGCGGTCTCACCCAGACCCATGATGGGGTTCTTGTACAGGCTCAGTACGCCGTTGTAGGCCTCCGGGGAGATACGCACGACGGCAGTATCCAGGATGTGTACAAGAAGGAAGAAGAAAATCGCGATACCGGTAATGCGATGAGCAACCCAGGACCACATGCCCCAGCGGCCGCGGTAGAGGGTTCCTTTAGAACCATTCAACACTGAATAACCTCCTGCTGCGACGGCGAGCTTCCGGGTTCTGAGGGGTCATTGTGACCCTCAGCTTCCGGGCACAGCTGTGTGCTCACCGACTGCTTTTGTTCGTCTGTTACTTCCAAGATATCAGGTAAATTCACAGCTTACTGACACCCTGTTTAGGGTTTTTTTACAGGTTCCAAAAGCGAATTAGAGCATGTTTTTATTACCATATCGCCTACTTCCCTGTGTTTGTGCGGGACTTACCTTAACCTAACCTCAAACATCGCCTAAATGAGAGCCGCCTGACACTTTTTTGTTAAAACCTAAAAGAATTCGATATATGACAAATTCACCCGCTATTCTTGAAGCGATGAATACTGCACTCACTCGATTCCGCCCGCTTATTCCTGCCGGCGGTGTTGGCTCGCGTTTGTGGCCCCTATCCCGCGCGCACGCCCCGAAATTCCTGCTCGACCTCACCTCGTCGGGCAATTCCCTGTTGCGTGACACCTACGACCGTCTCATCGATCTCAGCAACGGTTCCGTCATGGTAGTTACCGGCACTTCGCACGCCAATGCGGTTACCCAGCAGATTCCTGAACTGCGTGCCGCTGACCTGGTACTGGAGCCCTCCCCCAAGGATTCGGCTGCAGCTATCGGCCTGGCTTGCGCTATCATCCACCGCCGCGAACCGGACGCCATCATTGGTTCCTTCGCAGCTGACCACGTCATCAGCCCGGTGGACGAATTCCACCGCGTGGTGACCGAAGCTGTCATCACCGCGGCAACCGGCAAGATTGTCACCATCGGCATTACCCCCACCGAGCCCTCCAGCGCGTTTGGCTACATTCACGCCAGCGAGTCCCTGGGCATCGAAGGTGCTCCCAATGCTCACGCCGTGGACACCTTCGTGGAGAAGCCGGACACCGCTACCGCACAGAAGTACCTGGATTCCGGTGAGTACACCTGGAACGCAGGTATGTTCGTGGCACCGGCAGCCCTGATGCTCAAGCACCTCGAGGCAAACGAGCCCGAGCTGTACGCGGGCATTATGGAGATCGCTAACGCTTGGGACACCCCCGAGCGTGAGGCTGTTATGGACCGCGTGTGGGAGACCCTGCCGAAGACCGCCATTGACTACGCTGTGGCTGAGCCCGCAGCGGCAGCAGGTGACGTCGCAATGGTTCCCGGCTCCTTCAGCTGGGACGACGTTGGAGACTTCGACGCTGTGGCGCGCCTGAACACCGAGAAGAGCGGCGAAGAGCTGACCATTCTCGGCGAGAAGGATAACGTGATTAACCACGGTTGCTCCGGCATCGTTGTTGCAAACACCGAGCGTAAGATCTCCATCATTGGTCTCGACGACATCGTTGTGGTGGATACCCCCGATGCCCTGTTGGTCGCACCGCGCTCCAAGGCACAGGCCGTCAAGGATGCCGTGGGCGAGGTCAAGGCGCGAGGCTTGAACAACCTTCTCTAAATTTTTGGTCCTGAGTTAGGTACATGAGCCTTACTCGAGCAAAAGATACCTCTAGAAATCGGCTCTCTTCTTTTCGGAAGGGAGCCGGTTTTCTTTTGCCCTAATGGGTCATTTTGCGGGCGGTTTCAGGGCTTTTGCCTAGTGGGGCGCGGAAGGATGCTCCCTGCGGCTGGGCGGGGTTCGGAATGCCTTACGCACCCGGCGTGGGTTGCGCTTCCAGACTCTGATACGAGCCAAGGATCAACCACTATAGAGAACCATTCTCATGTTAGTCTTGGTGCATGCACATGACCCGTAAGTTTTTCCTCACCCGCGCCGGCGCACTCGGCGCAGTAGCCGCCCTCGCCCTGACCGCATGCGGCTCCCAGACCACCCAGACCGGCCAGAATACACAGACCAGCCCCAGCGCCTCCACCTCCGCGAGCGCAACCCCCGCCCCCATCACCGAAGGCAAGGGCGCGGCAAGTCGCGTCGCCATCACCTACGACGGTGGCGTGCTCGTCTATGATGCCAAGGACATGAAGCTGCTCGCAGACATCCCCAAGGAAGGCTTCCTGCGCCTCTCCGACGCTGGCGATAACCGCCACCTCGTCGTTGCAGACGGCAACAGCTACACCTTCCTGGACACCGGCGTATGGTCCGTAGCGCACGGCGACCACTCGCACTACTACACCACTTCCCCGTCGCTGTCTTCGCTGTCTCTGGCGGCTGACCACACCGGTCACGTCATCAAGGACAACGGCAAGGTCGCGGCATTCGCTGACGGCACCGGCTCCTTCGCCGTGTACGATCCGGCGAAGCTGACCCATGACAAGCGCACCGCCTCCTCCCTGGAGACCACCACCGTCACCCTGCCGAAGCCGCACCACGGCTTCGCAATCCCGCTGCCCAACGACCAGTACCTGGTAGCGGTCGGCGACTCGAAGACCCGCACCGGCGCCGCTGTTGTGGATGCTCAGGGCAAGACCGTCACCGAGAGCCCCGCCTGCCCCGGCGTTCACGGTGAAGCTATCGCCAAGGACGGCGCGTTCTCCATCGGCTGCACCGACGGCGCGCTGATCTACAAGGACGGCAAATTCACCAAGATCACCAATCCCGAGGACCCGTACTCGCGTTCCGGTAACCAGGCTGGCAAGGCTGACTCCCAGTACGTTCTGGCGGACTACAAGACCGACAAGGACGCTAAGCTGGAGCGCCCCGAGAAGTTCTCCATTATCGACACCGTTGCGGCAACCCGCACCGTCTACTCCCTGCCTTCTGGCGTGAGCTACACCTTCCGTTCGCTGGCTCGCGGCCCCCAGGGTGAGGCGCTACTGCTGACCACCGACGGTAAGCTGCGCGTCTTCGATCCGGCGACCGGTGCCGAGCTCGGCTCCGTACAGCTCATGGAGGCGTGGACCGAGTCTGAGACGTGGCAGGACGAGCGTCCGGCACTGTGGGTGGACGGTAAGACCGCCTACGTGACCGACCCGGCGACCAAGAAGCTCATTGCGGTGTCCCTGTCGAACCCGGCAGCACCGAAGGAGCTGATGAGCGTGGAGCTTCCGAAGACCCCGAACGAGATCCTGGGTGTCTCCTCCTCGAACGCTGCACCGGTTGAGGCTGAGGCACACGGCTCTGAGGCACACGGCGCTGCTTCCTCCTCGGCTTCGGCTGACGCGCACGAGTCCGGTAAGGCTCATGAGGGCCACTCCCACTAGGGCTCTCACGCTGAAATAAACCTAGCGAAAACGTAAAGAGAGATGCGACCGATAGCTTATCGGTCGCATCTCTCGTTACGTATTCCAGGCTTATACGCCAGCTCCTAACGCAGCGGCAGAACGCTAATCTCTTCCCAGTCCTGCCCGTCATAGGAGTAGCAGTGCAGGTGATCCACGGTGAAGGTGCGCTGCTCGGCAGGCAGAGCATCAAACACCTCACGGGCGTTCGCCACCTGCTCTTCCGTGAGCCCGTGACCCAGGGTCACGTGCGGCACGTAGGGGAAGGACGCCGCGCCGGCACCGAATAGCTCAACCAGCTTCTGGTGAATCTGCTCGAACTCGGCCCTACCCGCCTCCAGGTTCAGGTACTCCACCTCGGTGACCGGGCGGAAGGAGTGCACCGAACCCCAGCGCGCCTCAAAACGCGGCGTGTCCAGCGCCTCGCGGAGCTGCGGGGACTGCACCTCAGCCATTAGAGACTCGTTCAGCTCCGTCAGGTACACGGTCACGTGGGTGCTGATAGGCGCCACCGCACCACCGGCTACCGCGCGCTTCCACTCTTCCAGGCGCTGAACATTCTCACCGCTCACGTGCGCAATAACGCTCAGGTAGCGGCGACCGGGTTTCAGGGTCGGGGATACAGGAGCCGTCGTGGGGCTCGAAGAGTTCTCTTGTGCTGTCATCTCAATCGTGCAGGTAATGCGGCGTCTCAGCCGGACTGGCTGAACAGCGCGCTAGATTGCTGCGGCAGGCAGGAAGCCAACCTTCTTGTACACGTTCTCAATGGTGACCGTAGCGATCTCGCGGGCAGCGGATGCACCCACAGCCAGCAGGCGGTCCAGCTCGGCGGGGTCGTCCATCAGCTCGAGGGTACGCTCACGCACCGGGGTGAGGCGCTCCACCACGATATCGGCAAGGTCAACCTTCAGGTGGCCGTACATCTTACCCTCGTAGCGTGCCACGATCTCGTCGATGCTCTCGCCGGTCATTGCTGAGTAGATGGAGAGCAGGTTGGAGACGCCGGGCTTAGCCTCGCGGTCGTAGGCGATGACGGAGCCGTCATCAGTCACGGCGGACTTAATCTTCTTCTGGGTTGTCTTGGGGGTGTCCAGAAGCTTGATTAGGCCCTTGTCGGTGGCTGCAGACTTGGACATCTTCGAGGTCGGGTCCTGCAGGTCGTAAATCTTAGCGGTTTCCTTCAGAATCACCGGCTCGGGTACCACGAAGGTCTCACCGAAACGGGAGTTGAAGCGCTGAGCCAGGTTACGGGTCAGCTCCAGGTGCTGACGCTGGTCCTCGCCCACGGGCACGCCGTCCACCTGGTAGAGCAGGATGTCGGCAGCCATCAGAATCGGGTAGGTGAATAGACCCACGGAGGCGTTCTCGGCACCCTGCTTCTGGGACTTGTCCTTGAACTGGGTCATACGGGAGGCCTCACCGAAGCCGGTGAAGCAGTTCAGAATCCACGCCAGCTGGGCGTGCTCGGGCACGTGCGACTGCACGAACAGCGGGGTGCGGGTCGGGTCAATACCGGAGGCGATGTACTGCGCCGCGGTCAGGCGGGTACGCTCACGCAGCTCCTCGGGATTCTGAGGAACGGTGATGGCGTGCATATCCGGGATAAAGAACAGGCATTCGTTATTCGGGTCGTCCTGCAACGCCACCCAGTTGTTCACAGCACCAATGTAGTTACCCAGGTGCATCGAATCAGCCGACGGCTGCGCACCCGAATAGATACGTGCCTTCTGCTGAGAGGCGTTAGGGATGAGGGACTTATCCTGCTTCTTTTCGTCTGCCATAGTTATTTCCTGTGCAGTTCTTCCTGTGCGGTGCTGCGGACGGTGCAGCACATCTTCAAAAACTTATCTGTAGGTGGGTCCGCGTCTTACTCACCGATGCGGTAGTCAACCACGAGCGGCGCGTGATCGCTGAAACGCTCATCGTAGCTTGCCGCACGGTCCACGACCGCTTCCACGGCGCTTTCGGCGAGCGCCGGGGTCGCCATGTGGTAGTCGATACGCCAGCCAGCGTCATTATCGAACGCCTTACCGCGGTAAGACCACCAGGTGTAGGGGCCGGGCACCTGACCCGCCAGCTCACGAGCCACATCGCGGTAGCCGATATCGCCGAAGAAGCGGTCAAAGTAGGCGCGTTCCTCCGGCAGGAAGCCGGCACGCTTCTGGTTAGCCTTCCAGTTCTTAATGTCCAGCTCGGTGTGGCCCACGTTCAAATCGCCCACGATGAGCACGTGGTCCGAGTGCTTTGCCAGTTCAGGCATGCGCACCAGCATGCGCTCCAGGAAGCGGTACTTATCGTCCTGCTTCTGAGTGCCGACCTCGCCGGAGTGAACGTAGGCGCTGACCACGGTCAGGGTTTTGCCGTTGGGCAGAACGTAGTCCGCCTCAACCCAGCGGCCCGAATCGTCAAAGTACTCTTCGCCAATATTCGAGCGGGTCGCGACCGGCTGGTTCTCCAGGACTTCACCGGCAGAGTTGGGGGTGCGGCGGGTCGCCACCAGCACACCGGCGCGCCCCTTCGCTGCCGCCTCCGCGTGCAGAATATGCCACTGGGATTCGTCCAGCAGCTCACGCACGATAGCGTCGGGGGCGCGCACCTCCTGCAGGCAGAGAATGTCGATGTCACGGCTCGCCAACCACGCCGCCATATCCTTCTTGTAGGCGGCTCGGATACCGTTCACATTCACGCTCGCCACGCGAAGCAGACCGCTCGGGCGCGGTGCAGGGGTGTTAGAAAAATGCATAGTCTTAATTATGCCAGTTTGAGGGAAGAGAAATTTTCACTCGTGCGCGTTTTTTCTCTGGCTGAACGGTAAACTATTGGGTGATGAATTCACACTCCTCACATACCACCGACCACGGTGCCCCCTCACATTCTGCGGGCACCACCGCATCCGAAAGTACCGCTCACAACGCTGAGAGCCGCTACGAGTTACCCCCGATTCCCGGCCCGAAGTACGAGCAGGTCATCCACTACATTGAGCAGCGCTACATTATTCCCGGCAAGCCCGGCGATAAGCTGCCCACCGAACGCATGATTCAGCAGAACTTTGGGGTGAGCCGCCAGACGGTTCGTAGCGCCCTGAAGGTTCTGATTGAACGCGGCCTGCTCTACAACGTGCAGGGCTCCGGCACCTACGTTGCCGAGCGCACCGACGCCACTTACATTCCGCGCGTGGACACCTTCGTTGACGATATGCGCCGCCGCGGTTTTGAGGGCTCCACCCGCATGATTGCGACCCGCTGGGTGGACGCCACCGAAGAGATTTCCACCCACCTATCCGTGCCGGTGGGCGAGCAGGTGCTGTTCGTGCGTCGTCTGCGTCTTGCCAACCACGAAGTCATTGGCTTTGAGCGTTCCTACTTTGTCAAGGCCGCCGCAAGCAGCATCCTGGACGCCATGATGGCGGAAATGTCCGGCGCTTCAAGCTCCTTCGACCAGCTTGCCGACACCCCCAACGCCATTAAGCACGCCCGCGTACGCACCAGCGCGGCGCTCTTCACCGACGCCGACGCCGAGGCGTTCAACCACCAGGTTCCCGTGGGCGAGGCGGCGTTCAAGGTCTGCGCGACCGGCTACACCGAAGAAGGTAGCCCCGTCGAGTACGCAGAGACCCTGTACCTTGCCGATGCTTACTTCTACGAGATGATTCTTTAGCATCTGCCTTTTCTTGTGATGACAGTGTGAAGGGCGGTGCCCCGGTAGATTGTTCTACCGGGGCACCGCCCTTTTGAGTTATTAGCTCTGAAATGTTGCGAGCCTTACGCCGCCTGACGCTCCGCGGTCTCAACCACGTTCACCAGTAGCTCCGCGCGGGTCATCGGGCCCACACCGCCGGGGTTCGGGGAAACCCAGGACGCCTTCTGTGCAGCCTCCGGGGAGACGTCGCCGAAGAGCTTCTTCTTGCCGGTCTCCGGGTCCTCAGCGCGGGAAACACCAACGTCCAGCAGGATTGCGCCGTCCTTGACCTGGTGAGCCTTCAGCACGTGCGGAACACCCACAGCGGCAACAATAACGTCAGCCTCGCGCAGTACCTCGTCCAGGTTCTCGGTACCGGTGTGCGCCAGGGTTGCGGTTGCATTCACCTCACGGCGGGTCAGCAGCAGACCCAGCGGGCGACCCACGGTAATGCCGCGGCCGAGCACCACAACGTTCTTACCGTTCCAGTCGATGCCGTGGCGCTTCACCAGCTCAATGACACCGTTGGGGGTGCAGGGCAGCGGGGAATCCAGCGGCTCAGAAACGTTCAGCACGAGCTTGCCGAGGTTAGTCGGGTGCAGGCCGTCAGCGTCCTTCTCGGGGGCGATGCGTTCCAGCACGCGGTTGGTGTCCAGGTGCTTGGGCAGGGGCAACTGCACAATGTAGCTGGTGCACGCCGGGTCGTTGTTCAGCTTGTCGATCTCTGCGTCGAGCTCTTCCTGAGTGATGTCACCGGGCAGGTCCACACGGATGGAGTTAATACCGATCTCTGCACAGTCGCGGTGCTTAGCGCCCACGTACGAGCGGGATGCGGGGTCGTCACCGACCAGCACGGTACCCAGGCCGGGGGTAATACCCTTAGCCTTGAGCGCCTCGACGCGCTCCTTCAGCTCTTCCTTGATGGCTGCGGCGGTTGCGTTACCGTCTAGAATCTGGGGCATTGTTTTTCCTTCCATAGATTGCGGCGGGTTCGCCGAAACGGATGGTCTGTGTGTTGGGTTCTAGGGTGTGCCTAGGAGGTACCACTCCCCCGCTACGTCCCTGAACGGGTGTAGCGGGCAGGGCGGTAAAAGTAAGAGGGCGAAATAACCCCGCCCGCTCAGCACCCACGAAGGGATGCTGAGCGAACGGGGTCATTCATGGGTCTACCAGTTCTCGCTGCCCTGGTAGAGGGGGTACTTGGCGCACAGTGCCTCAACGCGGGCACGCAACGCAGCGATGTCCGGGTTCGGCAACAGTACGGAAGCGATAATGTCGGCTACCTCGGTGAAGCCCTCGGCGTCGAAGCCGCGGGTTGCCAGTGCGGGGGTACCGATACGCAGACCGGAGGTCACCATCGGCGGGCGCGGGTCGTTCGGCACGGCGTTACGGTTGACGGTAATACCAGCCTGGTGCAGCAGGTCCTCTGCTTCCTTGCCGTTGAGGGCGTGGTTGCGCAGGTCAACGAGCACCAGGTGAACGTCGGTACCGCCGGAAGCAATCGCAACGCCGGCGTCCTTCACGTCCTGCTGCAGCAGGCGGTTCGCCAGGATCTGTGCGCCCTCAACGGTGCGCTTCTGGCGGTCCTTGAACGCGTCAGATGCGGCGACCTTGAACGCGGTAGCCTTCGCAGCGATCACGTGCATGAGCGGGCCGCCCTGCTGGCCGGGGAACACAGCGGAGTCAATCTTCTTCTTCAGCTCCTCGGTGCAGAGGATGAAGCCGGAGCGGGGGCCGCCCAGGGTCTTGTGCACGGTGGAGGAGACCACGTGTGCGTGCGGGACGGGGTTCGGGTGCAGACCCGCAGCCACCAGGCCCGCGAAGTGAGCCATGTCCACCCACAGGTACGCGCCGATTTCGTCAGCAATCGCGCGGAACGCTGCGAAGTCCAGCTGGCGGGGGTACGCGGACCAGCCGGCGATAATCAGCTTGGGGCGCTCGGCCAGGGCCAGCTCGCGCACCTGCTCCATGTCAACGTAGCCGTTCTCGTCCACGCTGTAGGCGACAACGTTGTACAGCTTGCCGGAGACGTTCAGCTTCATGCCGTGGGTCAGGTGGCCACCGTGTGCCAGGGACAGACCCATGATGGTGTCACCGGGGGTCAGTAGCGCGTGCATAACGGCGTTGTTTGCCTGCGCACCGGAGTGGGGCTGAACGTTGGCGTGCTCAGCGCCGAAGAGTTCCTTCACGCGGGAAATAGCGAGGGACTCAACGATGTCAACGAATTCGCAGCCGCCGTAGTAGCGGCGGCCGGGGTAACCCTCAGCGTACTTGTTGGTCAGTACCGAGCCCTGGCTTTCGAGGACGGCACGGGGGACGAAGTTCTCGGATGCAATCATCTCGAGGGTGTTCTGCTGGCGCTTGCGCTCCAGCTCAATGGCTTCTGCAACCTCGGGGTCGAGGTCGGCGAGGGGCATCTCGAGGATCTTCTGCTCGGACATTACGCTCCTGGGAGTGTTTTTGCGTTATCTTCGGTCGCTCATCATCGGGGTTGCCGCGGCATGCGCCGGGCGATCTTCAGGAGGCGGCGGGCGCATCCAGTTGAAAACCCTGAATGAAAAAATATGAGCTACACCTCATAATACCGTAAAGCCCGCTTTCCTTCGAGAAGGAAAACGGGCTTTACAAAGCATCACGATGAAGTTTTTACGGCGTCGGCGCAACACCGGCGAGGGGCGCACAACACACCCCGGCAGGCTTATCGGCGGCCGTTAAGCGGGTCTACACACCCTACGCCTGACGCAGGATAGCGGAAGCATACTCCAGGTACGCCTCACGAGCGCTCTCCTTCTTACCGCCAGCCACCAGCTGGGTCTGCACCACGTAACCGGTCAGCACCGACAGCACCGCGGCACCGATAACGGTCAGCCACTCTTCAAGCTCCTCTTCGGTGAAGTCCAGCTCAGCGGCACCCCAGGCGCGGTAGCGCTCCAGGGACTGATCGCGCAGGTAGCTCAGCTGCTCAGACACCACGGTCGCCAGCTGCGGCATTGCCACGGCCTCGCCCCAGGTGACGAGCAGGTGACGGCGAATCTTGGGGGTGTCCAGCACCTTCAGGCACCCGAACACGTAGTCCCAGGGCTGTTCGGCGCGGATGCGGTCGAAGGGCGCCATGTCCATGCGGGCTGCCGCCAGGATGATTTCATCCTTGGAGGAGAAGTGGTTATAAATCGCTCCGGCAGACAGGCCGGTGGCCGCAATAATATCGCTCATCGAAGCCTTCTGATAACCGTGCTTGATGAAGCATTCGCGGGCGGTCTCTACAATCTGAGAACGCCTGTTCTTTTTGTATTCTTCGCTGACTTTAGGCACAACCTAATCCTAGCGAATTTTTAGCCAATCCGTGCGCATCCTGGTCGCCGTTAACGCGCCCTCATGCGCAAATCCGGCGCAAAATAGAGCAAAAATTCTATAAATACGACTGCCCACAATACGGATGCACGGGCACCTGGTATAAAAGCGGGGCACCCCGGGTTTACCCCAGGATGCCCCGCTCACAGCAGGTAGCTCAGCGCGTACTGAGCCCGCTACACGTGTTTAGTGGAAGAAGTGGCGGGTACCGGTCAGGTACATGGTCACGCCAGCAGCCTTAGCCGCCTCGATAACTTCCTCGTCGCGGATCGAACCGCCCGGGTGCACGACGGCACGCACGCCGGCGTCCAGCAGAACCTGCAGGCCGTCAGCGAAGGGGAAGAACGCGTCGGATGCGGCAACCGCACCGCGGGCACGCTCGTTACCTTCACCGCCGAGAGTGTTCGCGCGCTCCACCGAAAGCTTGCAGGAATCCACGCGGTTCACCTGGCCCATGCCGATGCCCACGGCGGCACCGTTATCGGCAAGCAGAATAGCGTTGGACTTGGGCGAACGCAGTGCACGCCACGCGAACTCGAGGTCACGCAGGGTTGCCTCGTCAGCCGGCTCACCGGCAACCAGGGTCCAGTTCTTCGGGTCGTCACCCTCAGCCTGTAGGCGGTCAGCCTCCTGGAAGAGTGCGCCACCGGAAATGGGGCGGTACTCGATAGCCTCGCGGGCAAAGTTCTCGGGCAGAACCAGCAGGCGCAGGTTCTTCTTCTCACGCAGGATCTCCAGCGCCTCGGGCTCGAAGCCGGGAGCCACGATCACCTCGGTGAAGATGCCCTTGACGGTCTGAGCCATAGCGGCGGTCACCGGGCGGTTAGCGGCAATCACGCCGCCGTACGCGGACAGCGGGTCGCAAGCGTGCGCCTTCGCGTGAGCGTCCGCAATCGGGTCAGCCGCACCGGGGGTTGCCACAGCAATACCGCAGGGGTTGTTGTGCTTGATAACGGCAACAGCCGGCTCGTCGAAGTCGTAAGCGGCACGCAGAGCGGCATCAGCATCAACGTAGTTGTTGTAGCTCATCGCCTTACCGTGCACCTGCTCCGCCTGAGCAATGCCGGGGGCAGCGGCGGGGTCAACGTACAGGGCGGCACGCTGGTGCGGGTTCTCGCCGTAACGCAGGGTCTCGCTGCGCTCGAAGCCCAGGCCAGCGTACGGGGGCCAGAAGTTAGCGTCCTCATCCTGCAGGAACTGGGATGCAGTCCAGGTGGCCACAGCGGTGTCGTATGCGGCGGTGTGGGCGAATGCGCCAGCGGCAAGGCGGCGGCGCTCATCCAGGGAGAAGCCACCGTTCTTAGCGGCCTCAACGGTGCGCGCGTAGTCGGCGGGGTCTACCACAATTGCGACGGCGTCGTGGTTCTTCGCGGCAGCGCGAACCATGGAGGGGCCACCAATGTCGATCTTCTCGATGATGGCGTCCTGATCGGCACCGGATGAAACGGTCTCAACGAAGGGGTACAGGTTCACAACCACCAGGTCGAAAGGCTCGACATCCAGCTCGCCGAGGGTGTCGATGTGCTCCTGCTTGCGGCGGTCAGCCAGAATACCGGCGTGGATGCGCGGGTGCAGGGTCTTCACGCGGCCTTCGAGGCACTCGGGGAAACCGGTCACTTCGGTGACCTCGGTGACGGGTACGCCTGCTGCCGCGATGGTGGATGCGGTGGAGCCGGTGGAGACCAGCGCAACGCCAGCCTCGTGCAGGCCGCGGGCGAACTCCTCCAGACCGGTCTTGTCGTAGACGGAAATGAGGGCGCGGCGCAGGGGCACGCGATCGAGCTCAATGAGAGACACAAATACTCCGATGCTTTAGACGTGCACGCCGGTTCTCGGCGGCACAGCTGGTGGATGGACGTAGCCTGCCCGGATAGACAGGATATGTGTGGGGGTATTCCCCGCCGCTGTGCACCTTCCCCTCAGGGGTACTCGGGTGCCACAACGGAACGTGTGTGGGCGGCGGGGTGTGAGCTCGGCTCATTCCGCCGCAAAAATCTAGTGGGCGGAATTAACTGTCGGATGCAGCGCCGTCAGATGCAGCGCCGTGAGATTCAGCCAGGGATGCGATGGTCTGCACGAGCAGGCGGCGCTCCTGCACCTTAATTCGTTCGTGCAGGGTTTCTTCGGTGTCGTCATCCAGAACGGGCACTGCCGCCTGGGCGAGGATGGGGCCGGTGTCAACGCCCGCATCCACAAAGTGGACGGTCAGGCCGGTAATCTTCACACCGTGCGCTAGGGCGTCACGCACGCCGTGCGCACCCGGGAAGGAGGGCAGCAGGGCGGGGTGGGTGTTAATAATGCGGTTTTTGAAACGCTCGACCAGCTGCGCGTCAACAATGCGCATGAAGCCGGCGAACACAATGTAATCGGGGTTGTAGGAAGCGATCTTTTCTTCCAGCGCGCGGTTCCAGGAGGGGCGGTCGGCGTAGTCGCCGGGCTGCACCAGGAAGGTGGGTACGCCCGCCGCCTGGGCACGTTCAATGCCCAGACAGGGCTTGTCGGCGCCCACTGCCGCAATGTCGAGGGGAAGCTCGCCCGCTGCTACAGCGTCGAGGATGGACTGAAGATTCGTTCCGGAGCCGGATACCATAACCACAATTCGCACCCGACTAGTATAACCCGTCTCACACCCTTATCCAAAGGGGGTAAGAGGTTCACAACACGCCTAAAGCCCAAAGGCGAGCACAAAGAAACCCCGGCGAGACGAATCCTCACTGGGGTTCACCGGACGCAAACTCAACAGGTCGCAAACTCAATAGGTCACGGGCAGACGGGGCGGTACCCTTATAGGTATGTCTACTCCCCCGCAGAACACCCCGAACAACACTCCGAACGACACCCCGCAGCAGCCCACCCCGAACAACGGTGCACCGCAGAACCAGCAGGTTCCACCGCGAGCGCCGCAGCAGGCACCGCAGAACATGATGCCGCAGCCTCGGGGACCTCAGGGCAAGAAGCCGCGCAAGCCCATCGACCCCATCGAACAGCAGAAAGCGAATATTCGCACCTCGCTCATGCTGATTGTTGCCGCGCTGGTGATTTTTGCGGCGTCTTCCTTCGTGCTTTCCACGATGCCGCTTTTCTTGGCGCTCTTCCTCTTCGCGCTCGCCGGCATTACCCTGAGCATTATTGCGATTGTGCGCACCGCAATCTACCGTGGCCCCTGGTTCTTCTACATTGCCGCAGGCGTCAGCATTATCTACGGCGCTATGACCCTGCTCGGTGGCATTGGCCTCGCCTTCATGCCCGGCGCGCAGGAGTACCGTGAGTGCCGCGCCGCCGCGCTGACTCAGACCGACATGTCCACCTGCGACGAGAAGTTCCAGGGCACGATGGACAAGCTCACCGGCGCGTCCAGCTCTTCTTCCCCTCGCTAAGAATGCAGTGCGCTAGTTCTTCTTACGCGGGTTAGAACCCTGGGCGCTAGAACCCTGGGACTTCGAGGAGATGACATCCAGCGGGGGCAGCTCCACGGTAGACGCCTCATCGGTCACCAGCGGAAGCACTCCGGTCTGACTACGAACCTCAAAGATGCGCTTCATCGCCTGATCAGCAGAGAGGACATCCAGTTCGCGATCCACAAAGTCGCGCTCTGAGTCCTTCTTCTGCTTCTTGCGTGCCGCCTTAGCCGCCTTCTTCGCCTCGCGCTTCTGCTCACGCTCATGCGCGCGGTCATTGGCACGGTCCCGAGCGGAATCCTGCGCGGCGGATGCGGCGTGAGCGGCATCGGCTGAGCTATCCTGCGCTGAGTCATCTTGCGCTGCGGCGGGCTGCTCAAGACCAAAGCCGAAGTACGCCATAATGCGGCTCGCGCGGCCCTTCGAACGCAGCGCCTGCTCTGCGGGCTCTTCGACAGCGTCCTCACGCTCAACAGGTTCAGCAGCCTCGTAGACGGGCTCCTGAATCAGCTCGCGGGTCTGCTCATCGGAGGGGTCGTGAGCGTACAGGGCGGGCTCATAAGCAGTGTGTTCATAAGTAGCGTGCTCGCTGGAGGCAGGCTCAACAGAAGCTTCGATACTCTCGTAATCCTCAGCATGCGCAGAGTCAGCATGTGCAGAGTGCAGGTAATCGACCTGCTGAACGGCCTCAATCGGCTCGTACTCCTCAGCAGAGCTCTCCTGCGCAATAAGCTCTTCGGAGACAGACTCCTGAGTAGCGTCCGCAGTGGATTCTGCTACTACAGGCTCTTCAGCCGCCTCTTCGCGCTCTGCAACAATCTCAGCGAAAGCATCCGCCGCCGCACGCTGCGCCAGCTGCTCAGTCGTCTCTACCGGAACGGCAACCACAGGCTCCTGCGGATGCACCGGAACGTGACCGGTCGCCACCTCAGATACAACAGACTGCTCAGAAGACTGCTCAGATGCTACGGACTGCCCAGATACTACAGACAGCTCAGCCTCAACAACATTCTCGGAAGCCTCCGCACGTGCCGCCTCCTCAGCTTCACGCTCTGCCGCCTCACGCTCTGCAGCTTCCTCGGCCTCACGCTCAGCCGCCTCACGTGCCGCAGCTTCCTCAGCCTCACGCTCCATACGCTCCGCACGCGCCTGCGCACGCTGTTCACGACGCTCCGCAAAACGCTCACGGCCCTGTGCAAAACGCTCACGAGTCGAAGCAGTAAAACTCATCAGACGCTCACCCAGGTTCGGGCGCTCATCCGCAAAACGAGGCAGCTCACGGCTACTATCCGGCACCAGGGCGCGGCTCAGCAACATACCGAAAGTCACGCCGGCACCCACCGTCAACGCGGTATGCGCCGCAAAAGTCAGCGGCTCAGCACCAACCTCCGTAAAACGACCAATACCCAGAGAGCCGTACGAAATCCAGCCCAGCCACAGGGCACCAAACGACGTCATAATACCGGTCATCACGCCCAGCACCACCGCAGAAATCAGCGCAGACAGCGGGCGGAACGGAACCTTCAGGGCAACCCACTCATCCAGGTGATCCTCACCCTCACGCAAGAACCACCAGCCAGCAATCGCACCGGCACCCAGCGGCACCAGCAGACCCACCAGACCGAACGTGCCCATCGACTCGGGCACAGCACCCAGAATCGGAAGCATCGGCAAAGTACCGGCATCACTACTGGTCAAACCAACCGAGGTACCCGCACCAAAGGAGAAACCGGCACCGGTCGACCACGCAATCGCATAAATCACCAGGTTCGGCAAGAAACCCAGCTGCAGCAAAGTCACCGCAGTATCACCCACAGCGCCCGCATGCAGCTCCTGGTAGGTGGCAACAATCTGCGACCAGCCCGCCAAAATACCGATACCCAAAAGCACCGCACCCAGACCAATCAGCGCCACAAAAGCAACCACCGCAGCACGCACCACAGCCCAGGCGTACGAACCCGCCCAACGCGAATACTGACTCATCTGCGAAATCTGCTCCGCAGTATCAACACCCACCATGCGCGAGAGCGAACGCGCCTCACGGTAACCACCCCACATCAGACCAGCCACCACAATACCCAAAGGCACCAGGGCAGCATTCAACGCCTGAAGAGGCTGCGGATGCGGGCTCGCCCAACCGTACATCGCCGAACTAATCAGCGCATAGGTCACCGAACCGGACAGCACCGGAATCAAAAACTCACCCTCATACGAGGCGCGCGCCAGGCGACGACCCGAACGGTAGCAGAGCAGCAGAGGCAGAATACTCAAACCCAGAGGCACCAGCGTCATCGTGCCGGCAGAAGCACCAAAAGCAGCCGCAAGATCCAAAGGAACACCGTGAATCAGAAGCCACAGGTGCGCCGACATGGCGGCCACGGAGGAGAACTCCATGTCGCCAAAACCCTTGGTCGCCCACACGGCAGACATCGCCGCAAACACAGCAAGCGCAGAGAACAGGGCAGTAACAATTAGCTCAACAACACCCTGAAGCCACAGAGGCATGGGCATGGAATAACGAGAGATAGGTGAGGTGCTTTTCATCGTCCTTCAATCATGCCACGAATTAACGACGAAACCCGCCTCCGATTAACACTCGAAAGCGGGTTCTCACAACTATTCGCACAGGTATTCATACAGACGCGCACGCGAGGACGCGTATCAGGCGAAGTTTTAATCCTCAGTCCACGGGTTGGAAGCTTCAACACCCCAGGCACGGTACACCTGCGCCTTAGAAGAAATCAGCTCCAAATCATAGGCGCTCGCGCTCGCCGCCATCAGACCCTCCAGGGCGGCGGTAGGCAGCGGACCGGCATCATCACGACCCACGGCATGCACACCGCGCGGCGCCTGACGGCCCGCCCACTCGAGGCTCACGCGCGCATCCACGTTAATAACGTGGTCGCCAAAGCGCTCAAGAAGTTCGGTAATCCAGCGATCAGTTTCCGGGTAGGGGTACAGGCCCTTCAGCTCGCCAATGCTCAGCACAGAAATGTACATGTGCCGGAACGAGCGGCGGCGCAGAAAAGCGACCACGGCGGGGTCTGGATCCGCCTTACGGATCTCCGCAAGAACGTCGGAGTCCAGGAGCATACCGGAGAAATTCATACCCCTAATGCTACGCTACGCGCAGACCGGCGTACTCAATAGCGGGGATGCCCTCGGGGTTGGGCAGAAGAAGGAAGTTCAGGAACTCGTCGCGCTTAGAAGAAATGCGGGAGTAGTCGTCAATGCTGACTGCGGTGTATCCGCCTCGCGCGGGGACAGCTGCGGCACGCAGGCTTTCCTGGTAGGAGCGGGAGGGGTTCAGAGAGATTGCTGCTTTGGTTGCAGAGCCGTTGTACATGTGACAACCTGCGCCGTGAGTGGCGCGATCCTTTCGCGTTGCTCTTGTCTGTACCAATTACCACCGGTTATTCCGGTGGTGAATACAAACCGCTTCGTCATCCGAGCCACCCGTGAACATGGGGTTGGCGTTCGACCATAGTCGGAGCTTATCAGTCGAAACTCTTGAAGCTGGGTTTAGCTTACAGCATTTTCTCAAGTTAAGTAAAGCGTTTTTTGAAAGAGATTTAGATTATTAGCATTTTGGCTTGTGAGAACGTTTTAAATGGCGTGAATTTTTAATACGGTGCGGAATATCTTATGTGAATACCGGTGTTTTTATGCGTTAAAAACTCCCCCACCACAAATACGAAATACACCCCAAACCACCGCTCAATAGTCGCCCCAGCAACCAGCCCGACAGTCAATCCAACAGTCAGCCCGGCAGCCGCCAGCAAATGACCGGCGACAAGGCGCAAGCCCGCACGATACGCGATAATGAGCTGGTGAGCGCCAACAATCCTTTCCCCGAAATTCCCGTCACCGTACCGCAGATCATTCGCCAGGCCGGGCACCGCACCTACCAGCGCGGTGTCGCCTACCAGCGCAACCGCGAAGTCATCCGCTACAGCTACGACGAAGACGAACGCACCCTCACCGGGCTCGTCAACGGAAGCACCATCATCCCCTACGAAGTGACCGTCCGCTTCTTCCCCGCCGTCAGCGGCTCCGCAACCTTCACTGCCCGCTGCACCTGCCCCGTACTCACCGACTGCAAGCACGCCGTAGCGCTCATGCTCACCGCGCTCGACCGCGCCTCCGTAGCGAAAAAGGCGCTCAGCGAACACCCCGGACCCGTCGGCGTGCCCAATACTGGCTCTCATGGCGTAGCAGCGAAGAGTGCGGATGTTGCAGAGGCGAAGAAAGCCGCCGACCCGCTCGCGGCGTTGCGCGCCTCCGGTGCGCTCACCACCGCGGCGAAACTGCCCGCACCCGATGCAGCGGCTACCGAGCCCGCAAACCCCCAGGGAAGCTTTGCACTCAACGAGCTAGGCGCCTCCCCGAGCCTGCAGGCAGAGGCATCCGCCACCAAAATCTCGGCATGGCGACGCGACCTCTCCTCCGTTCTTTCCACACGTCAGGACCTTGCGGGCATTGATTCGATGCGCGTGAGCGGTGCCCTGGATTTCTCCCTGAGCGTCTCCGGCTCCTACGCGCGCGGCCGCAATATGCCCGGCGCAACCCCCAGCATTAACCTGCTCGCCCGCCCGCTCATGGCGTCCAAAACCGGGCGCTGGATCAAGGGCGGACTCAGCTGGGAAACCTTCGCATCCAGCGTGGGCGGGCCCGTCGGACGGCACGAAATCTACCCCGAACACGAACGATTCTTCGCCGAGCTCTACTCAATTGCCCGCCCCTGGCAGAACATGTATTCCTCGCATCGCGACTGGATCTCAATCAGCGCTTCTGCCTCCACTCTGCTCTGGGACGTACTAGCCCGCGCGGAGGATATTGGCCTGCCCCTGCTCGTCAACGGTCGCGAAGTGAACTACGCCGTGCTGAGCCCCGCACAGGTGCGCCTGCACGCCGCCGCCAGCGAAGAGAAACACGCGGAAGGCGCCGGACTGCAGCTTCAAGCCGCGCTCAGCTGGGAAGGACGCGAAGGCGAACTACTGCGCCAGCTCTGGCTACCCGCCGCGCACTGCCACCCCATCGGCACCCCGCGCACCGGCTTCTTTGCCCTGGGAGGGCTCGCCCAGCAGGAGTACGAACAGGCGGCAAAGGCGGTGCACTGGAAGACCGCGCGCCCCGGCGCGCTGGATGAAGTGGGCCGCGAATCTTTCGTGCAAAAGACTGCCCAAAAGGACGCGCAGGAGGCGCCTACTGAGCCCTCTACCCCGACCATCAACCCAGCGCAGGGTGAACGGGTGCGATACTCCCCCGCCGTGCCCGAACTGCCCGAGGGCGTGGAGCTGGCGCTCATCCCCCTGGTTGAGCCGCTCGATGCCGCCTCCGAATCGCTCATTAATGCCGGAACCGTACACATTCCCGCCGCGGAACGCGCCACGTTCCAGAAGGAGTATCTGCCCGCGCTCAGCCGTTCCATTCCCTCGCTGACCCCCGATCCGGCGCTGGCGCTACCTCGCGTGAAGCCGCCGCATCTGGTGCTTGTAATCAGCTTTGACGAGCAGGTACGCCACGACGCGCAGCTGAGCTGGCGTTGGGAGTACCCGCTGAACCCCTTCGCGGAGGACAGTGCAGAGGAGGCGAGCGCACAGGACTCTGCGGGTGCCTCCGATGTGTACTCCCTGCCCGTTTTCGGTTACCCCGGTGAAGAGGGCGGCGAGGTTCGCGATGAGCGTTTTGAGGCGCGCGTACTGCGTTCGGTGCGCGCCATTCTTGCTGCCCACCCGGCGCTTTCCGGGCTGGAAGAGCGCCGCATCGAAGGCTGGGAGACCCGCGAGCTGCTCAGCGCGATTCTGCCGAAGCTTCGCCGTGTTTCCGCTGTTCAGGTGCGTTTTATCGGCACTCCGCCGGAGTTCGTGGAGGCAACCGACGCGCTGATTGAAATCACCGTGAGCGAGGGCAATTCTCGTGACTGGTTCGGCCTGGGCATTGCGGTGAAGGTCAATAATTGGACCGTGCCGTTTGCCCAGATTTTTGAGGCGCTCGATCGCGGGGCGGACCGTATTCTGCTCGGTAATGGCACCTATTTCTCACTGCGTCGACCCGAGTTTAAGACCCTGCGCACCCTCATTGCGGAGGCTCGCGAACTCGATGATGCGGGCGGTGAGCTGCGCATTAACCGTCACCAGGCGGGGCTGTTCTCTGAGCTGGAGTCGCTGGCGGCGAGCGTGCATACGACCGCGCGATGGGATGCTCAGGTGCGTTCGCTGCTACAGCTGGTTGAGGGCCTGGAGGATACTGAAGAGAACCCCGAAAAAGGTACTGAAAAGACCTCTGACAAGGGCACTCAGGATTCCCCCGCACCTCAGAAGACCTCCCGTCGGGTTATCGCTCAGCGCCCGGTACCCGCCGGTCTGCAGGCGACCCTGCGCCCCTACCAAGTGGAGGGTTTCCAGTGGCTGTCCTTCCTGTACGAGCAGCGGCTGGGCGGTATTCTCGCCGACGATATGGGCCTGGGTAAGACCGTGCAGGCTCTCGCCCTGCTCGCCCACGTGATTGAGGAGCACCGTGCCGCCTCCGAACGTGCCGCCGAGCGCGGTGAGAGCATCGAGCCGTTCGCGCCCTTCCTCGTGGTTGCCCCGACCTCCGTCATCACCAACTGGGCGGCGGAGGCGGAACGCTTCCTGCCCGAGGCGAAGGTCGTGACCATCACCGAAACCACCTCCGGTAAGACCCCGCTTGCCGAGCGGATTGCCGGGGCGCACCTGGTGCTAACCAGCTACACGCTGCTGCGCATGGACGAGGACGCATACACCGGCTACGCCCGCACGCTGGGCCGTGCTGTTGACAAGCACACCGCTGACGAGCACGCTGGCGATTCCACGGGCGAGCAGTCCGCCCCCGAAGGCTGGGGTGCGCTCCTGCTGGACGAGGCGCAATTCGTCAAAAACACCGGCACCCGCGCCTGGTCCATTGCCCGCGCGATGCCCGCCCGCACCAAGATCGCGATGACCGGCACGCCCATTGAGAACAACCTCATGGAGCTGTGGGCGCTGCTGGCGATTGTGGCGGACGGTCTGTTCCCCTCCGCCCGTGCGTTCCGTGACCTGTACGCTCGCCCGGCGGAGTCCGGTGAGGACCCTGCGCACGCCGCGGCGACGGCGGCTCGTCTGCGCCGGCGCATCCGCCCGCTTATGTTGCGCCGCACCAAGGAGCTGGTGGCGGCGGAGCTTCCGGCGAAGAACGATACGCGCGTGAACCTACCGCTGGCTCCCGGTCACCGCCGCATCTATGACACGCATCTGCAGCGTGAACGCCAGAAGGTGCTGGGTCTGCTGGAGGATATGGACAAGAACCGATTCACGATTTTCCAGTCGCTGACCCTGCTGCGCCGTCTGGCGCTTGATGCCGCGCTGATTGATCCGGAAGCTTACGCCGGGGTGTCGTCGGTCAAGCGCGACTACCTGGCTCAACAGCTACCCGACCTGCTCGAGAAGGGCCACCGCGTGCTGGTGTTCAGCCAGTTCACCGGCTACCTCAAGAGCATTTCGGCGCGCCTGGCGGAGGAGGGCATCGGCCACCTGTACCTGGACGGTTCGACCCGCAACCGCGCCGAGGTCATCGAGGCGTTCACGAGCGGTCAGGAGCCGGTATTCCTCATTTCGCTCAAGGCTGGCGGTTTCGGTCTGAACCTGACCGAGGCGGATCACGTGTTCATCATGGATCCGTGGTGGAACCCCGCCGCCGAGCAGCAGGCGGTGGACCGTATTCACCGCATCGGCCAGGACAAGGAGGTGCACGTCTATCGTCTGGTCGCCGAGGGCACGATTGAGGAGAAGGTCATGCAGCTCAAGGAGTCGAAGGCGGCGCTCTTCGATGCGGTGGTCGGTGAGGGCGAGTTCGCCTCCGCGGCGGTCACGGCTGAGGATGTGCGCGAGCTCTTTGCGCCGGCTGTCGAGCGATAGCCGCCTTCGAGTCTGAGTGGTAGCCGCCCTCGAGTCTACTGGGATGTCTGGCACCCGTCATTTTTGTCATTTGGTTACGCCTCGGGCTAGATTCATACCTGATTCTGCCGTGGCCCTTCTCAACGTGGGGCTCTGAGACGTAGCCTTGTAGGACTACTTACGGAGGCGCCGCCTCCCCATAAAATTCCAAAGGAGCATCATGAGCTACAACGTACCCAACGTAAAGTTCAACGACGGCCGATCCATTCCGCAGCTGGGCTACGGCGTATGGCAGATTGAGGACGAGGTCGCCGAGAAGATTGTGAGCACCGCCCTGGAGATCGGCTACCGCCACATCGACACCGCCGCTAGCTACGGCAACGAGGCGGGCGTGGGCCGCGCTATCGCTAACTCCGGCGTGGCTCGCGAAGACATCTTCCTCACCACCAAGCTGTGGAACTCCGACCAGGGCTACGAGAGCGCGTTCGAGGCGTTCGAGGCTTCCCTGAAGAAGCTGGGCACCGACTACGTTGACCTGTACCTGATTCACTGGGCTAAGCCGCAGCAGGGCCTGTACCTGGATTCCTGGCGTGCGCTGATTGAGCTGCAGAAGCAGGGTAAGGTCCGTTCGATTGGTGTTTCGAACTTCCCCGAGGAGCAGTTGCGCGAGATTATCGAGGAGACCGGCGTGGTTCCGGTCATCCACCAGATTGAGCTGCACCCCTATTTCTCGCAGGAGGCGCTGCGCGCCGTTCACGCCGAGTACGGCATCGCGACTCAGGCGTGGAGCCCGCTGGGCAACGGTAGCGACCTGCTGCAGAACCCCGTACTGGCTGAGATCGCGGAGCGCCACGGCGCAACCCCCGCGCAGGTCGTGCTGGCGTGGCACCTGGCTAAGGGCACCGTGGCTATCCCGAAGTCTGTGACCCCCTCCCGCATTGAGGAGAACCTGGCGTCGGTGAACGTGAAGCTGACCGCTGAGGACATCGCGGCTGTGGATGCGCTTTCTACCCCCGAGGGTCGTATTGGCGCTGACCCGGCGAACATCGACTTCTAAGGTGTAGCACGGGCGTATAGCTCGATACACACCTACATAAAGCCCCGACAGGCACGGATAGTGCTTGTCGGGGCTTTTGCGTGCTCTTGCGGGAGCTAAGGTTTTAGAGAATGATCATTCGCGGATTGCCCAACAGGTCAGTGAACGCTCGTGCTCTCCCCCGCTAGTTCTCGTCCTCTACCAGCAGGGAAAGGGAGATGCGGCGGCGCGCCGGGTCGACCTCCACGACGCGCACCTGCACGATGTCGCCGCTACGCACAATATCGTGCGGGTTCGCCACGTAGCCGCGGCTCATCTGCGAGATGTGTACGAGGCCGTCCTGGTGCACGCCAATATCCACGAACGCACCGAATGCCGCCACATTCGAGACGGTGCCCTCGAGTACCATGCCGGGGCGTACGTCCTCGAAATGCGAGACGGACTCGGAGAAGCGGGCGGTGCGGAAGCTACCGCGCGGGTCCAGGCCGGGGCGGCGCAGCTCGGTGAAGATGTCCTCGACCGTGTACACGCCGGCGGTGGCTTCGTCCGCGCTCGCCTGAGTATCGCTATCCTGCACGTAGTCGGCGGGGTTCAGCCCGGCGAGCGGGTCGGTTCCATCCGAGGTACCCAGGGCGCCGGCAACCCAGTGGGCGCCGTTGCGTGCCTGCGCGTCGGCAATAATGCGGCGCGCGAGCGGGTAGGCTTCCGGGTGCACGGCGGAGGCGTCTAGCGGCTCTTCACCGCCGCGGATGCGGATGAATCCTGCCGCCTGGCGGAAGGTCTTCGCGCCCAGTCGCGGCACGTTCAGCAGCTGCTGACGGTTCGCGAAGGCGCCGTGTTCGGTGCGGTAGGCGACGATGCGTTCGGCGGTTGCGGTGCCCACGCCCGCCACGTGCGCGAGCAGCTGCACGGAGGCGCTGTTGAGGTTCACGCCCACGGCGTTCACGCAGTCTTCGACGGTGTCGTTGAGGGCGCGGCGCAGGGCGGCGGGCGGCACGTCGTGCTGGTACTGTCCCACGCCGATGGACTGCGGGTCGATTTTGACGAGCTCGGCGAGCGGGTCCTGCAGGCGGCGTGCAATGGAGACGGCGCCGCGCACGGTTACGTCGTAGTCGGACAGTTCGGCGGCGGCCAGGGCCGAGGCGGAGTAGACGGAGGCACCCGCCTCCGAAACGGTCACCTTCTGGGGCGCCTCTACACCCTCCTCGCGCAGGGCGCGAATCAGTTCGCTGGCGAGTTTGTCGGTTTCGCGGCTTGCGGTGCCGTTGCCAATGGCGATGAGTTCCACGCCGTGCTCGCGGCAGGCGGCGGCGAGCTCGCGCAGTGCTTCTGCCCACTGGTTGCGCGGGGCGTGCGGGTAGACGGTGCCCACGCGCAGCGGCTCACCGGTGCCGTCGACTACGGCGTATTTCACGCCGTGGCGCAGGCCCGGGTCCAGGCCGAGGGTGGTCTTGTGTCCGGCGGGTGCGGCGAGCAGAATATCGCGCAGGTTGGAGGCGAACACCTCGGTCGCGTGCTGTGCGGCGGCGTCGAGTAGCTGGTGGCGGATGCGTTCGGCAAGGCGCGGGCGCAGGTGGCTGCGCCATGCGGTGCGCACAGTGGCGGCGAGCCAGCCGAGCACGCGGTCTTCGTCGTCGACGGTGTTGAGCACCTGCACGGGGATGCGTAGCGCGGCGGCGACTTCACGCTCGTATGCAGAACGGACGTTCTCGTAATTTTCGGCGGCGGCCTCAGCTTCGGCGCGGGCGGCACCACGCAGGCGGCTGAGCGCCACGGGGGCGGGTGCCACATCCACTTTGAGGCGCACCACGCCGGCGTCCTTGGCGCGGTGCAGCGCCAGCACACGGTGCGGCGGAATGGAACGAATACGGTCCGAGAAGGCGAAATAGTCGGAGAACTTCGCGCCGATGCTTTCCTGACCTGCAATCACGCGGGACTCAATCACGCCGCCTTCACGCAGGCGCTTGAGGAGCTTTTCGCTCAGCACCGGGTCGGTGAGGGCGCGGTCAACCAGGATTGCGCGGGCACCGTCGAGGGCCTCTTCAGCACTGTGAATCTGCAGGGCTTCGTCCGCCTCTGCAACCTCAATGCCCTCGTCCTCGTCGTCTTCGGTGCCGTCGGTAATGTACGCGGCGGCGATGGCGTGCGCCTCAGCGAGGGGCACCTCCAGCAGGTCTTCGACGAGGGAATCAAGCCCGGCGGCACGCGCCATCTGGGCGCGGGTCACACGCTCGCTGCGGTACGGGGCGTAGATGGCGTTCACGTCTGCGATGGTGGCGGCGTTCATGAGCGAGGAACGCAGCTGCAGCAGGGTGAGCGGGTCGATGAGGCCTTCGTCGGCGCGTTCGGTGAGCGCTTCGAGCACGCGGTTGCGGCGCTCTTCGAGGGCGCGGAGCTGACCCAGGCGCGACTGGATGGTGCGCAGCTGGGTGTCGGTGAGTGCACCCGTTGCTTCTTTGCGGTAGCGGGCGATGAAGGGTACGGAGTTGTCGGCGTCAAGCAGCGCCACGGCTGCGCGGATGCGGTGCGGCGCGATACCGGTTTCTACGGCGAGCGCGTTGATGAGGTGCTCGGCAGGCTGCTCAGTCTTGCCGCCGGTTTCGTGTTTTTCGCGGTGTGCGGCACTGCTGGGTTCGTTGCCGGCGGCGCTGCTGGGCGCGGGGTGTGCAGCTCGATCCGCACGCGGGCGGATGCTGCTCGGGAGGGGGTGTTCGCTCATCCTTCCAGTTTCGCATATTTCGCCGCAGCTCATGGGTTGACCGGTAATGCTCAGAAAAGAGTCAGCGCGGGGCGTATTTTGCTCGCCTGTGCGGGTGCGGGTAAGCGTATTTTTCTATCGCATCTTCTAGTGCAGATTACGAGTCTTTACGCACATTTTGCCCTGTGGGTGCGCTAAATATTGTCATCTTTCCGTAAGAAACCGTGTTAGGGGTTCACGTATTTGAATAGTGCTTAGTTTCAGCGATAAATTTAGATAAAAGAGCATATTTTTTGAAAAAATATCGCTTATTCATGCAGATAAGGGGTGGCCTCACACCACGCAAACGCCCTTGTCTGCGTGCACACATTCAGGGTTTCGGCGGCACGGTACGACATGGTGCCGCCACATCCCGCAGATGAAAGAGGGACCCATGCGCGAACAAGCCGCGCTATCAAACGCTCCGGAGGGCTACTTAGATTTTCACGACGAGTACGCGGAACTCATCGCCGAACTCGCCGCGCTGGGGTTCACCCCTACCCAGGTTCTCCGCCGCCTCAACTTTCTGTACCCGCACATCAACAAGAAGTACCTGAACTATGCGCTGAGCTCCGGCATCTGGCAGTTTGGCCCGGTCACGGCAGACGCCCCGAGCTACACGGTGCTCGCATGCGGCCTCTGGTACGTTTTCGCTGAAGCCTACGATCTGCCTCCGGAGCCCGAGTACACGGCGCTGATTCTTGATTGCGATATTATTCACGACCTGCCGCCCGCGCTGGAGGCACGCCACTTCAGCAATGAAGACATTGCGCACGTTCTGGCGAAGATTGGCGCAACGCTCAAATACCTTGCCGCACACCCCTACTCCCAACTGGAGGAAGAAGCCTACGCGCAGACCCTTGAGGACATCCGGCAGCGCGGCGTGAAAGAAATCGGTACCGAGGGCGGTAGCCTGTACACCCTGCTTGCCGCCAGCATGGAGGGCGAATCGGCGTGGCCGGCACCGGTTCAGACCGTCAACGATTACCTCGGCGACGGCAACTGGTCCTTGGGCATGCTCCGCACCGGCATCTACCCGGCGGAGGCGCTCGAGAACGAGTGGTATATCGACGCCGCGGCGGTACCCGAGGATTTTGCGCCGAAGACTCTGAGCCTCTTTTTGAGCTATTGCGCCCGCTACGACCGCGAGCCGACGGCGCTGAACTACGGCTACTGGTCTACCATTCCCACGCTCATTGAGCAGGTGCCGCCCCTGGGTGCGGTACGCGCCAAGTTCGGCTCCTGGCAGACGACCCTGCATCGCGGACGCACGCAGATTGCCCGCGAGCTACGCCTGTGGACGAGGAACGAAGCCAGCGTAGCTGCCGTGGAGGCGAGCGCCACTGAGTCGAACGAGGCCGAGGTGAGCGCGGCGGAGGAGCTTGAGCTCCTCGATGCTGAGCTGACTAACACTGAGCTGGCTAACGCTGAGCTCCCCGAAGCAGAACTAGCAGAGCCGGATACCCCGGACGGCGGCTTCCCTGCGGGCGCTCCCGCGGAACCGGCAGAACCGGCAGAACCCGCACGTCTGAGCGCCCGCGAACTCACCGAGCAGGGCATCGGCGTGGTGCAGACCGCCCACACCGACCTGGCGGCGTACCACCGCACCCAGTGGGAGCAGACGGTGGAGGTCTTCGGCGAACGCCTCGCGCAGCTTGCCTGGAACCGCCGCCTGAGCACCTACTACTTCTTCGACGGAGCCTGCCTGGAAGACGCCGACCCGACCCCCGTGGTGACGGTTTTCCGCTCCCCCACTGGTTTCCTCTGCGAGCTTGAACCCACCGTCGAGGCGCTGCCCGCCTTCGACCCGGAGTTCCTACAGGAGCACGGCTGGAGGCACCCGGTACCGGTGCATGCGCTGTGGAACCTGCACGCGCTCGACCCGCTGGAGGCAGCTGCCGCCGTCATTGAGGCGATGCGTTCCGGTTGCGGTTGTGAACGCTGGGATTTCTACCGCACCGATGACGACGACGACCCGCTTGCCGAAGAGACTGAGATGGCGTTCGTCTAAGCCCCCCGCCTAAGCGCACTCCCGCGAGCCTCTCAAATTCTCATCCCTGGAGACAGCGAAAGCCCGCGTCACCTGCTCCCTGAGAGGAGCAGGTGACGCGGGCTTTACGCATGCGCGGGAAACCAGCTGTGGCAGCCGGTACCGATAGCCGGCGCAGATAGTAGATGCGGCTTAGCGTGCCGAGAAAATCTCGGACGCCTCCACAATCGCAATCTGCGCGGTGCGGGTCGAGATTGCTTCGTGACGTCGGGCATCAGCGCGGCGCTTGAAGACCCAGCCGATACCCAGAATCACGAACCAGACGGGCATCGCGAGCAGACCCATGAGGGTTTCCTCGTTCATGGTCAGCACACCAATGGTGAAAGCGAAGAACGCCAGCGACAGCCACGCGGAGAAACGGCCGCCGGGCAGACGGAACTTCGACTTCTTGTGGCGCGAGGGGAACTTTTTGCGGTACATCAGGTAGCTGACCATAATCATGGCCCATGCGAAAATCACGAGCACCGCAGCCACGGTGGTGACCAGGTTGAACGCACGAGAAATCGAGTCGCCCGCGTAGAGCAGCACAATCGAGGACAGCAGCATCACGGCGGAAAGGAACAACGCGTTACGCGGCACACCGTTCTTGGAAATCTTGCCCAGGAACTGCGGTGCACTGCGCTCGCGTGCCAGGCCGAATGCCATACGCGAGGTGGAGAAGATACCGGAGTTCGCCGAGGAGGTTGCGCTGGTAATCACCACGAAGTTGATGATGTGCGCGGCGATGCCCAGGCCCGCCAGAGTGAACATGGCGACGAAGGGGCTCTTATCGGGGCTGACCAGGCGCCAGGGGGTGACCATCAGGATGACAGCGAGCGCGCCCACGTAGAAGACCATAATACGTACCGGTACAGCGTTAATTGCCTTGGGCAGGGTCTTTTCGGGGTCCTGGGTTTCTGCTGCGGTGGTACCGACGAGCTCTGAGCCCATGAACGCGAAGACGGCAATCTGGAACGCGCCGAGGAAGCCAATGAAGTGGTTGGGGAACATTCCGCCGTCATTCCAGAGGTTTGCGACGGATGCCTGCGCGCCACTGGGCGAGGTGAAGCCGACGGCGATCATGCCGCCGCCAACGATAATCAGGGCGACGATGGCGACGATCTTAATCATGGAGAACCAGAATTCGATTTCGCCGAAGTTCTTCACGGAGACCAGGTTCAGGGTCAGCAGAACGCCGATGACGGCGAGCGCCGGGATCCATGGTTGCAGGTCGGGCCACCACATGTGCAGGTAGCCGACGATTGCGATGATATCCGCGACGGCGGTGACCACCCACATGAACCAGTAGGACCAGCCGAGGAAGAATCCCGCCATGGGGCCGACAAGGTCGGTGGTGAAGTCAGAGAAGGACTTGTACCTCAGGTTGGAGAGCAGAATCTCGCCCATAGCTCGCAGTACCAGGAAGATGACGGCGCCGATGAGCATGTACACGAAAATAACTGAGGGACCCGCCATGGAGATGGCGCGACCGGAGCCCATGAACAGGCCCGTGCCGATGGCACCGCCGATGGCGATGAGCTGGATGTGGCGGTTGCTTAGACCGCGGTGTAGTCGCTCTCCCTGTTCGGGAGCTTTAGGATTCAGGCTGACGTTGTTCTGTTCAGTCACGACGTCCTCTTTTCAGCGGTTGTACCCCGTACCGCATGTGCCGTTACTGGAATAAGAATCGCTAGATCGCAGCAGGCACGGTCACTGTATGAATATGCGGCCATTAGCTTGCGGGGTGTCCCCGGATTTCGGGGCGAGGCTGGGTCTCTATCAAATACCGCGCGGCATTCGGAAGTGTCACGCTATCGATTGACGCGGAGTTTTTCTGAGAGCTCTCACAGCTACTTGGATAGTTATTCTACAGGTGTTAAGTGCAAGAAAACAGGATTTACGGCAAAAATGTGACCTGTTTCTATTATTCACGTCATATCAAACGGTGTAAAAAATGCCGCCCCGAACGCAAACAGGCAGAAACGAGGGCACGCGAAAGCCCCGCCTCCGCATCCTAAAAGAATGCAGAAACGGGGCTTACACACAGCACTACCAGAGCACCACAGAAAGAACAGAAACTACTGCTGACCAGCCTTGTCAGCAGCCTTGTCAACAACATTGCCAGAAGCCAGCGCACGAGCACGCTTCGCCGCGTGGCGGCGGGTCAGAATCTCGTAGCCAATAGCCAGAGCGATAAACCAGATGGGGGTCAGCGCCAGGCCGATTGCGGTGTCCGGGTACAGGCTCAGGGCGTAGACCATGACGGCGAAGAAGACCAGACCAAACCAGCTCATGCCAATACCCCAGGGCATCTTGTACGCGGACGCCTCGTGGCGCTCCGGGAACTTCTTGCGGTACACCAGGTACGCAATCAGGATCATGCTCCAGGTGAAGATACCCATCATCGACGCCACGGAGGTCACCACGGTGAACGCCTCCATGATGCCGCTACCGGCATACAACATGACCAGACTAAACAGCAGCATCACGGTGGTCAGGTACAGGGCGTTGGCGGGCACACCGTTCTTGGTGAGCTTACCCAGTGCGGAGGGGGCGGCACCGTCATGCGCCAGACCGTAGACCATGCGGGAGGTCGAGAAAATACCGGAGTTCGCCGAGGACGCCGCGGAGGTCAGCACCACAAAGTTCACCAGGGAGGCGGCAACAGCAATGCCAGCCAGGGAGAACATGCCCACGAAGGGGCTCATGGACTTATCCAACTTGTCCCAGGGGGTGACGGCGAGGATGGTCAGCAGCGGCAGCGCGTAGAAGAGGCCAATGCGGAAGGGTACCGCATTAATCGCCTTGGGCAGGGTGCGTTCGGGGTGTTCGGTTTCCGCCACGGCGGTACCGACCAGCTCAGCACCCACGAAGGCAAAGAGCGCAATCTGGAAGGCGCCCAGGAAGCCCGTCAGGCCCTGGGTAAAGATACCGCTACCGGAGGGGCCGGGGCGATCCCAGAGATTTGCCACGGAGGCGACGGTACCGTCGGGCGCGGTGAAGCTGAAGGCAACCATGAGCGCACCAACAATAATGAGGGCGACAATGGCGACGATTTTAATGACTGCGAACCAGAATTCGATTTCACCGAAGTTCTTCACCGAGGGCAGGTTCAGCAGCAGCAGAGCCACGATAACGGTCAGCGCCGGGATGAAGGCTGGGATTTCCGGCCACCAGTATTTGATGTAGCCGGTAATGGCAATGACGTCCGCGATACCTGTGACGACCCAGAAGAACCAGTACGACCAGCCGACGAAGAAGCCGGCGCGCAGGCCGAGGATGTCGGTGATGAAGTCGGTGAAGGACTTGTATTTGGGGTTGGAGAGCAGAATCTCGCCCATGGCGCGCAGAACAAAGTAGATGACACTACCGATAATGGCGTAGACAAAGACGATGGAGGGGCCGGTCAGGGCGATGGTCTTTGCCGAGCCGAGGAAAAGGCCGGTGCCGATGGCGCCGCCAATAGCGATCAGCTGGATGTGTCGGTAGCTTAGTCCGCGCTGAAGCTTGGAGTGCTCAGCTTCGGAGTCTAGGCCAGTGACGGAGTTGTGCTGCGTTGGCTGCTGTGTCACGTATTCCTCTTTTCTGCGTCGATTCGCCCTAAATTTCACTCGGGGGCGAGTCCGGGTGGTTGGTATTCGTGCATAATCCTGAACGGCGCGCCAAGAGGCGGTTCCCGCGCTTCCCGAGCCGGCGCGGTGCGCTTGGGCTTGTGGGCTCCGATTTCGCGGGGCTTCCGATTTCTTGCATCGCCGATAAAGGGTTATGCAGAGAATGCATAATTTCAAATTTTACCCCCTCATACCCACACAAGTACAAGGAATACAACATCACCAGATTTTTGAGACGGGGCGAGCCTGTGGCATCCCTCAGCCTTCACCCGGAACACGCCCCGCATCGCCCTTAGATTGCACCCCTTCTCTGCACGCTTCTGCCGGGTTTTCAAAAATATTTAGAAACTTTACGTGTAAAACTTTACAAGGCGAGAAACCGGGTCTAGAGTAGAAACCGTTCAACAAAAACCTAACCAACCAACTACAGAACAGAAGGACAACATCATGGGCAAGTTCTCCAACGCAGCACTGCTCATCACCGCCGGCACACTCATCCTCGACGCAGGCGTCAAGAAGCTCAAGGCAGACGAAGGCACCTACGCTTTCCTGCAGCAGATGGCGGCAACCGGTGTTCCCGCAGTCTCCAAGCTGGACGCAGCAACCTTCGGCAAGCTCATCTCCGGCGCAGAAACCGCACTCGGCGCAACCCTGCTGACCCCCTTCATCCCCGCACGCCTGGCGGGTGCAGGCCTGACCGCATTCGCGGCAAACCTGATGACCATGTACTTCCGCAACCCGGACATGCACGACAAGTACTTCCGTCCCACCCAGGACGGTCAGCAGCTCGCAAACAACATCGTGATGCTCGGCGCGGGTCTGGCACTGCTGGGCTCCAAGAAGTAAGCCCCACAAGCTAACTCACTCAAACAACCTCACGAAAGTGCGGCGGGAACAGTCTTTGTTCCCGCCGCACTTTTGTATGCGCGCTGACTTTCTACGCAGCCCAGGCTGGCGCACACCACCTACCCACACACGGCTAGCTCAGCATCACCCAGCCCGAGCAAACCGCGAAACCGCACGGTGCAGCGGCCCTGCGCTATTCTTTTAGGTATGTCTACTGAGAACACGCAGCCTAGCCAGGCACCCGAATCCACCGAAGAAAAGGCCAAGAAGCCGGTTCCCGAGGAATTCTTCCGCCAGCCCTACTCCTTCGTCCGCCGCGGCGACCGCCTCACCGCGCGCCGCCAGAAGGCCTGGGACACCTACTCCCCCACCCACGTGCTGGACATTCCACGCCTGCGCACCGACACCTCCGTCGCGCCCGAAGCGACCTTCGACCCGGTTAAGATCTACGGCCGCGAGGCCTACCAGGTCGTCGAGATCGGTTCCGGCCTGGGCGAGGCAATCGTGCACCGCGCAGCTGAAGTGCCCGAGGCGAACTTCCTCGCCGTGGAGGTGTACACCCCCGGCATCGCGGACCTGCTGCTGAAAATGGGCAACGCGGGCGTGGAGAACGTGCGTGTGGCTCAGGCGAACGCACCCGAGCTGCTCGACAACATGCTTGAGGAGAACTCCGTGGACGAGCTGTGGGTGTTCTTCCCGGATCCCTGGCACAAGTCCCGCCACCACAAGCGCCGCCTGGTGTCCCCGGCGTTCGCTGATAAGGTTGCGCGCGTGCTTAAGCCCGGCGGTATTTGGCGTCTGGCGACTGACTGGGAGGAGTACGCCCTGGTCATGCGTGAGGTTCTGGAGGCGCACCCCGACTTTGAGAACGTGAACCCGGGCGCCGGTGCGACCGAGGAGGATCCGCTGGGTGGTTGGGCTCCGCGTTGGGAGGGTCGTACCCTCACCAGCTTTGAGCGTAAGGCTCAGGAGGCGGGCCGCCGCGCGCACGATCTGACCTACCGCCGCAAGTAAGCGGGGCAGCGTTAGTACGCGACTTATACGTTAAAGCAGGTGAGGCTCCCCGGTCATTCGGGGAGCCTCACCTCCTTGTTCATATACGGATTCTTCTATAGCTAAACCCTATGATTCATCAGCCGACGCATGTTTCAAAGCCTTCTCGTAGATAAATCGGTAGGAGTCATTTCTAGATTTTTCAAACTCTTCCAGCTTCTTTATTTCTTTCGAAATATTAATCTGCATGGGTGCACCAGTAAGTTCTTCAAGAATCGAGAAATTTCCTATAGGGACATAATACAGAGGGTACTCAACAAGACCAGTTTCTTTAATGGTGCACCCTTTTAGCTCACGTTCTCCCATAGAATATATACTAAATGGACTTATCTTATTTTTTTCAAGACCCACCATTACAAGATAAGCCAAATAGGGCGATAGAATCATTCGATGTGCCTCAGATTGCTCTGCAACCCTAAATCCAAGATCAACATCAGCTCCGATAAAATCTATAAAATAGTCTTTTTGAATCTCTCGGAGATTAATTCTACAATCACTGAAGGATTTTAGGTCAGCGAAACTTCCAATACCCAAACTTCCTACCTGATTTTTTAAATCCTCCTTACCTTTTAGATTGTTATTCCAATCCTTAGGCATAAGATTCCAGCGATAATCCCAGGGGTTCCCTTGCGAATGAAGAAGAAAAGCGTAGCTACGCAGTTTTAGGGTGTATGACGAACCAGGAATCTGACTGGGAGAAACTGATTCAAGAGATGCAATAAATTGCTGCAATGCCTCTCCAATAGCTACCGGTTCAGGCCTGCCGTCGTCTCCAATAGGTATGGTTCGGAGATACACCAGCTCATCGCCCCTGACTCTCCATAAGAACCACCCTGTATCGACGCCAGATTCAACCTGATGATTCGACTCCCTCAGACCTTTATCGAAGCTTTCCATAAAGGTTGATATTACGCCGACACCAGAAATAGGATACTTAATTTTTAAAGCAGTTGATTCACTAATATCAACACCACATACCAATATAGCGTGAAATCCACCCCCAGCCCTTCCAGAATCGATGGACCTATTATCTACATAATCAGCACTAATCAAGCCTACTTCACTTTCTTTTTATATGACATCCAAAGACCAATAATTACAAGAACACTAATTACAAGAGCAATAACCAGAGCAGAACATACCGGCCATTCATAGAAAATTGTAGAAATCCATGGGATAAATCCAGTCGCTGACAGCACCAAGAAGAGCGAACTTAAAAATACTGAGGTCTGAAGTTTCTGGACATTTTTAAATTTAGTATTTGCAATATTTGCAAGCTTCACTAGTTGACCATTGAGATATTCATCCCTTTTATCGAATGAAACATTTTTCAAAATATATCTTTGGTTACTATTTTCGTATGACCCATAAAAAAATACGTTTCCTTCAGCTCCTCCAACTTCTCTATTAGGAAACTGAAGAAATCCAATCCCGAAAGAGGTAATCACACTAACAACAAATGAAACTACCCAAAAATACGTCCATAAATTCCAAAAGCTATTATTTTTATCCATAGCAGGGATGAGTGAGCCATAAGCCGCTACGATAAAGCCCTGGACGGCCAACAGCATCTGGATTCTTACGTCAGCATTTTTAATCCAATCGGAGAAGTACTGAACAAGTCTCCATCTCTCCTCATAACTCACGCCCTGCTCAACCGGAGCTGGTGCTTGGGCCTCAGCCGGTGCCCGATTATTATCAGTTGCTGCATCGCCAGACCCTGCCTGATTCTCAGTAACTTTCTGCTCTTTGATAGCTACTGGCTTCCACTGCATAAAGGTGTTCCAGACGAACAAATTTTTCACTCTGCCAACCCCTCTTCCATCTCAATACCCCGAACTTGTTAGTCCAACTATGCTATCTCCAACTATATAACCAAGCAGGTGAGGCTCCCCGTTCGTTCGGGGAGCCTCACCTCCTTGTGTGTGGGTCCAAGTGCATGCGGGGCGGGGGTCTACCCTCCCTCGCTTCGTATGACGCTAAGACGCACAAGTCTATATAAGTAGCTGACTAGCCTAGACAAGCTAGAACAGCCGGGCTGTTTATCCCAGTGTAGCCGGTTAGCGCGGCTTGCGATAGAGCACCACTAGCAGAGCCTGCGTAATACGAGCGTGACCACAGATGCCCATCCAACAGGTAAGGGGCAATCTCATCCGCGTAATCTCGCCGTAAGATACGCGAGGAAACACCTTTGAGGGAATTGACCAACTTGGAAACAGCAACTGTTGCAGGGTATCCCACCAGCAAGTAAACGTGATTGGCCCCTCCGCTGAACTCTTCCAAGGTTGCGCCGAAGTTTTTACATACGTCCCGCATGATGTTTTCACAGGTTTTCAACATGTCATCTGTGAAGACATATCGACGGTATTTAGTTACAAACACCAACTGGACATGAAGATCCCAGATAGCTTGTCTTCCAGTGCGAATGTCTGCATTATCTGCCATGACACCAAGTATATAATGGAGATGTTATGTTGAAGCGTTACCGATACCGCGCATACCCAAAACCGGGCCAGGTCGAACCTATTGCCCGACTCTTTGGATGCGTGCGCGTAACCTACAACGACGCTTTAGCCCACGCACTAGAGACCTACCGGCTCACCGGCACTAAACCTTCAGCCGCTGAACTGTCCGCACGCCTGACTGCGTTAAAGAAAACCGAGGAACGATTCTGGCTGAGTGAGGTCTCCTCCGTACCCCTACAACAAGCCTTACGTGACTTGGATAAAGCCTATAAGGCTTTTTTTGCTACTGTCACTGGCCAGCGCAAAGGTAAACGCGGCGCTCATGCACCGCGCTTTAAAAAGCGCAGTCACCGCCAGTCAGCAAGGTTTACGAAGAACTCCGGGTTTATAGTGCATGAAACAACTCATCGAGTCGGTTTTGTGCGCTTGGCCAAAATTGGAAATGTGCGGTTCGTGCTGTCACGCCCTCTACCTGCTGAGCCATCCTCAGTCACACTCATTCGTGAGCCGGATGGGAAGTACTATGTCTCATTTGTTGTGGATGTGCCTGCTGAAAATATTCAGATACCGGAGCCTTCTGCATACGCTGTCGGTGTTGACCTAGGCCTGAATCGCCTGGCCGTAGCTGTCAATTCTGAGGGTGAACGGGTGTTCTTTGAGAACCCCCGCCCTTTAAAGAAGGCAGCGGCACGTCTTGCTACGCTTCAACGTCAGCTCTCCCGTAAAAAGCGCGGTAGCAACCGCTACGAAAAGCAACGCATCCGCCTAGCCAAAGCTCACGCCAAGGTACGCAATACAAGGAGCCATTACGCGCATCAGGTAGCAAACAAGGTGGTGGACGAGAACCAAGTCATCGCCCTGGAGAACCTGAATGTGGCTGGTCTGTCGCGTACCCGTTTAGGTAAGTCGGTATTGGATGCCTCATGGGGTTTATTACGCCGTCTGATAGAAGAGAAGGCTGATGAACGTCATCGCATGGTGGTCTTTGCTGACCGGTTTGCCCCCACGTCGCAGCTGTGTTCTGTGTGTGGTGAGCCGGGCGGTAGAAAGCCGCTGAATATCCGTGAATGGGCGTGTACCAAGTGTGGTATGCGCTTAGATCGAGATGCTAATGCGTGTGTGAATATTATGCTCGCCGCAGGACTTGCGGAGAGTTTAAACGAACAGAAGAGGGACGTAAGACGCCTGCTTGCGGGTGCTGTTGCTGTTGACGCTGTTAACCCACCGAGAGCCGCATACCTGTAGGGTATGCGGCTGGCAGGAGTCCTCTTTGTTCGCAAGGAGGAGGAAGTCAACCTCCCTCACGCGGCGTATACACAAAGACGCACAAGTCTATATGGGCGGCTGACCAGCTCAAATGAACTAGAAGCGAGCTAGAACAGCCGAGCTGTTTATCCCAGTGTAGCGGGTTTAGCCGGTTTAGCGCTGCGGCTTCGTATCATCCGCCGTAGCCGACTGGTGACGCTGACGGTACAGCACCACAGCCGAAGAACGCTGACGAGGCGCCGGGCGGGTACCGCGGGCAATATGCACCACGTCGCCACTGGTACCGGCGGCGAACACGCGCTCCGCCAAGCCCAGCTTCACCTTCGCATCCTCAACCTGATGCTGCAGCGCCGCAATCTGCTCCTGCTGATCCTCCACAAGGGACTGCAGCTCAATAATACGGCGAATACCCTCCAGGGAGACGCCCTCCTGCGAGAGCTGCTGAATCTGCTGCAGACGGTTAACGTCACGCTGCGAATAGCGGCGCGCCTTACCGGGCGCACGCGAAGGCTGGACCAGGCCGATGCGGTCATACTGGCGCAGGGTCTGCGGGTGCATGCCCGCCAGCTCAGCCGCCACAGAAATCACGAAAACCGGCCGGTCCACGCTGTGCAGCGGCTTGCCGCTACGGGACTTAGATGATGATTCTCGAGATGCCATGGTTTACTTCGCCTTCTTCAACAGATCCTTACGCGGGTTCTCCTGCGGTGCCAGTTTTACGAACTTATCGAATGCTTCCTGCGCCTCTGCGCTCAGCTCGGTGGGCAGTACAATCTCCGGGATGACCAGCAGGTCGCCGTCGCCGCCCTTAGCCTTGAAGCCGCGGCCCTTAGCGCGCAGTCGGCGGCCGACCTGGCCGGGTGCCAGGCGCAGCTTCACGGTGGATGCGTCGGGCAGAGGCACCTCAATCACTGCGCCGTCGACGGCCTCGGCGAGGGTGACGGGTGCGCGCATAATCAGGTTGTTTCCCTCGCGCGAATACACGGAGTCATCGGAGACGCGCACGGTGACCTTCAGATCGCCGCCGCGCAGACCCTTGCCGCGCAGGCGGACCTTCTGACCGTCCTTAATGCCTGCGGGGATGCGTGCCTCGGTGTGGGAGCCATCCGGCAGGAACACAGTCACGGTTGCGCCGGTGTATGCCTGAGCGAGGCTGATGCGGGTGCTGGTGCTGCTCTCTTCGGGGGCTGCGTGCTGTGCACTGCCGAAGCCGCCGCCGCCCATGCCGCCAAAGTCGGCGCTGGTGAAGCCTGCGGAGCGTCGGGAACCGCCGGCGCTACCGCCGAAGAGGCCGCCGAGCAGGTCGTCAATGTTGATGCCTGCGCCGCCGTTGCTGAAGCCGCCGAATGCGTCCGCGCCGGGGTAGCCGGTGTAGCTGCCACCGCCGAAGCCGCCACCTCCGAATCCGCCCATGCCAGATGCGCCGTAGCGGCGAATCTGGTCGTACTCTTCGCGCTGCTTCTTATCGGAGAGCACGTCGTATGCTTCCGAGATTTCCTTGAACTTCTTCTCTGCTGCGGCGTCGCCGGGGTTCAGGTCCGGGTGGTACTTGCGGGAGAGCTTGCGGTATGCCTTCTTGATGTCGCTTTCGCTTGCGTCTTCGCTGACACCCAGTGCCTTATAAAAGTCGTCGGTTAGCCAGTTTTCACTTGCCATGTTGTGTTTCTCCTTCTGCGGTGATGCGCCGCCCTCCTCGGTTACGGGACGGCTTGCAGGGGCACCGCGTGCTTGTCTTAATGCTCTATATAAAAGTTTAGTCTACTTGACTCAATTTTGAAAGGGCTGGGCCCAAAAAATAGCACCCCTACAAGCCTCTTGACCGCCGCAACAGCTCGCCACAGCCCGGATAAATAACCCTGGCAAACAACAGGGCGGGCACTCCCCCACCAGGGAGAGCACCCGCCCGTCGTTAGTTATTCAGCCAATGCTTAGCCGGCCACCTTACGGTGCGACAGCCACAGCCACCTGAGCGGTACGAACCACACGGTCGTTCACGCGGTAGCCGTAACGCAGAACCATGGAGACATGATCCTCAGCCACCTCGTCGGTGGGCTGCTGCAGAACAGCTTCGTGAATGTTCGGGTCGAAGGCGTCGCCTACTTCACCGAAACGCTCCACACCCTGCTTGCCGAGCAGCTCTTCGAGCTTGGTAGCAATGGAGGCGAAGGGGCCTTCCTGCAGGTCGCCGTGCTTACGTGCGGCGTCGATATCGTCGAGCACCGGCAACAGTGCGCCGACCAGGTCACCGATTACGAAGCCTCGCAGCTGCTCCTTTTCGCGAGCGGTGCGGTTCTTGAAGTTAGTGAACTCTGCCTGCAGGCGAAGCAGGGAGTCCAGGCGCTCCGCGGCGAGTGCCGCATCCGCAGATTCTGCTTCTACGGCGTCCTGGAGCTCAGCCTCGACGGCTTCCGCAGCGTCTTCGGGGCTTTCGACCGATTCAGCTTCGGGGTGGCCTTCCGCTGCGGGGGCGTTGAATGCCTCCTCCAGCGGGTCGGGGGTGGTGTTTTCCTGCTCAGCCATGATTACTTCTTCTCGTCTTCGTCGATAACCTCGGCGTCGACAACGTCCTCATCAGCGGCGGGCTTGGACTCGGATGCCTCAGCCTGTGCTGCTGCGTAGAGTGCCTCACCCAGCTTGGACTGGGATGCCTGCAGCTTCTCGAATGCGGACTTCACTGCTGCGTCGTCGTCGCCCTCGAGTGCCTTCTTCAGCTCGTCGACATCGCCCTGGACCTCGGTCTTGACGTTCTCGGGCAGCTTGTCGCCGTTCTCCTTCAGGAGCTTCTCGACGGAGTATGCGACGGACTCGGCTGCGTTGCGGGTGTCAGCAGCCTCGCGGCGTGCCTTGTCCTGCTCAGCGTGTGCCTCTGCGTCCTTGACCATGCGGTCGATGTCATCCTTGGAGAGGGAGGTGCCGCCGGTGATGGTCATGGACTGCTCAACACCGGTGCCCTTGTCCTTTGCGGAGACGTGGACGATGCCGTTTGCGTCGATGTCGAAGGTAACCTCAATCTGGGGCACGCCACGGGGTGCGGGGGCGATGCCGGTCAGCTCGAAGGTACCCAGGTTCTTGTTGTCGCGAGTGAACTCACGCTCACCCTGGAAGACCTGAATGGTCACGGAGGGCTGGTTGTCCTCTGCGGTGGTGAAGGTCTCGGAACGCTTGGTCGGGATTGCGGTGTTGCGCTCGATCAGCTTGGTCATCACGCCGCCCTTGGTCTCGATACCGAGGGAGAGGGGGGTGACGTCGATCAGCAGAACGTCCTTACGGTCGCCCTTCAGCACGCCTGCCTGTAGTGCTGCACCCATTGCCACGACCTCGTCGGGGTTCACGCCCTTGTTGGGCTCGCGGCCGGTGAGCTCCTTGACGAGCTCAGCAACAGCGGGCATACGGGTGGAGCCACCGACCAGGATGACCTCAGAAATCTCGGAGATGGACACGCCAGCTTCCTTGATTACGTCGAGCACGGGCTTCTTGGTGCGCTCGAGCAGGTCGCGGGTCAGTTCCTCGAACTTTGCGCGGGTCAGCTTCTCATCCAGGTGGATGGGGCCTTCGGGGGTCACGGACAGGTACTGCAGGGAGATGTTGGTGCTAGAAGCGCTGGACAGCTCCTTCTTAGCCTGCTCAGCTGCCTCCTGCAGACGCTGCAGAGCAATCTTGTCCTTGGACAGGTCAGCGCCGGTGTTTGCCTTCACCTGTGCGAGCAGCCACTCGACGACGCGGTGGTCCCAGTCGTCACCACCGAGGCGGTTGTCACCGCTGGTTGCGCGAACCTGGATGGTGGAGAAGCCGTCGTCGTCCTTGCCAACTTCCAGCAGGGAGACGTCGAAGGTACCGCCACCGAGGTCGAAGACCAGGATGAGCTCGTCTTCCTTACCCTTGTCCAGGCCGTATGCGAGTGCTGCGGCGGTGGGCTCGTTGACGATACGCAGGACGTTCAGGCCTGCGATCTCGCCGGCTTCCTTGGTTGCCTGACGCTCAGCGTCGTTGAAGTATGCCGGGACGGTGATGACAGCGTCGGTGACGGTGTCGTTCAGGAATGCCTCTGCGTCGCCCTTCAGCTTCATGAGGATACGAGCGGAGATTTCCTGCGGGGTGTACTTCTTGCCGTCAATCTCGGTGGTCCAGTCGGTGCCCATGTGGCGCTTGACGGAGGAGATGGTGCGGTCGACGTTGGTCACTGCCTGACGCTTTGCGACGCTACCGACCAGAACCTCGCCGTCCTTGGAGAATGCGACGACGGAGGGGGTGGTGCGGGTGCCCTCTGCGTTAGCGATGACGACCGGGTCGCCACCTTCCAGTGCTGCTACGACCGAGTTGGTGGTACCGAGGTCAATACCTACTGCACGTGCCATATGTTTATTCACTCCTTAGGTGTTAGTGCCCCGCTTCTTCTAATGCGAGGCGGGTTAGTTTGAAAGTTTTGGAGGCGGTCGGTGCTGCGCGTGCCGCCCCGTGTGGGGTGGTCTACGCGGCTCCTTGAGCCTCATGTACTCAAGTATGCACCCTCTCGGAGAGGCTGTCAATAGAGTTGAGCGAACTTTACTCAACTTTTTTATGCGGAGGGACGTGAGGGGTGGGGTTTTCAGGGTTCTAGAGAGGTGTTTTGCGGGGAAAATCGGGGCGGCGGCGAGGCGCGAATGGGCGGTTTTTCCGCGAAATTCCGGGGTTTTCGGGTGGCGCAAGGGTGCGGCGCAACGATTCAGCGCACGGCGGACACTGCCGGGCTAACTGGGCGAAAAAAATTTTAAAAATCTTTAAAAAGGGGTGAAAAACCCGAAAAATTGGGGTGCGAGAGGTGCCGGGAGGTAGCACAGGGACACCTTATATAGGGTGTGCTGGGCGATTTTTAGGCGCGATTTTTAGGTTTGGAGGCTAGGCCTCTAGCAGCGCTGCTAGAGGCACGGCGAGACACCAGAGGTTCACCCCTCTTATATATAGAGGGTCGGCTACAGGCTCCATCGCTCACCTTATGGAGGCATCTCCGCTTGTCCGACCCGTAATTCTCTAACCCTCATCTGTGGCTTGAGGCTACCCGCCTGCCGTATGCTGGTTACGACCTTATCCTCTCGAAGCAGATAGGACCCCCTCATGTCACCCAAAAGTGCCTCACGAGACAAGCAAGCAATTAGGTGCCTTATATATAAAATAATTGCATTAATTTTAATTCCAATTATCGTATTTTTCACTATCTCATATATAGAATCCTTAAGTGATAGACAAATTGCAGATTTATTAGAAATTTTTAATTTTTCAAAGTTTGGAATACCATTCAATAGCGCACTGACAGTATTCCTATTGCTATTATTTGGACTCTTTGCATTCTTTCCACTTATTAGGGTGATACAAAAGTTCTTTTCCGCCCTTACGGGAAAATATTTTGTTATTTCACTTGCCGCTCTCGCAATTCTGGGAGGGACTGCCGCCCTTTACATTCCTTCCTATACAGGATGGTTTAAAACCGATACTCAGCAATCTACGAGCAGTACACAGCCTACACAGAATGGACAAGGTTCCGGAAACCAACAGAATCAATCTTCTAAAGATTCATCTTCTGATTTAAGACTTCATCTTCTATATATTACTGGTGGCATTATCGCCGTTTTGGGTCTTATTGAAACAAACCGCAAGAATAGCCAGGACCATATCCGTGAGGTTCATGCAGCCCGCCGCGACCGCTACATTAAAGCGGTCGATAAACTATCTAGCGATGATGCACCTGTGCGCCTTGGTGGAGTGTACGCTCTCGTTGGCCTTGTCGACGAGTGGCTAGATGACGACAACATTGATGAAGAAACTCGAATCAAAGAAGGACAGATTATTATCAATAATCTCTGTTCCTACATTCGCTCACCCTTCCTCACTGCGGAAAAAATTGAAGCATATGAAGCTCACAATGATTTTAACCTGCTTCAGGAATATGAAGCTGAATTTTCTTCCGAAGAATATTCCCCACAGCTACGGGCTCTATGCGAACGTGTTAAAGAATCTGGCACCTTTAACAATTTTCAAGATATCACCGCGGACTATGCAAAGTTCCACGAAGAACAGGACGTACGCCGTGCCATTTTTGTTGAAATGAGCAAACGCAGCAGCACTTTCACCAAAAACGAAAAGGGGGATATGATTCCTAGCCGGGGTACATGGAGCGAATTCGAATTCGACTTCAGCCGGGCGCCCATTTTCTACCCCCTCAATCACCTCACAATTGAAAAAGGTATTTTCTCCTACGCAAGTTTCTATGGTCAGGCAGATTTCAACGAATCAACCTTTATTAGGGATGCAGCTTTTAATGGTGTCAAGTTCACCCAAGGAGCAAACTTCAACGAAGTAACCTTCAACGGAGAAGCCAACTTCTCCACCCAAGGTGATGCAAGAACCACCTTCGGAGGAGACACCACCTTCAACGGCGTCCAGTTCACCCAAGGAGCAAACTTCAACGAAGTAACCTTCAACGGAGAAGCCAACTTCTCCACCCAAGGTGATACAAAAACCACCTTCGGAGGAAAAGCCACCTTCAACGGCGTCCAGTTCACCCTAGGAGCAAACTTCAACGAAGTAACCTTCAACGGAGAAGCCAACTTCTCCACCCAAGGTGATACAAAAACCACCTTCGGAGGAAAAGCCACCTTCGGAGGAAAAGCCACCTTCAACGGCGTCCAGTTCACCCTAGGGGCAAACTTCAACGAAGTAACCTTCGGAGGAAAAGCCACCTTCAACGGCGTCC
>NZ_KV808408.1:795057-810304 GCF_001812285.1 Rothia sp. HMSC065B04
CGAAGTAACCTTCAACGGAGAAGCCAACTTCTCCGCCCAAGGCGATATAAAAACTGTTTTCGGAGAAAAAGCCACTTTCAACGACGTACAGTTCCATAAAGAAATTTCATTTAATACAGTCATTTTTAAAGGAATTGCAGATTTTAGCACCAAAAGTATAGAATATCCTAATGAAACTTTTATGAGTGATGCGGAATTTGTAAATACGCACTTCAAAAAAACTGCAAATTTTTCACGCATACATTCCCATTCGAATAACAATTCCCATAAGATTTACTTTAAAGAAGTCGACTTCCACGAAGACTCCCTATTTAATGACACCATTTTTCAGACAGATGTGCACTTTGAGAAAGCTGTTTTTCATGGCGAGGCAAAATTCAACGATGCAACTTTCCTAAAGTCTGTGAAATTTTATAATAAGACAAAATTTCAGAATAAAGCCGTTTTCTCTGGACTTACTGTTTCGGAGAACACTGAGTTTGAAAGCGTATCCTTTGCCGATAAATCTTATTTCAATGGGGCTACTCTTGGAAATTCTGGAACAACAAATCAGCAAAAAACTTGTTTTTATAATTCCAGCTTTGATGGAGTTGCAGATTTTTCCAATATCAATTTTTGCAGCATCAATGAATTTATAGATCTCTATTTCTCTAAAGAGGTATCTTTCTACGATTCAATATTTACAGGCGATACTTCATTTATTCAACATCCTAATACGCATTTTGTATTCAATAAATTAGCTGGCCCCAAATATAACGAAAAAGCGGAATTTTCCGATGCAAAATTCGAAGGAACATTGCACTTTGAGAATATTGAATTCAATGATGGGGCAGATTTTATTAGGACAGTTTTTTACGAAGAATCAAATTTTGAAAATATTCTTTTCAAGAATTCGTCACCTGATTTTAAAGATGCAAAATTTACAGTCCATTCAAGTCATCGGTTCACAACTTCCCAGAATTCAGTTCCTTGCAGAAGGAAAAAAGTCAGAGTCCCTCGAGACAATACGTTAAAGGCACGTAAAATTCCGATTGGGTCATACTTATTTGATGATGACCCAGATAACCCAATAGCCGGACCGGCATAAAATGATTAGCCCTGTCACGCAGAGTGTGACAGGGCTAATCATTTTAATGAGATACTCCGCTTCTATGTCGAGAAATATCTCAAGGTGAGAGCCTAAAAGAGTGGGGTCCTCCCCTATGCTGGTTATAAGCCAGCACCGGAGCAGGAAGGGCACACCACCATGAACCTCAACAAACTCTTCACCGCGCTGCGACAACGCAAAAACACCCCAGCACGCAACCAGCCGGCCGAGCGGCACGAACGCTACACGCACGCCCTCGAACAATTCCTCGACGGGCAGCCCGCCACACGCCTGAGCGGGGTGTACACGCTCGTAAACCTCGCAGACGAATGGCTCGCCGACACTTCCCTCCCCGAGCAGGTGCGCCGCGAAGAAGCCCAGACCATCGTCGACGCGCTAACCGAGTGCATCCGCACGCCCTACCCCCTCGCACAGAAACGGCAGATTCTAGAATCAGGCGAGACTCCCGAAGGATACGAAGACGACTTCGCGCACGATCAGGTGGCGCTACGCGAGGAACAGCTGGTACGCCGCACCGTCTTCATTGAGCTCAGCCGCCGCCTCGCCGCAGTCGCCGAAAGCAGCAAGGTAGACAATAAGAAGAACCAGCACACGGTGCCGTCGCTATCGCCGACATGGGCTGACCTGCGCTTCGACTTTGGCGGCGCCCCCATCTTCTACCCGCTACAACAGCTGCACTTTCAGAACGCCGATTTCGCCTCCGCAACCTTCTATGGTCCGGCGGATTTTTCCGGCGCAACCTTCAGCGGTGACACCAGCTTTTCCGCGGCGCAGTTCACGGCTAACGTCTCCTTCGACAGCGCGAACTTCAACGACTGGGTGGGGTTCAGCGCCGCCCACTTCGCAGGCGCGGCTAAGTTCAGCGGGGCACGCTTTGCGGATACCGCAAGCTTCGCAACCGTAACCTTCACCGGCACGGTCAACTTCTCAGACGCGGTCTTTTCAGCTACGGCTGACTTCGCGGTAGCCTCCTTCGAGTCCGACGCCGACTTTTCACGCTTGAACACCGCGGGCATAGCGAGCTTCGCGGCGGTCACCTTCGGCGGAGAGGCAATATTTACCGCCTCCACGTTCCACGATGAAGCACACTTCGCCGCCTCGGTCTTCAACCGCCCGGCGGTGTTCTCCAAGTCGCTGTTCGGCGGGGCCGCGCGCTTTGCCGGTGTAGTCACCAAGCAGTCCGCGATGTTCAGCAACGTACGCTTTGCGAGCGCGGCGGACTTTAGCGGGGCGTCGTTCACGCAGTACGAGGATTTTGGTGGGGCGCGGTTCGACGGCGATGTCACGTTCAGCCGGTCGTCGTTTATTGCGCTGCCGAGGACGATCTATGAGATGGACTTCCCGCAGTACGCGAACTTCGGTAACGCGGCATTTGCGCAGGATGCCGACTTTAGTGAGGCGACGTTCACGGCGAGTGTCGGCTTCGGTGGGGTGACGTTCGCTCGGGCGGTGAGCTTCAACGGGGCGAGCTTTGAGGGTGCCTACTTCGCGGATGCGACGTTCGGTCAGGGCGCGGACTTTACCTGTTCGACGTTCAACTATAGTGCGAGCTTCGCGAATGCGACCTTCAACGCTAATGCGGAGTTCCACGAGGCTTCTTTTAGAGGGCACGCGGACTTCCGCGACGTTACGTTTGCGGCAGATGTGAGGTTTAGCGGTGCAACCTTTGGTGGTAATGCGGGGTTCTGCAGGGCGTCGTTCGGCGGTAATGCGAGCTTCTTCAGGACGGATTTTGCGGGGACTACAGAGTTCCGTGAGGCTGTCTTTGAGGGGTATGCCGGGTTCAGCACGGCGGCTTTCAGCGCTGATGCCAACTTCAGCGGGGTTGCGTTTGAGCAGCTCGCTTGGTTCGCTGATGCAGCCTTCGAGGCAGGCGCGGAGTTCGTGGAGGCAACCTTTATGGGTGTTGCAGATTTCTGCAATGTGTCTTTCGTGAAGACCCCGCCGGTCTTCGCTGTTGAGGATGCTGACTCGGGCGAGATGCGCCGGGCTCGGTTCGCTGCCCTGTCTACCGCTTCGGAAGCTGCTGGTCAGGAGGCGCATAACTTCGCGGTGTACGAGGACAGCCAGCCTATTCCGCTGGGCGCAGCGGAGCTTCTTAACAGAACGTTCGTTCTCCCTCTCGGTGCGGTGCTGTACGACCCGGATTCCTGGGACGAAGAGAAGCAGGACTACACCCACATCAGTGAGCCCGCACAATAAAACCTAGCTCTCCCCACCGTCAGGGAAGCCCCACACGCAGACCCCGCCCGCACATCTAGCGTTGGCGGGGTTCTTGCTTTTGACCAGCAACTGCCCAAGCCCAGCAGCTTTACACTATGCTGAGTATGACCCGCCCCTTTCAACGATGACAGGAGAACCACATGCATCTCGCACCCAGCACCGCGTGGGCTTGGCTGATAGCATGCGCAGTCGTCATTCTGCTTTTCCCGCTCGCCGCGCAGTTCGGCAACTTCAAGGGGAAGCTGTCTAGCTTCCACACCTGGGTTTGGGCTATCGCTCTCTTGGGCATTGTCGCGGCGGGTTTTATGCCTTTCACCTTTGATCCTGACATCACCTATTTTGAGGTTCAGCCGTTCATTTTCTTCATCACCGGCACCCTTCTGGGTGTTCTCTTTCTTGGGGAGTTCCACCGCATGAACGCCCAGAAAAAGCTGAAACACCCCCAGCGGGTGCATGCCGAGCGCCGCACCCGTTACAGCAAGGCAGTTGAGCAGCTGGCATATCCGAACCCGGCAGTCCGTGCAAGCGCCCTCAGCACGCTTGCGGGTCTGGTGGATGAGTGGCTCGCTGACGAGCAGCTCAGCGTTGATGCGCGGCAGAAGGAGGGGCAGGTCATCGTCAATGCCCTCTGCGCTTATGTTCGTTCGCCGTTCTCGCGGGCGTTCAAGGCAGAAGCTTTTGAATCCGATACGCCGCCCGCTAACTATGCGGGTGATTTCGCTACGGATCTGGCGGCTTTTCGTGGTGAACAGGATGTTCGCCGCAGCGTCTTCGTTGAGATGAGCAAGCGCAGCAGCACCCTTGCTGAAAATGAGAAGGGCGAGGTGGCTGTTGTCCCCGGCGCGTGGAGCGGCTTTGAGTTCGATTTCAGCCGGGCAGTCGTCTTCTACCCTCTCGACGGTCTGACTCTTGAGAACGCCGATTTCTCTGCGGCGAGGTTCTGCAACGGTTCAGATTTCAGCGGGGCAACTTTTGTAGGTAACGCGAACTTTACCCGGGCGGTCTTTGACCAGGATGCGCCTTTTAGCGACGTAACTTTCATGGGAACGGCTGACTTTAGTAACGCGCGCTTTGCTGGTGATGTATTCTTCCGCTGGGTGTCTTTCAATGCTAATGCGGACTTCCGTGAGGCTTCTTTTGGAGGGCACGCTGACTTCCGCGATGCTGCATTTACGGCGGATGCGGGCTTTAGCGGTGCTTCCTTTGAGGGGAACGCTGGGTTCTTTAGGTCGTCTTTTGGCGGTAATGCAAGCTTCTTCAGGACGGATTTTGCGGGAGTTGCGGAGTTCCGTGAGGCAGTCTTTGAGGGGCATGCCGGGTTTAACGCGGCAACCTTCTACGGGGATGCGCACTTTAGCCGGGCTACGTTTGAGGGGCTCGCTGGGTTCCGTGATGTGACCTTTAAGGCGGGCGCGGAGTTCTATGGTGCGTCCTTTGTGCAGACTGTAGATTTCTGCGATGTGTCTTTCGTGAAGAGCCCGCCGGTCTTCGCTGTTGAGGATGCTGACTCGGGCGAGATGCACCGGGCGCGATTCGCTACGCTGTCTACTGGTTCGGAGGCTACCGGTCAGGAGGCGCATAACTTCGCGGTGTACGAGGGTAGCCAACCTATTCCGCTGGGTGCAGCCGGGCTGAACGGTGTAGGGTACCGTATCCCGGTCGGGGCGGTGCTCTTTGATTCGGCGTCCTGGGATGAACGGCAGAAGGAGTACACGCGCCTGAGTGAGCCTGCGCAGTAATTATCTTGAGGCCCCGCCACATTGAATGTGTGGCGGGGCCTTTGCGTGCGCGGCAGACGCTATCGAGCAGCTGGGTACAAAATAAAAATGGTGCGAAAAACCCCGCTGGGCCTGTAGGCTCTAGCGGGGTTTTTTCGATTCTTAGCTACCCGGATTCGTTTATCGCCTTTCAGCGGCATTAGGTTATGCCTGAGATAAACAAACTTAAATTGGGTAGCAAAAATCCGCGGAATGTGTGCCATCTGCTAAAATCAGCAGTGACAACGCAATTCCGCGTTGTCTCTAACTAAATAGAGAGGAGGTGTACTCCTATGGATAAGGACCGCGTTTGGGTACTTGTTGAACGGGGAAGCTATGTAGCTACCCTATTCGCCAGCCTGATTGAGGTATGTGAGTTTGTCGCCTCGTGCCTCTTCTAGGCTCTTGAGAGTGGGGCTACTCGCGATGTTAGCGGCATCGCTGGTGGCTCCACTTTTATTTTACTGTCATTGCACATAAGGACATTTCCTGTACGTATGACCGTATACCTAATAATTTAGCGCAATTCTTAAGACATAACAACACGACAGCACTAATTCCGCCACTATTGTATCCGTCGCAAGGAACAATATCGCCTATTTTGAGGGTTCTCATACCTGCTTCGTCTGCCGCGGACAGCAAAAGCATCGCCTGTGCATCTCATACTGGCGAAGTTCTCGTTGATGACCGGGCGCACCTCACGGCGAGCAGCTTTACCCTATGCTGGAAGGTGAACGTTCCTATCAGAGAGGACAGGAGAATCTAGTGCCCAGCAATAACGCATCATCCATTCCAGAAAGCCAGGTAATCCCGAAAGCTCAGGAGAAGCCTTGGTATATCCGGCACTTTATTAAGCTCCTCATTAGCTTTGGCCTGGGCGGCGCTGCGGCTGCGCTCATTCTGCCTTGGGTTCTCTGGTTGCACTGCGGCATGAGCTCTGGCAGTTCAGATCAGTTGCGCCTGCATCTGCTGTACGTCACTGGCGGTATTATTGCGGTTCTGACTCTTCTGCAGACTAACTGGAAGAACCAGGGTGACCGTCTCAAAATTGATGCGGATATCAAGAAGAATGAGCAGGACGCCGAGAAGAACGAGCGCGACCATATCCGCCAGGTTCATGCAGAGCGCCGCAGCCGCTATACCAAGGCCGTCGAGCAGCTAGCTGATGAGAAAGCAGCCGTCCGTCTGGGCGGTATCTACACCCTTGTGGGTTTGGTCGATGAGTGGATTGAAGATATGAGCATTAGCCTACAAGGGCGCCGGAAAGAAGGACAGGTTATTATTAATAATCTTTGTGCTTATATTCGTTCACCGTTCCCTCTTATAAGGGAGCAATATACTATTGAGAATAGGGCCCTAAAAGAAAAGAACACGGAAAACCACTCCAATTCTTTCCCCATCAATAAGACAAAAATTCAAGAAGAACAAGAGGTGCGACGAACTATTTTTACTGAAATAAGTAAGAGAGTTAGCGCATTTGATAAATTCGACGGCAATAAAATAGTCCATGGAACCTGGAGCAACTTTGAATTTAACTTTGTTAAATCCGACATTTTTTACTCTTTATCTAACCTTCACTTGGAAAACCCAAATTTTTCACAGGCAACTTTCCTCGAAGAATCAGATTTCATCGGCACTACTTTTTTCGGTAAAGCAAATTTCAGCGATGCCAGTTTTGCTCACCAGGCACATTTCAGTTGGACCCGTTTTATGCACACCGCCGATTTCCGCTGGACAAAGTTCGTTCTTAAAGCAGATTTCCGTAGTGCAACTTTTGCCCAAAGTGCAGATTTTAGCAAGGTGATTTTTGTCCATGAAGCGGACTTTAGCTGGGTAGATTTCCCCAGAATTTTACACTTTGAAGGAGCCTATTTTACCCATAACGCACACTTTGATTGGGCAACATTCAGTAGGAGCTACTTTGGCAAGGCTCAGTTCATGCAGAAAGCATATTTTACTGGCGCAACCTTCGCTCAAAAGGTAGATTTCAGCAAAGCGTCCTTCGCTCAAGAAGTAATCTTCAGTGGGGCAACTTTCACCCAGAACACAGACTTTAGCGAGGCTAATTTTACGCAAAGAGCAGACTTTAACAAGGCCACCTTTGATGCAGGTACAGATTTCATTGGAACAATCTTTATGCGAAATGTGGATTTTTGTGACGCATCTTTCACAAAAATCCCACCTTTCTTCACGATTAAAAACGAAGAATCGAATGAAATGTATAGTACTCGGTTCGCTGCACTGTCCGATGGTCAAGAGGCGCATAATTTCGCGGTGCACGAGGGCAGCCAGCCTATTCCGCTAGGCACAGCAGAGCTAGACAGTGTGCGCTGCAGTATCCCGGTCGGTACGGTGCTATTCAACCCGTCTTCCTGGGATGAACAGCAGAAAGAATACACGCGCCTGAGTGAGCCCGCGCAGTAATATCCAGAGGCCCTGCCGCATTGAATGTGTGGCGGGCCTTTGTTTATGACCAATAGAAGCGCATGTCAGACAGTTTTGCCCTATGCTGAAAGGTGACCATTCCTCTCAGCGGAGACAGGAGAATTAGAGACTATGACAAAAATGGTGGATAGCGCCGAAGACTCTTTGCAGACTCGCCCTCCATGGTGGAAAAGACTTATTATCTGGTGCGCAAGGAAGTATTCAAAGAATTGGTTTTATATAACCCTTATCCTTCTGGCCCTTGTCGGGATTATCTGTGCCTTCTACGTCCCGCAGAACATCTCGGGACTCGAGCATCAAGGTAACTCTGTTGCTTCTGTACGCCAGGCTATCCTCGCAGTATTCGCGGGTGCGCTCACAATGCTCACGTTATGGGAAAACCATCGTAAAAACACTCATGAGAAGAACAAGAACGAACGCGATCATATCCGCCAAGTACATGCAGAACGTCGTGGCCGCTATGCCAAAGGCGTTGAGCAGTTGGCCAACGAGAATGCAGCTATTCGTCTAGGTGGAGTCTATACGCTCGTTGGATTAACGGATGAGTGGCTTGCGGATAAAAATCTCCAGCCCCAGAAACGTCAAAAAGAAGGACAGGTTATTATCAATAACCTTTGTGCATATATCCGTTCAATACCAAATGGATTAACCAGTATAGACCTTGAATCTGGAGCTGCTCCTTCAGACGAAGCGAAGATACGCCAAACAATCTTCAGCGAAATGAGCAATAGAATAAACCCGAAAAATCAAAAGAATCTCTTATGGACGGATTTAAAATTTGACTTTTCAGATTCCCCTATTTTTTACCCACTAGACGACAAAGTGTTTATGAATGCAGATTTTCAAAAATCAAATTTCTACAAACTCGCTTCTTTCTCCCGCAGTAATTTTTACGGAGAGACAAAGTTTACTGGTTCAGATTTCTACATTCGTTCAAAGTTTGACAATTCTAAATTTTATGGACCTGCAGATTTTTCCTCTACCAGACTGGGTAGGCCTCTTAGCACCAATGCAGAACTAAGGGGCATGAAGAATCAGCTTAGAGAAACCATAAGATATGCCTCTATCCCCCGAAATATCATATCTGCAAATTACAGTGCAGACTTCTCGAAGACATTTTTTGAGCAAAAGGCAAATTTTAATGAAGTATATTTCTACATAAAAGCAACCTTTGAATCATCCAACTTTTCTACCGAACCAAATTTCGATTCATCTTATTTTACTTGCAAAGAGGATTCTAATTTTTCAACACACTCAAATAATATCCAACTTGAGGTAGCAGAGTTGATTGATAAATCGGGTAATAGCTGCACCCAAGAAATACCAATCGGATCCCGACTCTTTGACCCAAAGTCTTGGAGTTCCAAGGAAGAAAAATATACCCACGTAAGTGATACCTCAAAGCCGATAGGCAAAGCCAAATAGTACTCACTCTTGAAGGCCCCACCAGCCTTATACTGGCGGGGCCTTTGCTTGTAGCCTTCAGAAGTCTCTGTTAGGTAGCTTGTGCACTATGCTGAAAGGTGACCGTTCCTTTCACCGAAGATAGGAGATTGTCTTGGCGGACAATGAAACCTCAATAAAGAAGCCACCTTTTTATATTCGCTGGTTCTTCCCAATACTCGTCTTGCTCGGGCTTGCTGGAGGCGCAGCTGCCCTTTGGGTCCCTTCCAACACTAGTTGGCTACGCCAGAGTGGACTCTCCGGCGAAGCAGAACAGAAGTCTATCTCTGATTTACGCTTACACTTCCTCTACATCACGGGTGGAATTATTGCGATTCTGACTCTTCTTCAGACTAGCTGGAAGAACCAGGTCGACCGCCGCAAGGTCGAGGATGACATCCAGAAGAACAAGAATGATCACATTCGCCAAGTACACGCCGAACGCCGCAGCCGCTACACCAAAGCTGTAGAACAGCTGGCTAATGAGAAAGCTTCTGTCCGACTGGGCGGTATCTATACCCTCGTAGGCTTGGTTGATGAGTGGCTTGCAGACGATGCCATTAAACCAGAAGAGGCACAAAAAGAAGGCCAGGTAATTATTAATAATCTATGCGCCTATGTACGCGCTCCTTTCCCTTACGTAGAAGACCGGAAGCTTTTTGGGGAGAAAGAACCGGAAACAAAAATTTCAGAAGAGGAGAGGAAAAATTTCTTGACCAAGCGGGATCAGTTCCGTGAAGAGCAAGATGTGCGTAACACCATCGTGAAGGAAATTGTAAATCGGCTTGGCATCAGACACTTTGAAGATGAAGAAGTTATCGTAGAGGAAGGCCTGTGGTCAGATTTTACTTACGATTTCTCTCAGGCATATTTTCCATATAAAGTTAATCTTGATGATAGCATCATAAACTCTCAACTTCTTTTTTCGGGAGCAGTATTCAGCAAAACCGTTTCCTTTAATAACTCCACTTTTAAAAATTATGTTTCTTTCAAGGATGCCATCTTTGAAAAGGATAGTCTACACACCAGCTTCCCCGGTGAGAAATCAGTTTCATTCAATCTAGCCATATTTGAGGGGTTTGTTTCATTCGAGGGTTCCGCTTTTGAAGATTCCGCATCTTACGCTTTGGCAACTTTCAAAGAGACAGCTTTATTTAAAGATGCAGTATTTAAAAGCTCTATATCTTTCATTGGCAGCACTTTTGAAAAAAGCACATCCTTTAGTGATACAACTTTCAAATACCGCACATTATTCAATAGCACCAAATTTAAAGACTCCGCATATTTTCTCGACACAACTTTCGAAGATACCGTAATTTTTGATGATGCTATATTTAAATATCCCCCATCCTTTATCCGCACCATATTTAAAGGAAGTACATATTTTGTTGAAACTATTTTCAAAGAAAGTCTAGATTTCAACAGGGTTATTTTCTATGGGCCTATTAAATTCATAGAAAAAATCTCCAGCCAACAAAAATTACAGTTCATGTCTTTTTCAAGCCAGACTCGTTTTTCTTATCAGAATCCCCCAGATAAATATGAGTTCAAAATGTCAACGGATAACACCCTATTTGAAACCGAGCAGATTACTGTAGCTGACGGCAGGGTATTCACTGTTCCTGCTGGTTGTGAGCTTTTTGACCCCGAGCCTTTGCCCGCACCCAAACCGGAAGAACCCACCGAATAATATCCACCTCTAAAAGGCCCCGCCGGCCCCTCATCGGCGGGGCCTTTTCGCGCCCGGGTCTGGTAGCGACAGCCCGGCGGCGGCAGCCCACCGGCGAGCGCCTCCGCCCATCACCGTGCCGCCCAAAGAACCGCCGCAATCACCCGCCGCGCCCAACCACCCGCTACCCCACCGATACACTAGAACCATGTACCGAATCATGACTGTCTGCACCGGCAACATCTGCCGCTCCCCCGTCGGCGAATACCTCATCCGCCAGCACGCCCAAGAAGCCGGCGTGCCCGTCACCGTCACCTCCAGCGGCATCAGTAACGAAGAAGAAGGCAACCGCATCGACCCGCGCGCCGCCGCGCAGCTCACCACCCGCGGTATCGACCCGTCCGCGCACCGCGCCAGCGTCTTCACCGTCGAGGACTTCGACCGCAACGACCTCATCCTCGCCATGGACGCACCCCACTACCTGCGCCTCAAAGCCCTCGCCCGCAACGACGAGGACAAGGCCAAGATCCGTATGATGCGCAGCTTCGACCCGAAGGTCACCACCACCCACCTGGACCAGCTCGGCATCTACGACCCCTGGTACGGTAGCGAACGCGACTTCGTGTACACCACCGGCCTCATTGACGCTGCCGCACGCGGCCTCATCAACCACCTCAAGCAGGAAGGCGACGCGCAGTGAGTCAGCGTATTCCCCTGAACCAGAACCGCCGCGTCACCGGCACCACCGAAATCCTGGAGCTCTGCAAAGACATGCTGCGCCTGGAGCACGGCATCGGCAACGACTTTGACATGGACACCGCCGAATTCACCGAATTCCGTGCCCAGTTCCTCGCCGACTTTGCGCAGATTCCGCTGATTATCGGCATTGATGGCCGTAGCGGCACCGGCAAAACCAGCCTCGCCGCGCAGCTTGAGCAGAAGCTCACCGCCGCCGGGCACAGCGTGCACGTGCTGCACCTGGACGACTTCTACCCCGGCTGGGACGGCCTCTTCGACGGCGTGGAGGCGTGGGACGCGCTATCCGTGCAACTGACCGAAGGTATTGCCGGAACCTACACCCCGTGGGATTGGGAGGCGGGCGCCCCCGGTGAGGTGCGCACCGTCGACCCGGCGGCTACGCAGGTCATCATCTGTGAGGGTGTCGGCGCGATTGCGGGCGCCTGCGAGGTGCGTATTCTCACCACCGCCCCGGACGAGGTGCGTTACGAACGCGCCATGGCTCGTGACGGTGACATGTTCCGCCCGCACTGGGAGCGCTGGGCGGCTCAGGAGGAGGCGCTGTTCGCCGAAATCCCGGAGGACTACGCGACCGTGGACTTCATCTACGACGGCGCGGCGCAGTAGCAGCCGCCTACAAGACAGTAGTGCCCAATGCTTTGTGTATCTCGAAGCATTGGGCCCTACGGCTATTCAGAGGCAGTTTTATTCAGGCGCTGTTTTATTCGGGCATGGAAGCCGGGCTAGCGGATTCCATGCGGTCTTTATCCCAGTAGGTTGAGGTATTGCTCGGCGCGTGCGTGGAGGCGGTACCGTCTTTTTCGTTACCCGAGTTGTTGCTAGAAAGCACAGCGAGGATTACGAGCAAGACGCAAGCTATGAGCAGCAGGATGCATAGCAAATATTTGTAATAGTGGTTGCGCATCTGAGGTTGTCCCTCCGGTCGTATCGCGTGGTATGACCAACGTAAGTTATGCGGTCGCCCCGAGCAATGCTTCTCAAGAATATTTCTCAAATATTTCTTCAGCGCTGGGGGTTGAGCGGCAGGCTAAGCCAAGCCGCTCAAGGGGCGGTGTTATCCGTAAGCGACATCAGGGTGTCCGAAGCGAAGCGAGGACGGGTGCCCCTGTAGGAGCGAGGATAACACCGTCCCTTCTGCATACCCTCTGCATACCCGTCCCGCTCCCAAATTAAAAAATGTCAAACGTTTAACTTACGAAGCCACCCCCGATTCTGCTACCGTGAAAAAGTTGTGCTTCCAGCCTGCGCAAGCTCATCCCCAGGGGCGGTACTACCGCATCCATGTCTTGTAGAGCCGCAGGCGCCGTTGCACGCGCATCACGCAGAAAGAAAAACTAAGACTAATGTCTTCGAAGTCGACTAAGACCTCCTTCGGGCTATCGCCCCTTTTCATTGTTGTTTTGGCGCTGCTGACCGCTATCGCGCCGCTCGCCACGGACATGTACCTGGCGGCGTTGCCCGCAGTCGCTGAGAACCTGAACACCACCAGCACGAACGCCTCGTTGACTCTGAGTGCGTTCATGGTGGGTATGGCGCTGGGCCAGCTGGTCGTGGGTCCGCTGTCGGATAAGACGGGCCGCCGCAAGCCGCTGCTGATTGGTGCGGTGGTTTGTTTTATTGCGACGGTGGCGTGTGGTTTCGCGCCGAATATTGAGCTGCTGATTTTTGCGCGTTTCATGATGGGCTTCACCGGTTCGATTGGTGCCGTGCTGGCGCGTTCTATCGTGGCTGATACGACTGAGGGTCTGGCGACCGCTAAGCTCATGGGCGTCATGATGATGATTAACGGCTTCGCGCCGGTGCTTGCGCCGCTGTTTGGTGGCTGGGTGCTGTCGTGGGGTAGCTGGCGCGATATTTTCCATGTGCTCGGCGTGATTACCGCGATTATGATGCTCGGCGTGATCTTCGTGATTAAGGAGACCCTGCCGGTGGAGGAACGCTACCAGGGCACCGCCCTGAGCGTGTACTCGGAGCTGCCGAAGGTCTTCAAGATTCGCCGCTACCTGGGTTTCATGCTGACGATGTGCTTCGCGTTTGGTGCGCTGTTCTCGTACATTTCCGGTTCGACGTTTGTGTTGCAGAAGATTCTGGGCTTGTCCGAGACTGAGTTCACGATCGTGTTCGGTGTGAACTCGATTGGTATTGTGCTGTTCAGTGCGATTGCGACGAAGCTGGTGGGTCGTGTGGCGCAGCGCCGTATTGTGAATGTCGGCGTGGTTAGCCTGCTGGTGGTGTCTTCGCTGCTGGTGGTTAGCTTCCTTGTCGGTATTTCGCTGGTGCCGACGTTGGTTCTGCTGTTCCTGCTGACCAGCTCGTGCGGCCTGATTTTTGGTAATGCTTCGGCGTTGGCGTTGAACGAGGCACGCCACATGGCGGGTAGTGCTTCGGCGGTGATGGGTACGGTTCAGGCGATGCTGGGTGCGTTGGCGGCGCCGCTGGTGTCGTTTGCCGGTGAGCATGAGTACCTGCCGATGGGCTTCTCCATTCTGGGTTTCGCGGTCCTGACGGCGCTGGTCCTGTGGCTGACCCCGCGTAAGGATTCGGACTACTCGGCTGACGGCGAGAGCCACGCAGCCCCGGCGGCGGATCACTAGCCTGTTGTTGATTTTTGTATAGCTAAAGCCCCGGATGGGCGACCCATGTGGGTTGCACATCCGGGGCTTTGCTGTTGCCTTTAGCGTTGCTCGGGAGGCGGTATTCGCCCTCGTTCCTACAGGGGACCCGCCCTCGCAGAGCTCGGGCACCCTGATGTCACTACGGGCGATACCGTCTTCCCGCGCCGGTTAGCGACCCGAACGTACAATAAAACTATGTCTAGTACCGTAATTCTTCTGAACGAGCAGAACCCGCAGGGCATCTTCGTCGACCCGTCCGTGCCCCTCATCAGCGTTGATGATCAGGGCTTCACCCGCGGCGACGGCGTCTTCGAAACCATGCTGTCCGTCAACCGTCGCGTGCGTAAGCTCGGCATGCACCTGTCCCGCCTCGAGTCGTCGGCGCGCATGCTGGATTTGCCCGACCCGGAGCCCGAGATTCTGCGTTCGGCGGTGGAGCGCCTCATGCGTGAGGCTGCCGCCGGTGCCGAGACTGCCCTGGGTGAAGAGCACATCGTGAAGATTATTATTTCGCGCGGCCCCACCCAGGCGGTGACCTCCATGCAGCCGGGCCCGTACACGCTGATTATGGCGTCGCCGGTGCCCGCCTCCATCGTGAAGCGCCGCACCGAGGGTGTGAAGGCGATGCTGCTGCCGCGCGGCCACGAGCCGATGGACAACAGCGCCTACCCGTGGCTGCTGGCGGGCGCGAAGACCCTCTCTTACGCGGTGAACATGGCGGTTCTGCGGTACGTGCAGGAGCGCGGCGCGGACGACGCTATCTTCATCACCGACGAGCGTCGCGTGCTGGAGGGCGCCACCTCCTCGGTGCTGGTTGCCAAGATTGAGGACGGCAAGAAGGTACTGTACACGCCTGAGCCGAGCCACGGCATCCTCCCCGGCACCACGCAGGGTGCGGTGTTCGAGGCGGCACGCCAGGCAGGCTGGGAACTGGGCTTCGGGCCGCTCTACCCGCAGGATTTGTTCGAGTCGGACGGCGTGTGGCTGGCTTCGTCGGTGCGTCTGATTGCGCCGGTGACTCACCTGAACGGCACGGCGCTGGCACACGACCCGGAGCTGACCGCCACGCTGTTGAACTACCTGGCGCAGCAGAGCTAATCGCATACGAAAAGGGGACGGTGCCATCCGAGCGAGGATGGTGCCGTCCCTTTGTGCTGTCTGCAGACCAAGTGCGGAGGTGTCGTACCTTCCTGAAGCGACATCAGGGTGCCCGAGCTCTGCGAGGGCG
>NZ_KV808408.1:810404-833391 GCF_001812285.1 Rothia sp. HMSC065B04
AGGGTGCCCGAGCTCTGCGAGGGCGGGTTCCCTGTAGGAGCGAAGGAAGAGTGCGGGCGCCTCCGTAGCCCAGCGTGGGAAGACGGTATCGCCCGTAGTGACATCAGGGTGTCCGAAGCGAAGCGAGGACGGGTGCCCCTGTAGGAACGAGGGCGGATACCGCTTCCCAAGCGGGGTCACGAAAACGAAACCGCAACCTACTGTAAGAACGAACTAGCCCCAGAGGAACTGAATCGTACCCGCAGCAATAGATGCACCGTACGCAACAGCAATGATGACGGCGGCGGCAATGCTCACGTGCACGTCACGGCGCGAATACGAGGGTACGCGCGCCCAGGTGCGTTCGCCCGCGCCAAAGCCGCGCGCCTCCATGGTGATGGCCAGGCGGGAGCCGCGGCGGATGGCCTGCACGAGCAGGGCGAAGCTTTGTCCGCCGAAGGTTTGGGCTCGTCCGGCGAGGGATTGGCCCGCGCCGAGTCCGCGGGCGCGTCGTGCCTGGCCGAGGGCGTTCCATTCGGCGAAGAGGATGCCGACGAGGCGCAGGGCGGCGACGGTGGCGAGCACGAACCGGGAGGGTAGTTTGAAGGTTTGTGCGAGGGAGTCACCGAGGTCGGTCGGGTCGGTGGTGAGTACGAATGCGAGGGTGGGTAGGACCATGGCGAGGGAGCGGATCATCATGGCTGCGCCGACGGCGGCGGAGTCGGTGGTGATGCTGTTGAAGCCGAGGTCGAGGATCGTGGTGCCGCTTTTGGCGCTGAGCATGGCGACGGACCAGCCGGTGGTGATGACGGCGATGAGGATGGGCCAGAAGCGGGCGAGGACGTTGACGGGTCGGAATCCGACGAGGATGAATCCGAGCAGTTCGAGGGCGAAGAGGATTCCGGAGGTGAGGGGGTCGCGCACGATGAGTGCGGCGATGATGAGGGCGAAGGAGACGATGAGTTTTACGCCGGCGTTGAGGTTGCTGAAGTAGCTGGTTCGGTCGATGGTGCCGAAGAAGTCGGTGTTCATGCGTTCTCCTTTCCGGGGGTTGCGGTGGCTTCGAGGGTGATGTGGTTGCCGCCGAGTGCGGCGGTGTAGTCTTCGTCGTGGGTGATGGAGATGACGGCGGTGCCGCCTGCGAGTAGTTCGCGGATGAGGTCGACGAGTTCTGCCCAGGTTCGTGCGTCTTGGCCGAAGGTGGGTTCGTCGAGGATGAGGATTTTGGGTGCGGTGGCGAGTGCGGAGGCAACGGAGAGCCTGCGTTTTTCGCCGCCAGAGAGGGTGAAGGGATTGGCGTCGAGTAGGTGGGTGAGGCGTAGGCGGGTTGCGAGTTCGTTGGTGCGGGCGGTGAGGTCGTCTTCGTCGAGGGGGTTGCGGGTGAGTGCGGCGAGTCGGCGGGGGCCGAGTTCGAGTTCTTCGCGTACGGTTCCGCGGATGAATTGGTATTCGGGTTCTTGGAAGACGTAGCCGATGCGGCTGAGCATTTGGGCTGGGGTCCAGGTGGGCACGTCCCAGTGTGCAGTCTGACCGCCGTGGTTACGCAGCGTGTCGGTGGCGGCGAGGGTGCCGTCGGGTGCGGTGAGGAGCCCTGCGAGGGTGAGGGCTAGGGTTGATTTGCCGGCGCCGTTGGGGCCGAGCACGCTGAGGTGTTCGCCGGCGTGCAGGGTGAGGTTGATGCCGCTGCGCAGGACAGGCAGGTCGATGGGTGCGGGTGCGGGGGTGTCGCCGAAGCGTTTGATGGTGCGTCGGCGTGCGCGTCGTTGTTTGGGGGTGGGTTGTGCGCGGGTGATGCTGAGGTTTTCGGCGCGCAGTAGCGCTTCGCCGTGTTCGCTATCGCTGTCGCTCTGCGGTGCACGCGGCACGTAGTTGGGTACCCACACGCCTGCGTCGATGAGTTCTTGGCGGGCTTCGGTGAGTACGGTGTCGGGTGCGCCGTCGTGGGTGATGGTGCCGCCTTCGCCGAGCACGATAATGCGGTCCATGTGCGGTGCCCAGATGCTCACGCGGTGTTCTACGACGAGCAGGGTCGCGCCGGTCGCCTCCGCAGCGGTGAGGATGCTATCGCGTACTTCCTGCACGCCGGAGGGGTCGAGGTTGGCGGTGGGTTCGTCGAGAATCATGGCGCCGGGGTGCATCGAGAGGATGCCCGCCAGGCCGAGGCGCTGCTTCTGTCCGCCGGACAGTGCGCTGCTGGGGTGGTCGAGGGGCAGGTGGTTGAGCCCTACTGCGGTGAGGGCTTCGGTGACGCGGTCCCAGATTTCTTCGCGGGGTACGCGCAGGTTTTCGGGGCCGAAGGCGACGTCGTTGCCGACGGTTGCCATGACGATGGAGGATTCGGGGTCCTGCTGCATCATGCCTGCGGTGCCGCGCGCTTCGGCGGGTGCTTGCCCGTTGATGGTGATGGTGCCGCCGGCGGATTCGCCGTCGTCATCATGGAGCACACCGGCGATGGCGTGCAGGAGCGTCGATTTGCCTGCGCCGGAGGTGCCCAGTAGCAGGACTTTTTCACCGGGGTTGATGGTGAGGTTGAGTCCGCTGATGACGGGTTCTGGGCGTCCGGGGTGGTGCCAGCTGAAGTTGTTGAGCTCGATGCGCGCCCCGCGCGGTGTTGCTTCCATGATGGTTCCTTAGCCTTTGTGTGGCTGCTGTAGTGTGCCGAGTGGTGACTCGTGGTGAGTGACTAGGGGTGGCTAGTTGCTGACGGTTAGCGGCGGGTCTTGCCGGATGCCAGCGAGGAGAGCACACCGGTCTTGGCGAGGTTCTGCACGAGAATCCACGCGAGGAAGCCTGCGATCACTGCGCCGGAGATGACGGCGCACGCTACGTAGATGATTGCCTTGACCGGTTCCATGTCAGGGTAGTAGATGAAGATTTCGTTAACACCCATGAACAGGCCGCTGAGCGCACCGGCGAAGACCGCTACGAATGCGTCCCAGCGACGGTAGCGGAAGATTGCGAAGGCGATTTCAGCGCCAACGCCCTGGAAGAAGCCGGCAATCAGGATTTCACCACTCCACGCGCCGCCGGTGAAGAGCACGGAGATGAATGCTGCGACGATTTCACCGAAGAGTGCCGCACCGGGCTTGCGGATGAGCAGGCCGCTGAGGGTGCCGCCGAGCAGCCATGCGCCGGCGACGATGGGGCGGAATTCGGGTGCTGCTACGAGTGCAGTTTTGGCGGCGGGGCCGACTGCGATGTCCCAGATCCAGAAGATGACGGCGCAGGCTACTGCGATAACTGCGGCGATAACGATTTCGTTGACTCGCCAGCGCAGGTTCGGCTTCTTCGATTCTGCCTGGCTAGATGCCTTGGAGGCGGGGGTTACGTTCTGCGACATTGGTGGTCCTTCCTTCGTTGGAAGGGGAATGTCCTCGCCCTCTGAATGGACGAGGGCATTGAGAAGAAATTCGACTCCCTACGCCGGTACTAACCGGATCAGGTTCGAGGGTCTGCTTAGCACTCTCAGCGCCTCGGTGGCGCTCCCCTGTCGTTGTGGGCTTCCTTGTCCGTACCGTTTTGGTGCGGGCGGAAGTCCAGGTTCGATTGTAGGCGTGTCTGGCTGTTCGCGCCAATTTGCCGCTTTTTGTTTCGTTCTTCTGCCCACATTACAGAATTGCACGGTGTACAATTTTGGGACGGAGAGGCTCCAAGGCGGCACGAACGCCTTAAACCCTATACGCTAGGGAGTGGCGCTCTTTTCTCACCCAACCCCGAAGGGGTTCACGGGCAGGACGCCGCATCGTATACAGCTAAGGAGATACACATGAACCCCGTCGCTAAGCTTGCCATTGCGGGTATCAACATGGGCGCTGCTGCCCTGGTTGGTAAGGGTCTGGGCGCAGCCTGGACCAAGGCTACCGGCAACCAGCCTCCCGCCATTTCCCACGACTCTGAAGACACCCTGCGTCAGGTCATCCTCTGGACCGTTCTGACCTCCGTCGTCGGTGCTGTAGTGAGCTTCGGTATTGCTCGCCTGCAGCGTCGTTTCTTCAACTAAGACTTTGCGCTCTCCGCGCGAAAGTTCATGAACTAGGCGGTACGTATCTCCACTCGGTACGTACCGCCTGGTGTTCCCTCTTCAGCACGCCCGCCCCACTTCAGCCGGTTTCATGCCGCCGCTACGCTGAAGCGCCACCTCGGCATCCGAAAGCACAACTATGACTATTTCTTCTCCCCGCCCTAAGACGAAGGCTCCGCGTAGGGTCGTTGACCACGCGAACAGCCGCCGTTCGGTCGCGTCCTGGGTCATGTGGGATGTTGGTTCGTCGAGCTTCGACTCGATTATGATGACCTTCATCTTCACCGTGTACCTGACCAGTAGCTATTTCGGCACTCCCGAAGAGACCTCCTCGGCGCTGTCTCTGGGTCTGACCATTGCAGGGTTCCTCATTGCGATTCTGGCGCCGGTGACCGGTCAGCGTAACGACAAGTCTGGCCGCGGCATCTTCTGGCTCGGCGTGAACACGCTACTGCTGGTCGCTTCGATGGCGGCGTGCTTCTTCGTGGCTCCCACCCCGCAGTACCTGTGGCTTGGTGTGACCCTGATTTCTGCAGCGAGCGTGTTCAGCGAGTTCGCGTACGTGAACTATAACGCCGTGCTGCCGCGCATCTCTAACCCGGACAATATCGGTAAGATTTCGGGCGCTGGATGGGCTGCCGGCTACATTGGCGGCATCCTGGCGCTGGCTGTGGTGCTGTGGGGTTTTGTGCTTACCCCCGAGGTGCTCGGCCTGACCACCGATAACGCCCTGAATATCCGTGCGGTCGCGCTGTTCGCCGCCGCCTGGTGCCTCATCTTCTGCGTGCCGCTGCTGGTGCGTATGCGCACCCGCGAGCGCTTCCTGCCGGAGGTGCTGCCCACCCGCGAGCTGCGTTTCCTGGAGCTCGGTATGGAGCGTCTCTCCCCGGCTCGTCAGGGCGGTCTGCTCGCCTCCTACAAGGCACTGTGGCGCACCATTAAGCGGCTGAAGATGACGTCCCCTCAGACCCTGTGGTTCCTGATTGCTTCGGCGGTGTTCCGTGATGGTCTGTCCGGTATTTTTACGTTCGGCGGTATTCTTGCGGCGGGCACGTTCGGTTTCAGCACCTCCGAGGTGATTCTGTTTGGTATTGCCGGTAGCGCTGTCGCCGCGGTTGGCGCGATTCTGGGCGGCTACCTGGATGACTACCTGGGCCCGAAGGCGATTATTGTTATCTCGCTGGTCGGCATTATCTTGGCGGCTACCCCGCTGCTGTTCTTCCCTCAGCCTGGTGTGTTCTGGGTGTGCGCTCTGCTGCTGTGCCTGTTCGTGGGCCCGGCGCAGTCGGCGTCCCGCACCTTCCTGGCTCGCCTGGCTGAGCCCGGCACTGAGGGTGAGCTGTTCGGCCTGTACTCGACTACCGGTCGTGCCACGAGCTTCCTGGCTCCGATGCTATTCGGTCTGTGCGTGAGCATCATGGGCGCGCAGATTTGGGGTGTGCTCGGTATTCTGATCGTTGTGGTGGCGGGTCTGCTCCTGCTGCTGCCGGTGAAGGCGCCCGGCGCGCTGCGTGTGCGTGCGGCTCGCCGCGAGCAGAAGCGTGAACAGAAGCGCCGCGACAAGGCCGCCCGGTAAGGGGCTGCACAGTAAGGCAACCCAGTAAGGCGTCACGGGGCTAAGCGTCCTGCAAACCCCGCAAACGCGACCTTGCAAACACAACCCCCACAAACGTAAAAGGAGGGGCGGGTAGAAGATCATCTTCTACCCGCCCCTCCCTTGTGCTTAAGCAGTGCCCATCAGACGGAGCTCAGCGAACTGTGTCTGAGAGACACGTCAGAGATCCGCAGTGGCTAATCCTCCACCACGTCGTCCTCATCGTCAGAGGCAGCGTCCTCAGAGGAATCCAGCGCAATCTGCTGCTCCTCCTCATCCAGAACCTCATCGCTAGTCATCTGAGCCCAGGTCGCGTCATCAATCAGCGGATCATCAATCACACGAACCCACAGCATCGAACCAGCCGCCAGAGCGCTCAGGTTCTCGTCATACGCCTCCGCAGGCAGACCCTCAAAGATCTCAGCCAAACGCGCAAACAGGTCATCGTACGAAATGTCGCCCTCAGCCTGCAGCCAGCACTCAGCCGCAAAATCAGACAGCTCATTCAGTTCAGTGTCACACAGCAGCAAGAACGGGCCGTCCTCACCCACGCGCACACCCGAAGTACCCGGCATACGAGAAACCGCAATCGTACCGTTCAAGAACACACCCGGCAGGTGATCCTCAGCCGTGTACTTCTCCAGCTTCTCAACCTCATCAGCGTTCGGCAGCTCACCACCATTCAGCAGATCCTGAACCAGCGGCAGAGTATCCTCAATCTCCGAGTACACCAGGCGCCACACGCCACCGCAACGCTCCACCAGCTTAGCCAGCGACACAACACCCTCAGGGTGACGCGCCAAACCCGAGCTCTGCTCACTCAAGAACACCAGAGCCTCATGCAGCGGAACACGCTCAAAATACGGCTCAGAAGCCGACTCATCACGAGAAATGAACACAATACGCGACAGCTCATAGCTGAGGTCATCACGATCAACCACGTTCAGACCCAGATCCACCGGGTTCTGCTGATCCTTCGGCGCATTCGGGTCAACAATCACAGACAGCGGCTTCGGATACGGCGACACAACACCCTCATCCGAAATAATCGCAGTCTCATCCGTCAAGTACGCAAACTTCGAACCCAAGAAACGCGACGCAGTCGTCTTACCGCTACCAGAAACACCCACCAGCGCCACAGCACACTTCGACTCAGGGTCACCAATAACAGCCGCATGCAGCATCACACCGCGACCAACCAGCTGCTCAATCATCGCCAACGTAATACGGCTCGTCAGATCCTGCATACCCGAATCATCATCAGCCACACGCAGCGTCGAAACCTTATCAAACGAACCCATCAACGGATTCGCCAAATCCATCACCGACTCATCAGTCGGCGCATGAACCAGCATCACCTGATCAAAACGAGACAACGAAGCATACGCCTCATCAGGAGTCTCAAAAAACTCCGGAGCAAGAGGCTCCCACGCCTTCTTAAAACGCTCCACAAAAGAGTCCGACATATCAATCAGATACAAAGAAACTTCCGCGCCAGCAACACGCAGAACAACAGGCTTCAGATTCATCAAAAATCCTTAGAGAGTGAGAGATAAAAACCCGCACGCGAGTGAACGCACGAGCACAACAGGCGAAAAAACCGCCCAACGCGGGCGCACAAACACACAGCCTGCACGCCCGCACCCCAAAGCGGGAAAGACTAAGACTCCACAGAACCATCCGCAGGAATCATCGTCTGATGAAAATTCAAATAACTACGCGAAGCAGTCGGGCCACGCTGACCCTGGTAACGGTTACCATACGCACCAGAACCATACGGATGCTCAGTCGGGCTACTCAAACGGAAGAAACACAACTGACCAACCTTAGAACCCGGCCACAACATAATCGGCAAAGTCGCCATATTCGACAACTCAAGCGTCACATGCCCCGAAAAACCAGGATCAATAAAACCAGCCGTAGAGTGAGTCAGAAGACCCAGACGACCCAACGACGACTTACCCTCCAAACGGGCAGCCACATCATCAGGCAGAGTCACCTTCTCATACGTAGAACCCAACACAAACTCACCCGGATGCAAAATAAACGGCTCATCAGGAGCCACCTCAACCAGGCGCGTCAAATCCTCCTGCGGCTGAGCAGGATCAATATGCGGGTACTTATGGTTATCGAACAGACGGAAGAAACGATCAATCCTCACGTCCACACTTGCAGGCTGAATCATCGACTCATCGAACGGATCAAGAACGATGCGCCCATCAGCAATCTCTTGACGAATATCGCGATCTGAAATAAGCACGTTTAAAGGATACCTGGCAAACACCACCCACGTGCAGGCATCCACCAGCCCCAGCACACAGGCCTACATCACATTTCAACCCCTGCGCCCGGCACACAAACAGCCGCAACACATTTCGCCCTCGACAAGCAGGCGCGATACACTGAAAAGGATGCGGCTGTAGCTCAATGGTAGAGCGCACGCTTCCCAAGCCTGATACGCGGGTTCGATTCCCGTCAGCCGCTCTTCTCATGCCTCCTACTTCACGGTAGGAGGCTTTTTATTTTGAGTTAGGTTGAGCGGGTCGAGGCGGTATGTTCCTTACTCCTGCAGGGAACCCGTCCTCGCTTCGCTTCGGACACCCTGATGTCGCGGCGGAACATACCGGCCTCTCCCCTACTAGCTCTCTCCCCTTCTCTGGGCAGGTGGAGTAGTGGGTGCGGCTGTGCGGCAGGAAACGAACCGCGGGCCCTCGGCTTGGGAAGAGTGTGCGCGGAGGCGGGAAGGAGAATACTCGGGTTAGGTACCGCAGACAGCTCACCGGGGAACAAGATAGGTATTTGGGTGCGGTGGTGGTTCCGTAGGGGTGTCTGGGCACCTACCTGCGGGCTTGCGATGAAAGGATTCCTTGTAGCGCATGCGAGCGCGGTGCCGCTATACCTTCCTGCAGCGACATCAGGGTGCCCGAGCTCTGCGAGGGCGGGTCCCCTGCAGGAGCGAAGGAAGTGTATAGCGTACGCCTCAAAGCATCCCATCACATCCGGCAGGCTCCCCTACACGAGCGAGGAACACACCCCGCGAGCCACCCCAAAACACTTGAAGAATGTTCAACTCCCCACGCAGCTGTGCTAACCTAACCACAGAAATTCAATGAGAGATTTTCTCAAAAACAGCTACTCGACGACGAATCGTAGACCCGCATGACCCGCGAAACGCACCCCTACACCACCCCCGCACGCCCCCTCGACCTGAACCTCTACCTCGTCACAGGCAACAACCCCCTCGAAACCGTCCGGGCAGCCAAACACGCCACCTGCATCCAAGTTAGGTCCAAACCCATCAGCGCGCGCGAGCTCTACCAGCTCACCGAAGCTATCGCCGGCATCATCCAGCCGCACCAGACCCTCCTCATCGACGACCGTGTCGATGTCGCCCTCGCGTTGCGTGCCCGCGGCGTGCGCGTTGATGGCGTGCACATCGGTCAAGACGACCTGCCCGTAGCCGACGCCCGCGCCCTCCTCGGCGCCGACGCGATCATCGGCCTGACCACCGGCACCCGGCAGCTCGTCGAAGAATCCAACAAAATCGCGCACCTGATCGACTACATTGGCACCGGGCCGTTCCGCCCCAGCCCCACCAAGCAGTCCAACCGCCCGCCCCTCGGCATTGATGGGCTCCGCGAACTTGCCGAGCTGTCCGCCGTACCCACCGTAGCTATCGGCGACATCACCCCCGAAGACTGCCCCGCCATCCGCACCACCGGAGTTGCCGGAATCGCCATGGTCCGCGCCTTCGTCGATAACCCCGCGCTGAAGGCATAGCCATGACCATCACCATCATTGGCGGCGGAATCATTGGCCTCACCACCGCGTTTGAGCTCACCGAATGCGGCGAGAACGTGCACCTCATCGACGCCGAAACCAGCGACTACGGCACCGCCGACGATGGCACCGCGATCTACCCCGCCGCTAGCCACTACGCCGGCGGCATGCTCGCACCCATCGCAGAAGTGCAATTCCAGCAGGACGCGCTCTTCCCGCTCATGACCGCCAGCGCCGACGCCTACCCCTCCCTCATGGGCAGGCTCAGCCACGCCACCGACCTGCCCACCGGCTACGACACCACCGGCACGCTCATCATCGCAGCCGACCGTGCCGACGCCGAGCACCTGCAACGCACCCGCGCCTACTACCGGGACATGAACCGCCCCGCAGACCCCGTCACCCCCACGCAGGCGCGCACCCTCGAACCGCTCCTGGCACCGCGTATCGCTGGCGCCGTGAGCATCCCCAGTGACCATCAGCTACACCCGCGGCTCATGAGGCGCGCCCTCAAAGACGCCCTCACCCGCCGCGGCGTCACCTTCAGCACCGAACGGGTCACCGACCCGGACGCAGGCGACATTATCTGCACTGGACTAGGGGCAACACTGCACGGGGACTACCCGCTACGCCCCGTCTACGGGGACATTCTGCGTCTGCGAGCCCCGCGGCCCATCCTCAAGCATGTAGTGCGCGGCTACGTGAACTCCCGCCCCGTCTACCTCATCCCCCGCCCCGACGGGGAGCTGTGCATCGGCGCGACCAGCCGCGAAGACCACCGCACACTACCCGCCATTGACGGCGTACACCAGCTGCTACGTGACGCAATCCGGCTCGTGCCCGCCGTTGAAGAGTGCGAGCTTCTGGAGGCGAACGTCGGCGCCCGCCCCGGAACCCCGGACGACCTGCCTATCTTCGGGCACCGCACTCGCGCTGACGGCACCCGCCAGCTCGTGTCCACGGGCTATTTCCGCCACGGTATTCTGCTTGCCGCGCTCGCCGGCAAGGTTGGTGCGGAGGTCGCCTGCGGGGCTGAGATTCCGCCCATCATGCAGGCGTGCGACCCGGCACGATTCACCCACTAAACACAGTCCCCGCCGGATGCACCCGGCACCTTCACGAAAGGATTTCGCATGATTATCACCTACAACGGCGAGCCGCTAACCACGAATGCCCGCACCGTATTTGACCTTGTCATGGACCAGTTCGGTACCGAAAATGGCGTGGCTGTGGCGCTCAACCGCAGTATCGTGCCGCGTTCCACGTGGCTGGATGTGCCGCTGAACGAGGGCGATAGGGTGGATGCCCTCACCGCCGTTCAGGGCGGCTAATCTTCCAGCCTGAACCGGCGAGATTCCCGCCGGCTCATACCCACCGGCAAAAAGAACAGATATTCTCGGTTTTTGTTCCCTAAACCGGGCGCACCGTAGCGCCCCGCACCAACCAGCAAACCCCGTTATCTAGACGTTCCCACAGAGGAGAACACCATGAGCCTCACACCGCTCACCATCGGCGACCGCACCTTCACATCCCGCCTCATCATGGGTTCCGGAGGCGCAACCAGCATGGACCTGCTCGAGCAGGCGCTCATCGCCTCCGGCACCGAAATGACGACCGTTGCCATGCGCCGTCACGCCGCAGGCACCCCCATTTTTCCGCTTCTGCAGAAGCTCAATATTGCGCCGCTGCCCAATACCGCAGGGTGCCGCACCGCAGCCGATGCGGTGATGACCGCGATGCTCGCCCGCGAGGCGCTGGGCACTTCCTGGGTGAAGGTCGAGATCATCCACGACGAAGACACCCTACTGCCGGACACCGTGGAGCTGTTGAATGCTTGCGAGCAGCTGGTCGCTGAGGATTTCACGGTGCTCGCGTACACCTCTGACGATCCGGTGGCTGCCGCTCGCCTGGAGGATGCGGGCGTTGCGGCGGTTATGCCGTTGGGCGCGCCGATTGGTACCGGTCTGGGCATTTTGAACCCGCACAATATTGAGCTGATTGCTTCCCGCGCGCAGGTTCCGGTGGTTCTGGATGCCGGCGTGGGTACCGCTTCGGACGCCGCCCTGGCGATGGAGCTGGGTTGCGACGCGGTGTTGTTGGCGTCGGCGGTGAATCGTGCTGAGGATCCGGTAGCAATGGCTCAGGCGATGAAGTTTGCGGTGCAGGCGGGCGCGTTGGCGCGTGAGGCTGGCCGTATTCCGGTGCGTGAGCACGCGAAAGCATCGTCGCCGTCGGAGGGTTTTGTCTCGTGGATGTAAATCTCACCCCTACCCCGGTGAATCCGAAGCATGCGCGTCTGGATCGCGAGCGCACGGACCGTCAACGTCGCCTCCCCGGCTTTGATCAGGACGCGGTCGCGGCGGCGCGTGTGCTCGTGATTGGTGCTGGCGGTTTGGGCTGTCCGGTGGTGCAGGCGTTGGCGGCGGCTGGCGTAGGGTATCTGCATATTGTGGATTCTGATTCGGTGGAGCTGTCGAATATTCAGCGTCAGCCGCTTTTTGGGGTGTCTGATGTGGGTGAGCCGAAGGCGGAGGTAGCGGCGCGCCGTGCTCTGGAGTTGTGCCCGTCGTTGACGGTTGAGACGACAATCCGGCATGTGGATGCGTCCTGGATTTTGGATCTTTTCGCCGCGTCGGCACCGGATTGTGTGGTGGATTGTACAGATACGTTTGCGTCGAAGTATCTGATTGCGGATGCTGCGCAGGTTGCGGGTTTGCCGCTGGTGTGGGGCACGGTTTTGCGTTTTGGCGGGTCGGTGAGTCTTTTTGAGCCGGATGGCGCGCATTTGCGTGATATTTTTCCGACGATTCCGCAGACGGTGGAGTCGTGCGCGCTTGCCGGGGTGTTGGGTGCGACGACGGCTGTGGTTGGTTCGCTGATGGCGACGGAGGTGCTCAAGTTTGTGAGTGGTCTGCCGACGGCGGCGGGCACTCTGCTGACGTATGATGCCTTGTCGGGTACGTGTACGTCGTTTGGAGCGGTGCCGGATCCGGCGCGTGTAGTGCCGGTGGATTTGTCGGCACATGAGGTTCCGCAGGTTCTGCTGGATGTGCGTGAGGTGCCCGAGCGTGAGGAGTCGGTGAAGCATGAGGGTTCGATGCATATGCCGCTGTCGCAGCTGAGCGACGCTGAGGGGTCGCTGCTGCCGGCAACCGACGTGCCCGCGGAGCTGCTGAGCCTGTTTGAGTCGGTGCGTGATCAGCATGTGGGCGTTTTCTGTGCCTCGGGTGCGCGAGCGCAGCGCTTTGTGCAGGCGTACGCGGAGCTGGCGGGCGAGTACGGGGTGCGCCTCACGGCACTGTAGAGACGGTTTCCCCATGTGCAGGGCGTAAAATCGTGTATAACACGGCGGCACATCGCGCGGTTTATTCTGCCTAAAAACTGCCCTGCCGCCTCCTGTTTTCGCACACTCACTCTAGGAGTTTTATGCTCACCGTCCCTACTGTGCCGCTTGTTTTGTGCACGGCTCTCATCACCCTAACCCTGCTCGTTAGCGGTATCGCTAAGGCGAAGGACCCGCAGAGTACCGTGACTGGTATTCAGAATCTTGGTTTGGAGAAGATTGCGCCGACCCGCCTGGTGTCGTTTGTCCTGCCGTGGTTCGAGATTGCCCTAGCCGCCGTCCTGCTGCTGTCGCCGGTGCGTTTGCCTGCGGTGATTGCGTCGGGTTTGGCACTGATTCTGATGCTGTTCTATACGGTGGTGATTGCGCGCGCGCTGGCTACGGGTCGTACTGCGGGTTGTAATTGTTTCGGCTCTGAGTCGAATGCGCCGGTGAGCCGTTACACGCTGGTCCGTAATGTTGCGTTGTTGTTGGCGGCGGCTGGTGCGCATGCGAGCGCGTTGAAGGGCGGCACGGGTGTTGTGTCGACTCTGCTGGGTCTGGGTAATAGCGGCTGGACTTGGGTTTTTGGTGCGGCGCTGATTGCGCTGACGTTGGAGGCTGTTCGCCGCGGTGATGCTCTTGCGCAGCCGGAGCCGCAGGCTGAGGTGATTTTGCCGGAGCCGGTGTATGACGAGAACGGTGAAGAGCAGTATGTTCGCATGCCGATTCCGCATGCGGCGCTGTATCTGGAGAATGGTCGCCACACGAATTTGCGTGCGTTGGCTAAGAATCAGGCGCGTGTGCTGGTGTTTGTGTCGGCGACCTGCGCTGGTTGTGTGAAGTTTTTGAAGACGATGACTTCGTGGCAGGAGCGTCTGCCGCAGGTGGCGTTGCATCCGGTGTATTCGAGCCTGGAGTCGTTGCAGACCTCGCGTAATGCGGGTACGTTGCCGGAGGGTTTGACTCCGTTGATTGACCGTGAGGCGGGTTCGCGCGCGAATTTTGGTAATGGTGTGCCATTGGCTGTGGTTTTGGGTGCTGATGGTCTGATTGCTGGCGGCCCGGTGGCTGGTAAGGAGCAGGTTGAGGCACTGCTTGCCGATATTGAGGAGCAGTTCGCTGAGGCTGCTCGTCTGGCTGAGGAGGAGCGCCAGGAGCAGATGCGTAAGGCGTTTGCAGCGGGTCCGTCGAATGTTGAGGGCGACCACCTCTAAACACGCTCCTATCGTCCAGCCCCCGTAGCGCCTCTGTAGCGCTTCCGATAGCCCCGTCCGGCTCTTACTGCCCTTACCGGCAGGTGCCGGGTGGGGCTATGCTAGAACGTAGTGCACACACCGCTTATATGCCGCAGTCACCTTGCCTGGTGGCGGTTGGCGCATCCTCAACCCTGTCTAAGGAGTTTTTATGGCAATGATGAGTTTCAACGCTCCGGGCGAGCGTGAGAAGTCACTGTGGTTGGTCCGTAAGGAGAGCAACCCGAATCATTCTCAGTGGTACATTGACCGTTTTAAGGCAATGGAGGCTGAGGGTAATGATATGGCGGGTGAGTCTCGTCTGTTGAACGCTATGGCTTCTCGTGGCGCGAAGATTCTTGATGCGGGTTCGGGTCCCGGTCGTGTGGGTAAGCAGCTGCACGCGTTGGGTCACCGTGTGACGGGTGTGGATATTGATCCTGAGCTGATTGAGGAGGCGCGCCGCGTCTGTCCGGATGCTACGTGGATTACTGCCGATTTGGTGGATTTGCCGGAGGTACTGGGTATTGAGGGTGAGGCTACGGCGGAGAATGGTTTTGAGCTGCTGGTGTGTGCGGGTAATGTGATGGGTTTCTTGGCTCGTTCGACTCGTAAGCCGGTGGTGGAGAATTTCCGTCGTGTGTTGGCGCCGGGTGGCCGCGCTGTCGTGGGTTATGGTTCGGGTCCGGGCCGTGATTATGCGTTTGAGCAGTTTTTGGCGGATGCCCGCGAGGTTGGCCTGAACGTGGATAACACCTACTCTTCATGGCAGATGCACCCGTTTGTGGAGGGTTCTTCGGAGTTTTTGGTGGCGGTGCTGTCGCGCCCGGCGAACTAGGCTCGCATCTAAAACTGGGCGCAGTGCGTTTTGAGCTAGCGTGCAGTGCGTCTTGAGTTAGGCATACAAATGGCCCGGCGCCTACCCCGTGTGGAGTGGGTGCCGGGCCTTTGCGCGTCCTGAAGATGCGCATCCGAAAAGAAGCACCGTTGAAGAACGGGTGTTCTAGTGGATGAGGTAGATGTTGCGGGCGATTTCTTCGGGCAGGAAGGATGCGGCGAAGAGGATTGCCACGATGATGACGGCGAGCGCGGTCATGAGGCTGGAGCGCCAGCCGGGGTGCAGTTCGTTGAAGGTGATGAGTCCCTTGTGTTCTTTGTCCATGTTGACCACGTTGATCTGCTTGTAGATGGTGGTCTGGGGGGAGAGTTTGGAGGAGACTTCTCGCATGGTTTTGCCGTCCCAGACGCGGCCGTCGACGCGCATGAGCTGTTTGCCGTCTTTGTCGACGGCCCACATGGCGGGGAAGCTGCGGTAGCGTAGGCGGCCGGCGACGGTTTTGAGTTTCTGGCCGTAGGCTTTTTTGGGGTAGAGCTTTTCGGCGTAGATGGTGTGGTCGATTTTTTCGAGGGGTACGGCGAACCAGCCGAAGGTGCGTGCGCGGAGCACGTGGGTTTTGGTGATGACGATGATGGTGGGTTTGAGGACTGAGTAGAGGTTGACGCCTGCGATGGTGCCGATGAGCAGTACGAGGATGGTGTACGGCAGTGCGGGTCGCTTGTAGAGGATGAAGGCGAGCGCGGCGAGGAGCACGATAGTGCCGGGGAGTGCCGCTTCGATGCGCCTGCCGTAGGAGCGCATGCGGGGGTGGAATAGTTCGTTGACTTCGCCGTATTTGGCGGGGACTTCGTGAGCGCGTTCTGCCATATACACAACTTTAGTGTGTGCGGTGCGTGAAACCTAGCGGACTACCTGCGTTACTCTGGTTCTATGCGTAATTTTTCTCCCGTGGAGCGGGTCCTGGCAATGTGGATGGTCGGTGTTGTGGTGGCGGTTTCTGTGGCTGCTGCGGCGCTGGTTATGACAAATAAGCTGGTGTATGGTCCGACGGGTCAGGTGCGGGAGTATTTTCATGCGTTGCGTACGGGTAATGGTTCGTATGCGCGTGGTTTGTTGGGTGCGCAGATTCCTGAGGGTGACGCGTCTTTGCTGGATGGGGATGCTTTGAGGCGTTCGGTGTCTTCGTTGGGTGAGGTGTCGTATGAGGTGGTGGAGACTAGCGCTGATGGTGAGCATGCGACGGTGCGTGCGTCCTATACTTTAGAGGGTTCGCGGCAGCATACGGATTTTCGTTTGCACCGTTCGGGCACGCATTGGGGCTTTTTTGATAAGTGGGCTATTGATGAGGCGTCTTTGCCGTCGGTGAAGGTGAATATTCAGGGTGTGGAGGCTGCGACGATTAATAACCGTAAGGTTGCGGTGGATGATGGTGCGGCGTCGTTCCCGGTGTTTTATCCGGGTGTGTATGCGGTGTCGTATGATTCGACGGTTTATACGGCGCAGAAGGTGAATGAGGTGGTGACTGCGCAGGATGCGAATCATGCGGTGCGTATGGAGTTGAAGCCGAGTGATAATGCGTTGTCGTCGGTGAAGGAGCAGGTGCAGGATCATTTGAAGAAGTGTACGCAGCAGAGCACTCTTTATCCTGGTGGGTGCCCTTTTGAGTATGCGTTTACGGGTCGTGTGGATTCTGAGGTGAAGTGGTCGGTGGTGAAGGTTGCGGATCCGCAGGTGAGTGTGAGTTCGGCGGGTGTGTGGTCGTTGAAGCCGATGTCGGGTACGGCGAAGGTGTCGTTTACCCAGTTGGATTTGTATACGGGTGCGCGTTCGCAGGTGCAGAAGGAGATTCCGTTTACGTTGAAGGCGTCGGTGGAGGCGGATGCGAAGGCGGTCCGAGTCTCCTTCTAGACGTGGTTACGTAGAAAAGGGTCAGTATTATGCTCACTCCTAATGGAGGTGAGGATAATACTGACCCTTATTTTTTAACATTAATACAAAAATTTATTTTCGATACTTTAGAGAAGTATTCTCATGATTCATCAGTAGGGTTCCTTTTCCTGTCACGAACCCAGAAAAATACGAAGATGACCACAGCAAAGCATAAAAGGGCTATCTTCATCTGCCCCAAAACAACAGAGTACTCAGGAGATGAAGTTCCTAACCACAACAGAGGATTATCCGAAAAATTTTTCCTAATAACTGACATATCAGAGGGAGTAGCATCGACCAGTTTCTGCACCCTTGCAAGAAGCGGGTCGATATAGCTTCCAGTCACCGCTTTAGCTATATAATCCAACATATTCCCACCCAAGATAACATCAAAGAAAATCCATGAACTTGCCACACATCCGACAGGAAATAAAATACCCATGGCGGAATATTTAAAGAATTTTCTCATCGCAGCAAATGCTCTAACGAGAAACCCAAAAGAGAAGATAACACTAACCAAAAGTGTAATAAACGACATATAATCAACCAAGGAGAAAGATGCCTTGTGCTTTACATCAGATACGGACAGCGCAAATGTAACCAACCCAAAAATAATGGCCACCACTGTAACATCTCCAAGTATTTTTACATACATTTTTGAAAGCCATCCAATAGAGTAACCACCATAATCAAACACTCTTTTAAAAACCAGCGCAATACAATGAGCAGAAAACAAAATGATTATCGCATATATAAATGATGGCAAAACAATTACCTGAAATACATATTCAAAAATAATATAGATAGCTTCAAAATGCGAGAATGTATAAAAACTTTCAACTCTAGATATATTCCAGGAAAGCACAGGGTATGCAAATATGCCAACCACAATGATAGCAAAAACTACCCCTTTCCCCAATATGGTACAAAGTTTACGGAAATTTCTATACAGCCAACTTTCTTCATGCCCGGGTTGAGGCTCATCAAAGATTCTCCTAGACCTTTTATAGTAATGAACCCAGGCACTCTTCAGCTCTTCAAAATGCTTCTTTCGCAATACAATGCACTCTCTCATTATCGGTTTAGGTGTGCGTTTATACTATATATCCTAGGTCTCTTGCTTCATATCTCGTCTCACAGGGTAATTTACTTGCTAGCGAAAATATACATGTGAATTCCCGTCACACCATCTATGAATGGAATCCCTCCTTCACGCAGCCACCATGGAAGAAGTCAGCGGCGGTGAGGCTACAACTTCCGGAAGCGACATTAGGGTGTCCGAGCGAAGCGAGGGCGGGTTCCCTGTAGGAGCGAGGATGACCCGGCTCTTTCGCGTACCAGCCGTTCTGAAACCACAAACATTCTGAAGACAACAAGAAACCGGTACTATCCGTAGCGACATCAGGGTGCCCGAGCGAAGCGAGGGCGGGTTCCCTGTAGGAGCGAGGATATGTACCGGTTCCTGTTTTTTGTTGTATGTATTCAGATGATTAGTTGATACCGCGAAGGTCCAGGACGAGTTCACTTTCGTCTGCCTCGTCACCGGTCACGACGACGGGAATACCCCAGTCCTGCTGGTAGAGGTGGCATGCTGCGTGCTCGGGGATGTCACCGCCGGGGGTGCCGTCGCAGGCGGCGGCGCGTGCGGTGATGTGCAGGACTGCCTCGGTGATTTCGGGGTTGAGTACGAGGGTGCGGGTCAGTCCGGTGGAGGTGCCGGCGCCTTCCAGGATGAAGTTCTCGGGGGTGGATGAGATCTTCAGCTGGGTGGGGTCGCCCCAGCGGGTGTCGAGCTTCTGACCGGTGGGCACGGTGAATCGCGAGGTGAATTCGAGGGTGCCGCCGGTGAGCTTGGTGGAGGGGCGTGCGGTGGTGATGGCGCCTTCGTCGACGTGCTGTGCCTTGGCGGGGATGGAGGCGCGTACGAGCTGGTGGGCGTTGGTTTCGACGATGATGAGGCGCGGTTCTTCGCCGAGTGCTTCTTCGACGAGCAGGTCGGAGGGTTCGTCGAGACCGCGTTCGAGGGTGCCGAGGGTGCCGGTTGCGGGGTCCCAGCGGCGGATGGCGCCGTTGTAGGTGTCGGCGACGGCGATGGATCCGTCGGGCAGCTCGGTCAGGCCGAGGGGGTGCTGCATGCGGGCGGTGTCGGAGTCGCCGTCCACGAAGCCGAAGTCGAAGAGGCCCTTGCCGACGGCGGAGGTGACCTGTACGCCGTTGTCGGTGAAGGTGACGTGGCGCAGGCCGCTGGTTTCGGAGCAGGCGACCCAGAGGCTGCCGTCACGTGCTTCGATGATGCCGGAGGGCTGTGCGAACCAGGCTTCGGCGGCGGGGCCGTCGGCGAGACCTTCGACGCCGGAGCCTGCGAAGATGCTGACGGCGCCGGTGACGGGTTCGTAGCCGAAGAGCTGGTGGGTACCTGCCATAGCGATGATGAACTGGCGGGCTTCGCGGGAGTAGACCGCATCCCAGGGAGAGGAGAGCGCAATCTCGGTGGCGGGCACGCCGGTGGGGATGTGGTTGGGGTCGCCGGTGATGGCGTTGTCGCCGTCGATGACGCGCTGCACACCGTTACCTGCGAGGGTGCGGACTTCGCCGGTGCGCAGGTTGAGGGAGCGCAGGCGGTGGTTGACGGTGTCGGCGATGAGCACGTCGTAGCCGAGCTGTTCGCGCAGGTGTTCGGGTACGAGGGCGAGGCCAGCGGGTTCGTTGAAGCGTGCTTCGGTGCCGGTGCCGTCGACGTGGCCCTTGACGGGGTGGTTCACGGGGTCATCGCCGCCGCCGTAGGTGTTGATGACGGTGTTGAGGTCGGCTGCTACCTGCAGGATGCGGTGGCGTGCGGTGTCTGCGACGAGGTAGGTGCGTTCGCGGTTGCCGAAGAGGTTTGCGGGGCCGAATTCGGCGGGCAGTTCGATGGCTTTGCCGGGGAAGGCGTAGGTGCCGGCGGCCTTGGGGCGGGGCACGTAGGGGCCGTCGCCGCGGTGCAGGGTGCCCTTCGCCTCGTGTTCGGCGACGAGCTCGCGTACGAGGGAGGTGAGGCCCTGCACGTGGCCTTCGCCGGAGAGGTGGGCGACAATGTAGCCTTCGGGGTCGACGACGACGAGGGTGGGCCATGCGCGGGCGGTGTATGCCTGCCAGGTGGTCAGTTCGGGGTCGTCGAGTACGGGGTGGGTGATGTGGTAGCGGTCGACGGCTGCGGCGAGCGCTACGGGGTCGGCTTCGTGCTCGAATTTGGGGCTGTGTACGCCGACGGTGACGAGTACGTCGGAGAATTCTTCTTCGAGGGGGCGTAGTTCGTCGAGGACGTGTAGGCAGTTGATGCAGCAGAGGGTCCAGAAGTCGAGAATAACGATTTTGCCGCGCAGGTCCTGCAGGGTGAGGTTTTTGTCGCCGGTGTTGAGCCAGGCGCGGCCTTCGAGTTCGCTGGCGCGTACGCGTACGCTGCGGGTGGTGTTCTCGCTCATGGGTTCTCTCTCCTGTTGGGTGCGCCGTGTGTGGGCGCGATGGTTTGCTGTCCCCATTATGCCAGCGTGGTGGGGGTGGTTCGCTGGGAGTTGAGCTTTGTGACTTGGGGGCTTAACGCCCTGTCATATTAAGTCATATTGCGGGTGGTGTGTGGGTGCACAGAAGCGCCCCGCACGCATCACTATCGGATGCGCACGGGGCGCTGGTTGCCCTATCTGGTGGGCTGTTCTGGCTGTTCTGCCCGGAGGCAGGCGCTAGTTTTTACTTAGCGCCTGCAACCTCGGAGAGGTCACCAATCTTGGTGGGCTTGACCGGGGTCTTAGCGGTGCCGCTGAAGCCGTCGATACGGCCGGGTGCCTTCGGGGTTTCGATGGTGGAGACGTCAGTCGCCTGCTCAAAGGTCTTGGTGTTCAGCACGGATGCGGTGCCATCTGCATTGACAACGGTGTAGAGGTTGTCCTTGGGGTTGGTCTTAATCCAGGAGCCGTCCTCTTTCACGACGATGGTTGTACCGTTGGAGTCCATGCTGGTCCACACACCGTTATTCTGGATGCTGACGATAGCGCCGTCCTTGGCTTCGAATGCGGCAAGTTCATTGGTGTAGTAGACGGTGCCGTCGCTGGTCTGCACCTTCTTCACGCCGGACTGCTCCTTGAGCTGATCCAGGGCTTTCTTGCTGGCGGTGTAGCCTGCGGAGGCTCCCTGCTGGGCGGCTTCCTGACCCTTCTGGAGCGCTTCAGCGGCTTCGCTGGGCAGGCCGCTGGGGGCGCTGATGGTGCCCTGGGTGGTCTTGGTTTCTGCCTTGGTGGTTTCAGCTGCTGCGGAGGTGGTGCTTGCGCTGGTTGCTGCTGCGGATGTGCTTGCGGGTGCCGAGGCAGTTGCGGAGGCGGTTGCAGAAGCGGACGCGCTTGCCGATGCGGAGGAGTTGGAGTTGGTGCCGGAGTTGCCGCCGCAGGCTGCGAGGCCGAGGGCACCGGCAATGGTCAGGGACAGAACAGCAATAGACTTCTTCACTGTAGTTTCTCTTTTCTGTATGCGCCGCTCTGCGACGGCGCAGTGCGTGGTGTGGTTGACCTGTACACGGGCTACCCGGTGTACGCCATCATGCTAGCACCGTGACCTGAAAGCTCCCTGAGATGTTGCGGCGCTTCCCCTCCCCCGCTACTTTCACGGCTCTTCTCAGCGTAGCTTGAAGACGCAAAACGCCCCGCACGCATCGCTATCGGATGCGCACGGGGCGTTCAAGCTTTGAAAGGCGCTACGAACGGCTACCCCTGTACGGGTCTGCCTACTCGTGGGTCTTGGCGCTGGTCGGCTTCACGCCTTCCTTCGGGGCGGTGCTGTAGCCGTCCACGGGGGCCGGGGGCTTGGGCAGTTCCAGCGACTTGTAGTCCTGGGAGTATTCACCGGTGACAACGTTCGTGATGGTAGCTTCACCGTTCTCATCAACAGCGATGGTGTCGCCGTTGGTCTTGATGACGCTCCAGTCGCCGGATTCGCTGACGCTGCTGAGCGATCCGTCGGGGCTAACGCGGATCCAGCCGCCGTCATCCTTGATCAGGATGTAGTCACCGTTCTTAGCTTCGACGATGGAGGCGCCTTCCTTCGTGTCGGTGTACACGGCGCCGTCAGCGTTGGTGCTCTTCTTAGTGTTGGGGTCCTTCTTGGCCTGTTCAGCGCCCTTCTTGAAGACGTTGTATCGTTGCTTACCGATTCCGACTGCGGCGTTGTCGCTGGAGCTGCTATCGGTGCCCTTGGTATCTGAAGAGCTCTTCTCAGATGCGCTTGCTGAGCCGGATGCCGATGCGCTTGCCTTGGACTCGGAGGATGCGCTCGCGGAAGCGGTAGCCGACGCACTTGCGGAGGCAGTCGCCGATGCAGACGCGCTCGCGGATGCACTCTGGCTTTCGGCGGGTGCCTTGATGTTGGTGGGGCTGCACGCGGCAAGGCCGAGGGTTGCGGCGAGGCTTAGGGACAGAACAGCGATAGACTTCTTCACTGTGTTCTCTTTTCTGGTAGGTTCCGAACTGCGCTGGGCGTCCGGGGTGTCCGTACGGGTGGGACTTGTTGAGCGGGCGTTATTTCCCGCGTCCAGCCTAGCACCTCATCCTGGCGGTACTCTGCAAGCGCGCAGAAACGCCCCGCACGCATCACGTTCGGATGCGCACGGGGCGTGCGGGTCTAGCTAGTCGCCAGCTAAGTGGTGGATACGTTTAGTTCGCAGCCAGGCTGGTCGGCTTAACGGGCTTCTTCGGGGCAGGGAAATCTCCCACAGGAGCCGGGGTCTTAGGCACTTCCACGGACTGGTAGTCGTCCGAAATCTCCGAGGTCTTAACGTTCATAATGGATGCTGCGCCGTTCTCATCAACGTTAATGATTTCACCGTTAGGCTTGACAGCGGCCCAGCCGCCCTTCTCAGTCACGGCGATAACCTCGCCTTCAGGGGTCACACGTACCCAGCTGCCGTCATTCTCGATGCTGATGTAGCTACCGTTTTGAGTTTCGACAACAGCGATGCTTCCATCAGGGTCAGCGTACACGTTACCTTCAGTATTCGTAGTCCTCTTGGTGGAGTAATCTTTCTTAGCCTCTTCGACGATTTCCTTGTAATGCTCGTAGACCTTCGGGCCGTAGCTACTATCGGTGGCGTCCGTAGGAATGGCGGATGCACCCGACAAGCCACCCTTCTGGCTTCCGGATTCCTTGGCGGAGGAGCTCGAGCTATTTGGGTTTGCAGATGCGCTTGCCGAGGTAGCTGTCGAGGTGGATGCGTTCGCAGACGCGCTGGAGGAGGCAGACGCGCTCGCGGATGCACTCTGGCTTTCGG
>NZ_KV808408.1:833491-845096 GCF_001812285.1 Rothia sp. HMSC065B04
CGCGGATGCACTCTGGCTTTCGGCGGGTGCCTTGGCGTTGGAGCTACAAGCTGCAAGACCGAAGGTCGCGGCGAGGCTCAGGGACAGAACAGCCATAGACTTCTTCACTGTGTTCTCTTTTCTGGTAGATCCCCGTGCTATGCCGGGGAGACCTATAGTGTGGTTGTTTGTTGAGTGAGAGTTGAGTGAGAGCTAGATTCTGAGCGCCTCCCTAATCCTAACAACAGTTATGCGAAGCTTCCTATTTTCCCTAGGAGTTCAGCGCAACTTGAAGACGCAAAACGGCCCCGCACGCATCACGTTCGGATGCGCACGGGGCGTTTGTTATGCACTGGTCAGCTTATTACTTCTTGGGCTGAACGGGCTTGACGGGGGTGACCTTAGCCTGTGCGGGCTTTGCGGGAACCTTCGGAGCCTTCAGATCTGCCTTCTCGCCGCCAACGATGGAGGTTACTTCACCGGATGCGTCCACGGTTGCCTGCAGGCCGCTGTTAGCCTGGATGCTCCAGGAGCCGTCAGCCTTGACTGCAACCTGGCCGTTTGCGTCCTGGCGGCTCCAGGAGCCGTCAGCCTGTACAGCTACCTGACCTTCGTCGCCCTGAATGGACCAGCCGCCGTCCTCGGAAACGATAACGTCGCCCTCAACGGTGGAGGAGGATGCTGCGTTGCCCTCGGAGTCCTTGGACTCAGCCTTGGTGCCCTTTTCGTCGGACTCTACCTTGGAGGAGTTACCCTCGGAGTCCTTAGCGTCTACGGATGCCTTGCCGTCTGCGCCGACCTTCACGTCTGCGGAGTTGCCTTCGCCGTCGTTAGCCTTGACGGTGACGTTGCCGTCCTTGTCAACCTTCACATCTGCTGTAGCAGAAGCGGAAGCTGCAGAGGTGGTTGCCGCAGAGGATGCCTTAGCCGATGCGCTTGCGGACGCAGTTGCCGAAGCGGATGCGGATGCAGTCGCGGTGGTGGTGGAAGAGGACTGGGAGCCGCATGCGCTCAGGCCCAGTGCGCCTGCGAAAGCGATGGACAGAACCGCGGTGGTCTTCTTCATTGCGGGGGCGATAGCCATTGTTTCTCCTTGTGGTTGTTAGTATGGTGCGGCTAGTTGGCGACGTATTCGCGTCGTGCGCAGGATCCTTGTGGGATTCCATAACAATTATCGGTGTAACCAACCGCGTTAATTCTATCGAGTTTGGGGGCTTTTATCCGAGCCGGCGGGCGTTTATCCGCATTCTAGCGGGTGGGATATCCCACGTTTCCGCCCGGCTTATCGGCTGGCCACTTCAGTTAGTTACGGGGAGTGACGGGCTTGACGGGGTTAACAGTAGCGCCAGCGGGCTTGGCGGGAACGGTCGGTACCTTAATCGTGCCGCTGCCGCCGGTCTGTTCCCAGGTGCCGTTAGCTTCTACTTCAATGACGCCGTTCTCACCGGTCTGTTCCCAGGAGCCGTCAGCATCGACCTCAACGACGCCTCCATCGCCAACGCGCTCCCAGGAGCCGTCAGCTCGTACCTCAATGATGTCGCCGTTGGGTGCGTGGTAGGACCAGCCGCCGTCGGCCTTGATTTCGATGAGGGTGTAGCCGTTGGCTGCGCTGACGGTTCCGCTGTCGACGGTCACGGTGCTGGAGCCATTCGAGCCGCTCTTGGCGGTGGTCTCGCCGGCCTTCTCGTCGACCTTTGCGGAGGAGCCGGCGTTGCTGGAAGCCGAGCCGCCGTTGACGGTCACATTACCGTTAGCGTCTGCGGTGACCCCGGTGCCATCAGCACCGCTGACGGTTACGCCGCCTTCGGTGACGGTGACGGTACCCTGCGAGCTGCTTGCGGTAGCGCTCGGGGAGGCTGCGTCGCTTGCCTTGACGGTGACCTTGCCGTTGCCCGCGTTGACTGCCGCGTCGGCGGTGGAGGATGCCTTGGCGGTCGCGGTGGCGGTGGGTGCCGGGTTAGAGGTGTTCTGTGCACCGCAGGCGCTCAGGCCGAGTGCTGCGATTGCTGCCAGGGACAGTGCTGCCGCGCCGGTGCGGAGGCGGTGGTTGGTGGGCTGCGCGGAAGTACGCTGAGCGTGGCGTGCCATGAGGGGTTCTCCTTGTGAGTCCCGGAGGGTCGGTCGTCCGGGGTTTGTATGGTTGTTTTTCCGGTTGGGGGTTGAGCCGCTTGTATGGTGTGTGGCTTTTCCTTATCCGGTGATTCCAGCTTAGGGTGTGAGTCTAAGATTGAGCTTTAGTTTGCTGTGTTTAAGCTGTGTCCGGACGGCAATGTATAAGTATTTTTCCCAGTGGGGTTTCATAGTCGCGGATTTTCGCTCAGCTTATGCATAGCTTTCTGCTTAAATGTATAAATTTTCTTTATTTTTCTGTAGCCCATCATAGCTTCCCCTGTGAAACCGAGCTACTTTCTGTATCTTATGCTCGAGTTAAGGGTTAGGGTCTTGAAGACCCACCTTGTGCACGCTCCCCGCCGCGCGCACCCTCCCAGCCCTCCAGCCGCTCTGCCTCCCCCAGCAACCCATGCCCTATCAGCAAGAGAACATCTGGGCATACTAAAAGACCCCCACCATATTGGTGGGGGTCTTTTAGCAGATTCAAAGTCTCAAGAATTACTTCTTCTTAGCGACTGCTGCCTTCAGCTTGGAGCCTGCGGTCAGCTTCACGCCGTGACCGGCGGGAATCTGGATGGTTTCGCCGGTCTGCGGGTTACGGCCGGTACGAGCTGCACGGTCGGTGCGCTCGATTGCCATCCAACCGGGGATGGTGATCTTCTCGCCCTTGGAGACGGAAGACTCGAAAACCTGGAACACTGCGTCGAGGACTGCGTTGACAGTTGCCTGGCTCTTGCCAGACTTCTCTGCAACCTCTGCAACGAGTTCGGTACGGTTCTTAGCCATTAGGGTGCCCCTTCCAGAGACTTAGATTTGAGTCTAAAGCGAGTGACCGTCTTGCGACGGAAAACCGTTTAGGAACTAAAATACCAGATTTACCAGCTGGACTTGGTGATACCGGGCAGCTCGCCACGGTGTGCCATCTCGCGGAAGCGCACGCGGGAGATACCGAACTTCTGGAAGGTACCGCGGGGGCGGCCGTCGATCTGGTCGCGGTTACGCACGCGAACGGGGGAAGCGTTGCGGGGCAGCTTCTGCAGTGCCACGCGTGCTGCTTCGCGCTCCTCGGGGGTAGCGTTCTCGTCGATCAGGGTCTTCTTCAGCGCGATACGCTTCTCGTTGTAGCGAGCGACGATGACCTTGCGCTGCTCGTTGCGAGCGATCTTGGACTTCTTAGCCATTCTTAGCGCTCCTCTCGGAAGTCAACGTGCTTGCGAACGACGGGGTCGTACTTCTTCAGCACCATACGGTCGGGGTTGTTGCGGCGGTTCTTACGGGTCACGTAGGTGTAACCGGTGCCAGCAGTGGACTTGAGCTTGATGATAGGACGGAGGTCCTTAGCCTTGGATGCCATTTACTAGATCTTCTCCCCGCGTGCGATGATTTCTGCAACAACGGCATCGATGCCACGAGCATCGATAACCTTGATGCCCTTAGCGGACACGTTCAGGGTTACCTTACGACGCAGCGAAGGAACCCAGTAGGTCTTCTTCTGAACGTTCGGGTCGAATCGACGCTTGTTGCGGCGATGCGAGTGCGAAATGCTGTGTCCAAAGCCGGGAACAGCTCCGGTCACCTGGCAGACTGCTGCCATGTTTCACTCCTTTATTGATTGACTTTTATGACGGTACGCAGTCGATGTTACTCGTGAGCGTCCCGCCACCAATGTAGAAGCACCGGGTTATTCGCCGGGCTAGAGTGTTTGAGATCGTCACGTGGGTGAGAGGCCACGCATCGATCCCCGCCGCGGGAAAAACGGTGAAGCTTATTAGTGTCGAGAGGCGTTTCCACCACTACGAACAGCGTTAAATTCTAGGTAAATACGGGGGTTCGTGCAAGCCTGCACGCCGGATTTTGCCTTAAAAATCCGCGGAATCTCGGTGTTCTGAGCCAATTGCATCTCGTTTAAGCGAAGTGCTCGATTCGCGGATGCACGCCTGCCTTCGAGCGGCAAACATACCTATCCATTCTATCAAAAATGGTTGTTTTTGCAAGTCCAGATGTTTTTAAGGAATTCTTTAACGCCCCTAGTCAGGCGTTAATGCGCCTTTTTAAGAACGGATGTTCTCTATGTGACCGGGGATAAATTACACCGGTGAAATTCATGTTGTGAGATTAACAGCTTAAGCCGGATTTAAGCCTTAAACAGCCCCGCGCCACCGCTTCTTGCGGTGTGCGCAGGGCTATTAAACGGGCTTAAATACGCGTTTAAAGAGCTTTTAACTCTCGTTTTAACGCTTCCGCCCCGGTTTTAAAGGGCGGTTTAAGGGGTCGCAACGGTACGGGTAACGGCGGATTTACCGTTCCAGTTACGGCGTAGATGCGGGCACAAATACGGTACAGATACAGCACAGGGCGCTCCCCCCGGCATACAGTTTTACGCCGTAACGTGCACCCCTCAGCATTAGTTCTTAAGGGCGTTAGTTTTTAAGGCTTGCCGCGGGCACCCACTGCGGGTACTTGGGGCTCACACCGTCCCCGGAGCTCGTACCCTTCAGTCGGCGACCGATCCACGGCAGGGCAAACTCACGGACCCAGCGTGCCTCCTGCTCGATCTTCTCGCGGGCGGTCAGCTGCACCTCCGGGGGCAGTACCGATTCGGTGATCACACCGGGCAGGCCGAGCTGCGCCAGTACGCGAGATGCGAAGCGTTCGTGGCCGAGGTCGTTCATGTGCAGGCGGTCGTCAGCCCACAGACGCCAATCAAGGAAGTCGTTCCAGCGCCAGTAGTCGATAATGTGCACGCCGTGGTCCTCAGCGATACCACGCAGTAGCTCGTTGTAGGTGGCGGTACGGCCGCGGGTACGGGCGAAGGGGCCCTGGCCCTGTACATCCAGGCCGGTTACGGTAAGCACTTCGATTCCTTCGCCGCGCAGGGTGGCGAAGGCTTCGTCTACGTGAGTCATGAGCTGGTCAATATCCACGTTGGGTCGCATGATGTCATTGCCGCCACCGTAGAAGGTGACAATGTTGGGGCAGAGGTCCAGGGCTCGAGGCAGCTGTTCATCCAGGATGGGACCGAGCAGGCGGCCGCGGATAGCAAGGTTTGCGTACTGCGCCTGCGGGTCTACTGCACCGAGGCCTTCGGCAACGCGGTCTGCCCAGCCGCGTAAGCTGTTGGGGCGGCGGCGGTCAACGTCGCCCACGCCTTCGGTGAAGGAGTCGCCGATTGCCACGTAGCGTACTGATTCACCGTTGAGCTTGCCGTTGGGGTCTAGGAGCGGGGTCGTCATTGTGTTCTTCTTTCCGGGCCTCTATAGAGAATGACCCTTCTGTGGAAGAGGCCGGCACACCTGCGCGGTGTACCGGCTTCTTCGCTTAGCTTTCGGTGCGTCCTGCTTTCCAGTATCCCACTGTTGAGGGTTCTTCTTCAGATATGAGCGGGGGTTTCTTAGGATGCGACAGCTGAACCGGCAACGGTGGACGCACTCCGGGGATGGGGTACCACCACTACACTGCCGTCGTTAAACGGGTCCGCGACCTCGGCCTTCAGGCTAAAGATGGTGTGCAGGTTCTCACGGGTGAGCACTTCGTGTGCTTCGCCTTGGGCGACGATGGAGCCGTCCTTCATAGCGACGAGGTAATCAGCGACTCGAGCGGCGAGGTTCAGTTCGTGCAGCACCATGATCATGGTGGTGCCGCGCTGTTCGTTGAGGTCCGAGAGCAGGTCGAGTAGCTCCACCTGATGTGCCAGATCGAGGTAGGTGGTCGGCTCGTCCAGCAGTAGAATGTCGGTTTCCTGGGCGAGCGCCATGGCAATCCAGACGCGCTGACGCTGACCGCCGGAGAGTTCAGTGACCTGTCGTTCGGCAAGGGACATGGTGTCGGTGGCTTCGAGAGCCCAAGCAACCGCCTCGTCATCTTCGGCGCTATTGCGTTTGAAGAGGCCTTGGTAGGGGTAGCGTCCTCGGGAGACCAGGTCGGCTACGGTAATGCCTTCGGGGGCGATGGGGTGCTGGGGCATGAGCCCGACCATGCGGGCGAAGCCCTTCATGGAGTATTCGTGGGTTGACTTGCCGTCGAGGGTGAAGTCGCCGTTGAGCGGCTTGAGCAGTCGGGAGACACCGCGTAGCAGGGTGGATTTACCGCAGCCGTTGGGGCCGATGATGGCGGTAACTTTGCCCTTCGGGAATTCGAGGGAGAGGTCTTTGACGATGGTGGTTTCGCCGTAGCCGAGGCTGACGTTCTCTACTTTGAGGGTGCGTTCGGTGATTTCTTTCATGGCGTCCTTTCTTCTCTAAGGCTTTTCCCGGGAGCCTCCTAACTTAGCCTATCCTAATTTCGGGTCAGAATATAGCGAATCCCCCGAACCGTTCACACTTCTGTAGAACAGCACGGGGGATCCGCTATATCGGCGAACTTTAGAAGTTCACTTTTCCGTTGACGAGCCAGCCGCCTTCCGCTGCACGCTGGAAGACTTCCTGAGCCATGGTGCGGCTGTAGGTCTTGGAGACATGGTTGTCGTCGATGTAGACGTAGATGTTTCCAACCACGGGGCTGCACATGCCGTCCGGGCAGTACACGTCCTTCAGGTCCACCATGACGGCACCCTGGTTGCGGTACTTGTCGAAGATTTCCTTTGCAGGGTTTTCGGCGGCGTACTTGTCGCTTGCGGGTCGTGCGCAGGAGCTCTTGTCGGCACCGGCCTTCTGAGCGCATTCGTAGATGTTGTACTCGAAGCGCGGGTTATCGCGCAGGCCGATGACCTGGACTCCTGCCTCGGTGAGGCGGCGGACCGTCTCGTCGAGGCTCGGGTCGACTCGTTCGTCGTTCGATCGTGCCTGGGCAACAGTGGCGATGAGCACCACGGTCTGCGGCTTACGCTTGAGAATTTCCTCGGTCATCTTGGTGTTGAATTCCGAGCATTCGTTGCTGGCGTTGACGGCGCGGACCGGGTACTGGCAGCCACCGAGCAGGTAGGTCTGCAGGTTGGTTTTGGTCTGTTCTGCGATGGGCTTGAAGATGCTCAGCGCCTGTTCGGCGTGGGAGTTACCGATGACCATGGTCAGCGGTGCGTCCTCGGGGCCGTACTTCTGCAGGCTGCAGTACTTGGCGAGTGCCGGGTCGGAGGGCGCGAAGCCGCCAACGCAGGGGTCGCTCAGTCCGTCGAACTGGGTTTTGACGTCACCGCCGGAGGGGATGGGGTTGTCAATGAGTCCCTGCTGGGCGCCGCCGATAGCGCGGGCGCCGGGGTAGTTTTCGCTGGCGGTCTGTACCTGCAGTTCGGCGTTCTGCTCGGACTGGGTGTTGCGGTAGCCTACCCATGCCTGTGCGGCTACCAGGGGTACGCCTGCGACCAGGAAGATCGCGAGGATGAAGGCGAGCTGGTCTGCCCAGGTCTTGACCGAGAAGATGGTCTTGAAGCGCATCTTCATCATGAGCCAGGGTACGAAGGGGTCCTTGCGGTAGCGCAGCGGCTTCTCGACGAAGCGGATGAGCAACCATGCCAGGCCGATGGAGGCAAGGATGATGACAGCGCCTTCGATGAAGTTCACGCGGGAGGTACCGACGGCGCTGCTGTAGAGAATGAGGATGGGCCAGTGCACCAGGTACAGGGCGTAGGAGATGTTGCCGAGGCTCTGCAGGGGTGCGGAGACCAGTAGTCGATCGATGCCCCAGCGGCTGTTGGTACGGCCTGCCATGATGACGAGCGCACCGGAGATCACGGGCCAAAGCGCCAGGTAGCCGGGGAACGCTCGTTCAACGGGCAGGATTGCGCCGCAGGTGACCAGACCAATAATGCCGACCCAGCCCATAACTACTCGAGCCTTCTCGGGTGCCTTCCACTTGAGGGTGAGCATTGCCAGCAGGGTGCCAATGGCAAATTCCCACAGGCGGGTGCGGGTGTCGAAGTAGGCGAATCCCTGGTTGGTGTCGGTTTCGACGATGGAGAAGGTCAGGGATGCGACGAACACCGTGTTGAAGATGAATACCGCGGTGGTGAAGAGGTTCCCGCGGAATCGGTGCACGACGTAGGCTACTGCGGCGAAGAGCAGGGGCCAGATGATGAAGATCTGTCCCTGGATGGAGAGCGACCAGAAGTGCTGGAAGGGTGACTTCACGGAAGCGTTTTGGGCGTAGTAGTCTACGGAGCTGAACGCAAGGTTCCAGTTCTGGAAGTAGAACAGGGAGCTCCTTGCGTCGGTTACGGTTTGCGACCAGCGACTGGGCGCGAGCACGAAGAAGGACGCAATGGTGGTACCCGCGATAACCACGGTGGCTACGGGTAGCAGTCGCTGGAAGACGTGCATCCAGTAGCTGAAGAGATTGAGGGGTTTGCCTTCGTTGATCTTGCGCATGAAGGAGAGCGAGAGCAGGAAGGCGGAGATGAAGAGGAAGACGTCCACGCCGCCGGAGACTTTGCCGACCCAGACATGATAGAGCACCACGAGGAGCACGGCGAAGGCTCGCAGGCCCTGAATTTCAGGGCGGAATCCTCGCGATTCGATGAACTCTTCGAGGGGGTAGTCGCTGGCTTCGCGTGCTTTGATGCTGCGCGGGGCGGTGGTGTAGGTTCCCTGCGAGGCGGGAGCCTGCGGGGTTCCGGAGGTTTCAGACATTCTCGGTTCCTCAGGATGGATGTCGATGTGCTAGTGCGGGTCCCTTAGACACTACAGGACACTCGTACAATAAAATCCTGATCCGCACCTCTGCTATGAGGCTGGTGCGAACCAGGATTTTTCTGAGCCCCCTACCGGATTCGAACCGGTGACCCTCTGTTTACAAGACAGATGCTCTGGCCAACTGAGCTAAGGAGGCAACCTGTCCAGTGTACCTTATTCTCTTGGTTGAGTCTGCTTAGTTGTTCTTTTAGGGTTTGGTTGAGAATACTTCTAAATTATGGGGTGATAGTATGTTCGTTTCCTTCGTTTTACCCCTTATGAGCACCACCTCTGTATGCTGCTCACCCACCCCTCGTACTCATCACCGTGTATGGAAAAACCCGGTAGCCTCGCGTGGAGGTTACCGGGTTTTCCTGTATCGAAGCGGTTACTTCTTCTTAGCTTCGATCTTTTCCTTCAGGAAGGTGCTGAAGTCGTTGCTGGTGTACTGGTCACCATCAACGAAGACGGTGGGGGTACCCTTAATACCGTTCTTTGCGGATTCAGCGTTGACCACGTCCACGAAGGGGCGCCACTTGCCATCGTTCATATCGGAGCCGATGGAGGCGTGGTACTTCGAAGCAATGTCGGCGATCTGCTGGTTGTTCATGTCGCCGCTGCCCTGGTGGGTGAAGATCTCACGCTGGTAGTTCAGGAAGTCGTGGGTGCTGACCTGGTTTGCCACGGAGTATGCTGCTGCCGCGTTACGTGCGGAGTATGCGGTGGGCGAGGAACGGTCCAGGAAGGTCAGGTTACGGATTTCCAGGGTGATGGTGCCGTCTTCGACGAGCTTCTGGATTTCCTCACCGTACTTCTTCTCAAACTCTGCACAGTGCACGCAGTTGTAGTCCTGGAAGATGGTCACGCGTACGGGCTGGCCGTTCTTGGATGCCTCTTCAGCGGTCTGCACGCCCGGGGGCATGGTGTTGACTGCTGCTGCGGTTCCGTTGACCATGGGGGTCACGGAGGAGGTCGAGGTTGCGAGCTGCTTGAAGTCGCGGTTCTCCTGGGTGGAGGAGTTCTGGACGATGCCGTCCTTGGTCAGCACAATGCCACCGTATTCGTTGGCGCTGGAGGGCACCGGGCCGCTTTCTGCTACCTTGGTGTTCTTGTTGCCGTTGACTACGACGAAGCCGATGATACCTACGATGATGAGGACCACGGCGAGTACGCCGAACTGGAGCCAGCGGCGGCTTGCCTGGCTGGGGCTCTTCTTGGCCTGCTGGGCCGCAATCTGGCGGGCTTTTTCGCGGGCGTCGGTCGACATGCCTGCTCCTTTGGTTGGGAATATGGGTGGCGGTTCATCCACTGTTCTAGCCTACCCCTTATAGAGTAAGCACCCGTCAGGGTATAGCTCCAGAGGTCTAGCTTCCTGCCGTTTGAAACAGCTGAAAGTCATGTCGAGCAGGTGCCACCGTGAAGGCTGGCTCTACTCACGCTCTGTCGTGGGGTCTATCTCGTGGATGTACCGCGCTACCCGTCTAGCCTACCGAATGGGTGCCTTATCGGCTAGTTAATACCCTGGCTGAGATGCTGTGATGTCGATTCTCACGCTCTCAGCTTATTTTCCTTGTAAACTTCTGTAGCATTAGGAGGCTCCTCTCCCCTGCCACAAGTAGCGCACAAGTATAGCGCCGAGGCACCCATCCGGTTCAGCTCACCAGCTGCTAGGGAATGTTGTAGATTTCTACTCCCCCAATGAACGGGCGGGTGTCGAAGTTCCCCTTCCACTCCACGTTCAGGCCGTGCTTCTCCAGTACGGGGATAATAGTGTCCTTCATGAGCTCCACGGAAAGCTTCTTGTGAAGAGCACTAATCTCTTCCTTCTGCGCATCGCTCAGCGCGTTCCATTCATTTTCGTCCCTGGGGTAGGCGAGGAAGGAGCCGAACCCAACGTAGGTACCGCCGCTCTCAGCGAGGCTTTCGGTGTCCTGCTGGTGGAAGTAGATGTATCCCTTCCATTCACGGCTATCGTCGATCTCGTCCCAGATTTCTGCGGAGGCGCAGGTACCGCAGCAGGTGAAGTTCTGTCGTGCGATAACTCCTTCTTCTTCGAGCGCTGCGAAGGCACGGTTGAGGTTGGAGTTCTTCTGCATTTCGGGGGTAATGCCCAGCTCAGCGGCGAATGCACGACGACGCTTGATGAGCTCTTCCACGTAGTCCTCTACGCGCTTCTCCCAGAGCTTGCTGTCTTCATTCTCCCCATCGTATTCCAGACCGAGTACGTCCATCACATAATCGGTGATGGTTTCTACGTACTGCTCAGTATCAGATTCCCCCATGAACAGCAGGGGCCAGATAGGCCAGAGCAGCTCGGCTTCATCTTCTTCATCCAGCCCCCATTCTTTGGGGAAGGGCGGGTCGAGGCGTTCTTCGCTCCAGCGCTCGTAGATGCTCTTCTCATCGGCCATGATGATGCTCCTTTGCGTGTTCTCTACTCGTTCGGGTAGAGATGTGGATTGCTCTTGTTGTTAAGGTACCAAGAGTTTCTCCACCGTGCCCTCTGCTTCGTCATTCAGGCGGATCTGTGAACTCCCCATCTCGTTACCTCTGCAGTAGGCTGGCACGCTGTCGGGCTGGCTCTGCAACCATGTTCCCCTGCTTCTCTGCTGCGTCTCTGTACCTCTGCTGAGTTATGGGGCTTTCGGTTCAAAAGTTTTTGGGTACACAAAAAGAGGGGAAGACCTATAAGGTCTTCCCCTCTTGAATAAAAAACCCGCGGTGACCTACTCTCCCACACCCACAAAAGTGCAGTACCATCGGCGCGAAGAGTCTTAGCTTCTGGGTTCGGAATGGAACCAGGCGTTTCCCTCTTGCTATAACCACGGAAAATCTTCCGAATAAAAAGCCTCAGCCTCCCGAAGGAAGCCCAGGGTTATTATCCAAAAACCATACAGTGAACGCAAACAACA
>NZ_KV808409.1:0-17876 GCF_001812285.1 Rothia sp. HMSC065B04
CTGTGGTGGTGTTGGATGGTGGGTGTGTGGTGGAGCAAGGAACCTACCGGGACCTAACGACCGACCCCACATCACGCTTCAGGAAGCTCTTCGCCTCCCAACTGGAAGGGAAATAACCTCGCAACATACCCGCACAACGTAGAGTTAAAAGCATGGAACGTATTGAATCTCCCGTCTACCGCAGGCTCGGCAACTCCGGCCTCGTCGTACCCAGCGTCGGCATCGGCTGCAATAACCTCGGCCGCCCCGGCACCCCCACCCGCACCCAAGAAGGCACCAACGAAGTCATCGCCGCCGCAGTCGACGCCGGCATCAGTTTCTTCGACATCGCCGACCTCTACGGCGCCGAACCCGGCCTCTCCGAAACCATGTTCGGCACCGCCCTCACCCAGCTCGGCCTCGACCGCGACGAACTGACCATCGTCACCAAATTCGGTCTGCCCGTCGGCGACCTCAACGGCAACGACCGCAACGCCCGCGGATCCCGCCGCTACATTATGCGCGCCGTCGAAGGGTCCCTCCGCCGCCTCGGCACCGACTATATCGACCTGTACTTCTACCACAGCCCCGACCCCAACACCCCCATCGAAGAAACCCTCAGCGCTCTCGACCAGCTCGTACGCGACGGTAAGGTCCGCTACCTGGGCCACTCCAACTTCTCCGGCTGGCAGCTCGCCCACGCCGAACACTGCGCCCGTGAACTCGGCACCGAACGGTTCATCGTCGCTGAAAACCACTACAACCTGCTCGACCGCCGCGCAGAACTCGAAATCCTGCCCGCCGCACGGCACTTCGGCATGGGTGTGCTACCGTACTTCCCGCTCGCTAACGGCCTGCTGACCGGCAAGTACCGCCGAGACAACATTCCCGCCGGTTCGCGTCTGTCCCACTCCAAGAAGAACGTGCTCGACGCCGCCAACTGGGACCAGCTCGAAGCCTTCCACACCTTCTGCACCGAACGCGGCATCACCGAGGTGCAGGCGGCGTTCTCCTGGCTCGCGCAGCAGTCGCCGGTCACCTCCGTCATTGCCGGTGCAACCAGCGCCGAACAGGTGCGCGCCAACGCACAGGCGGCATGCCTGCGCTTCGACGCTGAGGACCTCGCCGCCCTGGACGCCATCTTCCCCGCACCCGAGAAGATCGCGCTGTTCTAAACGGTGCTCCTTCTTAAAGGGGCACTCATGCGGTCGCATATGTTGGCCGTAATATACGCTGAAAAATGTCCGTGGTGAGAAATAAATATCACCCGCCGAACGTTTTCGCTAGGATTAGGTGAGGTGCGTCTAACCTGACGCACCTCACCTTACCTATGTACCCACCCCTGCCGCCTGGAACCAGCTCCGGCAGGACCACCCGCCACCGGCACATCAAAGGACACCATGAGCGCACAGAGCACCGCCTCCACCCTGCCCCCTCTGGGCACCGGGAAGCACAGCCGATACCTCGGCATCATCGCACTCATCGCCACCTTCGGAGGTCTACTCTTCGGCTACGACACCGGAGTGATCAACGGCGCGCTCGAACCCATGAGCCGCGAACTCGGTATGGACTCCACCACTCAAGGCTGGGTCACCGGATCGCTCGCCTTCGCCGCCGCTATCGGCGCACTCGGATGCGGCCGCATCTCTGACCGGTTCGGCCGCCGAACCACCATCATTGGGCTCTCCACCATCTTCTTCATTGGTGCCCTGACCTGCGTGTTTGCACCCAATGTCGCCGTACTCATCACCGGACGCACCCTGCTCGGCCTGGCGGTCGGCGGCGCCTCCGCCGTAGTGCCCGTATTCCTCGCAGAGCTCGCACCCTACGAAATTCGAGGCTCCCTCTCCGGCCGCAATGAGCTCATGGTCGTGGGCGGTCAGCTTGCCGCGTTCATCGTGAACGCCCTCATCGGCAACGTATGGGGCGAGCACGACGGCGTGTGGCGCTGGATGTTCGCCATCTGCCCCCTACCCGCCATCGGCCTGTTCGTCGGTATGCTGCGAGTACCCGAGTCGCCGCGCTGGCTGCTGCGCGTCGGCAAGCGTGAGCAGGCACTGGCGGTTATGAAGCGTATTCGCTCCACCGAACGTGCAGAGGCTGAGATTGCCGACATCGAGCGCACCCTGCAGGCGGAGGCGACCACCCAGAACGATGCGGCGGGTAAGGAAAGCGTGGGCGTGCGTGGCTGGTTCGTGCGCATCCTGCTCGTCGGTATTCTCGTTGGTGCGGGCCAGCAGCTGACCGGCATCAACTCGATCATGTACTACGGCATTAAGGTGCTCAAGGAAGCCGGTTTCAGCGAATCCGCGGCGCTCATTGCGAACATTGCGCCGGGTACGATTGCGGTGCTTGGTTCCATCCTGTCGCTGCGCCTGATGGAGCGTGTGCCGCGCCGCGTCATGGTCATTACCGGCTATAGTTCGACCGCGTTTTTCCACGTGCTGATTGCGGGCGCATCCATGCTGTTGCCCGCCGATAACGCGGCGCGTCCCTGGATTCTGCTGGTGCTCATCGTCTGCTTTGTGGGCGCGATGCAGACCTGCCTGAACGTGTCCACGTGGGTGATTATGAGTGAGCTGTTCCCGCTGCGTGTGCGTGCGGCGGGTATGGGCATTTCGGCGTTTAGCGGCTGGATGATGAACGGTGTGCTGTCGCTGGCGTTCCCCGTGATTCTGGGTGCGGTCGGTCTGACCGGCTCCTTCATCGGCTTTGCCGTGGTGAACGTGATTATTGCGCTACTGATGTTCCGCAACCTGCCGGAGACTCGCGGCGTGAGCCTGGAGCAGGTGGAGCGCGGCGTGATGGACGGCAGTATCTACCCCTCCGCACGCGGGCGCTAAACCCCGGCGGTTTTTAGGCAAGAATGAGGCGGGCGGCCCCTCCCCGGTGGAGGTGCTGCCCGCCTCGCAATATGCGTTGAAAGACTAGTCTGCAGGGTTCTCTGCGAGGAACTCGTCGAGGCCGATGCGGTAGCCGTCATCTTCGGCGCGTGCCTTGCGAAGAGCCTCAATGTCGAGGAGCTCTTCGTACTCTTCCAGCAGCTTCAAATCTTCGTAGGAGATGAGCGCGGCAACAGTCTTTCCGTTGCGGCTGATGAGGGGGCGTTCGCCGGAGAACACGGCTTCGTTGACTTTGGTTCCGAGGTTGTCGCGGAGTTCTTTAAGAGTCGTGACATTGGAACGAGTCCGGTGAGTGGTGACAGTCATGACTGGTTCCTTTCTGGGGTTTGTCCGTTAGCTCCGAGGATAGTTCCTGTGCAGGTTCCATCCAGGGGGCTACTTATATAGTTTATATAGTACTACAATGTAAAGTATGTAAAAAGTGTACACTTTTTCTGCTAAGGTTGAGGTTAAGATTTAAAGCTCTGCCTGAAGGATGCAGATGACTGCAAACCATCTCTCAAACCCCGCGTACCGGGTCGAATTGACGCGCAAAGCAGCGAAAGAACTGAAGAAAATCCAACGAGAAGACCGGGCAGTCTTCGAGAAAATTATCGCCTGCCTCCGGTCCCTTGGCGATGACCCCTATATGGCGGGAGTCAAGAAGCTACAGGGCGAAGAAGGGTACAGGGCGCGAGTAGGAAATTACCGCATCCTGTACACCATTGATAACGGTGCGGTTGTTGTTGAGGTCTTCCGAGTTGGTCATCGGCGAGAAGTCTACCGCGGCCTGTAGTGTGAATACGGCGTGCTTCGCGCGCAAGCACTAGACCCGACGGTTTTAGGTATGAATGAGGCGGGCGGCCCCTCCCCGGTGGAGGTGCCGCCCGCCTCGTGCGTCTCGTGACCCGCCGCCCCTCGCCCCACCGCACTGTTCGTTGAAGGAGAAGCAAGGAACCCCTACCCTGCGCCACCAACCCATAAATGATACGGTCAAAGAAGAACTAATGGATTCACGTGCTGAAATGCACGCCCGACCCTGCCCACACGCATCGCCCGGACGCCCGCATCCAGCACGCCACAACTCTATAACGAACACGGGTGAACAATGACTGAGAACGTACACAACGACTGGGACCTCCGAAGCGAAGAGGTCCAGAAGAACCAGGTAGCTGCCTACGACGCAATGCGCCGCCGTTGCCCCGTCGCCCACGACGAATTCATGGGCTACTCTGTCTTCAAAAACGCCGACGTACAGCACGTACTCGACCACCCCGAAATCTACTCCAACGTCGTCTCCACCCGCCACATCGCCGTCCCCAACGGCATGGACGCACCCGAACACACCACCTTCCGCGCGGTCAACGACAAGTACTTCACCCCCGAACGCCTCGAAAAGTTCACACCCGTCATCCGCGACGCCGTGAAGACCCTCATCGCGGACCTTCCCCGCGGCGAAGAAGTAGACGTCATGCAGGGCTTCGGACAGGCCTACGCAATGCGCGTACAGAACGCCTTCATGGGCTGGCCCGCATGCCTCGAACAGCCCCTCACCGAGTGGATCGAGAAGAACCGCGTCGCCACCCTGCGCCGTGACCGCGCAGAAATCGCCAAGGTTGCCCTCGAATTCGACGGCTACATCCGCCAGCTGCTCGATGAACGCCGCGAGGACGCCGCAGCCGGCAACCCCAAGGACGTCACCGCCGAACTGCTCACCGACACCGTGCAGCTGCCCGGCGAAGAACCCCGCACCATGACCGACGAAGAAATCGTCAGCCTCATCCGCAACTGGACCGTGGGCGAGCTGTCCACCGTCTCCGCAACCGTAGGCGTATTCGTCAACTTCCTGGCACGCAACCGCGCCGAGCAGGACCGCCTGCGCGCATCCCTCGCCGACGGCAACGCACTCGACGACCGCAGCGAAATCGCCCTCGCCGTCGAAGAAATCATGCGACTCGAAGACACCCTCGTCACCAACCGCCGCATCACCACTCAGGACACCGAACTCGGCGGCCGCACCCTGCCCGCCGGCTCCCGCGTGACCATCAACTGGGCAAGCGCCAACCGCGACGAGGACGCCTTCGAAGACGCCCTCACCTACAACCCGCACCGCGACCAGTCCCGCAACCTCGTGTACGGCGACGGCATCCACGTCTGCCCCGGCGCGCCCCTGGCACGCCTGGAACTGCGCATCCTGCTCGAGGAGCTGCTGCGCGGCACCGAGTCCATTGAGATCGCGGACGAGAGCGAGAAGCCCGCAACCGTAAACGCCGTGTACCCGGTCTCCGGCTACTCGGTCGTGCGCGCCATCTTCAACTAGGCACGCTCCAGCTCTAAAAAGTGCGAGGCGCCGAACCCCGAGAATAGGGGTCGGCGCCTCGCGCTGTTAAGAGTAAATATAAGAGTGAATAGTAGGGTAGTGGCGGCCGGTATCAGCCGCTCACTATAGATAAAGCGGAATATTCCCAGACGGCTATATAGCCTAGTGGAATACTCAATAAAGCTGAATCTAGCGGTCGGAACTCGTTGCCGAAGGCTTCACCGAAGAACCCGCAGAACCGCTCGCAGACGCACGAGTCGAAGCACTCGCAGAAGCAGAAGCCTCCGCCGCAGCTGATGCCGACTCCTCCGGGGACAGAGCCGTACCATCCGCATGAACACCAGCCATCGCCGGAGTCACACCATTAACGAAGCTCAACTTCGCCTGCTTGAACTGGTACTCGGGAGAGCAGGTCAGCTTATACTTCGAATTCGCCAGCTCGCGAATCGACTTCACATAATTCTGAGTCTCCTCATACGGGGGAACACCGCCGTACTTCTCCACAGAACCCGGACCCGCGTTATAACCGGCGAGAACCACATCCTGTAGCTCATCCTCATTGGAGGCGTACTTCGCCAAACGAGTACGCAACTCAGCCAAGTAGCGTGCCTGCGCCGCAATCGCATCGTGCGGGTTCAGAACATTACCGCCATTGCCGAAGCTGTAGTGGCCGCCGCTCCACGCATCATCAGTGAACTGTGCAATACCCTTAGCGCCCTGGTGGGACTCAACGCCCACACGCCAGTGGCTCTCGGTCTCAATCTGCGCCGCCAGCACGCCGGGACGGAAACCAGACACCTTAGAGCCCTCCTCAAAATCGGATCGGAGAGCCGCCGGAGCATACGAAAGCTCCGTCATGCCGCAGTAATCGTCGTAGGTGGCTGCCAAGCCGGCAACACCGCCACCCAGAAGGACCGCAGAGGCAATAATCTGCCAATGCGCAAGAACCCCGGCGAGAAAGCGAAGCGGGAAAGCTTTACGCTGCCGAGGAGAAATTTGTTGATCCGCCGGAACGGAAATGTGGTTGGAGGCGCTCGTAGCGTTACGCTCGGAAGAGGCGCTCGAAGTGCTATCTGCCATTCCTATAGACTAGCGCACCATGCCCGCTCCTGGCTAAGAAAAGTTCGCCCATGAGGCTAAAAGCATAGTTCGCCGATGTGCGTGCAGGCTCCTGCCGGGGCGTGTGCAGGGGCTCTGGGCTGGCTCTGTATCGGCTCTGTAGGAGCCTGTGCGGGGCAGAAAGGCGGCACAGCAAGACAGCGCAGAAAGACCCCGCCCGGCGCATCCATTCACAGGATGCACCGGGCGGGGTCTACCTCTCACGGGGCGCTAGAAGCGCCTAGCGTGAGGGTTTAGCGGGTAGCCACTACTAGCGATCAGTGACCACGATCTTGCCGGCGGCACCGCGCTCCATCTCCGAGAAGGAGTGATTCACGAACACGTAGGTGCCAGACTCCAAGAACTGCATCTCCACGAAGCCGCCCTGAGCGGGCGCCAAATCGAGTGCCTGGCTGTGGCCGTCACGGCTGCCGAACGCATCCGCACCGCGGCGCATCAGGTAGCCGCCCTCCTTGTAGACGGTGTCGAATTGCGAACCGACCACGTGGAAGCTCGTGCCATGGTTCGGGCCAGCCGCCATCACCCAAACACGGATACGCTCGCCCTTCTTCACATGCAGAGGCTTCGCCTTGTACTGGGTTGCGTGGCCGTTGAACATGGTCAGCGTGGGGGTGCCCGCCGCGATCAGCTCCGGCGAGTTCTCCGCCAGCTTGTTGCCGTCGGAGGCGGTCTTGCCGGTGTCGTGCAGGTACGCCTCGCCCTGAACCATCACGTACTCGTGATCGACCGGGTCGAGGTCTGCCGGGTCAATGATGACCGCGCCGTACATGCCCTGAGTCATGTGCAGGCTCAGCGGGGCGGTACCGCAGTGGTACAGCCAGATGCCGGCGGCCTTCGCCTCGAAACGGTAGACGAGACGCTCACCGGGGGCGATGGTCTTCATCGTGTTATCGGGGGACACCATGCCCGCGTGGAAGTCCAGCGAGTGGCCCATCGTGCCGTTATTGATGAGTGTAATTTCAAAAATGTCGCCGACCTTGCCGCGCAGAATCGGTGCCATGTTCTGCCCGTTGAACGTCCACATGTGGACGGTTACGCCGGGTGCGACCTCGCGGTCGACCTCCTGCACGTCCAGGGTGACCTTGCGGACGGTCTTGCCGTTCACCTTCTCGGCGGTGTTTGGTGCCGGGATGTTCGGGTCGCGGTACTTGTAGCCGCTGCCGGGCGCTGCGGACATGTCAATCCTGCTGTTCGCAACGGTCATGAGGGTCGGGGTGCTACCCGACGCCGCGTGGTTGTGGGTGCCCGCAGAACCGTGGTTGTGGCCGCCCTGCGCCACCTGGTTTGCGGAGGCGCCGGTCGCCTTCACCTTAAACACCATGCCCAGGGAGCGGTGGCCCGCTACGGAGCAGTAGGCTTCCTGGTCGGCGCTGATGATGCCGGCGTCGACGGTTTTCGTTTCGCCGGGGTTGATGGTGCCGGTGGTTGCGCCGTTGTCGAAGGTCAGGTCGTGGGTCATGCTCTGGTCGTCGTTGGTGACCTCGACGACCAGGCGGTTACCTGCGGGGACCTCCACCTCGGCGGGGGTGAAGCGGTAGTTGCTGGTTGCCTTCACCTGCACGGTGGTGGTCTGACCGGTTGCAGCCACGGAACCTGCCGAGGAGAACGACGGCAGGTTCAGCGCGGACGGGTTCACGGCGAAGCCCAGCAGGAACGCCATGGCAACCGCCAACGCCGCCTGGAAGCTCTGCTTGGCATGCGGGACGGGCTCCGGGGTGAGCGCCTCCTGGTTGAAGACGGGCTTCTCGCCGCGGGCGCGTGCTGCCATCATTTCCTTGCGGGTATTCACGGACGCCTTCACGCCGCGCACCATCAGCGGAATGAACGCCATGAGCGCCAACGCACCCACGATAGCGACGGCAATCTTAATGGACTGGCCCACCATGGAGCTGGGCATCATGAAGATGAGCAGCGCCAGGTTCACGGCGGTCACGCGGGCAGCAGCAAAACGGCTGAACTCCTTGTTGGAGGCGCGAACCACCGCAGGGCCACCGCCCATACGCTGGGGGAGCAGGTAGCTCATCGCGCCGAGCAGCAGCTGCAGCAGGAAGCCGACCACAAAGATGGGGGTCACGGCGCGCATGTCCAGCTGCGCGAAGGGGACGGTCGCCACCAGGTAGGCGGTCGCTGCTACACCAACAATCAGCCAGAGGAAGCCCATACCCACGCTCATGGGCGGGTACTCGTTCGGGCGCTTGGTGCGCAGGGTACGCACCATCACCCAGGCGACAATCAGCAGGGCAACCAGGTAGACGACCAGGCCGGCTGCGGCGAGCGGACGCATCCCTAAAATCGCGCCGACAACGGTCAACGCTAAGCCACCGCACATCAGGTACAGGGCGCGCAGACTGTGGGTGAGCGCCTTATCCACCATCTTGGTGCGCAGCATGGTCGGCCAGAACGTCACCAGCGTACCCACCGCGGTAATGCCGACAAAGCCAAGCACGTTCACGACCTCATGGGCAAGCAAGAACTGCGAATGCAGGGTGCCGGACAGGTTCGGGTAGGCAATCATGCCGCCAAACGCCGCACCGAGGGGCAGCAACAGCGCCGCAACAATGTAGAAGAGAATGGTCACACCGAACCGCGACGGCAGAGCCTGACGCACCTGCTTCAGCAGGTAGATGCCGTGCCAGGCGACCATCGACCCGACAATGAGGGCGCCCACCACCGTGGCGGCGTAGAGGCCGGGCACGCTCAGCTGACCGACCATGCCGATCATGAGCACGAGAATACCGGCGTTCAGAATGAAGATTCGGCGCACCTGGGTTCCGCGGTGCTCGTCAGGAATCTTGATTTTCATGAGCGCTTCGGTGAAGTGCTGCGACCAAATCAGAATCGAGTTCGTAATCAGGCCGAGGGTGACAATGTGCACCATCAGCCAGCCGCTATTCGGGATAAACCTGTGCAGCAGAAGTACGCCGACAAGGGTAAACATCCAGTGGGAGACGGGCTTGGATGCGCGACGATGCCACGTACCGCGACCGGATGCGCGGCGTGCAATCTCTTCGGGGGTGAGGTTTGCGCCGGGCACATCAGCCGGGCGCGCGCCAATGCTCAGGCCGGAGGAGCCGCCTCCGGAGACGCTTGCGGGCTTGCCGCTCGTGTTCTCACCTTCGGGTGGGGTGCCGAGATGTTCACTCACGTGATCACTGCTTTCACTGCTGGTTGTTCGTGGACGTCGGTGTGCGGGTCGGCACCGCTTGCCCCTGCGTTGGGGCGGGTGCCAATAAGCCCATTATATTGCCCGGATAGTACCAATTTTGAAGACATGACGTGCATATGAAGGCGGCTCATATCGTGATAGTTGTGCTTGCGTGCTCAAGTGATTCTTCCCCTGCGAATCTCCCCCTGTGAACCTGCTCCCCAATGCACCTTTCACAGGTGCGCGCGATAAACTATTAGGATTCCAAAATCAGATGCCCGCCCACCCTACGCGCGCATCCGCCGGCACCAAGGTAAGGACAAGCACCTCGTGACAAGGACTGACTCCACCACCCCCATCTGGGGAAAAATCGCTATTGTGGCACTCATCCTCATTGTTGGCGGTGGATACGTCATCAAAATGCTCACCAACCCCTTCTCCGGTATGGACTTTTCCATCTACCGTCTGGGCGCAATGACCATTTTCGATAACGAGGGCTTTACCCAGGACCTATACTCCCCGACCCTGAACGATCACGGCGTCATCAAGCCGCCGTTCACGTACCCGCCGTTCGCGGCGATGCTGTTCTTGCCCTTCGCGTTTATGCCCCTGGAAGTCGGCATGGTCATTATGGTGGTCGGTTCGGCTGTGGTGGCGTGGTGGATTTCCACGATCATTTACAACTACGTGAATGCGCGCGGCCGCGAACTGCCCCTGCAGCAGTACTTTGGTCGTGCCGGCACGATTGCGATGCTGACCATTCTGGTGGTGGCGGCGGGCCCGTGGCAGCGCACCCTGGACCTGATTCAGATTAACCCGTTCATTACGGCGCTGATTCTTGCCGATTTTGTGCGTCCGGCGACCCGCGTGCCGCGCGGCGTGCTGATTGGTATTGCGGGCGGCGTGAAGCTGACCCCGCTCGTGTTTGGTCTGATTCTGCTGGTCCGTCGCGACTGGAAGGGCATTGCGACCCTGGGCGCGACGTTCTTCGGCACCATTGCGCTGGGTTTCATTCTGATGCCTAAGGACGCGCCGGAGTTCTGGTTCTCCGCGCTGACGAACCCCTCCCGTGTGGGTGGCCTGAACTTTGTGGATAACGTCTCGATTCAGGGTTGGCTGCTACACTTCGGTCTTTCTGAGAGCGCCGCGAAGCCCGTCTACTACGCCCTGGCGCTGGTCACGATTGTGCTGACCGCCGCGCTGCTGTACCAGCTGGAACGCCGCGGTGCCGCGCTGGCGCAGGTGGCGGTGACCGCCTCCTTGATGGTGGCGCTGTCGCCGATTAGCTGGTCGCACCACAACGTGCTGCTGCCCCTGCTGGCTGCCGTGTTCATCCTGGATGCGTTCCCCACCTATTTTGCGGTTCAGCCGGCGTGGCTGCGGGTGACGGCGACCGTGTTCGCGGTGGTTGCGGTGTTGGGCCTGTACCTGTCGCCGATTAGGATTGCGTCCTGGTTCCACGGTAGCGCTGATGGTTTGGAACAGCTGGCTCCGGGCGCGTTGGCGGTTTCGGCTATTCCCGCGTTCTGCCTGTGGGCGACGATGACGCTCTGGTCTGTTGCCGCTCTGAGCGCGCCGGTGCGTGGTGCGAAGGTTGAGCCCGTGCAGTACGGTTCCGTGCGTAGCGATGCGCCTCTGGGCTGGTGGGGCGCTCGCGCCCTGGTGTCCGAGAGCGCCCAGTCTGTGCGTGCCGCTGCTTCCCGTGAGGCAACCGCGTGAGCCGCGACAAGGAGCTAGAAAAGACCCCTGTGAATACTGATAAGAACACCGCGAAGAGCGTAGTGAAGACCGCGGAGAATACCGAGGCGGTAGCACCTATAATCCCGTGGGCTTCGGCTTCTGTTGCTGAATCCGCGCCGGCTGTTGAGAGCGCTGAGCCCGTTGAGGAGCCCGCCGCAGAGGCAGCCGCAGCTCCGGCAACCACCGCGGAAAAAGCGGCAAAGGAAGAAGCCGTCAAGGAACCCATCACAGAGCCCGCAAAGCCTGCGCGTCCCTGCTTCTTTGACCGCATCCCCGGCATGCGTAGCGGCGATCTCTGGGCGCACCTGCTGTTCATCCTGGTTGCCCTCTACGCCTTCGACTACGTGACGCACGCGGCGGCTGACGATATTTACGTGTACCGCCTGGGCGCTGTCTCCCTCGCGGACGGCCCGGACGGCTACCAGCTGTACACTTTCCGCACGCGCGGCCTGCCGTTCACCTACCCGCCGTTTGCGGCGCTGCTCTTCTACCCGCTCGCGTTCCTCACCGAGCCGCAGAGCATGCTGCTGATTACCGCCATTATTTGTGCGCTCAGCTACTGGTGCGCGTACCTACTGTACTCCTACGCCCGTAGCCGCTCGTGGCGTCTGCCGTTGCAGAAGCACCTGGGTCATTGGGGCATGGTGTCGCTGATTGCGGCGCTGATTTGGATGTGCGGCCCGTGGCGTTTGACCACGCATTTTGGGCAGATTAACGCCATCATTCTGATGCTGATTCTCGCCGATTTTATGCGCCCGGCAACCCGCGTTCCGCGCGGTGTGCTGCTGGGTATTGCGGCGGGTATTAAGCTGACCCCGCTCGCGTTCGGTCTGCTGCTGCTCATGCGTAAGGACTGGAAGGGCATCGCGACCCTGGGTGCTAGCTTCGCCGCGACCGTGGGTATCGGCTTCCTGGTGATCCGTGAGGAGTCGCTGACGTTCTGGTTCCATGCGGTGCATGACACTTCGCGTGTGGGCTGGTTCAGCTACTTCGATAACGTGTCGATTATGGGTACGCTGACCCACGCGGGCCTGCAGCATCACCTGACGGCTACCGCCCTGTCGGTGGTGCAGGTGGCGTTGACTCTGCTGATTGTGCTGGTCACGGCGGTTCTGTTGGTTCCGCTGATTCGTGCCCGCGCACTCATGGCGCAGCTGGCGCTGACCGCGTTCATGATGCTACAGATTTCGCCGATTAGCTGGTCGCACCACAACACCTGGTACCCGCTGATGCTCGCCGCCGTGGTTATGGAGATCTTCCCGCTCATGTACCAGCGGGTCAGCTCCTTTGTTTTCACACTGGCTGTTGTTTTGGCGACCGCGGCGCTGGTGGGCATGTACATTTCGCCGTTCTGGATTGTGCTGGCGTTCTCCCCGCACTTCAGCTCGGATCAGATTCTGATGGTGCCCGAAGGCTCCCTGGGCCTGATGGCGGGCACCATGCCGTACCAGCTGATGTACCTGTTTATTCTGGTGACGTTCTTTGTGTACCTGGCGAATCGTCAGCTGGTGGAAAATGCGGCACGCGCCGCGGGCGCCGAACTGGCGGAGGCGAAGTACTCCCGCTAAAGAAACCGCCCGCTCACGGTTGCTGCCTGCTCACGGCGGCGGGCGCATCCAGCAGGTGCACAGCTTTCACCGGGTATAAAAGTATCCCCCGCACCCATCACGGATGCGGGGGATACTTTTATACCCAGCCTACTGACCTAGTCAGTCACGCTGTTAGTTAGTGCCGATGCTCCAAGTAATGTTGGAGTCGGTACGAACCTGCATGTAGCTCTTGTTGCTCTGAACCCACTGCATGCTGCTCTTCACGGTCGGAATGGTCGAGGAGAAGAACGGGTCGTTCTTGGTCGCGTTCAGAACGGTGAAGCCGCGGGTGGTCGGGCCGCTGGTCTGGAACTCCATGGTTGCCTCGGTGCCTTCGTAGGTGAAAGCGTAGAAGTTCATGGTGCTCTGGAACTTCTCACCCTTCTTGTAGTGGGGTGCGGAGTCTGCGTCGTAGACGCGGATGGTCCACTCGCCCTTACCGGTCAGCTCCAGCTTGCGGGTGGGGGTGGAGTGGCCGCTCGCGTCAATCCACGCGGTGCCCTTGAGCTCCTTGCCGTCGCGGGTGGAGTCGATAACGCTCACACCCGAGGCGATGTTGCCCTTATCGTCACGGCTGGTGATGAAGGCGTTGACCACACCGTCTGCGGGCTTGAACTCGTAGTAGAGCAGGCCTGCGGACACATCGCCCTTGATCTTCTCAATGTCGATGGTGTCCTTGTTGTCGGCGACGGTCTTCTTGTATTCCTTGAACTCACCCTCGGGCATCTTCGCTTCAGCAGCAGCGATGGGTGCTGCGGAAGAAGCGGAAGTACCTGCTGCCGCGCTCTCAGATGCGGGCGCTGCGGAAGAAGCCTCAGAGGATGCCGCCACGGAGGACGCCTCAGCGGAAGTAGCCGCCGCGCTCGATGCTGCCGCAGAATCGGAGGTGGGGTTCGAGCCGCCACGCGGAATCAGCATGACAATCGCCAGGATGATAACAATCAGCAGAGCCAGCGCACCACCGATAACACCCCAAATCTTGGTGCCGGAGAACAGACCCTTCTTCTCGGAGTCGTCCTCGCCCTGACCTGCGGGCTCGGTGACGTAGGGGTTGCTCAGTGCCACGGTTGCCTGGTCCTGATCGGACACCTGACCTGCGTAGGGCTGCTGAGCGTTGTACGGCTGACCCTGGTAGGGGTTGTTCTGGTACTGACCGCCCTGCACGTTCTGGCCGTCCTGGAAGCCCTGACCCTGGAAACCCTGGCCCTGGTACTGGCCACCCTGGAAGTTCTGGCCCTGGAAGCCCTCACCCTGGAAACCTTCAGCCTGGTTCGGCTGGAAGCCGTTCGGTGCCTGACCTGCCGGGATGAACTGTGCGTTCTGGCCGGGCTGCATGTTCTGACCGGGCTGTTCCGAGAGGTTCACGGTACGCTCGGACAGGTTGACGGTGCGCTCGGTCTCGGGGGTGTGGAACTCAACGAGCGGGGAGTTCTCGATGGTGTGGGGAGCCTCTTCGGTGGAGGCGGGAGCCGCAGCAACAGGTGCCTCAGCCGCGGGAGCCGCAGCAACCGGCTCGACTGCCGGCTCAGCGGCAGCGGGTGCCTCGGGGGCAACCTCGGCGACCGGCTCAACAACGGGCTCTGCAACAGGCTCGGAAACGACCGGCTCGGATGCAACGGGCTCAGAGAGCACGGGCTCAGCAACCGGCGCCTCAACAACGTGCGCCTCAACGGGCTGCTCGGAAGCAGCCTGCTCAGCAACGGGAGCCTCAACAGCGGGCTCTTCAGCCACAGCCTCTTCAGCAGAAGCCTGCGGGGTCAGAACCTGCTCGGGCAGAGCGGTACCGGTCAGCGGAACCTGAGTCAGGTGACGCATCGGCTTGGGCTCAGACTCCTCAGCGGACTCCTGAACGGACTCAACTGCGGGTGCCTCTACCTGCGGTGCTTCAACGTGGGATGCCTCAGCCTGGGGTGCGGGAGCCTCCGGAACCTCAACGATCTGCTCACCTTCGAGCTCAGCGGCGAGCTGCTCCAGGTCAACGTCCTCCACGGTCAGCGGTGCCGCGACCTCGGCGGGCTGCTCAGCCTCAACAGCGGACTCAGCCGCGGGTGCCTCAACAACGTGCGCCTCAGCGGACTGCTCGGAAACAACCGGCTCAGCGACTACGGGCTCAGCGGCAACTGCCTCAGCAGCGGGCTCCTCGGGAACCAGCGGCTCAATAGTAGCCTCTTCAACCTGAATGGGTTCGGGCTCGGGCTCTTCGACCCACAGCTGCCAACCTTCAGGAACGGGACCCCACGCGGGGTCGGGGCGCCACGTAGGAGTGGGGGCCCATCCGGCAGGAGGAGCGGGCCAGTTGGGCGGCGGATTGAAGACGAGTGCCATAAGAAAGTAGCCTTTCTGGTGCTGAAAAAACACCCCGGAAGAGCGGTCATCAGCGACTATGTATATGAGCGTATTATCGCTTCAAATTATGGCATAGGTTCAGAAAATGAACCCCGTGAATGGTGGGTTTTCAGCCTTATTCACGGCTTTTTCAATGGTTTTGGAACATTCCGTATCAATCAGTACTTGAAGGTTGCCGCATGCCCGGTCACCATCGACCCCGCGGAGGCTAGGATTAAAGAATGAACACGACACCGCCTCCCGCACCCCCGCAGGTAGCCGCCGGAACCCCCGCTGCTCCTGCGCCTGTTGCAGGTCTTGCCTACCACCGCCTCTCCCACGCCGACCCGAAATCCCGCTGGTTCTCACCCCTGCTGGAAGGTCTGCTCGGCGTCACCGTATTTATTGGCCTCAACCTAATCATTTCAGTTGCCCTGGCTGTGGCGATTATGGGTTCGGGACTTTCCCTCCAGGATGTAGCTACGAACCGCTCCGTCATTATGGAACACCCGGCGCTGTTCGCCCTGACCTTCCTCTCCCTCATTGCCATTGTGCCTTCGCTCTTTCTGGCGCGCCTGGTCGTGGGTCCGAAGCCCTGGGGTCTGATCCATTCGGTGGCGGGCCGTCTGCGCCGCTCGCTATTGCTTCCGTACCTGGGTTTGAGCTTCGCTGTCTACGGCATCTACTACGCCGTGATGCTGGCGTTGAGCGGTGAGAGCCTGCCCGAATACCGCTATTTTCAACCTCCACAGGTTGAATTTTGGGTTTATGTGGCGATGATGCTGCTCCTGGTGCCCGTGCAGTGCTACGCCGAAGAGCTCGCCTACCGCGGCTTCATGATGCAGATGCTGGGCCGCTGGCTCCGCACCCCCTGGCTGCCGATTGTGCTGCCCGCCGTGCTGTTCATGCTCTCCCACGCCTACGATCCCTGGGGTCAGAGCACGATTCTCGCGATGGGTATTTACGCGGGTTTCCTCTGCTGGTACACCGGCGGTCTGGAAGCCTCCATCAGCCTGCACGTGGCAAATAACGTGATCCTGATGCTGCTGTCCATGGTGGCTGGTCTGGATCCGTTCGCCTCCGAGGGCGTGACCCCCGTGGATGCGCTGCAGGGCATCGCCCTGGAAGGCGTGTACGTGGTGCTCGCCTGTCTGATCTTCAACGCACGCGCTCGCCGCGGCGAGGTTTCACGTGAAACACAACCGCTCAAGGTTGATAAATAGGTTATTTGGCGGGTTGCTCTAGCCCAGCTAACCCAGCCCGCCCGCCCCGCTCTATGCGAGCCTCACCTGGGCTCATACTCCACGCCGCGTGGATTATCGGCCCCGGTCACCCCGTCAACACCCAAGAAAAGGTAGGGTTAAACCATGACTGTTGATGCTGTAAAAAATATTGAAGACCTCGCCGCATTCGTGGCGGAGTCGCCGGTCTCTTACCTCGCCGCGCGCACGGTAGCGCGCCGCCTGCAAGCAGCAGGCTTCACCGAGCTTGTAGAGACCGAAGCATGGGACCCACAGATCGCAACCGGCCGCCACTTCGTCGTCCGTGACGGCGCGATTATCGCCTGGGCTGGCGGCGCGAAGGCGCAGAAGGCAAGCGGCTACCGCGTGCTGGGTGCGCACACCGACTCGCCCTCCCTGAAGATCAAGCCCTCCTCCTCCATCACCACGAAGGGCTGGCACCAGATTGCCGTCGAGAACTACGGCGGCGCACTGCTGAACTCCTTCCTGGACCGCGAGCTGTGCGTGGCGGGTCGCCTCACCGTCCTTGAGGGCGGGGAGCTGAAGGACCGCCTGGTGCGCACCGGTCCGATTGCGCGCATCCCGCAGCTGGCGCCGCACCTGGACCACAAGCGCAACGAACTGGTACTGGACAAGCAGTTCAACATGTACCCCGTGTGGGGCGTGGACCCGGCGGAGAACGACGTGCTCGGCTACATGGCGAAGCACGTGATTGACGGCGAGCCGGTCGACCCGCAGAACATCGTGGGTTACGACCTGTTGTTCGCTGATTCGCAGCCGCCACGCCGTTTTGGTGCGGATCAGGAGCTGTTCGCTTCCGGCCGCTTGGATAACCTGTCTTCGGTGCATGCGGGTTTGACCGCCCTGGAGCGTTACGTTGCCGATAATGCGGATGAGCACGCTACCGAGACTGTGATGCTTGCGGCGTTTGACCATGAGGAGCTTGGTTCGGAGTCGCGTAGTGGTGCGGCTGGCCCGTTCCTGGAGGATATTTTGGTGCGCCTGTCCGCTGCGCGCGGTGAGAGCACGGAGGAGTACCGCCGTTCGGTGGCGGCGTCGTTCTGCCTGTCGGCTGATGCCGGTCACCTGGTGCACCCGAACTATCAGGGTCACCACGACCCGACCGTTCAGCCACTGCCCGGTGGTGGTCCGTTGCTGAAGATTAACGCGAACCAGCGTTATGCGACGGATTCGGTGGGTGCTGGCGTGTTTGCTGCGGCGTGTGCGAAGGCTGGTGTGCCGTATCAGGAGTTCGTGTCGAATAACAATATGCCGTGTGGTTCGACGATTGGCCCGATTACGGCGACTCGCCTGGGTATGCGCACCGTGGATGTGGGTATTGGTTTGCTGTCGATGCATTCGATGCGCGAGATGTGCCATGTGGACGATATGGCGTACATGACCCGCGCGGTGGAGGGCTTCTTCCGCCTCTAAATTGAACCCCGCTGAGGTATGAACAGTGGGGGTGTGGGCGCCGGGAACGTAAGGTTCCCGGCGCCCTTATTTTTTAAAAATTTTTCGGGGGGGGGGGGGGGG
>NZ_KV808409.1:17976-123178 GCF_001812285.1 Rothia sp. HMSC065B04
GGGGGGGGGGGGGGGGAGTGTTTACCTCTTGAATAGGGTCTATGTGTACTGTAAAGTAACCCACAATACGTTATATACGTGTTGCACACTACTTGTTTTTGAGAAGTTTTCACCAATGATGGTGCGCCATCAGCTCGTCACCGGCGTAGCGAGCGAACCCCAACATGAAAGGCGGTTCCCATGTTCTTCGATATTTCTCTGATCCCGCTGGCGGTTTTGATCCTTGTGGGTCAACTGAAAAAAGCACCACCAAGGTTGCTAAACAACCCTAGCTATCAAAAGGAGAGGGAGCAGGTGCGAAAGCACCGGCGCATCCTGGATACGCTCGGCGTGGGTTTTGCTCTTGCCCTGATGATTATTCAGTGGGGTAACCCCGCGTTATCGCTTGCCTTTCAGGCGTTCGTTATTTGGTTGATTCCCAGCCAGCTGTATGATCTCTGGCAGAAGTTCAATGTGCCGCGTGGGGTACTCTTCGCGTGTGCTATCGCGCTAATCATTATTGAGTTTGGGTTGGCGCTCCTACCCTAACCTGCACCCTATAACAGTTGTGGCGGTGACCGAACAACGGTCACCGCCACAACTATTTTTAAGATGAGACAGACTCAGGTTAGACGGGGTTCGATTAGACAGGGTTGTCGGGGCTGGGCAGGGTTACCACCTCAGACCAACGAGTATCCTTAGCGGCCGCACGGTTCGCGTCGCTCTTCTGCTTCACATCGGCTGGTGCCTGCTGCGCCCACAACTCAAAAGCAACAATGTAGTTCTCAGGGTAGTTTGCCGCGAGCAGCTCCTGTCGGGTTGGGAAGTACTCCTTACCCTCTCGAATATCGACGTAGTTGCTTGCCTTGTAGGGGTCTGCGCTCTGGATATCAGCGCGCGGGCCGGAGGCTACCTTTCCGCTTGCCACGTTATTGTCATCGATAGCGCGCACCCACGCTGCGGCGTAGGCGTGATCAGCCTTGTTCTTCTCGTACAGTGCCAGGCACTCGGCTCCTGCTGATTCAGCTTCAGCGCGGGTGGGGAAGTTCGCCTGGTTGCGCACAACATGCCGCGCGGAGACGTAGGAGGGCAGTGCCGTACCGCGGTCGGCGCTGATGGCTTCCTGCTGCTTGAGGGCTTGAGCTTTCGCGGCTTCGTCAGGTTCAAGGCAGGGGGTGGAGGTCTTCTTCGCCGCGGAAGAGGAAGCGGACCCGGCGGCGCTTGAAGCTGACGGGGATGAAGCCACGGTTGTGTTCGAGGGTGCGGGAGTGTTTGATGCCGTGCTGGTGGAGCTACCGCAGGAGGCAAGAAGCAGGGGGAGAATCGCCAGCGCGGCACTGCGTCGTAGACCGCTGGAACGGAACGAAAGAAAAACAGGGGTGTGGGTCATGAGACCACCTCACAAGAGGGATGGAACGATATATTGCGTCTAAACATACCCAAATATTTGATATGTGGTCAATGGAAAATACCATCTTAGTTTAAAACCAACACTCTAGACACAAGGTGTGCTACCCAGTAGTCTTAAGGTTCTGACCTGCTTAAACATGAGGTAGATAGGGTAAGAGTGCGGAGATTTTGCGGGTCACTTACTGTTTTAGCTTTGGTTTTGGGGCTTAGTAGATAAGAAAAACAACATTGAGGCTATGTATTCGGTGTTCCGCTACTAGCGTTTTATGCTACTGAAAGGAAATGGCATCATGAATTCTACTTATAAGATGTTTGCCGTAAATGAGAAAATAATTTTATATATCTTGTTTCTCATTGTATTGCAATTTTTCTATATTTTCCCAACTAGCCTGTATATAGAGTTCAATGGATTTGTCTCGCCATGTGATAGGTGGCAAAGTGCATATTTCGACTATATACCCTTCTTCGTGGTGGGAGTTGTATTAGCTAGCTTGTGGCAGATCTTTAGTATATGGCTGGGTGTAAAGCTTCGCATAGGCATTTTTTGGATTGCGTCGCTATATTTAGTTTTTAAAATGTATGGGACTTATGAAATTTTAAAAGGCAATATCTTAAGTTCATGTAAAGTTCCTACAGAATATATGCATGGAATATTGTGGCCATATGATCTACAGGCATTCATTCTATTGGGTCCCGATATTGTCTCATGCGTTATTTTTATAGCAGTTTTTATTGCATGTTCTAAGCGTAGCTACTGGATACCAACCCTCGCAGCTGTAGCCGCATTTGTTGCGCAGTGCGTCCTCTCGGTGCTGCTCTGGGAATACGTTAGGGGACTTATCTATTTCCTCCTGCAGTAGCGATGGACCGTTGAGGCGCAGGCTTTTACGGAGTTCGAGGTTGCATAAAGGGCGCTCTAACCGCGCTCTTCTGGGCATGTTGGCTTCTGCTGATTATCAGGCAAATAACAATATCTGATGCAGGTATTTTGGTGTTGTGTTTACCTCAAAAGCCTGATGGGCTCCATGTTTAAGCAGGTCAAGACGCTGAACAAACTTATCTGTCGATTTTCTTTCGAGATGTTGGATTTTAAAAAATAAACATATTTTTCTCTTGACCATGTATCAAAACTGCCCGTATAGTGAGGGTCAATTCGGTATGTTCCAGCCCACAATGAGGTGACATTATGGCCCTGAATTCTAGGACCCCCAACCCCCGCTATAACGCACTGCGATACGGTGCCGCTCTCTTAACCCTGCCCCTGTTCCTCGCCGCCTGCGGTGGTGCGAACACCGCGGCAAGCAGCACCTCCTCACCCTCCACGGCGAGCGCCTCAGCAACGGCAAGTACCACGCCCACCGTCAGCTGCTCCTCATACTCCGCCGAAGCTATCGCCTCAGCAGAAGCCACCAAGCCCGTCCCGCGCACCGATGAACAATACCCCGCGTACATCCAGTACCGGAACATCCTCGCAGACGGCGCCCACATCATTGAGCCCAGCGAAATCGACAGCAAGTGCCACGCCGCACTCAAAGCAGGGCGCAGCACCCTCCCCGAATACGTTCAAAACATTGATGTCTACAACGCCCGCCCCAGCGTCGGACTCACCGACCCCTTCGCCGGTAGCGAGTACCGAGACATCAAGAACCGCAACGAATTCATCCCCCACCGCGCAGACCTGGAAGAAGCCGGGTACCCCGAGACGATTATTCGTCTCTACGAAAAGTGGTACGAGGCAGCCCCCGCAGACATCAAGAAGCTCAGCGACGGCAACCGTGCACGATTCCTCGCCACGAGCGCCTACCAGCAGTGGAAGGCCCAGCCCCAAACCCCCAGCAGCGCCCGCCCATAAACCCACTCACGCATAAGCCCACGCAAAAACAGTTGTGGCGGTGACCGAACAACGGTCACCGCCACAACTCTTTAAACGGTCATTACCGGGCTTATTTTTTGGGGGAGGGGCTAGTTGCCCTTCACCTCGCGTGCCAGAGCCAGCAGCTCCTCATGCACCGTCGTATCGCCCGTAACCTCCGGGTGGAAAGAAATACCAATCAGGTTGCCCGAACGCACACCCACAATCTTCCCCTCATGACGAGCCGTCACCTGCACACCCTCACCAGTGCCAGTCACAATCGGCGCACGAATAAACGCCGTATCAATAACCACCTCATCACCGGCAGGGGTCAGCCACGGCAGGCGCACCTCCGCAGAATCAACCTGCGAACCAAACGCGTTACGACCCACCGAAACATCCAGGACGCCCAGCGACTGCTGACCCGGTGCCGGATCATCAATACGCTTCGACAGCATAATCAGGCCAGCGCACGTACCCAGAGTCGGCATGCCCGAAGAAATCGCCTCAATCAGCGGCTCACGCACACCAAAAATACGGGTCAGGCGGTCAATCGTCGACGACTCACCACCCGGCAGAACCAGCGCATCCAGACCCTGAAGCTGCTCACCGGTACGCACCCAGCGCACCTGCGCACCCAGGGACTCCAGCATCAGCGCATGCTCACGCACGCCGCCCTGCAACGCCAAAACACCAACCGTCAAACCCTCACCCGGCAAAACACCGGTAGGCTGAACCTTCTCAACCATCACCGCTCCCTTCAGAAAATCAACAAAAACAAGGAGGGTGGGACCCGCCTCAGCGAACCCCACCCCCTCATCAAACACTCACCCCAAACGTGGGGTGCGCGCACGAATTACCAGCCGCGCTCCGCCAGGCGGTGCGGTGCCGGAATGTCAGCAACGTTAATGCCGACCATAGCCTCACCCAGGCCGCGAGAAGCCTCAGCAACCTTCTCCGGGTCATTGTAGAAAGCGGTAGCCTTCACAATAGCCTTCGCACGAGCAACCGGGTCGCCCGACTTGAAAATACCGGAACCAACGAACACGCCGTCAGCACCCAGCTGCATCATCATTGCAGCGTCGGCGGGGGTAGCCACGCCACCAGCGGTGAACATCACCACGGGCAGCTTACCGGTCTGAGCAACCTCACGAACCAGCTCGTACGGTGCAGCCAGTTCCTTAGCCTTCACGTACAGCTCGTCGGGCATGGTGTTGTACAGGCCCTGCAGCTCAGCAATCTGACGCTTAATGGTGCGGATGTGCTTGGTCGCCTCAGAGACGTCACCGGTGCCAGCCTCGCCCTTCGAACGGATCATAGCGGCACCCTCAGTGATGCGGCGCAGAGCCTCACCCAGGTTGGTAGCACCACACACGAAAGGCACCTTGAACTGGTGCTTATCAATGTGGTTCACGTAGTCAGCGGGGGAAAGAACCTCAGACTCGTCAATGTAGTCGACCTTCAGGGTCTCCAGAATCTGAGCCTCAACGAAGTGGCCGATGCGTGCCTTCGCCATGACCGGGATTGATACAGCATCAATGATGCCCTCAATCATGTCCGGGTCAGACATACGAGCCACGCCGCCCTGCGCACGAATATCCGCGGGAACGCGCTCGAGAGCCATGACGGCAACAGCGCCAGCATCTTCAGCGATCTTAGCCTGTTCGGGGGTGACGACGTCCATGATGACGCCGCCCTTGAGCATGTCGGCCAGGCCGCGCTTAACAAGCGGGCTGCCGGTTACGGTGTTGTTATCAGTCATGACCTTATCTTCTCACGTTCTGAGTGTTCGCGCGCACTCACGGGGTCGGATTTTCTGTTCTCTGACACAGTACGACCCCAAGTTCACGTCAGAATGACACAAAACGTCATGAAAAGCGGTTAGAGTAGGGCGGTTCATGGGCTGAGCAGGCCCGGCTGAGCAGACCCGCCGGATGCACGCAGGTCGCCTCCCATAAACTCACATCCCGAGCGGCCATAAGGCAAGGTTTTGCTCAGGGTAAACATCCACCCACCCGCACTGAACAACGGTAAAATACAGAAGCTACGCCCGCACTCGTCCCCACGCGGAAGCCTCACGGCCCAGGGAACGAGCAAAACATTTTGGGCACCCTGGCACCCGCACACTCGCGGACATCAGCCGTCTATCAGACGCACACCATGAACCAGCCGCCACATCCAAAAGGAACACACCAAATTGCTTGAAGTCATCATTGCCCTATCGCTGGCAATTCTTCTGGGTAATATCCTCGCCCATAAAATACGGATAACCCCCGCCATTGTGCTGATATTCATTGGCCTGGCTATCGGCATTATGCCCGCCCACGAACTGCACGAAGTTCAGAGTATCGGCCTGCCGCCGCACGTCATCCTCGAAATCTTCCTGCCCATCATGCTCTTCTGGGAAGCCCGCAACACCTCCTGGCGTGAGGCGCGCGCTCGTCTGCGCGGCATTCTGCTCTCGGGCACGGTGCTCGTAATTTTCACGGCGTTCGTTATCGCCTGGGTGCTTCACACATTTATGGGCGTCTACCTGTGGCATGTGGCGCTGATTATCGGTGTGGCGCTCGCCCCCACCGATGCTGTGGCCGTGGCAACGCTCAACGGCAAACTCCCCAAATCTTCCATCACCACCCTTAAAGCGGAAGCACTCATTAACGACGGCACCACCCTAGTTCTTTTCGCACTCGCCCTGCAGCTTGCGGGTGGTCATGAACTTACCCTGGGGACTGCATCCGGAATGTTCTTCTTCTCGTTCCTGATTGGAACTCTCGTTGGCCTGGCCGTCGGATGGGGTGTAGATAAGCTGCGTGCGCACATCGGCAACCCCATGAACTTCAGCGTGTTCATGTTTACCGTGCCGTTTATTGCTTTCTTCCTGGCTGAAGAGATCGAGCCTTTTGAGGGCATGAAAGGTTCCGGAGTGGTGGCTGTGGTGGTCGCCGCTTTCTACCTGACCTATCGCGGACCGGATACCATCAAACCCCAAAACCGTTTCTACGGTCTGCCCATCTGGTCGTTTGTCTCCTATGTCATGAACGGTGCGCTCTTCGTGCTCGTGGGTGTTCAGCTGCCCAGCGCCACAGCGCCTGTGGATGATGTTCTTCGTGAATACAACTATGCGTGGGCTTTGACGTTCGCCGTGATTGTGGTGGCATGGCTTGTTTCCATTGCGGCGCGTTTTATTTTCCTGCACGTCTCGATCGGTATTATTCGTGCCCTTGACCGTTCAGAAAAGCAGAAGCAGCTGCGCACAACTTTCCGTGGCCGTGTAGTGAGTACCTTTGCGGGACTGCGCGGCGGTGTTTCCCTCGCGGTGGCTCTCTCCGTGCCGACTGATGTTCCCGCGCGTGACTTTATTATCTTTGTTGTTGCGGGCGTGGTTCTGCTGTCGATGGTGGTTCAGGGGATGCTCCTGCCGCTCGTTATTAGGTGGGCGAAAATTCCGGTTGATACCACCGAAGAAGATGAGATTAATGAAGCAATCCGCACGATCATTGCCGAGTCCTTCGACTCTGTGGCTGAGATCGGCCAGGAAATTGGTGCACCACAGTGGATTATCGACCGCATTGCCGACGAACAGATGTACAACGCGAGTATACACCGCAACCTGCACGCCGTTCGTAAAGACGGTGCGAATGCGCCGGAAGAAGCCCGCCGCATTATTGAAGCGGGCGACCTTGAGAAAGAGCTGCGCCTGCGGCATTTGGAGAAGCAACGCAGCGTGCTCAAGCGCCTGCGTAATGAGCGCATAATCGACACGAATGTGCTCCACGCGATTCAGGAAATCCTGGATATTGAGGAGGTTCGCGTGCTTGGTCCGGTTGAGCTCGAATAGCTCACACTCCTACATGCGATACGTATGAGGCGAGGCGCCCCACCCCTAAACGGGGAGGGGCGCCTCGTTGCTTTTTATGGCTAAACCTCTAGACCCACCACTACGTGGAGACGGTACAATACACTAGCCCGTTTTTTCGCGCGGACCACGCTTCTTGCCGCGCACCGGACACAACACAGACTAGAACCACAGGAACCTATGACGTCCCACCAGACTGAAAATAACGCGCCCAAAAACGGCGCACCCAACAACACCGCACCCGCCGCAGGACACGGCCCGCACGGCGCAAGCGAAGACCCGCAGAACATCTACCTGCTCAAAGAAGCACCCATCCTCAAGGCGCTCCTCTCCCTCGGCGTGCCCATGGCACTCGGCCTCGCCATCACCAGCATCTACAACGTGGTGAACTCCTACTTCGTCGGCCACTACGGCGGCACCGAAGACCTCGCCGCCACCAGCTACGGCGTGCCCGTCTTCGGCGTCATCATGGCGATCGCAGGACTGTTCGGCCTGGGCTCCTCAACCCTCGCCTCCCGCAAGCTCGGTGAAGGCCAGCCCGCCCACGAAATTCACCGCGTCACCTCCTTCGCCCTCTACTCGGCGCTCGGTGCCGGTATCGTCGCGGCGGCTATCGGCTTCATCCTCGCCGACCCGATCACCAGCATCATGGGTGCATCCGGCGGCTCCTACGAACCGACCCGCATCTACATGCACCTCATGTTCCTCGGCGCGCCCCTCGCTATCGGCATGTTCACCCTCGAACAGCTCGTCCGATCCGAAGGCTACGCCAAGCAGTCCATGTACGGCATCATCGTCGGCACCGTCGTCACCTGCATCTTCGACGTGCTGTTCATCGCCATCATGGGCATGGGCGTCGCCGGTGCCGGTTGGGCGATGCTGCTGGCGAACGGCGCATCCATGCTGTACTACCTGCTGTTCCTGATGCGTCAGAGCGAGAACTTCTCCGCGAACATCCGCGACTTCTCCCTCGACCCCGCTATCATCAAGCCCGTGGTCGCGGTCGGTGCTGCTGAGCTCATTCAGAGCCTCAACCTGATCTTCGCCGCCCTGCTGCTGAACAACCTCGCCGCCTCCTACGGTGACGACACCGTCGCGGCGTTCGGCCTGGCAATGCGCCTGAACATGGTGCCCGAAATGCTGTGCATGGGCCTGTGTATGGGCGGTATCCCGCTGTACGCCTACGCTTACGGTGCCCGCAACGGCGCCCGCGTGAAGGAGGCGCTGCGCACCGCAACGATCCTGTCCGTGGCGACCTCCGCGATCATCACCATTCCGGTGCTGATTTTCCGCCGTGAACTGCTCGCCGTGGTTGGCGATGCAAGCCTCATCGACACCGGCGAGGAGATTATGGTTGCGCTGATGCTCGCCGCCGTGTTCAACGCGGTCAGCATCGTGTTTGTGTCTTGGTTCCAGGCGGCCGGTAAGGGCGGCCCGGCAATGCTGATGACCCTCGGTATTGCTCTGCTGTTCTTCCCCGCCGTGTACTTCGGCAACATGTGGTTCGGCTTTAAGGGTCTGACCTGGGCGTTCCCCTTCACCCAGGTGCTCGCCTGCGCGTTGGGCCTGGTGCTGTTCCTCGCCACGGGTGGCGCGAAGGTACCGCCCGCTGAAGCTGAGGTTGAGGCTGAAGGTTCTGAGGATTCGGACGTTCAGGCTGCCCAGGTTTCTGGCGCACAGCCCGAACAGAAGGCATAGTCCTCGGTCTGCAAAAGCATAGTAAAAGCCCCGAACTCCCACCAAGGGAGTTTGGGGCTTTTACGTTAGGTCATTTGCCGGTTGAGGCGCTAGTTCTTCCACCAGGAATCAAAAATCGTCACCGGAGTAGTGCGCTTATGGCGGCTACGCAGGTAAATCTGCTCCAGCTTCGCAGCTGCCGCCTCATCGATTTCCTTACCCTCCAGGTAGTCATCAATCTGCGGGTAGGTCAGACCCAGCTCATCCTCATCGGTACGGCCGGGCACGCCGTCCAGCAGGTCAGCCGTCGGCGGCTTAGCCCACAGACGCTCAGACGCACCCAGCACCCGCAGCAGCAGCTGGTTCTGGCGCTTGTTCAGGCCGTACAGCGGTAGCAGGTCCGCGCCGCCGTCACCGAACTTCGTGAAGAAACCCGTAATGGACTCCGCCGCATGGTCGGTACCCACCACCAGGTAGCCGGGGCCGCCAGCCACCGCGTACTGGGCAATCATGCGGGCGCGCGCCTTCACATTACCCTTGTTGAAGTCGCTGATCTGCTCGCCGGTCGCGGCAGTGTAGGCGGTGTCGAAGCCGTCGACAGCCTCCGCAATGTTGAAGGTCAGGGAGCGGGTGGGCTGGATGAAACGCAGCGCCTCCTGCGCGTCCTCTTCGTCGTGTTGCACACGGTAGGGCAGGCGCACCGCCACGAACTCGGCGGTGCGGCCGCGCTCGTTGAGGCGGTCCACCGCCAGCTGGCAGAGGCGACCCGCCAGAGTGGAGTCGATACCGCCGCTGATACCCAGTACCAAGCCGCGGCTTCCGGTGGCTTCCAGGTAGTCGCAGATGAACTGGATGCGGCGCTCCACTTCTTCGCGTGCCTGCTCTTCGGTCATGTTGGGCTTGACGCCCATTTCACGGATGATCTGTGCCTGTAATTCACGCATGACTTAAGTGTACGCTCCACCTTATAGCCCGTGCGGTGAACCACCGAGGGAGGCGAGGTAGTGTTCCACACGGTGCGTTCAGCGCGGCGCACGCGGCGGGTTCAGTATCGTTTCAGCCTCCCGCCAGTTCCGCAAATACACAGCATACTCACCGGTAAAAACCCTGTGCGACAACCCGTGCGGCTGTTAGCATGAACATACGGTTCAAATACCGTTCAAAACAGCCGGTGATGAGGGAAAACGCCCCCACACCCGCTACGCTACAGAACACGTCAACCAAGGACGGTGAAGACAGCACCATGGCAAAAACAAAAACTGAACTCTACGACGAGCTCGTAGACATCGAAACCAGCCTCGAAAACCACCCGCTCACCTCCGGGAAAATAGCGGAGGCGAACATCATCATCGAGCAGATGAAGGAGCAGGGCGCCACCCCGGAAGAAATCAATGAGGCACTCATCCAGCAGGGGCTGCCCTCCCTTGTGGAGATTGGTAAGAGTACCTTGCTGCAGTCTTTTAGCCTCTGGAAGCTCAATCACCGCAAGTTAAAGGTGGAAGCCGCCATTGAGAAGCTCAACCGTAAAGAAGCCCGCCGCCACTAACTAGCCCGCCTCGGGCAGGGCGAGGCAAGCAAATACCCCCGGCAGATGCGTACAGCATCCACCGGGGGTATTTCTTTTAAAAAGGTAGTTTTTTCATGCTCCTGGAAGCGGCAATGCGCTCACTCGAGACTGGAAGTGAGATGCGAATGAACGTATTGAGTAAACTCTTCAATACTGCAGACATGAGTGACTAATCCGATGACTTTGTTATAGAGATGAGTAGAGTCATCTACTAAATAGAGACCGTGACACTCTAGAAGGCCACCAAGGAGCGCAACCGCTACACGCTTATTGCCATCAACAAAAGGATGTTGACGAATAACCTCTACACAGAGATGAACAGCCTTATCTACAATGTGCGGATATAGCTCTTCTCCACCAAAAGTTTGGTAAGGGCTCTGAAGAATTCCTTCGAGAATATCAAGGTCTCGAACGCCTGCAGACCCTCCAAAGCGGTTGATAAGCAACTGGTGGATAGCTAAAGCAGTATCAACGGAGATATGTGCAGAGGACATCACTGGCTCAGACGTTCAAAGACGCTTTCGTAACGGTCAATGAAGCTAGTCGCTGCCCCTAAAATCTTCTCCTGATCGATAGTTTCAGAAGAAGTCTTCGCTACGGCTTCTTTGTTATCAGAAGTGGAATCTACTCCCAGAGGAACAATCTTGAAAGCAGGCTGATTGCGCTTAAATACAGTGATTTCTTCACCTTCCTGAATGACCTGATTAGTCACGGAAGTGAGGTTGGCACGTAGTTCAGAAAATCCAACGGTGAGCATAGTATCTTTCCTTTGTACTATTTCTTGTACAAATTTTAGCACTATATCTACTGATGAAGTCAGCCCACAGAAAAGGCCGTGCCGGGGCAGAAAACTCCACCCCGACACGGCCCTCACATCCGCATCCGACTAGCGGTTATTCAGCACGCGCACGTTATAGCGGTGCAAGAACGCCGCCATCGCGCCACGCTCAATCGGCTGAACCGGACGGAACGAACCATCCGGCCAACCCGTCGTAATCCGCTGATCGGCCAACCACGCAATCTCGCGGTAGAACTGGCTGCCGGTCGACACGTCACTAAACGGCGAAGCCACCGGAGCCGAATACGCCGGCGAACCCGCAAAACGGTAGAAGAACGCCGCCATAGCATCACGGTTCACCGCAGCATTCGGACGGAACGTACCATCCGACCAGCCGGTCGTAATACCGCGGGCACGCATCCACTCAATCTCCTTGAAGAACGGGTGATCTCGCGGCACATCCTTAAAGCTCGGAGTGCTCGGCGCAGTGAACTGCGGCGAACCCGCCATACGGTAGAAGAACGCCGCCATCGCGCCGCGCTCCACCGAACCGTTCGGGCGGAACGTGCCGTCCGGGTAGCCGGTCGTAATACGACGCTGAGCCAGCCAGTTAATGTCGTTTGCAAACGGATAGTCCGCCGGAACATCCGTAAAGTGCGCGCTCGCGGCGGTAGCCTCAGAGTTCGACGAGACACGCAGAACCTGCGCACGCTCACCCGCAGCACCGTTCGTACCGGACAGGTCGCCGGTTGCATTGTGCATGTGCAGGAACAGTGCAGAAACGTTCTTCGCGTCGCCGTTACGGTGCGCCACCAGCTGAGTCTCCGGTGCATCCACGAACAGGTTCGGCACGCCCGCCGAATCGCCGCTGAACCACAGCTTCGGCGCCGCATAGTTGAACACCACCGAATCAGTCGTATCAACCACGGTCGTCGCGGAGAACGCGCTAGAAGTGGTCACCGAGTACGAAATCTCGGTGGATTCGGCGTTCGGGTTCAGGCCCAGAACGCTCAGCGGAACAGTCATCACCAGGGTGTTCGAATCCATGATGTTGGTGTCCGTATCACCCCAGGTGCCGTTCAGCGGGTACAGGGCGTTCTCGATGGCCTGCCACTTGCCGTTGCTGCGCTTAGAAACCTTCACCAGCGGGTAGTCCAGGCCCTTCTCACGCACCGTCTGCAGGCGGTAGTCGCTCGTGCCGTCCTTGTCGGTATCAACGAACACGTAGTAGGTGCCACGCGGGGTCACCTCCTGCCAGTTACCCCAGGTGGAAATACCGAAGGACAGGCGCGCCTCGGAGGTGTCCGCACCGGCAGCCTTCAACGCCGCCACGTTCGAGGCGGCACCCACGTACTGCAGGTCCATGCGGGAATCCGAACCCACACCCAGCTTCGCGGTGGGGATGCGCGGGCTCGAAGCGCCCAGCTCAAAGGCGCCCAGCAGGGAGCGGTAACCACCCTGATCCACTGCGGTTCCCGGCAGGGTCAGGGTCTGCTCGGTCGCGCCGGAGCCCTCCGCATCGAAGGCGATATCGGAGCCAGCCACACGCATCGCGGAGACAGGCTTCGGTGCCACGTGCAGTGGCATGCGCAGGGTCTTCACTGCAGCCGAAGAGTCAGCATCGGTCAGGATCAGGCGGCCCGAAGCGCTCGCAATGTACTGGCGGGCACCCGAAATGGTCACCGCACCGGTCGAGTAGTTCACCGAATCCTGGTTCGGGTACATGGACGGGTCACGGGTCTTCTCCAGCTTCGACGGGTCAATGCGCACCGTCACGGTGAACGTTGCCTTCTGACCGGCACCTACAGACACGGACTGCGGGTAGGAGAACTCCACACCCGGGATGCTCGTGCTGCCCTCATAGTTCAGGGTGTAGGTGTGCGCCACCGAGTCGGTGTTCTCAACGCTCACGCGGTGCTGCAGGGTCTGCACACCGGCGTTCGGGGTGTACTCAAGCACGCCGAAAGTGTCAGAAACCTGTTCGGGGCGTGCCGCGTTGAACAACATGACGCGGTCAGCTACCGCCGCACGCGTGTTGATGCGGCCGGTACCCACACGGTCCACCGCGTAGGGGTTACCCCAGGCGTCCTGCATGTGGTGGTCGGCGGTGTTCATGATGACGGTCTTAAGCATGCGCGGACCGTACTCCGGGTGCGCCTGCATAATCAGCGCCGCAACACCGGCAACAAACGGCGTGGACATGGACGTACCGGTCTTTACGCTCGAACCGGTGCCGCTACCAACCTCGATGGAGGAAATGTTCGTGCCCGGTGCCGCAACGTCCGGCTTGGTGATGCCGTGCGAACCGTGCAGGCCACGCGCGGTGGAGGTGTTCGCCTGATCCAGCTTGCCGTTGGGCACGCGGATCGAGTCGCGCAGGTTCTCGCCGAGCTGCAGGGTCAGCTCACCCGAATCAATCTGCGCGGAAAGGCGCTCCACCTGGCTCTTTGCCAGGCGCACGCCCGGAATGGAGGAGTTGCCGCCGATAGCGGTGTCACCAACCTCAGTGTTCGAGGTGAGCACCACGCCGGTCGCGCCCGCCGCCTGCAGGTTGTCGAAGCGTACCTTCGAACCGCAGGGTGCGGTGCCGTCAGCGTCCGCCCAGTCGATGAGGGCCCACTTGCCCTTCAGTGCTGCGGCTTCCTCTTCGGTGAACGCCTCGCAGGCGTAACGGTTGCGGGAGGCGGCACGCACCACGGTGCCGCGCAGCTGCTCCTCGGTCGCCTTCGAGTAGTCGAAGTTCACCGAGTAGTCACCGTAGGTGTCCGCCTCGTTCGCGGGGGCGAGAATCTTCACGCGGTCCACCAGCTGGGTCGAGCCGATGGAGTTCGCCACGGTCAGGCCGTAGGCGCTGGTGCCGGGGCCGCCCGAGTTGGAGTAGGTGTCGCCCACGGCGTTGTAGTTGTTGGCGTTACCCGCCGCAACCACGGAGAGGATGCCCTCGCGGTAGAGGGAACCGACCGCGTAGTTCACGGTCTCGTCGAACACGCCGAACTCGTTGCCCAGCGACAGGTTCGCGATGTCGGCGCGGTCGGAGAAGTCGCCGTCGTCGTTGGGGTCGAGCACACGGTCCAGGCCCTTGGGGACGAACGCGGTGGTGCCCTTACAACCGAAGATGCGCAGGCCAATCAGCTGGGCGTCCGGCGCGGAGCCCGGGCCAATCTTCATGTCCTTGAGCTGCTCCTCGGTGAGCTTGGAGTAGTCGCCGCGGAAGGTCGAGCCGTCCGCGTTCACGCCGTAGCCCGCCGCGGTACCGGCCACGTGGCTACCGTGGCCGCCGCAGTCCAGCGGGTTCGCGTCCGGGTGGGGAGTGGAAGTCTCCTTCTTGGCGGAGTTGTAGTCGTCACCGACCAGGTCGTAGCCGCCCAGGAACTTCTTCGGGTCGTAGGTGCCCTCGGGGATCGTGTCGGAAGCCTTTGCCTTCTCGAAGGCTTCCTGCGTGCCGGGGCCACCCAAATCGGCGTGCGTGTAGTCGATACCGGTATCGAGCACGACGATCTTCACGCCCTTGCCGGTGTAGCCGGTGGAGGCGGGGTTCGCCGGGCTCTTCGCCCACACGGAGAGCGTGTCCGTATCAATGAGGGTGCCGCTGTTCTGCGGTGCCATGTCCTCAATGATGCTGATGCGTTCCACATCGTCGCGGTTCGCGAGCGCACGAATCTGCTCGACGTTACCGTAGAGCGCCACGCCGCGCATCGTGTTGTGGGTGGTGTACAGGACCTGCGCGCCGGATTCCTTCGCCGCGGAGGCGCCCTGCTGCTGCACGCTGGCGCGGATTGCCTGCACCTGCGCCTGCGCGTTGACGGGTGCCTGCGCGCGGGAGCGGACCGCGTCCGGCTGGGTCTGGGCGTACGCACCCTGACCCTTGAATCGGACGAACACGGCGCGTTCGCCGGTGGCGCCGTCCAGGCTGGGGGAGAGAACTTCGTTGTTGTTCTCGCCGGTGCCGGTGTTCTGGTGGGGTGCGTCCCGGTCTGCGCCGCGTACTACGCCCGGTGCCGCGTAGGCGGCGGTACCGAACGGCAGGGCGGTCAGCCCGAGGGTGAGCCCCAGGGTGAGTGCGCCGCAGCTGCGTGCCAGCTGCTTGAGGCGGCCCGGCTGTGTGTGCCGAGCGGCTCGCGCGGGGGTAGCTTCAGGGAAGGTTGCCACTGAATGCTCCTTTTTAGTGATGGTGTGTTTCTTAGCGGTTTCTGCACCGAGGTTCTGTGCCGAGAGTTCTGCTCGGAGAGCTGTACGGCAAGGGTTCTGCACCGAGAGTGCTACGGTGCGTCTGCACTGTGTTTCCAGTGCGCCTCCAGTGTGCCCATGCGGCGTGAGCGTCAAGGTTCATGCCGATGGTGAAGAAACCTTCACTTATTGTCTCAACGATTCTTTATATAACCTAGTCAGACTCGTATTACGGAACATGACGCGGAATACAAACTCACCCAACCGCAGAAAAAGGGAGCCGCACCGCTGCAGATAAACTGCAACGGTACGGCTCCCTCGGTAGAACCTGCTGAGGTAGCACCTACAGCGGTAGAACCTTATGAACCCTAGAATTCAGGGTTTTTAGATCCTGTGCCCCTAAATTTCAGGGCTTTCCTTCAGCACACCCGTGCTGTAGCGGTACACGAACGCCGCCATAGCGTCGCGGTGCACCGGCTCCACGGGGCGGAACGAACCATCGGGCCAGCCGGTGGTCACGCCCTGCTCAGCCAGCCACGAGATCTCGCGGTAGAACTGCTTGTCGGTCGGAACGTCCGTGAAACGAGCCTGCGCGGGGGCAGTGTACTCGGGCGAACCAGCGTAACGGTAGAAGAACGCAGCCATCGCGTCACGGTTCACCGAACCCTCCGGGCGGTAGGTGCCATCAGGCCAGCCGGTCGTGATGCCCTGAGCCTTCATCCACTCAATTTCCTTGTAGTAGGGGTGGTTGAGCGGGACATCCGAGAAGCTCGGGGTGGACGGTGCGGTGTACTGCGGCGAGCCGCTCATACGGTAGAAGTACGCAGCCATGGTTGCGCGGTCCATGTTGTTCAGCGGGCGGAAGGTGCCGTCCTGGTAGCCGCGGTCAATCTGACGGGCAGCAATCCACGTGATTTCACGGTAGAACTGGTTATCCGCCGGAACGTCGGTGAAGCGTGCATCGTGGATGGTACGAGCCACCTTCACGACCTGCGCACGGTCGCCAGCGGCAACACCGTTAGCGGTCTTACGGCCGCTCAGGTCACCGGTCGCGTTGTGCATGTGCAGGAACAGAGCCTGACGCTCCTTGTTGTTGTTCTTGCGGTGAACGGTCAGCTGACCGCCGTCACGGTCCACGAACAGGCCGGGCACGCCCGACTCCTCACCGGTGAACCAAACACCGGGGTTGAAGGGGGAGTACTCGATAGCCGAGGTGGTGTCCACGTAGGAGTTACCCTCGTTGTGCCAGGTGTCGGTCTGTACCGTGTACTTGATGCTCTGAGCCTTCTCAGCGGTCAGGCCCAGGTCCTTCAGCGGCACACCCAGAATCATGGTGTTGGTGTCCATGATGTTGGTGTCGGTGTCGCCCCAGGCGTTGTTCAGCGGGTAGCGAGCCACCACGGTGGATGCGTTACCGGAGATGGACCAGACCTTCACCAGCGGGTAATCCAGACCCTTCTCGCGGGTCACCTCCAGAACGTAATCTGCGGCGGAGTCGTTATTCGTATCAATCTGCACCTGTACCTGACGGCCCCAGTGCATGCTATCCCAGGTGCCCCAGGTCGAAATACCGAAGAACAGAGAACCATCGTTCGGGTTCTTGCCGGCAGCCTTCAACGCCGGAGCATCCGAGGATGCACCCACATACTGCAGGTCAACAGACTGGTTCGACGGCAGCTTCAGCTGACCGGACGGAATACGGTCACTGACCGCACCCAGCTCAAACGCACCCAGCAGCGAACGGTAACCGCCCTGGTTCAGGGTCGTACCACGCAGAGTCACCGTGGACTCCTTATCGGCAATACCCTTGTAGTCAATACGGGACGCATCAACACGCATCTTCGAGACAGGCTTCGGCGCCACGTGAATCGACTGGCGGATCGCCTCGCGACCATTCTCAGAGAAAATCAGGCGACCAGAAGCGCTCGCAATGTACTGGCGCTTACCAGCAGCCAGAGTCTTACCGCTCGTCCAGTCCTGAGCAACCTGGTCGGCGCTCATCGCCGGGTCCATGGTCTTCTCCAGCTTGGACGGGTCAATACGCACGGTCACGGTCACGTTCTTACGCTCACCGGCACCCACGCTCACCTGCTGCGGGTAGGAGTACTCCACACCCGGGATGGTCGTGCTTGCCTCGTAGCTCAGGGTGTAGGTGTGAGCCTGCGAATCGGTGTTGTCCAGCACGATTTCACGCTGGACAGTCTGAATACCCGAATCGGGGGTGTACTCCAGCACGCCAAACGCGGTCGAAACACGCTCGGGGGTCTTCGCATCGTACGCGATAACCTTCGCGTCCACGGCGGCGCGAGCATTCACCATGCCCGTACCCACACGATCCACCGCGTACTGCGCACCCTGCTCATTCTTAATCGGGGTGGACGCGCCGTTCATCAGCGCAGCCTTAATCATCTGCGGGTTGTAATCCTGATGCGCCTGCATCACCAGAGCGGCAACACCGGCAACATGCGGGGTCGCCATGGAGGTACCGGTGAAGGAAACACCCTTATTACCCGTGCCCACAGCGGCAGAGACAATCTCAGTACCCGGTGCCGCAAGGTCAGGCTTAATGAAGCCATCAGAACCGTGCTGACCGCGAGCACTCGAGGAATTCAAATCAAAAGCGTGCGAGTGAGGACCGCGGCCCGAAGCCTTGTAATCCAGGTTCATCTCAACGGTCACCGGACCGGCAGCCAGAGCCTTCTCCAGGTCCTTCGTCGAAGAAGCAGTCAGACGCAGACCCGGAATGGTCGCATTACCACCAATGCCAATCGTGTAGCGCTCAGCCTTACCGGCCATCACCACGCCAACACCGCCGGCAGCCTGAACGTTATCGAAACGCACCTTCGAACCGCACGGGAACGTCAAATCGTCCTGATCCCACTCGAAGTAAACCCACTTACCCTTCAAAGCCTTCGCCTCTTCAGCAGTGAAAGCCTCGCAAGCGTAACGGTTACGCTTCGGTGCAGCAACAACCTCGCCGCGCAGCTGATCAGCGGATGCCTTCGAATAATCGAAGTTCACCGAATAATCACCCTGCAACCACTCCAAACCAGTCTTCGTGGTCGTGCGGACACGGTCAATCGGCTGAGTCGAACCGTAGGCGTTCGCCACCGACAGCGCCGCAGCCGCATTCGCCGGGCTACCCGAATCGGAGTAGGTGTCACCCACACCGTTGTAGTTATTGGCGTTACCGGCAGCAGCCACAGTGAACACACCCTGGCGCGCCATCGTATTAATCATGTACGACTCAGGGTCGTCAGCCGGGGCGAACTCGCCACCGAGCGACAGGTTCACAATGTCGGCGCGGTCAGAGAAATCACCGTCACCATTCGGGTCCATCACGGTATCGAGCGCCTTCATCACAACACTCGAATTGCCGTAGCAACCGAACACACGAATCGCCAAAATCTGAGCGTCAGGAGCAGTACCTGGGCCAATAGACATGCCCTTCAGCTGCTCTTCCGTCAGGTTCTTGTAATCGCCACGGTAAGTCGTACCGTTCGCCGTCACACCATAACCGGCGGCAGTACCCGCCACGTGTGTGCCGTGACCGCCAGAACCGAAACCATCCGGGCGGCAATCCAGCGGGTTATTATCCGGCTGCGGAGTCGACTTCTCAGCCACCGACGCATTGTAGTCATCACCGACCAAGTCAATGCCGCCAATGAACTTATTACGATCAATCAGGCCCGAATCAGCGGACGGAAGCTCCGTCATCGCCTTAGCCTTCAGGTACGAATCCACCGTACCGGGGCCACCAAAATCAGCGTGCGTATAGTCAACACCAGAGTCAACAACCGCAATCTTCACGCCCTTACCCGTGTACCCCGTATTCTCACGAGTCCACGTGGCAAGAGTCTTCGTATCAATCTCGCTACCGGAGTTCATACGCTCCTTCGCGATAATCGGCGAAATACGCTCCACATCCGGGCGCTCCGCCAACGCACGAATCTGCGCAGCATCACCAGTAATCGCTGCACCACGCATCGCATTATGCGTGGTGTACATCAGCTTCGCGCCAGAAGCAGCCGCCACAGACTGAGCCTGCGACTGCACCTGAGCTGCAATAGCCTGCACCTGCGCCTGACGGTTCGCCGGCGCCTCCTTACGTGCCAGAACAGCCGCGGACTGGGTCTGCTCATACGCGCCCTTGCCCTTGAACTGAACATACACGGTGATTTGGCCTTCAGCCTTCTGCAGGCCCGGGCTGATACGCGAGGCAGCGTCACCGGATGCGCTCGCAGTGCTTCCTTCGACCTGCTGGGGGCTCTGAGCGTGAGCTGCAGAGAAAGTGGCGGGAACGCCGAGAGTAAGGGCAAGAGCCGCACTCAAACCGGTCGCACCGACAGCCTTCATTCTGCGGCGTGGCGCATGAGGCGTTGTCATGGAATCCTCCTTCGGATTTTCTATTTTTCGGTAATGCTGTGTGCTCTGTGGTTGTGTATCGGTGATACGCGGAGGCGGCCCCACCGGCAGACGACGAGTGAGTGCATCCGCCGGTGAAACCGCCACCAAAACTTGAGAGGTTCCGGGATTTTCAGGCCCCGGACCCTGCCGGTTCCGGGTACCCCTCCCACCCCATGCAGGAGGTGGGAGGGGACCCGAACCGTTCGCTACCGGTTAGCTACCGTCTAGCGGCCGGCCTGGTTAGCGACCTTCTCGGTGTAGCGGTAGATGAACGCCGCCATTGCGTCGCGCGCAATGGGGGTCACCGGGCGGTAGGTGCCGTCCGGCCAGCCGGTGCTGATGCCCTTCGAAGCCAGCCACGTGATTTCACGGTAGAACTGGTTATCGGTGGAAACATCGCTGAAGTGGCTGGTTGCGGGCAGATCCACGTGCGGGGAACCCGCTGCACGGTAGAAGAACGCAGCCATGGCGTCACGGTTCACCGGTGCGGAGGGGCGGAACGTGCCGTCCGAGTAGCCGGTGGTGATGCCCTGAGCCTTCATCCACTCAATCTCCTTGTAGAAGGGGTGCGTGGTGGGCACGTCCTTGAAGCTCGGAGTGGAGGGGGCAGTGAACTGCGGGGAACCCTGCATGCGGTAGAAGAACGCCGCCATTGCGCCACGTTCCACGGACTCCAGCGGGCGGTAGGTGCCGTCCGGGTAGCCGGTGGTGATGCGACGCTGAGCCAACCAAGAAATCTCAGTGTAGAACTGGTCGGTGTTCTTCACATCGCTAAAGCGGGACGGAGTGATGTACTCGGTCTGCTGCTCCTTGATGTTCAGCACCTCGGCGCGGTTGCCCTTGGCGCCGTTGGTGCCGGAGAGGTCGCCGGTGCCGTTGTGCAGGTGCAGCAGCAGCGCCTTGGCGGGTGCGCCGGATTCGCCGAGCGCGGGGATCGCGTCAGCGGAGCGGTGCGCCGTCAGGGTGGTGGTGGAGGCATCCGGGTGGAGGCCAGCCACGGCGGAGGAGTCGCCGCTGAACCACAGCTTGGGGCTGAAGGGACGGTACTTGATCCAGCCGGTTTCGCTGACGTTACCCCACTCGTACTGGGTGGTTGCGCTGACTCGGTACTGGATGTCCGGGTTGTTTGCGCTGGTCAGGCCCAGGTCCTTGAGGGGTGCACCCATGATGAGGGTGTTGGTGTCCATCATGTTGGTGTCCACATCACCCCAGGCGCCGTTGAGCGGGTAGTAGCCGAGCTCGACGAGGTTGCCGTTCTTGTAGCCGTAGAGGCGAACCAGCGGGTAGTCCAGACCCTTAGCGCGGTCGGTGACCAGCTTGTAGTCGGCGCGGTTGTTGCCGTCGGTGTCGATTTCTACGGTGAAGGTGTTCTCGTAGGAGACAACATCCCAGTTCGCCCAGGTGGAGATACCGAAGCGCAGGGTGCCGTCATCAGCGTTGCCGCCGGCTGCCTTCAGCGCGGGCGCATCCGAGGAAGCACCGACGTACTGCAGGTTCGCCTTAACGTTGCTGTTCAGCGACAGGGAGGTGGGAGCTACACGGTCCACGCTCGCACCGTACTCGAACGCGCCGAGCAGGGAGCGGTAGCCGCCCTGGTTGACCTCGGTGCCGCGCAGCGAGATCTGGGACTTGGTCCAGCCGGTGTCTGCCTTCTGTGCCTCGTCGCTGGAGGACTTCTGGGTGAAGGTGACGGTGTCTTCGGCAGCGTGCATGGTGCTCACGGGCTTGGGTGCCACGTGAACGGGCAGACGCAGCGCCTTGGTGCCGTCTTCGGTGAGGACGAGTCGGCCGGATGCGCTGGCAATGTACTGACGGTACTGTTCGGGAACGGTTTCGTTGCCGGTGTAGTAGTCAGTTGCGTTCTGGGTGGTGTCCATTGCTGCGTCGCGGGTCTTCTCCAGCTTGGACGGGTCGATGCGCACGGTGACTTCGAACTTCTTAGTTTCACCGGGTGCGAGGGTGACCGCGGAGGGGAAGGAGTATTCCACGCCGGGAATATTAGTGCTTTCAGCGTAGGACAGGGCGTAGGTGTGTGCCACGGAGTCGGTGTTCTCGACCGTCACCTCGCGGGTGAGGGTCTGAACGCCAGCATCCGGTGCGTACTCGAGCACACCGAAGCTCAGGGACACGGTACCGCTCTTGTCAGCGTTGTAGACGAGGGACTTCGACTGCACGGCAGCGAGGGTGTCGACTCGTCCGGCGCCCACACGGTCCACCGCGTATGCGGCACCGGATTCGGTGCGCACATCGTGGGTTGCGGTGTTCATGAGGGCGGACTTGACCTGTGCGGGGGTGTAGGTCGGGTGGCTCTGCATGACCAGGGCGGCGGAGCCGGTCACGTAGGGTGCCGCCATGGAGGTGCCGCTGAAGGTCACGGAGTTGTTACCGGTTGCCACCGCCGCGGAGGTGATGTACGAGCCGGGCGCCGCAATGTCGGGCTTGGTGTAGCCGTAGCTACCGTGGAAGCCGCGGGCACTCATGGGGTTCAGCTGATCCAGCTTATCGGTGTCCACGCGCAGGGATGACTTCAGCTCGTTGCCGAGGCGCACGGTCAGGGGCTTACCTGCCGCTTCTGCTGCGGTGATCTGTGCGCGCAGGTCCTTAGCGGCGGATGCTGCCAGGCGGAAGCCGGGCAGGGTATCGTTACCGGCAATACCCAGGCCGGGTTCTTCGTCGTTGCCTGCAAGTAGTACGCCCTTGGCGCCTGCCGCCTCCAGGTTGTCGAAGCGCACCTTGGAGCCGCAGGCGAGTTCACCGTCATCTTTAGCCCAGTCGATGAGCACCCACTTGCCCTTGACAGCTGCCGCTTCGGTGGCGCTGAGGGCGTTGCAGGCGTAGCGGTTGTTCTCGGAGATTGCGGTGAGTTCACCGGTGAATTCCTTGGTGCCCGCCTGTGCCCAGGGGTAGGAGACGCTGTAATCGCCGCGTACCTTGCGTGTGGTGCCGGTGGCGGGGTCGGTCAGCTCTGCCGCATCGACGGCGCGGGTGGAGCCGTAGGCGTTAGCCACGGTGATTGCGCTGGCTGCGGTGGCGGGGTGACCGGAGTTGGAGTAGGTGTCGCCGCGCAGGCTGTAGTCGTTGGCGTTACCCGCGGAGATCACGGAGAGCACGCCGGCGCGGGTGAGCGCGTCAACGGCGTAGGCTTCGGGGTCGTCCTGCGGGGAGAATTCGCCACCGAGGGACATGTTGACCACGTTCACGCGGTCGGAGAAGTCGCCGTCACCGTTGGGGTCGAGGGCACGGTCGAGCGCCTCGATAACGACGTTGGTGCTGCCGGAGCAACCGAAGACGCGGAAGGCGTAGATTTCAGCGTCGGGGGCGACGCCGGGGCCGATCTTCATGGTCTTGAGCTGCTCTGCGGTGAGCTTGCTGTAGTCGCCGGTGAAGGTGGTGCCGTCGGAGTTCACGCCGTAGCCTGCCGCGGTGCCCGCCACGTGGGTGCCGTGGCCGCCGGTGGTGCAGTCGAGCGGGTTGCCGTCGGGGGTTGCGGTGTTGGTGCCGTCGTAGGCGTCACCAACGAGGTCGTAGCCGCCAGCAACCTTGGTGCGGTTGATGAGTCCGGAGTCTGCGGAGGGCAGCTCGGTGAGCTTGGATGCCTTCTCGTAGTCTTCGAGCTTGCCGCTACCGCCGAAGTCGGTGTGGGTGTAGTCGATGCCGGAGTCGATGACGGCGATCTTCACGCCCTTGCCGGTGTATCCGCCCGCGCCGGCGGGGTTGGTGGTGCCGGTCCAGGTGGCGAGGGAGCCTGCGTCAATGGCGGCGCCCGCGTTCTGGCGGTACTTGGGCAGGATGGGCGAGATCTTCTCTACGTCGGGGCGGTTGGCGAGTGCCTTGATGGAATCTGCGTCACCGCGCACTGCCACGCCGCGTACTGCGTTGTGGGTGGTGTAGAGGACCTGCGCGCCGGACTGGCTGCTGACCTGCTGTGCCTGGCTCTGCACCTGGGAGGCGATTGCCTGCACCTGTGAGCTGGTATTGACGGGTGCCTGCACGCCGGCGCGTACGCCTGCGGGCTGGGTCTGTTCAAAGGCGCCCTTACCCTTGAAGCGGACGAAGGCGGTGACGGTGCCGCTGGCGTTCTTCATGCTTTCGCTGAGTACCTGCTTGACGGCGTCGGGGTCTTCCGCGGCGTGGGCGGTGGTGCCCAGGGCTGCGAGGGGGCTCAGTGCCATGCTGAGGGTGAGTAGCCCGCTGCCGATTCGGCGTCGATGCGACCGGCCGCGGGGGTTTGGGGAGGCGGTGTGTGTCACGGTGCTCCTTTGCTTGGCTCCCGGGGTGTTTCTGGGAGGCTTGTGGTGTTGTTCTGGTGGGTTCCAGCTGAACTTGAACACACTAGATGTGAACTAGGATACACCCCAAAGTGGCTTGTGAAGCGTTTATTACTCCTAAATGCATCAAAATGTGGACATATTCGTCAGCACTGTCTTTCATGTGGTTCATTTGCATCCGATTCTGCGGTGCCAGCTCTGTCGGGGGCTTTTTCTCAGCTTTTATCAGGCAGGTTTCAAGGGACTGCCCAGCGCCCGCTGGTACGGTGGTGCCACTAGGAGTATGTCTGGTAAGCGAAGGAGACGACCATGGCAGACCGCCCCACTGAAAAGAAGGAAACTGCAAAGAAGGACGAGGCGTACCAGCCCCTCTGGGACACCGACCAGTCCGTCCCGGAATACATGACGCTACTCATGGGCGAGCAGACGCAGAAAAATGAAGACGCTGAGCTATATGAAGAATCCGACGACGAAGAGCTAGAACACCCCGACCCCGATTATGAATACGTCTACCCGGGTGCCCCCAAGCGCTACGACTCCGCGCGGAAAGACTCAGAAGACGAACCCGAAGACTCTCATGACACCGACAAAATCGACGAGCCGGAAGACACCTCAGAAGATACCTCAGAAGACACCCCGGAAGATACTCACGAATCTCGCAAGGACGACGAGGCGAACCACCCGGTAGCGCTCGCCTCCACTGAACAGGCTCAGCAAGAGCAGACTCAGGCAACGCACGCCTACGGCGAGTACGTTCGGCTGGAACACCTCGGTCTGCAACCGGGCGCTATTCTGCCGGTCATCCCCGACCCGCTCTTCGGCACCCCCGACTCAAAACTCATCGAAATGCGCCTACTGGACCGCTCCCACGACGAGTCCGCACCCATGCAGGCGTGCGCTGCCCACCTGAACCCGGTCAAGAATGAGGAGAACCCCACCTCGCGGGCGGCAATGATCCAGCCGGTAGGCTACGTTCCCATCAATAATCCGTTTGCTGGCTCCAACATTGAAGAGATCGAGAGTCAGCGCACATTCTGGAAGACCGTGCTTATTGTCCTGCTGATACTGAACCCGTTTGTGCTGGTTCCTCTGGTGAGTATGTTCGATAGTAGTGCTGGCATGTCGATGCTGCTCTTCTTCATCACTATCGGCGTGGGATCGTTGTTTGTGGTGCCGATCCTATGGATTGTGGGTATTGTTCAGGCGGTGAAGCGTAAGAATCAGCTGAGGGAACTCCTCCAGAAAATAGAGACGGCACATGCCGAGTTCTGGTACTACCTCGTGTACAACCGCCTGCCGGACGGCTACACGGGCGTCAATGGCTTCACGAAGGAAGAAGAGGATTCTTTCTCGGTGTACGAGTTTCTGAAAAAGCAAGAACACGCAAAGCTACACGAGGCCGCCGCACAGCGCGAGGCTGCCGCACTACATAAGCCCGCCGCGCATCCTGCGCTCGCTGATGAAGAGAAACAGGACTAACCTCGGCCAGCCCACACCGTATAACGACCTGCCCCTCCACGTACATAACACCGCGTGGAGGGGCAGGGGCGTCTTTTTGTGTCATATTCGGGTTTCTTCGTCTGTTGTCCGGCGAGGGTTAATATTCCATTTACTTTGCCTTGATAGGGTGAAACCATCACGAGCGTTGCGACCAAGTAGAGCGAGGCGGGCACCCTCCGAGAACGGCGAGTTAGCCTGCCGCCGCACCTCAACGATTAGCTGTATCCACTCATCGATAGATTAAGGAAAAGAACGATGTCCCAGAACCCGAACCCTGAACAGTACAACCAGTACTCCCAGCAGGCACCCTCCTACTCGCAGGCGCCGGGTCAGCAGCCCAACGGTTACGTAGTCTCCTCCAAGGACGACCAGAACATGGCGATGCTCGCGCACCTGGCTTCTGCAATTCTGTCTCTGCTGTCCTTCGCATCCGCAAGTATTCTCGCGCCGCTGGTCATGTGGTTCATCTACAAGGACAAGCCCGGTTACTCCTTCACTAAGGAAGCATCCCGCCGCGCGTTCAACTTCAACTTCTCCCTGTGGGTCATCAGCATGGCTTCCTGGCTGCTGATTATTCTGACCTTCGGCATCCTGGGCATCATCCTGTGGGTCGTCCCGATGGTTGTGGCTATCCTGATGGTTATCTTCCACAGCCTGGCTGCTATGGCCGCAAACCGCGGTGAGCAGTACACCTACCCGATGACCTTCATCGAGATCATCAAGTAGTCTTCATCAGCTCATACCGGTAGCGCCCCCGTCCGAATATCGGATGGGGGCGTCGCCGTGCCCCGTGAGGCTCACCGGCACCGGATCCGGAACGCCTACCGCCCCGTCACACGGGACTTAAAGGGACGGGCACGGTATCATTAGAAGAGGTATGCCTACCCGGATCATGAGGCGGTAGGTCGCCGCCGCGCCGTGAAATCCGGTGCGTATCTTCAAGGCTTTCAAGGAGCACAAAATGTCAGCTGTCGTGATTGTGGGCGCCCAGTGGGGCGATGAGGGTAAGGGTAAGGCAACCGACCTGCTCGGCCCCCGCGTAGACTACGTGGTCAAGCCCAACGGCGGTAACAACGCCGGTCACACCGTGGTGGTGAACGGCCAGAAGTTTGAGCTGAAGCTGCTGCCCGCGGGTATTCTGAGCGATAACGCCGTCCCCGTGATTGGTAACGGCGTGGTTGTTAACCCCGAAGCTCTGTTCGCTGAGATTGACGGCCTTGAGGCACGCGGTGCAGACACCTCCCGCCTAAAGATTTCCGCTAACGCACACCTGGTCGCACCCTACCACCAGACCATGGACAAGGTGACCGAGCGTTTCCTCGGCAAGCGCGCTATCGGCACCACCGGCCGCGGTATCGGCCCCGCCTACATGGATAAGGTTGGTCGCCTCGGCGTGCGTGTTCAGGACATCCTGGACGAGTCGATTCTGCGTCAGAAGGTTGAGGGCGCACTGCGTCAGAAGAACGAACTGCTGGTGAAGGTCTACAACCGCCGCCACGTTGAGGTCGACGAAATCGTCGAGTACTTCATGTCTTACGCTGAGCGTCTGAAGCCGATGATTGTGGACACCACCCAGCTGCTGAACAAGGCGCTGGATGAGGGTAAGACCCTGCTGATGGAGGGCGGCCAGGCAACCTTCCTGGACGTTGACCACGGCACCTACCCGTTCGTGACCTCCTCCAACCCGACCTCCGGCGGCGCATGCGTCGGTTCGGGTGTGGGCCCGACCCGCATCTCCCGCGTGATCGGTATTCAGAAGGCGTACACCACCCGCGTGGGTGCTGGCCCCTTCCCGACTGAGCTGTTTGATGAGATGGGCGAGTTCCTGCGCACTACCGGCGGCGAGTTCGGCGTGAACACCGGCCGCCCGCGTCGTTGCGGCTGGTACGACGCCGTGCTGGCGCGTCAGGCTGTGCGCATCAACGGTTTCACCGACCTGTTCATCACCAAGCTGGACGTGCTGACCGGCCTGGATAAGATCCCGGTCTGCGTGGCTTACGACGTTGACGGTGTGCGCCACGACGAGATGCCGATGACTCAGACTGAGTTCCACCACGCTAAGCCGATTTTTGAGTACTACGACGGCTGGACCGAGAACATTTCGGATGCGAAGAGCCTGGATGAGCTGCCCGAGAACGCCCGCAAGTACGTGCTGAAGCTGGAAGAGATTTCTGGCTGCCGTATCTCCGCGATTGGTGTGGGCCCGGACCGCGACCAGACCATTGTGGTCCGCGACCTCATCAACGAAGACTAAGCGCAATAGCTCAATACGTGAAAGCCCCCGGAAGGTGCCTGCACGGTACCGGCCGGGGGCTTTCCCATACTATCGACAGGAGCGTGATCGGAGACTTATCACATGGCGGGTGGGAGGCGCCTGCGGGTGACTGCGGAGAGGTGCATCCCGTATTCTTGGGGGAGTACCGCAGGTACCGTCGCACGCAATCGTACGCACAGAGGAGAAAAACGATGTCCTATATCACCGGAGCTATCTACCCGAGCTCGGACCGCCCTCAGCTGGGTGCCACCGAGGAAGAAACCCTCCGCGCCTACGCGGACGAGAACACCGCCGTAGCCCTCGGATACGCCAATCCCGACATCCACGAACTACACGCCCTGCAAAAAACCTTCAACCTGCACGAACTCGCCATCGAAGACGCCGGACGAGGCCACCAGCGCGCCAAACTAGAACGATACGGCGACTCCCTCTTCACCGTCATCCGCCCCGCCATCTACCTCGACAAAGAAGAAGAAGTGCGCCTCAGCGAACTGCACCTCTTCACCGGCCCCCGCTACACCCTCGCACTCGTTCGCGACGAACAGCGCATCAACGACAAGTTCAACCTGCTCTACGCCACCCCCGATGCATCCCCCGCCCGACTGTTGCACCGCATCCTCGACAGCACCGTCGACAGGTACGCCCCCGTGCTCGAGGGACTCGAGAACGACAACGACGAGATTGAAGACATCCTGTTCTCCGCGCACGACCGCCAAGACGCCAACTCCCTGGCGCAGCGCATATACGAGCTACTCAACCAGGTGATTGACTTTCAGCGAGCCTGCCGACCCCTCGAACCGATGATGGGTCGCATCATTGAAGGCCTACGCACCGGCGCGCTCGACCCGTCCCCCTACCCGGGCGCGAGCCAGGGCGAGGTTGAAGACGAGGCCGTGGAACTTGCCCGCCAGTTCCGTAATGTGCTCGACCACGTGGTGCACACGAAGGAACGCCTTGAGGATCTTCGTAGCTCCCTCGAAAACGCCCTGCGCGTGCACGACACCCTGCTCGGTCAGCAACAGAACGACGACACCAAGAAAATTTCCGCCTATGCGGCGCTACTCATGGTGCCCACCATTGTTGGCTCGGTGTACGGCATGAACTTTGAGGTCATGCCCGAGCTCAAGTGGGAGTTCGGCTACCCGGCGGCCCTGCTGCTGATGCTGGTCTCCTGTCTGCTCCTCTACTGGTTCTTCAAGAAGAATAAGTGGCTCTAACAGTCCACAAAACGCCACTGGCTAGGCCTTTAAACGCGTATGCCGCGTAGGGCATACACACATGCCTTACGCGGCGCGGTCGTACTGTGCGCGCATTGCGCGGCGGCAATCGCGACGCTCACGCTTGAACTTCTTACACACAGCCTCCGAATCGGCAAACATGTAGAAGTCCTCCGGCTCAGCCGACAGACCCAAAGTCGACAAGTGAACCAGCGACAGCATCGCGTAGAACATCTCGCGGCGCAGCTCAAAATTGCAGGCACCTGGAGCGGACTCCACCGCAAACACGCCGCCGGTGCACTCCAGCGCGCGCATCGCCCAGTGCTGAGTCCACAGGTCACCATTGACCGGGCTCACGCCCAGGCGAGTTAGCGCCAGGCCGGTACCCTGCACACGCTCAAAGCGCAGGCACATCTCCAGGTCCTTTTCCAGGGGGAACACGAACAGCAGAGTGTTCTGTGCCGCTGCACGCAGCTCAGCCAGGTTCACCTCGTAACCGGAAGCACCCTGAGTCAGGTGACGCATCACGCGGCCCATGGTCGAAGAGGCCGGCGCGGTGCGGAAGCACGAACCGTCAGCCACCAGCTGCTCCAGAACGCCGCGGAGCTCCTCCACGTTGAAACGCTCCATACGGACGATGGTGCCCGCCTGCATCAGCAGGTTAAACTCTGCATCACGGCACAGCTGCTCATCGGCGGTGCAGGAAATCTCTGCGTTTGCGTACTGGCTCTCGTGAGTGGTGTTTTCCATGACCGTTCCTTCCGTAGATGCTGAATCAACCTAGCGGCAACACCGCAGGAGACGGCGTGCCCGGTCGGAAGGATCGTCCCTTCCAACACCTACACTCTATGAGCGACCCCTGACACGATAAGCAGTTTTTAATCTACCCCGGGGTAAAACTGGGAAAATTCCGAAAAATTCTGAAACCACCCGTGAAACCCGGTGAAACCGCCCGTGAAGCCCCGTGAAACAGAGAAAACCGGGTGCCCCCACAGTGGGGAACACCCGGTCACTCATACGGAGTAAGACGGCGCAACTAGCGCTGACGGTACAGCAACCACAGCATATACACGCCACCCAACGCGCCCGTCACCAGGCCCACCGGAATCTGGAACGGCGCCAACGCACGAGCCGACACAAAATCAGCCAGCACCAAAATTACCGAACCCAGCAACGCCGAATGCCACATCGCCATACCCGGAGTGTTCCACAGGCGGCGCGCAATCTGCGGGGCAACCAGCGCCAAGAAACCAATCGGGCCGGCAACAGAAATCGCCACAGCCACCAGGAGTACGGCGGCCGCCACCAGCATGTTCACGGTCCTCTTCACCGGCAGACCCAAACCCGCTGCCAAATCGTCGCCGAGCTCCAAGACGCGCAGGCGATGCGTCAGCATCAGCACCAGCGGAATAGCCACCAGCAGCAGCACTGCCTGCACCGACATCTGATTCCACGACAGCGCATTCAGCGAACCGTGCTGCCAGGTCTTCGCCGCCTCCGCCTTCTCCAAATCACCGCGCGTAATCAGGTAATCATTTACGGAACTGAGCATCGCACTCACCGCAATACCAATCAGCACCATCTTCTGACCCATCGTCGCGCCACCGCGCACACCCGCCAGAAGCATCACCACAGCCGCCGTCGCAAAACCGCCAATAATAGCGCCCATGCCCATACCCACGCCGGTAGAACTCAACGACCCAATCAGCACCACAGACAGGGCACCGGTCGCCGAACCCACCGTGAAACCGATAATATCCGGCGAACCCAGAGCATTACGCGAAACCGACTGAAAAATAGCGCCCGACAAGCCCAAAGCCGCACCCACCACCACGGCGGCAAGCATACGCGGCAGACGCTGATTCAACACCAGCTGACGCTCAATCTCCGTGCCCTCACCCTGAAAAATCAGGCGAAACACCTGATCAGGGCTCATCTGATAACTACCAAACACCAGGGAGGCGACCGCCGCCACCACAAGCACCGCCACCACCAGCAGGGTACGCGGAATAGGGGTGCGGTAACGCCCCGGGATACGCACAGACCCGGCAACAGCAGACCCGGCTACAGAACGAGACACAACGCTCACAATAAAACCTCTCAGAAACCGGGACCTACGAACCAGATACGCCAGTCGAACCAGACGAACCACGTGCAACAGGGCGCTGAGCACGATGCGGACCGTGCTCCGACACATGAGCCGGACCCGACTCATCGTGCGCCTGCGCCTTCGCACCCATGCGGCCCTTCTTCGCACCGCGCGCACCCGTACTCAATCGCAGCACCAGAACCATTAGCACCGGGGCACCAATAAAGGCGGTCACAATACCCACCTCAAGCTCACTCGGCATCACCAGAACGCGACCCAAAATATCGGAGGCAAGTACCAACACCGGGCCGTACACCAGCGACAGCGGCAGCACACGCGCAATATCGGAACCCACCAGCAGACGCACCACATGCGGCACGACCAGGCCCACAAAACCAATCGGGCCCGCAACCGCAGTCGCCGCACCACACAGTGCCATGATCGCAATAATCGTCGCGCCACGCACCATTGTCACCGGCACACCCAGGCCGGCTGCCGCATCCTCTCCAAGTGCCAGGGCACGCAGAGGACCAATCAGCATGAACGACAGCACCAAACCCAACGCCACAAAGGGCAGCGCAGACAGCACCTGCTCAAAGGTGCGGTTCTCCAGCGAACCCACCACCCAGAAACGGTGCGAATCAAAAGCCTTCGAATTAAACATCGTGATAATGCCGGTAATCGTGCCCAGGCAGGCATTCACCGCCACACCCGTCAGCACCAGACGCGCCGTCGAATCCAGGTTCGGTTTAGAATCCACCAGGCCCATGACGAACACCAGCGCCGCCGCCAGACCCGAACCGGCCAGCGCCAGCCAGAGCTGAACGAACGGGGACGACACCCCAAAAACGCCCACACCGACCACCACGGAGGCGGCAGCACCCGAGTTCACACCCAGCAGACCCGGCTCAGCCAGCGGGTTACGGCTCAACGCCTGCATGAGCACACCCGACACCGCCAACGCGGCACCCACCAGCAACGCCGCGGCGGTACGCGGGGCACGCTTCGCCCAAATCAGCTTCGACTCGATGGTGTTCGCCTCCGGGTGGAGGAAACCGTCAATGGAGCGGTCCAGGGTGAACAGGCGCGAACCCACCGTAAACGACAGGGCGCAAAGCAGCACTAGCAGAACGCCGCCAATAATGAGCGCAACCGCCAGACGCGAGATAGACTTGCCACCCTGACCGCCAGAGGAGGCGCCAGATACGGCGTCCGAAGAAGCGGAGAGGGCACGAATTTTCGCCAGGGAAGCAGCGCTAACGGCGGGTCCGGAAGAGGGGGAGGTCTGTGGTGTCATAGGCTTTGGAGGTGGTGGGGGAGCGGTGTGCTCCCGTGCGGACGGAGGATGCTTAACGTATCAATAGATGAGTATTAAGTATCGCATATGCATATATGAGGTTATCCTAATAAAATGGCAAATATGACGAATAAGATCACCCGCCGCTCCTTCGGCGCACTCGCACTCGGTTCCTTCGGTGCCCTCGCCCTGGCGGCATGCGGCTCCTCCAACACTTCCGGCTCTTCCTCCGCGTCTGCTTCTGCGACCGGTAAGAAGGTGGCACCCTCCGCCCTGCCCTCCGGCATGGGCACCACCACCGTTGACGGCGAATTCCCCCGCACCGTCAAGCACTTCCGCGGTGAAACCACCATCAAATCCGCACCCTCCAAGGTCGTGATTCTCTCCACCGGTCAGCTCGACGGCGTGCTCTCCCTGGGCATCGTACCCGTCGGCGCGGCAACTGCCGGTGACGCCGACCTGGTCCCCACCTACCTGAAGACCAAGTTCTCCGATAAGTCCGCAGAGCTCGACAAGATTGCCAAGGTCGGCAAGCGCACCGACCCGGACGTTGAGGCCATCGCAAACCTCAAGCCCGACCTGATCCTCATCAACAATACCAACAAGAAGGACGAGCTGTACGAGTCCCTCGCCAAGATCGCGCCGACCGTGGTCACCGAGGGTACCGGCGTCAACTGGAAGCAGGACTTCCTGCTGATTGCCGCCGCGCTGGGCACCACCGAGAAGGCTGAGAAGCTCATGGAGGAGTACAACACCAAGGCGAAGTCGGTCGGTCAGAAGGCTGGCAGCGAGAAGACCTTCTCCTTCCTGTACACTTCCGCTGACCGCACCCGCATCTTCGCGAAGTCCTCGTTCGTGGGCTCCATCTGCGCGGATGCGTCCCTGGCACGTCCCGCAGCTGCGCAGGTTGAGAAGACCTCCATCGACCTGAGCTCCGAGCAGCTTGACCAGGCTGACGGCGACTACCTGTTCTACGGTGTGCAGGGCGGCGACGAGTCCAAGCTGACCGGTGAGGCACTGTGGAGCACCCTCAAGGCTGTTACCGAGAAGCACGCGCACAGCGTGGATTCTGACATGTTCTTCCTGAACGCTGGCCCGGCTGCTGCGCTTGGTGTTCTGGAGACCATCGAGAAGGCTCTCTAAAGGTTCTAGCCTCTCGTAGAGATTCGTAGAGATTCGTAGAGATTCGCCGGGAAGCCCCGCGTTCTTACCTCTCATGCCCGCGTATGAGGGTGAGGAGGCGGGGCTTTCTGCACGCTTGGCACCTGCTTTCGCACCTGATTGTCGCCGCCGGATGCACTCGTGACCGGAATTGGTGCGCGCCCGCCCGAAATAGGGTCTAATGGGGGTAGAAGGCGCAGCGGTACCGTAGCCCCGCGCCCGACACACCGAACCTTACACACCGATTAATTCACCGACGAAACGAGCACACAATGCCGAAGAACAAGCCCTCCGAAGAGACCCTGGCGCAGGCACGCCGCGTCATCGACGCGCTCAACGAGCGTGGCGCCCACAAGCAGGCAATCCGCCTGAAGGTAACCCGCCCCGACGCCCCGCTGCCGCAGACCGCATCCAAGTTTGGTGGCCGACCGTACCTGCCCGCGGGCGAGTCCGCGCCGACCAATGAGAAGGGTGAGCCGTTGGGCATGATCGCGCAGATTAACTGCGCTGAGCTGCCCGAGAACGACCTGTACCCCGCGACCGGTCTGCTGCAGTTCTGGATCGACCCGAACGACGAGGAGTGCATGTGGGGTTACGACTACGAGAACCCGCTCTCGCAGAAGAATCACCGCGTTGTCTACTACGAGACTCTGGATGAACCGAACCCGGATGTGCAGTTCCCGGTTCCCTTCCCGACCATCGACTGGGGTGATTACGGCTGGCCTCTGGGACCTGAGGGCATGGATGTTTCTGAGGCAACCACCGAGTACGCACTTGCCTTCGAGCCCTGGGAGCAGGGCTTCCTGGACGGTGGCTTCGAAATCTACGACCAGTTCGCTGACGCCTGGGATGAAATGTACCCGGACCAGAAGCTGCCCGAGGAACCGAACGCACGCGGTGACGCCTCCTACAACCTGCTAGAGCCCTTCGAATCGGAGGAGAGGGATTACTCGCATATTGGCGGCTACCCCTCGTTCGTGCAGGAGGACCCGCGCGACGAGTTCGAGGAGCTGCGCGACCACACGGTGAACCTGCTGACCATCGAATCGGAGTGGGGTGAAGACGCCGAGGAGGGCGTGTACGTGATGTGGGGTGATGCCGGTGCGGCGAACTGGCTGATTACCCCGGAGGCGCTTGCTGCCCGCGACTTCTCGCAGGTCGTCTTTGAGTGGGCCTGCGGCTAGACACCGTACTACTTTCACACCGCCACATCATCAATGAGGAGACCCTAAAATGTTTGACAACAAACCGTTTGAGGAGATCGAAAAGCAGGCGAAGCACGTTATTGACCTGCTCAACCAGGAGGGCGCCCGTAAGAAGGCTATCGCTCTGAAGCCCTTTGTTCCTGCCGAACCCTTGCCGCAGACCGCATCCAAGTTTGGTGGCCGACCGTACCTGCCTGCCGGGGAGTCTGCGCCGACCAATGAGAAGGGTGAGCCGCTGGGCATGATTGCGCAGATTAACTGCGCCGACCTGCCCGAGAATGACATTTACCCGGCGACCGGTATGTTGCAGTTCTGGATTAACCCGAACGATGAAGAGTGCTTGTGGGGCTTTGACTACGAGAACCCTCTCTCGCAGAAGAATCACCGCGTTGTCTACTACGAGACGTTGGGTGAGCCGAACCCGGATGCCCCGTTCCCCAACGTTGACTGGGACGAGGGCGGTTGGCCCATCGGTGGTTTCGACTGTGAGAGCGGCCCGCTCGAAATTGAGTACGGCATGACCTTTGAGGTGCGTGAGCAGGGTGTGACCGCCTCCGGCTACGACTACTACGACGTTTTTGGTGCGAAGTGGGATGAAACCTACCCGGATGAGTTGCTTCCCGAAGCGCACGAGAACCCGTATAAGAACCAGCCTCGCCGCGAAGCTCTCTACGAGTTGACGGAGCCTTTCGAATCGGAGGAAGAGTACTCCCACGTGGGCGGATACCCGTTCTTCGTGCAGAATGACCCGCGTGACGAGTTCAAGGAGCTGCGCGGCCACACGGTGAACCTGCTGACTATCGTCTCCGAATCGGAGAACGAGGAGAACGAAGACGAGGAGATTGAGATCATGTGGGGTGATGCCGGTGCGGCGAACTGGCTGATTACTCCGGAGGCGCTTGCCGCCCGCGACTTCTCGCAGGTCGTCTTTGAATGGGCTTGCGGCTAAACGTGGTTTTGGCTGAATAGTCGAAGGGGGAGGGAAATAGAGAATAACCGCTCTATTTCCCTCCCCTTTTTTGTGTACCTTTTATCGGGCACGTCTAAGCAGCGCGATACTTACGGTTCTTACTACGCGGCGGAGCCGTAGGAACAATCAGCTTCGCCTCCACAAGATGGCGCAAATCATTCGTAATGGAGGTACGTGAAGCGCCCCGACCCCAATGCTCTTGGATATATGTCGTGGAAACAGCCTCGCCCTGTGCACGCAGGCCACGCACAATACCAGCCTGGCGTTCGCTGAGGCCGTCAAGCGACGCATCGGCGCCTGCCGGTTCGACGGTGTCGGCTGAATGTTTGCCCGTGGAATGGGTTGCTTGCTGAGTCTTATCCTCAGGCGCGGTCTTCTGTTCCGTAGAAGACGCACCCTGCGGGGGCTGCATCAGAGTGACCTGCACATAGAGTAGACGGTCAGCAAACTGGGGAGCGGGCAGACCCGCCTCCTTCAGTGCGCGTAGAACCGTGGGAATACCGGAAGCCCTATTCTCTGCAATCAAACGCCCCGTACCCGGGTCGGGCAGATCAGTCAGAATGCTTGCCAAGTAGCTGTTGCGGGTTGAAGAAACACCGGGCTGACCGAAATCTCGGATAGTCACAGCACCGTAGATACCGCCCGGGCTACGCACCACCAGGCGGTTGGTGTAGAGCTCAACCTGCACCTGCGAGCCGCGCGCACCCGGCGAGTAGTCGCGGTGCATGAGGGCGTTAACCAAGAGCTCGCGGATAGCCTCCAGCGGATACTCGTAGCGCTCAACCCGCCCGATACCGCTACTGTTGAGGCCCTCCATCGTGGACGTTTTGCGCATATTGCGAACCAAAACGCCCATAGCTTCATCCAACATGGAGGGGATAGGCCCGGTACAGCTGTGATTGTCCAGAAAACGTCGACCGTCCTCAGTGACCTCACCAAGCTCTTCACCGGGAAGAACAACAACGCTCATCATCAGCTGCGGGAAGAACGCCTGCGGGTAGGATCCCATGGCGAGAAGCGCCCCAAGAGTGGGCACTTCTCGGCCCTCAGAATCGATGCGTAGAATGCGTGCCTGCAGAAGAACCTCACGGTCAGAAAGCGCCGCAAAAACGCGAGGTTGCTCCTCGCGCAGGCGAGCGACATAGGCACTCACAAGGGTGGGAGAGAGGTCCTTGAAGCTTGCCTCGCTGACCAGCTCCTCGTCGTAGCGGGGCTGACTGCGGTTCTCTAGGAAGCGGTCAATCTCGTACTTGGTGAGGCGAATATCGGCCTCGCCGACGCGCTGGTAGGAGCCGTTATACATGCCGTGTGCTTCGATGTAGTAGGGCTTCTGCGTCGGGTCGCCGGGGAGCACATCGATGCGCACGATACGGTGCTGCTCGTCTGTCGCCTCAATCTGAATATCTACCGGGGGTCGAGGCGTGATCTTGGAACGGATTGCCTCAACGGATGCGTCGTGGACTGCCTGTGCGTTGAAACCTTCAACTGGCTGTAGACCTTCTGCCGGGTCGGTGAGGCGGTTGGTGAGGCCAAGAAGAATGGTGCCGCCGTCGCCGTTGGCGAAGGCACTAACGGTTTCAAGAACGGACTTGGGGAACCCGCCAGCAGCAGCTTTGACTTCTACTCGCCCGTTTTCAGCCTGGCTACGGCGTAGGTTTTCGATGAGTTCGGCGGTGTTTGTTTCCATGCATGCTCCCGATGGCTACTTCTTGGTGAACGTCATAGCAACGTCATAACAGCATCATAACAATTTCTGCGATGATGTTGTTATGATCCTGCGATGAAGTTGATATGATTCGCTGTCTTCATCATTCTTAGAATCTTAAAAACCCCGAAATTGCAGGCTAAAACTGGGCATTCCTGTCGGTCTCATTGACCGCGCATCATATCAGCCGTCATAACAACTTCTGTTATGACGACTGATATGATGCCCCGTCATAATCCGCAATAAACGACATATAGGTACCCGCACTTGGTGCACCCCGCCGCCGGTGGCACAGTATAAAGTCGAGCCACTATCGACTCCCCGCACACAGGCGGGCAGATACACCAGGAGCAAACCAATGGCTGAACACACTTTCGGCTTCCGCACCCGCGCACTACACGCGGGCGGCACCCCCGACGCTGAACACGGTGCCCGCGCGGTCCCTATCTACCAGACTTCCTCCTTCGTCTTCAAAGACGCTGACGACGCCGCGAACCTCTTCTCCCTGCAGAAGTACGGCAACATCTACTCGCGCCTGTCCAACCCGACCGTCGCCGCGCTGGAGGAGCGCATCGCCTCCCTCGAAGGCGGCATCGGTGCGGTAGCGACCGCCTCCGGCATGGCTGCCGAGTTCATCACCTTCGCGGCTCTGTGCCAGCAGGGCGACCACATTGTGGCTTCTTCGCAGCTGTACGGCGGCACCGTCACCCAGCTGGACGTGTCCCTGCGCCGCTTCGGCATTGAGACCACCTTCGTTCCCGGCACCGACCCCGCCGACTACAAGGCGGCACTGACCGAGAACACCAAGGCAATCTACACCGAGATCGTGGCGAACCCCTCCGGTGAGGTTGCCGACCTGGAAGGCCTCGCAGAGGTCGCCCACGAGGCGGGCATCCCCCTGGTCGTGGACGCAACCCTGTCCACCCCCTACCTGATCCGCCCCATCGAGCACGGCGCGGACATCGTCATTCACTCGGTCACCAAGTTCCTGGGAGGTCACGGCACCACCCTCGGCGGTATCGTCGTCGAGTCCGGTCGTTTCAACTGGGGTAACGGCAACTTCTCGTCCATGACCGAGCCGGTTCCCTCCTACAACGGCGTGTCCTGGTGGGGTAACTTCGGTGAGTTCGGTTTCCTGACTAAGCTGCGTTCTGAGCAGCTGCGTGACTTCGGTCCGTCGCTGAGCCCGCAGTCCGCGTTCAACCTGCTGCAGGGTGTTGAGACTCTGCCGCAGCGCATGGATGCGCACCTCGCCAACGCTAAGCAGGTCGTCAACTGGCTGGTTGAGGACGAGCGTATCGCCTACGTGAACTACGCTGGCCTGGAAGACCACCCGCACTACGAGCGTGCGAAGAAGCTGCTGCCGCTGGGTGTTGGTTCCGTGTTCTCCTTCGGTGTGAAGGCGACTGAGAAGGCTTCCGGCCGTCTGGTTGGTGGCGAGTTCATTGGTGCGCTGCAGCTGGCAAGCCACCTGGCGAACATTGGTGACGCCCGCACCCTGGTTCTGCACCCGGGTTCGACCACTCACCAGCAGCTGACCGCTGAGCAGCTTAAAGCTGGCGGTGTCGGTGAGGACCTGATCCGTATCTCGGTGGGTCTGGAAGACGTCGAAGACATCATTTGGGACCTGGACCAGGCGCTGACTTACGCGACTGGCCTGAACCACGCCGGTGAGCGTGTGGGCGAGTCCAGTGCAGACAAGATTGTGGAGGCTGAGGAGGCGGTTGCCGCCGCTAAGGCCGCCGAGGACGCTGCCGCCGCTGAGGCTGCTGCTGGCGCATCCTGCTCCCTGCCTACTACCACTCAGGAGGAGAAGTAATGACTGAGAAGCGTACCTGGGTGGGTCCTTCCGCCCCTGAGCGTCTGAACATTCTGCGTAATACCCGCACGATTGCGATTGTGGGTATGAGCGATAAGATTTCGCGTGCCTCCTACTTTGTGGCGACGTACCTGCAGTCGGCTTCGCCGTACAAGCTGTACTTTGTGAACCCGATTCTGGCGGCGAAGGGCAAGCTTGTGCTGGGTCAGCCGGTGTACCCGTCGCTGCAGGACCTGCCGGAGGTCCCGGATCTGGTGGAGATTTTCCGCCGTAATGAGGACCTGCCGGGCGTGGTGCAGGAGGCTGTTGACCTGGGCGCGAAGACCGTCTGGATGCAGCTGGGCTCCTGGAACGAGGAGGCCGCCGCAATCGGTGAGGCCGCCGGCCTGACTGTGGTGATGGATAAGTGCGTGAAGATTGAGCATGCGCGTTTCCACGGTGGCCTGCACCTGGCTGGTTTCAATACGGGCGTGATTTCTTCGAAGCGTCAGGTGCTGTCGAAGTAAGCAGCCTGTGCTGTGTAAGCCGCTGCGGCTTGTAATTACAAAAAATCAGGCGCTCATTAGCGTTTGAACGGAAGGGGCGTACCCGGGGTGATTCCCGGGTGCGCCCCTCCTTCTTTGATGCTGACGCAGTGATATAAGCAACCATAAGATGACCAGGGAAAACACCCAGATTCCTTGAGAGCATGTAGCTCCAATGTTATTGTTGTAGTAACAGTCCCCCCTCCGCCTCTGATTCAAGCGCATCTCGAGGGGGTCCTTTTTATGTTCGGTTCTACGGCGAACCGAGTAAGGAGAGCAGTGGTTGTGCCCAAGGAATCGTGCGTATTTCTGCCTTCAATAGAGGACCAGAAGGAATACCTTGTTGCTAAGAGGTATTTTCCTCAGGGAATAACCCTGAGCGACGATGACCGAGACATGCTTGCATGCTCTAATTTCCACTACCTTCTGGGGTACTTTCGTAATTACAACAAATACAAGAGCGAAGGGCTTCTACCCGAAAACCCAGGCATCTCGGATGTTTTAGATATTGTGCGTATGGATGTGAAGGTCTCTTCCCTTCTGTACGGGTACATGAGGCAGAGCGAACAAGCGATTCGAGCTGCATGGGTGGATGTATTTTGCACTTATCGTAGTCCCCATGAGTATCTCAACCCGGATGCATATATCTGTATGGACCAGGACAGGCCAGTAGATGCCCTCATCAAAGATATGATGCGGCATATCCTGCGATACCGTGAACCGTATGTTCGCGAGCGTATTGAGGAGTGGTGGAAATCCTGCGGAAAAAGTTCCTCTAAAAACCCCTCTGAAAACTTGGATGACTGGGAAGACGTTGAGGAGCTTCGAGAGATGATGCAAAAAGAGCTTCCCCTGTGGTCTGTTGTCGATTCGTTTTCATTAGGGCTTCTCTCCCATGCCGTGGTCCAAAGTTATGCTTCAGGAACTATCCCCGAGTCCGGAGACGCTGAAAAGCTGCTGCTCTACAAAAAGACAGCAGAGCGTATGGGAGTGAACCATAAGCACTTTGAGGGCCGTCTAAAGTCTCTGACCACTCTGAGAAACCGTGTAGCTCATGGTTCTCGCCTCTGGATGATGCCGACGACTGATACCTCTGCAAAGCCCAAAATTTTTGCTAAGGACCTCCGCGAGGCGGACCCGAAAGGTATGTTGGTCAGCTTCGCTAACGTTGCTCTTTTGCAGGGAAACACCCGTCGTCAGCGGGAAGCGTGGAAAGCGATAAAAGCTTTAGTGGAGCAGGATGAAAGTTACAGTATCGGGGTGGGATCACGGAAGATTTTTAACGTGATGGCCATTCCTGCCGCTGGCCTCGCATTATGACGCTGGCGTTCTCACGGGACTGAGGGAGGGGGCGTACCCGGGGTGAGTCCCGGGTGCGCCCCTCCTTCTATGCTCGGTGTAGTGCCGGGTGTAGCGCCCGACAGGGCATCCGGCGTGTTTGGGCGAGATTGAGGGCGCAGCATCGCCCCTAGTGGAGGGCAGTTCAGCTTTAAGGTAAACCTACCCTTATGTTCTGGGGTGCTGAGCCGGTATCCTAGTGTGGAGCCCGGCGGCCGGTACTCAGCACACACGCGTACCGACCGCCGGGTTTTCCTCTCTTGCAGATTGTGACGGAATATTACGTTGAATTCTTTCCCACCGGGAATAGCTGTACGATAGCCAGCGTTGCACCCGCAGAGAGGGGCACACCGCACGATGCCCCGGGTTACCGCAGGGTGACAACCCGCAACTACAAGAGCATCAACTACGACGCAAAGGAAGAACCATGTCCGCAATGATTAACCGCCGCACCGTCCTCGCAGGCTCCGCATTCACCGGCCTGGCTGCACTGCTCGCAGCGTGCGGTTCGTCCAGCAGCACCGCATCCAGCACCAACAAGCTGGAGGCTATTAAGTCTGCCGGCAAGATCCGTGTGGGCCTGGAGGGCACCTACCGCCCCTTCTCCTTCCACGACTCGAACGGCACCCTGGTCGGTTTCGAGAAGGAAATCATCGACCTGGTCGCTAAGGACCTGGGCGTGACCGCAGAGTTCACCGAAACCCCCTGGGATTCCCTGATTGCCGGCGTGGACGCTGACCGCTACGACATCGTCATCAACAACGTTTCTGCAACCGACGAGCGTAAGCAGAAGTACGACTTCTCCGTACCCTACCTGTACTCCGAGCCGAAGGTCGCCGTGAAGAAGGATTCTTCCCTGCAGAACGTGAGCGAGATTTCCGGCCACTCCTCGGCGCAGTCTGAGACCTCGAACTTCCGCAAGATGGTGGAGGCGAAGGGTGCCTCGATCGTGGTTGTTTCCGGTTTCGATGAGGCTATCGAGCAGGTCCTCTCGGGCCGTGCAGAGATGACCGCGAACGACTCCGTGTCCTTCGCTGAGTACTTCAAAGAGCACCCGGACGCTAACCTGCGCCTGCTCTCCGGTGACCTGGGCACCGGTAGCAACTCCTCCATCCTGCTGCCTAAGGGCCAGGACGCCCTGCGTAACGCTATCGACGAGTCGCTGAAGAAGCACCTGGAGAACGGTGACATCAAGGCGATTTACGAGAAGTACGTGGGCGAAGACCTCTCCCCGAAGAACTAATTAAAGGAGCTGAGTTCCGTTCATGGAACGCTACCTGAATCTTTGGGCTGAGTCCCTGCCTCAGCTGCTGGGCTCGACCCTGGCAGTGACTATTCCGCTGTCGCTGATTTCTTTCGCGCTGGCGCTGCTGGTGGGCATCATCTCCGCTGGCGCGCGCACGAGCCGCTTCGCCCCGGTGAACTGGCTGGCCTGGCTGTATATCTGGGTCTTCCGTGGCACCCCGCTGCTGGTGCAGCTGTTCATCGTCTTCTACGGCTTGCCGAAGGTCGGTATTGCCCTGGACGTGTGGAGTGCCGCGATCATCACGATGAGCCTGCACACCGGCGCGTACGTGGCGGAGACCTTCCGTTCCGCGGTGGCGGCTATTCCGCGCGGCCAGTTTGAGGCGGCGGCAACCCTGAACTTCACCCGCATGCAGACCCTGCGCCACGTGGTCATTCCGCAGGCGGTGCGTATTGCTCTGCCGAACCTGGGCAACAACTTTATCGACCTGATTAAGGGCACCTCGCTGGTGTCGGTCATTTCAATGGTTGACCTGTTCCAGACCGGTAAGCAGATCGCGTCGCGTACTTTCGAGCCGCTGGCAATGTACTCCGAGGTCGCCATCATTTACCTGGTGATTTTCACTCTGCTGACCGCCGCACAGTCGGCGCTGGAGAAGTACAGCAACCGTTACGTAAGGAGCAACAATGCTTAGCGTTGATTCCCTGTCGAAGAGCTTCGGCGATACGCAGGTGCTCAAGAACATCAGCCTGGACATCCCCGACGGTGAGACCACGGTGATTCTGGGCCCCTCCGGTAGCGGTAAGTCGACTCTGCTGCGCTGTCTGAACCTGCTGGAAACCCCGCAGTCCGGCACGCTCACCATTGACGACGCGCAGGTGGACTACAGTCAGAAGCTCACCGACGCGCAGGTGCGTGATATTCGTTCCCGTTCGGCGATGGTGTTCCAGCAGTTTAACCTGTTCCCGAACTACACGGCGTTGAAGAACGTGGCGCTCGCCCCGACCCTCAACGGCACCCTGAGCGCTCAGCAGGCGCAGGAGCGTGCCCGCGAGCTACTGGCGAAGGTGGGTCTTGCCGACAAGGTAGATTCCTACCCGGACGCCCTCTCGGGTGGTCAGCAGCAGCGTGTGGCGATTGCCCGCGCCTTGGCGCTGGAACCCTCCTACCTGCTCTTTGATGAGCCGACGAGTGCGCTGGATCCCGAGCTGGAGGCGGAGGTTATCCGCGTGCTCATGCAGCTGGCGAAGGAGGGCCGCTCCCTGGTCATCGTGACGCACAATATGGCGTTTGCGAAGAAGGTTGCGGATCGTATCGTGTTCCTGGAGAACGGTACCCTGCGCTATAACGGTGAGCCGGCCGGTTTCTTTGCTTCGGATGATGAGCGTATCCGTAAGTTCTTGACGGTGTACGACAGCACCGAGTACACGATTTAGTCGTACTGCATATAGCAAATATGGGCTGGTTTCTGCCGGTCATATAATCATCTGACGTGCGGAAACCAGCCCATATTCTATATTCAGCATATATTGGTTTTTACTCTGAAAGACCCTTAGAGCGGCGGTACTCCTCCAGTTGCTCAGCATTAATCACCTCAAGCTGTTCAGTGAGCGGAGCACCAGGGGCCCAGCCCTCATTAGCAACGGCACGGTCCTCCTGCTTACCAAAAGTGAAGAGACGCGGGCGAGGCACACGCAGCTCAGCCGGGGTAGTCGGCAGCTGCCAATTCTTCATATGGGAGAGCACACCAAACACCAGACACAAGAAAATAGACAGTGCCATCGCAAGGTTCGGGCGGTGGAGCAGGCCCGTCACGAGGGCGGTCTCGGTGGCACCCACAAACGCGACTGTCGCATACAGGGAGTTACCGCCAAAAATCGCCGGAATGCGGTTGACCATAATGTCACGGATAACGCCGCCACCGACCGCGGTGGTCACACCCAGTGCAATAGCGGGCAGCCAGTGCAGGCCCAAGTTCAGGGACTTAATGGTGCCGGTTGCCGCCCACGCACCCATACCGATGAAGTCAATGATGAGCATGGTTCGGGTCGCCCAGCGGGCACTCAAATCGATGCTGTACGCAAGGATGGAAGAAACGATAGCACCCACCCAGTAGCCGCCGTCAGTGAGTGCCACGGGCAGTCCGGAGTTCAGTAGGATGTCGCGAATCATACCGCCGCCCATGCCGCAGGCGACCGCAAGCAGTAGGAAGCCCACAATGTCGAATCGGAAGGCGCGCGCCACAGCACCGCCGAGCAGGCCGTTAGCGACAACGGCGGCAATGTCGACGATGCGGAATACCTGATCCGGGTCAAAGAGCTCGTGCATGGGCGTTCTCCTGCGTACGTGATGCGTGTGCTGTGGGTACCGGTAGGGGAAGTGCGCGCAACGGGGGGGTCGGGTGACGACGTTATCACCGCATCCGGCTCTGTTTGCCTGTGCGCGTACCTGAACTGGCACCGATTTATTGTAGACCCGCCGCCGCCTCTGCTCCTAGTTGAAAGGTGCTCATGACGAGCTCTGAGACGTAACGGAGAAGCTTGTGGGCGCGTTAAAAGATGTGCGTAGAATGAGTGAATCTCCACCCCCAATGCTCTGTCATGATTGTTTCTGCGCTGGGTTCTTTCCAGGACGGTAGTGGCATCATTTCTTCGCTACTGTTGGCATTGAGCCCCCTGAATGCGGTGGAGTCTATGGCGATCATGATGTTTGCCGGTGCGGCGCTGTCGGCGCTCATGGTGTGGCTACCCTCCCATAAGCTGAGCGCTCGCTAAGCTGGGTCTAGACGAATACTGAAGGCATGTGGCCCGGTCGTTTGATAGACCGGGCCACATCGCAAATCGTTATCTGCGTAAGGTGAAAGGAGCCGCCGTGACGGTATCGCGTGACGAAGTTTTCGAAATCCTGCGGGGCGTGGTGCCCCGCCTGGAGGAGGCGCTTCCCGGCTGGTCGGTGCGTCCCAACATCACGGGTACCGGCGCGGTGGGGCTCTATCTGGACGGCCCCGCAATCTACCGGGACGGCGAGCCCCTGACCGGCGTGAACGCCGAAGGTGAGCCGGTCGTTCGGCACCTGTGCGGCACGATTCAGACCGCTGACCGCGGCCTGCCGCAGGAGCTCGGGCAGGTGCGCTACCAGTACATCCTGGGCGTGAGCGTGGCGGAGCACGAGAGCGAGTATCCCGAACTGGCCGACCTGGCGAGCGTGGGGGAGCCGAGCTGGGTTCCTGCGCTGAGGGCCCTGGAGGCGCTGGTGGAGTTCGAGGGCCGCGAGACGCTGTTCATCAGCCGCGGCGGGTACGTGCCCGGTCGCCGCGCCCTGGGTAAGCGCCGCGTGGCGCTGCGGCGCGAGTTCTTCCCCGGTAAGCCCTGGCTGGGTTTGGGCACGATTGACTGGTGTGCGGGCGTGCGCTCGACCCCGGTGTACGCCGAGGATCTGGTGGCTCTGGTGGCCGCGGCGACGCGCCTGGCGAGTAGCTGGGATGCAGCCCTGCGCATTGGCGCTGCGGACAGCCAAAAGTAGTTAAAACAAAGCGGCGCATCCGACCCGTGATGGGGTGGATGCGCCGCTTCTGTGTGTGCTCTAACGCTGAGTGGGTTTAGTCCAGTGCCTCAGCCAGTTTGAACGAGTCGAGCCGTATGAGATATTGCCTCATCGATAGCATGCAAGGGTGATGCATCCTGCTACCTCTACGGGGGCGTAACCGTAGCATTTGTAGAGCGCAACGGCGTGTTCACTAGCGACGTCGGTAGTAATGAGTCGCTGTCGAATGTCTTCTCGGTCAAAGTCATCAATGACACGCTTTAGAAGCGCAGAGCCAACGCCCTGACGCTGGGCGTGTGGATGCACTAGGAGGTCCTGAATGTAGGCGATAGATTGTCCGTCCCCGACGGCGCGGACTAGCCCGACGAGTCGTCCCGTTCCGTCCGTGGTTGCCTCTCGTGCGGTGTATAGATACCGCGACCCTTCCAACATCGGGATGAGACGTTCGGGCGTTTTGGTATAGGCGCTCCAGCCCACAGAATCGTAAAGCTCAGTAAGTTCTTCTACGCTGGGAAGAGGGCTGGTGGAGTCCAAAATACAGTACCGCATACAGGCATTGTATAGCGCCAAATCGAGGGAGCTAGGAAAGCCGTCCAACGCGTTTTTAGCTACTGCAGGGCATAATCTGTGCATAAAGGAAGCGGCGCATCCGACCCGTAAAGGGGTGGATGCGCCGCTTCTGTGTGTGCTCTAACGCTGAGTGGGTTTAGCCCAGTGCCTCAGCCAGCTGAATGCCCTGTGCCACGCCACCGAGGGTTGCAGCAATACGAATCAGGTCGTTGACCTGCTCCTTGGTTGCGCCCTCTTCGCGCAGGGTGTGCTCGTGAGCCTCAACGCAGTGGGAGCAGCCGTTGACTGCGGACACTGCCAGTGCGAACATCTCGAAGTCCAGCTTCTCAATGCCACCGTTCTTACCGATGATCTGCATGCGCAGGTTTGCGCGCTGGTCATCGTAGGCGCCGTTCAGGAAGCCACGGGTGCGGTAGAAGATGTTGTTCATGCCCATGATGGTTGCAGCGCCCAGAGCAGCCTCGTAAGCGGTGTCGCTCAGGTGCTCCTTAGCCTCTGCAGCAATCTCAACAACAACAGAGTCAACCTTGGTTGCTGCTGCGGTTGCGAGGATCGCGCCCCAAAGCTGCTGCTCGGTGAGAGAGCTAATGCGGGGCAGGGAGGACAGGTTGAGGTTCATGTCCTTCGCGTAGGAAGGCAGAGCCGAACGCAGGTTATCGATGCTCATGGATTACTTCATCTCCTTGAATGCGTCGATGGTTGCTGCACCCTTCTTCCAGTTGCATGCGCACAGCTCGTCGGACTGCAGCGCGTCCAGCTGGCGGAGTACCTCGTCGGTGTTACGGCCGACGGAGTCAGCGGTAATGGAGACCGACTGGATGGTGTTGTGGGGGTCGATGATGAAGGTTGCGCGGTCTGCAACGCCGTCCTTGTTCAGGATGCCCAGCGCTGCGGTCAGTTCGCGCTTGAGGTCGGATGCCATGACGATGGGCAGGTCCAGGAGCTCTTCGTGGGAGCGGCGCCATGCGTAGTGGGTGTACTCGTTGTCAACGGAAACACCGATCACCTGGGTGTCGCGTGCCTCGAACTCGTCAGCGAGCTTGCCGAATGCAGCAATCTCGGTGGGGCAAACGAAGGTGAAGTCCTTCGGCCAGAAGAAGACGACGCGCCAGGTGTCTTCGTCCAGACCCTCGGAGGAGACGGTGGTGAAGTAGTCTTCGGGCTTGGTTGCTTCGATGTCAGCCAGCTTACCGGGGACAACGCCGGTGAGCTCGTATGCGGGGAACTGGTCGCCGATGGTCAGAACTGCCATAGTGTTCTTCTTTCTGCTTTGTGCCGCGCGGATTCGTTGCGCGGCGCTTGTTCTAAGTGGTGCCCATTGGGCGGGCTCGATAACTATTTTATTATGAATAATTCATAATAATCAAGTGATGTTGGATTAAAACCCGAAGGTTTAACTATGATATGCATCACTGAACATTCCGAGGTGTTCAAAAAGCTCTTCCCCGCACAAATCTCCACGTGCAAATTTCCATGCGCAAATCCCACCTACAAACCCCAGGGGTTAAGCTCGAATCATGACCCCCGAACACAGCGACTTCTCAGAACGCAGTGACTTCTCAGAACACAGCGAATATGTAGAGCCCAACCAGCCCGAACTCATTACCGAACGCCTCACCCTGCGCCACCTGCGCGAGGCGGATATCCCCGACATCGTAGAATCCTGCCGTGACGAAGAAATCCTCCGCTACACCCGTATTCCGCTGAACTACACGCGCGCGGACGCCGAGGACTACCTGCTCACCACCGCCCGCCAGATTGCCGCCGGGCAGATTCAGCGCTGGGCGATTGACGCCTCCGGCGTGTTTGCCGGGACCATTGAATTGCGCCTGGCTGATGGCACCCCCGAAAGCCCCGGAACTCGCGCCGAATTGGGCTATTACGCCGCCCCGAAGGCGCGCGGAAAGGGCTACATGACCGAGGCGCTACGAGCCGTCCTCGGCTACGCTTTCGACCCGCTCGGGCTGGGTCTTGATACCGTCCGCTGGACCGCCCTGGCGGGTAACGAACCCTCCGAACGAGTCGCGGTTAAAGCGGGTTTCACCGGCATCTATGACGATATTGACCCGAACTCCGGCCGCCCCGATGAGAACGGTCACCCGGTCCAGCATCGGGTGCGCCGCGCCGATATGACCCGCGCGCAATTTGCGGCGCTCTGGGCAAACTAGGCTCTGGAGCTCACTAGGCTCGGAGCCTATCTAGCTACCGAATGCCGAAGCCGCGGAACGAGCCGCTCGGCTCCTCCCACTCGACGAGCACCTCGTCCACGCGCCCGGCGGTGTCGTCACCGCGCAGCACATCCACCAGGCGAGCGCAGGAGGCGGCAGTACCTTCCGCAACGACTTTCACACGCCCGTCGTCGAGGTTTTCGGCGTAGCCGGTCAGGCCCATGGGCTTGGCGGTTCCGGCGCACCACCAGCGGAAACCCACACCCTGCACTTTGCCGCTGACGAAAGCGACGAGGCGGATTTCGGCGGGTTCTGCTGGGGTGCGGTCGGTGAAGAAATCAAAGAAACCCATGGGTCCTCCCGGGGTCATCTCATTGAGGGTGGTCTGATGGGGGTGAGCGCCGGTGGTGGCGCTCTGATAGCTTCTATAGCTTTAGTCTAGAGGGTTCGGCGTTCCTGTCGCCTGGTTGCCGCGCGCACACGCCGTGAAGAGCTGAATAAGGGTAGAGCAACCGAAGCCGCGGCCTGAAAAGGAGTAACATTAGGGGCATTCACTTAGCGGCAATACTGAACACACAGACATCTACCCGCATACAACCCATCCCCTGGAGGATCATTGAGTTCACGCCCTAAAAAAGCGCCTCTCGTCGGTAACCCGGCGAAGGCACCGTACAAGCCCTGGCCTGCTCTCTGGTCCCTGGTTGTTGGCTTCTTCATGATTCTGGTGGACGGCAATATTGTCACCATCGCCCTGCCGCACATGCTGCAGGATTTGGATGCGTCGCTGTCGGCGGGCATGTGGGTGACGAGCGCCTACCTGCTGGCGTATGCGGTGCCGCTGCTCATTACCGGCCGTATGGGTGACCGCTTCGGTCAGAAGAACCTGTACATGATCGGTATGGCTATTTTTACGCTTGCCTCCCTGTGGTGTGGTCTGTCGCCGAATGTTGAGTCGCTGATTACCGCCCGCGTGGTGCAGGGCCTGGGCGCGTCGCTGATGACCCCGCAGACCATGTCTCTGATTACGCTGATGTTCCCGCCGAATGCGCGCGGTGTCGCCATGAGCATTTGGGGTGCGACTGCGGGTGTCGCCTCGCTGGTCGGCCCGATTCTGGGCGGCGTGCTGGTGGATACCCTCGGCTGGGGCTGGATCTTCTTCATCAACATTCCGGTTGGCCTGGTCGGCCTGTTCTTGGCGTGGCGTAACGTGCCGGTGTTCGAGCAGAAGAAGCACAGCTTCGACTGGTTGGGCGTGGTGCTTTCGGCGGTCGGTCTGTTCCTGCTAGTTTTCGGTATCCAGGAAGGTGCCACCTACGACTGGGGCACCATCACTGACTCGTTCATGGGCACCGGTGTTCCGGTGAGCGTGTGGGGCCTGATTATTGCCGGCATTCTGGTGCTGGGCCTGTTCATCGGTTGGCAGGCCATTAACCCGCGTGAGCCGCTGGTTCCGCTGAGCCTGTTCAGTGACCGTAACTTCTCCGTGTCGAATGTGGCTATTTCCGCTATGGGCGTGGTTGCTATCAGTATGGCGTTCCCGCTGACCCTGTACCTGCAGCAGGTGGAGGGCCTGGACCCGACCCAGGCTGCGCTGATGACCGCCCCGATGGCGTTGTTCTCGGGCGCGTTGGCGCCGGTGGTGGGTGCGCGTCTGAACCGTAACGACCCGAAGTGGATTGCGGTAATTGGTTTTACGCTGATGGTTGTTGGTTTTGCTCTGCTCCGCCCGACGATGGTTGCGGACGGCAACCTGTGGCTGATGGTTGGCCCGATGATTATTCTGGGCGCGGCGAACGCCTGCATTTGGGGTCCGCTGTCGGTGTCTGCGACCCGTAACCTGCCTCCGCAGCGTGCCGGTGCCGGTTCGGGCGTGTATAACGAGACCCGCCAGATGGCGTCGGTGCTTGGTTCGGCTGCGATTACGACGATTATGGCTTCTGCGATTACCTCGCACCTGTCCGCGTTGGGCCCGGCTGCCGCAGCGGGCGGTAGCTCTCACGGCGGTGCTGCTGGAGGCGTACTTCCGCAGATGCTGCGTGAACCCTACGCGGCGGCAATGGCTGATTCCATGATGCTGCCCCTGGTTGCCGCGGCGGTGGGCGCGGTCGTGTGCCTGTTCTATGCCTCCAAGAAGACCTCCGAGGCGAAGGCTGCCGCGCAGAACGCTGAGGCAGAGCCTGAGTCAGAAAACACTAAATAGAAGGCTTATCAGAGCGCTTTTACGGCATAAGCGGTGCATAACCTGAGATATGGTGCTATACCGGAGAAAATCTATATGCACTCTGTGTATGATGAAGCGGGTTATTGTTGCCCTGAGGTGTTGAAACCTCGTGAGAGCGCAATAACCCGCTGTAGAAGGACATCTTCGTGGAGATGGATTACATGCCCGGCCTGCTCGCCAGCGAGGAAGAGCTCGACCGCATCACCGAATCCTTCGCCCAGCTTCCCCTCCGCAACCCGAACGGCACCACCGGCATCAACATCCACCTGGAGAAAGAGAGATGGCTAAAATCCCCACCTTGAGTTTGGTATTTTTGCCATTGTCTTCCTTGATTTGTTCAAGATCTTGAGCCAAAATCCTCACTTCCTCTTTCTAAAATCTAGTTTTTAAAAAAAATAGGCTATCTACCAGAAGTAGATAGCCTATTTTTTATGAGATGCTTGGGTGCTTACGCTTTCAATTTGTCAAACTTTGCTTTGACATTCGCCTTGAATTCTTCAAGCTTAGCCTTGCGTTCGGCTTTACGTTCAGCCTTCATCTGTGCACGCGCCTGGTTGTAGAGGTCTTCTTGGACTTGCAGAGCTGCTTCGATTTCGGCTACGACGGTTGCTACATCCCAACGCACGATTTGGGTGTCGTACTTGGTGAAGTAAGCATCGATGACTGCTTCGTTGTCTTCTTGCACCAAGGCAACAACGGCTGTTTCACCGTTAGTCAATTTTTGAGAAACAACGTCAATCAGGCCAGCTTCTGCCGTATCAACGGTAGCACCAGCAACCAAACCATTGAGGCTACCAATACCATAACCAAACAAGACGCCGATAGGACCACCCAAAAGCCCGATAACTGCACCGAGCAAGCCACCTTTTAGGGTTGCATCCGTCGTTGAATCTTCAAAATCATAGCGTTCTTTTTCAACGATATGACCGTTTTCATTTTTGACCAGGGCGATTTGAGCAACCTTGGTCGTCTGAGTTTGGCGGAAAGCCTTCAAATCTGCAAAGGACTGATAAGCTTCGCTTTCGGTGTTAAAGACTGAAATTACTAGGTTTTCCATAGTTGGTACCTCGTTCCTAAAGACTATATATACATTGTAATACAGTTCTCTTTTTTTGGGAACTACTTTTTGCGACAATTTACCTCGGCGGCAGCCGATAGGCTGAGCCCGAAAGCAAAGGGGCCCGGCATCCAATATGGATGCCGGGCCCCTGGTGTTTTAAATTCGCTGTCTTAGCGGCTCATGCCCCTTAGCGGGTAATGGTCGCCGAAGCAGTCAGACCAGAAATGTCCTGGTAAGCTACGCCTCGGCGGGCTCGTCCGGGGTTTTGTCGGCGAAGAGATCGAAGAATCCCACGGGAACCTCTTGCAGTTGCTCTAAAAATACATGGTACTTTAGGATACTGAGCGATGCGGCACCAACCTTGCGTGAGAGAAAAACACGCCCCAAACCCGTGAAGAGGCTCGGGACGCGTCCGCACTCAGCCGGGGCGGGTGCATCCGGCAAACCCTAGCGCAGCTTATTGCTGTTAGGCGCCGATGCGAGAGCCTGAGCTATCGGGGTGGGCCCGCCAATAAACGGGAGCGCCTTCCCAACCGTGGACGGGTCCTCAAGAACCGCCGCCAGCACCTGGGCAACGGTGGCCCGCGGAGTATTAGATTCGGCGCCGGGCGTGTGGGCGGGCTCAATCCCCAGAGTAATGCCGCCTGCCTCCTCAAGGGTGAGCGTCCCCGGCCCCAGAATCGTGTAATCCAGCCCCGAGCCGCGCAGGTGCTCATCGGCGATCGTCTTCGACTCGGCGTAGGCGTAAAAACTGTCATCAGGGTCGATGCCGTGCCCGGAACCCGCGCCCAGGTACGATACCATCACGTACCGTTTAATACCGGCCAGCCGCGCCGCATCCATCGACCGGATCGCAGCGTCACGGTCAATCGCATAGGTGCGTTCGGGGCCACCTACACCGCCCGCACCCGCGGACCACACCAGCACTTCTGTATGTAAATCCTTGAAGAGCTTCGCCATCTCCTCGGTGCTCAACGCGGTAATGTCAGCGACCACAGGGTTCGCCCCGCGCGTGACAATATCCTCTGACTGCTCCGGCCTGCGAATAAGCGCATTGACCGCATGCCCGCGCTCCACCAGCAGCGGCTCGGCCAGAAGAGCAACCTTGCCGTGCCCGCCAATGATCGTAACGTTAGCCATCGTATCCTCCTGTATGTTGAAAAATACTTGTATATCCAGAATAGGCTTGCTGTGCCGCAACGTCTATGGTTTTTCTTATGCTTCCCGAGAACGACAGATACCCGCATTCCCTGTGCTGATGCGCTCAAACAGCACCGCATGATGAGAATTCTCGTGCGGGGCTCAAGACGGCGTTATGATGAAGTGCTAGGTTTTTATTGCCCGGCGGCACCGATGACGTGAACGACAAGCCGAACTACCTGAGCGTCATGAACTATTGCTACCAGCTGAGGGTCTGGTTCCCGCGAAGGACTAGCCTCTAGTAGCTACCGGCGGTGCCCAGTAGGATAAGCCTTAAACACGGCGAGGGGCCCGGCATCCGTTATGGATGCCGGGCCCCCTTGTTTATGCTCGGTACTTTAGCGGGTGATGGTTGCCGAAGCGCGCAAACCAGCCAGATCCTGGAAGGTGTACTCGCCACCCTCGGTCAGCTGCATTGCGACGTTACCGCTGGTGATCTGAGCGGTGGTGGTCAGGGTGTAGCTGGAAGTCACCTCGGTGAAGTACACCGGAACCAGCGAAGCCAGCACCTGCGCGTAGCTCACGCCGTCCTTCGCGGTGGCTTCCAGGTAGTCGGAGGTGCGGATGTCCAGTACGCCGGTCCAGACGTTATCCTCGATGGTCGGCTCGTAGAACTTCGCAGTGTATGCGATGCCGTTGAACGCCGCCACGGCGGGGTTGTTGGTCTTCGCGCCGCCCTCGCTCTTAGCGAGTGCCGGGATCTCAACGTCGTTATCGACGTCCCACAGCAGCGGGTCGGTGACGTCCTCCGCGGTGGGGAAAGTGAACTCGAAGGTCACCTGCAGGTGCGCCTGAGGGTACAGCCAGGAGCTGCCCTGGAACTCGCCCTTGGAGTTGATGGGCGCAGAAATCCACAGACCCGCGCCACCGTACAGGCCTGCACCGACGCTACCGCCGGGGGTGAAGGTGCCGCCGCCGCGGCTCTGCGGGGTGGTGGAGGTTGCGGTGATGTTGGGGACCTGCACGGTGTAGGAGTCCAGGCCGTAGCGGGTATCAAAGTCGTTGGCGGGGTTCGAGTTGAACGCCTGGGTGAAGACACCGAACTTCAGGGTCGGGGTCTCCTGCGCGTCGGTGGATGCCGCGTAGGCGGGTACCGCTGCGGCGGTTGCGATAACGGGGGCGCTCCAGACGGCACCCTTGACGAGGGAGCGGCGGTTCAGGTTGCGCGCGGTATTAGGGGAAGAAGTCATGGGATCTCTCTTGTCATTAAGAATGTGGTGATGCGTGTGATTTGAATTACTGATACTCTAATGTAATTCAGCTCATCTTCAAAATTATCTCAACTATTACCTCAATGTATGAACATTACGGCACCCAGCTCACCTAGCGCGTGAAACGGGAGCATCATGGAAACCGTGGAGAACGTCCTCCCGGCAAGCTCCACCGAAACACCACCGGTCACCACACACTAAGGAACACAACATGGCATTTCTGAAGAGCGCACGCGTCACGCTTGCCTCCCTCGCAGTGCTCTGCCTGGGCACTATCGCAGCCCCCGCAGCAAACGCCTACAGCCCCGACATTGACGGCGACGGCATCCCCAATACCTGGGAAATGAAGGGCTATGACGCCGACGGCGACGGCAAAATCGATGTCGACTTCCCCGCACTGGGCGCAGACCCCAAGCACAAGGACATCTTCGTCGAGATGGACTACATGGCAGGCCTGCTGCCCAGCGAAGACGAGCTGGACCGCATCACCAAGATTTACGCCGACCTGCCCCTGCGCAACCCCGACGGCACCCACGGCGTGAACATCCACCTGGACGCCGGTGACGCCCGCAGCGCCAAGTATAACCTCGGCGGCGGCAACGAAATCAGCTACCAGGCACTCGACAGCGAATTCAAGGCGCTCCATCGCATCAAGGCGACTGAAGGTAAGTTCAACCCCGCCCGCGAAGGCACCTTCCACTACATGATCTGGGGCGACTACTACGACAACAGCTACTCCTCCGGTATCGCTAACTTTGGCGGTCGTAACTTTATGGTCACCGTCGGCCCGCACTTCTGGGGCAAGGCAAGCAGCAACATCCGCGTGGCAGTGTTCGTGCACGAGCTCGGCCACAACCTCGCACTGAGCCACGGCGGCTGGGACGAAATCAACTACAAGCCCAACTACTACAGCGTCATGAACTACCAGTACACCCTCACCGGCGTGCCCATGGCTGACGGTAGTCGCTACTTCGGCTACTCCACCGCCGAGTACCGCATGCTCAACGAGGCGAAGCTGTACGAGGCGCGCGGCTTCGGTCCCCGCGCGGCTGGCTTCCTGTACAAGGGCAAGCCCGCCAACCAGCCGATTGACTTCAACGGCAACGGCAAGATCGACACCGAGCCGGTGTCCGTGGACCTGAACGGTGACGGCATGATCACGAACCTGGGCGCGGCAAACGATGTGAAGATGATCCGCTTCCAGGCGACCGAGCACCCCGAGAAGGACAAGGGCCCCGAGCACATTGAGCCGAGCGGCATTACCGCCGAACACGCTCGTTCGCTGGGCCTGATCAAGTAGGCTGAAGGCGGCACGCTGCCGGTTGAGAGCCTTGTCAGCTCAATAAACTGGCATAGCAAAAGGTGCGGATAGCGAATCATCATTCGGTATCCGCACCTTTACTCTATGTGGCTTTCGGCTCAGCTCAGCAACAGAGCCTAGAGGGCCTAGCTCACGCGGCCGGTATCCACCAGCACCTGCGCAATGTGGCCCAGCGCCTCCTCATTCTGCAGCGAAGAAACATCGCCCAAAGAACGGCCCTGGTACAGCTCACCGAGCAGACGGCGAGTAATCTTACCCGAACGGGTCTTCGGGATATCGGCAACCGCCACAACGTCCTTCGGCTTAGCAATCGGGCCAATGTGCTCACGCACGTGCGCGGTCAGCGCCGCCTTCAGCTCATCCTCAGTCAGGTCCTTACCCTCATCGGTGAGCGTCACGTAGGCGACCGCCTGGTGACCGGTCAGCTCATCCTCCACGGGGCAGACACCAGCCTCAACCACAGCCGGGTGAGTCACCAGAGCCGACTCAATCTCAATCGTGGACAGGCGGTGACCCGAAATGTTAATCACGTCATCAATACGGCCGAGGATGTACACGTTACCCTCTTCGTCTTCCTTCGCGCCGTCGCCAGCGAGGAACCAGCCGCGCTCGCCGTAGTGACGCCAGTAGGAATCCAGGTAACGCTGCGGGTTCTGCCACACGGTACGAGCCATCGAGGGGCCAATCTTATCGACCACGATGAAGCCCTGCTTACCGGGTTCGACCGGGTCGCCGTGCTCATCCACCACGCGGGTGGACACGCCGGGAACGGCACGGGTAGCGCAACCGGGCAGGGGAGTGCAGTGCGGGGTGCCCTCCGGGTAGGTGCCCTCGGGCGCGAACGCGGGGTCGTGCGGGCGCGGGGAGCACACGGTCGAACCGGTCTCCGACTGCCACCAGGTGTCGATGAACGCCGCGGTGCCGCCGCCCACGTGCTGACGCAGCCAACGCCACGCCTCCGGGTTAATGGATTCACCCACAGAACCGAGCAGACGCACGGTCGAGAAGTCGTACTTGCCGGGCTCCGGGCCGTTCGGGAACGCACCCATGAGGGAACGAATCAGGGTCGGGGCGGTGTAGTAGTTGGTCACGCCGTAGCGTTCGATGACCTCAAAGTGGCGGCCGAAGTGCGGGGTGTTCGGGGTACCCTCGTAGATCACTTCGGACACGCCGTTAACCAGCGGGCCGTAGATTTCGTAGGTGTGCGCGGTCACCCACGCCAGGTCGGCGGTGCACCAGTGAACGGTGGACTCAACCTTTTCCGGGTCATTAACAGCCGACAGCTCGTCGGGGCGCAGCACGCCGTTCTCGTCCACATAATCCGGCAGCAGATCGTACAGCAGCGCGTGAGTGTACGCGGTCTGCACCAGGTATCCAGCCATGGTGTGCACCAGACCCTTGGGCTTACCGGTCGTGCCGGAGGTGTAAATAATGAACAGCGGATCCTCGGCGTCGTGCAGTTCGTAGGCGTGAGTATCCGGCTGGTCGTCCACCAGGTCGTGGTACCAGACGTCGCGGCCCTCAGTCCACGGCACAGCGGCGTGCGCCACCGGGTCGGAGGCGCTGGTGCGGTCCACCACGATAACGTGCTCGATGTTGTTCTCACCGGAGCATGCTTCGTCGGCGTTGACCTTCACGGGAACGACCTTGCCGCGGCGGTTCTGGCCGTCGGTGGTGATGAGAACCTTCGCGCCGGTGTCTTCCACACGGAACTTCAGCGCCTCGGCGGAGAAACCACCGAACACGAGCGAGTGAATCGCACCAATACGCGCGCAGGCGAGGGTGAAGATAATGGTTTCGGGGATGACGGGCAGGTAGATGACCACGCGGTCACCCTTGCGCACGCCCAGGGACAGCAGGCCGTTCGCTGCCTTCGCGATGCGGCGCTGCAGCTCGGCGTAGGTGATGGCTTCGCGGTCGCCGGGTTCACCTTCAAAGTAGAGGGCGACCTTGTCGCCGCGGCCCGCCTCCACGTGGCGGTCTACGCAGTTGTAGGCGACGTTCAGCTTACCGCCCTCGAACCACTTAATTTCGGGAATCGTGAACTGTTCGATGCCGTCCTCATCGAAGCCGAGGGACTTCGGCTTCTCGAAGCGGTGCGCGGTGTGCCAGGGCTCAGCCCAGGTGAGGCGCTGCGCCTGCTTCTCCCAGAACTCGACGCGTGCCTCGTCAGATTCGAGCGCGGGGTTCGGAGTGGGGTTCAGCGGGTCGGTGAACGAGTAGGGGGTGGGCAGTCCCATTATTCTCCCATCGGTTGCTGGCATTAGCACCCTTGCTCGCCGTGCCGCTGTCTGTGTGACCGTGGGGTCTGTGTGTGCGTTGGCGAGGGGGTTGCTGCGACGTCACGGAGCCAGGTCTCTCGGTCGCTCTGGATGGTTTGCCTTCTTAGTAAAGCGCGCTCCGGGCCAGGACGCAAAGGGGACCGTCATATTCGGCATGCTGTGTATCGGTTCGTAATATTCCGAAATATTTAAAGACCCCGCCCCGCGCTCACTACTGTGGGGCGCGGGGCGGGGCACATCATCATCATTCAGTAGGCGACAGGTTTCCCCGCCGACTTCTTTCTCCGGCGCGTAGCGATGATTAGCTCACCTTTGGGGAGCAACCACGCGGCGGACATCTCTCCTAAAACTCAGCGCGTGCTGAGTGTTGCGTTTAGCTGTGGTGCTAATTGCTGGTGGCGTTAGTTGCTGGGGTACTTCGCCTTCACCCAGCGCTCGAAAACACCCACCAAGGCGTCGGTAATCTTACCGAGCACCGCCAGCGCCACAATAGCCAGCAGCAGGCGGTCGGTGCGGCCGTTGTTCTGCGAGTCGGTCAGCAGATAACCCAGGCCCATGGATGCACCCAGCAGCTCAGCGGCGACCAGGAACAGCCACGCCTGAGCCAGCGCCAGACGCAGACCCGAAACGACCGACGGCAGAACCGCGGGAAGCTGAACCGTGGTGAACAGGCGCAGACCCTTCAGGCCGAAGGCGCGTGCCGCCTCCACAAGCTTGGGGTCAACGTGCGCCAGAGCCGCAGAAACCGTGGTGTACACCGGGAAGAATGCACCAATAGCAACCAGGGTTACCTTGGAATTCTCGCCGATACCGATCCACAGCAGAAGCAGCGGAACCCACGCCAGGGACGGCACGGCACGCAGTGCACCAATGGTCGGTGCGGCAATCAGACGCACCGGCGCAGACAATCCAATCAGTGCACCCAGCACCAGGCCGAGCACGGCACCAATGCCGAAACCAATCAGCACACGCTGAGTAGAAATTGCCACGTGGCGGCCCAACTCGCCGCGCTGCGCCAGCTCAACACCGGCGCTGACCACACGGTCGGGGGAGGGCAGCTGAACCTGGGTGAACACACCGTTCGTGCTCAGAATGTACCAGAGGGCAATCAGCGCCAGGGGAAGAATCAGGCCCAGGTACTGCTTACCGGCGAACGGGTTCGACGGTAGCTTCACGGAAGAGACACGCTTCTCGGCACGCTCAGCGCGAGCGCTGGAGGCGGCGGTAACCGTTGCGGCGGTCATTACTTCTCAACCACCTTCGCGATCTTCTCGACGGCTACGCTGTCAGCCTTCTTTGCGAACTGGTCGTCCACAATGCTGTTCAGCGCCTTGTCCACGTCGGACTGGGAGGGAACGTCGCCGGACTCCACCAGAATCGGGCCGACACCCTTCAGAACCTCAACCTGCTTAGCGCCCGGAACCGGGTCGATATCCAGGTGGGTGCGCTCCATGACGACCTGGGCGGTCTCGTGCTTAATGCCGGACTCCTCCTCGACAATCTTCACAGCCTCTTCGGGGTTCTTCTTAGCCCAGGCGCGAGCGTACTCGTACACGTCCACGATGGTCTGTGCGGCGGTCGGGTTGGACTGAATGAACTTCTCGGTGGCGTTCAGGAAGCCGTAGGTGTTGAAGTTCAGGTTGCGGTAGAAGAGCACGTCGCCGCTTTCCACCTCGGCGGCAGCCATGATCGGGTCCAGGCCGCTCCACGCGTTGACCTGACCGTTATCCAAGGCGGTGCGGCCGTCGGCATGCTGCAGGTTCTGAATGGTCAGGTCCGAAGCGGAAATACCCTCCTGCTTGAGTGCCTGCAGCAGCAGGAAGTACGGGTCGGTACCCTTGGTCACGGCAACGGTCTTACCCTTCAGGTCCGCAACCTTGGTGATGCCCGAATCCTTGCGGGTCACCAGAGCCGACCATTCCGGCTGCGAGTAGAGGCTAATGACCTTGATGGGGGAGCCATTAGCGCGTGCCAGCAGCGCCGCCGAACCGGCGGTCGAGCCAACATCAATATTGCCGCTACGCAGCGCCTCATTCGCCTTGTTCGAACCGGCCGACTTGACCCACTCAACCTTCTTACCCTCGGCGGCGAGGGCGGTCTCAAGCCAACCCTTCTTGCGGATAATCAGGGACAGCGGGTTGTAGGTCGCGTAGTCAATGGTCACGGTGTTCTGATTGCCACCACCGGCAGCACCGGAGGCGTTAGCGGAACCGGAACCTTCACCGGCGCAGGCGCTGAGCAGAGTAGCAAAAGCGGCGGCTGCAGCAAGGGACTTGAGGGCGGTACGGCGAGACGGGGAGTAAGTCATGATGAAATCTTTTCGCTTCTGAAGATGATGATGTGATGTGTGAGAAATGCGTTTCGTGGCGGCTTTAGGCGTTATCTTCCACGCCGAGCTCAGCCAACAGTTCGCTACGCAGCGCCGTGATCTCTGCATCGGCGCGGTCACGGGGGTGAGAACGGTCAACGGTCACAATGCGCTGGATGGTGGCGGGCGCCTCCGGGGTGTCCTTACCGAGGACGATCACCCGGTCAGAGAGGTACAGCGCCTCTTCCACATCGTGGGTGACCAGCAGAATCGTGGTCGGGTCTTGACGGTGCACGTCCAACAGCAAATCCTGCATGTTGATGCGGGTCAGCGCGTCCAGAGCACCGAAGGGCTCGTCGAGCAGCAGCACGCCGGGGTTGCGTGCGAGCGCTCGCGCCAGGGACACGCGCTGAGCCATACCGCCTGAAATTTCCTTGGGACGGTGGGTTGCGTATTCGCCCAGTCCGACCAGGTCGAGCAGGCGCGCTACGGATGCTGCGCCTTCAGATTTTTTGGTGCCCTGCGGTAGTCCGAGAGCCACGTTGTCGGCGACGGTGCGCCAGGGGAGCAGGCGCGGTTCCTGAAAGCCGATAGCTACGCGGGGGTCGAGGCCGGTCACTGCCTTCTCGCCGATACGCACGGTACCTGCGGTGATGCGGTTCAGGCCTGCTGCTGCACGCAGGAGAGTGGATTTGCCGCATCCGGAGGAGCCGATGACGGAGATAATCTCGCCGGGGGCTGCGGTGAAGGAGACTCCGCGAAGAACTTCGTGGGTTCCGCCGGGCACGGGGAAAGATTGTCCGACGCCTTCAAAGCTCAAGGGGACGGCGGCGGTGGATACGGCACGGCGGCCGTTCTTTTCACTGGTGGGTACGTCAGTTACTGCACTGTTGAGTGTCATGTCACTTCCATCGTTCCTGGCGTTAGCACCGGGGGCGGAAGAATCCGTGCCGGTTGCTGCGACGTCGTGGAGCCAGGTCTCTCAGTCGCTCTGGATGGTTTGCTTCTCCCACCCTATGGGCTGTGGCGTGCCTCAATCAACCCTGCGGGCGCGTATGAATTTCTATGACCGTATATTTCGCATTTATCACGAAATATTTCGGTTCCACGTCACAAAAAGATTTTTTCGTCACAAACGTGACCTCCCTCCCGCGCGCCCCGTACACTCAAACCACGAGATCATGAGTCCCGGCGCTAAGCTCTGGCTAGCCGGGCGGCAACCCTCTCCCGTAGCGGGGTGCCCCAGATGATGATCTGGCCTCAACGGAAAGAGGCAAGTACGGCGCGAACGCGCCACCTGCACGAAGGCCACCACCGAACGCAGAAGGCAAGAAGGAGGCGGCGCGCGGGGTGCAGGGCACTAACCCGATCGTCCCCGATCATTCGCGAAAGGAAAATCGATGGCTGAGCAGAAGAAGCGCATCGTAGTTAACGCATTCGAAATGACCTGCATCGGTCACCAGAGCTTCGACCTCTGGCGTCACCCGCGCTCCCGCGCAACCGAGTACAACACCATCAAGTACTGGACTGACCTGGCTAAGACCCTTGAGCGCGGCCTGTTTGACGCCGTGTTCATCGCTGACGTTGTTGGTATCTACGACGTGTACAAGAACTCTGCCGCTCCCGCCATTGAAGGTGCCGCTCAGGTTCCCGTGAATGACCCCGCAACCCAGATTTCTGCAATGGCTGCAGTGACCGAGCACCTCGGCTTCGGTGTGACTGCTGCCGCTACTTTCGAGCAGCCCTACACCCTGGCTCGCCGCTACGCCTCCCTCGACCACCTCACTGAGGGCCGCGTCGGCTTCAACGTTGTGACTTCTTACCTGCCTTCGGCTGCTGAGAACCAGGGTCTGCCCACCCAGATCCCGCACGACGAGCGCTACGAAATCGCCGACGAGTTCCTGGACGTCTGCTACAAGCTGTGGGAAGGCTCCTGGGAAGACGGCGCAGTCATCAAGGACCGCGAGCGCGGCATCTACGCTGACCCCTCCAAGGTCCACCCGATTGGCCACAAGGGCAAGTACTTCTCCGTGCCCGGTATCTCCCTGACTGAGCCGAGCCCGCAGCGCACCCCCGTGATCTTCCAGGCTGGCGCATCCAGCCGCGGCCAGCAGTTCTCCGGCAAGCACGCTGAGGCTGTGTTCATCAGCGCCCTGCGCCCGGACCTGACCCGCGTTGTGACCGACCGTATTCGCGCCGCTGCAGAGGAGCAGGGCCGTAGCCGCGACGACGTCAAGATCCTCGCAATGCTCTCCGTCATCGTGGATGAGACCGAAGAGAAGGCAAAGGCAAAGTACGAGGAGTACAAGAAGTACGTGAACCTCGACTCTGCACAGGCTATTGTCGGCGGATGGTCCGGTGTTGACCTGTCCCAGTTCGACGAGGACGAGGTCCTGAACTACGTGCAGACCGAGTCGATTCAGTCCTTCCTGACCCCCTTCACCCTGCAGGCGAAGGACAAGAAGTGGACCCGCAAGGACATCGCTGAGCACACCACCCTCGGCGGCATGGGCGAGGTCATTGTTGGTGACCCGGTTCAGGTTGCTGACGAGCTGGAGCGTTGGATCGACGAGGGTGGCCTGGACGGCATCAACCTGGCTTACCACGTCTCCCCGGGTTCGTTCGAGGACTTCATCGAGTACGTTGTTCCCGAGCTGCAGAAGCGCGGCCGCTACCGCACCGAGTACGAAGGCAACACCCTGCGTGAGAACATCTTCGGTAAGGGCCACACCAAGGTTGCTGACTCCCACCCGGCTGCTAAGTACCGCGGCGCATACGTGGGCAAGCCTTCGGCTGCTGACACCCCGGCTCGCGCAATCGCTGAATAAGCGTTGCCGCTGAAGCGTACCGTGTAGGTTCGCTCAAACTTAACGATTGAAAACAAGAACGCCCGTTCTGCTGGAGGATTTGTACCCCCGGCAGGGCGGGCGTTTCTTTGCGCTGTGCTTTCTTGATGCGGGCTTTCTTGAAGCGGCGCGTTCTTTATACTGGTTGGCATGACTGAACTGAACCAGGTTGAACTTAACCACGATGACCGCTGCCCCTGCTCGAGCGGCGAGGTGTACGGCGCCTGCTGCGGCAGGTTCCTGGGCGAGTTTGCCGCCTCCGGCACGCTGACTGCTCCCGCGCCGGAGCAGCTGATGCGCTCGCGTTTTACCGCGTTTGCGACAGGGGATGCGGCGTACCTGCTGGCGAGCTGGCATCCGAGTACTCGCCCGCCCGCCTTGGAGTTGGAGGATGATATCCGCTGGTATCGCCTGGATATTCTGGGTGCTTCGGGTGGCCCGTTTGATGCGTCCGGTACGGTGGAGTTCGTTGCGTATTACCGTTCGGTGCCGGGTGTTCCTGCGGAGGAGCGGGTGAAGGGCAGCATGCATGAGCTGTCGCGCTTTGAGAAGGTGGGCGGCGCCTGGTTCTACGTGGATGGAGACGTCCGCTAAGTCTCGTCACTTTCCTTGCCTCTCGTACATGCTGAGTGCGGGTGGGCAGATAAAGAAATGGCAGAATCATTCCGAAACCGGAACGATTCTGCCATTCTTTGTTGACGCCTCTCAATGAGGCTAACTATCGGGGCTAGCGGACTTAGCTAGTCCAGCCGTTAATGATGCCCATACCGAAGTAGATCACGAACACCGCGGACACCAGGTACATCAGCCAGTGCACGTCCTTACCGCGGCCCTGCACCAGGCGAATGAAAGTGTACGCCACGAAGCCGGCACCAATACCGTTCGCAATCGAGTACGACAGCGGCATGAAAATAATGGTCAGGAACGCCGGAATACCCAGACCCCAGTCGGTCCAGTCAATATTCACGGCCTGGCGGATCATCAGGAAGCCGACCACGACCAGCGCCGGAGCAACCGCCTCGAAAGGAACGATGGTGACCAGCGGCGAAATGAAAATCGCCAGCAGGAACAGCACACCGGTCACAATGTTCGCAAAGCCGGTGCGTGCACCCGCACCAATACCGGTAGCGGATTCCACGAAAATCTGGTTCGCCGAACCGGACGCTCCACCACCGACAACGGAACCGAAAGCGTCCACGAGCAGGACCTTGTCGATGTCCTCAACCTTGCCGTCCTTCATGGTGCCAGCCTCGGCGGCAAGACCCACCGAAACGCCCATCGCGTCGAAGAACACGGACAGCAGAATGGTGAACACCAGCAGCGAAGCAGCCAGCGGACCGATGTGGGTGAATGCGCCGAACAGGTCAGCGGAACCGATGAGGGAGAAGTTCGGGGTGGTGAACTTCATGTCCGCAAGGGAAGGCACGTTCAGGGACCAGCCGGTTGCCGATTCCTTCACGGAACCGGAGGGGACAACCGCCTCCAGAATCAGGGACAGTGCGGTGGAGGCGAGCACGCCCCACAGGATCGCGCCCTTCACGTTACGGATGAACAGGGCGATGGTGAAGAACAGGCCGAAGAGGAAGATGAGGGTGGGCCAGCCGAGCAGGTGACCGCCCGCGCCGAGGCTCACCGGAACGGTGGTGCCAGCTGCGTCAGGCATGCGGCGGATAATGCCGGAGTCGACCAGACCGATAAAGGAAATAAAGAAGCCGATACCGACCACAATCGCGGTCTTGAGCGACTCGGGGACCGCCTCAAACACCGCGGTACGGAAGCCGGTGAGCACCAGAACGGTCATGATCAGACCGGCAAGAACGACCAGGCCCATGATGTCTGCCCAGGTCAGGTTCGGGGTGGTGGCAATGGTGGAGGCGAGCAGCGCGTTCACGCCCAGGCCAGCCGCCATGGCGAAGGGCTGCTTGGCGATAACACCCATGAGGATGGTCATCACGCCGGCAACCAGCGCGGTCACAGCCGCGACGGGTGCGATACCGAGGGTGCGTTCGGATGCGTCCTTGCCGAGGCCGATGACGAGGGGGTTCAGCACCACGATGTAGCTCATGGCGAAGAACGCGGCGAGGCCGCCGCGGAATTCTGCGGCGATGGAGGAGCCGCGTTCGGAAATCTTGAAGTAGCGGTCGAGTGCGCTGGTGGGCGCTACCGCCTTCTGGGGTTCAGACATGTGAGGATCCGTTGATGTTGTTCGGTGTGTACTGTTGCGCCGCCGGTTTCGCAGGTAAAGCTCGCGGGCTAGGCTCATAACCGGGCGCCACAATGGTTCAACCATTGTAGGCGCCGCCTCCTAACTTGTGCCATTGAAACGCGTTGTGTGCGGCGGTTCAGTCGGTGATGTGGTGTTTCCCCGGCCCCTGCAACCAGAATTGGGTAGTTGGGGTAGAGGGAAGAATAGCGCAGGGCGGGGTACCGGCACTCCAAAGGTGCCGATACCCCGCCCAGCTGGTGCCTGCGCCTCCACGTGTGGAGGGTTCGGCACCCGATGTATTTAGTGCATCCAGCCGGTAATCAGGCCGTTAGCGAAGAAGATGAGGAACACTGCGGAAACCACGTACATGAGCCAGTGCACGTCCTTGCCGCGACCCTGCACCAGGCGGATGAAGACGTAGGACAGGAAGCCTGCGCCGATACCGTCCGCGATGGAGTAGGACAGGGGCATGAAGATGATGGTCATGAACGCGGGGATACCCAGACCCCAGTCGTTCCAGTCGATGTTCACTGCCTGGCGGATCATCAGGAAGCCAACGAACACCATTGCGGGTGCAACAGCTTCGAAGGGCACGATGGTGACCAGCGGGGACAGGAAGATTGCGACGAGGAACAGTGCGCCGGTGACGACGTTCGCGAAGCCGGTGCGTGCGCCCGCGCCGATACCGGTTGCGGACTCCACGAAGATCTGGCTTGCGGAGGAGGAGGTGCCACCGCCGGCTACGGAGCCGAGGGCGTCCACGAGCAGGACCTTGTCGACGTTCTCAATCTGGCCGTCCTTGATGGTGCCTGCTTCGGTTGCGAGACCGACGGAGGTGCCCATTGCGTCGAAGAACGCGGAGATGAGGATGGTGAAGATCAGCAGAACTGCAGCCATGCCGCCGAGGGTGCCGAAGGCAGCGAACAGGTCAGCGGAGCCGAACAGGGAGAAGTTGGGCAGCTTGCTGGTGCTGGAGTCCCAGACGGGGACGTTCAGGGACCAGCCGGTGGGGGACTTAACCGAGCTGCCGGAGGGCACGACCTTCTCCAGGATGATGGAGAGGGCGGTGGAGGCGAGCACGCCGTAGAGGATTGCACCCTTCACGTTGCGGATGAACAGCGCAATGGTGAGGAACAGGCCGAAGAGGAAGACGAGGGTGGGCCAGCCGAGCAGGTGACCGCTGACGCCGAAGGAGACGGGCACGGTGGTGCCTGCTGCGTCGGGCATGCGGCGGATGATACCTGCGTTGACGAGGCCGATGAAGGCAATGAAGAAGCCGATACCGACGACGATTGCGACCTTAAGCGATTCGGGGACCGCGTTGAACACTGCGGTGCGGAAGCCGGTCAGCACGAGGATGGTCATCAGCACACCAGCCCATACGACGAGGCCCATGATGGCGGGCCAGGTCAGTCCGGGGGTGGAGGCGATGGTGGTTGCCAGCAGTGCGTTCACGCCGAGGCCTGCCGCCATGGCGAAGGGCTGCTTGGCGACGACGCCCATGAGGATGGTCATGACGCCTGCGACCAGTGCGGTCATTGCTGCGACCTGCGGTACGCCGAGCGCGTTGCCGGATGCGTCCTTGCCGAGGCCGATAATGAGGGGGTTCAGCACGACGATGTAGCTCATCGCGAAGAAGGTGGCGAGGCCGCCGCGGAATTCTGCGGCGATGGTGGAGCCTCGCTCAGTGATCTTGAAGTAACGGTCCAGTGCGCCCTTGGCCTCTGCCTTGGGGCTCTGGGGAGCCGCGGTGTTCTCAGAAGACATTCGTGAAAATCCGTAGATACTCATAGTCGGGGCGTGACTCGGGGTTCCGAGCCCGCATAAAAAAGTGCCACTTCCCGGTGTGTTGGGGAGGTGACACTGTTGTTACCGAAATATTCTACGGTTAAAGTTTCTCTAAGCGTTAATCCAGGAAACTCCCAGCTTTCGTTCAGAAAGCCTGAAAAGGCACTGTAGAAACTATAAAATCCGCTGACTAGCAAAAAAATATATGTTTTGAATCTAAATAATTCGAAAATCTATACCATTTAGGTTGTGAAGGTGGTAGTCTTCTAGCACCAGGCCTGCGGTGGTGAAGTTTAGACCCACCCGCTACAGACGGGGATTCAACGATGAAAAATGCTCTGAGAGTGTGCGCAGTATTGTGCACAGTTCTGACCTTTCTGCTGGGTAGCGCCCTCATCTCTGTCCTGGAGACGCAGACTCCTCTGGGTACCAATGCGCAGGCACAGCTTTCTCTCCGTGCTTCGCAACAGTCTAAGTCTGAGCTGATTCAGAACTTTGATACTCTGGTGGATCGCTACGCTGCCGATGGTGCCCAGCTACTCAAGGTGGTCGCCGACCCCGAAGATTTTTGGCACGGAAAATCCGTCTACGTGTTTGGGGCGAATTCACTGAGCTCTGACGGTGAAACTATCGATTGGTTCGACCCGGATAAGCACGGGAAAAAATATCCGTCACGAGCACTTGGGGATTCTTCGCTTGACGGCCAATACGCGCTAGCGGGTAGCCAAGAATTTGTGCGTGCTTTTGAAAACCTTGCCCGTGAACAAGGCATGGATGTTAAAGTTACCTCCGTTAACCCGGTGCGTGTTGTCTACGAGGCAGTTACTTCTTCGGGCTCTCTGACGAGCCTTATCTGCCTCGCTGTGCTCTTCTGTACCGCAATCATGGGGTGGTTGTCGGTCCGTTCGCGAACTCAGAATATTCTGCTTCTGAACGGATACTCCCCGCAGCGTCTGCAGCGAAGGGATGCACAAGACCTCCTGCTCCTGGCGCTACCTCCTGCAGTGGTAACAGCATTGTGCATGGGATGCGTAGAGGGGTTCGTGTATGGTGTGGCGCATCTTCCTCAACTGTTGGGGGTTACGGCGCTGATTTTTGCCGTGTTTACCGTTCTCATGCTGGTTGCTCTACTGCTGATCAACCTCATGACTTGGCCGAGTATTACTGCTGTGGGACGTAGGGAACCGGCGTATCGACGTTTTACAGTTCCGAGTGCAATCGCTAAGTATGCTGTGGTGGTTTTAGTGGCGTGCACTATTCCGGGTCTGGTCTCAAGCGCTCAAGTGAGTTTGGGTAGGAGCGATTCGGCGGCTGGCTGGTCTCTTCTTTCTGACCAGTACACCTTACGGGTGAACGTGCCTGAAGCGACGATACGGGATGAACAGGCGCTCGCCTCCTACGACCAGGCTACAGTGCGTGCTTTAGGTTCTCTTGAATCACGGAACGGTGTCCTCTTGTCCTATGCGTTGGAAAACGTTAAGGGTTTGGAGGGTAGCGGATACGATGGTGCTCTTATGGTGAACCGCGCCTATGTGGACCTTCTTCAGCAGCGTCTTGGCTTGTCGTTCAAGAACGTTGAGGATAGCAACTTCCCTGGATCTCAGTCTTTGCGTGCAGAGTATTCTTTCCACCAGAAGGACCGGGAGGATCGCGGATTTACTCTGCTCACTGTGGAGGATAAAACCAACTCGTCGGGGGTAAAGGTGCCTGCTTTGAGCTCTCAGGATTCACGGCTTCTGAACTATAAAAAGCCTGTTCTTGTGGTAACCGAATCGGCGACGCAGAATCTACAACCTTCCTTTATTTCTGCGGCCTTGACTACCGGTAACGTCATGGTCTCTCAGCCTGCGTCTGTACGGGCTGCCTACAACGCTGAGGAAATTGGGCAGACCCTACTTTCTGTGGACCGCGCGGGAGAAGAACACCTTTACATCGCGCAGCTGGAACGTAACCAGTATGTTGCGCATCTTGTGGGCCTAGCAATTCTCTGTGCGGCACTCATTATTGGCACAGCAATTAATACGTACATTACCCTTGCGGCTCGTGCTCGTAATGATTTTGTTTTACGTACTGCTGGTCTGCCTCTCAGAACAATTTTTAGTGGGTACCTTCTGAAGGAAGCCTGCATTGTGTGCCTTTGCTCTGCTGCTGGGTTGGTACTTCTTCTGGTGCAGGGAGCAGAGTACGCCTTTTCAGCGATGGCGGCACCGCTGTTGTACGGCACTATTCTGGCGTTGGTGCTGAGACTGAGTTTTAACCGTATCTTCTCCGCGACGGTTCACCGTCGTCACGTATAGGAGTGAATGATGAGGAATACTGTTTATCCCTCTGGCAATGTGGAACACCCTGAGGTAACTATCGCCTCCCGCAACATTGTGGTGTATGCGCAGGGGCAGCCCATTCTCCAGAGTCCCCACTTTGAGGCATATGCGGGGGAAGTAACTGGCATTGTGGGTCCGAGCGGATGCGGTAAAACGACGCTTTTGAATGTGTTGGGTCTGCTGATGCCGCCTCATGAGGGTGAGGTTGTTATTGGGGGTCGGCATATGGAACGTGCTCGCGAGAAGGAGCGTCTTGCGTTCTGGGCGGATGAAGCTTCCTTCGTTTTTCAGGATTACGGAATTATTGAGGAATGGAGCGTTATCGAGAATATTCTGCTTGATCGTAAGACCTTTGGTCGTGCTCGAATTACGGATGAGAGCCGTGAGCTTCTGAGTGTCATTGGCCTTGAAGGGAAGGAACGTACTTCGGCTGCCCTGCTGAGTGGTGGTGAGAAGCAGAGGGTGGGTATCGCTCGGGCAATCCACAAGGGTGTGCGCTACATTTTTGCGGATGAGCCGACGGCAAGTCTCGATGCTGAGAACCGGGCATTGGTTGTGGAGCTGTTGAGCTCTGCTGCTCGGCGTGGAGCCACAGTTATCGTGGCGACTCATGATGCAGATATGATGACCGCCTGCGATAGGCTATGCCGTCTTGAAGCCCCTACCAGAATTCCCGATTCGGGATTAGCGGATGTAAACGTAAATTCTCATCGGAAGGAGAATAAATCATGACGACAAGGAGCCCCCTAGCTCGTGACGAGTATGATCGTGTGCCGGAAAATTCAGGAGGCGATACCCCTCGAAAAAACGGATTGCGGCACCTGCCGCGAAAAGTGGTGGGCGTTCTAGTATCTTGCGTGGTGTTTGTTGGCGCTCTTCTGGGTCTGTACTGGGGTGGAGCTTTTGAGCCATGGCTGAATGAGTATTCGACCACTACACCAGCCTGTGCAACAGCTTCTTCACCGGAGGATGTGCAGCAAGCTCTTGCGCGGACTGAAGAGCTTAATGCTATTCGTTCGGCTGCGAAGAATGTTGAGTTCTCCCAGACTCTTCTGTGCGATGGGCAGAAGGCTGTTTTGACGATTACGTATACTGACCGGTCGGATTTTAAACATTTGGACGATGCGGTGACTTCGGCACATTTGGGTGCTGCTGCTGAGATTAAGCTCAAGAGGTAGGCATGTAAAGAACGGTGGTTGTTTATCGCCTCTACGCGAACAATGATAGTTTGTTAGGTTAGTAGACCCTAAGTTTCTGCTATATTCGAGGTGAAACAAAGCGTCGCCGGATGCAGGGTTCTGTGTGGTGAGCCTTTTTCGGCATAGATGAGAATTCGGCATAGATAAGAAGGAGTCCACCGTGACTGAAACTTCCCAAGAAAACACCGCTGAGAACTATCCCGCCGCAGAATCCCTGCCGGTACGCCAGCGCGCCGTCGTAGCAACCGACCGCCCCGCCCGATACATTAAGCAGCTCGGCTCGCACATGGGTCGCAAGCTCGGCACCGCAGAACTGCCCGACGGTCTGCGCCTCACCTTCAACCGCGACGGTATTTTCCGCGGCTACGGTGACCTGCGCGAAACCGACGGTGCACTCGTCATGGAGGTGCGCGCCGAAAGCGACGAGTTGGCTGCTGGTCTGGCGGATGTGCTGGACCGCCACCTGGTCCGCTTCGGTGAACGCGAGGAACTGGTCGTGACCTTTGAGGCGGTACCCGCCTCCTAGTCTGTACAGCTCGGTGCGGGTCGTATGTTTAGGCCCTATATACATAGCCCCCGGCGTGGTGATTTTTTCTCACCGTGCCGGGGGTTTTGTGTGGGGTTGAGCTGCTCTGAAGGAGTGATATTGAGAAGCTTTAAATTACTACGTGAAGGTATGTGACATTTTGTGTGAAATCTGTCAGTAAAATTTTTGTGGAGTATATGGAAAATAAAAACACTAGTCAAGATGATATAAAAATAAAGGTGATTTTGGTTTTAAGTGGGTTTATGTGAGAAAACCCTATGAATGATATTGGGATTGCGCTAGGGTTGAGGCACTAAGCGCACCACACCACAACGCAGGAGCATCATGCCCGCAATGGGCATTGTGCCCGCCCCTGGAACCAGCCTTTCGGTGAGCACTTCTCCGAATTCTTCGGCCACATCATCTGGCTCTGGTCCATCGAACTGGTTCGTCGCGACCTGCGTAACCGCATCACCGGTGAGCCGGACGCCGAGTACCCCGTCGAGGCGCGCTAAGCTTCGCCTCTACTAAGCTTCGGCCCTTCAACTCCTCGCCCGCATGCGGTTGAGGTGACAAAGACCCACGCGGATGCGTGTTCCACACCCTGCCCCGCCCTCCTGCACCTCGGAGGGTGGGGCAGTTTTTACGCCCGCCGCGTGCGCAGGGTTCCGGAACCGACCGTGCCGCACCTCCCCGGATTAGGTGACCCCGCCCGGATTAGGTGACAGAAAATTGTCCTATTTAGTGGGCGACGACATATAAGCCCCCGAACACCCGTCAATCCCCGGTAAAATAGGCAGGAAGTGAACACTAAGCTCACCGCCTGTTCGCGCCGCACCGGGCGCCGGACGGTGAACTTCGAAAGGAAGATTTTCGTGTCTGAAGCAGCACGCCCCCTGCGCGTCGCCGTTATTGGTGCAGGTCCCGCCGGTATTTACACCGCCGACATCCTCACCAAGTCTGAAGAGGTCCGCACCGGCGCCGTCGAGGTCGCCATCGACATCTTCGACCGCTACCCCGCCCCCTTCGGCCTGATCCGCTACGGTGTGGCACCGGATCACCCCCGTATCAAGGGCATCATCACCGCGCTGCACAAGGTCTTGGACCGCGGCGACATCCGTTTCTTCGGCAACGTCGAATACGGCAAGGACCTGACCCTCGCCGACCTGCGCGAACACTACGACGCCATCATCTTCGCAACCGGCGCGATTTTTGATGCACCCCTGAACATTAAGGGCATCGACCTGGACGGCTCCTACGGCGCAGCAGACTTCGTCTCCTGGTACGACGGCCACCCCGACTACCCCCGCACCTGGCCGCTCGAAGCTGAGCAGGTTGCAGTGCTTGGTAACGGCAACGTCGCTCTGGACGTCTCCCGCATCCTCTCCAAGCACGCTGACGACCTGCTCGTCACCGAAATCCCCGACAACGTCTACGAGGGTCTGAAGGCTTCCCCCGTGACCGACGTGCACGTCTTCGGTCGCCGCGGCCCCGCACAGATGAAGTTCACCCCGCTCGAGCTGCGCGAACTCGCACACTCCCGCGACGTGGACATCGTCCTGTACGAAGAGGACTTCCAGTTCGACGCTGCTTCCGAAGAAGCAATGGAGAAGAACGCACAGACCAAGGTCATGATGAAGACCCTGCGCGGCTGGCTGGAAGACCAGAAGAACAACGAGCAGACCGCATCCCGCCGCCTGCACCTGCACTTCCTGCAGTCCCCGCACGAAATCCTCGGCGAAGACGGCAAGGTCGTGGGCCTGCGCATGGAACGCAACAAGCTCGACGGCAACGGCGGCATCATCGGCACCGGCGAGTACGTGGACTACCCCGTACAGGCCGTCTACCGTGCAATCGGCTACTTCGGTTCCGAACTGCCCGAAATCGGTTACGACGACAAGCGCGGCGTCATCACCAACGTTGAGGGTCGCGTCGTGGACGAGAACGGCGAGGTCGTTCCCGGCCTGTACGCATCCGGTTGGATCAAGCGCGGCCCCGTCGGCCTGATTGGCTCCACCAAGTCTGACGCACTTGAGACCATCACCCACCTGCTCGAGGACCGCGAGAACCTCTACACCGCACCCGAGCCGGAGGCAGAGGCATTCAGCGCCTACCTGGACTCCAAGGGCATCAAGTACACCACCTGGGAAGGCTGGCACCGCCTGGACGACCACGAGAAGGCACTGGGCGCCGCATCCAAGGATGCAGCCGGTGAGCCTCGCGCCCGTGTGAAGGTTGTGGACCGCGACGAGATGATTAACGTCTCCCGCGGCGAGTAATCCTTACGTTGAGTACGTAGAGTATAGAAATCGACCCCGTACCGTGAACCGGTGCGGGGTCGATTTTTGTCTATATATAAGGAGGTAATAAGAAGTAGGGGAGTAGCGGGGGAGGAAGCTCAAGAAGCGCTCGCCCGGAAGAGCTATCGAAAGAGCGGTTAAAGAAACCCACCCCGCACCATGAGGTCATGCGGGGTGGGTTGGGTAGGTGCCGAAGACACTCGAGGACATACCCTCCGGCTACCCGGACGCGCAACGAGCCCATGCAGTGACTCCACGTGCGGCGCATCCCTTAACGGGGTCTAGAAAGCTAAAGAAACACCAAGATTAGCTCTCTAAACAAGCGCATAGCCGTACGGTGTGTAGACTATGCACACTTTTTGAGGACGTCTTCAATGCCCAAAATGGCCTTGAGTACGGTTTCAGTTTCAGTACCCAGCTTCTTGCGGGCTTCACCAGAAATAACGGCCTTCACGATGTTCTTGAAGGTCTTCCACTGCTTGAAGGCGTTAACGAGTGCCTTAATAAGCTTGTAAATGGCGATGCCCAGCTGAATGACAAACTTTGCAATACTGACAACGCAGGCAATAACACCAACGGGGGAGAGCGCTGCGTGGGCGCGTCCATCAGACTTACGAACAGCGGCCTTAGCGCTTGCAATCTGACGGCCTGCGTCAGTGCCCTGGACGGTGGTCAGGTTGCCCAGTGCGCTCTCAATGCCGCTATTAACGCGGTTGGAGGATCCAGGCTTCGCATACTTCAAACGGGCAGGTACCTGCTCTAGGCGGCGCAGAATCAGCTTGAGCTGCTGGTCGGCAGTCATTGCCTTCTGCGGGTGCGCCATCTGCTGTGCCTGCGCTGCAGGTGCAGCTGCACAGCCGAGAGCGATGGTTGCGGTGCCTACGCCGAGTGCACGGAATGCCGTGCGGCGATTCATCGTTGCGGACACTGGATCCCCCTTTGGATCTCTATGCGGTTTATCGGTGCTGTAATGTGCGGTGACTTTACGTCTGGGGCTCCGGAAGTGGCCCCGTGCAAGGTCCGGAAGTGACCTCACGCCCTCTATAGTACGGTGCTCAAAGAGGGGGCTTCAAGCTATTTCAGGGGGTATTTTCAGCCGGCTTTCATCTCTCCTTGTCAATCGCTAGAGGTTTATCAAATCTTTATATTTCTGAGTCGTCATAATTGCGTAGATATCTGCACTGAGAGAAAAATAAGCGTCTGACAAGCCGGTTTATTGTATTCCCAAGAGTGAATATTTGCATCTACGTGCATTCTGGCCTGTAGTTGCTTTGCGCGGCACATTTTTGAGGGCTCCGGGGAGGCTGGGGTGAACCCTCTAGAGAGGTGTTGCTGTGCACTCTCTTGCAGATATTTGCACCCAGGGTAGCGTCTTGCCTGCATGTCCTATATAAGCGCGTAGAAAGTTGTCGAAAATTTTTTGGAGATATTGTGGAGTTTTTTGGCCGCTGCGATGCGCATAAGAGGGGTGTATAAGAGATGTGAAGGTGGGTTTTTGGAATTCTTGCGGGACTGATGCCGGCATCTTCGAAACAAAATTTCGGAGGAGTTTCGGAGGAGTTTGTAGAAAATCTGTAGAAATCAGAGCGGGAAATAGGGCTTCTTCGAGGCCTCTGCAGGCACCCAAAAGTCGCTAAAACCCCTCCAAAAGCTCCTGATATGGGGTGTTGTGAAGAAATTTTAAAATTTTTTGAAGTTTTTCTGAATCGTCATTGACAAGCTTAAACACATATGTGCCAGGCTATAAATGGTCGAAAATGGGGGTCAAAATCGGGTAAAATCGAACAAAACGGTTTGCACGCCTCCGCAAATCTGTCATAGACTAGTGGAGGTTCGAACGACGGGATGAAGAAAACGGAACCTGTTCGATCGACTAGGCCCCCATCGTCTAGCGGCCTAGGACGCCGCCCTTTCACGGCGGTAGCACGGGTTCAAATCCCGTTGGGGGTACTTGCAAATCTCACGATTTGCAAAGCCAAGTTAGATGATATAGAGTTTACTTCTGTTGATTCCAACAAGGCCCCGTAGCGCAGTTGGTTAGCGCGCCGCCCTGTCACGGCGGAGGTCGCGGGTTCAAGTCCCGTCGGGGTCGCTCTGGCCGCGTAAGTTCAGATGATTATTCATCCGAAGACGCGGTCATTGCGTATCTAAAAGTAAATACGCAAGGCTCTGTAGCTCAGTTGGTAGAGCGTACGACTGAAAATCGTAAGGTCACCGGATCGACGCCGGTCGGAGCCACGAAATCCGCCTCCAGGCTTCTACAGTGGGGCGGGTTTTGTTTTTAAAAAACTTTGCGGTTGCAGATACTGCAAAACCGTCGAAAAGGCGGCATCTTGGGAATAAAACCCTGAGATGCCGCCTTTTTGTATATAGATTGTATACAGAGTCACCTGCCCTATAGCCACTGCAGAAAGGACCACCGCACCCATGACCGCTCAGAATCCCAGCTCACAGCCTCCGGAGAGCTCACCTCAGATTCCGAGCTCAGCCCAGATTCCCTGGGCAAAAAATTCTGCCGCTGACAGCAACCCCGCAGGCGGAATTCGCTTCGAGAACATCACCAAGAACTACCCGAGCCGAACCGGCGAACCCACCACGGTACTGCAGGACCTGAATCTGCACATCCCCGCCGGTCAGATTACCGTGTTCGTCGGCCCCTCCGGATGCGGTAAAACCACTAGTCTGCGCATGATTAACCGCATGGTAGAGCCCAATAGCGGCACCATCACCATTGACGGCGTGAACGTGCACGAAAAGAACCCCTACGAGCTGCGCCGCGGCATTGGCTACGTCATGCAGCAGGGCGGTCTCATGCCGCACCGCACCGTCGCACAGAATATTGCCACCGTGCCGCGTCTGCTCGGTGCCTCCCGCAAGGAGGCGCAAGCTCGCGCCCTCGAACTGCTCGACGTGGTCGGTCTGGATTCTTCGTACGCCAAGCGCTACCCCTCCCAGCTTTCGGGCGGTCAGGTGCAGCGCGTTGGTGTGGCACGTGCTCTCGCCGCCGATGCGCCCGTCCTGCTGATGGACGAGCCGTTCTCCGCAGTGGATCCGGTAGTGCGCACCGACCTGCAGAAAGAGCTGCTACGCCTACAGGGGGAACTCGCCAAGACGATTGTGTTCGTCACCCACGACATTGATGAGGCGCTTCTGCTCGGCGATACAATCGCCGTCTTCGCGGAGGGCGGCCGCCTCGCACAGTTCGGTACTCCAGAAGAGATTCTCTACAGCCCCGCCGATGATTTTGTGCGCTCCTTCGTGAGCCGCTCCGTTGCCGGTCTGCTGGATGAGCAGACGGTGCGCCAGGCGCGCGCACGCCGACTTGCCGCCTCCCGAAAAGCGCAGAACGGTGCGGTAGAAGGCGAGAAAAGCGAATGAGTCTTCTAGAAAATATTGTGCTCGCGGCACCACCTCTCGCCGCGCAGCCCCTAGTGGTATCACCCCTCGCCGCAAGCGACATGCACTGGGAATGGGTAGCCACCAATAGTCAGCGCATCCTAGAGCTGACCCTCAGCCACCTCTACCAGGGCGTCGTACCCGTCGCGATTGGCGCTCTCGTCGCGCTGCCGGTCGCCTACTACGCGAGCCGTCGCCGTGACCGCGGTTCCGAACGCCGCATCGGTGCACGAACCCTCATGCAGCTCTCCTCGCTGCTCTACACCATCCCCTCCATCGCACTGTTCGTGCTGATGCCGCTCATTCTGGGAACCTCCATTATTTCCCCGCTGAACGTGCTCGTCGCCCTGAGCGTCTACTCCTTCTCGCTCATGGTGCGCTCCGGTGTGGATGCCTTCGACTCCGTACCCGATAGCGTGCACGAATCTGCACGCGCCCTCGGATACACGCCCCGACAGGCGCTGATGGAGCTCTACCTGCCCCTTGCTACACCCGTCATTATGTCGGGAATCCGTGTGGCAACCGTGGCAAATATTGCGATGGTGTCCGTGGGTGCCCTCATCGGTGTGCCCTCGCTCGGCACGCTCTTCACCGACGGACTCGCGCGCAATATCCCTTCGGAAATCCTGGCTGGCGTGATCCTTAGCCTGCTGCTCGCGTTGGTCCTCGACCTGCTCCTTATCCTTCTGACGAGGGCATTTACGCCCTGGCAGGCGGCTACGGTTGCGAACCGCCGCAGTCCCGAAAGGAAGGCATAACCCGTGAACGTCATAGAACGAACCTTCGCCTACCTCATGGACGGCGCCAACTGGCAGGGAAGCGGCGGAATCCTCGTGCGCCTGCTCGAACACCTGAGCGTCACCGCCCTTGCCACCGTCTGCGCGGCACTCATCGTCGTGCCCCTCGGCCTCTGGGCAGGGCACCACCGACCCTCCGACGGCACCAACCGCGGCCGTAGCAACCTGCTCATGAGCACCGTTGCCGCCACCCGCGCGCTGCCCGCGCTCGGTCTGCTCACTATCCTGGCACTCTGGCTGGGTGTCTCGACCCTGCCCGCCCTCATCGTGCTCATTATTATTGCGGCGGCGCCTCTGCTCGCCGGAGTTCTTGAAGGCCTCGCCGCCGTACCCGAAGATCTCGTGGACGCAGCCCGCGCCCAAGGCCTGACCGAATGGCAGATTCTGACCCGCCTCGAAATCCCGCTCGCCGCCAACATGATGCTCGGCGGACTCCGCTCCGCACTCGTGCAGGTCATCGCAACCGCGACCATCGTCGCCTACCTGAGCGGCGGAACCCTCGGCAGGTACCTCTTCGACGGGCTCGCCGTGCGCGACTACCCGCGCATGCTCGTCGCAACCCTGCTCGTGGCGCTTCTCGCCTTCGCCGTGGATGCGCTCATGGGCCTTGTGCAGCGTGCGCTCACCCCCGCGGGGCTCACCATCAACCGGAAGAAGGCATGAACCCGATGAATCAGACGCATCAAACCTTCACGCGCCCTACCGTATCTCGTCGCACTGCCCTAACCGCCGCCGGAGCGCTCGGCATGGCGGGTATTCTCAGCGCCTGCGGGCTCAGCGGCGACAAAGTCTTCAGCGGCGAACACGAAGGAATCATCGTCGGCTCAGCGGCCTTCGCCGAATCCCAAATCCTCGCCGAAATCTACGCCGGAGCCCTCGCCCGAGCGGGATTCAACGCCCGCACCCAGCTGAGCATCGGCGCCCGCGAGGCGTACCTGGGGGCACTCGCCTCCGGTGCGGTGGACGTTATCCCGGACTACTCCGGCAACCTGCTGCTTTACCTCGACCCGAAGGCTACAGCTAACACTGCGCAGGAGATTCTGCAGGCGCTACCCGCCGCCCTCGGCACCCTCACCACGGGTGGCTCCGGGGCTGAAATTCGCGCCCTGAACGCCTCCGCGGCGGAGGATAAGGACTCGCTCGTCGTTACCGCGCAGACCGCCCAGAAATACGGTCTGCGAAGCCTTGAAGACCTCGCCTCCCACTGCACGAATCTGAAGCTCGGCGCCGCCCCGGAGTTTGCCGAGCGCGCCTACGGCATCCCCGGCCTTAAAGAGAAGTACGGATGCGTTCCCGCCGAGTTTGTGCCCCTCTCGGATGGCGGCGGCGCGCTGACCGTCAAGGCACTGTTGGATGACACCGTGCAGGTGGTTGACCTCTACTCGACCACCCCCGCAATTGAGCAGAACAAGCTGGTGGTGCTGGAAGATCCGAAGAACATGATTCTGGCTCAGCAGGTGCTGCCCATTATCAATACGTCGCGAGTTCCCGACTCCGCGGCGGAGGTTCTGAACCGTGTCTCGGCGAAGCTCACCACCGCCGATTTGCGCACTCTCAACGACCGCGTTTCGGGTACCTCCAAGCAGGAGCCCGCGCAGGCTGCGGCTACCTGGCTGAACGAGCACGGCTTCTAAAAGTCTGCCTGATATTCCACATAAATTCCTCTATAGGAATGTCTATAAACAAAACCGACCTGGGAATATTCTAGAAATAGAATATTGTCAGGTCGGTTTATATCATCCCGCCCCACAGGCCAGGGGAGAGGCGCGGAACCGCTTTTAGCCCTCAATCAGCAGCGCAAGCGCCTCGTAGGGGCGCAAGCTCAGCGTCACCGTCTCAGTCGAATCAGATACAGCAGAATCCGTCGCAGTGGAGTCGACCGCAGAATTTTTGTAATTACACACCAGCACGCGACCGGAACGAACGAATTCAGCCGGAACCTCAACCTCGGTCGGCTCACCGTAGAAGTTCGTCAGCACCAGCAGGCGCTGCGCCGGGCTACCGTTCTCAGCTTCAGCGGGAAGCTCACGCAGGTACGCAAACACCCGCTCGTGATCCAGCGCGTAGGGCGCGTACGAACCCACAGAGATGACCGGGTACTGCTTACGCAGGGCAATCAGGTTGCGGTAGTAGGGCAGAATCACACCGTCGCGCTCCTCATCCTCCACCGAAATACCGGCGCCGGTCGCCGCATCACGTACCGGGCCGGGAGCCAGCCACGGCGACTCGGAGCCGAAACCGGCAGTCGCCGGATCCGCGGTCCACTGCATCGGCACACGCGAATTATCGCGAGCCTTCGACGCCACAATCTCCAGGGCCTGCTGCTCGCTCAGACCGCGCTCACGCAGCATCGCGTAGGCGTTGTGCGCCTCCACATCCACGTACTGCTCGATCGAGGAGTAGACCGGGTCAATCATGCCGATTTCCTCGCCCTGGTACACGTACGGGGTGCCGCGCAGCAGGTGAATCACGGTCGCCAGCATGGTCGCCGACTCGGCACGGTAACGCTCAACGTCACCAAAACGGTTCAGTGCGCGCGGCTGATCGTGGTTATTCCAGAACAGCGCGTTCCAGCCGCCGCCGGCCTGCATACCCAGTGCCCAATCGTTCAGAATCTGCTTCAACTCGGCAAAACGGAACGGCACCTTCGACCACTTCTCGCCGTTCTCGTAGTCCACCTTCAGGTGGTGGAAGCTGAACACCATGTCTAGCTCGTGGTTCGCCGGGTTGGAGTAGCCCACGCAGTTCTCGATGCTGGTCGAGGACATTTCGCCCACGGTCACGGTGTCATCGTACTGACCGAACGAGGTGCGGTTCAGCTGCTGAATGCGGGTGTGCACAATCGGGGTGTCGGTGTATTGTGCCTTGTCCACGGTGCCTTCGGGGGCGTCGAGCAGCTCTTCGCCCTTACCGATGACGTTAATGACATCAAAACGGAAACCGCGCACGCCCTTCTCGTACCAGAAGTTCACGACCTTAAACAGTTCGTCGCGCACAACAGGGTTGTACCAATTCACGTCAGCCTGGGTGCGGTCGTACAGGTGCATGTAGAACAGAGGAGTGCCGTGCTCATCCGTGTACTCGCCGAAACGGGACCAGCAGGGGCCGCCGAACTTCGACTCCCAGTTGGTCGGTTCACGCAGCTGACCGTCCTCGGTGTACTTGCCGGGGCGAATGTAGAAGTAGTCCCAGTATTCGCGCTCACCGGCGAGCGCACGCTGGAACCACTCGTGCTCGGTCGAAACATGGTTGAGGACCATGTCGAACATAACGCCCACACCGTGCTCGGCGAGGACAGCAATCATCTCTTCGACGTCCTCCATGGTGCCCAGGTCGGGGTTGATGGAGTAGTAGTCGGAGATATCGTAGCCGTTATCGTTCTGCGGGGAGGCGAAGAACGGGTTGAACCACACCATGTCCACGCCCAGGGAGGCAATGTAGGGCACCTTCTCGATGACGCCGCGCAGGTCGCCGTAGGCGCCACCCGCCGCGGAGTAGAAGGACTTGGGATACACCTGGTAGATCACGGAGGACGCGAAATCCTTACCGCCTGCCGGGCTGGTTGCTGGCGTGAGGGTGAGCGATGCGGTGGGTGCCTGTGTCATAGAAACCTTCTGAAATGTAAGCAGGGTTCAGCGTGTATAAAAGCGTGTATAAATCAGTGTGTTGGAAACGAACCGCGCCGGTGCTACGTATGTTGCTACGTATGCGCAGCGAGGCCCGTACGCGGCAGGCACGGCAGCCCGCCGCCTCCCGGTGCGTTCGCCGACTGAATATCGACGCCCGCAACCTGGGCTCATTCCAGATTAGGGGGCATAATGGGGTGATGTCCCCATCTACCCCAAAGGGGGCAATTCTGCCGCAGATCCGGCACAACCCCCGTGGCCTCAACACTCCCACCGATAGGCGGTTGCAGGCTCGTGCGCGTTTCGATGCATGAAACCAAAGTGACCCTGAGCTGAAGAGCGTTGGACGCCGCGCGTAAAATCAGTACTTGCATCACTACGGAAGGTAAAACAATGCCAGAACTGCGTTCACGTACTTCAACTCACGGCCGTAACATGGCTGGTGCCCGCGCCCTGTGGCGTGCCACCGGCATGGGCGATGACGACTTTGGCAAGCCCATTATTGCTATCGCGAACTCCTTCACCCAGTTCGTGCCCGGCCACGTGCACCTGAAGGACATGGGTGAGCTGGTCGCCGGCGCGATTCGTGAGGCTGGCGGCGTCGCCAAGGAATTTAACACCATCGCTGTTGATGACGGTATCGCGATGGGTCACGACGGTATGCTCTACTCGCTGCCTTCCCGCGATCTGATTGCTGACTCGGTCGAGTACATGGTCAACGCGCACCGTGCCGACGCGCTGGTCTGCATCTCTAACTGTGACAAGATCACCCCCGGTATGCTTCTGGCGGCTATGCGCCTGAACATCCCCACTATCTTTGTGTCCGGCGGCCCCATGGAGTCCGGTGAGGGCATTGAGGGTATTGTTGAGCACCGCCTCGACCTCATTGATGCCATGGTGATGGCTGTTGATGACAGCGTCAGCGATGAGGCGCTCGCTCAGGTTGAGAAGAACGCGTGCCCGACCTGTGGCTCGTGCGCGGGTATGTTTACCGCGAACTCCATGAACTGCCTGAATGAGGCGATTGGTCTGGCGCTGCCCGGTAACGGCACCACCCTGGCTACTCAGGTTGCTCGTAAGGAACTGTTCCTGGACGCTGGCCGCCGCATCGTTGAGCTGGCTAAGCGCTACTACGAGCAGGATGACGAGTCGGTTCTGCCCCGCTCCATTGCGACCAAGGAGGCGTTCGAGAACGCTATGGCGCTGGATGTGGCGATGGGCGGTTCGACCAACACCGTGCTGCACACCCTGGCGATTGCGCACGAGGCGGGTGCTGACTTCACCCTGAAGGATATTGACCGCATTTCGCGTCAGGTTCCCTGCCTGGCGAAGGTTGCCCCGAACTCCACCAAGTACCACATTGAGCACGTGCACCGTGCCGGTGGTATTCCCGCCCTGCTGGGTGAGCTGAACCGTGCCGGCCTGCTGCACAAGAACGTTCATTCTGTTCACGCTGATTCGCTGGGCGAGTGGCTGGACGAGTGGGATATCCGCAGCGGCAAGGCGAGCGAGAAGGCGAAGGAACTGTTCCTCGCTGCTCCCGGTGGCGTGCGCACCACCCACGCGTTCTCCACCGCGAACAAGTACGAGTCCCACGAGACTGACGCTGAGAACGGCTGCATCCGCGCCGTGGAGCACGCGTACACCAAGGACGGCGGCCTGGCGGTCCTGTACGGCAACATCGCCCAGGACGGCGCAATCATCAAGTCCGCTGGTATTGATGAGGAGCTGTTCCACTTCAAGGGCCGCGCTTTTGTGGTTGAGTCGCAGGACGAGGCTGTGTACGAGATCCTGTCGAAGAACGTGAAGGAAGGCGACGTTGTCGTCATCCAGTACGAGGGTCCGAAGGGTGGCCCCGGCATGCAGGAGATGCTGTACCCGACCTCCTACCTGAAGGGTCTGGGCCTTGGCAAGAAGTGTGCACTGATCACTGACGGTCGTTTCTCCGGCGGTACTTCGGGCATTTCGATTGGTCACGTCTCCCCGGAGGCGGCTGCTGGCGGCGCTATCGGCCTGGTGCAGACCGGTGACGAGATTGAGATCGACGTGAACAACCGCATCCTGCGTGTGAACGTTTCGGATGAGGAGCTTGCTGCTCGCCGTGAGGCGAAGGGCGCTGCACCGTGGCGTCCGACCAAGCCGCGTGAGCGTCACGTATCGAACGCCCTGAAGGTGTACGGCATGCTGGCTGCTTCGGCTGATAAGGGCGGCGTGCGCATCCTGCCCGAGGACGCATAAGCCCTTCACGCATCGTGTGAGAATTTAATACTTGCCCTATGGGCTGGCGCCCCGTTCCGCGGTTTTTCTGCGGGCGGGGCGCTGTTCTTTGTCCGCGTCTTTGTTCGTATCTTTGTCCACCGTCGTGGGATACCCGGTGCGGCGTATTGCCTTGTCAGTGGTGTTGCAGTAGGGTGTAAGAAGGTATTTTAGGTACCCGATTCACCGACTCAGCACAACCACTCGACACAACGCAATTCGCAACCCTCACGAGGACGCATTCATGGTTACCCTGCCCGCGCGCGCACAGCGTGCTTTTACTCGTCGTGCCCTGACGGCTCTTGCCTGCATCGGTGCGCTCGCTTTGAGCTCTTGCTCCGCTCAGCCGCAGGCTGATGATTCTGAAACCGCCCCGATGATGGTGGCGACTTCTTCCGCGCCCGTTGATGCAAAGACCCTGTTCCACGCGGCGGATGGCTCCTGGAAGCCGAATACTGTCCAGATTTCTGCCGGCCTGGACTCCCCGGCAACCTACGACTCGGTAGCGACCCCCACGGATGAGCCGAGCACCGATGCCGAGTTCGAGGCTGCATACGCCACGGCGAGTGGCTCTGCGAACACTATTGATGCGGGCACCCGCTGCGGTGTGACAAGCCTGCTGGGTGGTTCCGCCGGTATTTACGTGTATGACGGTTCGGATTGTGCCAAGGCTCAGGAGGCGGTGCGCCTCTTCAACAGCCGCAAGAACCAGGACGGCGCGGCGAGTGTTGAGTGGTACCAGTGCGCTACGAAGGTGCAGGGCCGCGACTACATTACGGGTGCCTGCTTCACGCAGGGTGGTAGCGTTGAGAAGCCGCGCCTGGCGCTGATTCCGGCACAGACCCGCATGCTGTCGGGTACGCTGACTTTCGCTGAAGCGTACGGTGGCGGCACTTTCGGTCAGGGTGATTCTGCGAAGACTGTTGAGGCGCTGCGTTTCACCAGCCCGGACTCTAAGGTCGCGTGTTCGGTGACCCCGTCAGGTGTGGACTGCCAGGCGCTGGTGGGCGTGACCCTGGAGGGCTGGGATGCCGCATCCGGTAAGGCGCAGCAGCGCGTGCACATGGTGCAGGGCCAGGCGCCCGAGGTGAGCCTGGTCGGTCAGACCGCCACCCCGGAGCCGGTGAATACTGAGGGTATTGTTGCCCTATCTACCGGTCAGGTGGTGACTGCGTACGGTTACACCTGCAAGTCGGTGAATACCGGTAAGGTGCATTGCGTGAGCGCGACGAATGGTTTCACCCTTGATTCGGTGGAGGTTGGCGTAGAGCGCCGATAAGCCGAGAGCGCCGCTAAACCGAGAATGAAGGCGCGCTGCGAGTAGCTGCTCTCGCCTCCATAACTGACATGCGAAGGTGCCCGGCACCCCTCACTTAGGGGGTGCCGGGCACCTCGGTCTTTAACGTCGTTTAGCGGAAGTTGACGATGCGAACGTCCAGCTCGGAGGAGAGCAGCGGCTCCCATGCGGCGACAGCCTTCTGGAAGTGTTCGGTGCCCATGTGCTTTTCGAGCAGTTCCTGGGATTCCCAACGCTCGATGAATGCGAAGTCGGTGTCGGAGACGGCACCGAAGTCGTAGCTGACGTTGCCTTCGTCCTGGCGGCTTGCGGTCACGAGCGGTTCGATGGTCTTGAGGAATTCTTCGACGTGCTCGGGCTTGACGGATACTCCGGCGTAGACACCAATCATGGGGCTCTCCTTGTGGGGTGGTGCGGCGGTTGCCGCGTCGTATATGACTCTTTTACCGTACACCTTTCCCCGCGCCTCGGTGAGGTATGCGCGGGGGTTTCTCGCGCTGTGTTGTGCGCTGTGTTCTGTACTGGGTTTTGTGCTGTGCCGGCGTGAGAGAGGAATTGCGGTGATCCATTCGCTAACTGTAAAAAAGGTGTTTTATATTTGCGTGCCCCTTTCTTTTCGACCTATAAAAGAATGAGGACGATACACCGCATGAATGGAAGGAGACGCGGTATGGCACACATGGGGGGTGACACTCATGGGATTTTCACCGGCGCATATCAAACGATGCACCCTGACCTGGGAGGCGCCCGACTATAGCGCCTCGTACCCTGCCGGGTACACGGATCAGGGCGTTGCTGTGATTGCGGTGGCTCAGGAGCATCGTAAGGCGCAAGGTTTTTGTTATTCGGCGTTGTCGACGGTGGTTTTTATTTCTAAGCAGGACGGCACCCGCACTGTGGTGAATGAGGAGCCGATGCTTTTCACTCACGTTCATTCCCTCATGGAGTGTTGTGATGAGGTGCATCCGCGTCTGCTGGGTCGTGCCGTGCTTTCTGCGTGGGATGTGGTTCCTGAGCAGTACCGTCAGAACCTGGTGACGATTGCTGCTGACCGTAAGAATCTGAAGCATCTTTTCCGTGATTGCGACCAGTTGAAGGGGATTATGGAGTACCGCGCCTTTGAGAAGGTGCTGGACCCGTACGATAACCATTCTTTGGGTGAAGTGCATGTGAAGCTTGCTGGCACGCCCGCGTATGAGCGGATGCAGGCTGAGGTGTGTGCGGCACGTACCGCTGTGGATGAGATGGTGGAGGAGGCACTGACCCCTCGTCCGCTGGATCAGCTGCAGGACTATAGCGTTTTCACGGATTGTTCGTTCCGTTCGACTCACAATAAGAAGTATCAGCGTGGCGGCCGTATGGGTATCGCCGGCGTGAGTGAGGACGGCTTCTATTTTCATGCCCACTATGATGGCGTGAACATTATGACCGGTGAGCTGTCTGCAATGTTGGCGGCTTATACGGTGTTCCATAGCGGTTCGCGCCGCCTGATTATTCATACGGATTCTTTGGGTGCGTTGACGTTTGTGTTGCGTTTGGCGCATAGCCGTTGGGCTTTTGGGGCGTGGGTTTCTGAGGGTATTCAGGATGAGCGTGTGGTGTCTCAGATGCGTGCTTTGACGGAGGCTATCCGCGAGAAGCGTGTGCTGGTGAAGCATGTTCCGGGCCATACGGGCCACGGTTTGCAGGAGAGTAGCGACTCTGTGTCGAAGATGCATCGCCATTTTCCGGGGCAGATTGTGGATAAGCGTCATCAGAGCGAGTTTAATCAGCGTTGCGAGTCGATTATTACTGCTTTGTCGGGGTGTGCGAAGGCTGTTCGCCTGCTTGCGCCGGAGTGGTTGCAGATTAAACCTTCTTCAATCCACACGGGAAACCGTTTATGGCGCTAAACTAGTCCAGGGTAGAAATGAACGCGCGATACATTCGCTGCATACGAAGGTATGCGATGTCGGAGGTGTCGCGTGTTTCTTTTTGCCCTTTTGCCTTCTCCGCATGCGCTTTTACGAGGCTCACCTGTAGCGCTGCTCTAGCTTGTAGCCCCGCGCATCCTGCAATGGTGCGTGGGAAAAGAATGCGGGGGAAACGAAAGCTCCCCCTGAGCGTCGAATCAATCGAACTCAGGGGGGGGAGCTTTTAGGTTATTTACCAGCGTGGGTGAACATAATCTTCACAATCGCAAGAACAATAACGGCGAGGGTGAGCCACACGGCGCTTCGGACAGTACGCCAGCAGATTGGCTCGCCGCGGTAGCGAGCAATCGCGAAGTTGAGGGTAAAAATACGCCACACCACGGTCACAAGACAGAGAATAATAGTGCAGTCAAAAATGATGTCGTAGGTGCCGCCGGGCGGTAGGAATGTCGCCAGAATCAGGAGCGCCACGGGGTACACGGTCGTACCCAGAATAGGGCTCGCGTTGCCCAGCGCGTGCTTGACGAAATCTCGCGGCGGGGTGCCGCCGTGCAGCACCCGGTACTCCTGCATTTCTGAGATGACGTGGGCAATGTAGGTGGTCAGACCGGTACCCGTAATGTAGAGGATTGCGGTGCCGTCAAAGATCGCGTTCGCGTCGTGAATGCTCAGCAGAGCCGCCAGCACCAAGAAATTACCGTAGGTGTACGCAGAGATACGGTGAGCAACGTCGTGCGCATCGAGTTCAGCGAATTTACGGCGTGCTTTACGGAATAGAAGGGGCATTCGATAGTCCTTTGGCGGGTGCGGGGATGAAAACTCAGACCCCCGAGTGTGTGACAAATAGCTTAGAGGAGCGATGACCACAGTCGGCAGAGGTTCTCCACCATCTTGATGCGGCGCGGGCGCTCCGCCCACTGGGTGTACAGCAGCTCGGTGCAGACCTGCTCGTATTCGGCGCATACTTCATCCAGCATCGCGACCATGCCGCGGTCAATGACGAACGTTGACACTTCCATGTTCAGTGAGAAGGAACGCGGGTCCATATTGGACGAGCCAATGAACGTAATTTCGTCGTCGACCATCATGAACTTGGAGTGCAACACGGTCGGGCTGGGGTACTGCAGAATACGCACACCCGCCTGCAGCAGCTGCTCGTAGTAGGAACGCTGCGCCATGTTCGGCAGGAACTGGTCGCCCTTCTCGCACACAATCACGGTGGTTTCAATACCGGAGTAGGCGGCGTTCGTGAGTGCCTGCAGTAGGGTCTCTTCGGGCACGAAGTAGGGCGAGCAGATGGTAATACGCCGCTCGGCGTTGTAGATCAGGTAGTTAATGAGGCGCAGGTTGTTTTCGGTTTCAAAACCGGGGCCGGAGGGCACAACCTGGGCGCGCATCCCATCCTTGTAGTAGGGGATATTGGTGTTAATTTCTGCCAGGATCAGCTGGTTCGTTTCGGAGTACCAGTCGGAGACGAAAACGGCGTTGAGCTCTTCAACGATGGGGCCGGTGCAGGAGAAGGTCAGGTCCTTCCACTCCAAGCCCTTCTTAATGTTTTCGGGCATGTCGTAGGAGCGGTGAATAGCGTTCTGCGAACCGGAGAACGCGACGCGTCCGTCCACGACGAGGACCTTGCGGTGGTTACGCAGGTCGGGTCGCTGCCACTTGAGTTTCCACGGTTTGAGCGGCAGCATGAGGCGCCACTGCATACCCGAGTCGTTGAGCATTTTCACGAGTTTCTTATAGGACGGGTATTTGCGGGAGCCGATGTGGTCGAGGAGTACGCGCACCTGTACACCGCGTTCGTGGGCTGCGAAGAGGGCGTCCCAGAGGACTGCGCTCGCCTCGTCGTAGGCGGTGATGTAGAACTCGAAGTGCACGTATTTGGTGGCGCGGTCGACTTCTTCCGCCATGGCGACCATTGCCTCGTGGTTGTCGGTGTGGAGGGTGAATTGGTTGCCGCCGACCAGGGGGAGTGAGCCCAGGGTGTAGTTGAGCTGGCTGGCTGCCTTTGCGGGGTCGGAGAGGTCGTCGGTGCGGGTGAGGAAGGGCTTGTTCTCGCTGACTTCGCGGATCAAGTCGTTCATGGCGTGTTGGCGTGCGCGGCGGTAGGCGGGCAGGCGCGAGGAGCCGAAGACGAGGAATGCGATGAACCCTACGAAGGGGATGAAGAAGATGGCCATGAGCCAGCCCAGGGCAACCACGGGTTTGCGGTTGTAGGGGAGCCAACAGAGGGCTGCGAGTCGGATGAGGATATCGGCGATGCCGAGTGCGAGGCGTAGCCAGTCTGGCAGGAAATCGAGATAGGCGGGGGCAAACAAGTTCATCCCTCTATTATGCCGATGTTTTGTGTGGGGCTGGAGCTTAGCTGGCTATGCTGTGGGCCTTAACGCCAAAAATGCACTTGAGCATTGTGTGCAGTGATGAAATAATTGCAGTTATGCAGAAAAAGGAACAGAGCCTTCGCGAACGCCGCCGCGAACAAACCTGGACGGCAATCCACGAAGCAGCCCTCAAACGCGTCCGCGAACACGGGATGCGCGGAACCACCGTTGAAGAAATCGCCCAGGAGGCGGGCGTCTCCCCGCGTACCTTCTTCAACTACTTCCCCTCTAAAGAGGATGCCGTCCTGGGTCTGCGCGAACCGGTGGTCAGCGAGGAAATCCTCGAAACAGACCGTGCCCACGAGGATGACAACACGATCATTCGTGTAACCCACCTTCTCTGGGAGGTCATTTTCCAGAGCTTCCACTACGCCAAGGGCAAGGACCCTCGAGCTCCCTATCAGGAGTTCCCCGAGTCCGCGAAACGAATGAAGATGCACTACATGAAGTGCGAACAGGTGCTCACCGAGTACCTGAACACCATCGACTGGGTGGCTTTTGATGCTGCTGGTCGCCGCGGCCCCTTCCCGCGCCGAACCCCCGCTGACCCGCTGACCGATCACTTCCGGGAGCGATCACGCGCAAAGGTCCAGCTTGCCTCCGCGGTGCTTCGTCAGCTGGAGTTCGCCCGCGACCTGGAAGATAAAGAGGATATTGCCCGCCATATCCGCCAGACGGTGAAGACCTTCCAGTTCCTGCTTTTTGAGCAGAACCGACCGGCAATCTAGCGGCGGTTCACTGCTACAAACTACAAAAGCCCGCCGGAAACCGAATCCGAGGCCCCGAATCGAGGCAACCGAATCAAGAACCTGGCGGACACATAACAGAAACATATAGAACGTAACTAAGGATTATCGATGAGTACAGAGGAAAAGAAGCTACCTCAGCCGCCAGCCGGCGAGGCTAAGCAGGAAAGTAAAAACCGCATCCGCGCCATGTTCCTGGGCCTGGTCATTGTGATGCTCATGTCCTCGCTGAACCAAACGATTCTGGCGCCGTCGCTGCCCACGATTGTGGGTGAGCTTCACGGCGTGGAGCACATGAGCTGGGTGATTACTATTTTCATCCTGCTTTCGACGATTACGATGCCGGTCTACGGCAAGCTTTCTGACCAGTTCGGACGCAAGCCCTTCCTGATTTTTGCGATTGTCGCTTTCATGGCGGGTTCGATTGTTGGTGCGCTCGCTCAGGACATGAACTGGCTGATTTTTGCTCGTGCCCTGCAGGGTCTGGGCGGCGGCGGTCTGATGATTCTTTCTCAGGCTGTGATTGCTGATGTGATTCCTCCCCGCGACCGTGGCCGCTACATGGGTATTATCGGTGGCGTTTTTGCGTTCTCGTCGGTGGCTGGTCCGCTGATTGGTGGCTGGATTACTGAGGGGCCGGGTTGGCGTTGGGCGTTCTGGCTGAACCTGCCGCTGGCTATTCTGTCGATTCTTGCGGTGATTTTCTTGCTGCCGCACCGCCCGTTCCGTGAGCGTGAGAAGCACAGCATCGACTACCTTGGCTCGCTGATTCTGATGGCGGGTACGAGTGCGCTGGTGCTTGCCACGATTTGGGGCGGTAACCAGTACGAGTGGGCTTCGCCGCAGATTATTGGTCTGCTGATTTTCTCGGTGGTTGCTGCGCTGGTGTTCATCCCGGTGGAGAACCGTGCGGCTGAGCCGGTCATGCCCATGTACCTGTTCAAGAATCGTAACTTCCTGCTGACTCTGGGTGCTTCGCTGGCGCTGGGTGTGGCAATGTTCGGTGCGGTGGAGTATATCCCGACTTATCTGCAGATGGCGCTGGGTGTTAGCGCTACGGTGGCTGGTCTGCTGATGATCCCGATGATGGGCGTCATGCTGGTGGTGTCGATTGTGACGGGCCGCGTGGTGTCGAAGACCGGTCGCTATAAGCGTTATGTGACGAGCGGTACCGCGATTGTGGCGCTGGGCCTGTTCCTGCTGTCGACTGTGACTGTTGAGACTCCGACCTGGCTGTTCTGTGTGTACCTCGCGGTGATGGGTGCCGGTCTGGGTATGTCTATGCAGTTCTTGACTCTGATTGTTCAGAATGCGTTCCCGGTGAGTGTGGTTGGTACCGCGACGGCGTCGAATAACTTCTTCCGTCAGGTGGGTGCTACTGTGGGTGCCTCGCTGGTGGGTGGTCTGTTTACCTCGCGTCTGACCTCGCTGATTTCTGAGCGTATGCCGCAGCAGGCGCTGCAGTCTTCGGGTAGCCATGCGTCTTCGTCTCTGACTCCTGAACTGGTGGCGTCTTTGCCGGAGCCGGTGCACGGCATCATTGTGAATGCGTATAACGATGCGCTGATTCCGCTGTTCCTGTACCTGGTGCCGCTGGGTCTGGTGTCTACGCTGCTTCTGCTCTTCATTCGTGAGGACGCGTTGGCGACGACCCTGGAGACTGAGCCGGCTGTTGATATTGCTCGTGCGGCGACTGGCGCGATTCCGGTGATTACTCCGGAGATGGCTGCTAAGGACGCGCAGGCTTTGAAGAGCATGCACGGCTCTGCTCGTGCTCGTATTGATGAGTCGTTGAGCTCGGAGGCTTCGCCGGATTCGGAGCCTAACGCTAAGAGCTAGGGTCTTAGCACTAGATGCGGAGGCGTTGCCTTCCTATATAAGTGGCGCCCCGGTGCGAGTCGTGTGCTCGTGTCGGGGCGCTGTTTTTGGCTGAGTTGCCTTAAATAGCGCGCTTAAGAGGTGTGCCTTAGTGCTTGGTTTAGGGGTTGGAAGTGTTGGTTTAGTCCCCTAAATGGTGGGTTTACGTGGTGTTTTACCCTGTTAAAGCGCTTATCGAAAAGGTTATTACGTCCCTATGTCGAGAGAATTGTTTCGGATGTAAAATTTTCGTAAAAATTGTTAATCCGCCCCTTTTCCCCGGTATTCCGGGGCATTTTTTTACCCAGCTCCCTTTTAGCTTGCATACAGGCTGTTCTAAGGGGTGAAAGTGCCCAATGTGGGTTTGGTGGAAGTGTTACAGGCTATATAAGATAAAGTACATATGCTCCTAGTGACAGTCATCACGAAGCAGTGCGCTAGGACAGCATGACACACATGCCTTAACACCGACATCTACACAAGGAGGGGAACCGTCCCATGTTTAGGTACATCCTCCAGCGATCGCTGACGTACCTCGTCATGGTCTTTATTACGACCACGATGGGTTACTTTGCAGCGGTTACTGCCCTGAAGCCTGCCCTCTTGGAGCAGGAAAAGGTTCCGAAGCCTAGCCCCGAGCAGGTGAACCGTAACTTCGCATCCCTGGGTCTCGATCCCGAAATGAACCCCTGGGACCGCTACGTTCAGTGGCTGACCAATGTGGTCACCAAGTTCGATTGGGGCCGTAGCCCCAACGGCGCGTACATTAACCAGGAATTTGGCCAGCGCGTGTGGGTTTCTACCCGCCTGCTGCTGGTGGCTACCATTCTCTCGATTGTGATTGGTATTGCCCTGGGTGTGTACTCGGCAGCTCGCCAGTACAAGTTCTCTGACCGTGTTATCACCGGTTACTCCTACCTGGTCTACATCATCCCCGCTCCCGTTGCTTACTTCGTGGTGCAGCAGGGCGCGACCACTATCAACAACATCGCCGTTGCTAATGGTGGAGAGAAGATTTTCTATGTGACCGGTATTTCGACTCCGGGTCTGACCGGATTCTGGGAAATCACCATGGATATGGCGGCGCACTACGTCGTGCCGACCTTCTGTATGACCATCTTCGGTTGGGCTGGTTACCAGATTGCACAGCGTCAGTACCTGCTCGATAACGTGAACGCTGACTTCGTGCGTACCGCTCGTGCTAAGGGCTTGACCCGTAACCAGGCGATTACTCGCCACGCACTGCGCGTCTCCTTCATCCCCGTGGCACAGTCCATCGCGTACCAGATTCCGATGATTTTTGCGGGTGCATTCTTCGCCGAGACCGTCTTTGCATGGCCCGGTATCGGTAAGTGGTCGATTGACTCCATTTCCGCGCAGGACGTGAACGCTGCGACCGTGACCCTCGCGTACGGTTCTGCACTGTTCGCTGTCGGTGCGATCATCGCTGATATCGCTACCACCATCGTCGACCCCCGAGTGAGGATCTCATGAGTCAGGTAACTGCAACTTCCTCCGTACCGGTGGTACAGGAGAACGGTGACTTCAAGGTCATCAACAAGAGCGTTATTATTCTGCGCCGCTTCCTGCGTAACAAGGCTGCAGTCTTCGGTCTGTGCGTGTTCATCGGCATGGGTCTGTTCGGTCTGTTCGGTAAGTACCTGACCAAGTACAAGCCCAACGACATTGACTACATGGCGCTGGGTGAAGGCCCCTCGGCCGAGCACTGGTTCGGTACCACCATCGCGGGTAATGACGTGTTCGCCATGATGTCTGAGGCCGTCTGGACCTCTCTCCAGATTGGTGTGGTCGTCGGTTTGGCCACTGTGTTCATCTCCGCAGTTTACGGTTGTGTGATGGCGTACTTCGGTGGCTGGATTGACAAGATTATGCTGTTCATCCTCGAGACCCTGATCATGGTTCCCTCGCTGCTGATTCTGGCAATTCTGATTAACGGTCAGGTTGGTAAGCAGATTCAGAAGAGCGTCCCCACCTGGGTTCTGCTCTCTGCAGTGCTGATTGCCTTCGGCTGGATGGGTAGCGCCCGTGTTATTCGTGCAATGGCGCAGTCCCTCATCAACCGCGACTTCGTGAAGGCTGCACGCTACATGGGTGTGCACCCCTTCAAGATTGTGATGCGCCACCTGGTTCCGAACATTGGCTCCCTGCTGGTTCTGAACTTCACCAGCGGCATCATGGGCGCTGTGCTCTCTGAGGTCGCTTACTCCTTCATCGGCATCGGTATTAAGTACCCCAACTACTCGCTGGGCTCGCTGATTTCGGATGCTTCGCAGCAGATTAACACCCTGCCGCACATGTTCTGGTTCCCGGTTCTGTTCTTCTTCCTGCTGGTTGGTCCGCTGGCCCTCATGAACGACGGTCTGCGTGACGCATTCGACCCGACTTCGATGTCGGTCGGTAAGATCAAGAAGTCCAAGAAGAACGAGAAGGCAGAGGCACCCGCTGCCGCTGCAAAGGAGGCGAAGAACTAATGAGTACCTCTCCCGTTCTGAGCGTTAAGGACCTCAACGTCCGCTTCAATACTGAGAATGGCATCGTGCATGCTGTTCGCGGTGTGAACTTTGACCTGTACCCCGGTAAGACCCTGGGTATTGTGGGTGAGTCCGGTTCCGGTAAGTCCGTTGCCTCCATGGCGATTATGGGTCTGCACCCGACTACCGCTGACATCACCGGTTCGGTCAAGTACAACGGCACCGAGCTGCTGGGCTTGAGCGATAAGGAAATGTGCGCATACCGCGGCAAGGAGATCTCTATGATCTTCCAGGATCCGCTGTCCTCGCTGACCCCCGTGTACACCATTGGTGATCAGATTGCTGAGGTGCTCAAGGTTCACAACAAGGGCATGAGCAAGCAGGCTATCAAGGACCGTTCCATCGAACTGATGCGTATGGTGGGTATTCCTTCGCCGGCTGACCGCCTGCGTTCCTTCCCGCACGAGTTCTCCGGTGGTATGCGTCAGCGCATCATGATCGCTATGGCGATTGCGAATGACCCCCGCGTGCTCATCGCCGATGAGCCCACCACCGCACTGGATGTGACCATTCAGGCGCAGGTGCTGGAGGTTATGCAGAAGGCTCAGGATGAGACCGGCGCAGCGACCATCATGATTACCCACGACCTGGGTGTTGTGGCTGGTATGGCTGACGACATTCTGGTGATGTACGCCGGTAAGCCGGTGGAGATTGCGAAGGCAGAGGACCTGTACAAGCATCCCTCCCACCCGTACACCATCGGTCTGCTGGGTGCGGTCCCGCGTGTGGACCGTTCCGAGAAGGTCTCCCTGGTTCCGATTGAGGGTACCCCTCCGAACCTGATTAACCCGGTGACCGCGTGCTCCTTCCGCCCGCGTTGCCCCATCGCTAAGAGCGGTGGCCAGTGCTGCCAGGACTCCAACGGCGAGCCCGATCTGCAGCTGCTGGAAGGCGTCGGCGAGGGCCACTACTCCTCCTGCACCATCTCTCAGGAGCTGGTCGGTAAGACCGCTGACGAGCTGTACCCGGTTCCGGAGCCCCCGGTATCGAAGTACGACGGCATTCCGCGTGAGGAGCGTGCCCCCGTCCTGGAGGTCCGCAACGTCAAGAAGCACTTCCCGCTCATGAAGGGTGCGCTGATTAAGCGCCGCGTGGGCACTGTGAAGGCTGTGAACGGCCTGTCCTTCGACATTCGCGAGGGCGAGTGCTTCTCCATCGTGGGTGAGTCCGGTTGTGGTAAGACCACCACCCTGCTGGAAATCATGGAGTTCAACAAGAACACCGACGGTGAGATTCTGATTAACGGAACCTCCACCAAGGACGGCAAGTCCGCAGGTGAGATTCTTGAGCTGCGTAAGAACCAGCAGATGGTGTTCCAGGACCCCACCGGTGCTCTGGATCCGCGCTTCACCGTTTACGAGGTGCTTGCTGAGCCGCTGGAAAACCAGGGCATGAACAAGGCAGACATCAAGAAGCGCGTCATCGAGCTGATGCACATTGTGGGTCTGCAGCCTGACCACGTGAACCGCTTCCCGAACCAGTTCTCTGGTGGTCAGCGTCAGCGTATCGGTATTGCTCGTGCGCTTGCTGTGAACCCCAAGCTCGTGGTTCTGGATGAGCCGGTGTCTGCACTGGACGTGTCCGTCCAGGCTGGTGTGATCAACCTGCTGGAGGAGCTGCGTGCAAACCTGGGCCTGAGCTACCTGATGGTTGCTCACGATCTCGCGGTGATTCGCCACGCATCCGACCGCGTTGCAGTGATGTACCTGGGCCGTATTGTTGAGATTGGTGACGTCGATCAGGTGTTCGACAACCCGATCCACCCGTACACCCGTGCACTGCTCTCGGCGATTCCGGTTCCGGATCCCGAGGTTGAGGCAAAGCGTCACCGCATTATGCTTGAGGGCGACCTGCCCACTCCGGTGAACGCGCCTAAGGGCTGTGGCTTCTCGAGCCGTTGCCCGGTTTTCAAGCTGCTGCCTGAGGACAAGAAGCGTCGTTGCCTGGAGGAGATGCCGGAACTGACCCCCGTTGAGGGCCAGGATCACGGTTATGCTTGCTACTACCCTGAGGCTGAGGCCGCTACGGTGTAGCTCTAGAGTCGGCTGAATAAGTCGCATGTGTGCCGAGGGGCGAATATTCGTTGAATATTCGCCCCTCGGGTTTTTTAATGCCCGGTACTGGTGAGGCGCGTGCAGCTTGAGATTGTCACCTGGTGAGACGGCGGGAGCCTCAGAATGTGGCGCTTGGCACTGAAACCAGCAAGAAAACAGGAAAAACTGCACTGACTAGGCGTAACCTTTCTCACCATTCAAGATATGAATATTTATAGGCGAGCTTCTATACCGCGGGTAAGCCATAATTAAGCCTGTGGGTGCGCCGCTAGGGGCGTGCCTCAAGGAACACATTCATAGACCGGCACTAATTCATCGCTCACCGCACCCTAATTGCGGCGCATGAGCAGGGAACCCTTGACGCTTTCCTGCAGGATTATTGAGGGTCAAACGTATAAGAGGACACTCTCATGGAGAAGAATTTCATCCTGAACCGTCGTACCGTTCTCGGTGGCGCTGCAGCACTGGGTACCGTGGGCGTACTGGCTGCGTGCGGCTCGTCCAAGGACTCCAAGGCAACCACCAAGGGTGCAACCGTGGGCACCGATGCCAAGGAGCTTTATGACCTTGGCGAGGCCGCTGTTTCTGAGCTGAAGGATGGCGGCACTCTGCGCCTGGCTATTCCGGGTATTGGTCCGGACTTCAACCTTTTCAGCGCGGATGGCAACTCCCTGTACACCCAGACCGCTATGAGCCCCGTGGCTTACGCAGGCCTGTGGCAGGGTGACCCCCTGGGTAAGCGCACTCTGGCTCCCGAGTTTGCGAAGAGCTTCGATGTCGCCGAAGAAAACGGTCTGCCCGTCGTCTCCATTGAGCTGAACCCCCAGGCTAAGTTCAACGATGGTACCCCCATCGACTACAAGGCTCTGCAGGCTACCTGGAACATCCTCAAGAGCACCGATGGTGACTACAAGGTCGGAAGCAGCGGCATCTACAGCAGCATTGCTTCCGTGGAGCGCGACGGTGATGACTTCAAGGTGAAGGTAACCTTCTCCGCACCTTACTACCCGCTGAATACCCTCTTCGCTGGCATTGTGCACCCGGCTCTGCTGGACAAGGAACTCTTCAACACTGGTTTCGTTGACAAGCCGCACCCCGAGTACTGGGTTGGCCCCTTCACCATTGCTGAAGGTGGTTGGAACTCGACCGAGAAGACCCTGACCCTGACCCGCAACGACAAGTGGTGGGGCGAGAAGCCCGTTCTGGAGCGCATTGTCTTCCGTCAGATGGATCCCGCTGCTGAGCGCGCGGCATTCAAGAACGATGAGCTTGATGCGATTGGTGCTACCACCGCTTCCGCATACAAGGAGCTCAAGGACGTTGCTAACATCGAGATCCGCCGAGGCTCTCGCCTGTTCTCCGGTGGCGTGACCATGAACCCCGCCCGCATGCAGGATGTTGCTCTGCGCCGCGCTGTGGTTACTGGTCTGAACCGTGAGGCTCTCGCCAAGGTTCGTTTCCAGGGCCTGGATTACGAAGAGAAGCTTCCCAACTCGATGATTCACATGCCCTTCAACGAGTACTACCAGGACACCTACCCGACCCCGAACAACGATGCTGCTGCTGCATCCAAGATTCTGGAAGATGCAGGCTACACCAAGAACGGTGAGTTCTACGAGAAGGACGGCAAGCAGGCTGCCTTCAAGTTCTCCATCTTCGGTGAGGATCCCACCTCCAAGGCTGTCGGTCAGACCCTGGTTCAGCAGCTGAAGTCCGTAGGTATTAATGCTGAGCTCGACTCCCGTGCTGTTAGCGAGTTTAACAAGACCATGGCCTCCAAGGACTACGACGCAACCTCCTCCGGTTTCGCTCCGAGCTCCCCGGATGCTACCGAGGCTACCGAGCAGTTCTACATGCGCCGTAAGCCTGAGGAAGCTGGTTCCGATGAGATCAATGAGATGATCGCAAAGATGAAGCTCATTGCTGACGACAAGGAACGCAACCAGGCTTGCAATGAGATCGAGAAGAAGCACCTGGCTGAGTTCGCAGTGCTGATTCCGCTCATGAACGGCCCCGAGTACAAGTTCGTGAAGAAGGGTCTGCGCAACTACGGCGTGTCCCTCTTCCAGGGCACCGGCATTCACTGGGAGAAGGTTGGTTGGGCTAAGTAAGTCCTCATCCCTTCACCTCCTAGGTGAATAGCCTAGAGCTATTGAAAGTGTCCACCCGGATTATCCGGGTGGACACTTTTTGCATTTCTGGAGGGGGCTTTGGGTGCTTTTGTGTACCTATGTGGGGGAGTGATGGTATAGCTATCCGGCAAAATCCGAAAAATTCGCGCAAAAACAGGGTATTCATAGTATGAATATCCAAAAGACACGATAAATATTAAGAAATATTGTGATAATTCTTGGTTTTCGATCCTGGGGCGCGCTACAGTGGAGTCATACAAAGTTATGCAGTGCTCTGCATAAATAATCAACACTTCGGGGATACGGGATACACCCGCCCACGCAAGACAGAAGGAAACCACTCCCATGACCGCCCACACCGCATACACCGCGAGTAGCCACGAAGCGACCAAGAACAGCTTCAGCCGCCGCGCCCTCATTGGCGGCACCGCGGCTCTGGGAGCTGTAGGTCTGCTCAGCGCCTGCGGCAACGGCAGCGCAAGCTCTGAAAAGACCAAGGCCGCCGGCGCCGGTGCCAATATCGAAGACCTCTACAACATCAACGCTCAGGATGTGAACAGCCTGAAGAAGGGCGGCACCCTGCGCCTGCCCGCCGGATCCATCGGTCCGAACTTCAATTTCTACACCCAGAGCGGTAACACCAGCGATAACGTCAACGTTATGAGCACCATCAGCCAGGCCGGCATGTGGAACCTCGACTTTGACGGCACTTACAAGCTGAACACCGACTTTGCTGTCTCCTTCGAGCACAGCAAGAAGGGCGACAAGGTTCAGGTTGCCGTCAAGCTCAACCCCAAGGCTGTCTTCAACGATGGCACCCCCATTACCTACAAGGCGCTCCAGTCCACCTGGAACATCTTCAAGAGCCTGGATAACGGCTACAACATTGTCTCCAGCGGCATCTACGAATTCGTCGAATCCGTAGAAAAGGGCGAAGACGACTACAGTGCAATCGTCACCTTCTCCAAGCCCTTCTATCCGCTGCAGAGCCTCTTCTCTGAGATTCTGCACCCCGCACTGGAAGACGTCGAGCTCTTCAACAACGGCTTCGTGGATGCGCCCCACCCCGAGTACTGGGCTGGCCCCTTCACCCTGGCGGATAAGGGCTGGGACTCCACCGCGAAGACCTTCAGCGTTGTACCCAACGACAAGTGGTGGGGCACCAAGCCCCTGCTGGACAAGATCGTCTTTACCCAGATGGAATCCAGCGCTGCACGTGCCGCGTTCAAGAACGACGAAATTGACGCTATCGGTGCAAGCACCTCCTCCACCTATGCCGAGGTGAAGAATATTGCGGGTACCGAACTGCGTAAGGGCACCCGCCTCTACGCCGGTGGTCTGGATATTAACCCCCGCCGCGTCAAGGATGCTGCCCTGCGTAAGGCAATCTTCGTCGGTACCAACCGTGAAGCACTGGCAAAGATTCAGTTCCAGGGTCTGCCCTATGAGGAGGCTATTCCCGGTTCGATGATTCACATGCCCTTCTCGCCCTACTACCAGGATTCTTACCCGACCCCGAATAACAGCGTTTCGGAGGCGCAGAAGATTCTGGAGGCCGCCGGTTACACCAAGAACGGCGACTACTACGAGAAGGACGGCACGAAGGCTGGCTGTGCAGTGGTGGTCTTCGGTGACGATCCGACCAACAAGGGTAAGGCTCAGACCTTCACTCAGCAGATGAAGGATGTCGGCATTGAGATCCGGATCGATCAGCACGCCGATAGTGAGTTCGCCACCATTCTGGGCAACTGGGACTACGATATTTCCTTCAGCGGCTACTCGGTCTCTGCTGACGCAACCGAGGGTACCAAGCAGTTCTACTACTCCGAGAACAACGAAGGTATCGGCAGCAAGGAAATCGATGCCCTCATCGACGCCATGACCCTCATTGAGGACGACAAGGAACGTAACCTCGCCTGCAACGAGATTGAGAAGAAGCACATGGCGGAGTTCGCCTTCCTGGGCACCATTACGAACGGTCCTGACTTTGTGATGGTCAAGAAGACTCTGGCTAACTACGGTCCGCGCCTGTACAAGTCGATGGACTGGACTGCTGTGGGCTGGATGAATTCCTAGGGGTTCCTGCCCTATGAGCGGGTCGAATGCGTATATGCGCGTTCGGCCCGCTTTGCTGTGCCCGCTGACTATTTCTGGAGGTGGGGGAGGGGGCACTGCGTGAAGGGTGGTGGGGTTGTGCCGACATGGATTTAGGCTCGGTGTCTTAGGGCCGGGCGTAATAATTGAGAAATATTTATCGTGTTGCGCACCTGTAGTGATGTGTGTGGTGTACACTACTAAAAATATTAAATGTGGCTTAGAACATAGCTTTAGGTCACATTATTTTGCATGGCTTGACCTGCCCGCCCATCACCGCAGATAGCAGGCGCTCCTACAGGCGGAAACCCCGCCTCCAGAGCATGCGAGCCACCCACTCTACACTGCAAACACTGCATCAGCGCAGTCCACACCCACAAGGAGCCCATCATGAGCCCCCACCCCATCCCCTCCCTCTCCGGATTCAACCCGATCATGAGCCGCCGCGTACTGTTCGGCGGCGCAACCGCCGTCGCTGCTGCCGGCGTACTGAGCGCTTGTGGCTCCTCGTCCTCCAAGACCGAGCACAAGGCAAGCGAAACCCCGTTCTACGAAATCAACGAGCAGGATGCCTCGAAGCTCAAGCAGGGCGGTACCCTGAACCTGAGCACCTACTCCCTTGGCCCGGACTTCAACCGCTTCTCCCAGAACGGCTCGAGCACCTCCGTCTCCGAAACTATGGGCGTTATCGCCGGTGCCGGCATCTGGCGCAGCACCTTCAAGGGCGAAGACGAGCTCGACCCCAACTACTGCCTCGGCTTCGAAGCTAAGGAAGTAGACGGCAAGATCACCGCAGAGGTTCGCCTGAACCCCAAGGCAGTCTTCAACGATGGCACCCCCATCGACATCGACGCCCTCAAGGCAACCTGGCAGATCCAGCGTGACCCCGACGGTGAATACAAGATTGCCGCAGCGGGTATCTACGAATTCATCGAAAGCGTTGAAGCTATCGATGGCGACCGCTACCACGCACGCGTTGTTTTCAAGACTGCGCACAACCCCGTCAAGGGTCTGCTCTTTGGTGGAATCCTGCACCCGGCGATGCTCGACGTAAACCTCTTCAACGAAGGCTTCGTCGACAACCCCCACCCCGAGCTCGGTTGCGGCCCCTTCACTCTGGCACCCAACGGCTGGAACTCTTCCGAGAAGACCTTCACCGCAGTCCCCAACGACAAGTGGTGGGGTGAGAAGCCCAAGCTGGACCGCATCGTCGTGCGTGAAATGGCAGACGCTGCAGCTCGCGCCGCCTACAAGAACGGCGAACTGGACGTCGTCGAGTCACGTACCCTCAGCGCCTACAACGAGATGAAGGACGTTGCGAACTCTGAAATTCGCCGCGGTCGCCGCCTCTTCGCCGGCGGCATGAACCTGAACGCAGAGCACATCACCGATGTTGCTGTGCGTAAGGCAATCTTCCTGGGTATCGACCGTGGTGCTCTGGCAAAGATTCGCTTCCAGGGTCTGCCCTATGAAGAAGAAGTTCCCGGCTCGATGCTTCTGTTGGGTTCCTCCCAGTACTACCGCGACAACTACCCGGCACGTAACCCGGAGGAAGCACGCAAGGTCCTGGAGAAGGCAGGCTACACCAAGTCTGGCGACTTCTACGCGAAGGACGGCAAGACCATCACCCTGAAGCTGACCACCTTCGGTGATGACGCCACCACCAAGGGCCAGGCACAGACCTTCATTCAGAGCATGAAGGAAATCGGCATTAACTTCGAGCTCGATTCGCGTGCACAGTCCGAATTCTCGAAGGTTGTTGGTAACCGCGAGTACGACGTGAGCATTTCGGGCTTCGGCGTGGGCTCCGAGCCGACCAGTGCTGCCGAGTACTTCTACCACTCCAAGAACTGGAACGGCGTCGGCACCCCCGAAATCGACGCTATGGTCGATGAGATGGTCACCATTCTCGACGACGCTAAGCGCGCCGAGAAGTGCAACGAAATTGAGAAGAAGCACATGAGCGAGGTTTGCCTCTTCATCCCCTTCCTCAATGGCCCGGACTTCAAGGCATGCCGCCCGAAGCTCGCTAACTACGGTGCATTCCTCTTCAAGAGCCTCGACTGGTCTTCGGTTGGCTGGATGGCATAAGCCGCAGTTTTAAGCTCCCTGCCCCTATACGTTTTCGCAGTGTCGTATAGGGGTGGGGAGCTTTTTCTTGTGGAGGGTTCAGTGCGCTTTAGCTGCCCCGTCGCTGTGCTTGTAGCTTGTAACGATTCTCAAAGCACCGGATGTGACGCGCTCGCGCGCCAATGCGACATAATATTTCATTTTTTAGTTTTCGCACGCGGCTTCCGCGCAATGATGCGGGTTTAGATGCCGAACCCGTGATTTTTAGACGGTGTATAGTTCTTCCACGGGTTGGACTGTGGTCTGCGTCGCTTCTTTTGGGGGTATACTGTGTTTCAACCACAAACAATGTGGGGGCTCTCACAAAGGTGATGGGCGGGAGCTTCGGCGCTCCCGAAAAATCGGCGCACAACACGGTGCGCTTATCGAATAGCACCTGAGCCCTCCGGCATGAGGAGAATACATGACTCATCTACGTATTAATCGCCGTACCCTGCTGACCGGCACCGTTGCCCTGGGTACCGTCGGCCTGCTCGCTGCCTGCGGCGGCGGCTCTGACAAGAAGATTAGCGGTAAGGCTGCATCAAGCACCGAGGAAATCGTCAAGAACCTCGAAATTAACAAGCAGGACCGCTCCTCCCTCAAGCAGGGTGGCGAGTTCCGCGGTAGCGTCTCTGCAGTCGGCCCGAACTTCAACATTCTGACTCAGAGCGGCTACACCACCGCGAACCTCACCGCATTCGGTGGCCCCTGCAACATCCCCTCCGCTATCGGCTTCACCTCCCTGAGCCCTGCTGGCGAATACAGCCTCAACGACGACTATGTCAGCGACTACAAGGCAGAGACCGTTGGCGGCGTGCAGACCATCACCTTCAAGCTCAACTCTAAGGCTGTCTTCAACGACGGCACCCCCGTTGACGTTGAGGCAATCCGCGCCGCGTGGACCGTCTACCGCAACCCCGATGACGGCTACAACGTCATCGCAACTCCCTTCTGGCAGCAGGTGGCGTCCATCGACCCCGTGGATGGCGACAAGACCCGCGTCAAGATCGTCATGTCCAAGCCCCTGTACCCCGCTGAGACCCTCGGCCTGCTCGGTCTGCACCCCGCACTGACCGACAAGGAGCTCTTCAACAACGGCTTCGTGAACAAGCCCATGGATCAGTACTGGTCCGGCCCCTTCAAGATTGGCGAGTGGAACTCTTCGGCTAAGACTCTCACCCTTGTGCCCAACGACAAGTGGTGGGGTGAGAAGCCGCTGCTGGACCGCATTATCTGGCGTGAAATGGGCGACGAGGCAGAGCGCGCAGCGTTCAAGAATGGCGAGCTGGACAGCATTGGCTTTGCTGGCCTGGCAACCTACAACGCTGTCAAGGGTCAGCCCGGTGTCCAGATTCGTACCGGCCAGAGCCTCGGCGTGATTAACCTGCAGTTCAACCCGACCCGCGTGACCGACACCGCCCTGCGCCGTGCAGTCTTCGCCGCGGTTGACCGCTCCCAGCTGGCTAAGGTCAAGTTCGGCCAGATCAACTGGGAAGAGCCCCTGACCGGCTCCATGATTGCTATGCCCTTCCAGAAGGGCTACCAGAACAACATGCCGTCCAACCCCGGCGCCGAGGCTGCGGCAAAGATCCTGGAAGCAGCAGGCTACTCCAAGTCCGGCGACTACTACGCCAAGGACGGCAAGACTGCAGGCTTCTCCATCACCTACTTCGGTTCGGATGCAACCTCTCTGGCTCAGTTCCAGAACCTCGAGCAGCAGCTCAAGGCAGCAGGTATTAAGCTCGAGCAGGACAACCAGCCGCAGTCCCAGTTCAACTCCGTGATGGGCTCTAAGCAGTACGACTGCGCCTTCTCCGGCTGGGGTATTGGTGCTGACCCCGCAGACAGTGTTCAGTACTTCTACACCAGCGAAATCAACGAAGGTGTGGGCGATCCCGAGCTGGATAAGTTCATCGCGTCCATTTACGAGAAGGAATCCCACGAGGAGCAGTTGAAGATGGCTGCTGAGGCTGAGAAGCAGCACATGGAGAAGGTCGCTATTTACTTCCCCTACGCTAACGGCCCCAGCTACGCAGCTGTGAAGGAGAAGCTGGCTAACTACGGTCCTTCCCTCTTCGCAACCAGCTACACCGACCCCAAGCGCTGGGTCAATGTGGGTTGGCAGAACTAAAGCCACAGGTTAATTTTCTGGATTTCTATTCGGTAGTTTCTGAATTTTTGGAGGCGCCGGCATAAGACTCCGGAAGGGTAAAGTCCCGCGGTATTCCGCCTTAGAGGCGGGGTGCTGCGGGACTCTTTTGTTTCTCGGGGGAGGGTCGGCTGAAATTGAGGAAAGAAAAGTTTCTGCTGAAATATTTCCCGTAAAAGGTGAGGCGGGTCATGCTGTGTGGGTTTTGTGTGTATACTAATCCCAATGCAAACGTGTGTTCCATCATAGATGTGTATCACGAGTATGCGGGGTGGGTTGTGTTCCCCCACCCTCAGATTGTCGAGATGGCGCCACGTTTCAACACTCATCCCGGGCCGGGAGCGCATGGTACCTCACGTGCGCATCCCGGTCCTCAGACAAGGACAGATCATGACCACTTTCACCCTCAACCGTCGTACCCTACTCACCGGCACCGTTGCCCTGGGTACCGTCGGCCTGC
>NZ_KV808409.1:123278-201992 GCF_001812285.1 Rothia sp. HMSC065B04
GCACCGTTGCCCTGGGTACCGTCGGCCTGCTCGCAGCCTGCGGCGGCAACTCCTCCAAGAACGAAACCAGCGCTCTCTCCGCCGGCGACGACCTGTCCAAGGCAGTCTCCTACAACGAGAAGGACCGCTCCGCCCTCAAGGACGGCGGCGAGTTGCGACTGAGCGCAGACGGCATTGGCCCGAACTTCAACATCCTCAACACCAACGGCTACACCGCCGGTAACCTGAATATTCAGGCGGCAATCAACTCCGCCTTCACCGGCGGCTTCTACGCTGACTTCCGCGGCGAGTCGCACATGAACCAGGACTACGTCACCGAGTACAAGGCGCAGACCGTTGATGGCGTGCAGACCGTGACCTTCAAGATCAACCCCAAGGCAGCCTTCAACGACGGTACCCCCATCGACGTGAACGCCGTCAAGAGCTACCAGACCATCTACACCGCCGCGGCATCCGGTTCGGACTACCAGATCACCCCCTCGCCCATCTGGGAGCAGGTCGCAAGCGTCGAGGCTGTGGACGGCGATACCCGCCACGTGAAGGTCACCATGTCCAAGCCCTGGTACCCCATCGAAGGCAGCTTCACCTCCTTCCTGCACCCGGCATTCGTCGAACCCAAGTTCTTCAACGACGGCCTGAACGACAAGCCCCTCGACCAGTACTGGGCAGGCCCCTTCAAGGTCGGCGAGTGGAACTCCTCCTCCAAGGTGCTCACCGTCGTCCGCAACGAGAAGTGGTGGGGCACCAAGCCCGCTCTTGAGCGCATCACCTGGCGTGAAATGAGCTCCCAGGCAGAGCAGGCAGCTTACAAGAACGGCGAAATCGACTATGTGGACGCCAGCACCCTCAGCTCCTACAACGAGCTCTCCGGCGTGGCAAACACCGACATTCGCAAGGGTAGCGCTCTCAGCGTGGGCAACTACGAAATCAACCCCGAAAAGGTGCCCCTGCCCGTCCGCCGCGCATTCGTTGCAGCCCTGAACCGTGAGCAGCTGCAGAAGCTGCGCTACGAGAAGCTCGGCTGGAAGGAAACCCTGCCCGGCTCCATGTGCATGCTGCCCATGCAGGAAGGCTACCAGGACAACTACCCGACCAAGCGCGGCAAGGACGTCGCTACCAAGATCCTTGAGGACGCAGGCTACACCAAGTCCGGTGACTACTACACCAAGGACGGCGCTAAGGTCTCCTACCCGGTCATCACCTTCGGTAGCGACCCGGTTGTCAGCTCCACCGCGCAGTTCCTCGTTCAGCAGATGAAGGAAATCGGCGTTGAACTGACCATCGAGAACCACGGTGCCTCTGAAATGTCGAGCATCATCTCCTCGAAGAACTTCGCGATTAAGACCGGTGGCTACGGCATCACCACCTCCCCGGTGGATGCGGCGAACTACTTCTACATCTCCGAGACCAACAACGGTCACGGTAAGGATCTGGACTCGCTGGCAGCAACCATGATGTCCACCGAGGACCCGAAGGAACAGCTCAAGATCATGAACGAGCTGGAGAAGCGCCACCTGGACGAGGTCGCCATCTACGTGCCCACCCACAACGGCCCGAACTTCAAGGCGTGCCGTAAGGGCCTGGCGAACTACGGCCCCATGCTCTTCGGCCTGCCCTACTACAACCCGAACGTATGGATCAACGTCGGTTGGGAGAAGCAAAACTAAGCGTTGAGCACCGCTCACACACTCCATAAGGGGTAAAAGCGCTACAGCGGCGTGTTACAAAAGGATTAAAACCTTCTGTAGCACGCCGCTTTCCCGTTCCTAAGAGAGTCGCACGGATATACTTAAAACAAATGTGGGCATTCTGCCCGCAACCCCGGCAGAGACTGTCCTCCCGCCGGGTTGGAGTGTGGGTTACGCACCGTTCGCGTACCGCCTCCACAACACTGCGAATACTCTAGGAGAAATTCCATGAAGAGCATGTCTGTCTCTCGCCGTACCCTCCTGACCGGCACCGTTGCCCTCGGCACCGTTGGTCTACTGGCTGCCTGCGGCAGCTCGAAGGAAAAGGTTGGCGGTAGCGCCGCTAACAACGCTGAAGATATTCTGAAGAACCTTCAGGTCAACAAGCAGGACCGTTCCTCCCTCAAGCAGGGTGGCACCCTGACCCTCGCGGCTACCGCCCTGGGCCCCAACTTCAACCTGCAGACCCAGAGCGGCTACACCTCCAGCAACCTGGACGCTCTGGCACCCTGCAACATTCCCGCCGTGATGGGCTTCTACACCATGAGCCCCGACGGTGAAGGCACCCTCAACCCCGAGTTCTGCACCGAGCACAAGACCGAGACCGTCGATGGCGTGCAGACCGCGACCTTCAAGATCAACCCCAAGGCTGCCTTCAATGACGGCACCCCCATGGACGTGAACGCTGTTCGCGCCGTGTGGAAGGTCTACCGCGCAACCACCGACAACCCCTACCACATCACCGACAACACCATGTGGCAGCAGGTTGAGAGCATCGAGGCTGTGGACGGCGACAACTTCCACGTCAAGGTCACCATGAAGGCTCCGTATTACCCCTCCGAGGGTCTGTGCGCCTTCGCAATCCACCCCGCACTGGAAGACGTCAACCTCTTCAACGAAGGCTTCGTTGACAAGCCCCTCGACCAGTACTGGGCTGGCCCCTTCAAGGTTGGCGAGTGGAACTCCTCCCAGAAGGTGCTCACCCTGGTCAAGAACGACAAGTGGTGGGGCGAGAAGCCGATCCTGGACCGCATCATCTGGCGTCAGATGGACTCCGAAGCAATCCGTGCAAGCTTCAAGAACGGCGAACTGGATGCCTTCACCTTCGTGGGTGCAACCAGCTACAACGCTGTGAAGGGCCAGGCAGGCACCGAGATTCGCCAGAGCCAGAACACCAACGTCAACATCATTCAGCTGAACCCCAAGCGCATCGAGGACCTGGCACTGCGCCGCGCAATCCTTGCTTCTGTGGACCGCGAGCAGATCGCTAAGGCATACTTCTCGCAGCTCGGCTGGACCGAGCCGCTGCCCGGCTCCATCATCGCAATGCCGTTCCAGAAGGGTTACCAGAACAACTACGCTGGTGACACCGGTGCACAGGCAGCTGGCAAGATTCTGGAGGCCGCAGGCTACTCCAAGTCCGGCGACTACTACGCTAAGAACGGCAAGGTTGCTGGCTTCGCTCTGACCTCTTTCGGTTCCGAGGCGGTCTACCAGGCGGTCTACCAGATTCTGGAGCAGCAGCTGAAGTCCGCAGGTATCCGCCTGAGCGCTGACAACCAGCCGCAGTCGAACTCCAACTCCGTGCTCGGCCAGAAGAGCTACGAAGCAATCTTCACCGGTTGGGGCGTTCTGCCCGACCTGGCTTCCTCGGCACCCTACTTCTTCACCACCGAGGTGTTCGGAGTCGGTGACCCCGAAGTTGATAAGCTCATCGAGAAGCTGCAGAACACCGAGAAGGAAGACGAGCGCATCAAGATCGCTAACGAGGCGGAGAAGCTCTACTACGAGAAGGTCGCAGTGTACCTGCCCTACGCAAACGGCCCGATGTACGCCGCTGTCAAGGCTAAGGTCGCGAACTACGGTCCGTCCCTGTTCAAGCAGAGCTACACCAGCGCTGACTACTGGGTCAACGTTGGCTGGCAGGAGTAGTACCGCTTACGGTAACGCTCTAGCCGTCCTGTAGGACTCGAAATCCCGGGTACTCTCACGAGAGAGTGCCCGGGATTTTTCTGTCCCGCTTGTTCTGCGTCCTTTAGCTGGATACATTAGCGGGATATGTAATTACAAAAACTAGGGGAGCGCCACTCTAACTGGCTGCTACCACTCGCCCAGGTACAGGGCGCGCTCCTGCAGGTACCTCAACATCTTCGGGTTCTGCCGCAGATAGAAGATACGGTAAATGCCGCCTCCAGCAACGATGAAAGCCAGCGGGAAACCCAAAATCACGAGCACACGGCTCATATTAGCGGACAGATCAAACGGATCACCGCTGGTTGCCACCAGCACAATCCAGAGAGAATAGCCCACGCAGGCGAGCAGAGTGCCCCACATGCCGCGCACGAGCCAACTCACCAGCGCCACCGCAATGACCCACGCCAGCGCCAACGTGAACTGGTGCCGCTCCGCCTGAGCCCAAGGGAGTGCACCCACGTAAATAATTGCGGGGATGCCCAGGTACCCGGGGATATTCAGCGAGGCAAGAATGTTCACGCAAAAATAGCCCAAGAAAATAGCGCTCAACGACGAGGACAGGAACAGGTGCAGGGGAATCATGCCGTCGCCGCTATAGACGGCGGTCGGGCCCGCGTACACGGTTTCAAACATGAGGGTCAGCGGAGTCATCATGTACTCGATCCAGACGACCAGTGCAAAAGCACCGAAAATGCCCAGAGCCTGCATCAGCGCAATCAACCGTGAACGCGCATCGTGAGGAATAGTGAAGCTCTGACCCTTCGCCTTGACGCCGCAGAGATGAACGACAGCCACCATTGCCGCGATGCACAGTACCCAGCGCACGAGGACCCCCGGCAGCTCAGGAAGACCTCCATAAGCCCCCGTAGCGGGGTCGCCCCAGGCTCCGGGGAGCAGCGTAATAGCGTGAGTACCCTCGGGGAGGCTGGTGGAGGAAGCAAGCCGGTGCGGCTCGTAGATAACCCACCACAGAAGGCACGCTGGAATCAGCGCGGAGAGCTTACGCAACAGAACCGGAAACGGCGCGGACTCATAGACGAGCGCCTCAAGATTGAGCCGGCGCATCAGCCGCCGAACAGGAGAAAGAGCGCGTAGCTCTTTTTGCTGCTCTTCCCACACTCCGGTATCCCATGTCCTAGTATCAGAAGACATCATCGTACTCCCTATCACTTGAGAACTTCCTTGTTGAGCTTATTCTTACATTAGCAGAAATACCCCCCCCGGCTAGTGCATACGCCCAAGCAAAACCTGCCTAAAGAATCAGTACATAAGAGAACAGGCATAAGGAAAGGGGCCCCACCGTAACGGTGGGGCCCCTTAGAGCCTAGAAAGCAAACTACTTGGTGGTCACCTTCAGGACAGTGCTCAGGTTCTGGTGAGCAACGCCCGGCAGACCCTTTACCTCAGCAAACTTGCGGGTGTTGGTTACGATAACCGGGGTAATCAGCGGGTAACCCGCCTCCTTGATAACCTCAGGATCGAACTCAATCAGAGCGTCGCCAGCAGCAACAACATCGCCCTTAGCAACCTTCACGCTGAAGCCCTTACCGTCCAGGTTCACGGTATCCAGACCAACGTGAATCAGCAGCTCAATACCGTTCTCCAGCTTCAGACCCACAGCGTGGCCCGAGGGGTAGGTTGCAGCAACCTTACCGGCTGCGGGAGCAACAACAGTGGTACCGGTCGGCTCAATAGCCACACCCTCGCCCAGCTTGCCAGCAGCGAAAATCGGGTCCGGAACATCAGACAGAGCAACAGCAGTACCCTCAATGGGAGCGTGCAGCTCAATGACCTCACCGGCGGAAGCAGCGGGTGCAGCAGCGGCGGTCGCAGTAGCGGCAGCAGCCGGAGCAGCCTTAGCAGCAACAGCCTCAGCCTTGGGAGCGGCCTCAGCATCCTCAGCCTTACGCTCCGCAGCGTGCCTTACAGCGTCAGCCTTCGACTCGTAACCGAACAGCAGAACACCGGTCATAGCGCCGAAGAACGCAATAGCCAGACCAATCACGTACAGGTACGAGGGCTGCATAGCCGGAATCGACAGCAGCGAAGTGAACGCGAACGCGTAGGACTTAACGCCCAGGAAGGAAATGGTAGCACCACCAATAACAGCGGGAACCAGAATAATCGGAATCACGCGCTTGTAACGGAGCACAACACCGTACAGGGACGGCTCAGAAATACCACCGAGCAGACCGGACATCGACGCACCAACAGCGGTCTGGCGCAGCTCGCGGTCGTGCTTAGCCTTAATAGCCACACCTGTCACAACACCGAACACAGCGAAGTTGTATGCACCCATCGGGGACTGAATGAAGTCAGTACCCATGGTCTGCAGGTTGTTAATCATGACAGCGTTCAGCGGCCAGTGCAGACCCAGCGGAACCATGAACAGGTACAGGCCAGCAATCAGAGCACCAACCAGAGCCGGAGCCTGGTCGTTAACCATCTTCAGGAAGTCAGAGATACCCATAGCAACACCGATACCGATGGGGCCAACCAGGAACGCGGTCACCGGAACCAGAACGATGACCGAAATCATCGGTACAAACACCATCTGCAGCATCGAAGGAATAACCTTCTTCAGGAAGCGCTCAAACGGAGCCAGCAGAGCAACAGCCAGCAGCGGGGGGAAGACCTGACCGGTGTAGCTGAATGCGTACAGCGGCAGATCCAGACCAAAGAACGGAACGTTCAGAATCTTAGTGGTCTTGTCAGCCAGAGCAGTCAGATCGGTGAAGGTACCGGTCATCAGTGCAGCGGGGATAGCCGCACCAACCCACATGTTCGCGCCCAGACGCTTAGCAGCGGTAGCACCCAGCATGATGGGCATGAAGTTCAGAACCGACAGCGAAGCAGCCTTCAGGATGTACCAGAAAGCGAACTGCTGCATCCACTGGGTGTTCAGAGCCTTAGCAGCCTCCGGGTCAGCCACACGAGCACCGTTAATGATGTCGATGTTCACGCTTTGACCGGTCAAGTCAGTGTACTGGCCGAAGAAGCCCAGCTGCTGCAGGAACACAATCAGGGTCAGAATCATCGAGGTACCCAGAAGTGCCCACAGCAGAGGACGGAAGGAGTCAGACAGAACGTCGAAGACGTTGGTAAGCCAGCCGGACTTCTTGCCCTCAGCCTCAACCTTGGTGTCACCCTCAGCGTGGCCGGACATAGAAGGCAGAGCGTTGATTTCGTTGTACACAGCCTCAACGCGATCGCCCAGAACAACCTGAGTCTGGCCGGACTGCTCAATCACAGAGAGAACGCCGGGCAGGCCCTCAATCTTCTTGTTCTGCACTGCATCGTTAGACACAGGAGTGACACGAAGGCGGGTTGCACAGTGAGTAATGTGCGCGATGTTCTCGGGGCCACCCAGGCCGTCAAGAATCTTCTCGCCAAGTTCGCGGTTATTCACGATACTTCCTTAGATATGCGGTCAATGTCTATACGGTTGTTGCCGGAGGCTGTGCCTACCTGACGTTGCGGTAGCCGAAAAAGCCCCGGAAAACACGTCCAGAAAACACAAAAGACCCGAGTCTCTCGACCACCGGAAGCACTACACTCGTGCCCACTATGGAGCTTCGGTACAGCAAATAGAGGGGATTCTCGGCAGATATATGCTGCCGTCCCATACGGTGTTGAGTAACTCAGGTCTTGCCTGCCAAACCAGTAACAACCCTGAAGAAGGTTTCCCTTCTCAAATAGTTCCCTGTAACTCTAAGGGTTTTCCCAGGTTAAGAGCAAGGTGAGAGGCAAAAGCTATCAGAAGCTGTTAAATATTTCACCCAAGTGATAGCTGAGAATAGCTGAGACACGCTCTCGGTGCTGATTACGGGGGCGCCTCCCGGCTGGACTCCAGCAGGGCTCAGGCAAAGCCCAGGCAGGGTTCCAGGGCCCTCCGGTACGCCCAGATACGCCCCGGACCGGGTGCTTTCGAAGACGGCGCTCATGAAGACACGAAAGGACCCCGCATCCACAGGATACGGGGCCCACACGCTACCGAAGCAGCTACCTTTCCGACTAACTACTTAGCCGGGAAGAAATTCAGCGGAGCAACCTCCAGCTCAGGGTAATTACGCTTCTGCCAACGGCGGTTACGATGCGCATTCACCTCAATCAGCGCGGCACCCAGAACACCGGCACCCAGAGCCGTCCACAGCAGATGCGGAAGCACAGTAACGAACTGGTGGTACTCCACCAGAATCGGCACGAACAACGCCGCGAAGAACACCGCCAGCAACGCACCAAACAGCAGAACACGAGCACGGTTGAACGGACGAGCCACCGCAGCCAAGTTCCACAGACCCATCATCACCAGGGTAATGAACGAAGCCGTCTGAATCTGACGGATATCCTCAACACCCATGCCACGAGCCGTGAACGTCACCGCCAACAGCATCGCAACCACAATAATCGAGTTCGGAACCGTGTAATTCAGCACGCGACGCAAGAAGCCCGGCACGTAACGGCGCGAATTCGGCAACAGAGTCAACGCGAAGGACGACGCACCCACAATCAAGAAGTCAGCAGTCGAGTACTGACGCGGCAAGAACGGGAAGGTCAAACCGAAAATACTGAACAGAACACCCAGAAGAATCGCGAAACCAGTCTTCGTCAAGAACAGGTTTGCCACCATCTCAATGTTCGTAATGACCTGACGGCCCTGCTCCAACGCAGCCGGCAGGGACGAGAACTTACCGTCCAGAAGAACCAGGCGAGAAACAGCCTTCGTTGCCGGGGCAGCGTTACCCATCGCGATACCCAAGCTTGCGTGCTTGAGCGCCAGCGCGTCGTTGATGCCGTCACCGGTCATCGCCACCACGTGGCCGCGCTCCTTCAGCGCAATGACCATGTTCTTCTTCTGCTCGGGCGAGACACGACCGAAAATATTGTGGGTCGCGGCAGCCTCGGCAAGCTCCGGGCCGTCCTCGGGCAGGGTAGAGGCATCAACCGCGCCGGCGGAGGTGTCCATACCCGCAGTCTTTGCGGCGGCGGCAACCGTGAACGGGTTATCACCCGAGAAGACCTTCAGCGTCACACCCTGACGGTGGAAGTACTCCACAATCTCCGGGGCGTCCGCGCGCACGTTCTCGCGGAAAATCACGAACAGAACCGGGGTAGCGTCCGCCGGAATCTTCTGGACGGGCTCACCCTTCTCGTTACGCACCACGGCCGCGGCATGGGCCAGCACCATCGTGCGCAGACCCAGAGCCGCTAGCTCGGCGGCGCGCTCGCGCTCGGCGGTGCCCTTGGCGAGCAGCGCCTCCGGGGCGCCCAGAAGCCACGCACCCGAATCCTTGAACTCAATCGCGCTAAAACGCAGCGCCGACGAGAACGGCACGATGCCGCTGACGGTAGCCGAGGAAGCCTGCGGGAAGCCGCCGGTCAGCGCTGCGGCGGTCGGATTCGCGTTCTCATCGTGGCCGAACCACGACAGCGCCTCGTTCCAGCCGGTCGGCAGGGAGGCACGCCAGGAGGTGTTTTCGGCAGAGTCGACGTCGGGGCCCTCAGCCACCGCCTCGGTGGTCAGGGGACGCACCGAATCAAAAATCACGCCACCCTCGGTGAGAGTACCGGTCTTATCGAAGCAGACCACATCCACACGAGCCAGAACCTCAACCGCAGGCTGCTCCTGCACCAGGATATTGTGCTTGCGGCCCAGAGCCACGGCTGCCGCGGCGAAGGCCAGGGTGGTCATCAGCGCCAGGCCCTGCGGAATCATCGAAGCCACCGAAGAGACCACGGCGATAGACACCTGCTCCCACAGGTGGTTCTGCTCCACGGCCTCCAGGCCACCGGCGGCGCGAATCTGACCCCACAGCACCACCGGAATAATGACGGCCAGACCAATCGTAATCCAGCGGACCACGAGGTTCAGGGCATCGCGCAACTCAGACTGGATACGCGAGAACTGGCGCGCCTCGTCGGAAATCTTGCTGGCTCGCGAGTTCGCACCCACGTGAGAGAGCAACACGCGACCGGTACCACCGAGTACGCTCGAGGCCGAGAGCACCATGTCGCCCGGGCGCTTAGCAATCGGGTCGTTCTCGCCGGTCAGCAGGGATTCGTCCAGCTCCAGCGAATCGGAGGTGAGCACCACGGCATCGGCGGGCACCTGATCGCCGCGCTTGAGGACCACCACGTCGCCCTCCACCAGCTGCTCCATGGGAACCTCGACGGTCTTGCCATCGCGCACAGCGGTTGCGGGGGAGCGGTCCAGCAGGGAGATGCGGTCCAGCTCAAGCTTCGCCTTGTACTCCTGCACGAAACCGATGACCACGTTAGCGATAACAGCCGCCAGGAAGAGGAGATCCGCCCAACGCTGGTACATAATCACCACGGCACCACAGGCGCCCAACACAAAGTTGAAGACCGTGAACAGGTGCGCACGCATAATGCTCCACAGCGTGCGAGAAGACTTCGTGTTCTGGGTATTGACCTTACCCTCAGCCGTCAGGCGTGCAACGTCATCGCTGGTGAGGCCGTGCTGGGCGATATCAAAGGAGCCGCTATGCGGTGTTTCAGAATATTCGGGAATGTAGCCGGCAACGGCAGGCGCTGCCGTTTTCTGCTGAGGATCCATGCGGGGGTCTCTTTCTCGAATGGATGGAATGCTGAACTGAATAGAGTTCAGTATTGCGGACACTACCTTTCAGTGTATCTGTGCAGAAGGGGATAAAGATAATCTCCGCCCTGTAATGAACTGATATTTACAGCCATTCCAGAACGGAGATTTAATATATGCGAATACTGGCATATTTTGAGGTGGAAAGTGTTTGCGGGATGGTTCGCTAACGCCCCGTAAAATCAGCGCGCCAGCAGACTCAACGCGCCAGCAGACTCAGCGTTCTGGCAGAATCAACAAACGATTCGTCACCGGATGCCTCAACACCTCAATCGGATGCTGATACACCTCAGACAACAACTCCGCCGAACACACCTGCTCAGGGGCGCCCGAAGCAACCACCTCACCGCCACGCAACAACACCATACGGTCAGAATACGCAGCCGCCACATCCAAGTCATGAAGCACCGTCAACACCGCAGCACCCTCAGCAGCCAACTCACGGCTCACCCGCAACGTCTGCTCCTGATGCGTAATATCCAACGCCGCAGTCGGCTCATCCAAAAGAATCAGCGGAGTCTGCTGAGCAAACACACGCGCCAAATGCGCACGACCACTCTCACCACCGGACAGAGTCGTAATATCGCGATCCGACAAGTGAGTCACCGACGTACGCTCCATCATCGAAGCAACCACGGCGTCATCCTCTTCAGCGCGCTCCGTACCCTTCCACGGGGTGCGGCCCATCTGAACCACCTCATGCACCGTGTACGAAAACGCCACATTCAACTTCTGCAACAGCATCGCACGCTGACGCGCCATCTGACGGGCAGGAATCGAACCCAGAGGGGTGCCATCCAACAGAATCTCACCGCCACTGGGCGCAATATCACCAGCAATCACACCCAACAGAGTCGACTTACCGGCACCATTAGGACCAATCAGCGACACAACCTCGCCCGCAGCAACAGACAGAGACACATCATTCAAAATCTGACGCCCACCAGCGTTAAAACACACACCGGACAGGCTCAACAACTCACTCACGAAGCACCTCCGCCCTGACCCAGGGAACGACGCAACAACACGAAGAACGTCGGGCCGCCCACCAAAGCCGTAAAAATACCAATCGGCAAATCAGCAAAAGGCACCAGCGTACGCGCACCCAAATCAGACAGCGCAATCAACAGCGCGCCACCCAATGCCGAAGCCGGCAACAACACACGATTCGACGGACCCAAAATCATGCGCAACAGGTGAGGAATAATCAGACCAATAAACGCAATAATGCCCGCATACGCCACCGCAGCACCCGTCAACAAAGCCGTCGCCGCAATAGACACCGCACGCAGACGCTCCACGTTCACGCCCGAATGCTGCGCCGCACGCTCACCCAACGCCAGAACATCCAGCGAAGACGCCATCACAAAACACGCCACCAAGCCGATCAGAATAACCGGCCACACGCTCGCCACTGCCTTCCACGTGGAACCGTTCAGCGAACCCATCTGCCAGAACACAATCTGATCGCGGCTCGTCGTATCAGCAATAAACATGAGGAACGCAATAATCGCATTCGCCACCGCGGTCACCGCAATACCCGTCAAAATCATCGACAGGACCTTCGCACGACCCGAAGAACGCGACAGGAAATACACCAGTGCAGTAGCCGCCAACGCACCCACAAACGCGAATGCAGGAGTCGTGAAAATACCGAAGAACTGCAGGTTCAACACAATCGACAAACACGCGCCAACCGCCGCACCCGAGGAAACACCAATCACGCCCGGCTCAGCCAACGGGTTACCAAACACCGACTGCATCACCGCACCGGAAGTACCCAAAGCGGCACCCACCAGCACACCCAACAGCACACGCGGGAAACGGATATTCCACAGAGTGCTATCCGCCAGCTGCATCGCCGGGTTCTCCGGCGCAAGACCCAGGCGGCGGCCCACAGAAGCAACCACCTGATCAGTCGGGATATTGTACTGACCCAAACCCGCAGACAGCACCATCACAGCGCACAGTGCCACCGCCAAAAACGTAAACGTCAGACCGGCACGACGCCGACGTGAAGCACGATAATCCCGCGCACCCGCCGCACTCTTCACGGCAGCCACTACTGGCCCCCCGCAGGAGTGGAGTACGCAGCCTTAGCGAGCGAGAGCAACACTGCAGGAGTATTCGGGCCATAGGACAGAATCTGGCCGTCACCCATATCAATAATGCGCTTATTCTTACCGGCAGTCGTCTCACCCACACCCGGGCGAGCCAAGAAACCATCCAAACCGCCGGTGGACTTAATGCCGCCGCTCATGGTCAGAATGACGTCCGGGTTCAGCTTCACCAGCGCTTCACTGGTCGCCGGAATAATATTCGTCGCGTTCTGCTCAGACGCCACATCCTTGCCGCCAATAGCCTGAATCAAATCGTCAGCGCCCGAACCCTTGCCGAGCACGAAGAACACGCCAGCGGTGCCGCGCACGTACAAGAACGCGAACGACACCTGCTGTGCACCCTTCGGGGCGACGTCCTTGAGCACCTGCAGGGCATAATCCAGGTCCTTCTGCACGCGGGCAGCAACCTGCTCGCCCGCCTCCGGGACACCCAGCGCCTGCGCAACAGCCTTGAGCTGCGGAATGATCTTATCCATACGACGCTCATGATCGAAGACCACAACGGTCACGCCCGCAGCGCGCAGCTGATCCACAATCTCAATCGGGCCGTTGCTCTTATCCCACAGCACCAGGTCCGGGGAGGTCGCCAGAATCGCCTCAGCGTTCAGGTCGTGACCGTTCTGGGTCACCAGCGGCAGATGAGCCAGCGACTGCTCAGTCGAGGAGGTGACACGACCGACCAGGCGACCGCCCAGACCCAGCGCAATCATCTGCTGAGCCAGAGTGCCGTACAGGTCCAGTGCCAGTACACGGTCAGCAGACTTAACGGTCACCTCAGTGCCGTTGAAATCCTTGAACGTCACCGGGAAAGCCGGAGTGGGGGTATCGACCATCGGCTGAATTTCGGGGGTATCTGCGGCGCTATTGGGGCCGCGCAGAGCCTTCTGATCAGGGGCAATAGAAGAACGCAACTGATCGGCAAGGTTCTCCAAAACGGTGCGGGTGCTCTGCTCATCCACCACAGCCTGCGAAGCACTTGAAGAAGCGGCCGGGTTCTGAGTACCCACACCGCAAGAGCTCAGCAGGAACGCGGAAGTGATGGAGAATGCCGCATACTTCACTGCATCGCGGCGGTTCAGGGCAGAAGAAGAAAGGGAAGAAAGCATCGTCGTCTCACAGAAAAAGGGAGTTAGAAAAACTGGGGTAGGCGCCGGGGCAAAACCTGGCACCTGAAGCGGGGGTGCAGTGAAAATCTGCACCCCCGCACGGGCCGTGTCGGCTCACCGGTGAACCTCATGGTTGAGTCTCACAGGCGAGTCCACAGTGTGGGCAGCCTCGTGAGGTGCCGTTATGCCTTCTTGCGGCGGCGAGTGTACACGACGGTACCCGCACCGGCTGCAACAGCGATGAAGCCTGCAACCAGGGTGCCCTCAACACCGGAGGCGCCGGTGGACGCCAGAGGCTTGCCGGTGACCGGGTCGCAACCCTCACCCTCGTAGACGGTCTCGGACACGGTCTTGGTGGTGGTCTTCGCGCCGTTAATCGTCGCGGAGAAGCTCAGCGGAGCCATGTCCTTACCGGCGTCGTAGAAGCCAGCGAACGCCTTCGCGCCCTCAGCGGTCAGGGTGGTTGCCGCACCGTTGACGCTCACAGCGTCAGCGGAGCTCTGCAGACCCGAAAGATCCACCTTCAGCAGTGCCACCTCACCGTAGTTAGTTGCCTTGCCGGAGGGGTCATTGCTGTTCATGGTTGCGTAGAGAGTACCGGAATTGCCGTTAATCTCAAGGCGCGGGTTCGCAATGGTGGTGTCCAGAATGCCGTGGTGACCGGTGAAACGAACCGAACCGCTGAAGGAGATGGAACCCTTACCGCCCTTGAAGGTGCCGGTGCCGTTAGACCAGTTGAATGCATCCGAAGAGTAGGAGGTGCCGTTCAGCTCCCAGCTACCGTTCGCGATGCCGCCGCGCACGTAGTTGCGGAAGGAATCACGCACGCCCCAGCCAAGGTTTGCGCTCTTAATGGTGCCGTCGGATGCGCCCTGCTCCTGCACCTCGCGGGTGCGGGTGACGGGTACGCAGACCGGCTGTGCCGGGTTGTTGCTGACAGAACCGTTCGAGGAGGAACCGCCGTTAGAGACGCTGCCGGAGGTGCCTGCCGAACCATTAGAACCGGAGCTGTTAGCGCCGGAGTTACCGGAGGAGTTCGAGGAGCTGTTATCGGAGGAGCCGTTCTCAGAACCCTTGTTATCGGAGGACTTGTTCTCAGAGACGCGGGGAACCTCAACGGTGTTCTCTGCGGTCTGCTCGCTGAGCTTTACGGAGAAGCTCAGCGGCGCCATGGCGTTATCGGCACCGCGGTACTGGCCGGCGAAGAGCACGTTGGAACCTTCAGCGGTGAGCGCGACTGCCGCGTTCTGCGCCGAGAAAACGCCGTCCTTCACGCTCGCGCCGGAGAGGTCCACCTCGGCGATAGCCAGGCCGGTCTTAGAAACGGACTTGCCGTCGCGGGTCAGCGCGTCAACGTCAGCGACCAGGGTGCCCTTGCCGTTGACGACGACCAGGCGCATGTTCTTGATGGTGCTCTTGAGCTGACCGTTGTGGCCGGTGAACTCTGCGGTGCCCGCGAAGTTGATCTGACCGGTCTTGGTCTCGGGGTTGTACACGCCGGATGCCTGAGTGTACTTGAAGCCGCCAGCCGCGGTCTTCTCCATGCCCTCAACGTTCACGGAGCCGTGCGCGAAGCCGGTCAGGTACTTCAGGAAGGACTCGCGGATATCCCAGCTGAGGGTGCCGGACTCGACAACGTTGCCGGTGACCTTTTCTTCACGCTTGGGCTCGGTGGTTGCGGCGGGGGAGGAGGGTGCCGCGGAGGTGGGGGCTGCGCTCGGCGCTGCAGAAGTGGGCTCTGCGGGCTTGGGGTCTGTGGGCTTGGGTGCCTCGCTGGTCGGTGCGGAGGAAGGCTCTGCGGTCGGCGCAGCACTCGGCTCGGCGCTGGGTTCAGTGCTGGGTTCAGGGCTCGGCGCGGGTGCTTCCTTGGTCACGATGGTTGCGGAGAAGCCGAGCGCATCCAGCTCCTGACCTGCCTTGTAGAAGCCCGCGAAGGCGCCGGTTGCCTCTTCGGAGAGCTTGACGCGGGTGCCGTTTTCCTCGTCAACGCTGGGCAGGGTGATGGTGTTACCCTCAACCTTCAGGCCGGAGGCGTTGAAAGTACCGATGGTCATGTTCTTGGTTTCGACCAGGTCGTTCGGGGTGGTGTTGCCGTTGTAGGGGCGCGACTGAACGTTGGCGCGCACGGTGCCCACGCCGTCCTTAATGGTGACGGAGAGGTCGGAGATGATGACTTCCAGCAGACCGTGGTGTGCGGTGTAGTGGATCGAGGAGCCGGTGAAGGTGACGGAGTATTCGCCGTTGGCTACGGTGCCTTCGGCGGAGGTGAAGTGGTAGGAGCCGTCTTCGTTGGTGGTGACGCCGGTCAGCTTCTGGGAGCCCTGGGAGAAGGGGCCGTTGATGTAGGAGCGGAAGGACTTCTTCAGGCCCCAGTTGACGGTGACGTCCTGCAGGCTCTGCTCTGAGGCTGCGGCAACCTCACCGGCGCTGATGTGGGAGTTGGTTTCAGCTGCGAAGGCTGCGGGTACGCCGGCGACGCCGCTGAGGCCGATGGTTGCCGAAGCCAAGAACGCCCAGGTGCGCTTGGTGAGAGAGGGGGTAGACATTCGGTGTCTCCTTGAATTTTGTGATTGTGGTGTTCGTATCAAGTCTAGACCTATTAGCCTATGTTTGTGTAACTTAATGCCTAGGGTGACTTGTGCATAAGGTTTACCTTAGCAAAAGTTTTTTAAAAACTATTGCCAAAACCGGTTTTTGGTGACAATATGTCATTATCAGGTTTTGGTGACATTGTGTCACTAAAACATTTATTGTTCACCCACAAGTCACTTTAGGAACTCACAATGACCGTGATCGCCCCCGAAACCACCCAGGAACGCTTCTCCGCACACCTGAAGGAAAGCACCAAGCACGTCCACGACAACGCCGAACATTCCACCTTCATGGAAGACCTCATGGGCGGCTCCCTCAACACCGAGGCATACCTGCGCCTCATCAACCAGTACGTGCACATCTACGAAGCACTCGAAGCAGTCTCCGAACACTACCGCGCAGAACCCAGCCCCATCACCGAACCCTTCACCCACCCCGGCCTCGACCGCGCAGAATACATCCGTGCAGACATCCGCGCACTCGGCCAGGAAGGCGACATCGACGCGCCCCTGCCCGCAACCGCAGAATACGTAGAGCGTATCCGCGCCACCATCAACTCCCCCGAACGCTACCTCGCACACCACTACCTGCGCTACCTCGGTGACCTCTCCGGCGGCCAGGCAGTCGCAGCGCTCGTCAACCGCCACTACGGCATCCCCGCCGAAGCGCTGAGCATGTACCGCTTCACCGAACTGCCCAAGCCCAAGGTCTTTAAGGACGGCTATCGCGAACTGCTCGACAACGCACCCCTGACCGACGAACAGCGCGAAGCCCTCATCGAAGAATGCATCGAAGGCTTCCGCATTAACGCCTCCCTGTTCGCGCAGCTGGGCCGCAAGGTCGCCGAGGCATAAACCCAGAACGCGCATAAACAGAACGCCTCAACGCACAACCTCTCACCGCTCAACGCACAAGCCAGCGGGCATAACAAAAGGGGCGGATGCTTTCACAAGCATCCGCCCCTTTCGGCGTTAGTCTCAAACGAGTCGAAAACTAGCCCTTCGCAACCTCACCGAAGTAAGAAGCGAGAGTACCCTCGTGAGCTGCACGCAGCTCATCCAGGTCAATGGAAACCTCATCCTGGAAGTCCAGAGCGTTCGACTCAGCGTCCACCACACCAATACGTGCGAAGGGGAACTGGCGAGCGGTGCACATATCCTTGAAGCGCACCTCCTCAGAACGCGGAACCGAAACCACAACGCGGCCCAGGGACTCCGAGAACAGCAGAGTGAACAGGTCCACGCCGTCACGCTCAGCAACCTCACCCAGACCAATGCGGGCACCGGTGTTGAAACGCAGGCAAGCCTCCGACAGAGCCGCAGCCAGACCACCAGCAGACACGTCGTGCGCGGCATCAATCATGCCGTCACGAGACATGTTCACCAGCATGTCACCCAGCTGACGCTCCAGAGCCAGATCAACCTTCGGCGGCTGACCGCCCAGGTGACCCTTGAAGCGAGCCCACTCGGAGCCGTCCAGCTCATCGCGAGTGGTACCCAGCAGGTAGATAGCCTGACCGTCATGCTCAGGAGCCCAACCCGAAGGGGTGCGGCGGGTGACGTCATCCATCACGCCCATCATCGCCACCACGGGGGTCGGGTTAATAGCTTTACCACCGGTCTGGTTGTACAGGGACACGTTACCGCCGGTCACCGGAACACCCAGCTCCATGCAGCCATCAGCCAGGCCGCGAACAGCCTCAGCGAACTGCCACATGACGTCCGGATCCTCGGGAGAACCGAAGTTCAGGCAGTCAGACACAGCCACGGGGCGTGCACCAACGGTCGCAACGTTACGGTACGCCTCAGCCAAGGACGCGCGAGCACCCTCGTACGGATCCAGGTAGGTGAAACGCGGGGAGGCATCGGTCGCCAGAGCAACACCGAGGTTGGTGTTCTCGTCCACGCGCACCACGCCGCCGTCGTCCGGCATGGACAGGGCGGTGTTGCCCTGAACGTAGCGGTCGTACTGGTTGGTGATCCAGGACTTGGAGCACATGTTCGGGGACGCCATGAACGCCTTGATTGCCTCGCCCAGCTCCTTACCGCGCGGGCGGGAATCGTCGGCAGCCGAACCGGTGAAGTGGTTAGCCTGAACGTCATCCTGCCACTCGGGGCGTGCGTAAGGACGCTCGTAGGTCGGGCCGTCGTGCGCGACGGTGCGGGGGTCAACATCCACGATGACCTCGCCGTCCCACTCGATGACCAGGCGGCCAGAGTTGGTGACCTCACCGAGGAAGGAGTACTCCACGCCCCACTTGTTCATGATCGCTTCGAAGCGCTCCACGTTCTCGGGGGAGACAACAGCCATCATGCGTTCCTGAGACTCAGACATCAGAATCTCGCCCGGGGTCAGGGTGGGGTCACGCAGCAGAACCTTGGTCAGGTCGACGTGCATGCCGCCCTCACCGTTAGAAGCCAGCTCGCTGGTTGCGCAGGAAATACCCGCAGCACCCAGGTCCTGAATACCCTCAACCACGGAGCCCTTGAACAGCTCCAGGCAGCACTCAATCAGAACCTTCTCAGCGAAGGGGTCGCCCACCTGAACGGCAGGACGCTTCGAGGGCTTGGTGTCATCGAAAGACTCGGACGCCAGCACCGACGCACCGCCGATGCCGTCGCCACCGGTGCGTGCACCGAACAGAACAACCTTGTTGCCCACGCCCGATGCGTTCGCCAGGCGGATGTCCTCGTGACGCATAATACCCACAGCCAGTGCGTTGACCAGCGGGTTTGCCTGGTAGCAGGAATCGAACTCAACCTCGCCGCCGATGTTCGGCAGGCCCAGGGAGTTACCGTAACCACCAATACCGGCAACCACGCCGCCAATAACGCGGGCGGTGTCCGGGTGATCAATCGCGCCGAAACGCAGCGGATCCATCACAGCAATCGGGCGTGCACCCATGGAAATAATGTCACGCACAATACCGCCCACACCGGTCGCAGCACCCTGGTAGGGCTCCACGTACGAGGGGTGGTTGTGGGACTCAATCTTGAAGGTAACAGCCCAGCCGTCACCAATATCGGTCACACCGGCGTTCTCACCGATACCGACCATCAGGTCCTTCTTCATCTCCTCGGTGACCTTCGCACCGAACTGCTTCAGATGAACCTTAGAAGACTTGTAGGAGCAGTGCTCGGACCACATGACCGAGTACATTGCCAGCTCAGCCGCGGTAGGACGGCGACCAAGAATCTCCTTAATGTCCTCGAACTCGTTCTCCTTCAGACCCAGTTCAGCCCAGGGGAGTTCGGTGTCCGGGGTTGCCGCCGCGTGCTCGACGGTGTCGAGGTTAAACTGCTTTTCGCTCATAACTTCTTAGAATCCTTGTCGTGCGTTAGCGGGCGTTAATCAGGTTGGCAAGAACGGAGGTGAACACGCCGAGACCATCGGCGCCACCGCGCAGAGAAACCTCACCAAAACCGGAAGAGGAAGGACCGAAGCCGGGCTCCACAGCGTGCTCCGGGTGCGGCATCAGACCGACCACGTTACCGCGCTCATTGCTGATACCAGCAATGTCGTTACGGGAGCCGTTCGGGTTGAAACCAACGTAGCGGAACACCACGCGGCCCTCAGCCTCCAGCGCCTCCAGGGTCTTCGGGTCAGCAACATACTGACCGTCCTGGTTCTTCAGCGGGACAACAATCTCCTGGCCTGCAGCGTAGTCGCTCGTCCAGGAGGTGGAGTTATTCTCAATGCGCAGAACCTGGTCACGGCAAATGAACTTGCGGTGATCGTTCTTAATCATCGAACCGGGCAGCAGGTGAGACTCAGTCAGAATCTGGAAACCATTGCAAATACCCAGAACAGGCAGGGGAGCGGAACCGGAGGTACCGGCAGCGTTAGCGGCATCAATCACCGAACGCATCACGGGAGCCTTCGCAGCAATAGCGCCAGCACGCAGGTAGTCACCGTAGGAGAAACCGCCAGGAATGATGACGGCATCAACGTTCTTCAGGTCAGCGTCGTCGTGCCACAGCTCAACGACGGTACCGCCAGCCAGACGGACAGCACGCGCAGCGTCACGGTCATCCAGGGTGCCGGGGAAAGTCACCACGCCAACGCGTGCGTCAGCGAATGCGGGGTTCGGGGAGTAGCTAGAGAAGTCGCCAACCAGGGGGACTTCAGTGGGTGCGAGGGACTCTGCCATAGGTATTAGTCCTCCAGAACCGAAACGTTCACAACGTCTTCGATGACGGGGTTCGAGAGCAACTCTTCAGCAGCCTTGCGGGCAGCCGCGAGGTGCTCCTCGGTTGCCTCACCCTCGACGGTTAGCTCGAAGCGCTTACCCTGGCGAACATCAACGAAGGAATCAACGCCGATACGGGGCAGCTCGTGAGAAATAGCCTTACCCTGCGGGTCAAGAATTTCGGGCTTGAGCATAACATCAACAACAATACGGGCCATGTGTGGGCACTCCTTGGGTGCGTGGGTTCTGTATGAGCCGTATCTCATTCTACCCCAGTACAGCGGAAAGTGAGATGACGAGACCACCAATTACCAAATAGAGAGCCCCAAGTCACCCTTTTCTCACGCACTGGGTACCAAATCCACAGGCCACAGCGCCAAAAACGTAACTGGCCCCCGCCACCAACCAGCTACTCACTACTCAGCGGCGGCAGGTAACGCTCGCACACCTGCAGCAGGCGCTCACGCAGCTCAATCGAACGCTCCGATAGCTCACGCTGAATCCGCACGTACTCAGCCTTACCCTCGGTCGTCTCCACCGGAATCGGCTCGTACCCCCAGCTACGAATATCGTAGGGGGCTGCGCGCATATCCAGTTCGCGTGCATCCCACGCCAGGTCGAAACAATCCATGACCAGGGTCGAATCAACCAGCGGCAGCAGCTTATACGCCCACTTGTACACGTCCATATTCGCGTGCAGGCACGCCGGCTGTTCCAGGACGCGCTGCGTCTCACGGGTCGGCTGCAGCTCGTTCAACGGTGCTGCCTGCGGCATGAAGAAACGGAACGCATCAAAGTGCGAGCAGCGGATGCGGTGCTCCTCCACCACGCGGTCCGTACCCTCCGCACCCAGGCGCAGCTCCAGGTAGTCGTGGCGGATATTGTTCTCCACCGACTTGTACGCCATCGCCCACTCGTGCATGCCGAAGCAGCCGAACTGGCCCTTCTTCGCGGCGGTATTACGCAGAATCTCGTGGGTGAAGGCGAGGGCGGTAGCGCGGCGCTCCACGAAGTCGGTGACGTCCACCGTGACGGCGGAGGCGGCATCGGCCTGGGCACGCGTCACCTCGGGGGTACAACCCGCTTCGAGGAGCTCCTGCTCGGTTGCGGACCGGTAGAAACGCCAGGAGGCGCGCTCGGGTGCATCCAGCAGAATGATGCCGGCGCCGGGGTGCCAGCGCTTGAACTGGCCGGGCTTGAGAGTGTAGTAGGTGAAGAGGAAGTCCTCCACGGGGTGCACTTCGTGGCGGGCACGACGCTGCGCAAACGGGTCGGCGTAGCGGCCGGCACGCGCCTCATGCGCCGCCTCTGCGGCACGCCATTGACGGGCATCCATCACCTGGGAAAAAACAACACTACTCATGCTTCTAGCCTAAACGATGCCGCGACGAGGTAGCGGACGTAGCAATGTCTATCTAGTTACTAGAAGACCGGGCTTTAAACTCACGTTCAAAATCGACAAACTGTGGGCTATTAATCACCACAGTCCGAAGATATCGGGCAAATTGACCCGCCCCTGCTCGTTCAAGTGCGCGAGGAATGTCAATCTCCGTATGACCTTTGGAACGAGCATAAGATTCCTGGACGAGGTAAACCTGTGCGAAGAGAGAAGGGTGGGCGTATTTGGTGAGCTGCATCAGAAAATCATCTGCGCTGAGCGTCTCATAATTTTGAATATTCTGAGCTTCTTCCGTGGAGGCATAATCGAGAAGTTCATGGTCGTTGGTGACCAGCGCGTGCATGCCGCCGTATTGGGCAGCGGCATGCACATGAAGGTCGTTAGTGTCGGGATACCCTTTAGGCTTATTAACAGGGAAATCTTTGATGATAGATACACAAGAATCCGTAATTTGATGCTTCCAAGTCTGAATGGCTGCATCATTAATCATTGGGTTCCTTCGGCGTGTATGATATCCAAACTCATCCATGATTGCGGTGGATACGTATGGAGTGAAAAATCTGTAGTTACTCTCTTGTGCCAAGAGGAGAACCCAATCTCGAAGAGTCTTAGACATCAGAATATTCGTATCCAGTAGAACCGAGTAAACTCGGGTTACCATGCCGGGCCTCCAATGGTATCGATGAGACCCTGTTCTTCTTCAAAGGCCCAGAGATCCCTAATCGCCTGCTTATTCTTCGCGATGCTTCGTTCTAAGAGAGCCTTGCGGAAGCTATCGGCATCCTCGGTGCGGATACGGAAGTGGCTACCCACCTTATGCGCCGGGAGGTCACCAGAGCGAATAGCCTTCATGAGCGTGGGGCGGGAAATACCGATACGCTGCGCCGCAACGGTCGTCGTCAAATCTTGGGGGACAGGCTGAACATCAATACTCTGCCCGTTAGCCAAGGCATGGAAGACGTGCTGAATGACCTGGTTAAGGGCGTCGCCAAGCTGCTGGCTTTCTCGACCCGAAACGGTCAGCTCAATGGTGGTTTCTTCAGAATTCTTGAGAATCTCCCGCGCCTCTGCGCGAGCCTGATTGAGGGTATCTTCCTCCAGGGGGTTGGTTAGGGTGGTGGTCATTATCTTCTCCTTGGTGCTGTTGCCGGCAGAGTCAACGTCCGAAGATGCCACGTCGGTGGGGTGCATATCATTCGGTTGGAGGCTCATTGTGGTTGATACAACCCTACCCCTATCTGAAATAACTGTAAAGCGTTTCAGTTATTTCACCTATACACAGACAAAAGGGAGGGGCGGTGCCGGATCAAACCAGCACCGCCCCTCCCGAAGCGTACAGCTCACAAACGAGCTAAACCCTAGCGGCCAGTACCACCGTAAACAGTAGCCTCACCCTCAGCGTCCAGACCGAACGCAGTGTGCACCGCGCGAACAGCCTCATCCAGCTTGCTCAGCTCAGTAATCACCGAAATACGGATCTCAGACGTTGAAATCATGTCAATGTTCACGCCAGCAGCAGACAGAGCCTCAAAGAAAGTGAACGAAACACCCGTGTTAGTCTTCATGCCCGCGCCAACCAGCGACAGCTTACCAACCGACTCGTTGTAAATAACCTCCTGGAAACCCAACTCAGCCTGCGCAGCCTCCAGCGCCTTCAGCGCGGTGGGGCCCTGCTCCTGATCCAGGGTGAAGGAAATATCGGTCACGCCGGGGCGGTCGGTGGGAACGTTCTGAACGATCATGTCCAGGTTCACCTTCGCCTCGTTAATCAGACCGAACACCTTAGCTGCCGAACCGGGAACATCCGGAACACCAACAACAGTAATCTTTGCGCGGGTGCGATCGTGCGCGACACCAGAAATCAGGGGCTGCTCCAAGGGAATCTCCTTCAGATGGGTGGGGGTCAGTTCCGCGGACTCCTCCGGAACCACGATAGTGCCTTCAAGGTTAGAGAACGAAGAACGCACGTGAAGCTTCAAGTTAAAACGACGAGCATACTCGACGCTACGCAGGTGCAGAATCTTTGCACCGTTCGCCGCCATCTCCAGCATTTCCTCGCTGGTGATGGTATCCAGCTTGTGCGCGGTCGGCACGATGCGCGGGTCGGCGGTGAACACGCCGTCCACGTCCGAGTAAATCTCGCACACATCGGCGTTCAGCGCGGCGGCCAGCGCAACGGCGGTTGTATCGGAACCGCCGCGGCCCAGGGTCGTAATGTCGCCACTCTGACGGTTCATGCCCTGGAAACCGGCCACAATCGCGATATTTCCGGCCTCGACGGACTCACGGATGCGATCGGGGCGAACCTCCACGAGGCGCGCCGAACCGTGCACGCCGTCGGTAATCATGCCAGCCTGCGAACCAGTGAAAGACTGGGCCTTAGCACCCAGGTCGTTAACAGCCATCGACAGGACGGCAGTCGAAATGCGTTCACCGGCGGTCAGCAGCATGTCCAGCTCACGGGAAGGAGTGACATTGCTGGTGACCTCTGCGGCAAGGTCGAGCAGCTCATCGGTGGTGTCACCCATAGCGGACACCACGACGACCACATCGTTACCTGCCTTCTGAGTGTCCACGACGCGGCGGGCAACGCGCTTTACACCCTCCGCATCAGCTACGGAGGAACCGCCGAACTTTTGGACGATCAGGCTCATAGAATTCTCCAGGTCAGTTACTTGTGTGCCACCGGCAGAGGCCGGCTCCTCATTTATAGTAGACGGCGTTCAGTGCAAGCGGCGAACTGTGCACCCGTATGTATTGCCCCGTGAAATATTACGTAGTATTACGCGGTGGTGACGCGGGGCGCGGAAGCGGGTACAGCACGCCCGCGGAGGCTAGTTTTTAGGTCCACGGGTTCACATACGTGACACCCGGTAGCGGCGGAACATCCGGCTTCGGGGTGCGCAACGGGGCGTTCTGAATAGTGCGGATCTTCTCCTCATAATCGGGGGTGCGGAACACCTCCGGCGCATCTTCCGCCTGCTCGGCTACGGGTGCTTCAGCCGGTTCGGAGGTGGCGCTCGCAGGAGCCTCCTCGCCGGAGTCTTCGCCCAGGTCGGGGGCGGGTTTTACAGTGGGTTCTGCGTCTGCAGATTCGGCAGCAGAATCCATACCAGAACCAGCGGGGGATTCCTTGTTGCTGGATTCCTCAGCCTCCTGCAGAACCTGCTCAATCAGCTGCTCATCCACCGTGCCCTGCACACCCTCAGTGGCGGGCGCCTCCGTGCGGGAACCTGCAGAATCCTCAGAATCCAGGTCATCAAACATGCTCGAAGTCCAGCGGCGACGACTCTGCTTCGCCTCCTGAGCCTGAACCTGAGCCGCCTGCTCACGCTCCTGTTCCTCCTCACGGTTCACGCGCTCAAAATCCTCGGCGGCAGTATGCGCCACCGCTGTGCCCTCGCTAATGACGCGGCGGCCCTCCAACGCGCGGCCCAGGGTAATCTCGTCCGCGTACTCCAGATCGCCACCGACCGGAAGACCCGATGCCAGGCGCGATAGACGCACACCCAGCGGCACGAGCATACGCGAGAGGTAGGTTGCGGTCGCCTCACCCTCAAGGTTCGGGTCCATCGCCAGAATAATCTCCTGGATACGCTCATCCGCCAGGCGGGACACTAGCTCACGAATACGCAGCTGCTCCGGGCCCACACCCGCCAGCGGGTTAATGGCGCCGCCGAGCACATGGTAGCGGCCGGTAAAGGAACGGGTACGCTCAATCGCCACCACGTCCTTCGACTCCTCGACCACACACAGCACGGACGGGTCGCGGCGCTCATCACGACAGATCGTGCACAGCTTCGTCTCGGAGACGTTACCGCACTCCTCGCAGAAACTGACGCTGGTCTTCACCGTGGAAATCGCGTTGGCTAGGCGCGCCATATCGGCAGCATCCGCATTCAGAATGTGAAAAGCGATGCGCTGAGCCGACTTGGGACCCACGCCCGGCAGGCGGCCGAGCTCGTCAATGAGGTTTTGAACTGCTCCCTCGTACATGGCTTCTCCTTCAGATGCGGTGCGTTGTGCTGGTGTGTTGGTGCGCTGTTCTTGGGCGACGTTATGAGTATGCACCCAACCCCTGACAGTTTAGGGGCGTTTCGCGTAGCGAGTATGCGGCTGGAATGAGTGCGCCCGCCATCGGTGCGATGGCGGGCGCGGCACCTACAACCCTGGATTAGGGCTGGTGCAGGGGGCGTTCGTCGATGACGGTGCCACCAATAATTTTTTCGATAGCGCGCAGACCGATGAAGGTGCTGTTTTCGACCTTCTCGTCATCCTCAGAGACGTAGTCCTCATCGGATGCGGCGCGTGCCGGGCGAGCCGGTGCCGCCGGTGCGCTAGGAGTCGGTGTGGCAAGTGCGTTAGAAGCCTGCGCTGCGGGCTTCTCATCGCTTGCCGGCTTGTTATCGACCGATGCATTATCAGCTGGGGTAGCCGGAGTAATCGGAGTATCAAGCGGACCAGCCGGGGCGACCGGAGCAAGAGGACCTGCAGGCTCAACCGGAGGTGCCGAATCCTGCGGTGCTGCCTGCGGTGCCTCTGCCAACGGGCCAGCAGGCTCAACCGGAGCAGCGAGCGGGCCCGCCGGTGCTACGGGTGCAGCCGGCATTGCGGGTGCTGCGGGCATTGCGGGTGCAGCGGGCGCCTCAACCGGTTCAGCGTAGGCAGGCTCATCCTCAAAAGGGGGCTCCTCCTCATACGGAGGCTCCTGCGCATACTGGGGTTCAGGAGCGCTCTCCTGCTGCGGAACTCCACTACCGGAGGCGGCAAAGGAATCACGCTCACCAAAACCACCCACCGGAGCAACCGGCACCTGCTGAGCTGCCGGAACTTGCTGACCTGCCGGAACCTGCGGAGCAACCGGGGGCTCAGGGGCAAGTGGACCCGCCGGGGCTTCCTGAACCGGTGCCTGCACTGCCGCCTGGGCAGCCTGCTGAGGTGCTTCCTCGGGGGCGCTCTGCGGAATCGGGGCAACCTCCCACGCGCCCAGGGGCGCATCCACGCTCGTGGACTCGGGGGTGTTTGCGCCGGTCAGCGGCTGACCGTGGCGACGCCACGCATCCTCACCGCCGCGCGGACCATCAGCCAGAGGCGCCGGCTGAACGGGCTGCGGGGGAGTCTGCTGAACGGGCTGCTGAGGCTCCTGCGGGGCAACAGCCGTCGGAACTGCAGGCTGCGCTGCGGGCTTGACCTGCTCACCGGGCTTCGCCACCTGAGCGTGAATGGTCACCGGACGGCGCAGGAACTCACTCACGCGGGCGGTCAGCTCGGGCACAAAACCCTTGACCGCGCGCAAAGTCGCAATGTCGGCGCTCACGTACAGGGTTGTGCCGTCCATGCGAGCGGGGCGAACCTTCATCAGCTGCTCCGCCGCACCGGGAACGCTCATTCGGTTAAGGATGGCACGCCAATTACCCTGAACCGCAGCCAGTGGATCGTTCGGGTCAAGCTTCAGAGGCGCGGAGGGGGTACCCGCCGCAGCTGCTGCAGCAGAAGCCGGAGCATGAGGTGCCGCCGGGGTGTTACCCGCCAGGGGAGCACCAGCCGCAGACTCCTGCGCGGTCGGTGCCAGAGGTGCAACACTAAGGGGCGCACCCGCCAGCGGGGGAGCACCCGCGCTGGCATGCTGAGAACTGCCCTGCTGAGAGCCGCTCTGCTGAGGGACAGACTGCGGGGCAGTCGCCTCCTGAACAGGGGCGCTAGGAGTCTGCGCATTAGGCGCCTGAATCTGAGGAGCCTGGGTCTTAGGAGTCAGGCCAGCCGCCGCCATACCCGCCGCACGAGCAGCAGACATGCCACCCTGCGCCGGACCAGAACCAGCAGGAACCGAACCAGTAGCACCAGAAGCCACGCGACGCTCCAAAACCTGCAAGCGAGAAGCCAACGCCGCAACCTCAGCGCCACCGGCAGAACCCTCCACCGCAGGCAGAAGCAGACGAGCACACAGCAACTCCAGCTGAAGCTGCGGATTCGCCGCACCCGTCATACCATTCAGAGTCTCATTCGCCGTACCCGCAGCAACCGTCAGCTCACGCTCACCCAAAACCTGAGCCTGCTGAGCCAGACGCTCCAACTGATCCTGCGGAACACCCTGCAAAATCTGGCCGGCAGCCTGCGGAACAGCCTTCACCACAATCAAATCACGCAGACGCTCCAGCAGATCCTCCACAAAACGGCGAGGATCCTGACCGGTAGCCACCACACGAGACACCGCACCAAAGAGAGTCGGCGCATCCTTCGCACCCAACGCCTCAATAACCTCATCCAGAAGCTGCGCGTGGGTATAACCCAGCAGCGCCACCGCACGGTCATACTCAATACCGTTCTGCGAAGACGCACCAGCCATCAGCTGATCAAGAATCGACAGCGAATCACGCACCGAACCGCCACCAGCACGAATCACCAGCTGCAGCACACCCGGCTCAACCGGCACCTGCTCCTGCTCACACAGACCCTGCAGGAACGGCAGAAGAACCTCCGGCGGAACCAGACGGAACGGGTAATGGTGAGTACGCGAACGAATCGTACCCAGCACCTTATTCGGCTCAGTCGTCGCGAAGATAAACTTCACGTGCTCCGGCGGCTCCTCCACAATCTTCAGCAACGCATTGAAACCCTCACGGGTCACCATATGCGCCTCATCAATAATGAAGATCTTGTAACGGTCACGCACCGGCGCCAAAGTAGCGCGCTCACGCAGGTCACGGGCATGATCCACGCCGCCGTGGCTCGCCGCATCCATCTCAATCACGTCAAGAGAACCGCCACCATCACGCGAAAGCTCACGACACGAATCGCACACACCACACGGAGTAGGAGTCGGACCCTGCGCACAGTTCAAACAACGCGCCAAAATACGCGCCGACGTGGTCTTACCGCAACCACGCGGACCCGAAAACAGGTACGCGTGATTCACACGGTTCTTTTCCAAGGCGACCATAAGAGGTTCGGTCACGTGCTCCTGCCCGATAACCTCAGCAAAGGTTTCGGGGCGATAACGACGATAAAGGGCAGTGCTCACGGCAACCTCTTCAACTCGGGGGTGCGGATAGGACAATCCCTACCATTTTAGACGCTTTACCCCTCAGCCCGAGTGGCCGACAGTCACCGATGAACACGCACACGTCACGGATTCTCATCGGGCAGTCCGTACGCCCACAGAAATACTGTGCACGCACGGAATTCCCAAGCGCCAAAAAATCCGGTACACTGGTTCTTGCCTCTTACGTGGCGTTATCTTGGAAAACTCCCCCAGGACCGGAAGGTAGCAAGGGTATTCGAGCTATGACGGGTGCGTAGGAGGTTTTTCTATGCCCGAAAACAAGCCTTTCTCCTGAGAATGCGCACCCGTCATGTCCGTCTCACTGTCGTTCGACGGCTTCAACCCAGGATTTATATCCTCGCTCGCTCGGAATCCTGGGGTTCAGCGGTTGCGTAGGAGGTCTTTTTTTACCCAAAAACGGGTACCTTGGTAGTTCGCACCCGTCATATGCACTGCGTGCCCGCTCCGCCTGCGCCTCGTCCAAAAGCGAGGACACAAGCAACCATAAATGTGCTTTCTGTTACTTTTATCGCTCAGGGCTTGCATGTTTCACAAAAGCGTAGTAAAGTTTTATTCGTTGCCTACGCAATGCGTAGAAAACATAGCTGGAGGATTCGCCTAGCGGCCTATGGCGCACGCCTGGAACGCGTGTTGGGTTAACAGCCCTCGGGGGTTCAAATCCCCCATCCTCCGCCACCGATCCCCGGTCTTAGATTCTAAGACCGGGGATTTTTTATACCCCTTGGTACTATTTCTTCAGAACCCCACGGTTCCGGGCGCCGCCGAGGCGCCCCATACCTGCAGAAAGCACCACCATGATCTTCAAAAAAGTAGGCGACAGCCGCCCCTACCCCCAGCACGGCATGACCCACGCCGACTGGGGAGGAATCCCGCCGCAGCAGGTACGCCTCGACACCCTCATCACCACCCAAAAAACCCTCAACCTTGAGACCCTACTCGCCGAAGACTCCACCTTCTACGGCGACCTCTTCCCTCACGTCGTCAAATGGGGAGGCGAACTCTACCTCGAAGACGGCGTGCACCGCGCACTGCGTAACGCCCTGCACCGCCGCGCCGTCATGTACGCGCGTGTACTGGACCTGGACTCCATCTCACCGGCGCTACTGCCTGGCGCGTAAAAACCCACCCGAATACAGAAAAAGCCGCGGACCGATGCGAGAAGCATCAGGTCCGCGGCATTTTTGTGACGTATAACTGAGCTACGTTCCGCGGTTCAGGTTCCACGGTTCAGAGGTGCCACGCTTAGGATGCGACCTTCAGGCCCGCCTCCTGCACCGGGGATTGCTCCGGCAGGGACTCCTCGGAATCCAGGCGAACCGGGTTGCCCTCGGCGTCAAAACGCGCGCCCAGGCCCATCTGAATAAAACGGATAGTATTCAGAATCTGACGCTCGCGGGTCTCCTCATCCGGCGCATCCTCCGCGCGACCCGCACTTGAGGAGAGGGAACCGTGTACGAGCATCGCCAGCTCGCGAATGTCGTTCTTCGGAATGTAGTTCTCGGCAATGGCGGCAGAAAGAATATGCGCGAGCACCATCTGCAGCTCGTGAACGTGCTTGCCGAGCTTCGCGTAGGACTCGGGGGAGAGCATGGAGCGCATCGCAGGGCCCGGAGGCAGGTGGCGGCGCGCCAGGTCGTTGATCTGCAAGCGAATGTAGACCGCGAGCTGGTCAATCGGGTTTTCGATGCCCTCCAGGCCGACGCGCAGCTCGTTGAGGAAGCGTTCGGTTTCGTCCAGGGCGTAGGCGACCAGCAGTTCGCCCATGTCGGCGAAGTAGTTGTAGACTGCGGTGCGGCCGATGCCGGCGTTCTTGGCGACGTCGGTCATGGTCAGGCCGGAGAGGCCGCGGTTGTAGAGGATCTCGCCGAAGGAGTTGAGGATGGCGCGCTTGGTGTTTTCGCGCTGGGCGGCGTTGGTTGCTGCAGAAATACGAGGCATAGTGACACTCTACCCCAAATCGTCAGCAAATGACGAATTTATTGAATGTGTCACCAAGAAATTTGCGTAATCCATGCGAATTTTCACAAATATGACAAAAATCAGTCCTCACAAGAACCCCAAACGAGTAGCCGCCGCCAAATCAGCACCCACCAACGACGCAATCGGATACCCCGTATGGCCACGCCCCGGAGTCACCTGCAACAAAGTCCGCGCACCCAAACCCTCGTAGAACGCACTACCCTCCTGCACCGCAATCCGCGCCGACCAACTCCCCTCAGAACTCGTCGCCATACGCCGACGAGCCGACGGCGAACGACCATCCAGCACACCCACATGCCAGCTCATCAACAGGTGCTCATGCGAGGAAGGATTCAGCGCAGCCTGTTCACGCACCCGCACGGGCACGCCGTCAGCGCCGCCGCCACCGATAAAGGTGGCGCCACCTCCACGAATCCACTCAATATCGTGTGACAGCAGCTCGTAGCTGAGGAACTCGGCGCCACCCGAATAGCCCGCAAGCCAGATACGGCTCATATCCACCCCGTACGCCAGGGCAATCTCCTCAATGAGGGCGCGAACCATCCTGCCGTTTGAGCGGGCGCGAACCCACCAGTTGTAGGTCAGCGGAGGCGCATAAGAATCACCATCGGTCAGGCGCGGCTCCCGCAGACTACCCGGCGACAGCACCGGCACCGACAGCATATTGAACTCAGCCGCCACCTGCGCCAGCTCGGCACGCAGGGGGGAAGTTCGGCGCAACAGGCGGCTACCGGCACGCGAGAGATGATCACCATCAAAATAGAACAGCACACCGGGCGCAGACTCAGAATCGGTCAGAAGATACAGGTTATCGACCCGATAGTAGATATTGCGCCCGCGATGCGTAAACGATCGGTAACCGAGCAGCTCAGACGAAGCCAGAAGCACTGGCTCTAGCAGGGAAGCTCCGGTGCGCACGGCCTGCGCCGCATAGGTGAACAGCGGATGCAGACGCGGAATATGCGCGCTCAGCCGCCGCTGGTTACGGTGCCGCCGCCTCCGCACCTGCTGTGAAGAACCCCGTACCGACCGCCGAAGCGAGGCGCGTAGCGCACGCCCCGCCCCCAGCAGGGATACCACCTGCTCAGTGCGGTGAATTCCGTGGCCCAGATTCTTCATACATTTATTGTAAATGTGCGGTCAGGAAGGCTGGCGGGGTGGTCATGAGCGTCCACACTCTTGAACGAAGCCCGTAAACCTGCCGCCGCCACGGCATATAGGTACTATTAGATAGGCTCGGGTGGCAGACGAGCCGGTGAGTAGCGCCCTGCATAGCGCACTCACCCACCACACGTGAGGGCTCGTACCTTACGTGAAGAAACACATCGCATGAAGAAAGACTTGGGGAAAGTAATGGCTAAACCCGTTAGCGAATCTAAGGCTCAGACGAGCACCGTCAAGGTGCCCTGGGCTGGTCGCCGCGGCTACTTTGATCTGCTGCTGGGCGCATCCTGCGTCATCCTGATCATTTCGAATATTGGTGCAACCAAGGGCGTGGAGTTCGGTCCGCTGCCCTTCGAGCTGCCCCTGATTGGCTCGACCATCGTCACCGATGGTGGTTTCTTCCTCTTCCCGCTCGCCTACGTGATTGGCGACCTTCTTTCTGAGGTGTACGGCTTCAAGCGTGCCCGCCGAGCCATTGTGTCGTCCTTCGCCGCGGCTGCTTTTGCCGCCCTATGCTTCCTGCTGATCGTGCACCTGCCCGCTGCGAGCTTCTACAAAGGCCAGGAATCGTTCGAGCAGGTTCTCGGCCCGGTCTGGCAGATTTTTGCGGGTTCCCTGCTCGGTTACCTCTTCGGTCAGACCCTGAACGCCTGGGTCATGGTGGCAATGAAGAAGGCAAGCAAGGGCCGTTTCCTGTGGCTGCGTATGATTGTCTCCACCCTGGTCGGTGAGCTGCTCGATACCGTCATCTTCTGCTCCATTGCGGCACCGGTGCTCGGCATCGACACCATGGAAGCATTCATCAACTACGTACTAATCGGCTATATCTACAAGTGCCTGGTCGAGGTGATCCTCATGCCGATCAGCTACCCGATCATCGGTTGGTTCAAGCGTCACGAACTCGAGTACGTGGCATAAGCTAACCTCCTGACAGCTGATGTGCAGAGCCGCCCGGCCTAACGACCGGGCGGCATTGCCATTTCAGCTTTATTCAATACACAGCATGTCTAAGAAAGAGATACGTTATGTCTAAACTGCAGGGGAACACCCCCGAGCAGTCGGAGAAGAACGACTCGTTGAATCGTTCCCTCTCCCACGGCCAGTTGACCATGATTGCGATGGGCTTGGCGCTGGGTACGGGCCTGTTCCTGGGCTCCTCCTCCGCCATTAAAATTGCGGGCCCCGGCGCAATCCTCTCTTACGCTATTGGTTCGATGATTGCGGCAACCATTGCTGCGTGCGCGGGCGAAATGTCCGTGCGTCACCCCGTCCAGGGCGGTTTCGGCACCATTGCCAGCCGATACCTGAACCCCTTTAGCGGCTACCTGACTCGCTGGGCGTATTGGGCGTGCACCGTGCCGCTGGCCGGTGCTGAGCTGGTGGCGGTTGGCCACTACATGGCGTACTGGTTCCCGGACGTTCCCCTGGCTGTGTTCGTCGCCCTCTTCGGTGCGATTATTCTGGTGCTGAACCTGGTGAGCGTGAAGTCCTTCGGCGCCCTGGAGTTCATGCTCTCTTCGATTAAGGTTTCTGCCGTCATCGTGTTCATGGTGATTGGTGTACTGCTGGTGTTCGTGGGTCTGCCCGGTCACGCTGCGGCGGGTACCGCAAACCTCGTGAACGACGGCGGCTTCCTGCCCAACGGCCCGGCATCCATCTGGATTTCGATGGCTGTTGTCATGTTCTCCTTCGGCGGTGTGGAAATGATTTCCCTCTCCGCAGCGGAGGCGAAGAACCCGGCACGCTCGGTGGCAACCAGCGTGAAGGCAATGATTTGGCGCCTGTCCACCTTCTACGTGGTGTCCATGGCAATTATTCTGTGCCTGGTGCCCTGGCAGACCGCCGCACAGAACTCGGAGCTGACCGAGTCGCCGTTCGTGCTCGTCTTCTCTGAACTGGGTATCCCCTTCGCGGCGGACATCATGAACTTCGTGGTGCTCGTTGCTGCGCTCTCTGGCGCTAACGCCTCCCTGTACGCGGCAACCCGCCTGCTGCACGCCCTGGGCTCTGACCGTATGGCTCCCGCAGTGGCTGCCCGCACCTCCTCGCGCGGCGTACCGGTCGTGGCTCTGCTCATCTCCTTCACCGGCGTTGTCGTGGCGACCGTGATGGCTGTTGCCAAGATTGGCGACATCTTTGCCCTGCTCATGGCGCTGGTGACCCTGTGCATCCTGATCGTGTGGATCATGATTCTGCTGACCTACCAGGCGTACAAGAAGGACCAGAAGGACGCCTCCTCCTTCACCGTGCTGGGTGGCCGCGTCACCGCAGGTCTGGCTCTGGCGGGTGTTCTGGCGACCCTGGCGGCAATGTTCATGCTGCCCGGCTCGGGTGTTCAGGAATCGATCATGGTCGGTATCGTCTTCTTCGTGCTGATTTCTATTGGCTACGCCATCTCGTCGAAGGTTCAGGGCGGTTATGAGCGCCCCGACCTGGACGCTATGCACGCCGACGAGAACACCAGCGCGGCACAGCACTAAATAGCGTGAAAGCCTCGCAAGGCTAAAACATAAAAGGCACCGGATGGGGGAGCACCCCCGTTCGGTGCCTTTTCGCTTCTGCGCTCTAGACGGCGCCGTTCTGAGCGATGTGAGTGTGCCCGTAGAATAGTTAACTATTCGTACCCGTCAACGCGGCTAGAAGCCGCAGAAGCCGGGTGCGAGCACACATTGCACATCACGCCCCTAAGGCGTACTGACGGAAGGCACCTTCGTGTCCCACAACGACGATACCCGCAGCCACGCTGCAGCGGGGACCGCCGGATCGCGCACCCTGAAGCGTTCTCTGTCCCACGGACAGATGACCATGATCGTGATGGGTTCCGCGCTCGGTACGGGCCTCTTCTTGGGTTCGGGCACCGCCATTGCGATGGCTGGTCCCGCGGTCATTCTCACCTACGCTATTGGTTCTGCGCTCGCTTCGGTGATTGGCGCGGCAACCGGTGAAATGGCGGTTCGCTACCCTGTCCGCGGCGGTTTCGGTACTATTGCTACCCGCTACCTGGGCCCCTTCGCGGGCTTTTTGACTCGCATCGCATACTGGACGGCGACTGTTTTGATTGCTGGCGTTGAGCTGGTGTCGGTGGCGACTTACCTGAATTATTGGTGGCCGCAGCTTCCGCTGTGGGCGGGTATTGCCGTGTTTGGTGTGGCGCTGATTGTGCTGAACCTGACCAGCGTGAAGTCTTTCGGCATGCTGGAGTTCTTCCTGTCTTCGATTAAGGTCATTTCGATTATTGCCTTCCTGCTGGTAGGCCTGTGCCTGATTTTCTTCGGCCTGCCCGGTCACGCTGCGGTGGGTACCGCGAACCTCTTCAACGACGGCGGCTTCATGCCGAACGGTCCGCAGTCGGTGTGGCTGTCGCTGGCTGTGGTGATGTTTTCCTTCGGTGGTATTGAGATGATTTCAATCTCTGCTGCGGAGGCGAAGGACCCCTCCCGTTCGGTGCGTTCCTCGGCGAAGGCGATGATGGTTCGTTTGGCGACCTTCTACGTGCTGGCGGTTCTAATTGTTGTGGCTGTTATTCCGTGGCGTTCGGCATCGGGTCTGGGCGACGCTGTGGATGCTTCCCCGTTCGTTCTGGTCTTTGAACAGCTCGGTGTTCACGGTGTGGCACACTTCGTGAACTTTGTGGTGCTGATTGCGGCGCTGTCGAGTGCGAACGCGAACCTGTACGCGGGTGCGCGTCTGCTGCACTCGTTGGCGGCTGACGGTATGGCGCCTCGCCAGCTGGCTCAGGTGAACCGTGCCGGCGTTCCGGCTCGTGCGGTGTGGCTGTCGACCAGCGGCATGGTCATTGCTATTCTGCTGGCGCTGTACAGCCCGAAGGAAGCGTTCCTCTCCATGATTTTTGTGATCATGGTGTGCGCACTGACCGTGTGGGTTCTGATTCTGTTTGCTTACATCGTATATAAGCGTGTTGAGCCTGCAACCAATGGTTTCCGCCTGTGGGGTGGCCAGTTCACCGCGGCGGTTGGCGTTCTGCTGCTCTTCGCGGTGTGGGTTGCGCTCTTCATGGTGCGTGGTTCTATGGTTCCGGCAATTGTGGGCGTGGGCTACTTTGTGGTGCTGAGCCTGCTGTACTTTGCTCGTATCCGCCACACTCACGTGATTGATGAGCAGACCTTCGTGGAGGCTCAGCAGGCAACTGCCGAGTATGACGCCATGAAGTACGACGCTGATCATGCCCTGGAGACTGCGGCAAAGCTGGGCCGTTAAGGTTCTGCAGCTGCCGGGAGGGCCGGTGTTGGGGCCTGCAGAGACTCCAACACAGTAATAAACGAAAAATACGGAAAATTTCTGGAATTCCTCGTAATAAAACCGTAAAAATGCAGTTGGCCCTCAGGACGGGTCTATCATGGACAGTGAACCGTATGATCTTGTATGCGTTCAAATGTCTGTGTGTTGGATGAGGCTCGAAAGCATCGTAGCTTTCGAGCCTCATCGCTTTAACTATCAAATATATTTCTAGCCCCCGAATCATTATCAGCTGATTCATTTGCTGTACCTTGCGGATTCGTACGAATAGCCGCCTCACAGCGGTGGGGGAGTAGAGTTAAAACCATGCAAAGCCACGAAAAGAACCGCGAAAACACCCCCACCTCTGAGGTCGGTACCACCGACGAACTGCTGGTGCACGTACCCGCACGCTGGGGCGATATGGACGCCTACGGGCACGTCAACAACGTTGCCATCCTCTCGGTCATGGAAGAAGCCCGTGTGGCGCTCTTCGGCCCGCCGCCCTCCTCCGGGCAGAAGCCCACCGTGGCACCGCAGCCTCCGATTCCGCTTTTCGACCTGGTTGCCGAGGGCGTGCAGGCGCTTATTGCCGAGCACGGCATCCGCTACCTGGCTCAGCTGCCCTACACCGGTGAGCCCGTACCCGTGCGCCTGAGCGTGGAGAAGGTCAGCGCCGCATCCGTGCGGATTGGCTACTCGATTCTCTCCCCGGTGGACGGCCGCGAATGCGTGCGTGCCTTTACCGTGCTGGCGTTCTGGGATTCGGTTGTGGGGCGTTTGACCCGTCTGAGCCCCGAGCAGCGTGAGCTGTTGAGCTCCTACCTGCCGCAGAAGTAGGGGTAGATACCGGCGCTCCGCTGTAATAAACCGGTCTTGAACGGGGTCAAGCGTATGCTTTAAATACCTTCTGCAAAGGGTGCAAAAGGTTCATTCCCGGGAGAGATAACGATGTCGTTCCACCACACTCAGGCAGACCCCACCGGTTGGGGTCGCCGCACGATGCGCGCCACCGGATGCGCCGCCGCCCTGCTCCTCGCTCTGACCGGCTGCTTCGGCGGTTCTCAGAGCGAAAACTCCTCGTCGACCCCCAGCGCCTCCAGTACGGCTAACCACTCGAAGTACCCGCTTCCTTCCTCCACCGCGTCCCCGACGCCGACGAAGAAGACCGAGCCGACCGTCACCGAGACTCAGGCACCCGCCCCCAGCGAGAGCGCCGAGGCGAAGGCGTCCGATTCCTCCGCACCCGCTGATGCAAAGGCAACCCCCGTCGCGGCAGCAACCCCCACCGGTGACACTCCCCGCGCGCCCGAAAAGGTGGAGGCTGAACGCGCCTCCGCCGGCGAGCGCTGCGGACACATTGGCCGCAAGGGCTACCTGAAGACTGGTGCGGAAATCATGGTGCTGCGCGGTACCGTGGACTGCGCCCACGCCCTGGACGTGCTGACCGAGTACATCACCACCCCGCGTGCCGACGACAACCTGACCGAGCACCAGGTTGCGAAGGTTCAGGACGCCACCTGCTACTGGAACCCGCAGTACGCGATGGCTGAGAACCGTCGCGAGGATCGCGGCGCCCCCGAGTGCACTATCGGTGAGGATGTCGCCTTTGTGGCTCGTCTGGAAAACCCGGATGCTCCCCCGATTCCCTTCCTCATGGAGCCCTCCTACTACGATTCCGGTGCCGGCTATTACCGTTTCAAGAGCGATGACGAGCGCACCCTCTGCGAGCTGAACCCCGCGGATGGAACCCTGGTGTGCGAGCGCCGCACCGGTGAGCAGACCGGTGACGGTAACGGTGCGGTCGGTCGTACTTTTGCCGGTCCGGTGGAGGTGACTCGCATGAACTTCCTGACCGGCGCCAGCGAGGTGAATACCGTGAATGAGTCCTCGGTTCTGCACGGGGAGACCACCACCGCAAACACGAAGATGATGCACACCTGGGATGTGGTGACTGTGCCCGCTGCCGATGGTAATCAGCTGACCTGCTTCGGTGAGATTGAGACTGGCTCGATTAGCTGCCATGACGGAAACGGCCACACTATTCTGGTGCGTGGCAGGCAGGAAGGCTAAGCGCCCGTGCCAGAGGCAATGAGTTGTCAGTGAGCTGTCAATGAGTTGTGAAGAGCTAAGGAGGGGCTTCCGTAATGCCGGGGCACCCCTCCTTATTGCGTTCTTTCCGCTGTGCCCTTTTCCGTTATGCCCAGAGGGTCCACCCTGCGGGTTCCTAAGATGCCGTATAGCTAGCTCACAGGTAGCGTCTTTAGAATGCTGATAGGAACCCGAACCGATGACGCAGAAAGGTCACCATGCATCCGGCACAGAAGCACCAGACTTCTATCCAGGCTCGTTCTACTACCCTCCGCACCGCTAAGCGCTACAGCCCCGTAGCACTCGGTGCCACGCTGCTGCTGGCGCTGTCGGCATGCTCCGGAGGCGCCACTACCGCCTCCCCGAGCGCCACCGCAACCCCTAGCCCCAGCGCTACGAGCGCGAAGGCAACCGCCAGCCCCACCCGCACCGCAACGGTCACTGAAAGCACCCCGACTGCCGGTACCGTGCACACCCCCACCGCGGTGGCTACCGTGAGCCCCGGAACCATCACCACCGCAAGCCCCACGGCAACCGCGCAGGCGAGCGCGGCGTCGAGCCCTTCCGCATCGGCTAAGGCGAATACTTCGGCGAGTGCAGTGGCGAAGGCGTCGAGCACCGCAAGCCTGTCCAACTCGGATGTTCAGTCTGCGGGCGGTAGCTGCGGCAGCATGGACGCTACCGGCTACCTGAAGCACAACGCTACGGTTCAGGTGGCCTCGGGTGCGGTGGATTGCCTGTTTGCGCGTGAGCTGATCCGCCAGTTTGTGGTGCAGAACCCCGCCGAGGTGACCGATAAGGCGAATGGTGAGCGTACCGTCATGTCGGCGCGCTGCTACTGGAAGCCGGGCGACGGCGCGGATCGTGCGACCCCCGAGTGCGTGTCCCTGGATGGTGGTAGCACCGTCATTACCGTGAAGCTGACCAACTAGTTTACGATTCACATCCGGCAGGGCACACCCCAGAAGGTGCACCCGGCAAGGCACGGGTGTTAAACACAAGCGCCGCGTTGACGAATGATTCGTCAACGCGGCGCTTTTTGTCTTGAAGCTATCTCAGGCAGCTGGCGCGGCAGGTTTTAGAGCTCCCCACGTGCGCGGGCGGCGAGTACGTCATCCAGGCGGGCGAAGGTCGAACGCCAGGTGGTGCGCACCTCCTCGTGAACCGAGGCGGGCATGGGGCCAATCTCAATGAGGATGCGGGTACCGGAACCCACGCCGTCGGCGGTAATCACGGTTTCGGGGAAGAAACGGTGACGCTGGTACACCAGCACGCTACCGGGGTTGCCCAGGTGGTCGGGCAACTGCTCGGCGTATTCGAGCTCCTTGAACGGTTCAATGCTCAAAAAGCGGCTCTGCAGAATGCAGGACACCGAGGGGTCAACCTCGTTGATCATGGACAGGCGCTGCATGCCGCCGACGACAGGCTCCACGACAACGTCGGTGGGGCGCACGTGCCAGCCGGCGGGGCCGTACCAGCGGATCAGCAGTTCGGGGTCCAGGTAGGCGCCGAAGACGTCCTCGACCGGGGCTGCGATCTCGTGGTCGAAGACGAGAAGCTCCTCATCGGGAACATGAGTGATGCTCATAGGGTTCTCCTTAAGCGGGTTGAAGAGCGGGTTTAGGGCTTCTTGCCGGAGTAGTAGTTGCCGAGGAATTCGTCACGGTACTCGAAGTAGGTGCCGTCCTTGATGGCTTCGCGGGCGTCGTCCACCATTCGCACGATGAAGCGCTCATTGTGGATGGAGGCGAGGGTCGCCGCCAGACGCTCGTCCGCCTTGAAGAGGTGACGCAGGTAGGCGCGGGTGTAGTGGGTGCAGGTGTAGCAGTCGCAGCCCTCGTAGATGGGCGAGAAGTCCGCCTTGAAGCGCGCGTTGGTGATGTTGTAGCGGCCGGTGGGGGAGTAGACGGCGGCGTTGCGTGCCACGCGGGTGGGGGAGACGCAGTCGAAGGTGTCTACACCGTTTTCTATGCCGACGAAGATGTCGTCGGGTTCGGAGATTCCGAGCAGGTGGCGGGGCTTGGATTCGGGTAGCTCTTCGGCGCACCAGCGCACGATGGTGCCGAGGTTTTCCTTCTCGAGCGCACCACCGATGCCGAAGCCGTCGAAGGGCATAGAACCGAGGTTCTGGCATGCCTTGCGGCGCAGGTCCTCGTACTGTGCACCCTGAATGACGCCAAACAGTGCCTGGTAGGGCTTGCCCACGCGTTCAGTGGTCAGGCGCTGGTGCTCAGCGATGCAGCGCAGCGCCCACAGACGGGTGCGTTCGAGCGCCTCCTCCTGGTAGCCGCGGGAGTTGTAGAGGGTGGTCAGCTCGTCGAAGGCGAACATGACGTCGGCACCAATCTGGTGCTGAACCTGCATGGACACCTCGGGAGTGAAGCGGTGAATCGAGCCGTCAATATGCGACTTGAAGTTCACGCCGTCGTCGTCAATGTGGGCGAGGCGTTCCTTGCCCTTCGCCACGTCGTCGTCGCCGAGGGGGCGGCCGTCGGCGCCCTTAGCGTCCGCGACGGTACCCATATCGATAACCTTCTTGAAGCCGGAGCCCAGGCTCATGACCTGGAATCCGCCGGAGTCGGTGAAGGTGGGTCCGTCCCAGTTCATGAATGCGCCCAGGCCGCCTGCCGCGTCGAGGATTTCGGGGCCGGGCTGCAGGTACAGGTGGTAGGCGTTGGAGAGCAGAGCCTGAGCGCCGAGCTCCTTCATGGATTCGGGCAGGACCGCCTTGACGGTTGCCTTGGTGCCCACGGGGGTGAAGGCGGGGGTCTGGATCTGTCCGTGCGGGGTGGTGATGACACCGGTGCGTCCGCGGAACTGTCCGCCGTTGGCTTCTACACGTTCAGCGCTGGGGGAGGCGGTGTCCGCCAGGCGGCTGGTGATGGTGAAGCCAAAGTCCTCGGTAGGGAAAGAATTATCTAGAACGCTCATTCTTCTCTCGATTGTTTGCTTTCCGTCTGAATGTCTACACCCTAGCCTACCGGAAAACCCCGCCTCTCTTGCCGGAGGCGGGGTTCACGAGAATTTAGCTGAGGGTAGCTGGGTTTAGCTCGCCTTAGCCGGCGAAGTCGCCGAGCATATCCACAGTCGGCACGAAGAAGAGGGTGCCGGTCACCGCAGTGCTGAAATCCAGCAGACGGTCGTAGTTGGCGCCATCCACGCCGGTGAACATGTTCATGAGCATCTTCCGGACGGTCGAGAAGGTGCTGGCGTAGCAGATGAAGTAGGTGCCCAGCTCGTTGTTACCCACGGTGCCGAAGGGCATGTTGTCGCGAATAACCTTGAAGTCGTCACCGATATTGGCGATAGCGGAGTGCGAGTTGGTGGGCTTCTCGTCCTCGCTCATCTCGATGTCGTCGTGCTTGGAGCGGCCAATGACCTTCTCCTGCTCGGAGACGGGCAGGGCGTTCCACGCGGTCATGTCGTGGATGTACTTCTGCACGAACTGGTAGCTGCCGCCCCTGTACATGGGGTCGCTGTCACCGATGATGCCGAAGTATTCGCGCGCCGCGGGGGTCTGCGGGTTCTCGGTGCCGTCGACAAAACCGATGATGGAGCGGCCGTCCCAGTAGCGGAAGCCGTGCACCTCATCCAGTACCTCAGCAATATCGCGCAGTGCCGCGGTAATAGCGGACGCCATATCGTAGGCGACGGACGGCTGAGTCGCGCGGATATGGAAGTGCAGATCGCCGGGAGTGGACACCGCGGTGTGCTTATGGCCCCTAATCTCCTCGAACTCCACGAGCTCCTGAGGCAGTGGCTTGGGCAAATCCAGGGTCAGCCACGCGCTGTGGCTGATACCCAGCACAATGCTGGCGTTCTCGGGTGAGTAGCGGTTCGCGGCGGTGTGGTTGAGGTTAATGACGAGCCCGCAGAGGTTCTGGAACCCCTCAATGAGCGCGTCCTGGGAGACGCCGTCCTTGAACTTCCACACCATGAAAATGGTGTTAGCGTTCGGGCTGGCAGTGACCTGTTGTGATTCTGAAGCAAGCATAAAATTCACCGTACGCCTGTGCGCACACCCCTGCAATGAATCCAGCCCTAACCTTCTGCGCTGCTGGGAGAACGCACCGCTGGGAGAAGATTAGGGCTGGGGATAAAGAACAGCAGGGTTTTAGAAGCCGTACTTTAGAAACTGTGGGAGGCAAGGTACCGCGCATGCGCCAGACGCGCCGCCGTCTCAAAAATAGTCCACGCCTGCACCTGAGCGGACAGCTCCACCGGCGCGCCGGGCTTCACAACCTTGCTCATCGGCTCGGTGAACCGCGGGGAGAACTGCACGAGCGCCTTACCGCGAATCTCATTCGGGTCAATGCCGTACTCATTCATCGGCAGGTCGGGGTCAAACTCGCGGCGACCCTCCCACAGGGCGCGTGCGGTCGAGTACACCAGGGTCGAGGCGAGCGCTCGCGCCTCATCACTAAGCAGCGGCGAGGATGCCGCCATGCCCAGGTAGCGCACGAGAATGCCGGTGAACAGGCCGCCGTCGCCGTCACCGTGAGAGACGAGGATGCGGCGGCGAGCACCGGAGAGGAACTCCACCTCTTCGGTCATGTGCTTGACGATACCGACGATGAGGCGCTCGGCGCGCTCGGCAGGATCCACCTCGCAGGGCACACCGGATGCCGCCAAACTCAGCAGCGCACCCAGGGCGGTTCCCTGGTTGTAGGTGAATTCGCCGCGCTCGTACTCGTACTCGTCGCCGCGCACGTTCACGCCGTCAATATAGAGCGAACGTTCTGCATTCCAGAGAGTTTCGTTCATCCAGTCCATCAGCGCTGCGGCAGTCTTCGGGTCGCCCGCCCGCACATACGCCAGAGCAGTCGGCGCGGTCGCCGCAGCATTCACAAAATCACGCTTGGACTTGCGCCAACTCATGCCACCCACCGGGGAGAAACCCTTCGCCAACTGCTCGAAAAGAGCCGCGCCAGCATCCTGGGCGGCGACATCATTCGCGCCGGTCAGCTCAATGCAGAAGGAGTTCATGCGGCCCACCGCGAGGGTCAGCCACGCCATATCGTCAAAGTAGTCGTTCGCGAAGCGGCCGTAATTACGCACGTTAATGCCGCGCAACAGCGCGCGGGCACGGTGCAGCTCCTCCTGGGCGGCAGTAATATCGCCCTCGCGCAGGTGACGCTGACCGGCATCAATCACACAGTCCAGCAGGTGCGCCTGCCACCAGTAGTGCCAAGCGTTCAGGCGCTGGCTCAGCGGGCGCGGGTCGGGCACCTGCACCGAACCGATGAGGGCGCCGGGCACGCCGAGGATGCGGTGCACGAAGGTGTCGGTGACGCTGGCGGCTGCGGCAGCGGCATGCGAGGAGGTGCGCTCGGCGTACTCGCTAATCGACTCCAGAGACTGCGCGTTGTGGGAAGACGGCTGGGAATTCATGGACCCTCTGTAGTTGCGGTGAAGTATTACGTCTGAAATTATCCCACTTTTTGCCCTCTGAACGCCCGGACGCTGTGGGCGGGCTCTCGGGTGTGACCCCTTTTCGAGAGCCCGCCGAGAAGATGCACCGCAGGGAACGGGATGAACGCCACTCAAAAACGGGTTAGGCGGCGGCAACCAGCGAGCGGCCGCTGTACAGGTCCACCCGCTCACCGGTGATGGGGTGTTCAAAGTGCAGGCTGTACGCCAGTAGCTGCAGCGGGTACTCGGGGCGGTCGGGTGCGTCGGGGAGTACCTGCGGATAGAGTACATCGCCCAAAATGGGGGAACCGAGCATATTCAGGTGCGCCCGCAGCTGGTGCGTCTTGCCGGTGTGAGGCGCCAAATCATAGAGCGCCCATTCTCTATTCGGTTCCGCGCGCCAGCCCTCAACCGCCTGCGCGCTCGGGGTGAAAGTCTGCAGAATCTTCGCGGTCGTGAGCGTATTCGGCTCCACGCCCTGCGCCGCGCACTGCTCCTCAGAAAGCTGCTGAACCTGCAGCTGGTCGCGAATCTTCTGAATATGTGAACGCACCTGTAGCCCCTCCGCACTCAGCGCCCGCTCGGCGGCGGCGGGGTCAGCGGGAACCGGCGCCACGGCGCGGTAGGTCTTCGACACCCGACGGTGCTGAAACATCATCTGGAAGGGGCGGCGCGCCTCCACGGTCTTAGCAAAAAGTAGCACGCCCGCGGTCGGGCGGTCCAGGCGGTGAATCGGAATCAGCAGCGGGTTCTGCTCACGCACCCGCAGCTTGGTCAGCGCGGTCTGCGCAATATAAGCACCGCGCGGGGTGGTCGGCAGAAAATGCGGCTTATCAATCGCCAGCACGTGCTCGTCCTCGTAGAGCACCGGCATATCGGAGGGTAGCTCCGGCTCATCCGCAAGCTCGCGGAAGTACCAGATGCGCTCACCCGGCATGTAGGGGCTATCGCTGGTCAGCACCGTGCCGTCATCCAGGCGCACCTCGCCGGTATTAAAGCGGGCGTGAATAATCTGCGGGTCGTTCGGGTAGAAACGCGCAATCAGATAATCCGCGACGGTCGTCGGGGTGGTGCTGGTCGCGGAGCTACCGTTTGGGGCAAGCTCGGCGGGGAGCTCCTCTAGGTGCGGCAGAATCAGCTGAATCGGGTCAATGCCGTTCTTCTGTGCCAGCGGAGGGGTCAGGAGGCGGCGGTGTGTGCGGCGTGCAGGCTTCGCCTGGTAGTTTGCGCCGGGCTGCGTACTGGGCTGCGTGCGGGTGGTGTTCTGTGCGGGCATGGCTCTACTCTACCGCCTGAGCTCTAGTGTCTGGGCAGGGCAGAATTGGGGCTGAACATATGCGAGCCGAACTGGCTGCACTGAGCTGTGTACGGGTGGGGCTGTGTGCGGGTGGGGGCGGGGGAAATATTAACGTGGGTTTGGGTGTGGGGTTGCGAAATTTTGATTTGTCTGACACTCATGAATGCTTGTGTGAATGTGTGGGTGAGAAAACGAAAACTTCACAAATTTTTGAAATTATTGGACATTTAATTTAAAAAAACTGCATTAATTTTACAAAAAACAGCATTTAGGTGCGATATTTTCGAAAATGCTGTCAAATCAGGAATCAATAATCCTCAATTTAGACCCTGTGGTTTTTCTAATTATAAAAGATGTAAAGCAAGTAAAGACCTGCTAACCTGGGCATCCTACGTCATAAACGCCTTAATAAAAGCTGGAAACAGCCTTAAAGCGGTACGATTAAGGCACAGAAGTTCGAAATGTCGGACGAAGGGGTCGAAATGGGACAGAAACAGCGCAAGGATGCAGAGATTAAAGGAACAGCCCCGATGACAGCGATGCAATCGGACAATTCTAAAACACCGGAAAATAAAGCAGGAGAGGTTATGGAACATTCACAAAAGAATGCAGAGCCTCGTACCGGTGCCCTGCGCATGGAACCGCACGAACGCGAAGAGCAAATTCTGAAAATTGCTGCAGAACATTTCACTCGCCGCGGCGTGCTGGGTGCCTCCATGAGCGCTATCGCTCGCGATGCCGGCATCACTCGTGCCCTGCTTTACCACTACTTCCCCGGCAAGGACTCCCTGGCTGCCGCCGTCACTCGACGCGAAGCCAAAGCGGTCCTCGAAGCCCTGGGCGAGCATCACGAAAACCCCGAAGAGGCCCTGCGCAATGCACTGCGTACGTACTTCCTCGTCGTAGCCGGTGTCCCCACCCCCGGTGGGGAGGACTTCCCGAACAACCCCACCGACTACCTCGAATGGATGCTCAAGCGTACCGGCATGCCGATTAACGACCGCACCCGCGTCATTCTCGGTGGTTGGTTGCAGCTCGTCGACTACTTCGCCCTGCACGTCGTGCAGCTCAACCCCCGCGATCAGCGCACCGTTCGCTCCCGCGGGCTCGGGCTCGAAGAAGCTATCGACCTGTGCCTGGGCGCTGTGGACACCCTCACCGGCGGCTACTAGTCGCCGTAAGATGTGACAGGTCAACGTAGGACTTCCCGCTCCGATGTTTGGTTATGTGCTCCACGGCAAAGGCGACGTGGACATCCGGGCGGTTATTCCTCCGCCGCGCCGCATGCGACGTGGCGGACTCCGGGAACACCACCCGGATCGTGAGTAGGGAAACATAATGCCCCGCACCCCCTTGACGAGGGTGTGGGGCATTATGCTGCTCAGGTTGAGGTTAAAGGAATTATTTAATCTGAGGTTGAGCTTTAGGTTGTGCTTGGCTAAATGGCACGGCGCAGCGACAACCCCCGGACCGTCGCGTAGAAACCCTGCATCTGCAGTGCCGCACGCAGTGCCTCCACAGGGTGCTCCGTAACTTCGCCAGTGGCTGCGCCCTGTGCGGATGTGTTCAGCGTGTGGGTGCCCAAAAGCTCCACATCGTTGACCTTCTCCACCGAAATCTTCTCCGCACCACCGGCAGACACCAGGCGCGCCAGGGCGGGGGCAGCCGCCTCCAGAAGCACCGGGTCGGTGGTAAACGCCAGCAGAGTCTTCGCGCCGCGCTCCACGTACAGCACCGGGGCGCCGTCCACCAGCACCACGCAGGCGCCCGCCTTACGCGCCGGGCGGTGCTTCACCGTGCCCGCACCCTCGTGAGCAAAGGAGGGAATTGCGGGCCAGCTCAACGCCGCACCGTACGGGTTCGCCGGATCCGTCGCCGCCAACAGGGTCACCGTGAATGTGCCGTACACCTGCTCGGTATCGGTACGCTGCGGGGTGTAGGCGCTCGCACCAAAACCCTGTGTTGCACCAAAACCCTGTGGACCTGCGGGAACACTGAGGCTATCAGCGGTAGAACGTAGCAGGTCCACCGTCGCGGGGGCGGCAAACTGCGCCGCGCCCAAACCCTCAATAAAGTAGCCGCGACGCACCAGCGCACGATCCTCAGCCGCCGAATAGATCCGGTACAGCTGCGAGAACCCGCCGACAGAATCCTCCACCTGCAGACACCCGCGAGTCAGTACACCGTAGCGGTCCAGCAGCAGGTCGGCGCGTGCGAGCGCCGCAACGGTCGCCTCCACCGGCTCCTGCAGGAGCGTGTCCACGCGGGAGAAACGGCCGCTATCCTGCGGGGCAACGGCGGGAGCGGCGGCATGGAGCCCGCCGCGCAGGGAATGACCGCGCAGGGAACGCAGACCGCGCCCGGCGGCAGGCGCAGAGTAGCTGCCGGAACTATAACCGTCAGTGCCGTAGCCGCCCGCCATGGCGTTACCCATGGAGGCGCGCGCCGCCGCAATACGACCCGCACCGCGGCGACCCACCCGCGACAGGCGCGCGGGAGCCGCCGGCGTCGGATGCGCACTGCGGACGCCCGCAAGCATCGCCCGAACCGGCGCGAAACTATCGTTCGTCACCGCGCCAGACCACACCAGGCGCCACAGCGCCGCCGAAACCTCCGCCGCATCCGGGAAAGTCACCACCTGACCGGCGGGCGCAGCCGCACTCATCAGCTGCGTCACCCGCTCACGCAGCGCCGGCACGAACAGACCGCCGTGAGCCAGAGCCTCATAGATGGCGTGCTCCAGCGTGCCAGGAGTCTGTAGCGCCTCCCAAAGCTCGGGGTTCTCCGCGCGCACCAGCTGCTCCGGGTAGTCCTCGCCCAGGGTCAGCGAAGAACTCTCGCTCAAATGCAGGCGAATCCAGCCGTCAGACTTCTGTGCGCTACCGCCGCCGAGCTGACCGGCGCCGGTGAAGAACACCCTGCCGCTGGCCATGAGCTCGTCCAGCATGTGCGGCTGGTAGCCGGGCACGCGCGCCGGAAGAATCAGCGTCTCCAGCGCGGAAGCCGGTACGCGCACACCCGCCAGCTGGTCGATGGCGGTGAGCAAATCCTCCGTGGCGGAGGTGGAGTCCTGGCTCGCATGGGTGGTGCCGTTTTCTGCCGTCGGATTGAATGATGCCGAGCCGAGGGGTGCCACCCTCTCGCCCACCACTGTGGCGGCGCGGCGGGAGGGTATGAACGCACCGTAGGCGCTCGCCTCCGGCAGGGTCTGCGCAATCCGCACGGATAAAGAACGAACGTTCTGCCACGAAGGCAGGAAAACGCCGTAGACCTGCACCGATACCGGCTCAATCTCCTCACGCAGCGCCGCCAGAGAACGGGCACGAATCGTGCGCAAAACCTGAGTATCCACCCACTCAACACCGACCGCCCCGGAGGCGCGCAGCACCTCGGGCAGGAACTCGCCAGAGCTTAGGCGGCGCTGCTGCTGAAGACGCTGCAACACCGGGGTCAGCACGCCCACACCCACCGGGGTCAGGCGCGAAAAATGCTCCGCCGCCTGCTGCGCCGTGAAGGGAATATGGGTGCGCGCATAGCGAGAAACCAGGTCCTCTAAAGGCTCCGCGACCGACTCCAAAAGGGCAGCAGGAAGCGCCGCGGCGGGCATAATGCCCAGTCCATCGCGCAGGCGCGCGGCATCCTCAACCGCCGCATAGTACAGTTGCGGCTCGGTGGAACCATCGGCAGCTCCCATGAATGAGAACGCGCGGCGCGAGCGCACCAGCTGCTCCGCCAGTTCGCGCGCCTGCTCCACGCTGGCGTGCGCGCCGTACTCCTCGCCGTACTCCTCGCCGTAGTTTTCAGAATCCTCATGCTCAATGCCGGGCGCCTCAGTCGGCGGGTTGTCAGAGCGCAAACGCAGGCTCAACTCCCGCGCGCTCAACGGGCCCAGCTGACGCAGCAAATCCGCCACACCCTCCACACCGCAGGCGCGGTAACGCTCACCGGTGCGTTGCAGGCGTTGCTGAGTCTGCACTAGCACCGCCGGATCCAGCAGGTCACGCAGACCGCTCGAACCCAGCAACTCAGCAAGCAGCGCCGGGTCCAGCGAGAGCGCGGCGGCGCGGCGTTCGGCGGCGGGCGCATCGCCGTCGTAGAGATGCTCGGCAACGTACTCAAAGAGCAGAGTGCGCGCAAAAGGCGAAGGCTCGTTCGTCTCAACCTCCAGCATGGACACCGCCCGAGACTGCAGTGAACGGTGCACCTGAACCAGCGCCGGAACATCGTACACATCCTGCAGACACTCGCGCGCCGTCTCCAAAAGCACCGGAAAATCAGGGTACTTACGCGCCACATCCAGCAGCTGCGCCGCACGCTGACGCTGCTGCCACAGCGGGGTGCGCTTACCCGGATCACGGCGCGGTAACAGCAGGGCGCGCGCCGCATTCTCACGGAACCGAGACGCAAAAAGCGCAGAATCGCCCACGCGTTCGGTGACAATCGCCTCCAGCTCGTCCGGGTCGAAGAGGAACAGGTCAGCGCCGGGAGGCACATCCTCCATGGCGGGCAGACGGAGAATCAAGCCGTCATCGCTCGCCATGACGGAGGCGTCCACCCCGTACCGCTCCTCAATGCGGGCGCGCACCGCCAGCGCCCAGGGTGCGTGCACCCCGTAGCCCAGCGGCGAGTGCAAGACCACGCGCCAATCGCCCAGCTCATCGCGGTGCCGCTCCACAATCATGCGGGTGTCGGAGGGAACCGCACCGGTGGATTCGCGCTGCTCACGCAGGTAGGCGAGCAGATTATCGACCGCCCAGGTGTCCAGCCCGAGCTGTTCGAGCTGCTGGCGGGCGGCGGTGCTATCGGTGGCATCCAGGCTGGAGAGGGCGCGCGTGAACGCACCCGTCTGCACACCCAAGGCGTAGGGGCGGCCCATGCGGTCGCCGTGCCAGAAGGGCAGGCGCGCGGGCTGACCGGGCGCGGGGGAGACCCGCACCGCGTCGTGCGTAATTTCTTCAATGCGCCAGCTACTCGCGCCGAGGGTAATGACCTCGCCTGCGCGGGATTCGTACACCATTTCTTCGTCGAGCTCACCCACGCGCTTGGGGCCGCGCTCTTCATCGCTGCTAACCAGGTAGACGGGGAAGAGGCCGCGGTCGGGAATCGTGCCGCCGCTGGTGACGGCGAGGCGCTGCGCACCGGGACGACCCTCAATACTGCCGGAGGGAGCCTCCTCGGTGGGGGTGCGGTCCCAGATGATGCGCGGGCGCAGTTCGGCGAACTCGTCGGAGGGGTAGCGTCCGGCGAGCATCTCGAGCACGGAGTCGAAGAGGGCGCGCGGTAGCTCGGCGTAGGGGGCGCTGCGGCGTAGCGCTTCGTACCAGGAGTCCACGCTGATGGGGCCCAACGCGCAGGCGGCGACGGTCTGCTGTGCGAGCACGTCCAGGGGGTTGGTGGGGATAGCGAGCGGTTCGAGGGTTCCGCTGCGCATGCCGGCGAGGGTGACGGTTGCTCCGAGTAGGTCGCCGCGGTGCTTGGGGTAGAAGAATCCGCGCGAAATTTCGCCCACGCGGTGCCCGGCGCGACCCACGCGTTGCAGTGCGGAGGCGACCGAGGGCGGCGCCGCAACCTGAATGACAAGGTCCACGTGGCCCATGTCGATGCCCAGCTCCAGGGAGCTGGTGGCGACCACGCAGCGCAGGGTTCCGCCCTTGAGCGCCTCCTCGATGAGGGTGCGCTGCTCCTTGGACACGGAGCCATGGTGTGCGCGGGCGAGCGGCGGTACTTCGGCGATGTCGCAGATGCCTGCCGCGTAGTCTTCGGGGCTGATGGCTTGCTTCGCGAGGACGCGGCGCAGGTGAATATCGTTGAGTGCCGCAGTGAGCTTTTCTGCTAGTCCGCGCGAGTTAACGAAAACAATCGTAGAACGGTTGTTCTCAATATGGTCGACGATGCGCTCCTGTACGCGCGGCCAGATGGAGGTCTCGGGGCGCTCGCTATCGGCGGTTTCACGGAGTGATTCTTCCGGGATGGTGAGCGTATTTTTGGGTGCGGTGTTACCGTCAGCCTGAGTCGGGTACGCTTGGTCGGCTTCCTGCCCGGGGAATACGCCAATGGCATCTTCGAGCGTGTAGGGTGCGCTTGCCGGGATGCTTGCTGCACTAGAGATAGGCTGCGCCGCACTTACCGGCGAGCTCGTAGAAGCTGAGCCTCCGCCTCCCTGCATCTCTGAGGGCGCGTAGAGCCCCTGCCCGTAGTCGTTGGCGCCTCCGAGTGCCGCCATGTCGGGCACGGGTACGCTCAGACGCAGGTCCCATTCTTTGGCGACCGGGCGGCTCATGATGGTCACCGGCTGAACGCCGCCGAGGAACCGGGCGACCGCCTCCGGATTTTCGACGGTTGCCGAGAGGCCAATGCGCTGCGCGGGCTTCGTAAGGAGCGCGTCGAGGCGTTCGAGGGAGACCGCCAGGTGTGCGCCGCGTTTGGTGGCGGCGAGGTTGTGAATCTCGTCCACGATCACGGTGGTTACGCCCGCGAGGGTGTTGCGGGCGGCGCTGGTGAGCATGAGGTAGAGGGATTCGGGGGTGGTGATGAGAATGTCGGGCGGGTTGCTGATGAGTTGGCGGCGTTCGCGTGCGGGGGTGTCGCCGCTGCGCACGCCCACGCTGATGCTGGGTTCGCCCGTCTCGTTTCCGCTCAGGCGGGTGATTCCGGCGAGGGGTGCGCGCAGGTTGCGTTCGACGTCCGCGCCGAGTGCTTTAAGTGGCGAAATATAAAGGATGCGCGTACCGCCTGCGGTGCCGGCTTCGTGTTCGCGGTGGAGGGCGTCGAGTGCCCAGAGGAAGGCGGCGAGGGTTTTACCGGAGCCGGTGGGGGCGATGATGAGGGTGTTGTTGCCGTTGCGGATGCTCTCCCAGGCGCCTTCTTGGGCGGCGGTGGGCGCGCTGAAGGTGGCGCGGAACCAGTCGCGTACGGGGGCGGAGAAGTGGGAGAGTGCGTCGGTCATGTATCTATTATGGCGGGGTTTATGGTGTGCGCCTCTTGAATTGTTGGGGGCTGGGGGAGGAAGATGTGCTTGACAGGTTCCGAACAAGCCCGTAATATTTTACTTGTAAAGTAATTGGCTGAGAGAACAACACAAAGGAGCACCACCATGACCCGTCTGAACGACGAACAGCTCATCAACCTCTTCCACGAACCGCGCACCGTCTCCTCCTTCACCGAGGAGCCCGTCACCGACGAACAGCTGCGCCGCATCCAGGAGCTGACCTTCTACGGCCCCACCGCCTTCAACAGCCAGCCCCTGCGCATCACCTGGGTTAAGAGCCCCGAAGCACGCGAGCGCCTCGTTGCACACCTGGCTGACGGCAACAAGGCTAAGACCCAGGCGGCACCGGTCACCGCGATTCTCTCCGCAGACGCAAACTGGGTAGAGCACGCTGAGACCTTCAACCCCAACGCTGCCAGCTTCATCAAGGGCTTCTACACCACCGAGGAGCTTGCTACCCCCGCCGCTGAGCTGAGCGCTCACCTGCAGGCAGGCTACTTCATCACCGCAATCCGCGCCCTCGGCCTGGACGCTGGCCCCATGACCGGCGCAGACTTCGCCGGCATCAAGAAGGAATTCTTCGCGGATAACGCAGAGATCCCCTTCCTGATCGTCAACCTCGGTCACGGTGAGGCGCCCGCATACCCGCGCGGTGCACGCTTCAGCCACGATGAGGTTGCCCGCTCCCTCTAAGAGCGCGCGGCTACCGCATGGCTAAAGCTAAACCCTAGATTTAGGCTTAAAGATAGTTCAAGGGCGGTTCCCCATCACGGGGAACCGCCCTTGAACTATATGTGAACTATATGCGCACACAACGTGCCAGAGATGTTGTCACATCTGCAATGCCGCGTTAGCGGGCACCAAACTGACCCACCGACAGCTGCGGAACAGACGAGGAACACGCGGTCGTATCCAGCGGAACAATCACGCCACCGGAACCGGAGGGAAGGCCCACCAGGAAGCCCTGAACCGGTCGGCTACCGCAATCGTCACCGAAGCGAGCCGGGTACACCGAACGCAGCACCGCGGTGGTGCTATCGCCTGGTTTGAGGGTCACGCCCGCAGAGTTCATGTACTCAGCAGAGGCGGATGCCTCACGGCCGACCCAGGTTCCCGAAGAGCCCGCATGAACCACACGCGGGTAGCCGCGCAGGGTGCAAGAAGAATTCGAGGAGTTCTGGAAGTACAGCGTGTAGTTTCGGGCGCCGGGGGAGCCATCTCCAATGGACACCGAAATGTTCAGGTCGTCCAGATCGCACTGGCCGGGGCCTTCAGCAGTGTTGTTGGAGGAGTTCGAAGAACGATCCGAGGAATTCGACGAATTCGATGAGCTCGACGAACGTGAAGACTCCGAAGAATGGGAGGATCCGTTCGACGAATGAGAATCCGACTGTGAAGACGAGTTTGAGCTCTTCTGGGAATCCTGCTGAGAATCTGCAGAGTCGTCTGACTTGTTCTGCTCGGAACCCTCGTGGGAGGACCCAGAAGAGTGAGAGTCCGAGTTCTGCTTCGACTCGTGAGTCTCAGTATGGGAAGAAGACTCGGAGTGCTCAGAGGAAGAGCCGTGGTTCTCCGCATCGGGAGAGTTCACCACGGTAATAGAGCCCGGGGTCACCGAAGAGGTAGCCCCGTCGGAGGCTACTCGAATCGTGCCGGGCTTGACCGAAGCCGAAGCACTCGGCTGCGCCGAGGTGCCTTCAGCTTCCTGACCGGCCTGGGACGCGCCGCATCCGCTGAGCGCGAGCACGCCGCAGAGGAGGGTGGTTGATGCGAGTACCTGAGCCGATTTAAACATGATTACATCGCCGCCTGCATTTGGATTTCTGCTCCGTCCATACCGGGGGCGTACTCGACCTGGCAGCACAGGCGGGAGTACTCGTTGGCGACGTCATCGACCATGTCGAGCAGGTCCTGCTCAGCTTCGGTGCGCTCACCGGAAGCTTCGAAGTGCTCGGGGTCGATGAAGCCGTGGCAGGTAGCGCAGGATGCGTTACCACCGCAGGTTGCGAGGACCGGCACACCGTTAGCCTGGAGGGTTTCCAGGAGGGTGTGGTGGTCTTCCCACTGAATGTCGTAGTTTACGCCTGCTTCGTCAGTGACCTTAATCGTTACGCCCATGCGTTCTCCTTCTTCTGTAGTGATGCGTTTCTATTGTAGAGGTAGGGGCTGTTAATCACCGTACTTTGTGGCGCATCCCCAACCCTACCGTCACGCATATCACGGGAACGCATATTAATTTTTATGCTGAATAGCATGTATGTATTGCCCCCAGTCTACCGCGTATTGCCCTGACAATGCGGGATATCAGCGCCAACGAATACTGCCCCCAGATGCAAAGACATGCTGGGGGCAGTATAAAGAACCGGCACGCAGGGGCGCTTTAACGGTGACGAAGACCTACTTTGATTCCTTCTCCGCAGTCTTCTCGGTGTCCTGCTTTTCTGCGCTGTGGTTATCGGCGTTCTGGACGCTTCCTCCGGGGCCGCGCACAATACCGCGTACACTATCGCGCGGATCGGCGTAGCGCAGGTCGATACCGAAGGTATTGCGGATTTGGCGTGCCGAGTTCAGGTGCCAACGCTGCGAATCCGACGGAGTCACCGAGGTGACCGCCTTCTGACCCGGAGCCAGCTTCTCGTGGCGAATATCGTAGTGCTTACCGCCCATGGTGATGGTGAAGCCGTGCTCCTGCAACAGCTGCACGAACGCATCCACATCGTGCGGGATCTTGCGGCCGCGCTGCCTCTTTGTGCCGCTCATCCTCGGCTGCGACTCGAAGGGGTTGCGGCTGGGCGCGGTGCCGCGGCTAATACGGATTACCTGCTGGTCGGAGTGCGAGAACTCCACCTGGTAGCCGTTGAGCGAGTACACGGTGCGGCTACTGCCGGGAATCGGGCGGCGGTCCTCGGCCTCATCCAGGATGCGGGCAATGTACTCGCCGGTCAGGCCGAGCGCCTTCAGCTGTGCCTGAGCATCGGGGGAGAGCTGGTAGCCTCCAGCGAGAGCCTGCAGCGGGCGTAGCGCGAGAACTTCGGCGGTCAGGGGGTTGAGCACCACCTGGTAGCCTTCCTCTTCATGCGTGTAGAGGGTGACTTCGCGGCCGTAACGGTTCTCCTGCGCGCTTTCTTGAACCACCGTGCTTACAGGGGATTCGATGATGTCCAGCAGCAGCTCGTAGGTGAGCCCGTGGCGCATCATGTAATCCATGACGCCGGGGAGCACGCCGTAGATGCGGCGGCGCGGCGGCACGTCACCGTAGAATTCCTTCTCGATGCGCGCGGCAATACGCTGGTTCTCCAGCGGCACCTCGGTCAGCGGAATGAGGCGCTGATTGGAGGGGCGAATCTTGGCGCGTGCGGCGGCGGGCTTGGGCGCCTGACGGTATGCGTCCACGAGTGCCTGCTGCTGCTCCATGAATTCCTGGGCAATGAGCGGTAGGAGGGTGAAGTAGAGCTCTGCCGCTTCGGGCTTGAGCGCGCCGTTCTCATCGAGTAGGGAGGCGCCATCCTTGGAGAGCAAATCCCACGGCTTATCGCTTGCAGTGTTCTCTTCGGAGCCCTGCTCATCGCGGTAGCTATAGGCGGCGAGGGAGGCAAGCTCCTGCAGACGAACGTACACCTCGAGAGGAATAGTGATCTGCTTAGCGGACATTATTTCTCCTCCTCGGTGGTGTTTTCTGCCTGGGCTGCCTTATCTTCTGCCTGTTTCGCCAGGGTGTTGCTGAGCTCTTCGAGCTGTGCCTTGCGCAGGTTCTCCGCGTGCAGAACATGGAAATCCGGGGTCTTCGCCAGGGCAAGAACGGTCCGCTCATCGGGCGAAACCGCAATTTCCAGACCCTGCGCCGCGTAGATGCGGGTCCAGCCTTCAGCCATGCGCACGCTCTCGGGGCTGCTCAGCGCCTGAAGCATCAGGTCGAAAACGAACGGCGGGTTCTTCTTCAGGAAGGTCCGGGCGCGCTCGCTGAATTCGAGTTCCAGGGCGTTGAGCGAGTTGTATTCGCCCTGCGCCAGGGATGCCTGCGCCGCTTCGTTGTATTCGGCGTCGTATTCGTCAATGACCGTAATGACTTCTGCGGAGGCGGTGTTGACGTCCACCCGGTAATCGTCGTGGGTGAAGCGAATCGTCCAGTCGTTGAGTCGTTCTGCCGCGCCTTCACGCAGGATGGTGCGCACGAGCTCTTCGCTGATGTTTTCGCGTTCGAGGCGGGCGCGCAGGCTCGGGCGCAGGCGGTAGCTGCGTTCGCGGTCCTCTTCGCTGACGCCGCGAGGCGCGGTCGGTTCGGCGGCTACCGGCTGAGCCGCGGGCTCGCTGAGGGCCGCCGGAGCAGCGGGGACCGGGGCTGCGGGCTTCGGCGCGCTCGGCTTCGGGGTATTCGTCTCCGGAGCGGCGGGCGCACTCGGTAGGGACTGGCTGAGTACGGGCAACTCTTCAACAGGTGCCTGCTCGCTAGCTACTGCCGTATGGGTAGCTTCTGCGGCTTCGGCAGCCTGTTGGCGGGCACGCAGACCCTCCAGGTACTCTTCGATGCGCGGCGGGCGGTAGGTCAGCGTGGACTTGCGGAACATGCCGGGGGAGGGCGTACCGGGAGTAGGCGCTGCCGGCTTCGGTGCTGCGGGCTTGGGCGCTGCGGGAGCAACCGTGGCGGGCGTCGGTATAGGAGCCGTCTTTTCTGCTGTTGCCTCTGCGGGTGCTTCCACAGATGCTTCTTCCGGCACGCTGGGAGCAGGGCTGGGAGTCGGGGCGGGTGCCTGTGCCGCGCGGGCAGCAAAGAGTGCGGGGGAAGGCGCGGGCTTCGGGGCTACAGGCTTGGGCGCAACAGAGGCGCTCACTTCCGTGCCCTTAACTACTGCAGGTTCGGCGGGGCTAGTTGCAACCTCAGCCGTAGGCTCTACAGTATTTTCAGCTGACGGCTCTTGCAGCTCGCCCTGTTCCTCATCAACAGGCTCTTCCTCACCGCGACGCAGGGCTGCAACGAGTTCCTGACGTGAGGTATAAGGAATGATTTCCTCGGGAGAGTCGATATATCGGGGGAAGTTCTCGTAGAGAATCTTTGCCGCGGCCTCAAAGAGCTTCTCCGCGGTGGTGTTGGCGGCGGGTGCGCAGGGGCAGAGGAGCTCCTGGCGCTGTGCGTCATAGATGGACCAGTGGGCGCATCGTTCGGTGGGCGGGAAGTAATCGAGGGTTCCCAAATCAGCAATATCAATGAGCGCACCTATCAGGGACTGCGGAATGGATAGCTGTGCCATAGTGCTCCTTCGCGTTGTCTGCTCTCCAGCCTATGTGTGGAGGGTCCTTCTTTCCATCCTAGGCGTTTTTCGGCGGGTGTGCCCCGGAGCACGTCATCTGGGAGCGTAAATCTGCGGATTCACAGGTTGAGGCGCTTTTAGGCGCGGTTTTTGACACAGCGGGGACAGCGTCAGGTGGTGAAGCGTCCTTGCTGCACCTAGCTAGAGCCCGCAGTGTGTCGTACTGCAACATGTCGTACTGCAACATGTCGTACTGTGCGGTGGCTTGAGCTCTGCCCCGGGGCTTTTGGCAGAGCGTTTTCTGGGCGCGCTTTTTCCCCACACGCATCTTCCCGGGCGTGTCTTCCGGGTACGTCTTCTGGGCATACAAAAAATCCCCGGTTCCGAAGAACCGGGGATCGTTGGTGCGCCCGAAGGGATTCGAACCCCCAACCTTCTGATCCGTAGTCAGATGCTCTATCCGTTGAGCTACAGGCGCATGTTCCTCGCTTCGGATTTCTTCAACCCGTCGCGGCAACAGGTACTACTATACGGATGTCCTCAAGGGTGTGCAAGCCGAAAAACTCGAAATTGACCCAAAATCCCCTCCGAAAGACTCGATAATGCCCTGTTTTACCGCATGATTCCGGGGTTTTTCGTGTCGTAAAATTTTTTCAAAATATTTTCTCGGCACCCTAAAACCGGCACTGCAGGTCCCTGAAATCCCCCGGAGGATCCCGTCGTAAGCCCTAAAAATTCTTTACAGAAATCCTCTCGTATTCTAAGAATGTGATGCGCAGAACTTAAGAAATGGCGTTATAGAAAGCTCTATAGACCATTAATGCGTTATTCTGTAAGCATCACGAGGAAGTGGAGACTGTCCAAGCGTGCATATTCACCATTGTTTGCACGCTTGTAGTGTTTAACTGCTTCTTTGTTACCGCAGACCTATCCGGATCAATGTAGTATCCGGGCCACCGATTGAAGGGGAAAATGTCAATGGCTGACACCTCAACTCGTACTCTCTCTGCTGAGCTCGAAAAGGAGCTGCAGAGCGCACCCACTACCCACCAGGGCCTTCTGGACTGGGTTCGCGAAGTTGCGGCACTGACCCAGCCCGCACACATCTACTGGGTCGATGGCACCCAGGAAGAATACGACCGCCTCGCTCAGGAACTGGTCGACGCTGGCACCTTTGTTCGCCTCAGCGATCACGAATTCCCGAACTCTTACGCAGCTTTCTCCGATCCTGACGACGTTGCACGTGTCGAGGAGCGCACCTTCATCTGCTCCGAGACTGAAGAAGGCGCAGGCCCGACCAACAACTGGCGCGACCCCGTCGAAATGAAGCAGACCCTGACCGGTCTGTTCGAGGGCTCCATGCGCGGTCGTACCATGTACGTCATTCCCTTTGTCATGGGCTCCCTGAAGGCTAAGAACCCCAAGATTGCTGTTGAGCTCAGCGACTCCGCATACGTTGTCTGCTCCATGCGCATCATGGCAACCATCGGTAAGGACGTTCTTGCCAAGCTGAACGAGACCAACGGCTTCTTCGTCAAGGCTCTGCACAGTGTTGGTGCACCCCTGGAGCCCGGTCAGGAAGATGTTCCCTGGCCTTGCAATCCCGAGAAGTACATCGTCCAGTTCCCCGAGACCCGCGAAATCTGGTCCTTCGGCTCCGGTTACGGCGGTAACGCACTGCTCGGTAAGAAGTGCTACGCACTGCGTATCGCATCCGTTATCGGTCGCGACGAGGGCTGGATGGCAGAGCACATGCTCATCCTGAAGGTCACCAACCCCGAGGGCAAGGTTCGCTACATCTCCGCAGCGTTCCCCTCCGCATGTGGCAAGACCAACTTCGCAATGATGGAGCCCACCATTGACGGCTGGAAGGCTGAGATGGTCGGCGACGACATCGCATGGATCGAGTTCGACGAGAACCACCAGGCACGCGTGGTCAACCCCGAGGCTGGCCTGTTCGGCGTGGCACCGGGCACCGGTTACTCCACCAACCCGAACGCTATGAAGGCTATCGCCAAGGGCAACACCATCTTCACCAACGTTGCACTGACCGACGACGGCTCCGTCTGGTGGGAGGGTAAGACCGATGAGGCTCCCGAGCACCTGATTGACTGGACCGGTCAGGACTGGACCCCCGAGTCCGGCCGCCCGGCAGCTCACCCGAACTCCCGCTTCTGCACCCCCGCATCCCAGGTCGACATGCTCGCTCCCGAGTACTACGACCCCGAGGGTGTGCCGCTGAGCGCTATCGTTCTGGGCGGTCGCCGCAAGACCACCATCCCCCTGGTTTCCGAGTCCGAGAGCTGGGAGCAGGGCGTCTTCCGCGCAGTTACCCTCTCCTCCGAGACCACCGCGGCTGCTAAGGGCGCTGTCGGTGTGATTCGCCGCGACCCGATGGCAATGCTGCCCTTCATCGGCTACAACGCTGGTGATTACTTCAAGCACTGGCTGGACCTGGGCAAGAAGCACGGCGCTGAGAATATGCCGAAGGTCTACTACGTCAACTGGTTCCGCCGTACCCCCGACGGTGGCTTCGCATGGCCCGGCTTCGGCGAGAACTCTCGCGTTGTGAAGTGGATCTGCGACCGCCTCGACGGCAAGGCTGGCGGCCAGGAGACCTTCCTGGGCACCGTTCCCACCAAGGAAGACCTGGACCTGACCGGTCTGGAAATCTCCGAGGAAGAACTGAAGGCTGCTCTGGCTGTCTCGAAGGAAGAATGGGTTGCTGAGCTGCCCAGCATCGACGAGTGGCTCGAGAAGTTCGGCGACAAGCTGCCTGCTGAGGTTCGCGAACAGCGCGACGCTCTGGCGAAGGCTCTGGAGGGCTAAGACACTCCAGCTAATACCTAAGGTTTAGCGCATTGAAGGAGCGGAATCTCCCGATGAGATTCCGCTCCTTCCTTCTGCTTGGGGAAAATTTGAATCCCCGTCAGCTGGGGGGAATGATAAGTTTTCTCGCAAAGGTGTGAATGTAAGGCTATGCAGTCCACTTGCTCTTGAGAAATACTTTAAATCCCCGCCGGGGTGGTTGGGGCACAGAAGCAGCTGGTTATAATTTCTTGCCTCTCTTATCACCCCTATACAATTCCAATGTAAGATTTTTGAATGCACATGGCTTTCACGAGCTGCGCATATCCGCTGCTACATGTACTGATATGTGGTGGCACGAGAGATTAGAAGGAGTATCCATGCGTTTGACAGCATTCTCGGATGTCTCGCTCCGCGTTCTGATGCTCCTGTCTGCTCTGGAGCCCGGTCAGAAGCTTTCCACCCAGAAGATCGCTGAAGGTGTGGACACCCCCTACAACCACGTGGCGAAGGCTGTAGCTTTCCTCGTGAACATGGGTTACCTGGACTCGACTCGCGGTCGTTCCGGTGGCGTCATGCTTTCGGATGCGGGTCGTTCTGCGACCGTCGGCACTATTCTTCGCGCTACTGAGGGCGATATCCCCATGATTGAGTGCGAGGACGAGAATGGCCACTGCCCCCTCGATAAGTTCTGTCGCCTGCGCAATGTGCTGGCGAAGGCTCGCGAGGCGTTCTATGCTTCGGTGGACTCGGTTGTGATTAGCGAGTTGACTGCCGGTGCACGTCCCGTTGGCCCGGTATTTGTGGAGCTAGGCTTCGCGCCTCCGGAGAATGCGCTGCCTGCACGCTAAAGGAATACGTGGTACCTGTGGAGCTTTCCGGTGGGAGGCTCCATAGAGTTTTTAACACGAAGTTTAGGGTGTTTCTGCGGTTGGCGCGGGGGCTGCTGGGCGGTTCGCGCGGGGTTCTCTCGGCTTTCTTGCAGGGGGTTCTTGCAGGGTTTTCGAGGGGAGTGGGGAGTATTTTGCCGCTGCCTGCGTGACTGCTGGAACCTGCGTGAGTCCTAAATTTGTGCAGTAAATGCAGAATATTGCAAATTTGCTTTTCAAATGCAGAAAATGTGACCATATTCATTTTTGCACCACACTGCATACTTTCCATAGTAAATATATTTTCATTCCAGAATTTTTATGCAGACTTCGGGGCTAGTCACCCGGTGAACTCAAAAACAGTGCTGAAAATATATAGTGTGACGCGGGGCTCTCTCTTTGAGTCAAGCTGAACCATAAGTCTCACCTAGACCCCTCAACACCCCTCAGGGAGTGACCTGCACTCAGCGCAAACACCCCGCAAAATGCTACGGTAAGGGTGCTTTATAAACACTTCGTCACCAACTGAGCTGTCCGAGTGAACGCCCCAGCACCACACATATCAAGGGCATCATCACAACGACCAGGTGACCACACAGGAAGAAGGCAAGACATGCTCTCCGAGAAGTCCCGCCCCATCATTGAGGCAACGCTGCCCATCATTGCTGAGCGCATCAACGACATCACCCCCGACTTCTACCGTCGAATGTTCGCCGCTCGCCCCGACCTGATGGACGGCATGTTCTCCCGCTCCTCCCAGCTCGAAGGCACCCAGCCCAAGGCACTGGCAGGCTCCATCGCTGTGTTCGCTTCCTACATCGTCCAGAACCCGGACTCCTACCCCGACGAGGTCCTCTCCCGCGTTGCACACAAGCACGCATCCCTGGGCCTGAAGGAAGAAGAGTATCCCACCGTCTACAAGTACCTCTTCGAGGCAATCGCCGCTAACCTGGGCGACCTGGCTACCCCCGAAATCGTTGAGGCATGGACCGAGGTCTACTGGCTCATGGGCAACGCCCTCATCAAGCTGGAGAAGGGCCTGTACGCTTCCCAGGCAAACGACGTCATGTTCGCGCCCTTCAAGCTCGTTGACCGCAAGGAGACCGGCGAGAACGTTGTCGTGCTGACCTTCGAGCCTGCCGACGAAACCCCCATGACCGAGTCCAAGGGCGGCCAGTACATCTCCATCGTTGTTCCCGCACGCGACGGTCTGCGCCAGGCACGCCAGTACACCCTGCTGCCCAGCGAAAAGAACCAGCGCCGCATCGCTGTGAAGCTTGACCCCAACGGCGAGATGACCTCCATCCTGCACGAGCTGGAAGTCGGCGCAGTCGTCGAGCTTTCCAACCCCTACGGTGACCTGACCCTGGAAGGCTTCGGCGACCCCGAGGCACCGCTGTACCTCTTCTCCGCAGGTATCGGCACCACCCCCATGCTCAGCTTCCTCTCCGAGCTGGTTGAGAAGGGCTCTGAGCGCCCCGTGACCGTGGTCCACGCAGACCGCCGCCTGGACACCTGGCCCCTGCGCGAAGAGCTCGCCGAGCTCGTCGGCAAGCTGCCCAACGCACGCCTCGTATCCTTCATCGAGGGCGAGGGCGGCGACTTCACCGGCCGCGTCGATGTCTCCAAGCTGGACGTTCCCGCCAACGCTAACGTCTACCTCTGCGGCCCGCTGCCCTTCATGCAGGGCGTACGCTCCGCACTGGTTGAGGCAGGCGTTCCCGGCAAGAACATCAACTACGAAATCTTCGGCCCCGACCAGTGGATGCTCCACGACCAGGCACGCGAGGCGTAAAAACCCCGTAAGCCGGCTCGTCCGCTAGGTTTCTTAAACCCGGCTAGGTTCTTCCTCTGAGATAGGAGAACCTAGCCGGGTTTTTAGAACCCAAAATAAAAGATCCCGTCCCGCAGAAATAATCTGCGGGACGGGATCTTTAGCAGCTAGCTAGTGCTTAGCCCTGGCGAACCAGAGCCAGAACCTCGTCGCGGACGCGCTCCATAGTCGCAACATCCGGTGCCTCAAGGTTCAGGCGCAGGAAAGGCTCGGTGTTCGAAGGACGCAGGTTAACCCACCAACCCTCTTCGGTGTTGGTGAAGGTGGTGCCGTCGGAGTCCTCAACAACCACGGGAGCGTTAGCGTAGTGTGCACGCACGCGGTCCACAGCGGCAACCTTGTCTTCCAGCTCGGAGTTGATCTCACCGGAAGCAACGTACGGGGAGTACTTCGCGCTGATTTCGGAGAGAGGCTGATCGCTACCACCCAGAGCAGCCAGCACGTGCATTGCAGCGAGCATGCCGGTGTCTGCGTTGAAGAAGTCCTTGAAGTAGTAGTGAGCGGAGTGCTCGCCACCGAAAACGCCGTTCTCCTCAGCCATAACAGCCTTGATGAAGGAGTGGCCCACGCGGGTCTTCACTGCGCGGCCGCCCAGCTTCTCAACCAGCTCAGGAACAGCCTTCGAGGTGATCAGGTTGTAGATGATGACGGGCTCTTCGTTACCCTCTGCCTTCGCACGAGCAATCTCGCGCTCAGCAACCAGAGCGGTCACAGCGGAAGGAGTGACGGGCTCACCCTTCTCGTCGATGACGAAGCAACGGTCAGCGTCGCCGTCGAATGCCAGACCAATGTCAGCACCGTGCTCAACAACAGCCTTCTGCAGATCAACCAGGTTAGCCGGCTCCAGCGGGTTAGCCGGGTGGTTCGGGAAGGTACCGTCCAGCTCGAAGTACAGGGGAACGATTTCCAGGGGCAGGCCCGGCAGGATGGTGTCGCCCAGAACAGCGGGAGTGGTCATACCACCCATGCCGTTACCAGCGTCAACAACAACCTTCAGGGGGCGGATGGAAGACAGATCAACCAGCTTGCGCAGGTACTCTGCGTAAGGCTTGAGAATGTCCTTCTCAGAGACGGTGCCGACCTTCTCAACCGAAGGAATCTCGCCCGAATCCAGGTACTTCTGAGCCAGGTCACGGATGTCGAACAGACCGGACTCGGAAGACAGCGGAACAGCGCCAGCCTTAGCCATCTTCATGCCGTTGTACTCTGCGGGGTTGTGGCTAGCGGTGAAGGTAACACCGGCAGCGTTCTCAACGCCACATGCGAAGTACAGAACGTCAGTGGAGATCAGACCGATCTTCTCAACATTTGCACCGCGAGCGGTTGCACCCTGGGCGAATGCATCCATGAATTCGGGGGAGGAGGGGCGCATGTCGCCGCCGACCAGGATAGTCTGGCCCTCCAGGCCCAGAACGTCTACGAAAGCCGCGCCAGTAGCGCGAACAGTCTCTGCGGTAATGGTTTCGCCGACGATGCCACGCACGTCGTACGCTTTGAATGAGTCATGTAGATTAATAGTAGTCACGCCTTTTATTTTAGCGGTAAAGAAGTGCAAGTAGCCTCTATAATGGGCAGGTAAAACCTTATAAATTCCGCTGAATGTATGGGTTTTTTATCACGTCACTTACTCCAGACAACTCACGTCGAGAGGTATTTCCCCCCATGGGTGAGATTTTTTCCCTAAAAAACCAGATTCAGAATTATGCGTGGGGTTCCCGCGAAATTCTCGGACGCATGCGTGGCGTGCCCGTACCCACCGAGCAGCCCGAGGCTGAGGTGTGGGTTGGTGCGCATCCGGCTGCTCCCTCCCGCGCAACCGTTGACGGCACCGAGTCCCCGCTCAACGAACTGATTCAGGCTGAGCCCTCCCGTTTCTTGCGCCCGGACCGTACCTCCGACTGGTTCCCTTTCCTCTTTAAGATCCTTGCGATTGATGCACCCCTGTCGATTCAGGTGCACCCCACCCCCGAGCAGGCTATTGCTGGCTTCGAGGACGAGCAGGCACGCGGCATCGCGATTGATGCACCGCACCGCAACTACAAGGATCGCTACTCCAAGCCCGAAACCGTTATTGCGCTGACCCCGATGCGTGTGCTCACCGGTGTGCGCACCTCCGCGCAGCTGGCAGAGCTTGCCGAGGCGTTCAAGGCTGGCTGGCTGGCAGAGCGCGTGGAGCTTACCCCCAAGCAGCTGCTGACCGAGATCATTCGCATGCCCGAAGAGACCGCCACCGCGGCTGTTGAGCAGCTTGTCGAGGCGGCAGCACAGCTGACCGACTCCGAAAACGCTGCTATTGCTGATGCCGCGGAGCTCGTGCAGATCGTTGCCGGCAAGTACCCCGGCGACCGCGGTCTGCTCGTAGCATTCGTCATGAACCTGGTACACCTGGCACCGGGTGAATCCGCCTTTACCCCCGACGGTCAGGTGCACGCTTACGTCTCCGGTACCGCTATTGAGTTGATGAACCCCTCCGATAACGTGATGCGCGCGGGTCTGACCGCGAAGCACATCGATACTGAGGAGCTCATTAAGGTTCTCGGCGAAAGCCAGGACGCCCCCGTCATCCAGCGCCTCACCCCCGAGAACGCACCTGTCGGCACCTACGCCATGTGGGATGAGCGCATGAGCGTGACCCGCATCCGTGTTGAAGAGGGCAAGCCGCAGGAGTACACCTTCGAGGGTATTAGCGCCGCACTGAGCGTATCCGGCGAAATCACCATTCACGCAGCGGACGGCAACGGCACCGAGGAATTCGTACTGGGTGTTACCGAGTCGGTGTTGCACGTGGGTGAGCCCTCCGAGGCAACCTTGAGCGGTAATGGCGAGCTGTACATTGCTTCTTATGTTTAGGAAATAATCCTCGATAACTAAAACTTCTAGACAGTTATAATCTAGCCAGATATAAGGAGTGTCGAAAGATACATCAAGACTGGCACATAATAAAGAATCCACGTTCTTCCCTGTATTTATTCAGACCGGGAAGGCGTGGATTTTTTATGCCCCGAATATGGGATGCAGGGGATATTTTTGTGTCTACCCTGCACAGTGTGTTCTGAGTAACCTATAATTGGTCTTATAAATATGCGTATACCTGTGCCTTTATGCACCTCTTCCTCAGGTACGCAGCCCCAAACTGCTAGGAGAACACTGTGAAGATCATCCTCACCGTCACAGGCATCGACCACGAAGGCATCATCGCTGCCGTGACCGCAACCCTCGCCGAGCGTAAGGTCAACGTCCTCGACGTCTCCCAGACCATCATGGGCGAATACTTCACCATGATCATGCACTGCTCCTTCGACGAAGCGCAGCAGAACCTCATCGATCTGCAGGAAGCCATGATCGGTGTCGAACACGAACAGAAGGTGCAGATTCGCATCCAGGCAGAATCCATCTTCAAAGCAATGCACGCCATCTAGGGCTCCACTGATGCGCAACACCAATATTCTAGAAACCATCCGAATGATCGAGGAGCAGAAGCTCGACATTCGCACCGTCACCATGGGCATCTCCCTGCTCGACTGCGCCGACTCCGACGGCGAAGTAGCCCGCCGCAAGATTTACGACAAGATCACCAGCCGCGCGGCAAACCTCGTCAGCGTTTGCGAAGGTATCGAAGCTGAACTCGGCATCCCGATTGTCAACAAGCGCATCGCCGTCACCCCCATCGCACTGGTGGCAGGCGCCTCCAAAGATGAGGACTACGTAGAATTCGCCCGCACCCTCGACGCTGCCGCCAAGGCAGTCGGCGTGAACTTCGTCGGTGGCTTCAGTGCCCTCGTCGACAAGGGCATGACCCCCGCTGACGAAAAGCTGATTCGCTCCATCCCGCGAGCGCTCGCAGAGACCGACGTGGTCTGCTCCTCCGTAGACATTGGCTCCTCCCGCGCTGGCATCAACATGAGCGCCGTCAAGCTCATGGGCGAGACTATTCGCGCCACCGCAGACCTGACCGCGGACGCGCACGGCTTCGGCTGCGCCAAGCTCGTCGTCTTCGCAAACGCCGTCAGCGACAACCCCTTCATGGCGGGTGCATTCCACGGCGTGCAGGAGGCAGACACCACCATCTCCGTGGGCGTCTCCGGCCCCGGCGTGGTGCACCGCGCCCTGCAGAAGGTCCGCCGCGAATCCTTCGACACCTGCGCCGAAGAAATCAAGAAGGCAGCCTTCAAGATTACCCGCGTTGGCCAGCTGGTCGGCACCCTCGCCGCCGAGCGCCTGGGCGTGCAGTTCAACATTATCGACCTCTCCCTGGCGCCCACCGCAGAGATTGGCGACTCGGTCGCGCACATCCTCGAAGAGATGGGCCTGGAAACCGTCGGTACCCACGGCACCGTTGCAGCCCTCGCACTGCTCAACGATGCGGTGAAGAAGGGCGGCCTCATGGCGTGCTCGAACGTCGGTGGCCTCTCCGGCTCCTTCATCCCAATTTCTGAGGACATCGGCATGATTGAATCCGCAGCTGCCGGACACATCAGCCTCGACAAGCTCGAAGCAATGACCGCTATCTGCTCCGTCGGCCTGGACATGGTCGCGGTTCCCGGCGACACCCCCGCCTCCACCCTCGCCGCAATGATTGCCGACGAGGCAGCAATCGGTGTGATGAACCACAAGACCACCGCGGTCCGCGTCATCCCGGCGGTTGGCCTGGGCGTAGGCGACATGGTCGAATTTGGCGGTCTGCTCGGTCGAGCACCCGTCATGCCCACCCACACCCCCAGCGCGGAGGCGTTCATCGCCCGCTGCGGTCGTATTCCGTCGCCGGTTCACGGTTTCCGCAACTAACCTCTAGGCACTTTTAGAGTCTATAGAAAAGGGGAGGCACCGAAGATTATCTCTTCGGTGCCTCCCCTTGTACTGTATTGAAAAGCCAAAGATGCTTGTCCGAGCGTTTCTAGTACACGAAGCGGCTCATCAACGCCTCAAGCGCCAGACGCGCATTCGCATTTGTCTTCAGGCGACGCAGAGTCAGTTCGACCGCCTGCACATCCTCCAGTAGTTGTTGGGCGGAACGGCGGGTGCAGAACGCCTCCAGAGGCTCACGCAAATGCTCATTGACCAGCGGAGCCTGCGCCGACAGAGCTACCGTCAACGCATCACGCAGAACCGTCTGAACCTGCGCCACGGAACGCAACAGCGTATCGGAGGAAACGCGCTTAGCGCGGCGCTTCTGCTGCTCCTCCAGGCGGCGAACCTGCGCTCGCAAGGACGGCGAAACACGCTCACCCTCGCGAATACCCAGCAGAGTCAGAAGCTCCTGGCGTTCCTGCTCATCCTTGAGAGCGGAGACAGCCTGTGCGTTCTGGTCGGCAAGGTCGGTGAGCTTCTCAGCTGCGTTGAAAGCCGAAGAAATAGAACGAACATTCAGAATCAGGGAGGTAATCAACTCTCGACGAGCCATCGCCTGCTCATCGGTCGCCAAACGGTACCCCTCCTGTGCATCCCCCAGAGCCAGACGCGCCGCACGCTGCGCCAAAGGATCCACCACACCGTGCGCCAACAAATACTCGTGCACCTGCGCATCGGTAGGAACCGGCAACTGCACCGGGCGGCAACGCGAACGAATCGTTACCAGCACATCGGTGGGGGAGGGCGCCGTCAACAACCAAATCGTATGCGGCGGCGGCTCCTCAATCGCCTTCAGCAGCACATTGGAGGTACGCTCCGGCATACGCTCGGTGTCCTCGACCAGAATCACGCGCCATCGACCCACGGTCGGGCGGTCCTGAGCCTTCATGACCAGCTCGCGTGCCTCATCAATACTGATGTGCGTCGCCTCGGTACTAAAGTGCGTGAAATCTGCGTGCGAACCGTTCATGACGGTCACGCAGCCCTTGCACTGGCCGCATCCGCGGTTCTGCGGGTCGGGCTGCTCGCACAGTAGCGCGGCAGCGAAAATTTTTGCAGCCTCACGGTGAGGCGCACCGGTCGCGCCCGTGAAAAGCCATGCGTGTGTGGGGCGGGCGGCAGCGGCATCCGTACGTAGCTGCTGGAGCTTATCGGCAGGAATCAGCAGGGTATCCCAGAGACTCATGAGTCCTCCTGACCGGTGCGGACCAGTTCGCGGGCGGCAAGCAGAGGCTCAATCACCTCAAGCACGCGCGCGTGCACCTCATCAATTGTGCCCACACCATCAATGATGCGGTGCGAACCGTTAGCGTCCTCGCGGGCGATCTGCTCGAACGCACCGTGAATGCGGGCCTTGAACGCGGCGCCTTCAGCCTCAATACGGTCGACGGTGCCGCGCTGGTCCATGCGTTCCTGCTCGGCGCTCAGCGGCACACTCAGCAATAGAGTTGCATCGGGTACCAGGTCGGCGGTAGCCCAGCGGCTCAAATCGACGATGGTTTCAATACCCAGATCACGGCCAACACCCTGGTACGCGGCGGAAGAATCAATATAGCGGTCACTGAGCACGATGGCGCCCTCAGCGAGCGCCGGGCGAATCAGCTGGGAAGCGTGAGCCGCGCGGGATGCCGCAAAGATTAGCGCCTCGGTGCGGTCGTCAATAGTGCCCTGACCCGCTTCAAGGACGAGGGCGCGCAGCTTTTCACCAATCTCGGTGCCGCCGGGTTCGCGGGTGGTGATGACACGGTATCCGCGGGCGCTGAGTGCTTCATTCAGCAGGGCGAGCTGGGTGGTTTTGCCGGCGCCGTCGCCTCCTTCGACCACGATAAAAAGCCCGCGGCGACCGGTCGGGTCGGTGGGAAGATTCTGTGCATCGGGGGTGTAGCTGAGAGTATCCATCACTTTTAAGGGTACCGGGTCTCCTCAAATCCTCGGTGTGGCTTCGGTGACGGTTCTGAACAACACTGAGTGCGCTTACAGATAAAAAACATGTAAATCCTCTCCTCTATCACCTGCGCGGACGTGCGTTCTATGCCAGGGTGTGCCAGGCTTAAAGACATGAGTGCAGATAACCACGACATGAATTACTCCGCAGAGACCTTCGTCGTCTCTGGCGGCCGCCCGGCACACGAGCATGATGCGCCGGTGAACCCTCCGATCGTTCTTTCTTCCACCTACCGCGGTGTGGACGCCGTCAATATTGAGCAGGACCGCGTGTACGCCCGCTTCTCGAACCCCACCTGGGAGGGCATGGAAGAGGTTGTGGCAAAGCTGGAGAACGCTACCCAGCCCGGTCTGCTGTTCCCCTCCGGTATGGCTGCTGTCGCTGCTGTCATCGACCTGGTGCCGGTTGGTTCCATCGTTCTGATTCCTAAGCACGCATACATGGCGTCGGTGACCCTGTGCAAGGATTTGGAACGCCGCGGCATCATTGAGCTTGTTCGCGTGGACATTGAAGACACCGAGAGCGTTATCGCCGCTATGGAGGATGCCGCATCCCGCACCGGCGTGACCCCGGAGAACGTGAACTACTCGGAGCCGAAGGTCCTGGCGTGGCTGGAGAGCCCCACGAACCCGATGCTTGAGGTTGCTGACCTGCCTGCCCTGCTTTCTGCTGCTCGCCGCTTGGGCATTGTGACCGCGGTGGATAACACCTTCGCAACCCCGATTCTGCAGCGTCCCCTGGATCTGGGTGCAGACGTAGTGGTTCACTCCGCTACGAAGTTCCTTGCGGGCCACTCAGATGTGCTGCTGGGTATGGCTCTGACCTCGAACGAGGAGCTGTACAAGGCGATGCGTCACCACCGCATCACCAACGGCGCAATCCCCGGTCCGGTGGAGGCGTGGCTTGGCCTGCGCGGTCTGCGCACCCTGGCACTGCGCGTGGAACGTGCTGTAGAGAACGCGCAGGTTCTTGCAGAGCGTCTGAGTGAGCACCCCTTCGTGACTGAGGTGCGTTACCCGGGTCTGGAGAGCGACCGCGGTCATGAGGTTGCGAAGAAGCAGATGGACGGTTTCGGTGCGATTCTGTGCGTCACCCTGGATACGGACGCTGTCGGCGCCCGTAACGTCGTGGAGGCGCTGAAGCTGTGGACCCCGGCAACCTCCCTGGGCGGCGTGGAGTCCCTGGTGGAGCGTCGTCGTCGCCACGGTAACGAGCCGGATTCAATTCCGGAGTCTCTGCTGCGCCTGTCGGTGGGTATTGAGAACGTGGATGACCTTTACAATGACTTGGTTGAGGCCTTTAAGGCTGTCCGCTAGGCACTTTGCTAGGCTTGTCTAGAGAAGCTGCTGATTCTAAGGAATACTATGTCTCCTATTCTGCTGGTCGTGTATGTGACCACTTTTATTGATACGCTGCTGGCTATCGCTGGTGCTGCGGTTGGTGTGCTGGCTTTTGTTCGTGCGTGGGCTTCTCCGGCGAACGCGTACGATTTTGCTGGTAAGCGCCCGAAGAACACGTGGCTGGCTCTGACCGGTGGTTCTGCTGCTGTGTCGCTGTTTAGCGTTTTTGCTGCGGTAACTGGCGGCGATAGTAATGTGCTGATTCTTCAGCTGATTGCTGCTGTGATTAGCTGCGTGTTCCTGGCTGGTGTGTGGCCTTCGGTGGGTCGCCGCCGTTTCTAGCGTTAGCTTTTGCGCTCGCTTTGGGCGATAGATGGTGAAGCCTCGTGCGCTGTCTGATGGGTTTGTCCCGGTCGGATGGTGTGCGGGGCTTTGCCCTTTTCTGGCGGGGTTTTTGAGCCTTTCGTTCTGGTAGAAAAGACCCTTATAAATTTTTGGGAGAATGCATATTTTCTAGGCTCTAAGGCATGACAAACCGGCGGGTAAATGAAAAAATAGAGGTATGACTTACAAACTAGTACTCCTGCGCCACGGCCAGTCCGAGTGGAACGAGAAGAACCTGTTCACCGGCTGGGTGGACGTTAACCTGACCGATAAGGGCCGCGCTGAGGCTAAGCGCGGCGGCGAGCTGCTGGCAGAGCGCAACATCCTCCCCGATGTTGTTCACACCTCCCTGCAGCGTCGCGCAATCAACACCGCAAACCTTGCACTGGATGCAGCAGACCGTCTGTGGATTCCCGTCAAGCGCACCTGGCGCCTGAACGAGCGTCACTACGGTGCTCTGCAGGGTAAGAACAAGTCCGAGATTCGCGAGGAATACGGCGACGAGAAGTTCATGACTTGGCGTCGTTCCTACGACGTTCCGCCGCCCCCGCTGGATGACAACGACCCCTACTCGCAGGCAAACGACCCCCGCTACGCGGATGTTGAGAACGCTCCTCGCACCGAGTGCCTGAAGGACGTTCTGGGCCGTATGCTTCCCTACTGGGAGTCGGACATCAAGCCCGACCTCGCAGCAGGCAAGACCGTTCTGGTTGCTGCACACGGTAACTCCCTGCGTTCGCTGGTCAAGCACCTCGAGGGCATTTCCGACGAGGACATTGCTGGCCTGAACATCCCCACCGGTATTCCGCTGTACTACGAACTGGATGAGAACTTCCAGCCCGTCAAGCCCGGCGAGTACCTGGACCCCGAGGCTGCTAAGGACGCTATTGCTGCCGTAGCAAACCAGGGTAAGTAATACCTCCGGCAGGGTTTCACCCCTGTCATTGTGATGAGCCGTTCACCGGTAAGGTGGGCGGCTCATTGCGTTGTCTGCAAGGTTTCTGTACGGGGAGCGTGCCTGAGAAGAAGAGCATTCGCCTGAGTGCTGGGTATCGGCCACATTTATACTTATGGGGTACCCGAATGGAAGGGAAGTACATGGATGCCGGTCTGATCGCCTTTATTGCGGGCATGATAGGTCTGCTGGTGGGCGTCCTGAGCATGAATGCGGTGGCGCGTAGTGAGCGGGAGCAGGAGCGTAGTTTGGTGTCGGCGCCGGCGCTGCGTGATGGTGCCGCTCAGGTACTTGCTGTGATTGGTCGCGCCTACCTGGTGATTGATGAGGTGGGCGGCGTGGTTCAGGCTTCTCCGGGTGCGTACGCGATGGGTCTGGTGCGTGGTCATACGGTGGCGTCTGATGAGTTGGCGGATATGATTCGCACGGTGCGTCATCGCGGTATTTTTGCGGAGCGTACTTTTGAGATTGACCGCGGTGAGGGTGAGGCGCTGGTCTTGGATGTGCGTGTTGCTTCGCTGGGGGACGAGTACATTTTGGTGCTCGCGGATGACCGCACTGAGATTTCTCGTGTGCAGCGTATGCGTAATGATTTTGTGGCGAATGTGTCGCATGAGTTGAAGACTCCGGTGGGTGCGGTGAGTCTGTTGGCTGAGGCTATTGAGCAGGCGAGTGATGACCCGGAGGCGATTGAGTATTTTGTGGGTCGTCTGCATAAGGAGACTCGTCGCCTGTCTGCGCTGGTGCGTGACATTATTGAGCTTTCGCGTCTGCAGTCGACCGATGTGATTGCGCGTGGTGGTCCGGTGTCGGTGCCTTCTTTGGTTACTGATGCGGTGGACCGTTCGCATATTGTGGCGGAGGAGAAGGACATTCAGATTTCTACCCGCATCGAGGAGGTGCCCGAGGTGTACGGTGACGCCGAGCTGCTCGGTATTGCTGTGCAGAACCTGGTGGAGAACGCGGTGCGTTATTCGCCGGAGCATACGAAGGTGGATATTTGGGTGCACCGTGTGGCTGATCAGCTGCTGGTTGAGGTTGCTGATCAGGGCGTGGGTATTCCGGAGGACGAGCAGAAGCGTATTTTTGAGCGTTTTTACCGGGTTGATCCGGCTCGTTCGCGTCAGACGGGCGGCACTGGTTTGGGCTTGAGCATTGTGAAGCATGTGATGACTCAGCACGGTGGTAGCGTGACGGTTCGGTCGATGCCGCAGGAAGGTTCGACGTTTACGTTGGCGTTGCCGCTGAATGAGCCTCCGGCCGCAGTGTAGTGTTAGCGGTATAGGTTTTATGGAATCGAAGGAAGTTATTGATGTCTAAAATTCTGATTGTTGAGGACGAAGAGGCCCTCTCGGATCCCCTTGCGTTTTTGCTGGGTCGTGAGGGTTTCCAGACGATTGTTGTGGACAACGGTCTGGACGCTCTGCCGGTGTTTGACCGCGAGGGCGCGGATTTGGTGCTTCTGGATGTGATGCTTCCGGGCATGTCCGGTATGGAGGTGTGCCGTAAGCTGCGTGAGGTGTCTTCGGTCCCGATTATCATGTTGACCGCTAAGGACTCTGAGCTGGATAAGGTGCTGGGTCTGGAGCTGGGCGCTGATGACTATGTGACGAAGCCGTATTCTGCGCGTGAGCTGATTGCTCGTATCCGCGCGGTGTTGCGTCGTCGTTCGGCGGAGACTGATTCTGCTACTGAGTCGGTGCTGCAGGGCGGCCCGGTGCGTATGGATATTGACCGCCATGTGGTGACGGTTAATGGTGAAGAGATTTCTATGCCGCTGAAGGAGTTTGAGCTCCTGGAGATTCTGCTGCGCAATGTGGGTCGTGTGATGACTCGTGGCCAGCTGATTGAGCGTGTGTGGGGCGCCGACTATGTGGGTGATACGAAGACCCTGGATGTGCATATTAAGCGTCTGCGTTCGAAGATTGAGCCGGATTCTTCTGCCCCGCAGTATGTGGTGACGGTTCGCGGCTTGGGCTATAAGTTCGAGGCGTAGGCGGGCTTGAGACTGATGAGTTCTGCTTCTGCGGCGAATACTGCTGTGATTGTTTTGGCGGCTGGTTCGGGTACTCGCCTGGGTGAGCCGATCCCGAAGGCCGCTGTGCGTGTGCATGGTCGTACCCTGCTGGATTATGCGTTGGAGGGTGCGCTCGCTTCGGGTGTTGCGGAGCATGTGGTGGTGACTGTTCCTGCTGATTGTTCGGCGAGTTGCCCGGAGCTTTTGGAGGACGCCCGCCGTGCCGGTGCGTTGATTACTGCCGGTGGTGATACGCGTACTGCTTCGGTGGTTGCGGCGTTGGATGCTTTGAAGGATGCGCAGGTTCCGGTGGATTATGTGCTGATTCATGATTGCGCTCGTGCTTTTACTCCGCCGCAGGTGTATCACCGTGTGCTTGAGGGTTTGGGTGCTGAGAGCCCGCAGGGTGTTGTGCGTGCGGTGATTCCTGTGTTGCCGGTGGTGGATACGGTGAAGACTGTGGATTCTGCTGGTTTGGTGACGGGTACTCCTTCGCGTGCGCAGATGCGTGCGGTGCAGACTCCTCAGGGTTTTGAGGTGGCTGCCCTGTTGGCGGCACATGAGCGTAGCCGTTCCCTGCCTGCTGAGGAGGCTGAGCTGCTCACTGATGATGCGATGGCGATGGAGGCGGCGGGCGAGCCGGTGTTGACGGTTGCCGGTGATGCGGATGCGTTTAAGGTGACGACTCCGATGGATTTGCGGGTTGCTCGCGCGCTGTTTGGTGTTTCTGTTGCCTAACCCTGCCGCCTAATGCCTCTTTTGCCGAGGTGTTGCTGCTGAGAAGATGTTTGATCGATTGAAGGGTCCTGTGATGACTGTTATTCCTCGTGTTGGTACCGGTGTTGATGTCCACGCTTTTGGTGAGGAGGGCACTCCTCTGTATATTGCTGGTCTGCATTGGCCGGGTGAGCGTGGTTTGAGCGGCCATTCTGATGGTGATGTAGTGGCTCATGCTGCCGCGGACGCTCTTTTTGCTGCCTCCGGCACGGGGGATTTGGGCTCTAATTTCGGTGTGGACCGCCCGGATATGAAGGGCGCTTCTGGTGTTCGTATTCTTTCTGAGGCTGCGGCGATTGTGCGTGCTGCTGGTTTTGAGATTGGTAATGTGAGCGTTCAGCTGGTGGGTAACCGCCCGAAGTTCTCTCCGCGCCGTGATGAGGCGAACCGCGTGCTGAGCGAGGCGGCGGGTGCTCCGGTGACGGTGATTGCGACGACTACTGACGGTCTGGGTTTGACGGGCCGCGGCGAGGGTGTGGCTGCTATCGCGACGGCGTTGGTGTACCCGCGTTCGTAGGTGTTTGGCTGCTTCGAGCCATTCTGTAACCTATCGCTGATTTACCGCCCCGGCGTCTGAGCCGACCCCGTAGAATGAGAGTGTGACTATGCGTTTTTATGATTCAGCTTCCGCGACTATTCGTGAGTTTGAGCCCGTCGTGCCCGGTGAGGCGCGTATCTATTATTGTGGTGCTACGGTGCAGGGTGAACCGCATCTGGGCCATATCCGTTCGGCGTTGGTTTTTGACCAGTTGAGCCGTTGGATGCGTTACCGCGGTTTGAAGGTGACGACGGTCCGCAATGTCACTGATATTGATGACAAGATTTTGGCGAAGTCTGCTGATTCTATGGAGCCCGGTTTTGAGGGTGAGTTCCCGAATGAGCAGTGGTGGGCGCTCGCGTACCGTTTTGAGAAGGTTTTTGCTCAGGCGTATGCGGCATTGGGTATTGATCCGCCGACGTATGAGCCGCGCGCGACCGGTCATATTCCGGAGATGTTTGCTCTGATTCAGCGTCTGATTGATCGCGGCCACGCGTACCCTGCGCTGGATGATTCTGGTGACGTGTATTTTGATGTGCGTTCGTGGGATAAGTACGGCGCGCTGACGAATCAGAGCGTTGAGGATATGCAGGATTCTGCGGATGCTGATCCGCGCGGTAAGCGTGACCCTCGCGATTTTGCCCTGTGGAAGGGTTATAAGGAGGGCGAGCCGCTGACTGCTTCGTGGGAGTCCCCGTGGGGTCGCGGCCGTCCGGGCTGGCATCTGGAGTGCTCGGCGATGGCGGGTAAGTACTTGGGTTCGCGTTTTGATATTCATGGTGGCGGTTTGGACCTGCGTTTCCCGCACCATGAGAATGAGCTGGCGCAGTCGACTGCTGCCGGTGATGATTTCGCGAACTTCTGGATGCACAACGGCATGGTCACCTATGAGGGTGAGAAGATGTCGAAGTCTATCGGTAATACGATTTCGCCGGCGCAGATGCTTGAGATGGCTCGTCCGCTGGTGGTTCGCTACTACTTGGGTAGCGCGCATTACCGTTCGGTGCTGGATTACCGTCCCTCGTCTCTGCAGGAGGCAGCAACCGCTATTGAGCGTGTTGAGGCGTTCCTCGCCGCTACTCAGGATTTGCTGAAGCCGGGTCGTGAGGTTCCGGAGGCTTTTGCTGAGGCGATGGATGATGACGTGAACATTCCGCGTGCCCTGGCTGTTCTGCATGAGCAGACTCGTGCGGGTAATGCTGCGCTTGCCGCTGGTGAGGATGCTTCGGAGGCGGCTAATGCTGTGATGGCTATGGCTGAGGTGCTGGGTCTGGCGCAGCTGATGAGCTTTAATGCTGAGGGCACTTCGGGTGCTGAGCATGAGGCTTTGGATGCGCTGATTCAGGCTGTGTTGGCGGAGCGTGCTGATGCTCGTGCTCAGAAGGATTGGGCGAAGGCTGATGCGATGCGTGATCTGTTGACGTCTGCTGGTGTGCAGGTGAAGGATGGCGCGAATGGTTCGAGCTGGAGCGTTGGCTAGAGGGTGATGTGCCCCGCGTTTGTGCGTAAGGCTTAGGTCGAGCGGGTTTCTCTCGCGTAGACTCGTATTCATTACTTTGACGAAGGAAGAGAAGAATGGCTAAGGCAGGTTCGCGCCCGGGCGCTACCAGCAAGAAGAAGGGTGCTACTAAGGGCACTGGTGGTCACGGTCGTAAGGCGCTTGAGGGTAAGGGCCCTACTCCGAAGGCTGAGGACCGCGTTTATCACAAGGCGTATAAGATGAAGCGCGCGGCGGAGCGTCGTGCTGCTACCGGTACGAACCGTAAGTTCCAGACTCGTCTGGGCGGTAAGCGTGCTAGCGATGAGCTGGTGACTGGTCGTAATGCGGTGCTTGAGGCTCTGCGTACTGAGATTCCCTCGAAGCACTTGTACATTATGAGCCGTGTTGAGGTTGATGACCGCGTTCGCGAGATCATGACTATTGCGAATAAGCGCAATATTCCGATGCTGGAGATTCCGCGTAGCGAGCTGGATCGTTTGACTGATGGTTCTGTGCATCAGGGTGTTGCGATGCAGATTCCTCCGTACAAATACCCGGACGCTACTGACCTGGTGCTGGATACTATGGAGCGTTGGCACTCGGGTAAGCTGTCGACTCCGCCGCTGTTTGTTGCTTTGGACGGTATTACTGATCCGCGTAACTTGGGTGCGATTATTCGTAGCGTGTCCGCGTTTAGCGGTGATGGCGTGATTATTCCTGAGCGTCGTTCGGCTGCTGTGACTGCTGGTGCGTGGAAGACTAGTGCTGGTGCGGCTGCTCGTATTCCTGTTGCGATGGCGACTAATCTGACTCGCGTGATTCAGCAGGCTAAGGAGCAGGGTATTTTCGTGATTGGTCTGGATGGCGGCGGCGATATTGAGTTGCCGGCTCTGGAGCTTGCGAATGAGCCGCTGTGCGTGGTGGTTGGTTCTGAGGGTAAGGGTCTGTCCCGCCTGGTGACTGAGAACTGCGATCAGATTGTGTCGATTCCGATTGATTCTGCGATGGAGTCTTTGAACGCGGCGATGGCTGTGGGTATTACTCTGTACGATGTTTCTCGTCGTCGCGCTTCCGCGAACTAAAGTTTTGAAGCTAGCGAGCTACGGACTGTAGCTCTGTAGCTTGAACCCTATAGCTTGAACAAGGAGGGCGCCCCGTGAGGGGGTGCCCTCCTTTTCTGTGCTCTCCCCATATATAGGTGCTCATATATAGGGAGACTACAGAACTGGGAGGTACAGAACGGGGAAGTGCAGCGGTACAGATATGCGGGATACAGAGATGGGGGAGGGGGCGGAGCCCCTCTTCCCATCTTTTCTTCCCGTCTTCTCTTCTTATCTTCTTGATGCTGAGAGGCTTTTCTGCCCTTCTATATGGGCTCTTCAGGGAGCTTCTGCAGGTTTTTCGGGGTCTTTTGAAGGTTTTTAAACTTTTTTCAAAGAGCTTTTGAGGAGCTTATCCTGTGCTGACTAGGCGGTTTGGTGTTTGTGAGGGTGTTTGAGACCCTTTCAAGGTCCTTTTTGTGGTCTACTTCACCCATTTTCGGGTTGCAGGGGCGTTTAGGCATCTGTATAGTTGTATGAGTCGCCGCGGCGAGGAGGAAAAAACGAAGAGTTTTCTTCGGTGTTTCTCCTAGTCAGAAGCGGTTTGACTGTCTTTCAATTGTATAGTGTTTTGGTTTCTTGCTTAGAAGATCCTTGGTCATCTGAATGGTGATGTTGGAGGAGTTTAGGAAAGAAACTTTGTGGTGCGAATCAC
>NZ_KV808410.1:0-24080 GCF_001812285.1 Rothia sp. HMSC065B04
GGGCGGGTTCCCTGTAGGAACGAGGACGATAACCACCTTTCCAAGCGGAACAGTGCATCCCACGCAGAGCCAAGCTGAGCACCGCTTTTCCATGCGGAGCCAGGCGGAAGAAACGCGCCTAGTGGCCCGCCTCCTGCCAGGACTTACCCCAGCCGACCTGCACATCCAGAGGAACACGCAGGGAGGCGGCACCGCTCATCTCCTCGACGAGCACGCGTTCGGCGGCTTCACGCTCACCGGTGGCGACTTCGAGGATGATTTCGTCGTGCACCTGCAGTAGCATGCGGGTCTTCAGACCCTCTTCGCGCAGGCGGCGGTGAATGTTGATCATGGCGATCTTGATGATGTCCGCGGCGGTGCCCTGAATCGGGGCGTTGAGGGCGGCACGTTCGGCGGCTTCTCGGCGTACACGGTTGGGCGAGTCCAGGTCGGGCAGCACGCGGCGGCGGCCGAAAATGGTTTCGGTGTAGCCGTCCTGGTGTGCCTGCTTGAGCACGCCGCGCAGGAATCGTCCCACGCGTCCGAAGCGCTTGAAGTAGTTGGTGCGCAGTTCGCCTGCTTCATCGGAGCTGATGTTCAGCTGCTTGGCGAGGCCGAAGCGGGACAGGCCGTATGCCAGGCCGTAGGACATTGCCTTGACCTTGGAGCGCTGCTCGGGGGTGACTTCTTCGGGGGCGACGCCGAAGACTTCGGAGCCGACGTAACGGTGCAGGTCCTCCCCCGCTTCGTAGGCTGCGATGAGCTTCTCGTCGGCGGCGAGGTGCACCATGATGCGCATTTCGATCTGCGAGTAGTCGGCGGTGAGCAGACCCTCGTACTCCACACCATCGACGGGTGCGGGCGCGACGATGAATGCGCCACGGATGCGGCGGCCTTCTTCGGTGCGGATCGGGATGTTCTGCAGGTTCGGCGCGGTCGAGGAGAGGCGGCCGGTGGCGGCGGCACCCTGCTGGAAGGTGGTGTGCACGCGTCCGTCGTCGGCGGCTGCTTTCTGCAGGCCTTCGACGGTCTGTACGAGCTTGATGTTGTCGCGGTAGGCGGCGAGCGCACCGAGGAATGCGGCACCGTCGGACTCCGGGGAGATTTTGGTGAGCAGTTCGGTGACGGATTCGGCGTCGGTGGAGTAGCCGGATTTGATTTTGCGGGTGTGCGGCAGGGCGAGCTTGTCGAAGAGCACGGTCTGCAGCTGTTTGACGGAGGCGAGATTGAGGGGTTCTTCGCCGTCGTCGGTTTGGACGGTGTCGCCGATGATGGTGCGTGCGGCGTCCTGCGCCTGGTTAGCGCGTGCGGAGAAGGTGTCGTGCAATTCGGTCAGGAGTGCGTCGGAGACGGCGATGCCTGCCTGCTCCATGTCTGCGAGGACGTAGAGCAGCGGCAGTTCGATTTCTTCGTAGACCTTCAGCTGGCCGTGCTCTTCCATTTCGAAGTGCAGCAGACGTGCGAGTTCGTGGATGATGCGGCTGATTTGCGTGAAGTAGCGCAGGTTGTCGACGGGTTCGGCTTCGCCGGGCAGGCTGAAGAGGGAGGGTTCTGCCTCGTCTTCTTCGGGCTGGAAGACGAGCTGCGCGTAGGGGTCCTTGGGGATCCAAAGGTAACGTTCGGCAAGGTCTTCCATGCGTTCGGAAAAGAGCTTGCGGGTTGCGGTGGGGATGAAGCCGCACATGTAGGAGGACAGGGCGGGGTCTTCGACGGCGCCGGCAAGTTCGTAGCCGTAGGCGCGCAGGAGTTTGCGCTGAACCTTGAGGTCCATGACGATTTTGCGGGCTGCTTCGTCGGAGAGCCAGGCGGCGAGGGCGGCGTCGAGTTCCGGGTCGATGGTGCGGGTATCGATCCAGAGGCTAGTGTTCTTGCTGGTGAGGAGCACGCCGAGCAATTCGGGGTTTTCTTCGGCGGCGCGGATCTTGGTTTTGGTGACCTTGACGGCGGGTGCGTCGCCGATGGCGGGACGTGCTACGGGCAGGTTGGTGACCGGGTAGAGGGTCACGGCACCTTCGAGGCGTTCGGGTACGGCGATGGGCACGCCCTGTTCGTCGTTGCCGTAGTTTTCTTCGGCTGCGGCGGCGCAGAAGGCACGGAATGCTGCTGCGTCTGCGTTTTTGGTGGGTGCGCTGGTGGCAATGGGTGCGTAGACGGGGCCGGTGGGTGCCTTCTTGGGGGCGCCCTCCTCCCCTGCTTCTGCGGTGGAGCTTGCAGAGCCTGCGGTTCCGGCGGCGCGCACGATGGGGCCGAGGGTGTCGGCGGCGCGCTTGCGGATGGTGCGGAATTCTACTTCGTCGAAGAAGGTGTTGAGTGCATCCAGGTCGGGGGTGAATGCGGTGTCTTCGAGGGTGACGTTCAGGTCGAGGTCGTTGACGAGCTGGTTGAGGCGGCGGTTGCGCACGACGTTGTCGATGTTTTCGCGTAGTGCTTCGCCCTTCTTGCCGCCGATTTTGTCGCTGTTTTCGATGACGGCGTCGAGGGAGCCGTATTCGCCGAGCCATTTAGCGGCGAAACCGGGACCCACGCCGGGTACGCCGGGCAGGTTGTCCGCCTGTTCGCCGGTGAGGGCGGCAAGGTCGGGGTACATGTGCGGGGGTACTTTGGTTTTCTTTTCGACGGCGGCGGGGTCCATGCGCTGAATACCCTTGGAGGGGCCGGTGGTGACCGGGTAGAGCAGGGTGACGTCGTCGGTGACGAGCTGGAAGATGTCACGGTCGCCGGAGAGGATGAGGACCTTGTAGCCGGCTTCGGTGCCGCGGCGGGTGAGGGTTGCGACGATGTCGTCGGCTTCGTAGTTTTCGTAGGTGAGCGCGGGGATGTTGAGCGCGCCGAGCATCTTTTTGATGAGGTCAATCTGGCCATTGAAGGCTTCGGGGATGGCGTTGCGGCCGCCCTTGTATTCGCCGTATTCGGCGGTGCGGAAGGTGCCGCCGGGTAGGTCGAAGGCTACGGCGATGTGGCTGGGCTGGTTGTCTTTGATGATGCTCAGCAGGGTGGAGAGGAAGGCGTGGACGGCTTCGGTGTGCTGGCCGTCGCTGCGCACGAAGATGTGCTGTCCGGTCTTTTCGGCCATGGTGTAGATGCCGAAGAAGGAGCGTAGGGCGAGGGAGTGTCCGTCAATGAGCAGGAGGGTTTTGTTCTCTGTAGTCACTCCTCTAGTGTATCGAGTCTGAGTTTTCTTGGTGGTTGGCTTCGTGACGGCTGGGTTCGGGGGGCTAGTTTCGGTGGCTACTGGTTAGCCCTGTGGGGAGGCGCCCGCGCTGTGTTGGGTGTCGGTGCTGTGTTGGGTGCCGGTGCTGTGCCATATAGCGGAATAACAGGGTGTGTGGAAAGAGTTTTACCTCATATGTAGGTGCCGGTGGGGGGCGTTTGGTGAGTTTTGTCCCAAAAATTGTGCCCCAAGCCACTATGTGAGGTGGATAATAATACAGTTTCCAGATAATATATAACCTTATTATCGCCTCCAGCGTAGGAACCCCCACATCCCGTGTATTCATAGGCAGAACTCTACCCAGAATTCACCGGCAGGATTCACCGGACCGTGAGGGCACATCCCGCGCTCAACACACAACGAACCCTTATTTAGGAAACTATGAAGGCACTCAAAAAACTACCCCTTCTCGTATGGATTCTCATCGCGATTGCATCGGGTGTACTCATCGGCTTGCTGACCCCCGGAATGATTAGCGGCATTAATGACGCAACCGGCGCATCCATCGCCACCGACTTCATTGTGCAGCTCTTCGTCTCCTTCTCCACCGTGTTCAGCGCCTTCCTAAGCTTCGCGATTCCACTGATTATTATCGGCTTCATCGTGCCCGGCATTGGTTCTCTCGCGCAGGGTGCAGGCAAGATGCTCGGCATCACCGTGGGTCTGGCATACCTCTCCAGCGTCCTTGCTGGCTTCCTGGCACTGACCTGCGCACTGCTGCTCTACCCCATCATCTTGAAGGGTCAGCAGCTCGCATCCTTCGATAACCCCGAGAACGCCCTCTCCACCGGTTACGTTTCCATTCAGCTGACCCCGATTATGGGCGTGCTGAGCGCCCTGATTCTCTCCTTCATCCTGGGCCTGGGCATTACCGCTTTGAAGACCCGCGCAATGCTGAACCTCTTCGAGGACTTCCAGGTCATCGTTGAGAAGATGCTCAGCTACGTGATTATCCCCCTGCTGCCCGTACACATTGTGGGCGTGTTCGCGAACATGACCCTCGCCGGTCAGGTCGCCAAGATTCTCTCCGTTTTCGGTCTTGTGTTCGTCATGGTGATTATTCTGCACTGGGTCACCCTGGCCCTGCAGTACTCGGTGGCTGGCGCGGTGTCTCGCCGTAGCCCCATCCAGATGCTCAAGACCATGATGCCCGCGTACTTCACCGCAATCGGCACCCAGTCTTCGGCTGCGACCATCCCGGTGACCGTGCGTTCTGCAAAGAAGGCTGGCATCTCTGCTCGCGTGGTGGACTTCGCGATTCCGCTGTGCGCAACCATTCACCTCTCCGGCTCCATGATCACCATTACCTCCTGCGCGGTGGCTGTGCTGTTCATGACCGGTAAGAGCCCCGACTTCGGTTCGCTGGTTCCCATGATTCTAGTGCTCGGCGTGATGATGGTTGCCGCTCCCGGCGTTCCCGGCGGTGGCGTGATGACCGCAATCGGTCTGCTGGAGTCTATGCTTGGCTTTGACTCCTCCATGATTGCCCTGATGATTGCTCTGTACCTGGCTCAGGATTCCTTCGGCACCGCGACCAACGTGACCGGTGACGCGACCATCGCAACCCTGACCGAGCGCATCTCCAAGGCAATCGGAGCGAATCCCGATAAGGAAATCCGCGACGAGGACATCGAAAAGGCAGAAGCCATTTCCGCCTAATCCTCTCCGCTTCCATAGCGTTTTTCAGCCCCGCCTCCTGAGTTCAGGAGGCGGGGCTGACCCGCACCCGGAAGCACCCGCGAAAAGCTATCCCGCCTAAAGCAACAAAAACCGAGGAGTACACTGGAAGTCATGACTGAAAACAACACACACCACGCACCCGTCCGCGCGGCAGCACCCACCACCCTCAGCGCAGAAGAAATCAAGGCGCAGCTGACCGAAAGCGGCATCCCCGAGCACCTGCACCCCTACTTCCCCCGCGGCCTGGGCGAGCTCATCCCCGCCATGGGCATTAAGTTCCAGGAACTCACCGCAGAACGCACCGTTGCGACCATGCCCGTCGCCGGTAACACCCAGCCCATCGGTCTGCTGCACGGCGGTGCCAACGTGGTTCTCGCCGAGACCCTCGGCTCGCTCTCCGCGGGTGTGCACGGCGGCGAAAACCTCGTAGCAGTCGGTGTGGACATCAACGCAACCCACGTGCGCCCGGCAGTCTCCGGCGTGGTTACCGCAACCTGCACCGCTGTCAAGCTCGGACGCACCCTGTGCATCCACTCCATCGACATTGTGGATGAGCGCGGCCGCACCACCTGCACCGCACGCATCACCAACATGCTGATTCCCCGCCCCACTGCATAATCTCCCGCAGTATAAAGTCCTACAGTCTCAGCAAGTAGCCTAAAATCGTAGAAGCACGGGGTACACGGCACCCCGCCGACACCCCACCAGAAGGTACGACCAGAAGGAGCACCATGGCCCGCGAGCGCACCCCCTATTTCAAGCGTTACCCGAAGATTGTGCGCGCCAAGCGCATTGTCCTGCCCATCGCAATCGGCGTGATGCTGGTGTGCCTGGTGACCGCCATCAACAACCCCGGCAGCTTCTGGTGGCTGGGCGTAATGCTCGGTACCGGCGGTATGCTCTGGGCTGGCTCCCCCACGGACCGCCCCATCAGCGGCCCAAACAATGACGAAGATGATTTGAACCGCTACCTGCGTTAAGTTCCGTGTAGCGCCGGGTTCCCGCCCGCGTTAGGCACCCGATTCGCGGCGCACACCCGCGAACCGTTAAACACGAACGCCCCGTCCCTCAGCTTCATCGTGAGGGGTGGGGCGTTTGTGTGTCATGAAAAGGTGCTGATCAGATACTGGCCAGCTGAAGGCGCATACGGGCGAATCCTAGTCTTCGCCGTAGCGTGCATTCGTACCTGTACTGTCACGTACTTTGCACGTCTTGTGCTTAGGAGAGCTGCTTGATGATGGTGTCGGAAACTTCGCGCATGGACAGGCGGCGGTCCATGGAGGTCTTCTGAATCCAGCGGAATGCTTCCGGCTCGGTCAGGTTCATCTTGGTGATGAGCAGCGACTTTGCGCGGTCAACGAGCTTGCGGGTCTCGAACTGGTCGCGGATGGTGCCCACTTCCTTCTCGAGAGCGCGAATCTGCTCGTAGCGGCTAATTGCCACCTCGATTGCGGGAACCAGGTCGTTCGGGGAGAACGGCTTGACGACGTACGCCATAGCGCCTGCCTCAACGGCACGGTCTACGAGTTCCTTCTGACTGAATGCGGTCAGCAGAACGACGGGAGCAATCTGCTCCTTCGCAATTTCTTCAGCTGCGGTGATGCCGTCCATGATCGGCATCTTCACATCCATGAGGACGAGGTCGGGGCGGTGCTTCTGCGCTAGCTCGACGGCGGTCTTGCCGTTATCGGTTTCTGCAACAACATCGAAACCCTGGTCCTTCAGAATTTCAACGATGTCGAGGCGAATCAATGCCTCGTCTTCAGCCACGACGACGGTGCGGGCCGGGCCCTGCTCCTCCGCCTGGTTTTGAGTGGTCAGCTCTGACATTACTCTTCTCCTTTATCAAATTTGAATCACTTAAAGTCTACAGGAGGGAATAAATGTTCATCTACTTTCTCGCCTCGTCCCCCGCGTGTTATATGCGTCCTATGTGCAGGTGGGAGGAGTTTTCTTTCGTCATTTTTGAGCCACCACGCAGATTTTGCATCTTAATGCATGTTTTTGTTCTATACTGCTCATGACCACAAAGAAAAACCCGCACAACGCAGAGGTCACGCGGCGAAATTCACACCTAAAACATAGACCCGAAAATGACTCTGACATGCAATAACGCGTCGTCGGGTTAGATACAAACGTAATAAACAAAATATTTATACCGAAACTCCATCACCTGCCAAAGAAGGCCGATACACTGGAATGGATTATTCTCCTCGACTTCTCCGGCACTCGCATTTGACCGACCATACTCGATACCCGGAGGGGATTCATGTCAATCACCCGTCAAGCACGCACCTTGTACTCAGACTTCGTCGAGTACAAGGAACTCGATCGCGCCCCGCTGACTTCCATTCACCCCGGAATTCTCATCGCCTTCGACTCCACCGCGCTTGCAAGCCTCTACAACTACCCAACCCACATTAGCGACGAAATCCTCCGCGCCTACTCACAGCTACGCGGACACGCCTTCCTCCCCCACCAGGCACTCAAAGAATTCTGGGCAGCACTCGACGGCGCCTCCCCCGTACCCGCCGCTGCAGACCGCGTCCGCTCAGCGCTCGCATCCTTCAAAGAAACCCTGCCCGAAGAACGCAACTCCCCCTGGAGCGCGTTGCGTTCAGTTACGCACCAGCTGGACCACTCCATCGCGCAGATCATGAGGATCCTTGAACCCACCACCGACACCGGATCCATCAACATGGCACGCCGCGAAGATGACACGATCCTGCCGCGACTGAACCGCATCTTCACCGGACACGTGGGTGCGGCACCCAGCCCCGAACGCCACGAACAGCAGTGCCGCGAAGCCCTCGCACAGGGCCACCCGTTGCTCGCTAACGCCAGCTTTGACGCCGACTTCGCGCTCTGGAACCAGTGCGTTGCCGAAGCAACCACCCGCGTGAAAGGCACCGACTGCGTCTTCGTCACCGGTGGTGTGCGCGACACCTGGCTGCGCAACGGTCAGCAGGTACGCGCCGCATCGGGCGGCGAACACGTGCGTCAGCTCGCGAACCGCCAGCTGCTGCGTGAATACACTAAGGCAACCGGAGGCGGCGTGTTCCGCATCTACACCGTTGAGGAGATCCTGCGGCTCGCCTCCAACCAGTACGGCGTGACCGTCAGCGACGCTACCTACAGCGCGATTCGCGCGGAACAGCCCGTAGCTGTGTAGGCAAGCGGTGTAGGCGGCCAACCATCACGCCACACTAACAACCACCGTTAACCGCGAGAAGCCACATGTGTTTCGAGAAGCCACCAAAAACGTGGCTTTTCGAAACACATGTGGCTTTTCAGCATCTAGCTAGTTCTCGCAGCTGGCGCGGTACAGCTCAGCGGCGCGTTGCTCCGAAGACTCGTCATCACCGAGGAGCAGATAGCACAGGTACAGGGTGAAGGCGGCGCGGCGGTCGTCGGCGAGCGCGCTGGTTCCTTCGCCGGGGTGGGCGCTGAAAGCGATAACGTCGTGTGCCTGAGGCAGGGCGGCAATCAGGTGCGCGGCGGTTTCGTAACCGTCCTGGTCGCCGGGCAGGGTGACGTGGTGCGGCTCCTGGTTCTCGTCAGCAGTACCAGATTCCGCGCGAGCGGCGGAAAAGTTAGCCTTGAGGACGTCCTCAACACGGCTCATCAGCTCATCATCGGGCAGTGCGCGGTCGTCTGAGGCAAACGCAACGTGGATGCCGTTCAGAGTCTCGTAGGGGTGCTCACCCGCAAAGTATCCGGCGGCAAGCGCGTAGCCGGTCAGCAGCTGCGCCTCGGCGGCGGTGAAGGTGCCGCGCGCCTCGCGCAGGGCGGGTAGTAGCAGCTCGGTCAGGAGAGGGTGCAGAGACTCGGGGGCGTTCGCGATAGCCTCCTGCAGGTACTCTTCCGCTTCCGCGGTGGGCTCGGCGTTGAGCAGGGTCAGGAAAGCCTCATCGGTGCCATCCCAGTAGCGGGCAATCAGTACGAGGGTCGCAATGAGCGCGAGAAGTTCACGGTAGTTACCCGAACGGTCAGCGGCGAAAGTGTTAGCAACAACGCGAGCGAGCATGCGGGTGGCAATGTTCTCGAGGACGAACTCGTCGTAGGCATTATCGCCGGGCCAGTTTGCGGGGTCGGGCAGGTAGGTTTCGTCCAGGTACCGCAGCACGGGTTCAAGGGGCACGGGAGCATCCGCCGCAAGGTCGGGGCGGCACTGCTCAACCCAGCTGTTCACGGTAGCCTCGTCGGCAATGCCGGTAGCCTCTGCGAGCTGGGCGCGCGAAAGGCTGTACGGTGCAACGAGTGCGGCGAGGTCATCACACGCGCCATTGGAGCGGTAGGTGGGTCGGTAGTTGGGGGCGGGAAGAGTTCCGGGGAGGTTGGTGGCTGCCATGGTAGCTCCTTCGCTGAGGTTCGGGGTGAATTGGGTTGTATGGTGTGCGATGCTCAGGCCTGTTTGAGGGTCCTGTGCGCCTTCTTTCTACGCATCTTCTAATTTCAGAATATCCCAGAGCCCCGCATCGTGTGCTGCCCGTCGTCATTATGGGCTTCGGAGTGTTTTTATCGCCTTCACCATACCCGCCATAGACACATATAAGCACCCATCAGTTGTTAATGATAGAATCGCAGTGTATTATTTAGTTAATTTTCAAACAATATTTTTCAAAGGAGTTAATAATGTCCCACTCTCCCTATAGCAACAAGAAGGTCATGGAGGACTGGCTTAAAGACCTCGGGGTTTTGGATACTCTGGCCACTGCGGCAAAGATTATCCAGCTTGCGGCGAATAACCCGGACTACCCTGAACATGCACGGAACGCCAGCAAGGGCATGAACCACTACGAGCTTGTTGCTGAAAATCTTAATCGTGTCACCCTTACCGGTGATAAGTTTGTCTCATTTCAAAATGAACCTATCACTAAGAATCTCAACGCTTTGGCAACTGACCTTCCGCAGGAAGCATATCCGCTTCTCACTGCATTGAGCCGTCGGCGTGGTCTTTACCGCAGTGATTCGTACAAGAACATGCCCTATTGGGAGGTCAGCACCTGTTGCTCCCTGGTAATGCAAAGCGCTAACCGCTTCGGTGGCATTGACAAGATTCGTTGGGAGAGCAGCACGAAAAAGCGAATTATTTCAGCAACGAATCACTACGTTCAGGACACTCTCGATATTCCGGGGTTGGATGATCTCGTCGAAGATTTGCCGTTGCGTCTCCCCATTTTGGTAGTAGCGTATAATATTTCCCCCGAAGGTGAACTTAAGGAGTTTGCCCTTGGTCTACCTGCTCCGGTCGAACGTCGCAACCAGAGCCCTTGGGTATGGACCATTGATGTACTCGATCATGCAGCATCGTCGAAATTCCTTGCCGCCATCGATTCCGCGCAGGAAGAAGTTCAGTCTACGACCCATCCTGAGGCCCCGGCAGTTCCTGACGCTCATGTTAAGCTGAAGAAGGCAGCCGAGTAGGAGCTGTTATGACTCATACACCACACTCTTTGTCCGCGAAAGCATTATGTCTGTACAAGATTCTTCCCCCATACTCTCCTTTGACCCAAGGAGGCTCACGTTAGCTCGAGAACTTCAAGGTGTCCGCAAGAGCGATTTGGCTAGGAGTCTTGGAGTTAGTGCTGTCACTATCACTCATTGGGAGTCGGGTAACCGAAACCCAACTAAAGATAATGTCTACGCACTAGCTCTGACTCTTGGCGTTGCTCCATCTTTTCTTGAAAGTCAGTTCTCAGAAGCCCCATTAATTTCTGGCGCACCTCACTTTAGGTCCTTACGCTCGACAACTCAGCTTAGCCGCAACCAGGCTCAAGCGTATACGCAGGTTGTCCAGGATGTTATACATACAATGAATGAGTACGTCGATTTCCCGGACCTGGTACTTCCCAGCATCTTGACTGATTCTGACCTTCCCGGTTCTGAGATTCCTCGTCTAGCAGCTGAGCAGGTTCGTAAAGATTGGGGTTTAGGAAATAAGCCTGTCCAACATGTTGTCCGCGCCATGGAGAACCATGGTATCGTCGTTGTCTTTGCACCATTCCACAGTGCAGCAATTGATGCATACTCCACTTTTGGTAGCGAGGCTCCAGTAGTAGTTCTGAACCCGACAAAGGGTGATTACTACCGTCAACGCTTTGATGCCGCCCATGAACTAGGCCACCTAGTAATGCATGCTGATGCTGATCCTGGTCATAAGGTTCTTGAGGCTCAGGCTCATGCATTTGCCGCAGAATTTTTGGCACCAAGTGCATGCATTCAGGATGAATTGCCTACAGTCATGAACGGTCAAGGCTGGATGAAGCTGAAGGAGCTTAAGGAATATTGGGGCATCAGTATGCAGGCTCTTTTGTATAGGGCTAAAGAACTGGGCCGCCTTTCAGACGATGCCTACCGAAACGCAATGGTTACCGTTTCTCGTAACGGATGGCGTTCCAAGGAACCAGGTCTTATTTCTTCTCTCGAAGAACCGTCCCTAATTCCTCATGCGATTAGTCTCATCGAGGAGTCAGGCGTTCCGTCTGAGATATTGAGAGAGAAATCGCGCGTACCTCAACATTATTTTGAAGTCATCACAGCGCGACGTCCTGTTCTACCAGTAAATGCATAGGAATCAAGCCTCGAGGGAGTGTAATTCTTGCACTCTCTCGAGGCTTCTCTGGGCATCCCCAAAATGTATCAGGCCAGTTCAACGGAAAAGCCACATGTGTTCCAAACACATGTGGCTTCTCGGCGCAGAAGTAAAAAGGATATTAGTCCAGCAGTGCGTCCACGAATGCTTCGGGGTCGAACGGTGCCAGGTCGTCCGGGCCTTCGCCCAGGCCGATGAGCTTGACGGGAACGCCGAGCTCCTCCTGAATGGCGACCACAATACCGCCCTTCGCGGTGCCGTCCAGCTTGGTCAGCACGATACCGGTCACGTCCACGATATCGCCGAAGACCTTCGCCTGAACCATGCCGTTCTGGCCGGTGGTCGCGTCGATCACGAGCAAAACCTCGGTGACCGGCGCTTCCTTCTCAATCACGCGCTTGATCTTGCCGAGCTGATCCATCAGACCGGACTTGTTCTGCAGGCGGCCTGCGGTGTCCACGAGCACGGTGTCAACGCCCTGCTCCTTGCCAGCCTTCACAGCGTCAAATGCGACGGATGCGGGGTCGGCGCCTTCCTTCTCGGAACGCACGGTCTTCACGCCCACGCGGTCACCCCAGGTGGTCAGCTGCTCAGACGCAGCGGCACGGAACGTATCCGCAGCACCCAGAATCAAGGACTGACCGTCAGCAACCATCACGCGGGCAATCTTACCGACGGTCGTAGTCTTACCCACGCCGTTCACGCCAACAACCAGCACCACGCCGGGGTTACCGTCACTACCGGCAGTCTTCAGTTCACGGTCCATGTCGGGGCGAACAATCTTCACGAGCTCCTCACGGAGCATCTTCTTCACCGCGGCGGGGTTGCTCGTACCCTCAACGCGCACGCGCTGCTGCAGCGCCTCCACCAGACGGGTGGTCGGCTCAGAACCCAGGTCGGCAAGCAGCAGGGTTTCCTCAACCTCATCCCAGACATCCTGGTCGATGCGGTCGCGAGAAAGCAGAGCCAGCAGACCCTTGCCGAGCATGTTGTTCGAACGAGCCAGGCGGGCACGCAGGCGCACCAGGCGACCCGCGGACGGGTCAGGCATATCAAGTTCAATAGCGCGAGGTGCCGAGCTTTCGGGTTCTTCCGCCGAACCGCCGGAGGCCTTAGCCGCCTCCTGACGCAAAGACTGCAGGTTCGCGGTCTTCTTGGGTCGGCGCAGAACCGCGAAAAGCACACCGGCAATAACCAGTACACCCAGCACGATCGCGCAAATCATCATCATCGTTTCATTCACACTACTAGCTTACCGGTTTGGGCGGTTTGACTGGTCGAGGTTACGCGCATGCCCGGCTGTCGGCGGAGTAGACTGGACACTGTTAAGTTTTTTAGCCGAACACATGGTTGACAGTTGCGGGTGGGGCCCGCGGCTGCCGCACGGCACCGCACGATTTCGAGGATGAACATGAGGAACCCTGCCAAAACACCGCCTGTTTTTGACCCGCACACGATTGACCCGAACCGCGTGCCGACCGGCTTGAAGGTTCTGATTGCTGCGTCGTTCATGATTGCGGTTGGTTTTGGTTTGGTGGCGCCGGTGCTGCCGAACTATGCGCAGAATTTTAATGCCACGGTCACCATGGCGACGATGGTGGTTTCTGCGCTCGCAATTACGCGCCTGATTTTTGCGCCCTCGGCGGGTCAGCTGATTACCCGCTGGGGTGAGCGTCCGGTGTACACGATTGGCATGCTGATCGTGTCGGTGACGTCGTTTATGATTGCGTTCGCTTGGGATTATTGGGTGCTGCTGGGTTCGCGTGCGGTAGCGGGTATCGGCTCGGTCATGTTCACGGTCTCCGCGATGGGTCTGCTGGTGCGCCTGTCCCCGGCGCATATGCGCGGCCGTATTTCGGGTTATTATGCGACGGCGTTCCTGCTGGGTAACCTGCTGGGCCCGGTGATTGCGAGCGCGCTGGCGCCCTTTGGTATGCGTGCGCCGTTCATTGTGTATGGTTTTTCGCTGCTGGCGGCGGGTCTGATTGTGTGGTTCTTGATGCCTTCGCAGGCGGCGCTGGAGGCGGAGCGCGACGCGATTATGGAGGCGGCGGCACTGGCTGAGGGTAAGGGCACCGGGGTGTTGCCGTCGGCGGCGCCTTCCCCTGCTGACACTCAGGCTGGCGCATCCGGTAAGGGCGCTAAGTCTGCTGCATCCGGCGGCGCTGCGGGTAAGAGTGATCTGCCTGCGATGACGGTTCGTGACGCGTTGAAGTTCTCGAATTACCGTTCTGCGTTGGTGTCGAATTGGGCGATTGGCTGGTCGGTGTTTGGTGTGCAGTCGTCGATTATTCCGTTGGCGGCGGCGTATTTGGCGACTGGTGGCGATATGTCGAATTCGGTTGCGGGTACCCTGTTGGCGTCTTTGGCGATGGCGACGAACTCGTTTGGTAATGCGTTGACGCAGACGTTCTCGGGTCGTTTTTCGGATCGTTTTGGTCGCCGTGTGATGGCGTTTTCGGGTCTGCTGTTGGCGGGTTCTGCGGTGACGTTTATGGGTTTCGCGCCGGTGGCGTGGGTGTTTGTGTCGTTGACGGCGTGTCTGGGTATTGGTGCGGCGTTTATGGGTCCGTCGATTCAGGCTGCGGTGTCTGATGTGATTGGTACTCGCCGCAGTGGTGGTCAGGTGTTGGCGGTGTATCAGATGTGTAGCGATTTCGGTATGATTTTGGGCCCGCTGGTGGCTGGTTTGATTGCGGATGCGTGGGGTTTTGTTCCGGCGTTCATTATGAGTGGTTTGTTGTTGGTGGCGGCGGCGTTTACGTGGGCGCCGTTCCGTAAGGCGCGCTGGCCGAAGGATATTGCGGACACGGACTATACGGGCCGCTAAGAGCTCTCTAATAAGTAAAAAGCCGGTGCCTGCTGCGAAGCAGGCACCGGCTCTATCTCTATGTATCAGGTCTGTATCCGGGAAGTAGATAAAAATCCGACAGGATAAATAACCCTAGAATCAGGTGAGCTGACCCGAGAAGGAAACCCCAGACCAACCCCTATTTCAACCATCCCAAGGCGAGCTAATTAGAGAAGGGAACCACATACCAGCTTCATATACCCAAGACTGCGGCGAGCTACCCCGAGAAGGTACCCACCTACCAACCCCTTCTATCCTCCACCCGAGGGGTAGGCGACCTAGAGGGCGACCGGACACGCGAAGCGGGGGCTCCGTCCTCGAAGCGCCCCCAGGCGCTGAAGAGGGGGCACTCCCCCGCAAGCGTGAACCGGTACAACCTCTCAAACAACTAGCCCACGGAAGTCACTCCCCCGCGAGCGTTGTCCGATACGCCCTCTCTCAAACCCTAGCCCACGGAAGCCTCACTCCCCCGCAAGCGGCGTCCGGTATGCCATCTCTTAGCACCCCCTATCGGCTCACGGGCACCTTGGAGAATTCGCGCACGGTACCTTCCGGGTCGCCGGAGCGTACCAGCGCTTCACCGATGAGGATTGCATCCGCACCGGCGCCGGCGTAGGCGCGCACATCCTCGATGCCGGCGACACCGGACTCGGCAACCTTAATCACCGAGTTGGGCAGGTGCGCCGCGAGGGATGCGTAGTGCTCGTTATTGACCTCAAGGGTCTTGAGGTTGCGCACGTTGATGCCCACAATCTTGGCGCCGATGCGCTGGGCGACCTCAATCTCTTCGGGGGTGTGGGTCTCGACCAGCGCGTTCATGCCGAGCGACTCGGTGAGTTCGAGGAACTCGCGCAGGGTCTTCTCATCGAGGGCCGCGACGATGAGCAGCACCAGGTCGGCGCCGTGCGCGCGGGCCTCCCAAATCTGGTACTCGTCGACGGTGAAGTCCTTACGCAGCACGGGGATGTTCACGGCGGCGCGCACAGCGTCCAGGTCGGCGAGGGAGCCGTTGAAGCGGCGCTGTTCGGTGAGCACGGAGATTGCGGCTGCGCCACCTGCCTCGTAGCGTGCGGCGAGCGCGGCGGGGTCCGGAATCTCGCCGAGGGCACCCTTGGAGGGTGAGGAGCGCTTCACCTCAGAGATGATGCGTGCGGTTGCGCCGTTGCCGCCGCCGGGCACTTCACCGCGCAGGGAGGCGAGTGCGTCGCGGGCGGGTGCGGCTGCGAGGGCGCGCTTCTTCATTTCTTCGAGGGGAACCTGCTGTACACGGGCGGCGAGGTCTTCGCGGACGCCGACAATGATCTCGTCGAGAACGGTGCTCATGGTGTCTCCTTGGGTTACTTGGTGGCGTTGACGGCTGCGTCTGCGTCGAGGGGTGCCAGGCCGGAGGCGGTCAGCACGGCGCGCAGCGGGGCGGCGGACTTATTGACGGTCTCAAGGGTTTCGGAGTCCGGGTTGGAGTCCATGACGAGGCCCGCGCCCGCCTGCACGTAGGCGGTGCCTTCCTTGAGTACGGCGGTGCGGATGGCGATTGCCATGTCCATGTTGCCGGCGAAGTCGAAGTAGCCGCATACGCCGCCGTAGACGCCGCGGCGGGTGGGTTCGTATTCGTCGATGAGCTGCATGGCGCGCGGCTTGGGTGCACCGGAGAGGGTGCCCGCCGGGAAGGCGACGCGTAGCACGTCGTAGGCGCTGAACTGCGGGTCGAGTTCGGCGCTGACGGCGGAGGAAATGTGCATGATGTGGCTGAAACGCTCAATGATCATGAACTGGTCGACGGACACGGTGCCGGGCTTGGCGATGCGTGAGAGGTCGTTGCGTGCCAGGTCGACGAGCATGAGGTGTTCGGAGCGTTCCTTTTCGTCGGCGAGCAGTTCCTCGGCGAGTGCGAGGTCTTCTTCGCGGGTTGCGCCGCGCGGGCGGGAACCGGCGATGGGGTGGGTGCTGGCGATGCCGTCCTTGAGGGTGACGAGCGCCTCCGGGGAGGAGCCGACGATGTGGAAGGGGGTGCCGTTGCTGTCTTCAAAGTTGAAGAGGTACATGTACGGCGAGGGGTTGGACTGGCGCAGTACACGGTACACGTCGAGTGCCTTGGCGTTGGTTTCGGCTTCGAATCGGCGTGAGAGCACAATCTGGAAGACATCGCCGTCGATGATGTTCTTCTTGGAACGGTCGATGGCGTCCTTGAAGCCCTGTTCGCTCCAGGTGAGGGTGACGTCTTCGCGGACCTTACGGTCAATGTCCGCCACGCCGGAGAGAGTGGAGGTGGTTGCGGTGGCGCCGCGCTGCAGGCGGCGGAGCATGCTGTGCAAACGCGCGACGGCGTCCTCGTAGGCGCCGTCAACGTTTTCGCTAGTGCCGTTGAAGTTGATGGCGTTGGCGACGAGCAGGACGGTGCCGTCCTTGTTGTCGTGGATTGCCATGTCGGAGACCATGTTGAGCGCGAATTCGGGCAGGTTCACGTCGTCGGCGGGCGGGAAGGGCAGGTGCTCCCAGTGGCGTACGACGTCCCAGCCGAGGTATCCGACCAGGCCGGAGGTGAGCGGCGGCAGGGTCGGGTCGGGTTCGGTGTAGAGCATCTGCAGGGTCTTTGCGATGGCCTCTACGGGATCGCCGTCGACGGGTGCGCCGGCGGGGGTGCGTCCCTGCCAGTGGACTGCGCCGTCAACGGTGGTGAGGGTCGAGCGGGAGGATGCGCCGATGAAGGAGTAGCGGTCCCAGGCTGCGGATTCGCCTTCTGCGGAGATTTTGGCGGATTCGAGCAGGAAGGTGCCGTGGGCTGCTTCGACGGGTTCGCCCTGGTCGTTTTGGAGTACGAGGGATCGGTAGATGCCGATGGGGGTGAGTGAGTCGGCGAGGATTTTGATGTGTACGGGAATGACGCGGGTGCCGGCTGCGCGGGCGCGGAATTCTTCGAGGCTGGGGGTGATGGTGCCCAAATCCTGCATTGCTGTACTCCTTGGTGTTGGGTTGGGAGCGCGTCGGTGCGCTATCACCTGAGCGCGCTGTGGCGCTGCGGCTCAGCATACTGAGGCTCTAGTGCCGCGCGTTGTTTCAGTTTAACCGGTACTGCGGCCCAGTTCCACGGTGAAGATCCAATAGTTCTCTTCGTGGAACTGAGCCGCGTACCGTTCAGCCGTGTTAGTTGCTGAACTGCTTGAGGGTTGCTGCGGTCTGCAGTGCCGCTGCGGTCGCCTCGTAGCCCTTGTCTTCGTTGGAGCCTTCCAGGCCTGCACGGTCGAGTGCCTGCTGCTCGTTGTCGCAGGTGAGCACGCCGAAGCCGATGGGGCGGCCGGTCAGCACGGACACGTCGGTCAGGCCGTTGGTTGCGCCCTGGCAGACGTAGTCGAAGTGGGGGGTGCCGCCGCGGATGACCACGCCGAGCGCGACGATTGCGTCGAACTTCTCAGCGAGGCGGGTTGCTGCGACGGGCAGTTCGAAGGTGCCGGGAACGCGCACGAGGGTCGGCTCGATGCCTGCGTCGCGTGCTGCACGCTGCGCACCGTCGATGAGGCCGTCCATGACCTGGGTGTGCCAGCTTGCCGCTACGATTGCGAGCTTGAAGCCCTTGTAGTCTTCGGGGTTGAGGGTGGTGTCTGCTGCGCCTACGCCGCTCATAGTGTTCTCCTTGTGGGTTTTTGGTTTTTGAAAAATTAGGGGTTTGCAGGGGTGCCGCTACGCGCTTTTGAGCACGTGGCGCATGCGCTCACGCTTGGTCTGCAGGTAGTGTGCGTTCTCGACTCGGGCGGGAATTTCGTCCGGGATGAGTTCGGTGACTTGCAGGCCGAGGCTTTCGAGCGCCTCCTGCTTGGCGGGGTTGTTGGTCACGAGCCTCAGCTCGTTCACACCGAGTTCCTGCAGGATCAGTGCCGCCTGCGAGTAGTCGCGCATGTCGCCGTCCAGGCCGAGCGCCAGGTTCGCGTCGAGGGTGTCGAGCCCGGCATCCTGCAGCGCGTAGGCGCGGAGCTTGTTGACCAGGCCGATGCCGCGTCCTTCGTGGTTGCGCACGTAGATGAGGTACCCGCCGGTGTGGCCAATGATGCGCAGGCCGTTCTCCAGCTGGGGGCCGCAATCGCATCGGAAGGAACCGAAAATATCGCCGGTGGCGCATTCGGAGTGGATGCGTACCGCGGGCACTCCCCCGTCCTCGGCGGGTACGGGGGTGCCGTCACGGTCGAGGGCGCGGGCGCTGATGTGCTCGGCGCCGTCTGCGAATCGCCAGGCGCGCAGGCCGAACACACCCTGCGGGGTGGGTACGGCGATCTCTTCGGTGCTTTCGACCAGCAGCGGGCTGGGGTTGGGCACCATATCGAGGGGGCTGACTCGGTAGCCTTCAGCGAGCTGGGAGGCGATGCGCAGGGATTCGGTGCTGAGCTCTTCAGCCTGCGCCTCAACCGACTCGACCAAGGTGTCCGCTGAGGGGGTGCCCGGCTCTGCCAAGGTGACAGCCGCGGGGGTGCTCAGCTCTGCGGGAGTGCCCGGCGTTGCCTGGGTGTTAGGGGTTTCGCTCATGCGTTCTCCTACGCCTTAGCTACGTACTTGATGAGGTCTTCGATAGAGATCATGGGCAGGTTGTGCTCGGTGGCGAAGGCGCGCAGTGCGTCGAAACGCATCATGGAGCCGTCGTCGTGCACGACCTCGGCGATAACGCCCACGCCGGACAGGCCCGCCGCGAGGGAGAGTTCCACTGCGGCTTCGGTGTGGCCGGGGCGTTCCGCCACGCCGCCGTCAACGGCGCGCAGCGGGAAGATGTGGCCGGGGCGGGTAATGTCCGCCGGGGTCGAGGCTGCATCCGCGAGGATCTGCACGGTGCGGGCGCGGTCCGCCGCGGAGATACCGGTGCTCACGCCGGATGCCGCATCGCAGGAGACGGTGTATGCGGTGCCCTTGGGGTCTTCGTTGTTGGTGACCATGGGCGGCAGGTTCATCTCGTCGGCACGCTTGTTGCTCAGGGGTGCGCAGACCACGCCGGAGGTGTAGCGGATCATGAAGCCCATCAGCTCGGGGGTTGCGTGCTCGGCGGCGAAGATGATGTCGCCTTCGTTTTCGCGGTCTTCATCGTCAACGACGACTACGGCGCGACCTGCGGCGATAGCGTCCACTGCGGTCTGCACGCTGTCGAGGACGCTTGCGGCGTCGGCGCGACGCGGCGCAACCTGCTCAGAGGAAGAAGCCTGGGGCACGCCTGCGAACGCGGTCAGACGCTGCACGTACTTAGCGAGCGCATCGGTCTCAAGGTTCACGCTGTCGCCAACCTTGAGGGCGCCGAGGTTGGTTGCCTTCAGGGTTTCGGGGATCAGGCCGACCTCGAACCATGCGGGGCTTTCGCCGGGCTCAGATACCGCGGTGACGGTCAGGGACACGCCAGAAACAGCGATGGAGCCCTTCTCAGCGAGCAGGGGTGCCAGTTCGGTGGGCAGGTTGAAGCGCAGGGTGCTCCACGCCTCGTGCGCGGTGACGGATGCGAGGGTACCGACCGCATCCACGTGGCCCTGCACGACGTGACCGTCGAGGCGGCCACCGGCGGGCAGGCAGCGCTCCAGGTTGACGGTGTCGCCGGGGTTCAGGTTGCCGAGGTTGGTACGGCGCAGAGTCTCACCCATCGCGTAGGCGCGGAACTGGCCGGGCTGCAGCTGGTCGAGGTCGATAGCGGTGAGGCATACACCGTTGACGGCGAGGGATCCGCCGTGTTCGAGGTCGGCGACGATGTCTCCGGCGTTGAGGGTCAGGTAGGCTGCGTCGCTACCTTCGATGGGGGTGATGGATTCTACGGTGCCGAGGGCGCCAATGATTCCGGTAAACATGTGTGCTTTCCTTTTCTCGCCGTGTCCGCCGGGGCGTCGTCGTTGAGGGCGACGGGCGGCGATGGTTTGTTCGTCGGTATAACTATACGTATTTTTCGAATATTCCCCGTGACGGGGAGCTTTTGTGCCAGCATACGAACCAGCCGGCACAAACTAGCCGGGCGCCGGCGGGGGTTCCTTGAGGTACTACTCCCCCGCCCGCGCTCAACCCAGGCGGATGCTAGTTCAGCCGCGACTAGTCCAGCCTCGGCTAATCTAATCTCGGTTCGGGCGCGTGGCAGGCGTCCAGCTTCGGCAGGGTACGCCGCTCACCCGGTTCCTGCGCCGTTCCGCGAGGTGCCGGCACCAGGTGCGTTGCGGTGTCATTGCCGAGCACGCGCACCGCCGGGAACATGCCCAGGTCGTCCAGTTGCAGGCGCGGCGCCTGCGCGAGGGTGTCCACGAGCAGACGGTACACGGCACTCTTGCCCTGCCCCATGATCATGGGGGCGCGGTACCAGACCATCTCGTCGATGAGGTCTTCACCGGCGAAGAGGCCGACCATGCCGGGGCCGCCCTCAATCATGAGGTGCCGCACCCCGCGGGCGTACAGTTCGTCGAGCAGTTCACGCGGGTCGTGGGTGAAGACCTGTAGGAAGTTCTGCGGGTCCGCCTCCACGCCTTCGGGCGGGTTGAGGCCGCGCACGCGGTAGTTCTCGGTAATCTCGGTTTTGCCCATGACCACGCGCAGCGGCTGCTTCTCGAAGCGTTCCCCGTTGGCGTCGCGCGCGTCCAGGGTCGGGTTGTCCATGAGGGTGGTTCGGGTACCGATCATGACGGCGTCGGCGCGGTGACGAATCAAGTGCCCGTCAATGCGCGCGGCGGGGCCGGTAATCCACTTGCTCGTGCCGTCAGCTGCCGCAATGAACCCGTCCAGGGTGGAGGCGCTCTTTGCGGTAATGAAGGGGCGGCGTTCGGCGGCGGCAATGAACCAGCGCTCGTTCAGCAGGTAGGATGCGTTCGCGAACTCCTCCATGGCGTGCACGGTGACGCCCTGCGAGCGCAGGTAGGCGGCGCCTCCGGCTGCGTTTTCGGTGTCGTCGCTGTAGGCGTAGTAGAGTTCGCTAATGCCCGCCTCGGCGACGGCGTGGGAGCAGGGGCCGGTGCGTCCGGTGTGGTTGCAGGGCTCGAGGCTCACGTACATGCGGGCGCCGGTGAGGTCGGTTCCCGCGGCTCGGGCGGCGGCGAGGGCGTCTGCTTCGGCGTGCGGGGTGCCTGCGCCTCGGTGGTAGCCCACGTGCAGCAGGTGCCCGTGCGCGTCAGTGATGACGGCGCCGACGAGGGGATTCGCGCCGCGAATACCCTGGCGTGCCGCCTGCAGTGCCAGGGTCATGGCTTCTGCGTGGCTGAGCTCCTGCTCGGGGCTGGGCAGCTGGAGGGTGCGTGCGGCGGGCAGCCCGGCGAGGTGGCCGTACTCCGCGGCAGAATAGTCCACATCGTTGCGCGGCGAAGATACGCTCGGGGTGACGGTTACGGGCAGGTGCGCGCTCGCCAGCACCTGCTGCGAGGGGTTCTGCGGCATTTATGCACGGCCCTTCTGCACGTCGGTTACTTCAACGGTCACGTCGGGGAACTGGGTCTGTACCTGGGTCTTCTGCGCCTCCAGGTTGCGGGTGCGCCACCAGACGAAGAAACCAACCAGGGTGAAGCACCCGTAGAACACGTACATGAAGGAGGTCGCGTAGTAGCCTGCACTCCACAGCAGCGGCACGCCGACCAGGTCGACGGCAACCCAGATGAGCCAGAATTCAACCCAGCCGCGCGCCATGCCGTAGGTGGCGAGCAGCGAGCCGGTGAAGATCCAGGCGTCGGACCAGACGGGTTCGTAGGAGCCGAGGGCGCGGAAGATGGGGGTGAGTAGCAGGGTGCCTGCGACCATGGCGACAACCAGGCCTGCGCGTTCGGTGTTGGTAGCCCACTTGGGGATCACCGCGGCACCTTCGGAGGCGTCACCACCGGCGGCGCGGGTTGCACGCCAACGATGCCAGCCCCAGATGGACACGGCAATAAACATGATCTGGCGGCCTGCCTGGCCGAGCATGGTGACGGGGTGCGGGCTGCCGACGAGGGCGCCCAGGAAGACGGTGAGGAGCAGCAGGTTGCCGAGAATGCCGACGGGCCACGCCCATACTTTGCGTCGCATTCCGCCGAGCGCCGATGCCAGGCCGAATGCGTTTCCGAGAACTTCGCGCACGAGGAGGGACTGATCCCCCACGTGAATTTGTGCGTCGAAGAGCCACCGCAAGATGTCCATTGTTTCTTTCCTCTCTGAGTTGGACCGTGTGTCGGATGCGCTGGGTGCGCATCTGCGGCGGCTCCGGGGAGAGGAACAGAAAGGGCGGCTACCGCGGGCATCTTATGGGGTGCCCGATTTATGGGATGGCCGGTATCCGTGGTGAGGCGGGAGCGGCGATTCAGCCAACCGTGGCTGAAAACCGTGGCTGAAATCAGAGACTGCGATCGAGGGGAATAACGTACCGGCACCTACGAAAGGTGCCTCTCCCCTGCTACACAGAAAGCTGATGCTCTCTGAAACAACTGCGTTGGGTGCGCGATGCAAGCTGTCCCAAGGTTTCTCGGGCGGCTCGACAGAGTGCGCTCCTGCCTTTTTCTGCTCGTGCTACCTTCCATCCAGACTGTACTGTCGGCACCGGATTTTCACCGGTTCGGCCTCTCTTGCGGGCGGGCTTCTCTAGCGGAGTCTTGCATCCTGTGCGGATGCGAAGATTCGTATGATTTTTTGCCTGCCTGCGAGAGTGGTTCGCGGGCTGTGACCGCCGGTTCGGAATTTCACCGACCCCGGAGCACGATGTTGATACTGATTATGCCACAGCGCACGCCGGGGGTTTAATTTGTTTTCTCTGGGATAATTTCCGTGACAAGATGACGTTTTATGACTGTACTCTCGGCGCATCTTCAAGACCCTCTCAACAAGCCCTCGCGGCAGCCACGTGCGGGACCGTTTTGGACCCGATTCTTCAATTTTCGGGAATGATTTATCACGGTTTCATAACGGTGGAGAGCACCAAACAGACCAAAGAGTTATGAGGACCTTCTGAGGGGTTACCAGAACACATTGAACACCCGTCAATACCTTTATGACAAGGAATTATAACAATAAGGTTAAATTATTGGTTTAAGGTTTACTCCAGGGGTGATTTAAGGTTATTCTTATCTACAGGAGCTCCCATCACCGATAAACCGGTTCCGTTGAGAGCGACATGATTCGGACCATCCGAGCACTCACATCAAACCCTTAAGCTTCTGCCATTTGAAGCTGGAAGACTACTCCGTGGACTGCATTCTTTGGATAGTTTTCGACGCAGCATCTGCGCGCACTAAACTGCGCGGTTTATGCGGCACACGATGCTGAGGTGCTTCACCATCGGGAGGCAACCACACCGAATTGTTTTTCTCAACGGAACCGGCGTGGGAGCTCTTCCGAATAAACTTCCGGAAGATCGCATGGCGTGCGCCTTTGTATACCTGTACGAGGGGGCGTTGTGCGTGTCAAACGGTCATAAGCTCCCGTTCTTCTGTCGTCGCCTACCGTGGTGCGCGATGGGGGTTACGGGAACCTTGCGGGATGGTTGATCCCGCGCGCTCTGCATTGTCTTGTGGAGTGTGGTGTGTTTGGGTGGCGTATTCGCAGTGCCGGAGCGAATACGCCACCCGTTTTTAACGTGTAAAACCCTGCCCACCCCAAACTCAGGCGAGCTGCACACGAAACTCAGCCCCAGACCAGCCTCATATACCCCAGACTGAGGCAAGCTAGCCTGAGAAGGAAACCCCGTACCAAGCCACCTATATTTCCCTACCTCAAGGGGATAGGCGACCTAGAGGGCGTGTACCGGACACGCAAAGCGGGGGCTCCGTCCTCAAGGCGCCCCAGCGCCGCAGAGGGGGCACTCCCCCGCGAGC
>NZ_KV808410.1:24180-52715 GCF_001812285.1 Rothia sp. HMSC065B04
CCAGCGCCGCAGAGGGGGCACTCCCCCGCGAGCGTGAACCGGTATGCCGCTCTCTCAAACGCAAAGGTCGCCCGCGATAGTTACCTATCACGGGCGACCCTATTTGTTACCAAGCCTATAGGGGCGCAGTCGGGAATGCATAGCGGGGGCTCCGTCCTCGAAGCGCCCCCAGGCGCTGAAGAGGGGGCACTCCCCCGCTAGCATTGTCCGACGTGCCCTTCCTATGAGGCTGTCGAAGAGTTTTTAGTCCTCTACGGAACGGAATGCTACAACCGCGTTGTGACCGCCGAAACCGAAGGAGTTCGACAGTGCCACGATCTCGCCGGCGGGCAGCTCGCGTGCCTCGGTCACCACATCCAGGTCAATCTGGGGGTCCTTGTTGTCCAGGTTGATGGTGCAGGGTGCGGTGCGGTGGTGCAGTGCCAGTACGGTGAGTACGGCTTCGAGTGCGCCCGCGCCGCCGAGCAGGTGGCCGGTCATGGACTTGGTTGCGGAGACGGCAATGTTCTTGGTGTGCTCGCCGAAGGTTTCGTGCATTGCGGTTGCTTCGGGCAGGTCACCGGCGGGGGTGCTGGTGGCGTGCGCGTTGATGTGCACGACGGTCTTCGGGTCGATGTTGCCGTCTTCGAGGGCTTCGCGCAGTGCACGGGTTGCGCCGAGTGCTGCGGGGTCCGGTGCGGTGATGTGGTAGGAGTCGGCGGATACGCCGGTGCCTGCCAGTTCCGCGTAGACGCGTGCGCCGCGTGCCTTGGCGTGCTCTTCGGATTCGAGGATGAGGGCTGCTGCGCCTTCACCCATGACGAAGCCGTCGCGGTCGACGTCGTAGGGGCGGGATGCCTTTTCGGGTTCGTCGTTGCGGGAGGAGAGTGCCTGCATCTTGGCGAATGCTGCCATGGGAAGCGGGTGGATTGCTGCTTCGGCACCGCCGACGATGACGACGTCTGCCTTACCGCTGCGGATCATTTCAGCACCGAGCTGCATGGCTTCGGTGGAGGATGCGCATGCGGAGACGACGGTCTGTGCTGCGGCGCGTGCCTTGAGGTTCATGGAGACGGCTGCTGCGTTGCCGTTGGGCATGAGCATGGGAACGGTCATGGGGAGGACGCGGCGGGGGCCCTTTTCGCGGAGGGTGTCCCATGCGTCGAGAAGGGTCCACACGCCGCCGATACCGGTGCCGAAGGCTACGCCGGTGCGTTCGGGGTCGACTTCTTCTGCGGAGTCGGCGTCGGGGCCGGAGAACCCTGCGTCTTCCCATGCTTCGCGTGCGGCGATGAGGGCGAGCTGGCCCGAGGGATCCAGGCGCTTTGCTTCTACCTTGGTGAGGCGGCCGGATTCGAGGGCGGGCACGGCGAGCTGGCCTGCAATGTATACGGGCAGGTCGTATTCCTTGACCCAGGGGTGGTCGAGGGTGGATACACCAGATACGCCCTTGGTTGCGTTTTCCCAGGTGGTGGGGACGTCGCCGCCAATGGGGGTGGTCGCGCCGAGGCCGGTCACCAGCACTTTTCGAGACATTGTGGCACTTTCTCTTCGGTGGTCGATTTGGTGGTTTATCCGGTGGTGTGTGGATAAAAACCTGTTGGGCCCGGGGTTTACAGTGGGCGTTTTCACGCCGTGGAGAGTGCAGTCATCGCACTCTGCGTGTTCCCGGGGGTGTGTTGGATTGAAAGCTGAGTGAATAGCGACGCGGCGCGGGCCGGTGAGAGCCCGCGCCGCCTCGGTATTGGTTATAGCTTAGGCAGCGTTCGCGATGAACTCGACTGCGTCGCCAACGGTCTTGAGGTTCTGGACCTCTTCGTCCGGGATGGTCACCTCGAACTTCTCCTCAGCGTTCACGACGATGGTCATCATCGAGATGGAGTCGATGTCCAGGTCCTCGGTGAAGGACTTGTCCAGCTGAACGTCCTCAACCTCAACGCCGGTCTCTTCGTTAACGATCTCTGCCAGACCTGCGAGGATCTCTTCCTTGTTAGCCATTCAGGGGCTCCTTTGTTTTTTCGATGGTCATCGCACCCGCCGGGTGGGGGTACGCGTGCATTACCGAGTTTATCGTGTCTGCGTGGTGTACGCATGCGTCAACTCGGAGTTTGTGGGGATGCTTTTCCGCTTTATTTTCTTTCTCGTGCACCGGCGCTGTGCCGGTCGTGAGGGGCGGGGAGCATCGGGCTCCGGTGGTTTCCTTAGGGAAGGACGACTACCTGAGCTGCGAATGCCAGGCCAGCGCCGAAGCCAATCTGCAGGGCGAACTTGCCGGAGAGTTCCGGGTTCTCCTTGAGCAGGCGGTGCGCGGCGAGGGGGACCGATGCGGCGGAGGTGTTACCGGCATCGACGATGTCGCGTGCCACTGCCACCGTGTCGGGAAGTTTGAGGGTCTTGACCATCTGGTCAATGATGCGGGCGTTTGCCTGGTGCGGAATGAGCGCGCCGAGCTCGTCGGGGGTAATGCCGGCGGTTTCGAGTGCCTGCTTGGCGACCTTCGCCATTTCCCATACTGCCCAGCGGAAGACGGAGGGGCCGTCCTGACGCAGGGTGGGCCAGATCTTTTCGCCTTCTTCGACGGGGTTTGCGGCGAAGTCGCGGTTGCGGATGTCCAGCAGGGAGTGGGTCATGCCGACGGTGCCCCAGCGGGAGCCGTCCGAACCCCATACGGTCGGGGCGATGCCGGGTTCGTCGGAGACGCCTACGACTGCTGCGCCTGCGCCGTCGCCGAGCAGGAAGGAGATGGTGCGTTCGGTGTTGTCGATGAAGTCGGAGAGCTTCTCAACGCCGATGACCAGCACGTGTTTTGCGGTGCCCGCACGGACGAGGGCGTCTGCCTGGGCGATGCCGTAGCAGAAACCTGCGCACGCTGCGGAGATGTCGTATGCGGGGCACTTGGAGCCGATTGCGTCGGCGACCAGGGTTGCCAGGGAGGGGGTTGCGTAGGGGTGCGAGATGGTCGAGATGATGACCGCCTCAATGTCCTCACCGGTTACACCGGATGCTTCGAGGGCGTCCTTGGCGGCACCGATGGCAAGGTCGGCTACCGACTGGTTTTCGCTCGCGCGGTGGCGGGTTGCGATACCGGTACGCTGCTTGATCCACTCGTCGGAGGAGTCGATTGCCTCAACGATGTCGTCGTTGGGGACGATGACCTCACCGCGGGCTGCGCCGTAACCGAGGATGCGGGAGTAGCGGTTGATTTCGTACTGCTTGAGGGTAGTCACGTATTCAATCCTTAGTGCTAATGCTTGCAAGACACTGTGTGCCTCGCATATCTAAAGTGCATGTCTAGTGTGAAGGGTTCCGGTACTGGGAGGGCGGGGTGCGCTCCCCCGGCGTTTAGCCCTTCAGCGAGGTGAGGTCCTCGGGAGTGTTGATGGAGGTGCCGGGCACGCCGCGCATCGCGCGCTTTGCCAGGCCGACCAGGGTGCCTGCGGGGGCGACCTCGATAATGCCGGCGACCTCACGCTCAAGCAGGGTTGCCATGCACAGGTCCCAGCGGACGGGGCTGGTGACCTGGGAGACGAGGGTCTTGACGAACTCTTCACCGGATTCCACGGCGGAACCGTCGCGGTTGGTCAGCAGTGCGGAGGTCGGGTCGGAGACCTGCAGGGATGCGGCGAACTCTTCCAGGGCGGGCACGGCGGGTGCCATTGCCTCGGTGTGGAATGCGCCAGCAACCTTCAGAGGGATGACGCGAGCGCGTGCGGGCGGGTTCGCGGCGAATGCCTCGATGGCGGGGATGGGGCCTGCGGCTACGATCTGGCCGCCGCCGTTGGAGTTTGCTGCGACGAGGCCTGCTGCGTCGATGGCTTCGCGGACGTTTTCTTCAACGCCGCCGAGTACTGCAGCCATGCCGGTCGGGGAGGCGGCTGCCGCCTCCGCCATGCCGTTGGCGCGCACGCGTACGAAACGCATTGCGTCTTCGTCGCTGAGTACGCCCGCGAGGGCTGCTGCGGTGATTTCACCGACGGAGTGACCCGCGAAGATGAGCTCTTCACCGTCGAGTTCGCGCAGTGCGAGGCGACCGGTGACGATGCCTGCAGCCACGATGAGGGGCTGGGCGATTGCGGTGTCTTTGATGGTTTCTTCTTCGGCTTCGGTGCCGTAGTGAATCAGGTCGATGCCTGCCGCTTCGGAGAGTCGTTCCAGGTGCTCACGCACACCTTCAATCTCGAGCCAGGGGCTCAGGAAGCCCTTCTTCTGGGAGCCCTGTCCGGGGCAAACGAGTGCGCGCATGCGGTGCGACCTTTCTGGTTTTTAGTACTCGTACGCGGTGCCGTTATAGAGACGGAGACCACGGTTAGTCTGTTACCTATGCTACCTTGTTCAGCCGCTTTGTATAAACACCGCAGTGCAGGAATTTGGGGTGCACTGGGATATTTAGGCGGACATTGAACAGTGTATAGCTTAGATTGAACTCGTCCATTCGTACAACCCGAACGGGCAAGGTTCAAATAGAGAGACAGCTAACTTTCGGGTTGCCGTCCCTATGCTCGCGGATGCGCCCGCGCGTACGTCTCCGCCAGACGCTTCATCGACACGTGCGTGTAAATCTGCGTGGTCGCCAACGACGAATGCCCAAGAAGCTCCTGTACCGAACGAATATCGGCGCCACCATCCACCAGGTGAGTCGCCGCCGAATGACGCAAAACGTGCGCACCCGACGCCTGAGTATTCTCCACCGTGCGCAGCAGGCGGGTCAGGTCCTCACGAATCTGACGGGCATTCGCACGCCCGCCCCGAGGGCCAATAAACAGCGCCGTCACGCCCTGGGACCCCTCCGGAATCCATTGCGGACGACCATAGGACACCCAACGATTCAACGCCTTAAGCGCCGGGGTACCCAACGGCACCACGCGTTCCTTATTGCCCTTACCCAGCACGCGCACCGTCTTATTCGCCCGGTCCACGCTATGCAAATCCAGGCCGGTCAGCTCAGAAATACGCATGCCCGAGGCGTACAGCACCTCAACCACTGCTTCCAGGCGCAGCAGGCGCGCATCCCGAGGATCCTGCGCCCGACGCTGCTGCAGGGTAGTCAGCAGCTGGTTTATCTGCTCACGGCTCAGCACCGGCGGCAGGTGATTCTCCCGCTTGGGGGTGCGCATACCGCGGGTCGGGTTGGCGTGCACCAGTTCCTCTTCCTGAGCCCAGGTGAAGAACGTGCGCAGGGTCGAACCGCGGCGCGCCACCGTAGAACGAGCCGCCTGCCGCAGATGCAACGAACCCAACCACTCACGAATCAGGGACGCATCAATGCTGTCCAGATGCCGCACGCCGCGGCGCGCCATGTAGCCGAAGAAGCCCTCCAAATCGGAGATATACGAGCGGATCGTCTCTTCGGAACGGTGCTTCTCATAGCGCAAAAAACGCTCAAAACGGTCCAGGACGGGGCGGAACACCTCACCGGAAACACCCAGTGCAGAATCAGGTAGAGCAGAGCTCTCTACTTGCTCCGGCGCAAGCGTGCGGGTGTAGGTCACCGGCAGGGTCGTGGAGGGAGCCTCATCCCGGTACTCCTCACGGTTCTCACTCCGGTTTTCTGCCTGGTTTTCAGCCCGGTTTTCGGGCTGGCGGGCGGCGGTCATGCGTCCCTCCTTTCGTGTGTTCTCGATGCGCCTATCGATGATGCGGCGGCGGGGGTAGGCGGCGAGGGGTAGGCTCCGGGCCAGTGCGCGCAAGCCTACCCCAATTGTAGAGAGGTTCCACGCTCTCCACGTGCCGCCCGTCATGACCGACCGCAGTAACCCGCTACTGCCGGGATGTTCACTACGGGCGTTCAGCCGGGGTGCTCAGCGGGGGTCAGCACGGGCGTTCAGCGGGGGCTCTTCTACGCAGCGACAGCCGGGCGGACCTTTCTCCAGCTTGTTCCGCTACTCTCCGCCAGACCACAACGACCCAGGTGGAACAGGTCAGCCATCACGTCGCGAGCGCTCAACCCGAGAGCTGCGGCAATCTCGTCCACGCCGCGGTAGGAGCGCGGGCTCAAATCGTCCCAGACCCTGCCCTGTCGTTCGGTCAGCTCATCCAGCGCGCTGGAGGAGGCAGCCTGATCCCATTCGCTCTCGTGCTCGGTGCCCAGCTCGAACCCCGCGGCGGCATCGTACTCGAGGATGTCCGCGGCCTCGGTGAGTGTTTGCGCTAGTCCATCGCGTAAAAGGCGGTTCGTGCCCACCGAGTTCGGCGAATTAATCTGCCCCGGAACTGCCCAGAGGGTACGCCCAATCTCCATCGCGTGACGAGCCGTATTCAGGGCACCGGAACGCCAGCGCGCCTCCACCACAATGGTGTGCCGCGCTAACGCCGCAATCAGGCGGTTACGCTCCAGAAAACGCCAACGTGTGGGGGTGTTGCCCACGCTCACCTCGCTCATGATGAGCCCGCGGTCAACAATCATGTTCAGCGCATCCGAGTTCTGCGCCGGGTACAGCCGATCCAGCCCACCCGCCATGAAGGCGATGGTTGGCAGGTCGCTACCCTGCTGAGTCAACGCCGCCCGATGCGCCGCAATATCAATGCCCATCGCACCTCCAGAAATCACCGTGTACCCGCGGCGCGCCAGCTCGGCGGCGAGGTGGGTCGTCGCCTCCGTACCGTAGATGCTCGGGTCGCGCGAACCGACCAGCGCCACGCTCGGGGCAGACGCCACATCCAGCAGGTGCCGCGAATCGCCTCGACACCACAGTCCGTACGGTCGAGTGGGCCCCAAATCGTTCAGCTGCGGCGGCCACAGCGGATCGGCGGGAGTGACCAGCCACGCCCCGCAGGTTGCCGCCATGTGCGCCTCCGCGTTCAGGGTGCGTTCCATGCGGCGGTTCCAGCGCAGGCGGCGGGTCGCGAGCGCCTTGCCAAACTTATCGCGGCTCATCTGATGCTCACCCGGCGTGTAGTAGCCATTCGCGCTACAGAACAGGGCAGACTCCCCTTCCGCGGGTGTGCCCACCGAGTGCAGAAAATCGCTGAGCTGCGTATCCGGTTCGCCGTGCTCCCACGTGTGCTCATCCGGGATATGCCCGGTCAGCAGGTAGTGCAGAGTCAGTGGGGCGCCCAGAGTGGTGAGGGATTCGACCACGAACTCATCGGCGGGTTCGGCGTAGCGCATCAGCTGGGCGGTGCAGCAGCGGATGTACTCGCGGCACGCCGCCTCAAGCTCCTCCGCACTGAGGGAGGGGTTGAACAGGGGCGCGGGCTCAGAGCTGGTGGAGGCTGTGCCCGCCGCGGGTTCGGGGCGCTCGCCCTGCTCCTCCCCCGGCTGTTCCTGCTGGTTCATCTCTTCCAGATACACCGGGTTCAGGCAGGAAGCGAGGAACCCCGGCAGGCGCGCCGCGTTATACGGGCTCGGCGAAGGCTCCTGCCCCAGCGACAGAATATGCGCCACCCTCTCACGCACCAGGGCGTGCGCATCCAGGGTACGGCCTGGCAGGCGGATCTGCAGTTCCTCCTGCACAAAATCCTCCGCCGCGCGCTCCTCAGGCACGCTCACTTCTGGCAGGCTCTCTTCAGGAACATGCTCTTCCGGCGCTGTTTCTCTCAGCCCATTTTCTGTCAATTCAGCCTCTTCAGCTCGTTTTCTTAGCTTCTTCTCACTCATGACGTTCTTCTCCTCTCGTGAGTGACTCAATCTCGTTGCCACCTCGGCGTTCAAAGCTTCGGCGCACTATTCCAGTTGCCTCTATTTCAACTGCCCCTGCTGCCTCAAAAAGAGCGCCACATCCAGGTGCTCCCGGCTCGGGTAGGCGGCACCCTCCAAATCCGCAAGAGTCCAGGCGATACGCAGCACCCGGTCGTAGCCGCGAGCCGTCAGCGTGCCCCGATCCACGGCGGCGTTCAGCTCGCCGGTGAGCTTCGCATCCAGACGTAGCGGGCCGCGCAGAATCTTGCCGTTCATCTCCGCATTCGTCTTCAACCCGTACGGCTCCAGGCGCACCCGCTGAGCCTGCCGCGCCGCCATGACGCGCTCGCGAATCTGCGCGGAGCTCTCGTTCACCTGACCGCCCGCAAGCTCCGTGGACGACACCTTCGGAACCGTCACATTCACATCAATACGGTCCACCAGCGGGCCGGACAGCCGCCCAAAATAGGCGCGACGCTCCCGCGGGGCACACGTGCACTCCGTACCGGTGCCCACATTCATGCCGCAGGGGCACGGGTTCGCCGCCAGAATCAGCTGAAAACGCGCCGGATAGGTCGCCGACGCACTTGAACGATCCAGGGTCACGGTCCCCGACTCCAGGGGCTGGCGCAGCGAATCCAGCACAGTGCGTTTGAACTCGGGTGCCTCGTCCAGAAAGAGCACGCCGCGGTGCGCTTTAGACACACAGCCGGGGCGGGGAATGCCGCTGCCGCCACCCAGAATCGCCGGCGCGGAGGCGCTATGATGCGGCGCCTCAAACGGCGGCTGACGCACCAGCTCGCTCAGGTGCTCCCCCGCCGAGCAGAGGGAACGAATCGCGGTCACCTCCATCGCGGCGTCATTGTCGAGGGTCGGCAGGATGCTCGGCAGGCGCTCCGCCAGCATGGTTTTGCCCGAACCGGGCGGGCCGGTCAACAGCATGTGGTGGCCGCCCGCGGCGGCAATTTCCAGGGCGAAACGCCCCTGCGACTGACCGGCAACATCGCTCATATCCGAAGGGATTTCAGCCGGTTTCGCCGCCGGCGCGCTCGCCTCCGTCTGCGGGGCGGGCGGGTATGTCAGCTTCTGACTCTCGGCACCGAGAGCGGCAAAAACCTCCGCCAGGCAGCGGAAACCGCTCACCTGCGCACCGGGAATCAGTGCCGCCTCCTCAGCATTTTCGGCGGGCACAATCACGCGGTGGTGTCCGGCGTCCACAGCGGCTTTGACCGCGGGCAGGATGCCTGGCACGGGGCGTAGCGTTCCGTCTAGGCCCAGCTCGCCCAGGAAGACACTATCGCCGCTGGGGTGCAATTTCTTCTCAGCCTGCAGCGCCGCCACCACGATGGCAAGGTCGAACGCCGAGCCGCGTTTGGGCAGGGTCGCCGGGGTCAGGTTCACGGTGAGCCGATGCTGAGTGAGGGTGATGCCGGTGTTCTTCGCCGCGGAGCGCACACGCTCTTTCGACTCGTTGAGTGCGGTGTCCGGCAGGCCCAGTAGCACGAAGCCGGGCAGGCCCTGCGAAATATCCGCCTCAACGTCAACAATGTGCCCGCGCAAGCCAACCAGCGCCACGGAATAGGTGCGTGCGAATCCCATTACGCCACCGCCTTCAGATGCTCGAAGGTGAAGGTTTCGCAGGTTCCGGTCACCGCAATTGCGTCAATGCGAAAGCGCGGAAAATCAAGGTTCTCGCGCAGCCTGCACCAGAGAATCGCCAGCGAGCGCGTGCGGCGCGCCTTATCGCGGTCAATGGACGCAAACGGGTGTCCGAAGTCTTCGCTGCTGCGGGTCTTGACCTCAACGAAAACCAGTTCGTCCTCGGGGTCAATGGCGATTAGGTCGAGCTCGCCGCGGATCTGTTCGTGTTCCAGCCCTGCGGGCGGTCGCCAATTCCTCTCCAGGATGCGGTAGCCGTTCGCTTCCAGGATGCGGGCGGTCAGCTCCTCGCCCCACCTGCCGACGCTGTGGGCGCGAGGCGGGGTTCGCTGGAGCTGGGTTCGCGGAGGCTGGGTGCTCTGGAGCAGAGGTCTGTTGGGTGCGCTTCGGGTTGCGGCGCGGGCTGTTATTCGGGCTGTTGTCATTGGTCTCTCCCCCGGTAGATAGCGGTAGTGCTTCTACTGTGCCCGCCGCGCACATGCCCGAATGCGGTTAACGAAAAACTGTGGATAACCTCGGCTCCCAGAAGGAATTAGAGGTTATCCACAGTCGGTTATTTGAAATTTTGGGGCATATTTTTCAAAAACGCCGCTCGGGTGCCGATTCGACGCGTCATATTCGCGCGGGTTCATCACCCAGCACTGCCACCCGGCAGCTCGGCAGCCGCGCGCTTACCCCCGGCAAGGCGGTAAATCGGGCGTGAGCTAGGCGTTAAAGTCCGGCATTTCCGGCACGGTGAACTCCTGGTTGGGCAGACGCTCCTCCACGTTCACGTCACGCACCGAGTAGGCGTGTACCTTCTTCACAAAGCGGTTGGAGCGGAATACATCCCACACCCACACGTCGCTCATGCTCACCTCAAAGTAGAGGGTGCCGTCCTGCACGTGCGGGGTGACGTCCACCTGGTTCGCCAGGTAGAAGCGTCGGTCGGTTTCTACCGCGTAGCTAAAGAGCGACATGACGTCTTTGTATTCGCGGTAGAGCGCCATTTGGGCGTCGGTCTCGTAGTTTTCGAGGTCTTCTGCGCTCACTACTCTTCCTTTCCTGGGCTTTTGTAGTACTGATTCAGCGGTGGCACGTTAGGCTTTAGCAGGCTTCCGAGGCGCGGTTTTCAGGAACACCGCGCACTCTAGCCGCGCTGTGCCGCAGCAGCCTCAATCTGCTCGGCGGTCGCCGGAAGCGACCATGACAGTCGATGCTGCGGGCTGGGGCCCTGCACGCTAATCGCCTCGCGGTGAGCGGCGGATCCGTAGCCCTTGTTCTTCGCCCAGCCGTACCCCGGGTAGCGGGCATCTAGCTGGACCATCAGTTCGTCACGTTCCACCTTCGCAACCACCGATGCGGCGGCGATGGAGGCGCACTTGTAGTCACCCTTAATGACCATGGTCACCGGCATCTGCGCGGGCTCATCTGCACCACCCTCACCTGCGCCTTCCCACGCCTGGGCGAGCAGTGCGTTGTAGTGTGCCTGCGCCGGGTCCGGTACCAGCGCGCTGAACAGGTCCTCCTGCGGAGGGGTGAACCAGTCGTGCTTACCGTCCAGCAGGGCGGCGTCGGCACGGTATCCGCGGCGCGCCAGTTCGGCGAGCGCACGCTGGGCGGCAAGCCTCAGCGAGAGGGTCATGCCGAGCCGGTCAATATCTGCCGGTTCCACGTGCCCGACCGCCACGGCGCACCACTGGCGGATTTCGGGAACCATGGATTCGCGGCGTGCCGGTGAGAGCGCCTTGGAATCGATCAGCCCGCCCACCTCGAGGGTGGCGTCCGGGGTGAGGATTGCGACGCCCACAGTGACCGGGCCCGCCATGGAGCCGCGGCCTACCTCATCGATTCCGGCAACTGTGCGGGCACCGGAGGCGAAGAGCTGCTGCTCGTACTCAAGGTCGGCGGCGGGCGGGGTTGTCTTCGCGGGCTTAGCTTGAGTGGGTTTCGTTGCGCTCTTCTGGGCACTCACCATCATTCCCACGCTCGCTTATTCGCTCGGGGTGGAGGTCGGCTCAGGAATCGAGGAGAACACCGAGCTCTGATCCTGCAGCAGACCGAAGTGGTTCAGCGGCCACGCCACCACGAACACGTTACCCTGCACGTCGTCCTTGGAGATGAACGCGGTGCCGTCGCTAATGTGGTAGCGGGAGTCGGCGGAGTTGCTGCGGTGGTCGCCCATCACGAAGTACTTGCCGGCGGGCACGGTCACCTTGAAGGGCATCTCCGAGGGCGGGTTGCCGGGGTACAGGTACGGTTCGGTGATTTCTACGCCGTTGACCTTGATCTTGCCGTTGCCGTCGCTTTCGACCACGTCACCGGGGGTACCGATAACGCGCTTGACCAGGAAGTTCGAGGAGGTATCCGGCAGAATACCCGCGAAGGACAGGGCGTCCTTGAGCGGGCTGCTGGTCTTCTGGGTGGAGGGAATCCAGCCCTGAGAATCCTTGAAGACGATGACGTCGCCGCGCTTGGGCTCGCTAAAGTAGGAGCCCGCCACGTTAATGAACACGCGGTCGTTGACCTGCAGGGTCTGCTCCATGGAGCCGGAGGGAATGTAGAAGCCGCGCAGCAGGAAGGTCTTGACCAGGAATGCGATGACCAGCGCGTAGAGGATGACGGTGCCGCCCTCACGTGCCTGTACCCAGAGCCATTCGCCGAGGCGGCCTTCTTCCTGCGCCTGGGAGTAGGTCAGCTCCGCCTGTTCGGCGCGCTTTGCCTTGCGGCGTTCCTTGGGGGTCATTTCGGAGAAGTCCTTGGTGGTTTCCACGTCTACGGCGCTCTCCTCATCGGTGGTTTCTTCGCGCTCGGTATTCTTCGCTGCAGCGCTCTTTTCTGCGGCGCTCTTCTTCACATCCTTCGCGGCGGCGCTGCTTGCGGTTACACCTGCGGAGGCGGCGCTCGCCTCGGCGCTAGCTACCACCTCGCGGACGCTCTTGGTATCGTTTTCGGTCGCCTCAGCAGCGCCCGTGGATGCCGCCCAGGGGGCCGCCTTCTCAGCGCCTGCATTCTCTGCGGCACTCTGCTCAGCAGCAGCCTTCTCATCTGCCGCCTTTTCTGCGGCGAGGCGCGCGAAGTATTCTTCCATTTCGCGGCGCTCGCGGCGGCTTTGAGGCTGGTATCCCTCAGGGAAGGGGCTGGTGTTCGCAGTGTTCTTGTCGTCTGCCATGCTGGAGTGAGCCTTTCGTTTGAGAGATACCTAGCTCGAGTGAAACGGTACCTAGCTATTGTATCGAGAGTGTTTGCGCTCTTGGGCTTTTATTTTCTGAGAGCGGCAAGGTTCTCAGAAAGCGGGGTCTCAGAATATGCAAAAACCGCTCCTCTCCCGCGGAATGCGGTTGGGGAGCGGTTTGCAACAGAATTCTGTATCTATAAAGATTAGAACTCGCGCTTCTCGCGGATACGAGCAGCCTTACCGTGGCGGTCGCGCATGTAGTACAGCTTTGCACGACGGACGTCACCGCGGGTCACAACCTCGATCTTCTCGATGGAGGGAGAGTGAACGGGGAAGGTACGCTCAACACCAACGCCGAAGGAAACCTTGCGGACGGTGAAGGTCTCGCGAACGCCTGCACCCTGGCGGCCAACGACGAAGCCCTTGAAGACCTGGATACGGTGGTTCTTACCTTCAACGATCTTAACGTGAACGTTCAGGGTGTCACCGGGGCCGAATGCGGGGACGTCGTCACGGAGGGACTTCTTGTCGAGGAAGTCAAGAGTCTGCATAGTTGTAGATCTCCAGAGTCATCTGCCGCAGGTCAAATAGACTCAGATTGCTCTGCCCCACTGCGGGACAGAAAACTTGATGCTTCGGACAGGATTGGTGCCCGAAGGTTGACATCGTTGGTCGCTCTTCCCCCTGCGGCAGGGGCGTGCCCGATGTCAACACAATGCTCCATTATCCCAATGCGCCCGCGTTTATGCAAGCATCCGGGGAGCACTTTTAGAAGGGGGGTTCGTCACTCTGGGATACGCCACCCTGTGCTCCCCCGTTCTGTGCAGGAGAACCCTGAGCGGTCATGCCCGGCACCTCCGGGTTCTGCTGGGGTGCGTACTGAGGTGCTTCCTGCGGCGGCGCGTACTGCAACGGCGCACCCGAGTGCGGCATACCCTGCTGAGGTACACCCTGCAGGGAACCCTCGTTGACCGTGCGCTTCTCCACGGTGCGGGCGAAGGTGCTCGTACCGTAGTTCAGGTCGTGACCGATGCCGAGGGCATCCACCTCTACGGTAGTGCCCTGCGTGCCGTCTTCGCGGTTCCAGCGGCTAATGCGCTGGCGGCCACTCACGACCAGCGGCTGCCCCTTCTCAATGGAGGTGGCAATGTTCTGCGCGAGGCGGCGGTAGGCTTTCACGGTGTACCAGTTGGTGGTGCCTTCCTTCCAGGTGCCGGTGGCGTCCTGCCAGCGCGGGGTGCTGGCAAGGCGAAAGTTCACGACGGGCACCCCGTTGGGCAGGGTGCTCAGTGCCGGGTCGGAGGCGGTGAATCCGCGGATCAGGATGGTGTCGCTCATGGTTTCTCCTTAGAAACTAGTGGGTGGGTTCCTTCACCTTGCCAGCACTGAGCCGACCCTGCATCCGGCGGTTACCGCTTCTGTGGATAACTTCGCGTTTTGCGGTTTTGGGCACCGCCTGTGGATAGAGTTTTTGAACTTTTCGCCCTGTTTTTTCAAAAATAGCCCGCGGGCAACGCACTCCCTACAGAAATATGACGACTACGCCCCATTCGACATCGTGATAGGTATCTCAGCGTCGGGGCGGCTATTTTTGCCCTCAAGTTAACTATTTCTATCCCACGCGCTCTATCCTTGATGATGCGGTGCACTCAGCCGCATCCCGTCTACCCGCCTTGGAGAACCCGTGAGCAAAAAGCCCGCGAACAACAACCTGCCCTCCCTGCAGGAACTTCAGCAGCTACAGCGCAACCTGCCCAAGCTGCCCGATTCGATGGACCCGCAGAAGAAGCGCCTCATTTACGGTCTGCTCGCTGTGTTTGCCGTGATTGTGCTGATTATTGGTCTGGTCTATGTGAGTAAGAACGGCGTGGACGGGCTACTCGGCACCGATAAGAGCACCTCTTCTACCACCGATGACGAAGAGACCAACGTTCAGACCGAAACCCTCGCCGAGGTCGAGAACCCGTACAAGGCGGTTGATCCCGCGACCGCGCTCGCACCGGATTTGGCAACCGCGAAGAGCGAGCTGGCGTCCCTGCAGGTGAAGGAACGCGCATCGAAGGCCGGCTACTCTCGTGATCAGTTCGGACCCGCCTGGGATGACGTTGACGGCAACAAGTGCAACACTCGTGACGACATTCTACGCCGTGACCTGACCAATGTTCGTTTCAAGGTCAGGACCCACGCATGCACCGTCATCAGCGGCACTCTGAACGACCCGTACACCGGCAAAACCATCGAGTTCAAGCGCGGCAAGAAGACCTCCTCGGCGGTGCAGATTGACCACGTGGTGGCTCTTTCGAACGCATGGCAGACCGGCGCGCAGGATCTGACTGCAGAGCAGCGCCGCCAGCTGGCGAACGACCCGGAGAACCTGCTCGCTGCAGACGGCCCGGCGAACCAGCAGAAGTCCGATGCGGACGCCGCCGACTGGCTGCCGAGCAACACCGCCTACCGCTGCACCTACGTGGCACGCCAGGTACACGTGAAGGCGAAGTACATGCTGTGGGTCACCGCGGATGAGAAGAAGGTTATGGAGCGCGTCCTCAACTCTTGCAAGGACACGAACCCCACTAAGAAGTAGCCCCGACCAAGAAGTAGCTTCCCGGCACGCACGCAAAAAGCATAAAGAAAACCGCCCCGCACCCTAAGTTTAGGGTGCGGGGCGGTTTTTACATGTGGCGCCCCAGGAGGGAATCGAACCCCCGACCAAGAGATTAGAAGGCTCCTGCTCTATCCTCTGAGCTACTGAGGCCTTCCTCTAGGGTACATGAGAATTTATGCTTCTCATGCACAGCACATCTCACGCGGGGGGCTGTTCCACTGAGCTACCCAGCCAGGCTGGCGAACTATGAGTTCGCGCTAGGAGCCTACCTTGGCGGCTTCCCGTTCTGCCTTCTTCACCTCGCGGCGGCGTGCACGGCGGCTTGATGCGCCGGGGAACAGCTGCCACCACAGGCGGATAGTGGTGCGGCGAATCTGCGTGGGGTGCAGGCTCACGTACACCAGGCGGCGGGTTGCCGGGTCGAGGGCGACCAGGTAGATGATGTATCCCAAGCAGATGACGGTCGCGATGAGTCGGCCCATGTCCTGGTTGAAATCGCGCAGGTAGGGCGAGACGTTCAGCTGGTCGCTCACACCATACGCCATGAAGAACAGCGTGGTGATGAAGTACCACATGAGCTGGAAGTGCGAGCGCAGGCCGGTTGCGGCAAGCATCGGGATTGCCCAGAGCAGGTACCAGGGCTGAATCATGGGGCTGCACAGGAGCATGAACAGGATTGCGAGGCCGGCGTGGCGCACGATGTTGCGGTCGCGTCCAACGAATGCCATGGCTACTGCGCCGAGCATGCCGATGCCCTTGCCGACGGTCTCGATGAGCTTGCGGATGACCTCGAAGGCGTCTCCCTGAATGAACAGGGATGCGGCGCCGATGACCAGGCCGAAGGGGGTGTACCAGATGTACTGGCCGCCGGTGGTGGACAGTGCCTTAATCCAACCGAATTCCAGTCCGGTCACCCAGCCCATGAGCGCCATTTCGGCGAGCAGCAGCACGCCGGAGAATGCCCAGAAGATAAACTTGCGCGGCCAGGAGGCGTTCTTACCAGCCCAGAGCAGACCCACGAAGGGCAGTACCACGAGGGCGAGCGGCTTGACGGCAACGCCGAGGGCTACGAAGGTCACGCCGAGCGGGCCGCCCCACCAGGTGTCGCGGTAGCGCTTGGCGTAGTAGAGGCCTCCGAGCATGAACATGGTCATGAGCGAGTCGTTGTGGCCGCTGGCAATGAACGATGCGATGAACAGCGGGTTCGGGCCAATCTGCCAGAGAGCGCGGACCTGGTTGAAGCCGTGCGCCTGGGCGAGTTTTGCCACGTAGAAGAGGATGCCGATGACCGCGAGCACGGAGAGTAGGCGGAAGTAGAAGAGGGAGAGGTCGATATTCTCCCCCGCCAGGCGCACAATCCACTCTTCAAATTTGAGGGAGACCGGTCCGTACGGGGGCGGGGATTCCGCCCACATGGGGTCCGCACCGTTCTGCATGAAGTTCGAGATTTCGGAAACGCCATGCTTGTACGGGTTGAGGCCGTGCGCCATGACCATGCCCTGACCGTAGTAGGAGAACATGTCGCGGCTGTAGATGGTGAACGCGAAAATCTGCGGCAGGGACCAACTGGCGGTGACGGCAATCATCCATCGCATGGCGTTGGGTTCGTTCCAGTCGCCCATTTTCTGGTAGATTCGCAGCCATTCACGGCACATGATCATAGCGCCGAGGGCGAGCATGATAATGCCGGTGATGACCCATGCGGCTTCGAATCGGATGGCTCGAATAATGTCGTAGCGCCAGAAGCTGGAGCTGTCGGCGAGCCAGCCGACGGCGTAGGAGCCGAGGGTGACCATGATGGAGCCGATGGTGCCGATAATCACCGTGCGCAGACGGTGGTTATTGACGTAGTCCAAGAGTTTGGGTGAGAGAGGTGCGTCGTGTGCGCCGGGGGTGGTGAGCCGGTGTGCTAGCTCCTTTGGTGCGCGCATAACTCCCTTTCTGTCTGCATCGTCGTTCTGGTTTTTATCATACCGGAGCCCTTGGATGCACTTGCGAGAATCACTGTTGCGAAGACGCTTGTGGACACGCCTCAAGGGCACGCAGAGTGGCGCAGTTCTCCCCCGCTGCCGCCGTTTGCGCATCCGCTCGTACCTTTCTTGCGCCCTCTTGTACCCCTTTTGTGACGTGCTGCCCGCCGGGCCGGCAGCGTTTGGGGGTAGAGTGGGAGAGTGAGTATTTCTAGTGAACGTATTGTATGGATTGACTGCGAGATGACCGGCCTGGACGTGGAGAACGACGCTCTCGTCGAGGTGGGCGTTCTGGTCACGGATGCCGATTTGAACATTCTGGGTTCTGGCGTTGAGTTCGTCATTAAGCCCGGTGATGAGTCTCCTGCCGGTGCGCTGGAGAACATGAATGACTTTGTGCGTTCGATGCATGAGGCGTCGGGTCTACTGCCCGATATTGAGCACGGTGTGTCGATGGATTACGCGCAGGAGCAGGTGCTTCGCTACATCAAGAAGTATGTTCCGGTGGCGGGCAAGGCGCAGCTGGGCGGCAACTCGGTGGGCATGGATAAGCGCTTCTTGGAGCGCTACATGCCCGAGGTCATGGCGCACCTTCACTACCGTGTGATTGATGTGTCGACCATTAAGGAGCTAGCGTCGCGCTGGTACCCGGCGGCTCGTCATAGTGCCCCGGCGAAGACCGGTAACCACCGCGCACTGGGTGATATCAAGGACTCGATTGATGAGTTGAAGTATTACCGTCGCGCCATTTTTGTGCCGCAGGGCCCGGATGCGATTGCTTCGGCGCAGATTGCGCGTGAGGTGGAGGCTGAGCGTGCTGCACGCGAGGCGGCTGAGGCATCCAAGGCGTAAGCGCAGAATGTAACGAGCATCATAGCTTTTCAACTTGGCAGGTTTCTGAATCTCCTGTACAGTAGTATCCGTTGCATATCGCAAGGGAAACCAAGCGAAGCACATGGTGGTCGTAGCTCAGTTGGCAGAGCGCCTGGTTGTGGTCCAGGAGGTCGCGGGTTCAACCCCCGTCGATCACCCCGATGGAAAGGGTCGTTATGGTTATCCGTAACGGCCCTTTCGCTTACCCTCAATCCGGTTCACCCACACACGGTGTACCCGGCAAGTTCCCACTCAACAGTTCCCGTTCAACACAAGCAAAGGATAATTCCGTGGCTATTCGCCCCATCGTTATTCACGGCAACCCCGTTCTGCACCGCCCCGCGGCACCCGTCACCGAGTTTAATGATGAGCTCAAGGAGCTCGTGGCTGACATGTACGAAACCATGGACGCATCCAACGGTGTGGGCCTGGCGGCACCGCAGATTGGTGTGGGCCTGCGCATCTTCACCTACAAGATGGAGAATGAGGACGGCGTTCCCCCGCGCGGCTGCATCATCAACCCGGTACTGACCCTGGGCAAGATTTCTACCGCTGACCCGGACCCCTACGAGGAGGAAGAGGGCTGCCTGTCCTTCCCCGGTTACGGCTTCCCCCTCAAGCGCGCCGAATGGGTGACCGTGAACGGTCTTGACGAGCACGGCAACCCCGTCCAGTTTGAGGCGACCGGCTGGTTCGCACGCTGCATGCAGCACGAAACCGACCACCTGGACGGCAAGCTGTACGTGAACCGCCTGAACAAGAAGTGGACCAGCAAGATGAAGAAGGTCGTGAAGAAGGAAGGCTGGACCGTCGACGGTAACTCGTGGACGCCCGGCGTGGACCCGGATCCGTTCGGCCACTAATCACGAGCTCTTCTAAAGGTCAGAGACCTTTTCAAGAAGTTTAAAACGAAGACCGCGAATGCACTCTAAAAACGCATTCGCGGTCTTCGTTTTCCATCAGCCGATGATGTTTTCCATCAGCTAACGGTAGCGTGAAACGGGTCATCCTATGAGCCGGGTTCTGTCTAAAACGCCACCCGAAGGGGCATTTTGAGGCAATCATCTATCTAGAACGTACGTTGCCGCACGTCTCAAGCAGCCTACCCGAATACGCACCCCACCTCCGTAAAGGAAGCTGACGGGGATCGGGCGCACTACCCTACCATGGCGTATTCTGTTTGACCTTGCTCCGAATGGGGTTTACCTAGCCGGGCACGTCACCGCGCCCGCTGGTGGTCTCTTACACCACCCTTTCACCCTTACCGCGGCGAACCGCGGCGGTTTACTTTCTGTGGCACTGGCCTGCGGGTTACCCCGAGTGGATGTTATCCACCATCCTGTGCTGTGGAGCCCGGACTTTCCTCGAAGCACGTGTGCCTCGCGATTGCCCAGACGGCCCGTTTCACCCAACCCATTATACGCACACCCTTGGATGTGGCTATTTCCCGGGTTCGCTTCGCGGGTACACATGGGTACACTAGCGACCTCGCGGGCACGCTGACGTCTCGCAACTACACTGCGCCTCGTAGCTACACTGCGTCTCGCGGGTACACTGGAGAGATGCTGATTCTTCTTCCCCCGTCCGAAGGTAAAACTCCCGCCCCCGCTGGCAACGCGCCCGTATGCTTCGCTGACCTCTCGTTCCCTGAGCTGACCGCCGAGCGTGAGAGCGTCCTGGAGGAGCTGGCGGCAGTTAGCTCGGGCCCCGATGCTCTCACGGAGCTCAAGGTGGGTGCATCCCTCGCAGCAGAGGTGGAACGCAATACCCGCTTGCTGACCGAACCGGCACAGCCCGCGATCCGCACCTACACGGGTGTGCTCTTTGAGGCGCTGGATTATGCGAGCTTCTCCCCCGCCGAACGCGATGCCGCGCACTGGTCGCTACTGATTTCTTCGGCACTGTGGGGTATTCTGCGCCCCGAAGACGCAATCCCCGCCTACCGCCTCTCGATGGGCGTGAAGCTGGGATCGGTGGGTGCGCTCGCCTCCTTCTGGAAGGGTGCGTTGGGTACCGCACTGGAAGCGACTGCGAGGGACCAGCTGATTCTAGATTGCCGTTCTGCCGCCTACGCAAAGTCGTGGGTGACTCCCCCGTCGCAGACTCTGGCGGTTCGTGTGGAGCGTGTGGCTGCTGATGGTTCGCGTAAGGTCGTCTCGCACATGGCGAAGCATTACCGCGGCCTGTTTGCACGCTACCTGATTCAGTCGGGTTTGGCGGCTCGTCCAATTGATGGCTCTACGGCTGGTATTGCCGAATTTTTGGAAGCGGTCAGCGAGGACTGGTCGGTGGAGTGTACCCTGCCGACGGCGCGTAAGGCGGGTGTTTTGACGCTGCTGGTGCATGAGCAGTAGGTTGCCCAACTATTTGTTTCCGCTTATTTTTTGCATCATATTGAAAATTTTTTAACTATTTTTCTAGTGGCTTAAATCTGTATTACCCCTTGTAAAACCACATTTCCCCACATTTTAGGGGTAGCTTTTGATGAGCAGAGAAGGCGGTTAGTGTCCAACTATCCGCCTTCTTTTTGCGAGTAAAAATGTTTATAGTATTAAACGGCTCGCCATTGATGGTGGGTATTTCACTCACAAACACTCATATTCTCAACTCAGCACACATGGAAACACGTCACGCCACGTACGTATAGCAAACGACTAGAGGCTTACCCAATGGTTATTGGTTTGCTAGCGTAGAAGTAACCACTCAGAAACACATCGATGGGACAACGATATGTCTACTTTTTCCTCTCGTCGCGCCCTCATTAAGGGTGCGGCAGCGCTAACAGTCGCCGGCGCGTTGGGCGCACACCATGCCGGTGAGCAGGGCGCTCAGGCTGCCACCTTGGACGTTAAGACCACTCCGCTGACGTTCAAGATTACTGAGGCGTCGTTTGATATTAGCGGCTTCAACCTCAGCTACGAGATTACCGGCCTGCAGGCCGTGATTGATAGCGGCCTGTACACCCCGTACATTGAGGTTGGCTACTACACCAAGGAGAAGGGCTTCACCCAGTTCTATTTCTTCTCTCTTGAGCCGAAGAAGCGCATCGAGAATGATGTCTACATTAGGCATCACGTCATTGATCCTGAGATCACCGGTGGCCCGAATGCAGACTTTGGTGTTCGCCTGTCTCTTCGTCCGCGCCGTGAGCAGTACACCATTCTGCGCACTCTTGAAGTTCGCCCCAAGATTGACACGGAGTTCGCGTGGGCACCTTTCATTGTGGACATTGATATGGATGGCGAGTACGCCCCCGATATCTACAGGTCATGTAAGGCAAAGGTTCTGCTACTCGATAAGGAACGTTGCTTCTACCCTAAGCGTGCGGTGACCCGCGGCGACCTGATGGATGCAATCTACCGAGGCGCCCGCTCGCCGAAGGTGAAGCTTCCTGCGCGTTCTCCTTTCCCGGATTTGTCCCCGAAGGATGAGCGTTACCCGGCGTATATTTGGGCGTATCAGAACGGTCTGACTTCCGGCTGGTCTGACGGTAAGATGCACCCGGAGGCGGTGGCTAGCCGCGCTACGATGGCTGCGTTCTTCTACCGTTACTTTATGCTTACCCCCGGTCGTCGTTCTTATTGGTTCCGTCCCACTACCCCGCAGGATATGAAGCCGGGTGCCCCGTTCTACACCGAGTCGGTGTGGCTGCACTCGTCGGTGAATATCGATACGAGATATCACTATAAGAGCAAGGATTTCCGTCCGACCAAGACTGCTACCCGCGAGGAGCTGGCTCGTGTCCTGTCAATGCTCGACATGCTTGACACCATCCCCAACAGCCCCTATATCGATGACTAAGATTCGGCAGGTGCCTTGAACCGGGTGGTTGAGCCCGCGTGTTTTAGCTTGGGTTGACCTCTGCGAACAGCAGCTGAAGATAGTGGCCTATAGCCTATAGAAGGGGCGGTGAGAGTTTTTCTTTCACCGCCCCTTTTCGTGTGCCTGTTTTCTAGTGCGGACGCTGTTAGGCACCGTTTTTAGTGATGGTTATGTATCCAATTTTTGCCTCTCTATTGTGTGGTCTTTTGGGGGTTTGGGCTTTATCTAAAACCGGGGCGTAATTTTTGAATTTTTTGTCTTATAACTCTCATCGGCATGTTTTTCTCGTGTTTTCATTGATTGTTTAAGACGCGGGTTGGTAGGCTGAAATTGCACTTCAGCATGCCGCCGCTACGGCTCCTCTACGATATGGATTCGGGGCGAGTTCGGTGCGGTGGACTGTCACTCATTTATCCTCTCAACTTCTTTTCTCATTCGCCCTCTTTCATGCAGAAAATTCAGATTGGATAATGATGTCCTCATTCTTTAAACCGCCCCATGGTACACACCGAAAAGTTGTGGGTGTTTCCCTGGCGTTGGGCTTGACTCCGCTGCTGGCTTTGACGCCGGTGGCGGCTCAGGCGGCGCCCGCCTCCCCCGCCCAGCAGGCAGATACGCAGCAGACAGGCAAGCAGCAGGCAGCACTTCAAGCAGCACCCGTACAGAATGCGCCCGCGCAGGGTGATAAGCAGGATGCACCCCTGCCGACCCTACGCGTGACCAGCGGAACCCTCGACATTCTCCACGGCGGCACCGTCCACGTGGAGGGTACCGGGCTGACCCCCGAGTTCTTGGCGCATCATGAGCTACGTAGCCTCACGATTGCCCCGAAGGGCTCTTCAACCTACGCTAACCCCTACCAAAAGGTCGATCACCGCGGCCTTATCTTTGACGCCCCGAAACCGGCTGCTGACGGCAGTTTCAGCGATGACCTGACGGTTCCGGCGAATAGCCTGCCGGCGAACCTGGAGTACGAGGTCATTCTGACCTACCGCCCCGTAGACGATGCCCACCCCTACGCGTGGAACACTGAGGACCGCGTCCGTACGGCGCTGCCGGTGGAGTTCAACCTCCCGAAGGCTGTCCTTCCCTCCATCACCTATGATGTTTCGGCTATTTCTGAGGAGCAGATTGCTTCCGGTCAGCCGGTTGAGGTGACGTTGACGGGTACCGGTTTTCAGGATGTCAGCTCCGTGAAGTTCACCTTGTCCGAGCATGATGAGCAGGGAAAGGTCACGAACGATAATGTGGCTTCGCTTGGTGAACTGAAGGCACCGGATACGGAAGAGAATCAGCGCATTTTCAAGGGCCTGATTCCTAACGGCTATTTCCAGAAAAAGGTCACTATCCCCGCGGGAGTTTTGAAGTCCGGTAAGGGGTATTCCCTGGGTGTTTCCGGTGTAGAAACCCACGGGTGGAATAAGCTGACGCGCAAGTTCCCCTTCGTTCCTGTGGGTAATAGCCCTGCGCGCATGGCGTATCAGGATAATTCGTTCAGGAATACCCTGCCGAAGGTATCTGTTGCCGCGCAGGATTTTGATCCCGGTCAGGACCGCGTCTATAAGGTAACTATTTCTAATATTTCCCCCGAGGTTGACCTGGGGTACTACCTTGACTCTGTGTCGATTTATAACGCTACCTCTGGTGAGCAGGGATATTTTGCGAGGAATGATGTAGCGGGTCAATACTATAAGCGTGACGAGCTGGTAACCCGCAACGCTGACGGCACTCTGACCGTGGAGGTTGAGTATAAGGTTCACGGTGATTCCTACAATAGGCCTTCTTCTCGCGGTTCGATGGCTGAAGTGCGTGTGGTGTTCTCGGATTCTCAGTATTCGTACGGTAACCATAAGTTCACGGTGAGCGCGCAGCTTCCGATGGCCCCTCCTGCCGCTGATGCTGTTGATTGGGAGAACCCGGCGAATGTTAAGTTGAAGGTCGATTCGGGAACCCTCAATATTTCTCAGGGTGGCACGGTGTCGGTGACGACTTCCCCGTTGAGCGCCGAGTTCCGTAAGAAGTACACTTTCCACGAGCTGGCTCTGGTGGAGCGCGGGTCGGTGTACGTGTATGCGGAACACAATATTTATGCGCCTCTCGACGAGTACGGCGGGATGCTCAAGGATCTGGATCATCAGGTGCGGGAGAACCCGGACGGTAGCCTCACCTACACGTTTAAGGTTCCCCCGCAGTACGTTGAGGCTGCCGACGGTGAGCTCTTCGATGTAGTGATGACCTACTACCCGTTGGATGAAGCTGAGCCGGAACCTTCGAGTAGGTCCAACCGTTTGTATGCCCGCGCCCATATTGATGTGGTTCAGGATGCGCAACCGACCCGTGGGACCTACACCTTCAGTCAATCCGCTATCGATGACCCGTGGAAGGATACGACGCTGCGGGTTGAGGGACGCCATATCCTCTCCCAGGCTAGTGAAATGGTTGGTAATGATTGGCCGGTCATCGCTATCTATGAGGCTGACCCTGCAACGGGAAAGATGGTGGGTGAGCCTGTGTTCACTCAGCGGGATGACTACACGTACTACGGGGTTAACACCAGGTGGTTCCGCAATAACTATTTCAGTGCGGAGCTGAAGATTCCTGCGGGTACGTTGAAGCCGGGCAAGCTCTACTTTATTGGTATGTATGGGAACGGGTTGCCTTACCCCGGCATGGAAGATTCTCCGGGTTCTATGCTGAATGATGTTGCCGAGTTCCTTCCGGTGCATTCTCCCGAGCAGGAGTCCGCGGGGCCCACACTGCACCTTGGGTCGGTGGGCCTGAACCCGTACGCGCAGACGAACTTGTTTACGGCACGCGCTACCGGGCTCTTTGCGCCGGGTGAAGGATCGTACCGCCTCTCAGTGCAGCATGTTGATGAGCAGGGGCGTTTGACCGGTCAGACGGTGTTCCAGCAGGCGATTCCGGCTGACCTCATCAAGGATGGCAGGGTGGAGCTGAATCTGACGATCGCTCAGCAGCTGAGCTATTCGGGTGCTTATCGTCTGGTCTTGGAGAAGGTCACCCCCGGTAAGGATGGTGCCGGCGAGTCGGTGGAGCAGCTTGCTTTCGAGGATATTCCTCTGAAGCTGACGCGTGAGGGTGAGTTGCAGGCTGCTGAGCAGTGGTTTGCTGATCGTGATATTTTGCCTAATCCTTCGCCGATGTCCTGGCATAGCGGTATGACGCGCCACGATGTGACGGTGTCGCTGTACCGATTGGCTGGTTCCCCGAAGGTTGAGCTGCCTGCTTTTAGCCCGTACGCGGATGTGGCAACGAACGACCCGGACTACGCCGCGTACATTTGGGCTCGTCAGAAGGGTATTACCTTCGGCTGGGCGGACGGCAAGTTCCACCCGGATGCGCCCCTTTCGACCCCGTCGACGGTGGCTTTCCTGTACAGGTACCAGAAGGCGATGGGTCAGGTCACGCCGAAGGCGCCGACCTCTGCCTCGTTGCCGCGTAGCTTGTCTGTGCCGGGTAACCAGGATGCGCCTCGGAGTGCTAGCGGCTGGCAGCATAAGGTTCGTCAGGGTAGCGCTTTTTGGCGTGAGGCTCAGTGGGCTGTTGATCACCGCATGTGGGGTTACCGCGTTGATGGGGAATACGTCTATGAGGACTTTGATAGGTCTTTCGTTTCCTCTGGTGATTTGAAGTTGATGCTGTACCGCTTGGCGCACGGCGGCAGCCACCTCAAGTAGCGCCGGGTCGTGGTGAGTGAGGTAACCGGTGGGCTGGGATGCTCGACGTAGTTCGACTTTTCAGCCTGCCGGTGCCACCCCGGTTTTTCTTCCCTGCCTCTGCGAGTTCTTTTGCCTAGCACCAGGCTTTACGGGGCTACTTCTCCTCTGTTTTTTTGGGGGGGTCTTTTCAGGCTTTATCCGCTCAACTTTTTCACTCACTTCATCTACTCACTCGTTTCAATCACCGTATAAATTTTGTAGATGGGATAATGATGTCTTCATTCTTCACACCACGAGGCGCCCGGCGCTGTTCCACCTCTCCGCGCCATCCGGCAAGCGCCCGTGCGCTCAGCCTGTCGTTGCTGCTGGGTTTGAGCCCGCTTGCCGGTATCACCCCGGCGGCGCTGGCGGCTCCCGAACACCCGGCACAACCGGCACAGGTTGCACCTGCTCATGCAGACCCGGAACAGGCGACCCCCGCCTCCCCCGCCGCAGCTCAAGAAGATGCTGACGAAGCCACGTCTTCGCTTCCGAAGGTAGATGAATCTCGCCATCCTGAAATGGAAGGGTTTAAAGTCTCTCCTGAGACTCTCAACATTTCTCGAGGCGGCACAGTAACGCTGACGACGCCTCCGCTCAGTGCTGAATTCCGCCAGAATTACGAATTCTACGAATTTTCTCTGGTTGACCGCGGTTCTTCGTACTTCAAAGCCGCGTATGCCCGCATTGACGGATATGCCTACTTTGGCTACCTCTTTGACCGTGATCCCAACCCGAAGCAGATGGTAGAAAACCCAGACGGGAGCTACACCTTCTTTCTCAATATTGGGCCGTACATTATTGAGGCTAATGAAGGCACTCTTTTCGACGTCATTTTGACGTACCACAAGAAGGGCCACCGGGAGGATTCTTGGCCGTCCGAATTCCGTTTTGTGGCGCGTGCACCTATTAATGTTGTGCAGGACCCTAAGCCGACTGAGACGACGTACATTTTCAGTGTGCCCGCAATTGATGACCCGTGGAAGGATACGACTCTGACGATTGAGGGGTTCCATATCCTTACGAGCGGTAGTCGAGAGGGCAAGGATGGCCCCGCGCTTCTGGCTTTTTATGAAGTCGACCCGAAGACCGGAAAGATTGTAGGCGAACCAGAATTCACCACTCGGATTCCGTACCCGGCTTCCCGTAGTGGAGAGCGCGTTTATTTCCTGAATTGGCATTTTAAGACGTCTATTACGATTCCTGGGGGAACGCTTAAGCCGGGTAAGGTCTATAAGATTGGTTTCTACGGTAAAGACCGTCCGGAGGATGAGAATTACCCCGGTGAGTTGCTGAATGATGTTGCAGATTTCATTCCGGTACGTTCGCTTAATAAGGAATCGGCTAGCCCTGAGATGTTTCTGAAGGCTACGACGGTGAGCCCTTATGATGAGGAAAATATCTTGCCGGTACGCGCCGTCGGTTTGAAGAAGCAGCCTGGGGTCTCTTACCGTTTCTCGGTACAACATGTTGATGAGCAGGGACATCTGACCGGTCAGAAGACGCTGGTGCAGGAGATTGCTGCTGAGAGCATCCATGACGGCACGATGGATGAGAAGCTGACCATCTCCGGTGCGCCGCTGAATTATGACGGCTCGTACAGGCTCTTCTTGGAAAAGGTGACTGCCGGCAAGGACGGTACGGTTGAGTCGGTTGAGCAGCTTACTTCGAAGGATCTACAGCTGCAGTTTACGAAGAATAAGGAGGTCAACGCCGCCTGGGCATGGTTTAAGCGCCGTCAGGTTCTTCCTGAGTTTTCTGATTCAGGTAGGAACAGCTATATGACGCGCCGCGATGTGACGGTGGCGCTGTACCGTCTTGCGGGTTCGCCGAGAGTGGAGCTTCCGGCGACGAGTCCTTATGGAGATATCACTCCGGATGATCCGGACTACGCCGCGTATATTTGGGCTCGTCAGAAGGGCATTACGTTCGGTTGGGCGGATGGGAATTTCCACCCGGAGATGAACATGCACAATTATTCGACGGCGGCGTTCCTGTACAGGTATCAGCGTTCGCGCGGTATGATGTCTCCCGGCTTGCCGACTGCCGCACCGCAGTCTCGTAACGGTAGCCTGCCGGGGTCGGATGAATCTGAGGTGAGCGCTAACCCATGGGTTCTGGATTTGGAGGAGGGTAGTGCTTTTTGGCGTGAATCTCGGTGGGCTGTGCAGCAACGCATTTGGGGCTACACCAGGGGTTGGGAACACGAACGCTTTTTCATGGAGACAACGTCTGTCTATGACTTGGCGTTGATGCTCTACCGCATGGAGCACGGCGGTAGCCATCTCAAGTAGCGCCCAGTTGTGGTGAGGGGTAACCGGTGGGCTGGAATGTTCGGATTAGTTCGACTTTTCAGCCCGCCGGTACCGTCCCGATTTTTCTTCCCTGCCTTCTGCGAGTTCTTTTGCCCGGCACCAGGCTTTACGGGGCTTCTTCTCCCCTGTTCGGGGTTTTCTTTTCACGTTTTATCCGCTCGACTTCTTCGCTCGCTTCATCTACTCGCTCGCTTCAATCACCGCACAGTTTTTTGTAGATGGGATAATGATGTCTTCATTCTTCACGCCACGAGGCGCCCCGCGCCACCCGGCGAGCGCCCGCGCGCTCAGCCTGTCGCTACTGTTGGGTTTGAGTCCGCTGGCCGGTATCACCCCGGCGGCACTCGCAACACCGACCCAGGCGGCACCTGAGCAGCAGGCGCAGGCGACCCCAGCCTCCCCCGCTGCAGCTTTGGTTCAGAAACAAGCAGACAATCAGCAGAATCCTGTAGCCCAGGGCGAGCAGACCAGTTCGCTACCGACTTTGCGTGTCACCAGTGGCACGTTAAAAATTGAGACTGGTGGCACGGTGCATGTTGAGGGTACTGGATTCACTCCCGAATTCTTGGCACACCATGAGCTGCGTAGCCTCATTATTGCGCCCAAGGGTTCCTCTACCTATGTGGGCCCTTACCAGGAGCCAACATACCAGGGGCCGCGCTTTGACGTTCCGGCGCCTGCCCCAGACGGGACTTTCAGCGCTGACTTGGATGTGTCTTCCAACGGCATACCTGCGGGCATGGAGTACGAAGTTATCTTGACCTACCGCCCGCTAGATGAAGCGCACCCCTATCAGTGGAATACTGAGGATCGTATTC
>NZ_KV808410.1:52815-55637 GCF_001812285.1 Rothia sp. HMSC065B04
GTTTTGACGGGATGAATAAGCTAAGTTTTACTCTCGTAGAATATGACCCGTCTGCAAATGTTACCCATAAATATATCAAGGAGCTGGAACCTTTTGACCCTTCGGATTCTCCGTATTCTAAGCGTGTTTTTCATGACCTAATTCCTAACGGTCATTTTCAGCATAAAATTACGATTCCTGCCGGTCTTTTGAAATCAGGCAAGGGTTATTATCTGTCGGTACAGGGAGACTCTCCTTCAGGCCCGATTGCTATGAGGCGTGCCTTCCCCTTCGTTCCTGTGGGCAAGAACCCCATGAAAATGCCTTACCAGAGCAATACGTACCGCAATACCCTTCCGAAGGTTTCGCTGTCCCCTCAGACGGTTGACCCGTACCATGAGGGGAAATATAAAGTTACTATTTCTAATATTTCCCCGGAAGTTGATTTGGGGTACTATATCGGGTCAATCAGTGTTTATAATAAAACTGCTCAAAAAACGATTGCCAACCTCAGCGTTAATAGTGACCATTACTATGAACGTGACAAAATTGTGGTCCGTAACCCCGACGGCACCCAAACCGTAGAACTTGAAATTAATGCTGAGGATATTAAAGAGCTACAGGGCGTGTATTTGGGTTCCGAAGCGGAACTGAGGGTCTATTTCTCAGATAATCCTTACTACGGTTCAGAGATTCATAATTTTACGGTTACTGCACCAGTTCGGCTGGCGGATTCCCCTACCCCATTGACCCCTCCCACCCCTGCTGAGGATAAGAAACCTGACAACCCGGTTGGCATGAAGCTCACCTCGGGCACCCTCAACATTTCTGAGGGCGGTACCGTCTCTGTGACCACTGCGCCGCTGAGTGCCGAGTTCCGCGCGAAGTACACGCTGTATGAGTTCGGCATTGTGGAGCGCGGTGAGAATTACCTTGAGCCATATTACGGCAATCCCCTTCCTGAGGCGCAGTACGGCAGCAAGGTTGCCGGCCTCCGCGCTGAGGGCAAGGCCCACGATAATCCTGACGGGAGCGTCACGTTCACTCTTGACATTCCGAAGCAGTGGATGATGGTTCCGGAGGGTACGCTCTTCGATGTGGTGCTGACCTACTACCCGTCCGATAAGCCTGACCCGCACGACTATCCGTATGAAGATTATCGTCTTACGGCACGAATTCCCTTGCCCACGGTGCGCGACCCTGAGCCTGACCAGCCGACGTACCGCTACAGCATTTCGGCGATTGATAAGCCGTGGCAGGATACGACTCTGACGGTTGAGGGCTACCATATTCTTCCCCCGAATATCGTAGGTGGATACGACAGCCAGGCGTACGTCACTCTATACGAGGCAGACCCGGCTACCGGAAAGATTATGGGACGCCCTGTTTTCTCCCATGCTGTTCCGTTGACGGGCAACTGCTTGCATCACTGTACGGGTTTCCGCAATAACTATTTCGGCACGAAGATGACGATTCCGGCGGGTACGTTGAAGCCGGGTAGGCTCTACATGATTGGTATCTACGGTTCTAATCTGCCTCACCCGGGTGAGGAGGAGTACAGCGGTAGCTTGCTGACCAGTGTTGCGCAGTTCCTTCCGGTGCGGTCGGGGCAGCCGAGTGATAACCAGCCGAATCCTGACCAGCCTGTAGCGCGTCCGGATTTGTACATTCCGTATAAGCGCGTCAACCCGTATCAGGAGATGAATACTCTCACCGCACGCGTCTCGAATCTTCCGAAGCTTGCCGAGGGCTATTACCGTTTCTCGATTCAGGCAACGGATATTTTCGGCGAGCTGACCGGTGAGAAGGCTCTGGAGCAGGTTATTCCCGCTGAGCGCATCCACGATGGTGCCGCTGAGGAGACGCTGAACGTTCCCGGTAGCGCGCTGAATTATGAGGGAGCGTACAGGGTTGTTCTGGAGAAGGTAACCCCGGGCAAGGATGGTGCCGCGGATGCGGTCGAGCCGGTGGCTTCTGAGAATCTTGATCTCTTGGCGAATACTGCTGAGGAGCAGAAGGCTGCTGTCGAATGGGTCAAGAAACAGGCTCTTCTGGATGAGAGTAAGACTGTGCTGAGTCGCCGCGATGTCACGGTGGCGCTGTACCGCCTGGCGGGCGCGCCTCATGCTGAGCTGCCTGCAACCAGCCCTTACGCGGATGTGGCACCGAACGACCCGGACTACGCCGCGTACATTTGGGCTCGTCAGAAGGGTATTACCTTCGGCTGGGCGGACGGCAAATTCCACCCGGAGGCAGCCCTTTCGACACGTTCTGCGGTGGCGTTCCTGTACAGGTACCAGCGGATGGTTGCCCCGGCTCCTGCGCCGGAGTCGAGCAGTGTGCCGTCTTCGTCTGTGCCCAAGAACAGTAGCGTGCCGGGTGATTCTCCCGTCCGGGTTTCGCGTTCGCATTGGTCCGATTATGGGCGTACGGATACTGCGTTCTGGCGGGAGTCGCTGTGGGCTACTCAGCAGTTCATCTGGGGTTATAAGGATTATGATCACCGCTATGCCGAGGGTTTCAGTTCGGATGCTGTTTCTTCTTCGGAGTTCTCGGTCATGCTGTACCGTATGGCGCACGGCGGCAGCCGTCTTAGTTAGTTTCGGTGCGTGAGGGGTCTGGCGGGCTGTATTCTTCGAGTCGTTGTGCCGCAGGCTCAACAGCTGGACCTGTCCCGCCCCTAGCATCCTTTACAGGCACCGGCGAGGGGAATCGGGAGCGTTACCTGATGGGAGTCTTCCCGCGAGTAGCGCCCCGGTTTCCCGACCTTTGATTTGCTCAACCTTTTCGCTCGCTTCACTCACCGTATAGTTTTTTGTAGATGGGATAATGATGTCTTCATT
>NZ_KV808410.1:55737-58507 GCF_001812285.1 Rothia sp. HMSC065B04
GCCACCCGGCGAGCGCCCGCGCGCTCAGCCTGTCACTGTTGCTGGGTTTGAGCCCGCTTGCGGGTATTACTCCGGCGGCGCTCGCAACACCGGCCCAGGCGGCATCTGACCGGCCGACTCAGGTTGCCCCCGCTCAGGCAGACCCGGAACAGGCGACCCCCGCCTCCCCCGCCGCAGCTTTGAACCAGCGCCAGACAGACAACCAGCAAAATCCTGTAGCCCAGGGCGAGCAGACCAATTCGCTACCGACTTTGCGCGTCACCAGTGGCACGTTAAAAATTGAGACTGGCGGCACGGTGCATGTTGAAGGCACCGGCTTCACTCCCGAATTCTTGGCACACCATGAGCTGCGTAGCCTCATTATTGCGCCCAAGGGTTCCTCTACCTATGTGGGCCCTTACCAGGAGCCAACATACCAGGGGCCGCGCTTTGACGTTCCGGCGCCTGCCCCAGACGGGACTTTCAGCGCTGACTTGGATGTGTCTTCCAACGGCATACCTGCGGGCATGGAGTACGAAGTTATTTTGACCTACCGCCCGCTGGATGAGGCACACCCCTATCAGTGGAATACTGAGGATCGTATTCGTACGGCGCTCCCTGTGACGAATGATTTTCCGGCATCTGTTCTGCCTTCTATTACCTATGATGTGGATTCTATTTCGGAGGAGCAGATTAATTCCGGAAAACCGATTGAAATCAATATGACGGGTTCGGGTTTTGACGGGATGAATAAGCTAAGTTTTACTCTTGTGGAAATCGACCCGAATAATCCTGAAAGTTATCATCGTTATTTAGATTTCGAGGATTTAGTTCCTGCAGATTCTCCGTACTTGAAGCGGGTTTTTCATGGTCTGATTCCTAACGGTCGTTTTCAGCGTAAGATTACGATTCCTGCCGGTTTTTTAAAGCCTGGTAAGGGGTATTATCTGAGCGTGGTTGGATCTTATCCCTCTGGGGTTGATTCTTCTCCCTTCGGCATTAACGCTATAGCGCGCGATTTCCCCTTCATTCCTGTGGGTAAGAACCCCGCGAAAATGCCTTACCAGAGCAATACGTACCGCAATACTCTTCCGAAGGTTTCACTGTCTCCTCAGACGCTTGATCCGTACCATGCAGGGAAATATAAAGTTACTATTTCTAACATTTCCCCGGAAGTTGATTTGGGGTATTACGTCAAATCCGTCGACATTTATAGTAAAACCGCTCGAAAGACTATCGTCGGAATTACTGACATTCCTTACTTTGATCATGACATTATTGTTGTCCGTAACCCTGACGGTACCCGCACCGTAGAACTTGAAATTGACTCTGCAGTCATCAAGGAGTTGCAGAATGTGTACCTTGGTTCTGAGGCAGAGCTGAGGGTAGCTTTCTCAGATTCTCTTTATCAGAAGGGTAGTCACATTTTTACGGTCACTGCGCCCGTGCAGCTGGCTGCTCCTCCGACCCCGATAAATCCTCCCGCATCTGATGAAGTGCGTTTGAGGGTCACTTCAGGTACCCTCAATATTTCTGAGGGCGGCACTGTCTCTGTGACGACTGCACCGCTGAGTGCTGAGTTCCGCAAGAAGTACACGCTCTTCGAGTTCGGCATTGTGGAGCGAGGGAAGGACTACGAGTGGTCAAGCTACGGCAGTAAGCTACCTGAAGCCCAGTACGGTAAGAGAGTCGCTACCCTTCGAAATCAGGGGAAGGTTCATGAAAACCCTGATGGAAGCATTACGTTCACCTTTGATGTTCGCAAGCAAATCTTTGATGTACCCGAGGGCACTCTCTTCGATGTCGTGTTGACGTTCTACCCGTCTGATGAAGCTGAGCCGGATTTGCGTTGGGAGTCGACAGACCGCCGTCTTACGGCACGAGCTTCTCTGCCGGTAGTGCGTGACCCTGAGCCTGTTCAGCCAACGTACCGCTACAGCATTTCGGCGATCGATAAGCCGTGGCAGGATACCACTCTGACGGTTGAGGGCTACCATATCCTCGATCCTCATGCGGTAGGTGGTCATGAATCGGTTGCGCACCTCACCCTCTACGAGGCTGACCCGGCCACCGGAAAGATTATGGGACGCCCTGTTTTCTCCGACATAATTCCGCTGACAAGTTGCGGACAACTTTGCGGCGGATTCCATAATCGTTACTTCAGCACGGAGATGACGATTCCGGCGGGTACGTTGAAGCCGGGCAGGCTCTATATGATTGGCATCTACGGTTCTAATCTGCCTCGTCCTGGCGAGGAGGAGTACAGCGGTAGCCTACTGACCAGTGTCGCTGAGTTCCTTCCCGTGCGGTCTACGCAGCCTAACCCTGACCAGCCTGTAGCGCGTCCGGACTTGTACATTCTGAATAAGCGCATCAGCCCGTACGAGGAGATGAATACCCTCACCGCACGAGTCTCGAATCTTCCGAAGCTTACCGATGGTCATTACCGTTTCTCGGTTCAGGCAACGGATGATTCTGGCAAGCCAACCGGCGAGAAGGCCCTGGAACAGGTCATTCCTGCTGAGCACCTTCAGAATGGTTCTACGGATGAGAAGCTGAATATTCCCGGTAGCGCGCTGAATTATGAGGGGTCTTACAGGGTTGTTCTGGAAAAGGTAACCCCCGGCAAGGATGGCGCCGCGGACACGGTCGAGCAGGTCACTTCTGAGGGCCTTGAGCTCTTTGTAAGCTACACTGCGGAGCGGGAAGCGGCTGTTGAGTGGGTTAAGCAGCAGGTTCTTCTGGATGAACATAAGGCTGTGCTGAGTCGCCGCGATGTCACGGTGGCGCT
>NZ_KV808410.1:58607-68828 GCF_001812285.1 Rothia sp. HMSC065B04
TGAGTCGCCGCGATGTCACGGTGGCGCTGTACCGTCTTGCGGGCGCACCTCATGTTGAGCTGCCTGCAACCAGTCCTTACGCGGATGTAACCCCGGACGATCCGGACTACGCCGCGTACATTTGGGCTCGTCAGAAGGGTATTACGTTCGGTTGGGTCGATGGTAAGTTCCACCCGGAGGCGAACCTTTCGATTGCCTCGACGGTGGCGTTCCTGTACAGGTACCAACGAGCGCTAACCCCTGCGTCTTCGCCGGAGTCGAGCAGTTTGCCGTCTTCGCCTGTACCGAAGAGCGATACGTCAGATAGCAGTAATGTACCGGAGGACTCTCCCACACGGGATTCACGTTCGCGGGTGCACTGGCCCGAGTATGAGCGTATGGATACTGCGTTCTGGAGGGAATCGCTGTGGGCTACCCAGCAGATTATCTGGGGATACGCAGAATATTATCGAGGCCACGGTGAGAATTTCAGCTCGGATACTGTTTCCTCTTGGCAGTTCTCACTGATGCTCTACCGTATGGAGCACGGCGGCAGCCGCCTCAAGTAGTTGCCCTGAAATAGTTATTCCTGAAGTAGCTATTTGAGAGTCGTCCCCTGCGGCCACACGGCATGTTGTTGTGTTGCTTTACAATCGGTAATGGCGGGCTGAAAATTTCGGGCTGAGTGCCCGGCTTTTCAGCCCGCCAGCACTTTCGCTGAGGCCCCTGGTGCATCCCTTTTTTACTCAACTTTTCGTTCATTTTCACCGTTCTTTTCTCTCCTTCCACTCAACGTTTTCCCTCGCTCACTTCAATCACCGTACAGAATGCCACTGTGCAGAAAACCACCCTGCAAAAACCACCGTGTAAAGCCGCGGTATAGAAAGCACAGTGCAGAACATTAGATGGGATAACCGTGTCTTCTTTCTTCCGACCAACCACAGTTCAGGGCGCTAAGACGCCTGCCCAGAAAATCCGCATTCAAAATGCCCAGAGTAAAAAGGCAATCAGCCTCTCCCTGTTGCTGGGCATGACCCCAGCGCTGGCGGTCACCCCTGCTGTACATGCTGATGCGGCGCCGAACCAGCCTGCACAGGTGGAGCCTGCTCAAGCGGATGCGGTGAGCTCTGCCTCCCCTGCCGCATCGTTGCAGGCAACCCCCGTAGCTGCCACCCCCGGTGCCTCAGATACCGATGCCGTAGCCGCTGGCGTGAGCGATGCTGACAAGATTGATTTGAAGGTCACCACCGGCACTCTCAATATTTCTCAGGGCGGCACGGTGTCCGTGACGACTTCCCCGTTGAGCCCCGAGTTCCGTAAGAAGTACAAGCTCTTCCAGTTCGGCCTCGTGAACCGTGGTACCGGTTACGAGTGGTCCCGTACCGGCGAGGCAACCCAATATCCGCTGCACCGCGGCAAGGTTGATCATCTTCGAGATGACGGTATTGTCCGCGACAACCCGGACGGGAGCCTCACCTTCACCTTTGAGGTCAAGAAGCAGACCATCCGGGCTACCCCTTCGCCTGCCCTTGACGTGGTGCTGACCTACTATCCGGCGGGCGAGCGCGAGCCGAACGCCGAGGAGTATGAGGACCTCCGCCTTACTGCCCGCACTCCTCTCAGCCTGACGCAGGACCCTGAGCCGGATCGTACTACTTACGTGTACAGCATGCCGGCGATTGATAACCCCTGGGTTGATACGCAGCTGACGATTGAGGGCTACCATATTCTCTCTAAGCAGCTTGTTGAGCCGGGGAGTGCCCCGGCATATCTGATGCTGTATGAGGTTGACCCTGCCACGGGAAAGATGGTGGGCAAGCCTGTTTTCACTCATGCAGTTCGTTATACGGATTGCGGTGAATACTATTGTTGGAGTTTTCTGAACAACTATTTCTCTGCGGATGTGACAATTCCTGCGGGTACTCTGCGACCGGGTAAGGCGTACATGATTGGTGTCTACAGCGGCCTCTTCCCGGATCCGGATGAGGAGAAGGTACCCGGTAGCCTTTTGACGGATGTTGCCCCGTTTATTCCGGTGCGCTCGCCCAACTCGAACGCCGAGGTGAAGGATGCTGCCCCGGTTCTGCGTGTTGAGCCGCAGCAGATGAGCCAATATCGTTCTGATTCACCGCAAGTGAGCCCCTATTGGGAGAAGAACACGTTGCAGGTGCGTGCCGTGAATCTGCCGAAGCTTGCTGAGGGTCATTACCGTTTTTCGCTGCAGGCTACGGATGCTTCTGGTAATCTGACCGGTCAGAAGGCGCTGAAGCAGGATATTGCGGCTGACCGCATCCAGAGCGGTTACACGGAGGCAACCCTCACTATTCCCGGTGAGGCGCTGAATTATCAGGGCGGTTACAAGCTGGTGGTGGAGAAGGTTCTTCCCGGTCGGGGTGGTGCCGCGGATTCTGTGCAGCAGGTTGTTTCTACTGACCTTGGTTTGGTGGTGAACGCGTTTGAGGAGCGTGAGGCTGCGAAGAGGTGGTACAAGGCTCAGCAGCTTCCTAAGTCAGAGTCCTATTTTTCTGAGAATTTGACGCGCCGTGATCTGACGGTGGCTCTCTATAGGTTGGCGGGTTCCCCAAAGGTTGAGCTTCCGGCGACCAGTCCGTATTCGGATGTTCAGCCTAGCGACCCGGACTATGCCGCGATTGTGTGGGCTCGTCAGCAGAGCATTACGTCCGGTTGGATTGATGGTAGTTTCCACCCGGATGCGAAGGTTTACAATTCTTCGGCGGTGGCGTTCCTGTATAGGTATCAGAGGGCGCAGGGTAAGGTTCCTGCGGCAAAGCCTCGTCCTGTTTCTTCGGCGTCAAAGAAGAGTAGTCTGCCGGGTGGTTTTTCTGAAGGCGGGTGGAATACTGTTCTTGGCTGGCATTACTCGTTCCGTAAGGAGTCCCAGTGGGCGATTGATCAGCGCATTTGGGGTTATATCAGCGAACAGTCTACCTATGAGGCGTATGTGCCGTCGTTTATTGGGCACACGGAACTCGCTACGATGCTGTACCGCATGGAGCACGGCGGCAGCCGTCTCACATAGTGTCTCGCCGTGGTGTTAGCTATTTTGGGTAGCTTTCGTCAAATAGGCGACTTTATGGCTCTGTTTATGTGCCACTTTTATTGTGGGTGACTTTTATGTTGCCTTGCCCACCGCATTGTGAATATTCTCAACCTGCAGAGGTTGCATAGGTGCGAATTTTTCGAATGCGGTGGGTTTTTTGTGCTTTCTTTTTTGTACAGTGACCAGTGTTTGTGCTTATCAGCACAATATTTAGGCATATTTTCCACGTCATGCACATACTTTTTAAAGCTATACTTCATCTTAAGACATGCGATAAAACACACAGACATTTTTCGCGCTGATGACCTTTCAGGTTCCAGCACGTCTTAACTATTTGCTACGGTGTTTATGCGCACCACACTCGATGCGTGACACCGATAAAAACTGATTGGATTACAATGTCCTCACTTCCCAACCACATGCGCTTTGCGCTACCCAAAAACATGGCCAAGAGCGGCTGCGCCATCACCCTGGCTGGCGCCATGCTCTTGCCCCTCTCCCCCGCGTTTGCGGCGCCTGCTGCTCCGGTAGCGGCTCAGGCTGTTGCGCAGGGCGAGGTTCAGGGTGCTCAGCGTCTGCAGGTTACCTCCGGCACTTTTGATATTCTCAAGGGCGGCAACGTGACGGTTAGCGGCTCCGGTTTCTCTAAGGACTTCGTCAAGGGCAAGTCGTTCCGCCTGTACGTTGTTCCGAAGGGTGAAAGTGTTGCTTTCCCGCCGCACCACCCGCGTGATTACCCCTTCTACGTTCAGGATGTTCCCGCCTCCGCCTTTGCGGCTGACGGCACCGTGAACCTGACCGCTTCGATCGACGCTAACTATCTGGAGGCCAATGGCTCGTCCTTCGATGTTGTGCTCGGTTACCGCGATGACGCTGAAGACGGCTGGATTCCCGCGGATGAGGTTCGTACTGAACTGAAGGTTGCGGATGTTCCCACCGTTGATTCCCCGACCCTGTCGTACGACGCTTCGTCGGTGAATGCTTCTGAGAACACTAAGGTCACCGTGAACGGTGCCGGTTTCCAGAACATTTCGTACAACGGTAGCGAGTCGCTAATTGTGGCGGTTCGTGCGGTTGATCCGGCGACCGGTAAGGCAACCGGCCCCGCGCTGGCTCAGTCGGAGGCTAAGTTCACCTCTTACTCTGCTTTCTTCGGCCAGTACATGGGCTACACCAACGGCCGTTTCTCGACCGTTCTGGACATCCCGGCAGGCACCCTGAAGTCCGGCAGCTCCTACGTTGTGCAGACTTTCGAGTTCAACGTCCCGGAAGATAACGATGAGGCGAACAACCAGGCGCTGAGCACTCAGGCGTTTGTTCCGGTGAACGGCGAGAACGTTAAGACTGCTTCGCCTTCGGTGTCCCTGAGCACTGACAAGGTTGATCTGAGCTCTTCGACCACTATCCGTGTGAAGGGTAAGGATTTCAAGGTTCCGGCTGGCGCTACCGTGAACGTTCTGTTCTCTGAGGCTGAGGCTGACGGCAACCCGACCGGTGAGGCTCTGGATAGCATCACTCTGAACGCTGACCGTGTGGCAACTGGCGCATTTGAGACCACCGTTAATGTTGACGGCACCAAGCTGGATGAGGATAGCCGCTACGCTATTTTCGTAACCATTAACTATGCGGATGGTCAGCGCGAGCGCATCGCTGCTGATTACCTGACTCTGACTGGTGAGTCTGCGAACAAGAAGGTCCGTGAGCGTTTCGCTGACGTTCCGACTGCTCACGCGAACCACAAGGCTGTTCTGTGGGCTGCTGATCAGAAGCTGATCGATTCTCGCGAGAAGGATTGGTTTGGCGTTAATGATGACGCGACCCGCGGCGACCTGACCGTTGCGCTGTACCGCCTGGCTGGTTCCCCGAAGGTTGATCTGCCGGCTACTAGCCCGTACGCGGATGTGAAGGCTGATGACCCGAACTACGTCGCCTACATTTGGGCTCGTCAGAAGGGCATTACGTTCGGCTGGTCCGATGGTAAGTTCCACGCGAATGCGTCCGTGTCTAACGCTACCGTTGCAGCGTTCCTGTACCGTTTTGATGGCAAGAAGCCGGTTGCTGTGACTGAGGCACCGTACACCGACGTGAAGGTCGGTTCTGCGTTCTACCGCGAGATTACCTGGGCTAAGCAGCAGAAGCTGCAGGTTTTCCCGGGTTCTGAGTACCACCCGTCTGCGCTGGTGAGCCGTGGTGAGCTGGCTGGTTTCTTGATGAACTACAAGGTTCGCTAGGGTCCTGTTAGTTCGTTGGGATTAGCGTCTAACCCGCAACGATTGAGCCGGGCTGGCGGTGATGAAACATTGGTTTCGTCCCGCTGGCCCGGCTTTTCTGCGCCCTCTGCATGGTGGTTATTAGGCTCTTTCAGGGGTGTGAGCAGGGCAGTTACTTGGCTGTTGTTCCGCGGTTTTTCGGGGTATTTTTGCCGGTTAACACGCTAATGTGGGCTGTACCGCATGTGGGGCGCGCCTCATGCGGTACCCGCTATTGGGGGGATTTTTGGGGTGTTCCACTCCCCTTTTTCACAATTGTTCCGTGGAGTGTAAATTAATATTTTTCAAGCTGTGGTTTATGCTTAGGACTGTTGCGCCCCCTTGGTGCGCGCCCGTTTCCGGTTGGGCGTTTGTTGTGCGAGGGAGCTCATCACACACCGAAACATCAACCACATTGAGGATTTATGTCCCAGGATTCTAAGCAGTCGACTGATACTGCCCATAATTCTTCTGCGCCTCTGCTGGCACCGGAGGGCACCCACGATACTTCTTCTCAGGATGCCGCTAAGAAGCGTAAGCGCCGCCGCATTGAGCTGGCTGTTGGCGCTGTGGCGCTGGCGGGTGTTTTGTACCTGCCGTTCTCACCTCTTTTCTCGTTCTATGATTCGTCGGAGGCGCGTCTTTCTTCGGCGGATACTGCTGCGCCGGTAGCTGCTTCGGCGCCTTCCACTTCTTCTCCTCTGGCGTCGAGTTCTTCGACTCAGGGCCCGAAGATTCTGCGTCCGTCCGTGACCGCACCGGATGCGAACACTATTTTTGCTGATGCGCCCGAGGATTCTGCGTACTATGCGGGTATCCGTTGGGCTGTTCGTACTCAGACGATGGAGCCGCTTTCTGAGGACCATTTTGGTGCTGAGGATCCGGTGACTCGTGGCGAGCTGATTAGCATGTTCTATAAGCTGGCGGGTTCGCCGTCGGTGACTCGTCCGGAGCATTCGCCGTATGCGGATGTTGATGAGTCTGACCCGAATTATGATGCGTACCTGTGGGCGCGTCAGGAGCGTATTACCTCCGGTTGGGTTGATGGTAAGTTCCATGCGGAGGCGCGCCTGTCGAATGCTTCTGCTGCGGCACTTCTGTACCGTGCTGATGGTGCGCAGAAGATTCAGATGTCGGGTTCTTCGCCGTTTAGCGATGTTTCGTCTGCGACTCCGTTCTACCGTCAGATTGTGTGGGCGTCGCGCCGTGGCGTGTCGACGGTGTCTGAGGGTAATGCTTTTGAGCCGACGGCTCAGACGTCTCGCGGTCGTGTTGCGATGATGATGTACCTGTACTTCCGCACTTCGTAGTTTTTACACTGCCTAGTTTTTTGCGCTTTGTTCAGCGTATCGAGCGGCCCCGTACTTCCTGTTTGAAGTGCGGGGCCTCTTGTATTTTGAGGACTGTGCGCGGGGTTCAGCATCCTGGGTTCAGTTCTTAGCGGTTGGTCAACCTGGGAAAACCCTCAGAACCTTCAAGTCTCTCTTGAGTGTTTCCTGACTTCTATTCACCCCTTTGATAGGGTGAAAATGTCCCCGAAATTGGCGGGGATATTCGACCACTTCTCATTGGGTTGGCGCAGATTCGACGAAGATTTCTCACTCCCTTTTAGAAACTGCATTGGCGCGATGGGTCCGACCGATAAGGAATGATTATGTCCGCTCTTCCGAATTTCAAGGCTTCGTCCTTCTTCCGTGCAGCACGGGGTTGCGGTGCATTGGCATTGGCTGGCGCGATGGTTTTGCCGATGGCTCCGGCGCTTGCCCAGAATGTTGCCGCAGATGCCCCTGCAACTGCGGCGGCTGGTTCTCTGCCGGCTGACCCTGCGCCGAAGGCCGCTGTCGCCCAGAAGGCTGACGCTTTCGCCCCGCACTGGCGCTACAACACTCTGAAGGATACCGGTAACGATCAGGTTCTGAACTTCTCAGGTTGGGGTTTCAATGGCGATATTAACTCCCCAAAGGGCGTTCAGATTGTTGTGCGTGAGAAGACCCTGAGGGCGCGGGTTCTGGCGGTTAGCGACATCATCGAATATAACCACGAGGAACTGGCTTTTGCTTACCAGGGCGGCTATGTGACCGGTACCGTCAATATTCCGGCGAACACCCTGAATAAGGCAAAGCAGTACGTTGTCGAGGTGTGGGGCAACAACGGCTACGAGGGCGACGAGTTCATTACCCCCGTCGTGGGTAAGGCACCCGAGGGTCGTGGCACCCTGCTCGCTTCTCAGACGCTGAACTTTAACGGTTCCGATGGTTCGCAGGCCGCGGATGTTCCGGGCGCTAAGGTTGTCCAGGAGGACGCTCCGACATTCGACGTTCTGTACGACGGCAAGAATCCGCTACTGTACACCTTTGAGGGCGGCACCGTCCACGTGAAGGGTTCGGGTTTCACCAAGGAGTGGCGTGAGAAGCACGGCAATGTGGCGGTTTACCTGGCCGCTTCTCAGGGTGTTCCCGATGGTGACCTTCTGCCCGCTGATGATACGCCGCTCCGTTTTGAGGAGGGTAAGGACTTCACCATTGCCGAGGATGGCACCCTGGATGCTCAGCTGACGGTCAAGCCGGACGTGCTTCAGCGCTACTACGAGCCTCGCAACTACTTCCCCGGTATCCCGCGTTACGAGGTGCGTTACGAGGTTGACCTGGTTGCTGAGAAGCAGGGTCAGCCCCCGCTGACCGTTGAAGATCTGTGGGCTGGCAAGAACGTGGTGTGCCGTATTGCGGTGCATACTCAGGCGTTCCGTCCCAGCCCGTTTGCCCCCGAGGTGAAGTACAAGGCTCTGAGCGACACCGCAGCAGATCAGGATATTTACTTCTCGGGTACCGGCTTCTACGGTGAGATTGCTTCCCCCAAGGGTGTTCAGTATGTAATCCGCGAGAAGGGTTCGAACACCCCGGTTCTGGCGACGAGCGACCTCATTGAGTACAACCATCACGACCGCTCCTCTGAATTCGTGAACGGTGAGCTGTCCGGTAGCGTAAAGGTTCCGGCGAACACTCTGGATCCCGCTAAGAAGTATGTCGTAGAGGTTTGGGGTAACAACGGTTACGAGAACGGCGAGTTCGTCGCCCCCGTTGTGGGTAAGGCACCCGAGGGCCGCGGTACTCTGCTGGCTTCTCAGGACCTGAAGTTCAAGGGCTCTGACGCTGTTGAGGATAAGAAGCCTAGCTTGACCGATGAGCAGCGTAAGGAGCGCGCTACCCGCGGTGAGCTGGCGGTGGCTCTGTACCTTCAGGCTGGAGCTCCCGAGGTGAAGCTGCCCGAGACCTCCCCCTGGCCGGATGTGAAGACTGACGACCCGAACTACGCTGCGTACATTTGGGTTCGTGAGAAGGGTATCAGCTACGGCTGGTCGGACGGCAAGTTCCACGCGGACGCTGGCATCTCGAACGCTACCGTTGCAGCGTTCACTTACCGCGCGGCTGGTTCTCCTGCGGTGACGGGTAATTCCCCCTACGTGGATGTTAAGCCTGGTTCTGCGTTCTACCGTGAGATTCTGTGGGCTAGCCAGAATTTGACTACGGTGTACGGTGGTCAGTATTTCATTCCTCAGCAGCTGCTGACTCGCGGTCATCTGGAGACTGTCCTGGCTGCTTTCCAGTCTCGCTAAACATAGCCAGCTGAACACCCCCGTGTTCCCGAGCAGGTTTTCTGCCCAGGAGCGCGGGGCTCTGTTTTTGGGGTTTAGCGTGCTGAGTTTAGCGTGCTGGGTTCTCAGTTCTTAGTGGCTGGTCAACCTGTGAGAACCCTCAGAACCTTCAAGTTTTTCTTGAGCGTTTCCTGACATCTGTCCAACCCTTTGATAGGGTGAAAATGTCCCCGAAACCGACGGGGATATTCGACCACTTTTCTCATTGGGTTGGCGCAGATTCGACGGAGATTTCTCACCCCGAAACCCTATGAAACTGCATCATCCCGGTGGGTACGACCCGTAAGGATGATGTATGTCCTCGCTTCCGAACTCTAAGTCTTCGTTCCTCCGTGCGGCGCAGGGTTGCGGCGCACTGGTGCTGGCTGGCGCGATGGTTCTGCCGATGACTCCGGCGCTCGCCCAGGATGCGGCGCCTGCCGCTAATGCACCGGCGGCAAATGCTGTGACCCCCAAGCCGGCTGCTCAGGACGCGGCGGCACAGCCGACGTACTCCACCGACTATGACACCATTTTTTACACCGGTGAGGGCGGCACCGTGACCCTGAAGGGTACCGGTTTCACCAAGGAATGGCGTGAGCAGCACGGCACCGTTGTCTTCTACATTGCTGCTACGAAGGATCGCCCCGGTAATGCTGAGCCTTCCACCTCGATGCTTCGCTTTGAAGAGGGCAAGGACTTCACCATTGCCGATGACGGCACTTTTGAGGCAAAGCTGACCATCAAGGCTAAGGCTCTGGAGAGTTTCTACACTCCCATCGATTATTTCCCGGGTATCACCCTGGACGAGGTGCGTTACGAGACGGGTATTTTGACCGAGGCTAAGGGCCAGCCCCAGTCGAGCATTGAGGATATTTGGGCTCGCAAGAACGTTATCGCCCACCACCCGATGTACACTCGCGCTTACCATCCGCAGGTCCTGGCACCTAAGTGGAAGTACGATGCTCTGAAGGACACCACGAAGGATCAGGAGTTGCTGGTCAAGGGTGAGGGTTTCGTTGGTGAGGAGCTGCCCGGTCGTGAGGGTGCCATGTACGTGATTCGTGAGAAGGGCACCGGCACCCCCGTCCTGGCGATGAGCGATATGAAGTCCTACTATGAAGGCCCCGATGGCGTAACCCGCCTGGAGGGAGGCACTCTTTACCGCACCATCAAGATCCCCGCAAACACCCTGGATCCGTCTAAGCAGTACGTCATTGAGGCGTGGAGCGACTACGACTACGACCTCACCAAGAAGGACAGGCCCCTCATCACCCCGATTGTGGGTTTGGCGCCGGAGC
>NZ_KV808410.1:68928-71605 GCF_001812285.1 Rothia sp. HMSC065B04
CGATTGTGGGTTTGGCGCCGGAGCACCGCGGTGTTCTTATGGGCCGTCAGGATCTGAAGTTTGAGGGTGTTCAGGACTTCGCGGATGCTACCGTGCCTAAGGGAGAGTACAAGAGCCTGATTTCGAAGCTCACCTACCAGGAGCAGCAGCAGCGCGCTACTCGCGGTGAGCTGACTGCGGCACTGTACGCTCAGGCTGGTAGCCCCAAGGTGAACCTCCCGGCAGTCTCCCCCTGGCCGGATGTGAAGACCACCGACCCGAACTACGCCGCCTACGTGTGGGCTCGTCAGAAGGGCATTACTTTCGGCTGGTCTGATGGTAAGTTCCACGCGGATGCCGGCATTTCGAACGCTACCGTTGCGGCGTTCACCTACCGCGCAGCGGGTTCCCCGGCTGTTTCCGGTGTTTCTTCGTTCACGGATGTTAATCCGAGTTCCGCCTTCTACCGTGAGATTCTGTGGTCCACTCAGCAGTATGTCATTAATCCGGATTTCGGCGCTTTTAATGCGACGGACCTGGTGAATCGTGGTCAGCTGGAGCAGATGCTGTTCAACTTCCAGAACCGAGCCAAGTAGAACGGCGCCAGGTAGAACCGCGCTATGTAAGACGGACTAGTTCCGCGCTAAATAACCCCGTGTTCCCGAATGGTTTTTCTATTCGGGAACACGGGGTTTTCTATGCCCGTTTTCTCTGCTTTTTTCTGCATCTATTTTTGGGTGCTCGCGGAATCATTGCGGCACAAAAATTCAAAACTTTCAACTATTCCTTGAGATTTCTCGCGACTTCTCATTAAGGGTTTGATATGCTGAGGCTACCCCCAAAACCGATGGGGATAATCAACGATTTTCTTATTGGATTAGCGCAACTTCGACGGTGAAGATTCGGCCGGAAATCATCCTGCAGGAATTGCAAACATCCAATGGGACGTACCATAAGGATGCTTTATGTCCTCACTTCCGAGTTCTAAGTCTTCATTCCGCCGTGCAACGCAGGGTTGTTGCGCTCTCATGTTGGCTGGCGCTATGGTCCTGCCGATGACTCCGGCGCTGGCTCAGGATACAGCACCGGTCACTAACATTTCTGTCCCTAACGCACCGGTTGCCGATACCGCCTCCCCGGTTTCTCAGGACGTCACGGATGGCCCGTCTTTCACCATTGATTATGGGGAGGGTGCGGCTTTGTACACCGATGAGTACAACGAAATTACGGTGAGGGGCACCGGCCTCACCAAGGAATGGCGTGAGCAGCACGGCAAGGCAGTCCTTTACATTGCCGCTACAGAGTATCATCCCGATAACGTTGAGCCTTCAAGGTCGGTGCGTTTCTTTGAAGAAGGTTGGCGTTTCCCTATTGCCGATGACGGCACTTTTGAGGCAGAGCTGACGATCAGATATGGCGACCTGGAGAGTTTCTACACCCCCGCTTATGGGGTCCCGTATTTCCGCGGGGAGGATGTGCACTATGAGATTGGCATCCTCACCGTGGGCGAGGATCAGCCGTGGCCGACCATTGAGGATATTTGGGCTCGTAAGAACGTGGCTATTCACAAGCCAATATATACCCGTCGCCATCCTGAAATTATCGGGGCCCACTGGAGGTACGATCCACTGAAGGACACCACGAAAGATCAAGAGCTGATGATTAAGGGTGAGGGTTTCAGCGCGTATGAGCTCCCCGGTCGTGAGGGTGTCATGTACACGATTCGAGAGAAGGGCACCGGCACCCCCGTCCTGCTCATGAGCGAGATGGAGCGCTACTACGAACGTAGCGATGGCGTAATGGCGCTGTGGGGAAACGCTGTTTACCGCACCATCAAAATTCCCGCGAACACTCTGGATCCGTCTAAGCAGTATGTCCTTGAAGCATGGAGCGACTATGGCTATGTCAACCAGACGGATAAGACTCTCATCACCCCGATTGTGGGTTTGGCGCCGGAGCACCGCGGTGTCCTTATGGGCCGTCAGGACTTGAAGTTTGAAGGTCTTGAGGAATTCACGAATGTATCTCTACCCAAACCCAAGTATAAGCATCTCTTCTCAAAGCTTAGCGATGAGGAACAGCAGCAGCGTGCTACTCGCGGTGAGCTAGCTGCGGCACTGTACCTTCAAGCTGGCGCCCCCAAGGTGAACCTCCCGGCGGTCTCCCCGTGGCCGGATGTGAAGACCACCGACCCGAACTTCCCCGCCTACGTGTGGGCTCGCCAGAAGGGCATTACTTTTGGCTGGTCTGATGGTAAGTTCCATGCAGATGCAGGTATTTCACGCGCTACTGTTGCCGCATTCACCTACCGTGCAGCAGGTTCCCCAGCTGTTTCCGGTGTTTCTTCGTTTACGGATGTGAATCCGAGTTCCGCCTTCTACCGTGAGATTTTGTGGTCTGCTCAGCATGGTGTCATTAACCCGCAGAGGGGTATTTTTGAGGCGACCACGATGGTAAATCGTGGTGAGCTGGAGCAGATGATGTTTATTTTTCAGAACCGCACTGACTATGGTGGGCTGGTTCTAGTCTGAGTCATAACCCCGTGCCCCCTGAGAGTCTTCTTCTCAGGATGCACGGGGTTCGGTTTTTATCGGCTGATCAATCTGTGAAAAACCTCGGAACCTTCAAGCTTCTCTTGAGTGTTCTCTGACATCTGCCTGAGGGTTTGATAGGGTGAAAATGTCCCCGAAACCGACGG
>NZ_KV808410.1:71705-88441 GCF_001812285.1 Rothia sp. HMSC065B04
TGATAGGGTGAAAATGTCCCCGAAACCGACGGGGCTTCCAACCACTTTTCTCATAGGGTGTATGCAGATTCAACGGCGAATTCCCTACCCGCCGTTGATTCCGCAGGACCCGGCGAAAAACAACTTTTAAGGATGTGTTATGTCCTCGCTTCCGAACTCTAAGTCTTCATTCCTCCGCGCAGCTCAGGGTTGCGGCGCGCTGGCGTTGGCTAGTGCCATGGTCCTGCCGATGACCCCGGCGCTCGCTCAGAACGCGGCTCCTACCGCTGATGCAGCCGTTGCAGCCGCCGCCCCGCAGGTTGCTCACCAGGACGCTGCGGATACCCCAACCCTGGATGTATCCATCCCTGACGGTTACAAGTACGACGGCGTGAACCCCTTCCTCATCACGACCGAGGGCGGTACCGTTCATGTGAAGGGTACGGGCTACACCAAGGAGTGGCGTGCACAGCACGGCACCGTGGCGCTGTACATTGCCCCCGCAAAATACGCGCCCTCCGGCTACGAGATTCCGACTTCGAAGATGCTGCGCTTCGTGGAGGGCCAGGACTTCACCATTTCTGATGACGGCACCTTCGAGGCTGACCTGAAGGTTGAGGCGTACAAGCTTGCAGCCTACTACTTCGTTGATGATGACAACTTCCACGATCCGACCGGCGGCACCAAGTACGATGTCCGCTACGAGATTCACGTGGTGGCTGAGCAGAAGGGCCAGAAGCCGCTGACCGCCCAGGAGCTGTGGACCAGCAAGAACGTAGTGAGCACTCGGGTGCTGAACACTCTGGGCGAGAAGCCGGCACCGTTCGCGCCGCGCCTGAGTTACAACGCTGTGGCTGATACCGCAAAGTCGCAGGAATTGAACGTTGGTGGCCAGGGGTTCAACGGCGATATCCGCTCCGTTAAGGGTGTCCAGTTCGTGGTTCGCGAGAAGGGCTCGAACACCCCGGTTCTGGCAACCAGCGACATTATCGAGTTTGACCACCCCACCCAGGCTTCGGCGTACCGTGACGGCAACCTGAACGGTACCGTGAATCTTCCGGCAAACACTCTGAATGCTTCGAAGAAGTACGTGATTGAGGTTTGGGCTAACGACGGTTACAGCGAGACGGGCGAGCTGCTCGCGCCGGTCGTGGGCAAGTCCACTGAGGGCCGCGGTACCCTGCTCGCATGGCAGGACCTGGATCTGAACGGCACGAACGGTTACAAGGATGCAAACCTGCCCAACGCTCAGGATCCCAAGAAGGACGACAACCAGAAGCCTGACCCTTCCGATGAGAAGCTGAAGACCCCCGCAACTCGCGGTGAGCTCGCAGCTGCCCTGTACATCCAGGCGGGTACTCCCGAGGTGAAGCTGCCCGAGACTTCCCCGTGGCCGGATGTGAAGACCGACGACCCGAACTTCCCCGCCTACGTGTGGGCTCGTCAGAAGGGCATTACTTTTGGCTGGTCGGACGGTAAGTTCCATGCTGATGCCGGCATTTCGAATGCTACTGTTGCGGCGTTCGCCTACCGTGCGGCTGGTTCGCCCGCAGTGACGGGCAACTCCCCCTACAGCGATGTGGCTCCCGGTTCGGCGTTCTACCGCGAGATTCTGTGGGCTCAGCAGAACAAGGTGGTGCTGAACGCTAGCGGCGCTTTTGATGCTCAGCACATGGTGACTCATGGTGAGTTGGAGACTCTGATTGAGGCGTTCCAGGCTCGCGCTAAGTAAGGTCATTTAGACCGCCTGCGCTTGGCACCCCAAGCCCTGCAGAGTATTGCTCCCGCAGAAGTAATGCCCGGTCTGCACGTTCCCGTCAGGATCCTTGATGAGAGGTTCCTGTCGGGTTCGTATAGACCGGGCTTTACTGTGCCTAAATTTTTGAAGACTGCTTCTTGGTAGCTATTCAGCGGCTATTTTTCAGCGCTTACTTTTCAGCCAGGCTAGTCCATGCGGCGGCGGGTTCGGTGCTTGCCGAGTGCGCGTCCTGGCCGGTTGCCACGCCGGTGGAGATGGTGAAGTCCCACGGGTCGGTGTTCAGTGTGGACAGCTTCGTTTCGATAGCAAAGCCACGCTCAGCGAGCAGGGCGCGCAGGCGGTTTGCAGCCGACTGCAGCCAGAGGGATTCGCTGGCGGCGTGGGAGCAATCAATCAGGGCGATGTTGCTGCCGTCAATTCGTGCGGTTTCGCGGAATTCGCTGGCGGGGTGGTGGCGCAGGTCGGCGGTAATGTACACCTGCGCGTCAGTGGCGCGCACAGCGTCGAAGAGGGAGTCACCGGCACCACCACAGAGGGCGACGCGGCGGATCGGCTGGTCAGCGCGTCCGGCGATGCGCAGGCCACCAGCGGTTGCGGGCAGTGCCGCAGCGAGGCGTTCTGCAAGCTCCTTGAGGGTAATTTCTTCGGGCAGGGTGCCGAGGCGGCCGGTACCTACCGCGTGTTCCTGCTCGTCGAGCACCTGGGTTTGCGCTTCGGTGAGCGGTTCGCGGTCAATCAGGCCGATAGCGTCACAGAGTGCTTCGTTCACGCCTTCAACGGCGGCATCTGCGTTGGTGTGCGCGCCGAGCAGGCCGCATCCGCCTTCGATGAGGGTGTGCAGAACGTTGCCTTTGTAGTCGCTGTCGGGGATGAACTTTGCGCCGCGGAGTAGCAGCGGGTGGTGGGTGATGAGTAGCTGCGCGCCTTCGGCTACGGCTTCTTCGGCGGTGGCGGTGAGGGCGTCTACTGCGAAGAGGACGGTGCTTACTTTAGCGGCGCCACGTCCGGCGACGAGGCCGGAGGCGTCCCATCCGGCGGCGAGCTGCGGAGGGAAGAGCGTGTGGAAGGCGTCGACGACTTCTGCGAGGGTGGGGGTTTCTAGTTTTTCAGTCATACCTCTATTGTGGCAGGTGGCGCGGCGGGGCAGGTGGCGGTTTACGCCAAAGCCTGCAGTAACGCAGGAATATTATGCGGCTCGGCGGTGTTCTTCAGATAGTGTGGTTTTATAGTTCAAGGAGGAATCATGACTGATGTTGTTCTTGCCGGCGGCTGTTTCTGGTGCCTGGATGCGGTGTACCGCCAGTTCCGCGGGGTTGAGGCGAGCGTCTGCGGCTACACGGGCGGCGATACTCCCGACCCTGATTATCGTTCGGTGTGTTCGGGTGCGACCGGGCATCAGGAGGCGCTGAAGCTCAGCTTTGACCCGCAGGTGATTGACCTGGATACGGTGCTGGATATTTTCTTCACGAGCCACGATCCGACCAGCTGGGATCGTCAGGGTGCGGATACCGGTTCGCAGTACCGTTCGGTGCTTTTCTACGCGGATGAGCAGCAGCGTGAAGCGTTTGAGCGTGCGGTGGCGCGTGCACAGCAGCTGTACCCCTCCCCCATTGTTACGCAGATTAAGCCCCTGGGCGTGTTCTATGAGGCTGAGGATTATCACCAGAATTATTACGCGTTGAATCCGGCGCAGGGTTATTGTTCGTTTGTGGTGAGCCCGAAGGTGGCTCATGCGCGCCGCAATTTTGCGCATCTGCTCCGTTAGCTGCTCTGTTAGTCGGTGCGTCCGGTTCAGTTGAGGCGTATTACGTTGTTCACCCCGTAGCTGTCTTTTGTCGTGTGGCAGCTATGGGGTGTCTTCGTATGCGCCCGGCTATTTGTTGTTCGCTGGTGCTTTAGGGTTGCTATAAGGTGCGCCCGGTATGATGGGGGTGTCGACTCACTCCCCCTCGTCCGTTGACCTCACCGAAAGACTGCTGATGACTAGCTCCTCTTCTAAGCCCGTCGCCTTGAGCCGCCGCGCCGTGTTGGGTGCGGGCGGTGTTGGTCTTGCCGCTGTGTTGTCTGCGTGTGCGCGTACGGTGCATCCACCGGTTGATACTGCCGCCTCTGAGTCAGCGAGCCCGTCTGCTTCGCCGGCGTTGCCGTCTGCGAATAAGTCGTATAAGGGTAAGGTCACGTTCGATAACTTTGAGAAGAACGGCGAGTACGTTCCTGCCACAGCTGAGAAGAAGGCGCAGAATGTGCCCAAACCGATCATGCCGGAGAAGGTGCAGGAGCTGAGTATTGACGGTATTTATGCACTGATTGGTTATTGGATTTCTAGCTTTAATTATTTGGCGTTGACGGGTGATATTGAGCCGATGAAGAAGACGGATCCTAGCACTGACTACACTAAGGAGCTTGAGCCGATGATTAAGCTCTATGAGACGGGTCGCGGCTGGATTTATGACACGAGTGAGCCGATGTCTGTGTACCTGCTGACGGATACCCCCACGCAGATTGAGGGTGACCGTATTCTTTATTTCTGGCGTGCTCGTTCTCTGGTTGACCAGAATGCGAAGAGGCATCTGACGGAGGGTGATAACCGCGATAAGTCGCTGGCTAGGGCAGAAGATTCTCAGGGCCAGACGATGAGGATCGTTGTGGAGTATAAGGAGGGTGCTTGGTTTATGAGCACTCAGAAAGATAAGGATGGTGATAATAGCACGGAATCTGCGAGCCCCTCGGCGTCCTAGTGCACTAATTGCAGCTTTTCAGACCTTTCTTCGCAAAAGGATACAAATAGAAACGTTTGATACCTATTTGCACACTTTAGGGTATGATGGAGTTGTCAACTCACTCTATTTCCTTTGTTGACTTCTTTTGAAAGGCTGATTATGACGAGCCCTTCCCCCATATCTACCCGTGTGAGCCGCCGCGTGGCACTGGGTGCGACCGCCGCTGGTGCACTTGCCGCGTTGACCGCTTGTGCCAGCGATATTCGCCCATTGGCTGATGGCTCGGCGTCTAACTCTACTTCCGGTTCTGCTAGTGCATCCGCGAGCGCTTCAGCTAGTGCCTCACCCAGTGCCTCGGCTAGCGCTTCGCCTTCTGCTTCTTCCGGCAAGCATTATAAGGGCCTCGTGAAGTTTGATAACTTCGAGAAGAACGGCGAGTACGTTCCGGCAACCGCCACTCATAAGGCGCAGAACGTGCCCAAGCCTCTCGTTCCGGCGAACATGAACGAGCAGAACGTTGACGGTATTTACGCGTTCGTTGGTTATTGGTTGGCGAGTTCCAACTATCTGCTGATGACCGGCGATACTGAGCCGTTGCAGAAGGTTGAATCTGCGGATGCGCTGGAGAATTACCGGAATTTGACGGTTGCTTATGAAAATAATGCGGGCTGGCTCTACGGTGCGGATAGCCCTATGACTCTTGAGTTGCTTTCTGATTCACCGCAGAAAATTTCCGGTAGCCGAATTCGCTATGACTGGTTGGGATACATGAGTTACAGCGCGGACATGAAGATTCACGCTGAAGGTCAGGGCCCTGATGAACCCTTTATGGAGGATAGCTCGCGGGAACTGACGAGGGTTGGTGTGGAGTACAAGGATGGTAAGTGGAGTATGGTCACCAGTGAGGATGGCTCTTCTTCGGCGGCTTCCGATTCTTCTTCGAGTTCTTCTTCTGTCTAAGCACCTACCCTATAGGTAAGGTCTAACGGCTTAAGATAGACTTCTCCCCCGCCTGCGGTAATGCACCGTGGGCGGGGGTTCTTTATGTCAAGACTTGGTGATGCTTTGCAGTGGTATTAGGTTGCTTTGTCATCGGCGCTAAATGACGACCGCTGATGGGTATCTGTGTATTTGCCGGTATGATGGGGTTGTCAACTCACTCAATTTCCTTTGTTGACTTCCTATGAAAGGCTGATTATGACGAGCCCTTCCCCCATTTCTGCTGGTATGTCCCGCCGCGTGGCGCTGGGTGCGACCGGCGTCGGCGTACTGGCTGCATTGACTGCGTGCGCTAGCAATATTCGCCCGACGGCTGAAGGTTCGGCGTCTAGCTCCGCTTCTGAAAGCGCCTCGGCCGCTGCTTCCGCATCTGCTTCTTCGGACAAGTCCTATAAGGGCTTTGTGAAGTTCGATAACTTCGAGAAGAACGGCGAATACGTTCCTGCCACTGCCGAGAAGAAGGCGCAGAATGTGCCCAAGCCCCTAGCCCCGGCGAACATGAACGAAGATAACGTTGATGGCATGTATGCGTTCATTGGCTACTGGCTGGCAAGCTTTAACTATGCGCTAATGACCGGTGATACTGAGCCGATGAAGAAGGCTGACCCTGCAGATGTGTATGCGAAGAGTCTGCAGGAACTTACGATCATGTACGAGAACGATCTGGGCTGGATGTACGGTACGGATACCCCGGTTACTCTTGAGCTGACTAGTGGTTCACCGAAGAAGGCGTCCGGTAAGGGTACCCGTTACGACTGGCCGGCATACATGAACTACAGCGCCGATGCGAAGATTCACATTGAGGGCAAGTCTGACCAGCCCTTTAAGACCGCTTCTAGCCCGAATGGCAAGCTGGCGAAGGTTGCCGTGGAATACAAGGACGGTAGGTGGATTATGCTCACCGGCGATGAAGGCTCTTCTTCGTCGGCTTCCGCTTCTTCTAGCTCTTCTGCTGCCTAGGTCTTCTGTCTAGGCCCCACCATAACGGTTCAGGCATAACAGCTTGAGGTAGGCTTCTCCCCCGCCTGCGGTAATGCACCGTGGGTGGGGGTTTCTTGTGCCAAAAACCCAGGGAACACTCAGGCGAAAACCCCGCGGATGGCCGGGGTCGGCTGAGAGTGCCTCGGGTACGCTTAACGTATATACATTGACGTACTACATATGGTCTTTACCTGCAGGTTTGAGCCTCGTGCTGACGGCTTTGTGGGTGAAGGATCCGACGAAGGACTTCCGATGACTACTTTCTTCACTCGACGTACCGCTCTGGGTGTTGCTGTTGCGGGTGCACTTTCTGCGTTGACTGCGTGCGCTAGCGATATTCGCCCACTGGCTGGCAGTACCGGCTCAGCTTCTCCGTCGGAGGCGGCGACCACCTCCGAATCTGCGTCTGCATCGGCGTCTCCTTCTGCTTCGGCGCCTGCGAGTGCTTCTGCTGCTTCGGGTCTTCCGTCGTCGGGTAAGTCCTATAAGGGTGCGATGAAGTTCGATAGCTATGAGAAGAACGGTGAGTACGTTCCAGCGAGCGCTACGAATCCGGCTGAGAATATGCCGAAGCCTGTTCCTCCGGCGAATATGAAGGAGCACAGCGTTGATGGTGCGTATGCTTTCTTGAGTTTCTGGCTGGCGAGCTTGAACTATTTGCTGATGACGGGCGATATGGGCCCGATAGATACTGTTTACCATAAAGGCTACGCCTGGGAGGAATATTCCAGCATATTCAAGGTGTATGCGTTGGGTGCTGGTTGGGTGTACGGTACGGAAACTCCGTATATTGTTGAGCTGCTAACGGATGCCCCTCGTGAGGTGCCGGGCAGCGATAATACTCGCTTTATTTGGGAAGGCTATCTCTACATGGATCCCAAGATGGTGCGGCATTATAAGAATCAGCCCGAGAAACCGGCGAGCGCTGATGAGTCGAAGAAGAAGGTGGCGAGGTTCCGTCTGGAGTACAAGGACGACAAGTGGGAGCTGTCTAGCGCCGCTTAGTTGCCGTCTTGCAGAGGGTTCAACTCTCCTCGTGACTTCTCACGTAACAAGACCCCGCGCCTGGTAAAACGCTGGGTGTGGGGTCTTAATTTTCTGAACATTCGAGGTGGTCGCGGGGCTATTTGGTGGCTCTCGGGTAACCTTAAAAATATATACATTGACGTACTTATAGGTCTGTACGGGGTGCGTATGCCTGCCGCGGTGTGTGGCGTGATTTGCTCTGTATTGGCTCCAACGAAGGGCTTCCGATGACTACCTTCTTCACTCGACGTACTCTCCTGGGGGTTGGTGCGACCGGTGTTCTTGCGGCGCTGACTGCGTGCGCTAGCGATATTCGCCCGCTGTCGCAGGGTTCAATATCTCAGGGTTCCGGCGGTTCCTCTGCCTCGGCTTCTGCTACTGCTTCTGGCGCGGCTTCCTCTTCTGCGAGCGCCTCGGCGTCGCCTTCGCCGACGGATGGTCACACTCCCGGCTCGTATGTTGGCCCGATTAAGTTCAATAACTATGAACGGAACGGCACCTACATTTCTGCGAATGCGGATGCGCCAGCGCAGAACGTGCCAAAGCCTCTAATCCCAGAGAAGATGAAGGAAAACAGCCCCGAGGGCGCCTACGCTCTGATGGGTTATTGGCTTGCGTCCCAGAATTATCTGATTCTGACCGGCGACGTTGAGCCGCTCATGAAGGCGGATCCGGCGAAGGCTTTTTTGAAGAACTCTAAGACCATGATTAGGCTCTACGAGTCGGGTCTGGGTTGGATTTACGGTTCGGATCAGCCGTACAAGATTGAGATTGCGGAGAATGAGCTTCAGCCGGTGGCTAATAAGCCGGACCGCTATGAGTGGCTTGTGACCGTCGCATATGATCCTGCCGCTAAGTACCACATTGAGGGTGAGCCTGATGCGACTATCGTTGAGGAGGAAAAGACGATTCCCCGCACGACGAAGTTCATCATGGAGTACAAAGAAGGCATGTGGCGCATGCTTTTGAACAACGATAGTTAGTTTCCCTCATCTTCTGATACGCACTACTTAAGGATTTCTGATGACGACTTTCCTTTCTCGACGTGCAGCCCTACTAGCTGCCGGTGCGGGCGCTATTACGATGCTGAGCGCCTGCACCAGCGATATCCGCCCGCTGGCTGATAGTTCCGCCTCCGGTGAGGCGTCCACTTCTGCAGGTCCTAGCGAATCTGCTAGCGCATCCGCTTCTGCGGGTGGCTCTTCTGAGAAGTCTTATCTGGGGCCGGTAAAGTTCGACAACTACGAGAAGAAGGGCGAGTACATCCCCGCGGATGAGACGCACAAGGCGCAGAATGTGCCCAAGCCCCTCCCTCCGGCGAATATGCATGAGAAAACCATTGATGGCGCATACTCTGCCTTTAGTTTTTGGCTTGCCAGCGTCAACTATCTGGTGCTCACCGGTGACGATGAGCCGTTGAAGCAGGCTGACCCCTCCGGCAGGGATGTGAAGTCTTTCCATGATTACGTGACTTTTTATGAGTCCAATGAGGGGTGGTTTTACGGTTCGGAGCATGCGCTTCAGGCTGAGATTATGACCCCGCAACCTGAGAAGGTATCGGATAGCGGCTCCCTCTACTACTGGCGTATCACGCTGTCCAAGGACTCTAAGGCGATGATGCATGTTGAGGGTAAGGGAAACAGGCCTATGTACCAGAACACTTCCATGGAGCCTGAGCTTTCCGACCTGAAATTGTCGTATCAGGACGGTAAATGGTTCACTTACCCCACTAAGATACGCGGACAGGGCACTGCGAGCCCGAGCACCAAAGCATCCGATGATGCTAACTCTAAGACCGCCTAGAGCATCTTTGCAGAGTTCACCTTAGAGGTGAGGATTTACCTCACTTATAGGGTTGATAAGCTCCAGAGCTTCATCCCCTACCCTACTTATCATTTAAGGATTTTTCATGGCAACTTTTCTTTCTCGACGTGCCGCACTAGCTGCAGCTACCGGTGCTGGCACGGCTGCGGCGCTGACTGCGTGCGCTAGCGATATTCGTCCGCTGGCTGATAGCTCCGCCTCCGGTGAGGCTTCGGCGAGTGCCAGCACTTCTGAGTCTGCGAGCGCATCCGCCTCGGCATCTGCTTCAGCGACTGAGCCTGCTAAGAAGTCGTACAAGGGCACGGTGAAGCTCGACAAGTACGAGAAGAACGGCGAGTACGTTCCTGCCACGGCTGAGAAGAAGGCGCAGAACGTGCCGAAGCCTATTGTTCCGGAGAAGATGAACGAGGCGACCATTGAGGGCATGTACCAGTTCCTCAGCTACTGGGTGGCAAGCTTCAACTACATGTTCATGACCGGTGATTACGAGCCGCTCAAGAAGGCTGACCCTGCCGGCGAGTTTGCGAACGATCACAACAACGTTGTTCTTGTGTACTCCACCGGCAAGGGCTGGGTGTACGACACGGATGCACCGGTTACCGTTCAGCTTCTGACTGATGCCCCGAAGAAGGTCGCTGGTGGCCCCAACCGTTACGATTGGATCGGACGCTTCATCCAGGACCCCAAGGCGAAGGTCCGCGTTGAGGGCCAGGACCCCATTCCCCTAGCTGAGGAGGGATCTTCCAAGAGCGAAGCGACTAACTTTGCGATGGACTACAAGGACGGCTCCTGGTTCATGGTCAGCGAGGAAGAATCCTCCGATGTGGGTTCTTCCAAAAAAGAGTAAGTCTAAGGACTAGAAAACCAACGCCTCTTACGGGCGGTCACTTTTAGATTTAGAGGAAGAGATACAGGGGAAGCTCCCGCATGTAGTTGAGATTGCGTGTGGGGGCTTCCCCTTTTTTTGCATGGCCTGCGTACGGTCGTGTTGAACTATTCCCCCAGATGAGCAGGTGCCGGCTTTGAGTGTGCCAACAAACCTGCTCGGGTACGCTTAAAAGCACACGAACAAACTATTGAGGGGTTCCCATGCCTACCTTCGTTACCCGACGCACCGCCCTGGGCGTTGTTGCCGCTGCCGCGCTCGCCTCCTTGACTGCCTGCGCCAGCGATATCCGCCCGCTGGAGGACCCGAGCGTAGTTGACCCGATGCGCCCCTACAAGGGCGAGCTGAAGTTCAATAGCTACAAGTCGACCGGAACGTACCACCCCGCAAGCAGCACGAAGAAGGCGGAGAACCCGCCTATGCCCACCCCTCCCGTGAACATGAAATCGAAGACGACCTCGGGCATGTACGCAGCTATAGGCTACTGGGTCGCGTCCCTGAATTATCTGACGGTTACAGGCGACGACACGCCGCTCAAGGCCGTGGACATGGATGTCATCTACGTGCGGAAGATGGAAGCATACGTAGAGTTGTACAAGAAGAATGAGGGGTGGATGTACGGCACCGAGACGCCGCTCGTGGCTGATCTGACCGAGGAGACCCCGCAGAAGGGTAACGATGAGCAGTACCGCTGGAAGGGTATTGCCCGTAGTCATAAGGATGCTGTTCTCCATTACGTGCCCGAGGACAGGGATATTCGTCTGGCTGAGACGAGCGGTGACTCCAGCAACGATGAGGTCACTTTTGTGTTGAAATACAGAGACGATGCGTGGATGGTCACCGTTGAGACGAAGAGTTCCTCGACGACTTCCCCCGGATCCTCGGGCGGAAGCGGTTCTGGCCTCAACGTTTAGGATGCGGCGGCGCGGGAAAACGGCGGCACAGGAAAGCGGCAGCATAAGAAGATGGTGACACTTTCCCCTAGTAAACGACACTTTTCGTTAGCTAACGTAGCTTTTGTAGCATTTTCCAAGGTTTGACAACGAAGAAATCATAAACATAACCAAATACACTAAGGTACCCTGAAATAGATACACCGATAATCTATTGAAGGGTACCTTATGTCCACCTTCGTGACCCGACGCGCCGCCTTTGGCATCGCCGCCACCGCCGCGCTCGCCTCCTTGACCGCCTGCGCCAGCGATATTCGCCCGCTCAGCGACCCGAGCACGCCCAAGGAACAGCGCTCCTACAAGGGCGAGCTGAAGTTTAACAGCTACGAATCACGCGGCACCTACGTTCCCGCGACCAGCTCAAAGAAGGCGGAGAATCCACCCAAGCCTATTCCTCCTGCAAAGATGAGGGCCAAGACGACAGAGGGCATGTACGCCGCCATAGGCTTCTGGGTAGCATCTTTCAATTACCTGATACTCTCCGGTGATATTGAACCCTTCATGGCTGTGGATATAAACCGAAACGATATCTACAAGGCAGAAGCCTTCTCCAAGCTTTATAAGAGCAACACTGGCTGGATGTACGGCGCAGATGCACCAGTCTCAGCGAACCTGACCGAGGACGCTCCAGAGCAGGTTAACGAGCACCAGTATCGTTGGAGGGCCACCAGCCGCTACCACAAGAAAACAACGATTCACTATACAGATGGCCGGGAACTACCCATGACCTCATTGGATGGCAATACTGGCGATTATGATTTCTTCTTTGCCTTGAAATATCAGGATGGTGCATGGACGGTCTGGAATGAACGAGTCAAACTAGCTCCGATCTCACCCACTTCAAGCGCGAGCAGCTCCGGTGCCTCCGTTTAGAACCCCGGCCATATCGTAGTCGTGCGAGAATCTCTGGGTCCCGTGTTTTTCGTCATCTACCGCCGCTTTTACGGCATTGGAGGCGTACACAACATTGGGCTGACCGCTCCCCTGCGATATTCTGGAATTAGTTCAATACCGGCACATACTTTATTCACCTCAGAAAGAGCCCCATGTCTACCATGTACACCCGCCGCACCGCCCTGACCGCACTGGGTCTGGGCACCGCTGCACTTCTTGCCGCATGTTCCTCGAAGTCCTCCGAATCTTCGGCGACCGCGAGCGCGTCCGCTACCGAGTCTTCAACCGCAAGCGCTACCGCATCCGTCTCCCCCACCGCGGAGGCAACCACCACCGTTGAGCCCGGCCCCAGCATGAAGGGTGAGGTCGTTCTTGCCGACTACTCCTCCACCGGCACTTTTGAGCCCGGTACCAAGGAGCACAAGGCTGTAAACGTTGCGATTCCCTTGGAGCCGGCGAAGCTGCGTGAGAACAGTGTTGAGGGTCTGCACGCGTTCATTGCGTACTGGCAGGCTACCCTGAACTACCTGCTGCTGACCGGTGACGGTGTACGCTTCACGAACATTGACCACACGGGTGATTACTCGACTGTGGCTGAGTTCTTCCAGAGCATGTACGCTTCGGAGAGCGGCTGGGTGATCGGTTCGGAGCGTCCGATGGTTCTGTCGTTGACTGCTGACCGCCCGACCAAGGATACTCGCACCGGCTACTACACTTGGGCAACCGAGATGGTGATTGATGGTGCTGAGGGTGCTGGCGTGTACAGCAAGACTAATGATCGTGTGCAGCCGCTGACCGAGGTATTCAAGTACCCGGGTAAGCCGGTGGCTGGTCAGATTGTGGCGCACTACCAGGACGGCACTTGGCGTATGGTGCGTCGCGCTCCGGGTACTGCTTCTGCTTCGCCGGTTCCGTCGCTGAGCCCGAGCGCTTCGGCTGAGGGTACTGCGTCTGCGGAGGGTTCGGCGGAGGCTACTACTGCTTCTGCTGAGGCGTCGGCGCAGTAGATTCCGGGTCCCCTATACCACTGAGAAGCCACATGTGTTTTAAACACATGTGGCTTTTCGCTTTTAATCTTTCTTGAAAAAGACAGGTATAAACAAAAAGCCTTGATTCCGAAGAACCAAGGCTTTTTCCTAGTGGTGACCCCAACCGGATTTGAACCGGTGTTGCCGCCGTGAGAGGGCGGAGTACTAGGCCGCTATACGATGGGGCCGTGAGATTTGCATCTCTTTTACCAGGTCCCCCTGGCAACACATATAACTATACAGAGGTTCCCAGAAACAACCAAATCGAAAAGCGGTGAAATGAGTCACATATTTTACACTGAGTGCAAGGCCTAAAAACAGACTCCTCCCCCAGCTGTGCAGACCCCCCCCCCGACAGCCATCCGGCACCTCCGCAGCGCCCGCCTCCGTGCCCGCGCCTGCCTCGTTCAGGCGCCACGGCACCACAACACCACGGCATCAAGGCACAAAAATGCGCCCCGCACAATGTACGGGGCGCATCCGCTCAAACTAGAGCAAGAAACTATGCCTTACGGCGGCGAAGCACCATCACAGCGGCACCAGCAATCAGCACAAACGCACCAACAGCAGCCAGGCTCAGAACATTCTGAGCACCGGTCTTAGCCAGCGAGCCCTTGCTCTGAGGCGCAGATTTGGTTGCCGAAGCGCTCACCTGAGAATCCGAACCGGAGCCCTTAGACTGATCCTCAGACTTCACCGAAGAAGAGTTCTTCAGCGGCGCGGTCTTCGCGGTGGTTCCCAGCTGGTCGTTAGCTTCCTCAGCCTTCGATTGTTCGCCCTTAGGCTGCTCAGCTGCCGGCTTCTTTTCTGCTACAGCAGCAGATGCGGAAGGCGATGCCGAAGCATTGGTCGGGAATGCCGGCTCCTCAGCCTCATCGCGGTTATCCGCATTGCCGGCGTCCTTCGCATCATTAACAATCAGCGAAACAGCCGAATCGTAATTACGGTTGGTAGCCACGTCGGAACCAGCGGTGACAGTACCGAGCATATAGCCCTGGCTGTACTGCATGGTGTTCGCGGGAACACGCAGAGTTGCGTCGAAGGAGTACTTGCCGGTGCGTGCGTTGTAGACGAACGCGCTCGCCGGAACGACGGTGGAGACCTTCTGAATATTCGCCAGTTCGCTATCGGTCAGCTTGTCGTAACCCATCGACCATTCGCCTTCCTTGACGAGGAACAGGCGAATACCTTCTGCTGGGGGCTTCTCAAAGTCGTAGCCGGACACGTGGAAGGTGTAGGGGCGGGTAATGTCGACGGTACCCTCAGCAAAGTTCAGGGTGGGGTCAATCAGCACTGCGGTAGCCTGCTTCGGGTAGCCCTGGAAGGGAACCTTAGCGGGGTTGATGGTCGCAGTGGAGGTGAACTCACCCTCGGAAACCTCAGCGTGGAACTTCACGATAGAGTTCGGAACCAGCTTCTGCTGCGAGGAGGGAACAGCCTTGCCGTTGCGGTCAACGGTCGCCTTGGAAGTGTAGGTGTCAGTCATGGAGCCGTCACCGGTCTTCGAGTTCAGCACGTAGGGTACTGCCGCGGTGGTGTTAGCGATGTCCTGCTTATCCACTGCGATGACGGAGCCATCCTCGGTGACGGTCAGGTCGTTAGCCTTACCGCCGTTCATCTCAACCTCACCGATCACGCGGTCAGTCTTAGCATCGAAGATGGCGATCTTGCCGGTGCCGAAGTCGGTCACGTACACCAGATCGCGGCCCTCATCGTTCTCCATGGACAGCGCCTGGGTACCGAACTTAACGAACTTCTTGAACGCGCCGGTGCTCAGGTCGTAGACAGAGATACCGGAGTTCACGCCGTCCACACCCTGGGAGGAGACGTAAAGCTCGTTCTCGGAGTGGTCAATAGTGACATCCGAGGGGCGAACCTCAACGGAGGAGTTCTCGCCGCGGGTCTGAATAACCTGCTCGGTCTTGAAGGTCTTGGTGTTGATGACGAAGACCTTGCCGCCGGTGCGCTCGGGCACGTACAGCTTGTCTCCATCAATGGTCATGTTCATGCCGATGTAGCGGGTACCGCCGTTGGGGGCGCCCTCCAGCTGCAGCTTGGTGACCTCGAAGGTCTTCATGTCGATTGCGGACACATAGTAGCGGCCGGTCACGAACACCTTGCCGGAGTTGTGGTCCACCAGCACAGAGCGGGGGTGCTCAATCCAGTTCGGGTCGCTCTCAGCGATACCGTGGTTAGTCCAAATCTGTTCCATGGTGTTCTGGTCGAACACGGACAGGGAGTTATCGGTGGTGTTAGTAACCCACACGGTGCCGGACACGTCATCAACAGTGATGCCGTACGCGGAAATGTAGCCAAATTCGCCGTTCTTATCCAGCTCGAAAGGAAGCGCTGCTACTTCTTCAATCTGAAGAGTGTCTGCGTTGACACGAGCAATGGTGGAGGCGAGGTCGCCGCGTGCACCCACGCCGACCATCCAAATCTTGTTGGTCGCCTTAGAGTATGCAACCTGGTACTGGCCGGGCAGACCCTGGGTAATCTGCGCGACGGACGCGGAGGTGTCAACAATGCGGCTCAGCGATGCGGTGGAAGGAGCCGATGCGCTGGGGGTCGCGGTCTGGTTTGCGGTGTTCGGTGCTGCGAAGGAGGCAGGAATCATGGCTGCGCCGGAGATTGCGAGCGCGAGGGAGCCGACGGCGAGCCCCTTCAGTGCTTTGCCCGAGGAGGGAGTGAGGTTCAATGTGTGTCCTTTAAATGTGTAACGGAAGTGCTCACATGCCGCATGCGAATGCTAACGAGACACCCGTGAATATGCGGTGACATATTCGACGGCACGAAAAGCAGAAATGCAGGTAACGCATAAATTTACCTACCTTCTAATCCTCAATGTTTTCCCAGGAAAATACAAGCAGCGACGTGGGCGTGTTTTGTGTTTTTGTGAGTGATCCCCTAATTCGCCTTCAGTATCACGTGAAGGTTGATGTGTATCCAGGGTTTTTCCTTGCTCTTACGGGCAAAAACCCAGGTCACGAGGGGTATTGTGATGCTTTTATATTTACACATTAATGTAAAAGTTTAGGTGAGGCGCGCCAGCGAGATTCACCACGGGTTAAACATTTTCTCAACATTCAAAACCTATATTTTTACAGGCAAGTGCACATATATAAATATGCTTTAAAAACCACCCACTCAGCATTAGCCCAAGCAGGCACATAAAAGGCGGGTACTCCCTCCCCCCAGATTCAAAGAATCCGAAAGAGAAAATACCCGCCTCCTCACGCGTTACATCGAGCATTTACGCCCGAAAACTAAACGCTACGCTTATGCCTTGCGGCGGCGCATCACCAGAGCAGCACCCGCAATCAGAGCCACAGAAGCGAAAGCAACCAGCGGCATCACAGCGTTCGCACCAGTGTTCGCCAGAGCGCCACGCGAAGAGCCAGCCTGCGAGGAACCTGCGTCGCTCTTAGCTACCGAGGAGCCACTGCCCAAATTATCGGAGCCACCTGCAGAGGAGCCACCGTTCTTCACAGCCGAACCGGACTTATCAGCCTTCACAGCATCCGGAGCAGGCTTGGAGTCCTGTGCACCGGTCTTAGCGTCAGACTTGGAGTCAGACTGAGATGCCTGATCCTTGGAGGTCTGATCCTTAGCCTCTGCGGTGTTCTCAGACTTAGCGTCAGACTTCTTATCCTCAGGCTTCGGGTCAGCAGGCTTCGGGTCAGCAGG
>NZ_KV808410.1:88541-90771 GCF_001812285.1 Rothia sp. HMSC065B04
CTTCGGGTCAGCAGGCTTCGGATCTGCAGGCTTCTTGTCCTCAGCCTTCGGGTCAGCAGGCTTCGACTCCTCAGCCTTCACACCGGTCACCGTCGGGTAACCCGCAAACTGAAGCGAAGTCGGGGTGATACCCACCGGAGCTGCGCTCGCGTCGGTGTCCTTCAGGCCAACCTTGAACTTCAGAATCGAGTTAGCCTTCAGCTGCTGAACCGATGCGGGAACGTCGTTACCCTGGCGGTCCTTGGTGGGCAGGGTGGTGTACTCGCTGGCGGTGCTGATCTCGCCGGTGGTGCCGTTGAGCACGTAGGGCAGGGTCACTTTCTCGTCGCGGTCCTTCTTATCGAGGACCAGCACGGAGCCGTCCTTGAGCAGGGTCACGTCGTTTGCGGCTGCGCCGTTCATCTCGACCTCACCGATGACCTCGTCAGCGCGGCCGTCGAAGACAGCCACCTTGCCGGTACCGAAGTCGGTCACGTACACCAGGTCGCGGTCCTCATCATGCTCCAGAGCGAGCGCCTGGGTGCCGAACTTGACGAACTTCTTGAACTCGCCGGTGGTCAGGTCGTACACGGAGATACCGGAGTTGACGCCCTTCACACCCTGGGAAGATACGTAAATCTCATTCAGCGAGTGGTCCACAGCAACGTCGGAGGGGCGAACCTCAACGGTGGAATCCTCACCCTGAGTCTGGATGGTCTTCTCAACCTTGAAGGTCTTGGTGTCCACGACGAAGAGCTTGCCGCCGGTGCGCTCGGGCACGTACAACTTGCCGCCATCGAGGAACAGGTTCATGCTGATGTAGCGGGTGCCGCCGTCGGGTGCGCCTTCGAGCTGAATCTTCTCAACCTGCTTGGTCTTCAGGTCAATAGCGGAGACGAAGAAGCGACCGGTCACGAACGCCTTACCGGACTCGTGGTCAATCAGAACGGAGCGGGGGTGCTCAATCCAGTTCGGGTCGTCCTTCTTCACGCCCTCGTTGGTCCAGATGAGCTTGAGGGTCTGCTGATCGTACACTGCCACGGAGTTGTCGGTGGTGTTGGTGACCCAGACGGTGCCGTCCACGTCATCGACGGTCACGCCGTACGCGGAGGTGTAGCCGTACTGGCCCTTGTCGTTCTGCTTGACGGGCAGCTCGGCGAATGCCTCGGTCTGCAGGGTGTCTGCATCCACGCGCGCCAGGGAGGAAGCAAGATTGCCGCGCGCACCCACGGTGGGCACGAAGAGCTTGTGGTTCTTCTTGGAGTAGCCAACCTGGAACTGGCCGGGCAGACCCTGAATGATGTTTGCAACGCTACCGGATGCATCCACGGTGCGGTGTGCCTCGGTGGAGGGGGTGGTGGTGTCGGTTGCCTTGGTGGTCTTGGTGGCGGTTGCCGGGTAGCCCTGGAACTCGCGGGTTTCGGGGGTGACCTGCTTGACCTCGGAGTTGTCGCCCGCGGTTGCGGTGACCTTGAACTTCAGGATGGAGTTCGCCTGAATCTCGGAGGTCTTGGCGGGAACCTCGTTGCCCTGCTTGTCCTTAGAAGGCTTGCTGGTGACCTGGCTGGAGGTACTGACGGTACCGGTGGTACCGTCGAGGACGTAGGGCACGGTTGCGGTTGCGCCAGCCTGCTTGTCCACAGCGACCACGGAACCGTTGGGCAGCACAACCAGGTCGTTTGCCTTGCCGCCGTTCATGGCGACCTCGGCAATCAGCTTGTCCGCCGCGCCGCCGTCAATCACGCCGACCTTGCCGGTGCCGAAGTCAGAGACGTACACCAGGTCATTCGCCTCGTCATTGTCCAGGGCGAGTGCCTGGGTGCCGACCGGGATGAACTTCTTGAACTCGTGGGTGGTCGCATCGTAGATGGACACGCCGGAGTTCGCGCCCTTCACACCCTGGGAGGAGACGTAGATTTCGTTCTGGGAGTGGTCAATCGCGATGTCGGAGGGGCGAACCTCACCCTCAGCGTTGCCCTTGGTGTCGAAGCTGCTCTCTACCTTGAAGGTCTTGGTGTCGATGACGAAAATCTTGCCGCCGGTACGCTCGGGAACGTACAGCTTACCGCCATCAACCAGGATGTTCATGCTGATGTAGCGGGTGCCGCCGTCGGGTGCGCCTTCGAGCTGGATCTTCTCAACCTGCTTGGTCTTCAGGTCGATAGCGGATACGAAGAAGCGGCCGGTCACGAACGCCTTGCCGGACTCGTGGTCAACCAGAACGGAGCGGGGGTGCTCAATCCAGTTCGGG
>NZ_KV808410.1:90871-102787 GCF_001812285.1 Rothia sp. HMSC065B04
AACGGAGCGGGGGTGCTCAATCCAGTTCGGGTCGGTCTCTGCGATACCCGCGGTGGTCCAGACCTGCTGCATCGTTGCCTGATCGTACACGGACACGGAGTTGTCGGTGGTGTTGGTAACCCAGACGGTACCGTCTACATCGTCAACGGTGATGCCGTAAGCTGCGTCGTACTGGTAGCCCTTGTCGTTCTTGACGATGGGCAGCTCGGCGACTGCCTCAATCTTCAGGGAGTTCGCGTCAATACGAGCGATAGTAGAAACGTGCTTGTCGCGGTCAGCGGTGCCCGCAACCCAAATCTTGTTGGTCTTCTTGGAGTATGCGACCTGGAACTGACCGGGCAGGCCCTGGGTGATCTTTGCCATCGCCTTGTCGGTGATGGTGCGAGCGTCAGTGCTCTGGCTTGCCGCCGGGGTGGAGTCTGCCGCGAACGATGCGGGGATGGTGGCAACACCTGAAATTGCCAGTGCCAGCGATCCAACGGCGAGGCCCTTGAATGCCTTGCTCGATGCGAGGTTCATATGTATGTCCTTTATCGTGTGGGTGGTGTGTGAAGGGGCGCCTCTCCCCTGTTTGAGGGGCGGTGTTTTTCTGCCTTATGCGGCGGGTGTTTCGTGCACCCACAAGGAGTGAACTAGCCTTCACACAGTATTAAGTAAGGCAACCATTAACTTACCTTCTAGGTAATACTTACTTAGCGCACAGGATTTTGCAAGATTTTAGGCATATATAACGCAAAATTTCATATGCCAGGCACAGCCTGTCACTAAAACTCCCCGAGGTGCGGCAATACGGGACATGGCAAAACCCCCGCCTCCAGCAAAAGCCAGAAGACGGGGGTTCCACGCACCCCAACGCACGGTACCTAGGTGACACGGTGCCAGGGGTGACTAAATATTAGGAGACATACGAGAAGTCAGTGAACAGCAGGTTCTGCAGCTTGTAGCGGCGAATGAAACGAGCCAGCTCCGCACGAGTAGTCGGCGCGGTCGGGTTGAACACACCCGAAGAATCCAGCACGATGTCGTTCGCGCCAGCCCACGCAACGTAACGGTGCAGAGTACCGGCACCCAGCACGTCGCGGAAACGAGAACCAGCAGCCTCATTCATCTCGGTCAGCTGAACCTCCGCGTTGTACTGGAACAGCACAGCCGCCAGCTCCTCGTGAGAAACCGGTGCGGTCGGGTCAATCTTGTCGCCACCAGTGAGCGGCTCAGTGATCTTGCGGTCACGAGCCCAGTGCAACGCATTCGCGGTCGGGCGGCCTGCCGCATCCGCAAAGGGTGCAACATTAGAGTTTTCACTCACGCCAGCGTGACCAGCAGCGTGGTTCAGCAGAGCAATAAGCTCCTCACGGGTCACAGGGCGGTCCGGCTCAAACGCGCCAGACTGCGGGTTCGGCATCAGCCACTTCTTCTGGTTCGCCATGCGGATATCCTCAGCGAACGGGTGACTATCCGGAACATCCTCGAAAGAAGTCTTCAGGATCTTAGTCTCAGCCACGGGGATGCGCGCAGCAATCTGGGGGGTAATCTCCTGGCCCCACGGGTCGGAGCAAATATCCAGCTGCAGGGCGTGATCAACGCCCTCACCCTGCATCAGCTCGATGGGGAACTGGTCGCTACCGCTGAAGCTGTCAGCATCACCGTCAAATTCGGGGGTGAGCGGCCAGGAGCGCAGAGTTTCGAAAGAGTCGTTACGAACGTAGCCGTGGCGTACGGTCAGAGTGGTGCCTTCGGTGAGGAATTCGCGTAGACCGTGTGCAGTGTAGTTGACGGTCATACCGGTTTCAGTGATGGTGGCACGCTGAATAACGAGGCGCGGGCCTTTAGTTTCCTCGGTTGCCGGGGCAAGGTTTGCGGGAGCTTCGTCAGCCTGAGCGGCCTGTGCCTGCAGGGTCAGTGCGCCTGCAGCGGCGGCGGCGGAAGCACCCTTTACGAAAAATCGTCGTGAGAGTCGATGGTTAAGCAAGGGCATGATTGTCCTATTCAGTTCTTGTTTGAGTTGAGTGAGTTACGGGTGACAGGACGCACGGACAGCGGCGTAAACGGTGAGTGAGGCCGATACGTTGGGTCCCCTCCCCTATGTGCGTGAGTGAGACGCAGTGTACGGGGTGCGGATGTCTGTCGGGCGGATGCGCGGTGAGTGAGACCGGCACGAGTTCCCTGACCCAGTCATCTAGCGTACCTTAAGGTCCCCTTAAAGCGAAGATGAAACGACGGTGATTTTACGCCCATTTTTGATATTTAACGAAGTAGGGGCGATATCTGGCAAGGTTTGCCGGAAGTTGGTATGGGGTTTTATTGGGGCGATTTTGGATTGTTCCACACCGAGGCGTTCCGGGGTGTGGATTATGTGGGTTTCTGAAGTTTTATGTGTGACACGCCGTTTCAAACCCTTTTCAAAGAGTTATAGTTATTGGTACCCTATCACTGTTTCTATATTCCCAACAAAGGAGTTACCCATGGAGGCCAAGGAATTCTCTGAGAAGGCCCTCCTCTTTTTCGCCAAGTCCAAGTACGCCGACCTCTTCGGCGTAGCACTGGTCATCGCCATCGCAATCGCCTCAGGATACCTGAGCACCAACCTCGCCAAATACGTCGACTGGGGCCCGATTACGAACTTCATTCCCCTCGGCGTGATTTCCGTGATTAACGTGGGTATTTCAATGATGTCTACCCGCCTGACCGGCCGCCTCTCAAACATCGGCAACGTGCTCGGCATTATTAACACGGCACTGTCTGGCGCAATTGACTACATTCTGGGCAACAAGGCAGCGATCATCACCTACCCGGTGACCTTTATCGTGTACACCTTCGCGATTCGTAGGTGGCAGAACTCCGAACGCGGCAAGGCGATGGAACCGCCGACTGGCGCGAAGGGTCAGCTGATTATCAGCAGCATTGTGGTGGGCTCGTTCGCGTTCTCCCTGATTGCGAACTATGTCGGTTACGGCGGCAAGACCTCGTTCCTGTTCTGGATCACGACCGTAGTGTTTGGCCTGTCCCTGTCAGCAAACATTCTGAACGCGCTCAAGCTCACGATGCAGTGGCAATTCTGGTTCCTGTACAACACCGTGCAGTGCATCAAGGCGCTGACCCAGGGCAACTTTGCGAACGTCGGCAAGTACATCTTCTACATCATCAACAGCGTGGCAGCACTGCTGCTGTGGACCCGAAATGGCACCGCAGCCAAGGGTACCGTGGCGGTGGCGTAAGGGGCGGTTCCCTAGCGCACTAGCTACCGCATATCCGCTCAGCGATATGTAGACGCTCAACGAAACGTAGAGGGAGGGGCCCTCCGGTGATTCAACCGGAGGACCCCTCCCCTGCATTTTGCTGGTATATTTGCCGGCATTATTTACCAGCCTCGATAAGCGGCTAGGTTAGCCCAGCGGAATCGCGCTACCCTTCAGAACCTGACGCTCAGGTGCCGAATCGCTACCCACCTTCGCGATGGGAAAAGCAACAAAGGCCTGAACGCCCTTCTCACGAAGAATCGCCTTCTCATCCGCCAACTCAGACACGAAAATGTCAGTACTCCAAGAACCGCGGTCCATCGCTTTACCGAGTTCGTCAACCACCCTACGGTAGGGGTGGCTGCGCAACACGGTTCGCAACCGGGCGGGCGTAACCCTTCCGGAGGGTACCGGAAGCACCATGAGCCGCGGGTGCAAAGCGTTGTACGGGTAGGCACCGGGGGTCACGCCGATTCGGTGGATCTGGTGAATCACCGGGAAGTTCGCAACACCCACCAGGGCACAGAAGGCGAGCGCAGTATCCGTCGGCTGCGGGACGGTGAAACCGGTTCCGGTTCGGGAATCCGGCTTCTTATCCAGCGAGTCATGCAGGGTCTGCCCGGTAATACCGCTGAGCATCGCGGAAGGTTCCCAGGTTGCCAGGTCCGCGCACATCAAGCGCAGACGGTCCTTGACGAATTCCTGACCCTTGTTGCGAGTTTTCATCTCCCAACGGGACGCACCGTGGTCGGGGCGAGGCGCCTTGACTTCAAAACGCCAGTATGCCGGTTCGCCCAGGCCAGCAATCCACAGAAGGGACAGCAGGTCGTCACGTTCCATCAGCGCATCCAGATGAGCCTGTCGGGTCTTCTGATGAGAGGCCCAATCGTCCGGGTACTTCTCCGCGTCAATTCCGCGAATACGCGGTGAGAACGGGGAGAAAACAGCGGTTTCCTTACCCGCGCCGTAGGACTGGTCAACGTTCACCCAGCTGTCTTCAGCGGCCAGGGAAGAAACGTAGGAGTGCACGCACTCGGCAATTTCTTCTTCTGACACGCCTTCAGCATGCATTTGGGCGCGCGGCTGGCCTTCCTGAGACCAACCTACAGTGACGGTTCCGGGGTGCTTCTGCTCAACCATCAGGGACAGCCCGTAGAGGGCAAAATGGGTCAATGCCGAGGTGTAGTCACCGGCAATAGTCAGCGTTGCCATTAGTGTCCCTCCCGTGAAATCTGAGCGTCTGCTGCGCGTTCGACGGCCTCAAGGTAGGCGGTAGCGTACGGGCCGTAGGTGCGGCTCGTCTGCTCCATGAGGTTGTCCCAGTAGCCGACGTTGAAGAGTCGGTTCGCCTGTTCCTTGAGCGCTTCGTAGTCCAGCCCCTCGGGCAGGTAGCCTTCCTTGAGCAGGAAGTCTGCGTCGTGGGCGAAGGCGAACCGGCCGTGACCGTGACTGCAGCCAATGATGCGCAATACCAGGTCGCGGTGCTCCCCCACCTTTTCGGGCGAGGCCGCAACCATGAGTGCAGACAGCTGCTCGTGGCGCCAGCCCCTCGGCAGGGCGCTACGGCTACGGGCGCGGTACGCTTCGGCCACGGAACGGTGGCCGCTCTTTGCAAGCGCCTCCGCATCCGGGTCTGCACCTAGCATCTGCTGGAAACGCAGGTCGCGCTTGCCCTCGTCGTGGTACTTTGCCGCCAGTTCCAGGGCCTCAGAGAATTCCGGTGCCAGGCCGAGGTTCTCGGCAAGCTGGCGGGTACGCTCAGCAACATCGTTCTGGTGGTCGTCCAGAAGAACGGGAGCAGCCAGCACCAGTTCCTGAGCGATATCGGAACCTTCAACAGACTCTTTGCCGGTCACTTCGGCGTACCAGGCGATAACTTCCTGACCGCCCTCAGCCTCGGTAGAAAGCTCAGAAGCAATCATCTTCTTGCCATCAGTGCTCTGGCTGTCGAGCAGTTCCGCCGCCTCTTCGGGAGAGAGACCCAGGTATTCCCTGAAGTGTTTCTCACGGTCCGCGCACTTCTCATACACGTAGAGCTCGGCCACGTAGAGCTCGGCATCATCGAGGAAGGGCACAGCCTTCAGCTCGTCCTTCTTAGAAGGCAACTCACGCTGAGTCACGGCAATGCCCTGGTTCGTGAACGGAACACTACCCATGTCAAGAAGCAGAACGTCACCAGGAGCCAACGACTGACTGCTCTCTGCTCCATGGTCAGCATCCTGCCACAGGGAGATTTCGCCCTGACGGTAAAGGAACTTACGCGGCTTCACGCCGTGCTCATCCTGGTAGTCCAGAATCTCCTGGAGAATCTTCAGATTCGCGGGGAAGGTTTCCCGGTCGCTCGGTGCAAAGTAGCTGGTCTTGAGAATCTCCATGGCGGCAGAAGTGTTGCTCGGCAGGTTATCGCGCACGATAACACCACCCATTGCGGTTTCTGCATCCAGAGAGTCGTGCAGCCACAGGTCAAGGTCCGGCTCATCGTAGGGATTCTCGTCGGTACGCGAGAATTCCAGCAGGTCAGGCCATTCCGGGCGCTGGTAGAGCAGACGCTCCGGGGAGGACTGTACCGGCGGGTTCTTCACCATTGCGGCGGGGTTCACCGACGGGTTCTCAGCACCGTTGAGCGCTTCGAGCCATGCATACGCATTGCTCAGGTCGACCGCCTTGTAGGGAGGCGCGTCCTTCTTCACCGAGTCACCGCTCGCAGGCTCAATAACGACGACCTTGGAATCCTTACGGCGACCCAGACGGTTAACACGTCCGAAGCGCTGCGCCAAGGAAGAAGCCGGAGCCAGCTCAGTCACCAGGTCAGCAAAGTCAACGTCAATACCGACTTCGAGAGTCTGGGTGGCCACAACAACCTTCACGGACTTATCGCCTTCGGTAGTGAAGAGACCGGAGTGTTCCGCCTGCAGATTCTCCAGGTCGTACGGGCGCATGCGTCCTACGAGAAGCTGAACCTCTTTCGCCTTTTCAAGCACCTTGTTCTTAACTAGCGCTTCTTTGATGGCGATAGCCGTCCGCACATGGTTGACAATACAACCGATAGTGTGGGCTTCCTCTGAGCCTTCGCTCGCCTCACGGTGGGCCAGGAACTTCTTGATGGCGTCCACGGCGGCGTTCACGGTCGCAGCGTTACCGGGCTTACCATCCCACTTATCAATGGGGTGGAGCATCAGTTCCTTATGCGAGTAGACACGGCGGTGCAGCTCTTTATCATTCGGCTTATCGAGAGCCTCAATGTCCACGCCCAGAGTAGTCGATTCGCTGTCCTCAGTTGAGGGGGTAGCGGTCGTCTCAACCACCTGCAGGGTGGGAACGCCCAGGTTGACCTCGCGCTTCTGCAACTGCGCGATACGCTGAGTGGTGTGTAGTAGCTGACGGTTCATGTGAGCCTCGTCGAGCACCATGACGGTGTCCATAGCCAGCAGGGCGGTCTCACGCGGGCGGGCAGCCTTGGTGCTGCCATAGCCGCGGAAGAGCGCTCGCGAACCGTACATGTCGGGGGTTGCGGCGATGATTGCGCATGCCGAAATGTCGGTCACCGGCAGGGTGCGGTTCGAGAGTTCGCCACGAATGTGGCCAACTTCGAAGGGGTCATTCCCCTGCTTGTCATTGCGAGTCTGGAAGCTCTGGAGAGCTTCATCCACCCTCCGTAGAATATCGGACTCGCCGGATTCATCAGCGAGCGCCTTCTCCATGCATTCGAGAATCTTGTAGGCGCGGTCTACCTGGTTGTCGACCAGCGCACGACGTCCCACGGTCACGCAGAGGCGACGGGGAACGCGCGGCGCGGCGCCAACCGCAGCGAGCGCATTCGCGAAGAGGTGGATATCAACCACGGAGGACTTACCGGAGCCGGTCGGTGCGTTAATACGTTCCGGCCATACTCCGTGCTCGCAAATGTGGTCGAGCACCTCTTCCTGCCAACTGAAGGGGTAGTGCTTTCGCTCTCCCTTGGGATCCTCGTTGAGTGCGGCGTCAAGTGCAGCAAAGAAGTCACCGAACTCATCACGAGTAATAGAGGGCAGCTTGGTAGCGGGGCTAGTCATGCTTTTCCTCCTTCTTGCGGCGATCGTATTCTTCGGTGGGCACGTCGAATGGAACCAGCAGGCCGCCGCCCATGTGGCGGGATTGGCCGATGGCTACGAGGGTCGTGTCCGTTGCCAGGTTGCCGAGGTCTACGACGCCGCGCCACGGTTCTGCGGGCAGAGTGCGGGGCAGCTTGTAGGCGTAGGCGGCGGGGTTCTGGGTTACACGGTGTGCTTCCAGGACCTTGGCCTCAGCCTTTTGAGCAACCTGATCCCTCAAGCTACGAATTCGTTCGCGTGCGGTTTCAGCCTCGGGCGCTTCGAAGCTGTCACGCCACACGTAAGCCATGGAAAGCAGAGCGGCGTCTGCGAAGGTCCAGGCCTTCGTCTCAGTCTTCTTCGGGCGGTTGAAAACGCGCGATTCGGGAACGGCCGCGCTGAGAGTACGCCACAGGCGCTTGTACCCAGTCTTGGGAGCATCCCAGAAACCCTGTGCGGGCAGGCGCTTCTGGCGAAGCTTCACGGTCAGTCGGGGGAAGTCCTGAGCGTAGAGAGTTTCTACGCTCCTGAGTGCGATACCGAGTTCTACTGCTTCATCGGTCGGGGCGCTTGCCGGGACCAAGACGAGCAGGACTCCCTGAGACTTCACTTCACGACGCAGGTAGTCAGGCAGGTAGCGGGCGGGCAGGTACTGCAGCGCCAGGCTGTTGGCCGGCTTGTGACCCTTGGGGTACCTGCCGGTGATGAGGCTGGGCGCGCCGAATCCTGCGGCAGCTACGAGAGCCTTGTGCAGCAGGGAGCATGCCTTGACGTACTGTTCGGGCTTCAGCCCTTCACCGTCTACTTCAAGGAGCCACAAGTATTCCCAGGGGCTGGTGGAGGTTTCAGCCTCCACAGGCTGGTACTTGATGGATCCCAGGCCTGCGGTGGGTACCGATGAGGGGCGCATCGTGTCGCTCGCTGCGGTCTTGTCGCCTGCCTTGGTGGGAACCTTGGCGGGGTACGCTTCTGCATGAGCACGCATGAGCGCGTTGATTCGACCGGGTACGGGTACGCGGACGGGCATACCGCCTGCTTCGAAGGGGCCCGACTTGGTGTCGATGGTGTGGGTGGGTTCCACGTCTCCGGTGTAGAGGGCGGTGAAGCTGCTGGCTTCTCCGAGGGAGGGTACTTCTCCGCAGAGCTGGGTGATGGTTTCCGCGATGTCTGCGGGTACCTTATCGTACTGCCAGCCGATGGTGTCGGATACTGCCCAGCCGTCGGATACGGCGCGACGTTCGGTCTGCCGCCCATCCTTGGTGGAACGTGCTACCTCGCGGTACATGAATCGGCTCATCTTGTTGGGTGAGCGGTACACGGGGCACATGTCGGGAAGCTGCAACCCTGTCGGGGGGTTCTCCTCAAGCCACTTGAGGGCCTTGAGAGATTCTTCCGAGGGGGCGAGCTGCCCGTTTTCGATAATTGCGTGAGGTCCCTGCGCGGCCGCGCTGAGGAGCGCGGCCTGCAAGCGGGCAGGGTCGGGGAAGGCGTCGGGGCTTCCGTCTGCCTTGTGGCCCTGGTATACGCCGAGCGGGAACCTCGCGAGAATTCCGAGGTTCGTCATATTATTCAGCGTCCTCCGCGGTGGCGTTCTTGATGATGATGGGGTTGCCTTCGACGTTGAAAGTCTGGCCGTTCCAGTCAGCCACGCCAGCCTTCTTGGCATTCTCGATAGCCTCGAGGAGCAGCTGGTCGGTGTGTTCAACGGTCAGGGGTGCGAAGGGCTTCTTCTCACCGAAACGCTGGTCGAGGGTGACAACGGGTGCGGCAGATTCGATCAGGTCACAGTTGGCACGGATGTAGAGTTCACGCTCCGCACGGGCGATAGCGTTGAGGCCGAGCGCGGCAAGGAGTGCACGGGCAGCAACGTTCTTGTTTTCGTCCTGACCGAAGCGCAGCTGGCGCAGGCTAGCGAGGCTCAGAACCCAGGAACGGATGATACGGCGGCAAGCGACACCGCCAATTTCCTCAACCGAAGGCGGGATGCTACCCAGACCGAGATGGGATGCGGAGATACGGTCGTCAGCCTTGGCGGTCTTTACTTCCTTGCGGCGTGCGGCAACGTTCTTGGCGCTCAGTTCAGCTTCCTGGTCATCGACGAGAGAGTTAAGTTCCTTGGCGCCAAGCTTTACACTGGCAGCTACAGCGTCAACACGAGCACCGCTACGACGTGCCTGCTGCTCTTCACCAGTACGCTTCTGATCAGCGAGGACACCAATAATTTCACCGACGAGGGCACTGCGCAGGCGGACCTGGTTGCTCTTGCGGGTGGAATCCCAGGCACCGAAGAGAAGTGCTGCGGGGGCGGTGTTGAGCAGTGCACTCATATCTGCAGGCGTGCAGTTGCGCAGTGCACGGTAGTCGTCGTTTTCAGTGATGAGCTTGCCATCGATGGTGCCGGCGCGGAAGTGGCCGTCGAAGATTCGGTGGGAGAGCTCCATGTCGGTGTATTCGACGGGGCCGTTTTCGGTCTGGTAGGTGACGACAGCGCGGGGAATCTTGACGACTGCTTCGTCGCCGTACTGGCGGCCCTGTTCGATGGCGGCTTCTGCGCGGTTGAGTTCGGACTGCTTGCTGTCAATGAGGACGACGGTCTGAGGCTTACCCTTGACGACCTTCTTGGTAGTCTTGGAGCCTTCATTCTTCGTGGATTCGTCCTGGTTCTCGGTCTTCCCTGCGATGTAGCGGGTCTCGTACACAAAAACGGACTTAGCAGCCTGTCCCTTGCCATCAACGTACTTGGCGGGTGCCACGGATGCGTGGGGGCCTGCTGCGGGTTCAAGTTCGGTGCTGGAGGTGATTACGGAGCCGCCGCCGAGCTTGACGTTCTCGATGAGATCGGCGAGGGTAATGATGTTCTGGGACATGATTGTCTCCTTAGGTAGTGTGTGCACATCTCGCGTCAATGCGTGGGTTGTGCACGATTTTTCTTGCGTAGCTTTAAGCTACCTGTCTTTTCCGAATGGTGCGCGTGTTTTCGTCACGCTGCTAATTCGGTATGCCATTTCCCTCTCCCCTGTGCTGTCACGTCCGTGTTTTGGTAGTGACAGCACAGGGCATGAAAGGTAAGCATATGGCCACACAAGCGGTCAGCATGCAGACAGATTGGGAGACCCCTCCGTACTGCCGGTATACTGATTAGGTTATGTCTGCGGCAACAGACATAACCGCCGCTTGATGCGGTAAATGCTTATTGAACAAAAGCCGCCCGTTGCGCCTCGCGTAGCGGGCGGCTTTTTGCTCGTAAGAGCAGTCGGAACATGTCCTTCACCTCCAAGGTCGGGGTTAGAGTCACTTCAGCAGGGTACTGCCGAGACTTCTGAACCGGTTGATATCTCAACCTTAGCATTAATAAATTTTAGAAACAACCCTCGCGCACCCAGAATTAAAAATCCATATAAACAAAAACACCCCTCTCAAGATTACAAGACTCTTGGAGGGGCGATTTTCTATAGAAAGCTTCCATAGTTTTTGCCATGGAAGAAGTGAAAACGACAGAGCACTCAGAAATAAAAATCCATCCCTCAATGAAGGCCCCAGCCATCTCTAAGATTCGGTTGGAGATTTGAGTAGGAAAGAAAAATGCAAAATCCTGTGATATCGCTTGTACATCCATTATCCAGTCTCCTCTCCTGTGATGCAATCGGCTCTCTTCTCTGCTCATGACTTCACCATAGCGCTGTTACAGATTACGCGCATCCGATTTGGTCATTTCAGACTCAGATAGCTGGCAAGAGGGATCTGCAGTAGATACCGTATCTAGCCCATCTTCATGTTTTAAAGATATGAGCCCCGTTCTGGAAACCACTCTGGTTTCTAGAACAGGGCTACGCAACCCGTGTGAGACTTTCCGATTCACGTCCAGCGTTGTAACGAAGTCCCCACCCGAAGGTGGAGAAATACACCAGACTCATCACCAGCAGTTCACTCCACCCGGCCTCAATGAAAGTCCCCGCCCGAAGGCGGGGAAATCACGGGGTCCAGCCACGATGAGAGCCGCACGAGCCTTGCCTCAATGAAAGTCCCCACACGAAGGCAGGGAAATCATCCTTGGTGCCTCGGACGTAGCGGTCCTTGAACTCGCCTCAATGAAGGTCCCCGCCCGAAAGCGGAGAAATTTGCAGAGGTGGTCAGCCACATCAAAAGGATTCGCGCGCCTCAATGAAAGTCCCCACCCGAAGACGGGGAAATACAGCCGGTGCACCACCGTGTGGAAGCGGTCGTGGAAGCCTCAATGAAAGTCCCCGCCCGAAGGCGGGGAAATAGCTAGCAAAACTAGCATGTTATGGCATAACCAGGCTGTGGTATGAAAGTCTCGCGGATTACGTACCCAAAGTGTACATCACACGATATCTATGCCTACCGAAGCTTCGTCATTCGAAGGTTGAGAAATCCCCAATTCAAACCGACACCACCCACTCCCTGCGTCCTTTGCCTCAATGAAAGTCCCCGCCCGAAGGCGGGGAAATGCGGTCTTCTCGTCGACGACCTGAACCCTCATCACCGCCTCAATGAAAGTCCCCGCCCGAAGGCGGGGAAATATCGGTAGCCGTCTTGATCTGGTCGGTCGTCTCCTCGCCTCAATGAAAGTCCCCGCCCGAAGGCGGGGA
>NZ_KV808410.1:102887-106939 GCF_001812285.1 Rothia sp. HMSC065B04
CAATGAAAGTCCCCGCCCGAAGGCGGGGAAATGTCGCCATTGAGGAATACAACGGCGCGGTTCCCTACAAACCTCAATGAAAGTTCCCGCCCGATAGCAGGGAAATAAAAGCATACCCAAGCAGCCATTTAAGCATTTAAACACTATTGATAAGCCAAAACATCACGCGAGCGACACGCCAAGATTACGTCACGTGCCAGGTTCTCGCGGAGACAGACAAAGCCTCCGAAAGGTCATTATCCCCGCCTCCACTACCAGTCCGCAATCGAACTCGTCATTCCTCCGCTCCCCTGCCGCGCGTCGCTAGCGAATGAGCAACACGCAGCTAGAGAATGAGCGCATCCGATTCGGTCACCTCGCGCGCCCGGCCAATGTAGCTGAAGGTCGGCTCATCAAGACGGGCCAGCAGCCCCAGGTCGCAGAAGAGCACTGAGTCCTCGTCTGGATCGATGAGTTCCTGAACTTCGTCTTTGATGCGTCGCACCTTGGCGGGGGCCGCATCCACGATAAAGACGCTGTATTGAATACGGTCCCCATAACTGAGAATGAGCTTGGCCAGTTTGGCGCGCCGCCGATCGCTAGGCACGTCGTAAGCGATGAGTGTTCGTCGGGCGTCGTCACGCATTATCGTACGGTCACCCCCGTGTACTCGCGGGTGGTTCCGTTGATAACGCCCAGGAGCATGCGGGCTTGCACCTCAATAGCGCGGCGCCACGTCACCGAGTACCCGTAGGTGGGGTGGGTAATCTCCGTGGCCATTCGCTTCTCGAACGCGGCGATGACAGTCTTCCGTCCTTCGGGCGTGAGACGGTAGCTGCCACCAACTGCGGTGAAGTGCGCCGCTTTGACCTGCTTCCTATTAATAAGAGAAACCACCACGGAATCCGCGATGACTGCACGGAACTCTTCCATGAGGTCAAGAGCGAGCGCCGGCTTATTGCGAGAGCTGCTGTGCAGGAACCCGGCGTGAGGGTCGAGCCCGCAGGTGAGGATTGCCCGGATACATTCTGAGCTGAGCAGCCCGTAGGCGTAGTTCAGCAGAATGTTGATGGGGTCGTTGGCGCCTCTCCCCTGCCGCCCGGCCCAGGTCCAGCCGAGTTCGGTGAGCACGTCTTCTTTGAGCATGGTCGCGAAACTACCGAAGTAGAGCGAGGCGGCTTCACCTTCGATGCCGAGCAGTTCCGGAATTGAGGTAGCCTGCGGTGTGTGCTTCTGAATGTCTCGCATGGTGCGGCATGCGTCTGCGGCGTGGCCGTTGCGGCGCAGCAGGGTCGCTTGGTTTGAGATCTTGCTGGCAATCATGGCGGCCGCTATGGGCAAGTGCCCCTGCGCTGAGAGGACATGCTGTTGCACGCGGGCCAGTCCATTCGGTCCGGTACCGGGTTGCGACCAGCCGTAGACTCGGCCGGTGCTGGAGCACCAGATGATGGTGCAGTTGCGCCACATGAGTTCTCGTAGAAGCGCGGAGGAAACGTCAATGTTTCCGTGGACCACGAGGCTGTGCACGCGTTCGAGGGGTACGCTGCTGATTGTTTCACCGCGGTGTTGCACGATGAGGCGTCCTTGCTGGACGGTCGCTCTTGATCCTTGCGTGGTGAGGTGTGCTACTTGGCTGTCGGGGTTGCTGGCGACGACGCGCGTAATGTTTTCTTTTCCGTGGGATTCGTCGGGTAGACACACGGAGATATGGGAGCACCAGCTGCAGCGGGGTGAGTCTTCGAGGGGTTGCGGTGCTGTCGGGTTGTCGATGAGTGCGCGGGTGGTGTGTACGTATTCTTCTGCGGTGCGGGTGTCTTCATCTGAGATGTCGACGGGCACGGTTTTGTTGTGGTTGGTGAAGTGCACCGCGCATTCACTGACGGTTTCGCCAGCTTCTTCGAGGCAGATTTTTTGGAGGGCGAGCTGCACCCTGTGGGCTGGTGTGACGGAGGCGTTGCGGCGTACGGGTGTTGCTTTGTATTCGATGATGCGGGTAGAACCGTCTTCTTGGGGTTCGATAGCGTCGCACCGTCCGGTGAGCCCGAGACGTGTTGATGAGATCGTGACTGCGCGCTGTTGCGTGCCGCGGGATGTTTTGGGGTCGTCGACTCGTTTGTGGGCGGATTGCCCTTCTTGCATTTGTGAGGTGTCGGTCTTTTCACCGTTGGATTCAATCCATGCGCGGCGGGGGCAGTACACGGTGTGCATGACGAGTGAGATAGGAAGTTCGTCGCCTGCACTGTAAGGGGTAGACATCGGTGTCTCCTTGGTGTGAGCGAATATGGTGGGCAGTCAGCTTTGACTGCTTGGTTTTGAGGGTAGCACCACGGTGTGGTGTTTTGGCTTATCAGCGAGTTTATGACGCAGGGTCGGCGTGTTGAGTTTTCTGCTTGGAGGTGTGGATGAGGCGGGTAGCAGCTGGCGGGTGGGGTTTGCGGCTGGTGTTTTAGCCTGGTTGCTTCCTGCGCTGCGAAAAAGGAAAAGCTCCGTTCCTGGACTGTGATGGGTCCACGAACGGAGCAGAGAAAGGTTAGGGAAAGCCCCTCCAAAAAAGGAAAGGTTGAGGTGTTGCCCGCGCAAGCCGGGATGAGCCGCCCGCCTCAATGAAGGTCCCTACAAAACTGTAGGGAAATGCGCTACCGGGTCAGTGACTGCTGCCAAGATCAGGCCTCAATGAAAGCCCCTCCAATAAGGAAGGGAAATTTCGGGGATTTGGGGTGCTCCGTAGAGGGTAACGGCGCCTCAATGAAAGCCCTTCCAAAAAGGAAGGGAAATGCGGATTCCCAGAGACGCTGCGTGGGCATCTGGGTCGCCTCAATGAAAGTCTACACTTCAAGCTGCAGAACAAACGGTTCAGCAGCTATCCTGGACCATCACAACAGTCTGTCTTCTTGAAAATCCCCACAACCAAGTAGGGAAATAGGCGGGATATCCGTCCATGATGCAGCCTGCAGAGCACCTCACTGAAAGTCCCCACAAAACTGTAGGGAAATGAACGCATCCGCTGCAGCGTGCGGCTTGTTGCCAAAGCCTCAATGAAAGCCCCTCCAAAAGGAAGGGAAATCAACTTTACCGCAAAAAGCGGCCCTCAGTCCACAGCCCTCAATGAAAGTCCTTCCGGAAAGGAAGGGAAATTCAGAGTCAAACGGCGACCCCAACGTCACCCAAAACGGGCCTCAATGAAAGCCCCTCCAGAAAGGAAGGGAAATGGATTCGTCAACGGACTGCTGCCCAAGCTCACCTTGCCTCAATGAAAGCCCTCCCAAAAAGGAAGGGAAATATAGATCCTCGCCGTCGTTGAACTCGCTGTTCGGCGCCTCAATGAAAGCCCTTCCGAAAAGGAAGGGAAATAAGTCGTTCATTAAGTCCGCCTGTGAAATCGCCGCTGCCTCAATGAAAGCCCTCCCGGAAAGGAAGGGAAATCTCAGAATATGCATCAGACTCACTGGATGCAAGAGGTGCCTCAATGAAAGCCTCTCCGGAAAGGACGGGAAATACTCACCACCCCGCCCCCGTATATGCCAAAAAACCCGCCTCAATGAAAGCCCCTCCAAAAAGGAAAGGAAATCCTGCCTCTATTGTAGGTGGCGAGCGGAATATCCGGGCCTCAATGAATGCCCTTCCCAAAAGGAAGGGAAATAATTCCGTTTTGTGCGGGGCTGGCGGTAGTTGTCCGCCTCAATGAAAGCCCTTCCCAAGAGGAAGGGAAGTCCTGCTCCAGACCCTCCTGACGGGTCGGCAAATAGCCCGCCTCAATGAAAGCCCCTCCGAAGAGGAAGGGAAATACCCGAGCCGAAGACGCAACCTTTCGGCACTATGGCACCTCCATGAAAGCCCTTCCCAAAAAGGAAAGGAAATACCGTTGCACTCAGGGAAATAATAGCGGAGCACCTCGCCTCTATGAAAGTCCCTACGAAATTGTAGGGAAAATGCGGTCTTCAAGGGCACCGCTGACAAAACGCACGCGTCTCAATGAAAGCCCCTCCGAAATGGAAGGGAAATCAAGATGACCGCGGGACCGCTTGTTCTGTACCTTGAGGCCTCAATGAAAGCCCTTCCGAAAAGGAAGGGAA
>NZ_KV808410.1:107039-107733 GCF_001812285.1 Rothia sp. HMSC065B04
TCAATGAAAGCCCTTCCGAAAAGGAAGGGAAATAGCGTAAACATGGATGCCTTCGAGCTAGACCACCTGCCTCAATGAAAGCCCCTCCAAAAAGGAAGGGAGAATAATTTTGTCCCATGACGCCGTACATTTTGCCGTTTCCGGCGCCTCAATGAAAGTCTCCTCTAGAAAGCGAAGAAATGCCGGTCCAGTGGAAGAACCTGCCGCGGTCGATGTTGCCTCAATGAAAGCTCGTCCGAAAAAAGAAAGGAAGGGAAATATGGTAGGGCAAGCAGCAAGAGATAAAAGCGATGGGGCCTCAATGAAAGCCCTTCTGAAAAGGAAGGGAAATTCTCAGGGTGAGCTTTGACATCCTTAATTGTAGCGCGGCCTCAATGAAAGCCCCTCCGGTTAGGAAGGGAAATGAGCATCTGCGCGCTGGGATTGATGACCACGCCAAGGCACCTCAATGAAAGTCCCTCCAACAAGGAATGGAAATCCCAGATAGAGACCTCAGATATGCCGCCACTGTCGCAGAGCCTCAATGAAAGCCCTTCCCAGAAGGAAGGGAAATATTTTTGTTTCCATCGCCACGCCCATTCTGTTGATGCCTCAATGAAAGCCCCTCCAAAAAGGAAGGGAAATCTGCGTTGGCTCGTGAGGGCATGCTCGGCGAATCTGACCCTCAATGAAAGTCCCTCCGAAAAGGAAGGGA
>NZ_KV808410.1:107833-108146 GCF_001812285.1 Rothia sp. HMSC065B04
ATGAAAGTCCCTCCGAAAAGGAAGGGAAATCCCCTCACCATTTTGGGAGGAAGCCCGCCATAAAATCGCCTCAATGAAAGTCCCTCCGAAAAGGAAGGGAAATCGCCGGGCCAGGGGGTGCCGCCGTGCTCACCGGGGAAGCCTCAATGAAAGTCCCTCCGAAAAGGAAGGGAAATACAATCCATTCAAAGACGGGCTTAACAACATTTTCGCCTCAATGAAAGTCCCTCCGAAAAGGAAGGGAAATTTGTCACCTCGTACCCCTGAGCGTGAGCGCGATCAAGCCTCAATGAAAGTCCCTCCGAAAAGGAAG
>NZ_KV808410.1:108246-108637 GCF_001812285.1 Rothia sp. HMSC065B04
CAATGAAAGTCCCTCCGAAAAGGAAGGGAAATTTTCAAAGGGGGAAGAGGTTGATTTCTTACCCTGCCTCAATGAAAGTCCCTCCGAAAAGGAAGGGAAATCCCGTTATATCCCTAGTCGCTTTCGGTAACTCTACCTGCCTCAATGAAAGTCCCTCCGAAAAGGAAGGGAAATCCCATCGCCAAATCGCCGCTCAAAGTGTTCACGTCAACGCCTCAATGAAAGTCCCTCCGAAAAGGAAGGGAAATACGGCGACGCATACGCCCACAAGAACTAGCACCGCACGCCTCAATGAAAGTCCCTCCGAAAAGGAAGGGAAATTGCTCATGTGGAATGGTATGTGATTTTCTTACGTGTTGCCTCAATGAAAGTCCCTCCGAAAAGGAAGGGA
>NZ_KV808410.1:108737-109412 GCF_001812285.1 Rothia sp. HMSC065B04
ATGAAAGTCCCTCCGAAAAGGAAGGGAAATCTCCGGTACATGCCAGTTGAACACCTCAGCGTGAGCGCCTCAATGAAAGTCCCTCCGAAAAGGAAGGGAAATATCCGCAAAGACCATGAATGGCAACCCCCAAGTTTGGCCTCAATGAAAGTCCCTCCGAAAAGGAAGGGAAATCATGGGATTCTTCGACAGCCTTGTTCAGAGCCTCAAGCCTCAATGAAAGTCCCTCCGAAAAGGAAGGGAAATTGATCAGGCAGGTTTCACCCCCGGGACCGATGCCTGGCCTCAATGAAAGTCCCTCCGAAAAGGAAGGGAAATCATAGATTACGCATTACCGCATAACGACGAATGGGGCCTCAATGAAAGTCCCTCCGAAAAGGAAGGGAAATCCCCAGCGAGTAGAGAATAATGACGGCGACTCCGGCCTCAATGAAAGTCCCTCCGAAAAGGAAGGGAAATAATTTGGGCATTAATCGTCCTGCGCCGACCCTGTACGGCCTCAATGAAAGTCCCTCCGAAAAGGAAGGGAAATGGCTCCACCTTCAAATTCAAGGCTAAATCCACCACCGGCCTCAATGAAAGTCCCTCCGAAAAGGAAGGGAAATGATGTGGATTAGAAGGGTTTGGCCCCGGACAGTGCGTGCCTCAATGAAAGTCCCTCCGAAAAGGAAGGGA
>NZ_KV808410.1:109512-113281 GCF_001812285.1 Rothia sp. HMSC065B04
AATGAAAGTCCCTCCGAAAAGGAAGGGAAATCTCTTCATGTCCTAGCGACAGCTCAGGACTGGGTTAGCCTCAATGAAAGTCCCTCCGAAAAGGAAGGGAAATTGCTGTTTTGGAAGATGGAAAAGTTATTTTGTCTGAGCCTCAATGAAAGTCCCTCCGAAAAGGAAGGGAAATAGCTACCCGAAAATAGCCCGCAACCATGCGGCAGAAACGGGTGCTTCGCGAGAACCTCGTGGAGGCTACACGCAAAATTATACACTCCAACCTCATCTACCCCCGCATAACTCCCTGGCAAGGGAAGAAACCATGCGAGCGACACGCCATGTTCCCGTCACGTACCAGGTTCTCGCTCACACAAAGACCCCCGCCGGGTGCTTCCTAAGCGACCCGGCGAGGGTCTTCACGTATGAGAGGGGTTGGCGCGGTTCAGGTAAACCAGACTAACCAAGCTAACCATGCAAACCGCGCGAGCTTCGAGTCTCACGGGACTAGAAAGAACAGCGCATCAAAACCCGAGCCGGCCAAAGCTCGGCCCCGGCGAACAGCGGAACTAGCGCTCCGCCTCCTCACCCAGCATGCCCTCACGAGCCAACGCAGTCAAACGAGACACCGCACGGAAATACTTCTTCTGATAACCACCAGCCAGCATCTCCTCAGTAAATACCTTGTCAAAAGGCACACCCGAAGAAACAATCGGCAAGTCCTTGTCATACAGGCGGTCAGCCAACACCACAAAACGCAGCGCCACCGACTGCTCAGTAATCGGGTGAACATCACGCCACGCAATACCATCCAGGCCATCAATCAGCTGACGGTAACGCGACGGGTGCACCTTCGCCAGGTGCTCCACCAGGTCAGCGAAGTTATCAACACCAACAGTCTGGCCGCCGAACACTTCCTCAACCTTCGCATCAAACGCATCATCAGCAACAGGCTCCGGCGCAGCAGGCAGGCCACGATGACGGAAATCCTCACCATCCACACGGTGCACCTCAAACTGCGAAGCAAGCACCTGAATCTCACGCTTAAAATCCTCAGCCGCAAAACGACCCTCACCCAGCGCACCCGGCAGAGTGTTCGACGTCGCCACAAGCTTCACGCCAGCATCCGCCAGCTCACGCATCAGACGAGACATGAGCACAGTATCACCCGGATCATCCAGCTCAAACTCGTCAATACACACCAGCTTATAGCTGCTCAACGCCTCAACCGTCTTACGGAACGTCAACGCACCCACCAGGTTCGTGTACTCCACAAAAGTACCGAACGCCTTCGGGCCATCCACATAATGCCACAGCGACGCCAACAAGTGAGTCTTACCCACACCAAAACCGCCGTCAAGGTACAGGCCAGCCTTCGTCGAATCCTTCTTCTTGCCACCAAACAGGCGACCAAAGAAACCGGCACCAGCGCCGCCACCATTAATCTTGTCACCAAAATCCTTCAGCTTCTGCACAGCCTCAGCCTGCGACGGCTGATTCGGATCAGGAATGTAGCTATCAAAAGACACTTCACCAAAACGCTCAGAGGGGCGGAAACCCGCCAGCAACTCATCAGCAGAAACGCGAGGGATGCGGTCGGTCAAGTGTACGGTCGTGGTGGGCACAAAAACTCTTTTCTTCAGTGACGGCGATGTGACTTCCGCTTTAAGTGTAGTACTGTCTAACACCCCGCGTGAGCCGCATGAGTTGCCCGCCACATTGCGGGCGCAGGGAGGGGCGGCGGCGGGGTGCGGGGCCGCTCTGTTTTGCTTGGGCCGCTCAGTGCCAGTGGAGGTACTGCTCAGTACCGGTGGAGGTTCGGTCATGACCTAGCAATTTCAGTCATGACTTAGCGTCTTTCGTAATGATTAAAACCCCAGCCTGAAGTCACTAACCCATTACCGAAAAACTAAGTCATTACCGACTCCCGCCCGCATATCCGACGCAGACCCAAATTCGGTAATGGGTTACGGATTTGTGCCATAGGTTAGTGTCTTTGGCCGTAGTTAAAAACCACGGTCGAAGACGCTAAACCATGGCACAAATTCTGCCGGGGCGGGGCCTCCGTGAGTGTAGATTTATTTGATGCATAAAGCATTGATATGTCCGAATAATGACGTTCAGATACTATTGCACTCAAAGCAACGCAAATAGATACAAAGATGCGGTAGGGTGGTAACTGTAGTGTTCCATAACGCATTGATGCGTTTGTTGGGTGCGCTACGGGGCTGTTTTCCTTCCGGTGGTCAGCTTGACCTACCAATAATGGCCTGACATGCACATATATCACACCGTCACCGATGATAGGAGCGTATCTTCTATGGATTCGACCATTTTCAATCGCCGTACCCTGTTGGGTAGTGGCACACTTGTGGGACTGGGTGCCCTGCTTGCGGCGTGTGGCCAGCAGGCTAATAACGAGGCGGCAGCTACCGCCTCCGCCGCACCGAGCGAAACCGCTTCGGCGTCTGCGGCGGCATCTGGATCGCCTTCTGCGAGTGCCACTCCGTCTACTGTCCGAGGCTATTCCGGCGGTTCGAAGGCACCCGATGGGGAGTACCGTAAGGCCGACTGGCAGGGACCTGCACAGAATGTACCCAAGCCTCCTGTGCCCGAAGAGGGTTACCGCGAGAAGTCTATTTCCGGGCTGGAAAAGACTCTCCGGGCATGGATTCTGCATGAAAATTATTCAATCCAGACTGGAGACTACACTGAAACCCTTAAATTTTTGAGCCCATCCTTTACATCAGAGATTGATTTCTATAAAAAGATTTCTTCCCTGTACCAACGAGGTGGCTGGGTTGTAGCTGGAACCCATAATTTTATTGCCAATGGTGCTCCATGGTCTGAGGGCGGGGAGACCTATATTTGGCGCGCCTACCGCCAGTGGACTTACGCTATGTATGTTGAGCCTGACGGCAGCTGGGAAAATCATGAAAATAGTGAAGATAACAACAATATGTGGGATATTAAATTGCGCCACAACGGAGACCGCTGGCTTGTAGAATCTACGACAAAGGCCGAGAATTAGTAGATAACATGAAAAATATTACTAAAGCTACCATTATTTCTGCGGCTCTTATATTCTCAAATTTAGCTACAACTTGGGGGGTTGAGGGGGAATTTAGTTCATACTCTGAATGTGCCGCGAATAATCCAAATTCAGCACAAGTATGTGAGACTATTTTTATTAAATCCAGCCCTGATTCTAATTCTAATATTTCTAGAGGCTCTGACGGCAAGGTTTCTTCTGGCGGAGGTACTGTACGTAAAACCCAGGAAATAGAGTCAGCGGAAAAAGCAAAAACCCAAGTCCACGAATGGGAAAAGAGCCACAACCCCAGTGGTTTTGATGTCTACTCCTCCAAAAATACCCCTGGCGTCCTTTACTGCGTAACCTCTGGAGGAAAAGTCGGTATCTATAAACACACCAACCTCAGCCCGGAAACTGATGCAGGATTCATGGACCGCGGTCGCCCAGCAATGGGAATGCACAACCCCAGCAGCGCTAGCTGCATCCCCTCAGACATCAAGGCTGTTCAAGACACTAAATCCAAGGCAAACGATGGCCCCACCTGGGAACAAATGATGGCGCAAATCATTGAGGCCGCCCAATCGCTAGAGCCGGGCAAGCCGACCCTGCACCAGTCCTACAACAACCCCGCAGGCACTGGCCGAGCAGAAGGCGATCCCAACGTCTACAAGGGTGACCAGGTCAATTTCTATGTTGATGACGGTGGCCCCTACCGCCTTGAAGCAGACATGCTCGCCGGACACGTCGAAATTG
>NZ_KV808410.1:113381-212623 GCF_001812285.1 Rothia sp. HMSC065B04
TCATGCCCTCCTCGTACGTCATCGAGTACGGCAACGGCGACCAGGCAACCCACTACACCGCTGGTAAACCGGTCGCCACCTACCCTCGTGAACGTCCGCGACAAACGGAAACCAGCTACGCCTACCAGCGTTCCGGCAACTTCCACGCGTACGCGACCGTGCACTACACGGCTCGCTTCCGCGTGGATGGCGGACCCTGGCAGATGATGAAGGTGACTCCACAGGCAACCAGTAACCCGCTGCTAATCCGTGTGTGGTGGGTCGATGTGGGCCGCGTCGGCGGCACCTGCGATGAAGACGATACTCGTTGGGGCTGCAAGAACGACCCCACGATGGGTAAGAAGGATAACCCGAACCCGCGTCTGCGCAAGGCCGATATCCGTACCGGCCAGCGCTGGCACCTCAACGATAACGGTGACGGGGATACGGAGTACTCGCTGCACCGCGACTGGCCTGACATGTAAGGTCGTTCTCCTGCCGTGGGTCTTACGTTGAGAAGCCACATGTTCGCTGAAAAGCCACTTCTTTTGTGGCTTTTCGAAACACATGTGGCTTCTCAGCTATCGGGTTCCTCCCTTCGGCTGGTTAGTCTTCCGGTTTCTAGCCAGCCACCTATTCACACTTCACACCGATATGAGGAATACACTTCCATGACTTCCGTTATTATGACCCGCCGCGCAATGCTGAGCGGCGGTACCCTTCTGGGTCTTGGTGCCCTGCTTGCGGCATGCGGCCAGCAGGCAAATAACGAGGCGGCAGCCACTGCCTCCACCACACCGAGCGAATCGGCATCGGCTTTCGCGGCGGCATCCGATGCCGCTTCTGCTTCCGCTACTCCGAGCCCGGTCATTACCCGCGGCTATTCTGGCGGCTCGAAAGCACCCAACGGCGAATACCGTGAAGCTGATGAATACGGTATAGCTCAGAACGTCCCTCTCCCCAAGGCTAAGCCGCAACAGTACCCTGAAACCTTTGCTGGTCTTCGTGAGATGATGGCCGATTGGGTCAGAGCCCGTAACTACGGTATTCAGACCGGTGATATGCAGTATGTATGGCCCTCTATGCTGGATACCTACGAGAAGGATATTAAGTTCCTCAAGGATATCGAAGGCCTTTATCAGCGCGGAGGCTGAGGTGGTGCGCTCCCCGGACTGGGTCTGTATTCCTACTTTCTAGTTTACCAAATAAGACTATAATAAGGAGTATCTATTTTCGGAGGTTTTTATGTCATTTCTATCAAAAAATTGGGCAGGGCTGTCAGTCTGTCTGATCATTTCTATCATCTCTTGGGTTTTAGGAGGATTTCTGCCTGTTGTGGGAGCACCTGTTTTCGCCATTTTTATCGGAATGATTCTCCATCCCTTTCTCACTTCCTATACACAACTGGATGCCGGTTTGACTTATAGCTCCAAAAAACTGCTTCAGTATGCTGTTATTTTGCTTGGGTTTGGACTCAGTATCTCACAAGTTTTCGCAGTTGGAACATCTTCCCTTCCTGTTATCCTTTCAACTATTTCAATTGCATTGATTATAGCTTTCTTTTTCCAACGCTTTTTTAACCTTGATACAAAGCTAGCTACCTTGATTGGAGTTGGATCTTCTATCTGTGGCGGTTCTGCCATTGCAGCGACTGCTCCTGTTATTCACGCCAAGGAAAAAGAAGTAGCCCAAGCCATTTCTGTTATCTTTTTCTTCAATGTCTTGGCAGCTCTTATCTTTCCGACTCTAGGTTCTTGGCTCCATCTTTCCAACGAAGGTTTTGCTCTCTTTGCGGGTACTGCGGTCAACGATACTTCCTCTGTGACAGCTACTGCTAGTGCCTGGGATAGTCTTTACAATGCAAACACTCTTGAGCCTGCAACTATTGTCAAACTGACACGTACTCTAGCTATTATCCCTATCGTTCTCTTCCTCTCCTATTGGCAAAGCCGTCAACAAGGCAACAACCAAGGAGTGAAGCTTAAAAAAATCTTCCCCGTTTTCATTCTCTACTTTATCCTAGCTTCTCTGCTAACTACTCTTCTCACATCTTTCGGTGTCAGCACTAGCTTCTTTTCACCTCTCAAACAACTCTCCATATTCCTCATCATCATGGCTATGAGTGCTATTGGTCTCAAAACCAACCTCATTGCTATGATCAAATCCAGTGGAAAATCCATTCTTCTTGGAGCCCTTTGCTGGATTGCTATCATCCTGACTAGTCTTGGCATGCAATTACTCATCGGTATTTACTAAGAAAAAAAGGGAGCCTAAAGGCTACCTCAGAACGTAGACAAATCAGATGGATTTTGGACTGTCGTTGGCTCGCTTTCTCAAGAGCAGCTGAAGGAAAAAGGGTTACTGAAATAACCCCATAACCATTGAGAAGCCACATGTGTTTCGAGAAGCCACCATTATTGTGGCTTTTCGAAACACATGTGGCTTCTCGGCGCATGGGTATCAGCGCATAGGTATCCGCGCATGGTGACTTCCGTAAAATGGTGTCTATGGCTAAGAAAACTAAAGGTAAGAAGAGCGGCGCAGCAACCGCCGCCGTAGCACTGCTGACCGAGACGAACACCCCCTTCCAGATGCGTGAATACGAGCACGTTGAGGGCGTCACCTCCTTCGGTGAAGAGGCCGCGAAGAGCCTCGGCGCCTCCGAGGAGCAGGTGTTCAAGACCCTGCTGATCGTGCACGAGAAGGATTTCGCGGTCGCGATCGTGCCGGTCTCTGGCAAGCTGAACATTAAGGCTGCCGCGGCAGCCCTGGGCTGGAAGAGCGCCTCCATGTGCGACCCGAAGGTCGCTGAGCGCCGCACCGGCTACGTGGTGGGCGGTATTTCTCCGCTGGGTCAGAAGACCCCCTCCCCCACCCTGCTCGATGAGTCTGCGCAGCTTTTTGACACGATCATGGTCTCTGGCGGTAAGCGCGGCCTGGACGTTGAGCTCGCCCCGGACGACCTGCTGAAGCTGACCAACGGCAAGTACGCTGACATCCGCGCTTAGTCCGCGCTCAGCGGGAATAATCCGCCCGGCCGCGGCGTTACATATGCCGTAAGAGCCTGGGCATGAGAGCAAACTGAAGGAGTCATGATGGGCAATTCGCTACCCGGCGTGGGTGCTATCGCCAAGAACTGGCGTGAAGTGCTCAAGCCTGAAGAGTACGCTGTTCTGCGTGAGGGCGGCACCGAGCGCGCGTTCACGGGCGAGTACTGGAACACCCACACGGAGGGTGTGTATTCGTGTCGTGCCTGCGGTACGGAGCTGTTCCGTTCTGATCAGAAGTTCGATTCGCATTGTGGTTGGCCGTCGTTTTTCGCGCCGCTGGCTGAGGACCGTGTGCGTTACCTGGAGGACACGACGTTCGGTATGCGCCGTGTGGAGGTGCGTTGCGCCGCCTGCGATTCGCACCTGGGTCACGTGTTTGAGGGTGAGGGCTACCCGACTCCCACGGATTTGCGGTATTGCATTAATTCGGTGTGTCTGACGCTGACCCCGGCTGGTGAAGCACAGCCTGGTGATACTCCGGTTGACGAGGCGGAAGCCGCCGAATAAACCCCGGCAAGACCCCTCGCGGGCACGCCGGTGAACCCCTTATTGTGAGTCTCTCTAAATTCGAGGCTTTAAGCTCGGGCGGGTAGAATGGCGTAGTGCCTTCGCGGGCACGTCACCCCGCCCGGGCTCGTGTTTGCTCGGGCGTGCGCCTACCCGGGTATCTGGCGCATCGTATGGGCGCGTCGAATCAGACAGAGGAAAAGGATTGAGTGCATGAGTACCGCAGCTGAACAGAATGCCGCAGGCACCCCTCAGCTGACCCTTAACGGTATCGAAGTTCCGGATGTTGTTCCTCTGGAGACCCCTTCCGCACCGATTCCGACCCTTATCAATACGGAGAGCGGTCTGCGTCGTGCCGCTGAGCAGTTGGCGGCGGCGTCCGGCCCGGTGGCTGTTGATACGGAGCGAGCTCAGGGCATCCGTTATGGTTCGCGTGCTTTTTTGGTGCAGCTCAAGCGTGAGGATCAGCTGTATCTGATTGATCCTGAGGCGTTTAAGGATTTGCGCATTATTAACGATGCTTTGGCGGATGCTGAGTGGGTTATTCACGCCGCGATTCAGGATTTCCCGAGCTTGGATATGCTCGGTATGCGCCCGAACCGTCTGTTTGATACGGAGCTTGGTGCACGTCTTGCCGGTCTGGAGCGCGTGAACCTGGGTGCGACCGTTGAGGAGCTACTCGGCTATAAGCTGGCGAAGAAGCACTCGAAGGAAGACTGGTCGCGCCGGCCCCTGCCAGAGTCCTGGCTGAACTATGCGCTGCTGGACGTTGACGTGCTCATTGATTTGCGTGACGCAATGGAGGATTTGCTCCGCCAGCAGGGTAAGCTGCAGTACGCCCTGGAGGAGTTCGAGTACCTGTGTAAGAGCCCGGTGAAGGATCCGACGGATCAGCCGGAGCGTTGGCGTAAGACGAAGGGCCGCACGATGTTGCGTTCGGTCAAGCAGCTGACGGCGTTGCGTAACCTGTGGCTTGAGCGTGACTCGCTGGCGCGTAAGAAGGACGTAGACGCGAAGCGCCTGCTGCCCGATTCTGCGATTGTGGAGGCGGCACGCACCATGCCGCGTAACGTGCCCGCTATTATGGCGATCCCTGGTTTTCAGACGCGTGGTTTGCGTCGTGAGGGACCGCGTTGGGTGCGTGCTATTGCCGCGGCGGCACGCGGTGAGAACGCTGTACCGTTCACTTTGCCGTCGACTGCCCCGCCGCCGTTGAAGGCGTGGGAGTCTAAGCGCCCGGAAAACTTGGCGCTGTTCACCGAGGTTCGTCAGGCAATTGATGAGCTCTCTGAGGAGCTGAATATCCCGGCGCAGAACCTGATCACGACCGATTATGTTCGCCGCCTCTGCTGGGAGCCGCCGGCTCGTTGTGACGAGCAGACCCTGCGGGATGCGCTCGCTGAGTACGGTGCGCGTTCGTGGCAGACGGGTCTGGTTGCCCCCGTGATTGCGCCGATTTTTGCCCGCCACCTGGGGTAGATTTCTCTAACGCTGAATAGATGTGTGTGCCGGTTGGGTGTGTTGCTGATGCGACCGCCCGACCGGCATTTTGTGTGCCTCGGGAGTTTGACACGGTAGTTTGTCCCGGTATTTTGCCTCAGCAGTTTGTCTCCGGTGCAAACGTGAACCAAGCTTAGCCTGCTCTCATTCGATTTTTGTCCCAAACCGGCATAGGGTGGAGAGAGTACACGAAAGGAACCACCATGCCCGCACCCAACGGATGCTGCCGCTCTCAGAAGGCATGCGCCTCCCCTGCTACTGAATCTGCAACCGTCGACACCGCAGTCGATACCACAGAAACTGATTCTTCTGCGCGCGTCTTCTCCCGCCGCGCAACCCTCATCACCGGCGCCGTCACATCCGGTGCGTTGCTCGCCTCCTGCGCTGAAGGTGACTCCAACGTTACCGCGCCCGAAGGCACCGTTGAGGTAGGTTCCGCCTCCGCAGTGGGCGTGGGCAAGGCGGCACGCCTGACTCACGGCTCCACGACCGTTATCGTCTCCCAGCCGTCCGCGGGCGAGTACAAGGCGTTCAGCACCGTGTGCACCCACCAGGGCTGCCAGGTGCAGGTGCAGGATTCCAACCGCATCGTGTGCCCCTGCCACGGTTCCGAGTTCGCTGTAGCTGACGGCTCGGTCGTGCACGGCCCCGCGGAGTCGCCCCTTGCCAGCTACCCGGTGCAGGAGAAGGGCGGCAAAATTTTCGTCACCCACACCTCCAAGGATTCCTAAACCGGCGGCTCAGAACCTACGCACAGCAAAACCTCCATACGGCAAGACCTGCGCACAGCAAAGCCCCACCCATCACAATCGATGGGCGGGGCTTTGTGCTGTCTTATGGTACCCGCTACTGATGCCTACTATTGCGGCGCGCTACTAAGAGAAGCTTAGGCGGCACATTTCAGGTACGACCGCTTAGCGGGTGTGGCGCGGCTTCTGACCCTCTTCACGGGCGAACGGAACCTTATCGCCAGCCAGCTGCGCACGCAGATCCGCGATGATGGTTTCCGCGGTCAGGCCGACCTCCTCCAGAATCTGCTCGCGAGAAGCGTGCGGAATGAACTCCGCCGGAAGACCCAGCTCGCTCAGCGCAGTGTCCACGCCAGCCGCACGCATTTCCTGGCGGATGCGCGAACCCACACCACCGGAACGCACGCCGTCCTCAATGGTCACCACAATGCGGTGATCACGAGCCAGTTCAACGACCGAAGACGGCACCGGCATCACCCAGCGCGGGTCAACCACGGTGGACTGGATGCCCTCGGCGGCAAGCACCTTGGAGGCTTCCAGAGCCACGCGAGCCATAGCGCCCACGGCAACGAACAGCACGTCACGCTGACCGGTTTCCGGGTGGGGTTCACCGGTGCGTGCCAGCACGTCCACGCCGTCGCTGCGGCGCTCCAGGGCGGGAATGTCCTCGCCCACGGAGCCCTTCGGGTAGCGAATCACGGTCGGTGCGTCGTTAATAGCTACAGCCTCACGCAGCTCTTCGCGCAGGGTCGCGCCATCACGCGGAGCCGCCAGGTGCAGGCCCGGAATGAACTGCAGCATCGCCAAATCCCACATGCCGTGGTGGCTTGCACCGTCCGGGCCGGTAATGCCGGAGCGGTCCAGCACCACGGTCACGCCCGCCTTGTGCAGGGCAACGTCCATGAGCAGCTGGTCAAAGCCGCGGTTCAGGAAGGTTGCGTAGAGAGCAACCACCGGGTGCATGCCGCCGTACGCCAGGCCTGCACTCATCGCCACGGCGTGCTGCTCAGCGATACCTACGTCAATAACGCGCTCGGGGTGGCGCTTCTGGAATTCGCGCAGACCCACGGGAATGAGCATCGCGCCGGTAATACCGACGACGTTCTCCTGCTCATCCGCAATATCTGCGATTTCGCTACCAAAGACACCGGTCCACGACTCGGAGGTGCTGGTCGAAACATCCTCACCGGTCAGCGGGTCAATCTGGCCCACCGCGTGGAACTGGTCGTCCTCGTTCGCGCGGGCGGGTGCGTAGCCGTGGCCCTTCTCGGTAATGGCGTGCACGATGACCGGGCCGGCGTAGTTCTTTGCCGCGGTCAGCGCGTTCTCCACAGCCTGCTGGTCGTGGCCGTCAATGGGGCCCACGTACTTCATGCCCAGGTCTTCGAAAATACCCTTGGGCACGACGACGTCCTTAATGCCCGCCTTCATGCCGTGCAGGCCGCGGTACACCATCTGACCGACGGGGCCGCCACGCTGCAGGCCGATGCGCACTGCATCCAGGGCGTTGTCGTAGCGGTGATCGAGGCGCACGCGATCCACCTGCTGCTGCACACCGTGCTTGAGTTCAGACAGCTGGTTCGCGAAACCGCCAATGGTCGGCGCGTAGGAGCGGCCGTTATCGTTGACCACAATCACGACCTTGCGGGTGCGGTCGGCAGCAATATTGTTCACAGCCTCCCACGCCATGCCGCCGGTCAGCGCGCCGTCACCAATGAGGACCACGGTGTAGCGGTCATCTTCACCGTTGAGCTTGTGCGCGCGAGAAATACCGTCAGCCCACGAAATCGAGCTGGATGCGTGCGAAGAAGCAATAATGTCGTGCTCAGACTCGCCACGATCCGGGTAGCCGGACAGGCCGCCCTTCTGACGCAGCGTCTTAAACGCGTGACGACCAGTCACCAGCTTATGCACATAGGACTGGTGGCCGGTGTCGAAAAGAATGTTGTCCTTGGGAGATTCGAAGACACGGTGAATGCCGAGGGTCAGCTCCACAACGCCCAGGTTCGGACCCAGGTGACCGCCGGTCGCCGACACATTCGTCACGATGAACTGGCGAATTTCCTTAGAGAGCTCCTCCAGCTGCTCGTAGCTGAGGTTCTGCAGGTCCGCCGGGGACTGAATACCCGGGAGCAACTTGGCAGTGGCACCATTACCAATGCTGTAGTCGGCGGTGGGTGCGCCACCGGCGGCGCTATTCGGGGTCTCCTCCTGCGGCAATGCGTTTTCAGCGGACATACACCCACACTCCTCAAGGTCGGGGCACGGCTCATTCCGTGCGTTGGTTCTTCAATGATTCTACCGTTTAAGGTGCCAAAAAGCAGATTTATGCGCCCGCAGAGCAAGACGCACCGGGTTGAGCGAAAACGGCCTGAAATAACCCCTAGTGGGCAGGCTGGTGAACAGCCCAACCCGCCCAACACTGCGATTATTTGCTTCTTTGTTACAGCTACTAGCTGCGCGCTACTTGGTGCGGCGGCGGCGCGGACGAGGCTTCGCCGGGGCACGCTCAAACAGCGCCACCGACTCCACGTGATGCGTATTCGGGTACATATCGAACGCCCGAAGCTGCACCATGTCCCAACCCAGCTCACGCAAAATACCGGTGTCACGGCCCAGGGATGCCGGGTCGCACGCCACGTACAGAATACGCTTGGGGTCCAGCGCATCCAGGCGTTCCAGGGTGGTTCGGTTCGCGCCCTCACGGGACGGGTCAAGGACCACCGCATCAATAGCGGGGATTTCACCAAACTCAAGGGCGGTCTTCAGATCCACCAGGTGGCGTGCCACGTCGCCGCGAATCACCTCAATGCGGGTGTCCGCAGAGTTCTCGGTGCGGGAGCAACCATCCGGCGCGAAGTTCGAGCGCGCATCCTTGTGGGTCACCGGGGAGCCCTCAATGCTGACGACGGTACCGGTTGCGCCCACGGCGTCCGCGAGCGCGGCGGTAAACAGGCCCGCGCCGGCGTACAGGTCGAGGGTGCATTCACCTTCCTGCGGACGGAGCATGGTGAGCATGGTTCCGACCATGGTGGAGGGGGCGGCGCGGTGAATCTGCCAGAAGCCGCCGGCAGATACCTGGTAGCTGAATCGGCGGGAGCCGAAGGTGACTTCTTCGGTGACGGAGCGCAGACCCGCGCCGAGCAGCTGGTCGCCTTCGGGTACGCGGCGGTAGGGGGTGTGGGAGGAGCCGGGGCGGCGGCGCTTGGGCTTGCCGTTGGAGGTGGACTGCGGGGTGAAGAACAGCGAGATCTTGCGCTTGGCGAGCAGTCCCCAGGCGTCGGCTGCCTGCTGTTCGATGTCCTTGGCGACCTCTTCGATGGAGAAGCGCGGATCAACGATGAACTGCAGTAGGACCCTGCCGCGGGAGGAGACGGTTGCCTCGACTTCGCGTACGCCGCGCAGGTTCAGCTTCTCAAGCTCTAGGTTGCGCAGTTCGAGTGCGGCGAGGGGAAAGTCTACGACCGGTACGGGCTGGGAGGCGCGGTAGGGGTGCATGCCGATGCGCCAGGTGACGGCGGGGCTCTTCTTGCCGCTGTTCTTCTGGTTGCTAGGCTCGTTGCTGTTCTTCTGGTCGCCGGGCTCGGTGCGGACCTTGGTCACGTTGTAGCGCACGCGGCTACGCCAGGACAGACCCTCGTTGTTATCGCGCAGGGGAAGCTCTTCAACGATGAGGTTGGTCAGCAGGGGCGACTCGAGGGGCAGACCGCCCAGTCGGTTGATTTGGGTGCGGACGATATCAGTCTTGTAGCGTCGCTGCTCAGCCAGGCTGATGTGGCCATATTCCATGCCGCCGAGTAGTTCGGGTACGCCGGTTGCGGCGGCGCGTTCCTCGTCGGTTGCGAGCGCATCCGCCTGGATCCAGGGGTGGGGGCGGCGTGCCAGGGAGGGTACGGGTACGGAGACAACATCTGCGAAGTAGAAGCGGCGCTTGGGGCCGATGGCGGTGATGCGCACTTCTGCCTGTTCGCCGACGATGCCGTGACGCACGAAGATGACGCCCTGTTCGGTGCGCGCTACGAAAGCGCCGCCGTGTGCGGGTGCCTCACAGGTGACGGTGAGGGTCTGCCCGACGCTGTATCCGTCTACGTTGTTGGAGGCGGCAGGCGTGGTAGCAGTGTGGGTCACAGCATTGTCTCCTAAAGAATCACTTAATGTGAATTATTTTACACCGGATTGTGCCTTTGCTCCGGTTCCGACGCCCCCGCATGGGGCGCCTCATCCATTACAAAAGGCAAAGTCCAGGCGCTATGCGGGGTGCTCAAGCAAAGTTGCGGGGCAATTGACCGAGCTGGGCGCTGGGCGATCATACTCGGCACCAGGCAAATATTTCTGGGCGCCGGGCAATCATGCTGAGCGCTGGGCGATTATTACGGCTGGCGTTTCTTCTCGCGCGCCACAGCGTCCGCCTCGTGCAGGCGACCGCGGTACACCGCGTGGCGGTTGCTCTGAATCAGCTCGCGGCCGCCACCGGCTGAACGGGTCACGTTCGGGGCAATTGCCGCAGTGAAACCGTCAGCCTCTACGGTCGAATCGTTGGCAGCTGCATCCTTGCCTTGCAGGCGCTGATCAAAAATCTCATCATACACCTCATCCTCGTGCATCGCCCAGGGCACGGTCGCCGTCATGACGCCAGGCTCGTGCAAAAGCGCCTGCTTGAGGCGGCGCACCGTGCGGCGGTGCAGAATACGCTGCCACCAGTGCTTCACCACAAACTCCGGGAGGTACACCACCAAAATATCGCGCGGTGACTTCTTGCGGCGGCGGCGAACATACGAAACGACAGCCTCCACCGTGTCACGGTACGGCGAATCAATCACCGACAGCGGCACCGGAATGCCCAGGGCATACCAGCGCTTCTTCACGACTTCCAGAGCGGCGCGGTCATTGTTGACCGTTAGCGCCTCAATCGTGGAGGGGCGGCCGGCACGCGCATACGAGAGGGCACGAACCGCCGGGCGGCGCACACGCTCCACGTACACGATGGCGTGCACACGCGAAGGCAGGGCCGCCACATCCGCAACGGATTCAGCGTTCAGGGGGATGTCCAGGGCGGCATCCACAGCATCGTAGTGGCGGCGAGTCACAACCATACCTCCAACCATCAGGGCAATCATTCCAAGGGAGAGCCACGCACCGGCGGCGAACTTCGTCACCACGACGATGACCAGCACCGCGGCGGTCACCATCACGCCCACCGCGGAGACCGCAATATCGCGCAGCAGGGCGCGGCGCGGCATCTGCGCCAGGGTAATGCGCAGCAGACGCATGCGGTAGCGCACCACCGCCAGCTGAACCAGCACCATCGACAGGCACATGCCCACGATGTACAGCTGAATCAGTGAGTACACGTCCGAGTTGAAAACGGTGGTGAGGAAAATTGAGAATGCCGACAGCGCCAGCACACCGTTCGCATACAGGCCTCGTGATTCCATGCTGCGGAAGAACACCGGCAGGTACTGGTAATCAGCCAGCGACGAGGCAATCACCGGGAAGCCGGTAAACGCAGTCAGCGAGGCAATAATCAGCACGCCCACCGTGGCAAACACCAGCAGCTGCGCGAAGAACGGAACACCCTGATAAATCGCCAAAGCCACCTGGTACAGCGCCGGCTTCTGGTGGAAGTACTCCCCCGGCGCGTGCCCGTCAATGAACAAGAAACGGGTCGTATCGTGCACCATGTGCACGCGGGTTGCCGCCGCAAAACCGAGCAGGCTCACCAGCAGGACCGAGGTAATCAGGCCCATCATCATCATGGTGACCGCCGCGTTATATTTCTTCGGACGGCGGAAATACTTCACCGAATTAGAGATCGTAGAAACACCCGAGAACGCCACCACACCGGCGGAGAACGAACGCGCCAGAAGCAGCACCAGCGCCAAGCCTTCCAGGGCATGATCGTGGTATTCGGGGGCAATCACGTAGGTCGCCGACTCAGCCAGCGGCAGGGTACCCGTCGCGGCACGAATCCAACCCACAATGAGGGTCGCTCCTAACAGCGCCAAGAAAACGTACAGCGGCCAGTACGCAATCTTGCCCAGCAGCTGCACGCCACGCAGCGCAAACAGCGTCAGCGCGACAATGAGTAGCACAGCAATGTGCGTGCGCCAATCCTGAATCTGCGGATACAACGCCACCAAAAACGAGGACGCCGAAGACATCGACACCGCCACTGTGAGCATATAGTCCATCAGCGACGAAGCGCCCATCACAATCGACGGCAGCGCACCCAGTTTGCGGTGCACCAGCTGAATATCGCCCTCAGAAGCAATCTGATTAATGTTGTACCGGTAGGTGCCAATCACCAGCAGACCCACCATCGCCACACCCAAACCAATCCAGGGCGAAAAAGCGAGCGCAGAGGCACCCGCGGCGGCAAGGGTCAGAATCATCTGATCGGCGGCGTAGGCGACCGAGGAGATACCGTCGGCGCCGAAAAGAGGCAGGGCGTAGCGCTTCGGCAGATTGACAGCCGAAAGATTTCGCGTGCTGACCGGCCTGCCGGTCAGGGCGATGCGCATCTTATCCCAACGATTCCTCACGCTGTTAAGGCTATAGGTCGCGGCTTCAAAGCTCAATTTTATTCAGCCGAATAGTGGGCATGGCGAGCGGAATATCACGGAGCATCGGCGTGGAGGCTCACCCGCCCATTACACTGGTAGAGGTAGGCGGTAACGCCTTATCACCGTAAAACATCAACACTCGGAGGGATGTATGCCTCACTTCGTCATTATGGGTGCCGGACGCGTGGGCGTCATGTTGGCGCGCACTCTGGAAGCTTCGGGGCATACGGTCGCCGTCATTGACCAGGACGAACGTGCTTTCCAGCCGCTGCGTAAGGGCTTTGAGGGCCGCCTGGTTACCGGTGTTGGTTTTGATGAGGACACCCTCAAGCGTGCCGGTATTACCGAGGCGTACGCTTTTGCCGCGGTCTCTTCGGGCGATAACTCGAATATTATTGCCGCCCGTGTGGCGCGTGAAATGTTCAAGGTGAAGAACGTTGTGGCGCGTGTGTACGACCCGAACCGCGCCGAGTTCTTCCAGCGCATGGGTATTCCTACGGTGGCGTCGGTGCGTTGGTCCACCGACCAGGTGCTGCGCCGTCTGCTGCCCGAGCAGGCGCTCAAGGGCGACTTCCGTGAACCCTCGGGCCGCCTCATGCTCACCGAAATTCCGCTCGACGACGGCTGGGCTGGCCACGCGTTGACCAGCATCGAACGTGCCGCCGGGGTGCGCATCGCCTACATCACCCGCTTTGGTGAGGGCATGCTCCCCCGCCCCGATTCCGCCTACCAGCAGGGCGATAGCGTGCACGTGATGATGCGCACCGACGACGTTGCGGACGTAACCCGTATTCTCTCCCGCCCGCCGCGCGTCGAAGACGAAGAAATGGAAGCGGACTACGCTCCCGCATCCGGCCACCGCAAGCATCCCCACGCTCCGAAGAAGCCCGCCGAATCCGGCGTGACGATCACCCCCAAGCAGGAGCACAACGAAACCCCCGTTGTCGAGCACGAATTCCATCTCGGTGACACTCCCCCGGAGCTGCCCGATCCCCTCGAACTCATCGGCCGCCATCGTGATTCCTCGAAAGGTGAGAAGTAAGTGAAGGTCCTCATTGTTGGTGCCGGTTCCGTGGGCGCCTCCATCGCTAAAGAACTCATGATGAACGGCCACGACGTGACCATCATCGACTCCAAGCCCGAAGTCAAGAAGCGTGCCGATCTGCCCGGTGTGCGCTGGCATATTGGTGACGCCTGCGAACTGTCCGTACTGCGCCAGGTGCACCCGAACAAGGCGGACGTGGTCGTTGCCGCAACCGGTGACGACAAGGCAAACCTGATGGTCTCCCTGCTGGTTCGCAGTGAGTTTGGCGTGCCGCGCACCGTGGCGCGCGTGAACAACCCGCGTAATGAGTGGCTCTTTGATGATTCCTGGGGCGTGGACGTTGCCGTGTCCACCCCGCGTCTGATGACCGCCCTCGTTGAGGAAGCCGTGGAAGTCGGCGACGTGGTGCGCCTGCTGACCCTGCAGGCTGGCGGCGCGACCCTCGCCGAGTACACCGTGCCGGATGACCACCCCGTCATCGGTTACCGCGTGGATCACGTGCAGTGGCCCGTTGATACGGTGCTCACCGCGATCCTGCGTGACGGCGCGCCAATCCCGCCCAGTGCCGACGTGGCGATTGAGGGCGGCGACGAGCTGTTCTTCATCACGACCATTGCCGGTGAGGATCAGATCCGCGCACTGTTTGCATAGCACTGTTCGCATAGCGTTTATACGTAAGTTTTTGAGGAGGCGAAAGCCCCGGTCACGGGTACCGGGGCTTTCGTCTACCTTCTAGAAGGCCTCTATGAAGTTGTGGGGTTAGCGGCTTTCTGAACCGTCAGCTTCGGTAGCGACAGATACGTCAGATTCTTCAGCATCTTCAGATTCCTCGCTCACCAGCGCCTCCTCCGGTGCCGACACACGCCACGCCAGCCACACGCCCAAAGCGTACAGCGGCAGACCCATCACCAAACGGGTAGCGCCCAGCGCCTCCACATTATTCGCAAAATACAGGGGCACCTGCACGGCAAGGCGCAGCATCATCAGCACGGTAATAATCCAGGTGGCCAGCATGTACTGGCGCAGACGCACCGGGTTCTGACGCCAGCTCAACGCCTCGCCACGAATGACCGCGAAAATCAGACCCATCAGCGGCCATCGCACCAGCATCGACAGCAGATACGCCAGAATGTACACGCCGTTCGTCCAGAAACCGACCACAAAGTAGTCACTCGCGTTACCGGTACGGTACGCCGCAAACGCACAGATTGCCACGCCCACCAGACCGGTCAGCGCGCTCACCAACTTAGAGCCCTGCACCAGACGGACCAGCGTGAACACACCCGCCGCAGCCAGCGCCGCAATCAGGGACAGGTTCAGTTCCTTCGTCACGGTGAACAGCACCAGGAACGCCACCGCCGGCAGCGAAGACTCCACCAGGCCGCGCCAGCCGCCGATAGCGTGCAGAATATCCACATCACCGTTGGCGGTGCGGCGCATATTCGCGCCCATGGAGGCGCTCAGGCTCTGCGCAAACTGGTTCCCCTCCCGCGCAGGGTCAGTTGCGGGGTTAGCGTTCGGGTCGGGCTGGGTCGAAGACTGCTCAGCGCTCATATTTTCCCTTCTCAGCAAAGAATTGCGGCACAATCTCATAGCGCGGGTTGTAAATCACCGGCTGATGCGCCCTCACCGACACCACGCCGGAACAGCGCAACAGCGCACCGGCAAGCACGCCGGGCACCATCCGCTGCCCCTGCCACTTCAGCAGAATCCGGTCCCCCGGGTTGAACGGCGCATAGGGCGGGAACGACACCTCGTGCTGATCCTGCACCGCCACGGTCGCCAAAGACGCCGTGTTCAGGTGGTGTTGCTTCTCGGAATCCTCGGACTCCTCGTCGAAATCCTCACCGGGCGGCTCCACAATCGGCATGCCAATCAGCGCCAACGGGCTCGACCACTGCAGAGGCTTCGACTTCGCCACCACCAGCTCGGCACGGTACATCGGCTTATCCTGCAGCGCAGGCAACCATACCTGCTCCACGCGTCCGGCAAGGCGTACGCGAAAGCGCTCGGGGTACCCGGGAGCAAGAATCTGCTCCTCAGGAACCGCGAGCGCACTCGGGTAGTTCGAGAACTCAGGCATTAGCCAATCTCGGTAATCTCAGGGCCGCGGCGAGGCATCGGGCGCAGCTTGCTGTGCTCGTTCTCGGTTTCTTCCTCCACGGCGGGCTCTTCCTCAGCCACAACCAGGTCGGCAGGCAGAGTCATGGGCAGCAGCTCGCGCGGCGGGCGCGGGTCGTCGCCACGGTCCACCACGACAGTGCGGAAGACTTCCTCCACGGAGGCGGCAGCCTTATCGTCACCGAGCACAGCCGCGCCGGAGATGACGCCGCGCAGGAACCAGCGGGGGCCGTCCACACCCACGAAGCGGGCGATACGCTCACCGGGCTGACCGTCCGGGGTGACGGCGGGCAGGCGGGTCAGCATCTCGGCGCCGAATACGCCGGCGTAGATTTCGACGATGCCGCCCTGGGAGGCGACGGACTCGGTCAGGTCGTGACGGATGTCGTCCCAGATGCCGGTGGTGCGCGGTGCAGCGAATGCCTGCACCTGCAGGGTTGCGCCGTCACGGGTGATGGTTGCGGCGATGACGGCACCGGTTGCGTCGTCAGTTTCGAGGCGCAGGTTCATGCCGTCGAGCAACTTGATGCGCAGCGCACCCAGGTCGACGTAGTCTTCGAGGTCTTCGGCGGTGACTTCTTCAATGTCGTGCGGGCCGTTGACGCGGTCGTACTTGATGACCTCGGGAGAGTTCTCCTCTTCCTTCAGCTCCTCAACCTCGACGTTGGTCTCCTCAATCTCTTCGGCGACAGCCTTGTCGATGGCGGCCTTTTCAGCCTCCTCGGCGTGCTTCTTTTTACCAAATCCGAACATGGTATTCCTACTTTCACCGCACGCAGGGTGCGGGGGGGGGTTCTTCTCTTCTCTCGTGCCGTTTCGCGGTGAGAGCAGACTAGTGGATTCCGCTGGAGCCGAAGCCGCTGGAGCCGCGTTCGGTCTGTTCCAGTTCATCCACCACGGTAAAGGTTGCGTGCTCGTACTTCTGAATGACCAGCTGGGCGATGCGGTCGCCGCGCTGCACGTGGAAGGACTTGGTCTTGTCAGTGTTGAGCAGGGTGACCATCAGCTCGCCGCGGTAGCCGGAATCAACGGTGCCGGGTGCGTTCACAATGGTGATGCCGTTCTTGGTTGCCAGGCCCGAGCGCGGGTGCACCAGACCAACGTAACCTTCGGGCAGGGCGATTGCCACGCCGGTGGGGACGAGGGCGCGTTCGCCCGGTTCCAGTTCGAAGTCGATACGGGAGCGCAGGTCAGCGCCGGCGTCGCCGGGCTTTGCGTAGGCGGGTGCGGGCAGCTCGGGGTCGAGCAGCTTAATGTGGACGTTTACGGGGGTCATCATGGTCAATACTCTAACCTTTCGCGGGTGTCTGTGCCATCACCTCGCGCTGTGTTGAGGCTCTACTGCGGGGTGTTTTCGTTGCGTGTTCGCGTTCAGCGCGTGCCGCGGCGTGCCGTGTTGGGTGCGACGCGGCGCTGTTCTTGCGTGCGCGGCTTTCACATACTCAACGGGGCGGGTGCACTCGGCACTCGCCCCGTCATGAGGTGTATGTCGGGTGGGTGTTAGCCCTTCCCTAAAGTTTTAGCCCTCGCACTCGATGCAGTAGGACAGGCCGCCCTCTTCGCGTGCAATCTGCGAGCGGTGGCGCACCAGGAAGCAGGATGCGCAGGTGAACTCGTCGTCCTGAGCGGGCAGAACAACAACGTTCAGCTCCTCGTTGGAGAGGTCAGCACCGGGCAGCTCGAAGCTTTCTGCTGCGCTGTTTTCGTCTTCGTCCACCGCACCGGACTGCATCTCGGAACGGCGGGCGTTCAGCTCCTCGTAGGACTCTTCGTTCTGCTCTTCGTCCTGCTTGCGAGGTGCATCGTAATCAGTTGCCAAACTTTCACGCTCCGTTGGTTCTGTGGCTGTGTGTTGAACTAGGCCACGCTGGTTTAATGAGTGCTCTAGGTGCCGCTGGTGAGGATTTAACCCCGACGGCATGCCAGGTATTGTTCACCATTGGCACCCTATTTGTCTAATCCTGGGTAGGCTTTGGACGGTTTAGGCGTCACATTCTAGCTTTTTCGGTCCGAAAAGTACATCTTTTTTTGGGGAAAATCCCGCCTCCGCTACTGATTTACCGCGCTTTCACGGTACCCTGGAAGGTAGTTTGCGTTCCGTGCAACACATTCACGAACGCGTCCGGTTCACCTATGGAGGTTCTCATGCTTGAACTGCGTCTGATTGGCGTTCACGATGACGGCGAAAATCTGGTGCTTGAGTCTGCTGACGGCACCCGCTTATTGCTGCCCATTGACGCCAACCTGCGCACGAGCATCACCAAGGCTCGCCGTATTCAGCCCGCCCGCGGTCTGGGCGCTAAGGGCACCTACGGTCCGCGCGATATTCAGACCCGTTTCCGTCAGGGTGCCTCCGTTGAGGAAATCGCTGAAGAGTCCGGTTGGGAGCCGGAGCGCGTGCGCCGCTACGAGTGGCCGATTGTTGCTGAGCGTGCCCACATTATTCGTGCCGCTCAGAGCGTGAAGATTGGTCGCCGCAGCTCCGCTTCGGGTACCGCACAGATCCCGGTGACCCTGAGCGCCCGCATTGAGGAAGTCTCTGAGCGTTACGGTTTTGAGGAGGCAACCCAGGACTGGACCACCCGCCAGCAGGAGAACGGCCAGTGGCGCGTTGAGGTTGATATTGCGCTGAAGGATTCGGTGCGTCAGAACCTGCCCGCGCAGGTCGTCTTCCCCGCACGTTGGGTGTACAACCCGGCGAACCAGGGCCTGTACGCGTCGAATGAGGCGGCGTACTTCCTGATGGGCAATAGTGAGGATGCTGTTGCCGCCGCCGCGAAGAAGGCTCCCGTGGAGGTTCCTCCCGCCCGCCTGCCGAAGGCACCCGAGCCCGCACCGGCACCCCTTACTTCCTCTGAGAGCGCTGATGAGCGTAAGCTCAAGGAGCTTCTGGAACGCGCCCGCTCGGTGCGCCCGGCGCAGGTTGAAGAGCCCGAGGTGTTCGTACACCGCGAGTCCGCTGAGCCCGCTGAGCCTGTAGCACCGGCTGAGCCCGCAGAGGCCCCCGCCGCTGAGGCCCCCGCCGCTGAGGCTCCCGTAGCGCCCGCAGCAGAGCCTGCGGCACCCGCAGCACCCGCTACTGAGGCTCCCGCCGAGGCTGCATCTGCCCGCGGCCCGCTGACCGGTGCACCCGCCGCACACACCCCCGCGGCGCATCCGGCACCGGAAGATTACAGCGAGCACGCACCCGCCGAAGAGCCTGCTGAAGCACCGGCTGAATCCGCACCCGCAGAAGCTGCTGAAGCTCCCGCATCGGAGAAGCCCAAGTCTTCCTCGAAGAAGCAGCGCGTGAGCGTTCCCGCTTGGGACGACATCATCTTCGGCGGCCGCAAGTAAGCGACCGCCCTCGCGCCGCCCGATAGAGGCATCAAGACGAGAGCATCTAGACATACGAAAGCCGCCGGTTATTCGCGTGAATAACCGGCGGCTTTTCTATCTTCTCAGCCTGTATCCGCTGAGCGGGGCTCTTCCGAATCTTAGAAGGTCTTGAGCATGCGCAACGGCACCAGACGCTCAGCGTCCGTCAGCGAACCGTGCTGACCAACCATGTGCAGGGCACGCTCCTGATAGTGGCGCATATCGTACAGCGCCCAGTCGTCGCGAGCGCACACCATCAAATCGCCGATGCGGCCGCGCGCCGCATCCGTGATGACCGGGCCGAAGTAGCCGGCGCGTATCAGTTCGCGAGAATCAATCACCCAGGCGCGCTCGCCCCAGTACTGCGCCCAACGCTGGGCGGTGGCGGTGCGTGCCGCCTCCGAGGTGTCTTCCAGGTACAGGTGCACGGCGCGCGGTTCACCGGCGGTCATGGCGATGTTGCGGGTCAGCTCCTCCACGCCCGAGTAGTCGATGCGCTGGTGCTCGGGCACGTTCACCATGCCGTGATCGGCGGTGACGAAGAGTGCCGCCCACGCGGGGGCGCGCTCCGCCAGACGCTTCAGCGCCGAGTTCAGTTCCTCCAGCTGCTGTAGCCATTCGTCGCTGCCCACGCCGTAGCGGTGGCCCGCCGCGTCAATCTCACCCCAGTACAGGTACACGGTGGTCGGGGTGCGGCTGGAGAGCGCCTCCAGGGCGTAGGTGACGCGGGCGTTGTAGCCGACGGCGTCCACGAAGTCGCCGCCGCGCAGCGCCGCCTCAGTCAGACCGGTACCGCGGTACTTACCCAGCGAAATGGTGAGCGCGCGACGGTTCGTATGGTGGCGTTCCAGCACGGTCGGCAGCGGCTGCCAGGCGTGCGGGTCCACCGACTGATCCCAGCCGGACAGGTGGTTCATGACTGAGCCCGCTCCCCCGTTACCTGCCGGGTTGCGCACCTCGTAGCCGGCAATGCCGTGCGCGCCGGGTGCCGTGCCGGTACCCAGCGAGGTCAGGGAGGCGGCGGTCGTGGTGGGGAACGCGGCGTCCAGCGGGCCCAGGTTCAGGGTCTTACGCAGGGCGGGCGCGTAGCCACCGTAGCTGTTGAGCAGCTGCTCGCCCAAACCGTCCACCATGACCACGCAGGCGTGACGGAACGACGCCGGGTCAACATCCTGCTCCTCAAGGCGGCCGGCAAGGTTTAGCGGGTCGGCAACAGCGTGGAACGCCGGATTGGAATCCAGCGCGTGCGCGGGGCGCGCCAGGCTTCGCTGAGCCACCAGAGAGGAGGCGGACTCCAGCACATCGGCGATGCTATTGCTGCCGTAGGCGGGCGCGGGAGGCAACGGCGCGCCCAGAACATCGTGCAGGGTGGTCTGTACCGTCATAAGGTCCTCTCAGGGGTGTGGCGGGTGTGTGAAAGTACGGGGCACCGCGCGGGATTGATACTGTGCGAGCGCTACCACCGGTGCTTATCGGCGGGTTGCGTACATGCGGGCACGGTGCAGCGCACGCGCAAAATGTTGCGCACGCTGAACCGACTCCGGGCCGTCAGCGGTCGCAGAAACACGCACCGCAATGTCCTCGCGGCGCGCATCGCCGGTGAAGCCGTGGTCGGCGTTGCACTGCGGATCCTGGCAGCCGGCAGGAGCCAGCTCCATGTGCAGCGAACCGGTCCAGGCAATCTGGAAGGAAATCTCAGTCGGGGCGGTGCTACCGGGGTTGTACGCCTGCGGCTGGCTGAAACCGTAGCTGATGGTGACCGCGTTCAGGGCGCTCAGGTGCACCGCCTCCACGCTCACATGCGCCACGGTGCCCTGCGCGTCACCCTCAAGGTGCTGGTCGTCCAGGTGCGCAAAGATGACGTGCTCACCGCAGAGCACCATCACGGTGATGTGGCGGTGAAAATCATCGCGTGAGAAGTGGGTTTCATGCTGTACGAAGTGCGCGTCCGGGTTCATGCCCGCCAGCGCGTCATCCACCACTTCCAGCACAAGGTCGGGGTAGAAACCGGCATGCTTAATGTCTGCGACCAATTGCTCGCGTTCGGGGGTGGTGGCGTACATCGTACCTCTTTCGTGCGGTGCCCTCATGAGGCGACGTCGGTCGGCGCACACGATGAAGGCGGTTAGGTATTACTCCCCTCTACCTTAGAGGGTTCCAGCCGGGCTGTGCTACTTGACCACGCTAATACAGGCTCATATGACTGCTTGCAATCCCCCGGTACACTTCGGTTACTGCCCCGCAACCGCCTTGGCGCACCCCACAGATGACGCCGACCAACCAGCCCGTCTCATCCGCTACCACCCGCTAAAATAGGAGGAGCGAAAACACACCGACACGAGGAGATATATGGCTCGCCGATCCAAATCCACCGTCAGCGACTACCCGGTGGATGTGGTAGAGAATATCGTCGACATCGACGTATCCGCTGAGATGGAAACCAGCTTCCTGGAATACTCCTACTCGGTGATTTATTCGCGCGCCCTCCCCGACGCCCGCGACGGCCTCAAGCCCGTGCAGCGCCGCATCCTCTACATGATGCAGCAGATGGGCCTGCGCCCCGACAAGGGCCACGTCAAGAGCGCCCGCGTGACCGGCGAGGTCATGGGTAAGCTCCACCCGCACGGCGACGCCGCCATCTACGACGCTATGGTTCGCCTCGCCCAGCCCTTCGCGCTGCGTCTGCCCCTCGTGGACGGTCACGGTAACTTCGGTTCCCTCGACGACGGCCCGGCAGCCGCCCGATACACCGAAGCACGCATGGCACCCGCCGCGCAGGCACTCACCGCGGACCTCGAAGAAGACGTGGTTGACTTCGTGCCGAACTACGACAACCAGTTCATGCAGCCCTCCGTGCTGCCCGCAGCGTTCCCGAACCTGCTCGTCAACGGCACCACCGGCATCGCGGTCGGCATGGCAACCAACATGGCGCCGCACAACCTGCGCGAGGTCATCGCCGGTACCCGCCACCTTATCGCCCACCCCGAGGCGACCCTCAAAGACATCATGAAGTTCATCCCCGGCCCCGACCTGCCCACCGGCGGCACCATCGTGGGTCTGGGAGGCATCCGTGACGCTTACGAAACCGGCCGCGGCACCTTCAAGACCCGCGCGAAGGTCTCCATCGAGCAGGTCAGCCCCCGCAAGCAGGGCATTGTCGTCACCGAACTGCCGTACATGGTCGGCCCCGAAAAGGTCATCGAAAAGATCAAGGACGGCGTCAACTCCAAGAAGCTCACCGGCATCTCCGACGTGGTCGACCTGACCGACCGCACCAACGGTCTGCGCCTCGTCATCGAAATCAAGAACGGTTTCAACCCGGAGGCGGTGCTCGCCGCCCTCTACAAGCACACTCCGCTTGAGGATTCCTTCGGTATCAACAACGTGGCGCTCGTGGACGGTCAGCCGCAGACCCTCGGCCTGCTCGACCTGATGCGCGTGTACATTGACCACCGCCTGAACGTGGTCCGCCGCCGCACCGAATTCCGCCTGGGCAAGCGCACCGACCGCCTGCACCTGGTGGAGGGCCTGCTCGTGGCAATCCTCGACATTGACGAGGTCATCCAGATTATCCGTGAGTCTGATGAGACCGCTCAGGCACGCGAAAAGCTGAAGGTCGTCTTCGACCTAACCGACACCCAGGCGAACCACATTCTGGAGCTGCGCCTGCGCCAGCTCACCAAGTACTCCCGCCTGGAGTTGGAAGCAGAACGCGACACCTTGCAGCAGGAAATCGCGGAGCTGCAGCGTATCCTCGGTTCCGATGCGGCGCTGCGCGAACTGGTCTCCGAGGAGCTCGCCGAGGTTGCCGAACGCTACGGCACCGACCGCCGCACCCAGCTCAAAACCAAGGACGAGATGCAGGTCGCCATTGAGGCAGTCACCGCGCAGTCCAAGGCGAAGAAGAGCCTGGGTCTTGCCCTCGAAATCGCGGACGATCCCTGCTGGGTGCTGCTTTCGGCATCCGGTATGATGGGACGCACCCCCGGCAAGCCCATCCGCGAGGCGCTTGTGGATCCCGGCAAGCGTTTCAAGCACGACGTGTTCACCTCGATTGTGCCGACCACCGCGCGCGGTGAGATCGGTGCCGTGACCTCCGCAGGACGCATGGTGCGTCTGTCCGTCATGGACATTGCGGTGCTGGACGAGAACGGTGGCACCCCCTCCATGACGTCGGCGGTGAAGGCAGCCGAGCTGGTTCAGCTCGCCAAGGGTGAGAAGCTGGTCGCCCTCGTACCGCTGAACACGGTGCTGGCGCTGGCAACTGCGGGAGGCGTAATCAAGCGCCTGAACCCGGATTACCCGCTGAACCAGACCGAGTGGGACATCATGAAGCTCAAGGACGGCGACGAAATCGTAGCCGCCGCCCCCTGCCCCACCGACGACATGATTCTTACCTTCGTCACTCGCGACGCGAAGCTACTGACCTTCGACGCGGCAAAGGTCCGCCCGCAGGGACGCACCGGAGGCGGTATCGCAGGCATCAAGCTTGCCGACGACGACCGCCTCATCGCCCTGGGTGTGACCGCGCCCGGCGACGCGGCGGAGGTCGTGACCGTCACCAACGGCAAGGACGGCCTGGCGAGCGCCAAGGTCACCGCGCTGAGCGAGTACCCGCAGAAGGGCCGCGCGACCGGCGGTGTGCGTGCGCACCGATTCCTCACCGGTGAGAGCCAGCTGGCTCTGGCTTGGGTGGGCGTTGGCCCGGCGAAGGCGGCATCCTCCGGCGGCGTGGCTCGTTCCCTGCCGACCGAGCACGGTGCCCGCGACGGCTCCGGCGTGATGCTCACTCAGAGCATCGGCATTGTGGGCCCGAACTATGCGGCTGTTTCTGCTGCGATGGCGGTTAGCCCGGAGGGTGAAAAGCTCTTCTAGGCGCGCCGTTCACGGCCTTTCGACCTCAGGTTGTTTGCAAAGCCTGGGGGAATCCGCGCAGATATAACGCGCAGAGCAATGTGCCCAGAAAATTTTGCACAAAGAAATGCCCCGGTACTTTCACGAAGTACCGGGGCATTTCTCGCAGTTTCTTGCGTTCAATCTCGCCCGCGATGGCTACGCTCAGCTGCGTTTAGAGGCGAACCACCTCATCGCAGCGGGCAATATCCTCAGGACGGTGCGACACCAGAACCGTAGCCACGGAGCTAGAGCGGGTCGCCGCGTCCAAGTCAGCCATCAGCGCGCGGGCAGACTCAGCGTCCAGGTGCGCGGTCGGCTCGTCCAGCAGCAGCACCGGCGAGTTCACCAGCAGGGCACGAGCCACGGCCAGACGCTGACGCTGACCACCCGACAGGAAGGAACCGCCAGCACCCACCGGGGTGCGCAGGCCCTGAGGCAGAGCGTCAAACCACTCGCCCAGACCCACACGGCGCAGAACCTCAATCAGCTCTTCCTCGCTCGGGCGATCCGAACGGTCACGAGCCAGCAGCAGGTTACCCTCGAGGGTCGACTCGAAGATGTGAGCCGCCTGCGGGCACCACGCCGCGTAGCCGCGCAGCTGCTCACCCTCCAGGACCTCACCGGAAGCCAGCACACGGCCGGACTCCAGCGGCAAGAAGCCCAGAACGGTCGCAAGCACCGTAGACTTACCGGAGCCGGAGGGACCGGTCACCGCAGTCCAGGAGCCCGCGCGGGCGTTCATGTTCAGGTCGGTGAAGACCGGGTGATCCATACCGGGCCAGCGGGCGGCGGCGTCCTGCAGACTCAGGGCGGGTTCGGTAACCTTCACACCGAGTTCCTGCGGGGTGCCGCAGCTGACCAGGGTGGGTTCACCGGGCTTCGGCGGGCGCGGGGTATCGCTCTTAGCGCCAGCAGCAGATTCGGGGCGGGCAAAACGCTGGGCACGCTGACGGTCAGCCTCCAGCAGCTCCTCCATCTCAGCCTCCGCGCGGGCACGCAGACGCTCAGCACGACGCGGCAGAACGTGAGTGTCCACCTCAGCCTCGGTCGGCACGGAACGCTTCAGAGTCGAGGTGGCGACAATACCCTCCAGGGATACGTCGCGCACGCTCGGGGCAATCGTCGCCAGCAGGCGGCTGAACGCGGGCCAGGAGCGGACCGCCTCAACATGGCCCAGGGAGCTTTCCAGCATGCCGGTGCACAGCAGCATCACAATCGCGGCTTCGGGGGCACGCACGGTGCCGTCAACAGCCAGCGGGTACGCAATGATTGCGCTCGCCAGAGCCGCACCGAACCAGCTGAGGGTCACGAGGGCACGGCCCACGCCCTGAGCGGTCGAGCCCTTCTGCAGGGCGGACAGATTCTCAGCGTCCAGGGCGCCGTTAGCCTTCTCAGTGGTGGTTGCCACGCCGTTAGCGCGCAGGTCCTCAGCCGCCGAGAGCATGCCGGTACCCAGGCGCAACATCTGCGCGGTGGATCGGCGAGCCAGCGCCTCCGCGCGGGCATCGGCGCGGAGCACAATCCACGGAGCCACAAAAGTGCTGACCAGCACGGCAAGCAGAACCGGAATCAGAGCCTGCGGCAGGATGCACGCGGTCGTAATCAGCGCCGCGGTCATGACCAGCAGGTGCGCGGCCGGCGGGATAATAACGCGCGGCACGCCGTCACGCAGCTCATCGATACCGCCCACGAGGCGTTCGAGCAGCGCGTCACCACGCAGCAGGGCACGCACGCTGCTCACGCTCTGCCATGCACCAACCCAGGCGCGCAGACGCAGAATATTTGCGGCGGCAAGAACCTTCGAGTGGGTCATCAGACGCTCAGCGTAGCGGGCGCAGGCACGACCCAGGCCGAAGAAACGCACGCCCACAATGGCGACCATCAGGTACATCATTGCCGGGCCTTCGGCGGCGCGAACAATCAGCCAGCCGGACAGCGCGGTCAACGCCGCAGCCATCAGGGAAGTAATCGCAGCCATGATCACCGGGCCGGTTGCGGCGCGAACACCGATACCGGTCAGTTCCTTCAGGGTGCGCAGGCTTGCGAACAGGCCGGCAGGCTCGGCTTCCTCGGCCTCGGTAGCTGCGGAGGTGCCCGCCGGGGCGGTGCTTTCAGCCTCGTACTCTTCCCTGTCCTTGAGCAGGTGCGCGGGGGCTTGCTCGGGAACCTCAACGCGGGCGGTGTTCGCCTCGGCGGTCCAGGTGTAGCCCTGGGCGGTCTGCACGGCACGAACAAGGGTGTCGCATCCGGCGGCGAGCTCCTGCTCGTGGGTCACGATCAGCACGGTTGCGCCCAGTTCCGCCAGGCGGTGCAGGGCGCGGGTCACCAGGTATGCCGAGTAGGCGTCCAGGTGCGCGGTCGGCTCATCCACCAGGACGGTCAGCACGGTCTGCTCACCGCTGGCACGGTAGATAGCCTCGGCACGAGCCAGGGTGCGTGCCACGGCGAGGCGGCGCGCCTGACCTGCACTGAGGGCACCGGGTTCAAGGGCGGTCAGCTTCTGCATGCCCAGCTGAGCCAGCGGGCCAACCAGCAGCGCGGACTCGGCATCGGTGACGGACAGCTTCTTGGAGTCCATCGCTTCGCCGAGCAGAGCGGCTGCACGCTCACGCTCCGCCTCGGTGGCGCTGAGTGCGTAGAGCGCCATTTCGGTCTGCACGGTCGGCGCGGTGAAGACCGGTGACTGCGGAATAACCAGGGTAGTTCCCAGACCGGTCACGCTACCGGTCAGGTGCACGGGCTCCTCCGAGCCGGTGGGCACCAGACCTTCACGCACGGCACCGGAGAACACGTTCAGCAGGGTGGACTTACCGCAACCGGATTCACCCATCACGCCGATAACCGCACCGCGCTCACCCTGGGCGGTTTCACCCTGGGCGGTGGCAACGCGACGGTCCAAGTTCAGGGACAGGTTAGTCAGCACCGCAGGACGCGCCGGGTAGCTCACCGACAGGTCCTCCACAGCGATGGTGGAAGGCTGAGCCTTCTGCGCTGCCGAATCCTGCGCTGCCGAGTCCGCAGCGGCGGCGGGCAGGGGCGCATCAATAATCTTCTGAGCGCTACGCAGGGCGGCAACGCCGTCCTCCGACTGGTGGTAGGCGGCACCCACATCACGCAGCGGCTGGTAGCATTCGGGAGCCAGCAACAGCACGAGAATTGCGGTGTCCAGGCCCAGGGTGCCGTTGACCAGGCGCACACCAATCAGCACAGCAATCAGCGCCACCGAAATGGTGGTGATGAGCTCCAGCGCGAGCGAAGACATGAATGCGCTACGCAGGGTCTGCATGGTGCGTTCACGGTAGCGCTGACCGAGGGCGTTCATGGCGCGGGTCTGCGCGCGTTCACGGCCCAGACCGATAATGACGGGCAGGCCGCGTACCAGCTCCAGAATATGGTCGGAGAGTCGGTGCAGTTCAGCCTGCGCTTCCGCGGTTTCGTCGCGGGTGTTCTTACCAATCAGGATCATGAACACCGGAATAAGCGGCAGGGTACATGCCAGGACCATGGCGCTCATCCAGTCCAGGGACGCCACAACGACCCAGAGGATGAACGGTACAATCGCGGTGGACACGAACGCAGTCAGGGTCTTGGTGTAGTAGTCATCCAGGGCGTTCAAGCCGCGGGACAGCAACACAGCGGTCGCGCCGGTACCCTCGGGGGTGTCTGCGCCACCGGTGGCGAGCACACGCTTGAGCAGCGAGGAACGAATCTGAGACTTCGCCCCGGAGGCGGCACGCTGCGCGCTCACAGCCAGCAGGTAGTCGGTACCCGAGCGGACAAGCAGGGCAGCCACGGCGACCGCAATCAGGCCGGGGGTAATGGTGTCTGCGTCGCCGAAGATACCACCGAGGCCGAGCAGCCAGCCGCCGTGCGCCTCCAGCTGCGCCTGTGCGGAGCCCGAGAACTCAATGTAGGCGCGGTACACGTCCGGGGCGCTCGTCTCTTTGAGGCGCGCGTGCTCGGCGGCAACAGCGGCGAAACCGGCGTGTGCTGCGCGGGCAATAATCACAGCCAAGGCGGCACTGAAAAGCACCGTCGCGATGGTGTGCACGGCGGTGATGACACCGAACGTGCTGAGGGTTTTACGGGCGTCAGGGCCCAGAGGTGGGCGGCGGTCAGTGCGGTCATTGCGCTTTCCTTCGGTCACCTCTGGTGCCTCAGTGTTCTGATGTTTGTCAGCGTGACGCGGTGTGTGCGTTCGACTCACGTGTTGTCCTTAGTCTTCTGCTGTTTTTACCTCCCATCAGTTTAAGGGTTGGGCTATCTAATACCTATTTGACCAGTCAGGTTTCAGGTAATTAGTTGGTCCTCACCCGGCGCTCACTCTAGCCGCGCATAGCGTCGGCGGGGCTCTTGCGGGATGCCACCCACGCCGGGTATGCCGAAGACACCAGACCGGTAAGGGCGCCAACGCCCACGCCGAGCACCACGAATCCCGGGGAAAGAACCGCCTGCCAGCCCTGCACGAGCGAAAGAATTATGGTCGCAATCATGCCGGAGCAGGCGCCGATGGAGCCGCCGAGCACGCCGAGCATGACGCCCTCCATGAGGAAGATGCGGGCAATCAGCCATTTACTCGATCCGATGGCGCGGCGCAGCGCAATCTCTGCGGTGCGCGATTGCACGGACAGATACATGGCGGTTGCCGCCGAGAGGGAGGCGAGCACCAGCAGAATACCGGAGAGCACACCCACGTACAGGCCCAGATCCGAGGCGATAGACGCGCGTAGGCTCTGCAGGTCGGAGGGGGTTTCCACGTTGATCTGGCTGGGTTCAGCGGGCTTGAGGGTCAGCGGAATCGCCTTGGCGACCGCTTTGCCGTAGCCCCGTTCGGTTTCGGCAATGTAGGTCACCTGGCCGCGTCCGGTGCGCTGAAGTGTGCCCGGCGAGACAATGACCGTGTTCCTGAATTCGTAGCCGCTATTGCCGGGGTCGAAGAGGCCGACGACCGGCATCAGCTGACCGTCCACCCAGATGCTCACACCGGGTGCCACCTGCGGCAGCCCGCCGAGCTTAATGCCGTAGTCGACGACGGGCATCTCGCCGGGTCTGGGCTCGGTTGTGGCGTTATCTGCCGCCTTATCTTCGGGAATAATGCCGAGGGCACGGGCAGCGGAGACCGAGACGATAGCGCCGGAGAGCTGCTCGGAGCGTTCACGGTCAGCAACGTTCTGTTGGGTGAGGGTCGAGTTCATCTGTTCGAGCGCACGCAGGGTTTCGGGGTTCATGCGGGCACCGATTTGCTCGAGCCTGGTCTTCGAGGTGGAGCTGAGGCCAATCGCGGTTTTGGGTTCGTCCTCGTAGGGGCTGAACCGGGTGATTCGCACGTCGGCGGGCGCCACGCTGCTGACGAATCCGGTGTTCTTCACGTAGTCCAGCGCGCTAATGCGGTCGGCAACATTCTGCGCGGATTCACCCTGCCGGTAGGTTCCGAGCATGTTCTGGTCATTGTCCCTGTCGCTGATGTAGAGCGTGGATTGTTCGGATCCGAGCAGGCGCTGGTTCACCTGGTAGCTGGCGGATTCGCTCATGCCGGAGGCGCTGATGAGTCCGCCCACGCCCAGCGCGAAGGACAGGCCCAGCAGCAGGGTGCGTAGCGGTCGGGAGGTGAGTGCGGAGATCGCCTCGATGCTGTCGTCGGTGAGGAAGCTTCCGCGGCAATGCGTAGCGGGCTTCTCCCCCGGTGCGAGACCGGCGGGGGCACCTACCGTGGTTTCCGCCGGGGTGTCCGTTGCAGCCGGCACAGCCTCGGCAACCGGCGCCTCAGCGACCGGCACCGTAGCCAAGTCGGCGCGGCTCTGCTCGTGCAACTGCCCATCCTCAATGCGAATCACACGGCGGGCGGCGGCGGCAACCTCCGGGTCGTGGGTAATAACCAGCACGGTACAGCCGGTCGCGTTAATGCGCTGCAAAATCTCAATGACCTTGGCGCTATTGTGGCTGTCCAGGTTGCCGGTGGGCTCGTCGGCAAGAATCAGCGGCGGGCGCGTGGCGAGGGCACGAGCAATGGCGCAGCGCTGCTTCTCGCCGCCGGAGAGGTAGCGGGTGCGGATGCTGGCGCGGTCGCTCAACCCCAGAAATTCTAGGGTTTCTTCGGTGCGTTGCAGGCGCTCGCCGTAGGGTACGCCCTGCACGCGCAGGCCCATGGAGGCATTGGTTGTGCTGGTTTCATCCAGCAGCATGTTTGAGGACTGGAAGATGAAGCCGAGGTGATCTCGGCGCATTTCGTCGCGTTCTCTGTCGCTGAGTCCTTCCGTGTTTTTGCCGAAGAGGCTGTAGGTTCCGCTGGTGGGCGTGTCGAGCAGACCAATGGCGTTGAGCAGGGTTGATTTACCGGAGCCCGACGGACCAATAATGGCGAGGAATTCGCCGCGTTCGACCACCAGGTCGAGGTGGTCGAGGACTGCTCGTTCGCTCCCCTCGAAGACACGGGTAATGCCGTGCATTTCGATAGCAGGCGCGGTACCGAGTCCGGCGGCAGGTGTAGCTGCGGACGCTACGTTGGGCGCAACTGTAGGCGCACGTCCTGGGCTTGTGTCGGGGGTTATCTTACGGCGGCTCATGAGACAAGCACCTTCTGTCCCGCGCTGAGGTTAGCGTTAATGGCGGCGTATCCGCCGGCGGTGCGCAGGACCTCAACGTTGACTCGTTCGGTAGCGGGCGCATCCTTGCTGGTCGAGGTGGAACTTCCGCCCTTTTCAACGAGCACGTAGGTGCCCTGGGAGTCCTGGCGCACCGCGGTAGTCGGCACGGCGAGGGTGGTTGAGGTGTTGCCCTTACTGGTGATGGAGGCGCTCTGACCCGGAGTGAGCTTGCTCGGGTCGTCGGCACTAAATCGCACGCTCTTCGCCGCACCCTTGGAGGGGTCGTTCTGCAGCTCACCAATGCTGGTGATGGTGCCCTCCACACTGCCGGTGGAAGTGCGCAGGCTAACGCGGTCGCCGGCCTTGACCTTATTGGCAACAGAGAGCTCAACGCTGGATTCCACGTAGGGTTCGCTAGTTTCTACACTCGCGATGGGGTTGCCGTCGCTGATGAGCTGACCGACCGCGGCAACGGCGGTGACGGTGTGGCTTCCGCCGGGCAGAATCGCGTAGTTGTTGCGGGCAATGCTGGTGACCCCTTCGCTGGGCACGCCGGTCAGGTGCGCGCGGTGCAGGCGCGTGACGGCGTCGAGGGTGTCTTCGGTGACGGTGCCGCTTTGAGCGGTGGCATACCCGGCGGAGTTCAGTGCCTTCTGGAAGGCGAGCACGTCGTCGCCGTTATCGCCCAGGTTCAGGTCGCGGTATAGCGGTAGCGGCCCGTCCAGCACGAAGACGGGGTCGGCACCGATAATGCCGATGAAGTCACCAGCTTTGAGTACGTTACCGGGCTTCTGGTTCTGGTAGACGAGCACCGGCTCACCGTTGGTGCGTGCGCTAATCGGGGCGGTCTCTCCAGCCTTGGTGGTTCCTGCAATGGCGAGTCCCTCGCTGACGGTGCGTTCTTCGACCTTCGCCCAGACCGGGATCACGGTTTTCGCTTGCACGGTCGGGTCGGGGCCTGTTGCGGCGTAGCGGGTGCCAAGGTAGAAGGACAGCATGAGCGAGCCGATGGCGAGGATTGCCAGCAGCAGGAGCACGCGGGGTCGGGCGATGCGCTCGCTAAAGCGGTGACCGCTGTTTTGGTTCTGTGAGTGAGTGGTCATGGCGGTGTCTTTCTGAGCTGTTTTTGCGCTGTCTTTTGTGGTGCTGTCTTTCAGCGTCCCGGTTTACTGGTGCTCCATAACGTACTGCTTGAACTTCTCGTCACGCTCACGTTCTGCCTTGCGGTCCTGCTCAAGCTGTGACTGGTACTTGCGGATGAGCGGCATCTGGTACTGAGCTTCCAGGTCGTAGAGCTGCTTGCTCATGCCGACCTGCTGGTTACATTCGGCCTGGATGGTGGCGATGCGAATCTCTTCTTCGGAGGCGGGCTCGTTGAATCCGTTGTTCTTGCTCAGCTGCTCAGCCAGCGGGGTTTCCTCGGCGACGGAGCCTGCCGAGCGAGGGGTGAGGCCGCGGTCTGAGACGCACTGCTTCCACTTCTCTTCGAGCTCGCGGTGCAGTTTGCTACCGTAAACGGCGTTACCCGCCTCAGTAGAGATACGACTGGATGTGGACTGCCCTTCATTCTCGGGCCTCTTGCCTTCGGGCACCGCGGCCTCCAGGGTCTCGCGGGCCTTGGGGTAGCATTCGGTGCGAAGCTTGTCCTCGGGGCTCATGCTCTCCCCCGAGTTATAGGAGATGGGGGCGGCTGCGTTGTTGGGGTCTCGCTTCTGAAAACCGTACTTCTGGGCGTACTCGACGTTCCAGGGACCGTACTTTCGTCCCAAATCACCGCGGGGTGCGCTTTCAGAATAGGGAGCCTGGATGGTGTAGTTCTGCCCGTGTTCGGCGAAGCATTGCTTCATGGCAATCTGAAAGGCCGTGTATTCGTAGTTGGTGCGCTCGTAGTAGAGGTAATCGTCCAGGGGCATCTTCACGATGTCCTGTTCCGCGTCGAAGATGGCGTGGACGCTTTCGTCGCGTTCCAGCGGCGGGTTGAAGAGCGAGCAGGCGCTCAGGGGCATGATGCCGATACAGAACAGGGCACCCGTGGCGAGCAGGCGGCGGCGCGTGCCGGTGCGAGGGGTAGTTCCGGTGCGAGGAGCGGATGCAGTGGAGCTACGGTTGAGGGACTTCATCGTTGAACACCTTTCATAAGAGTGAGTTGCTCACCACATTACACTTTTTGCTCCTTGCCGCGCTCGAATTTCGGGGGGGTGTGCACCAAAAATTTTTGCGCGCCCACTCATCTGCCGAGAGCTGCAGCCTCTGCGGGAATATCCTCTGTAGGAATAGTCCTCTGGGGGCATAGAAAAATCCCCCGAACTTCTCAGAAGAGAAATTAGGGGGATTCTTCAATCAGCTACATGCTACTTGGTCGGCAGTTCAGCCAGTTCGGTAGCGTCGTGAGCCTCGGGGATGTGATCCACGTGCAGACGCTTACGGAAGACCCAGTAGGTCCATGCCTGGTAGACGAACACGACCGGCAGACCAAGGCAGGTCACGAAGGTCATAACGCCCAGGGTGTACTCGGAGCTGGAGGCGTTCGCAATGGTGAGCGAGTATGCCGGGTCCAGAGTGGAGGGCAGAACGTTCGGGTACATTGCGGTGAAGATTGCCAGAGCGCCGAATGCGAGGAACACGGACAGACCAGCGAAAGCGCGACCCTCACGGCCACCCTTTGCGGAGATCCAAGCAATCAGAACAGCAACCACAGCCAGGATGGTGCACAGCCAGGAGATGCCGTTACCGGTGGTGAAGTCCAGAGTCAGAACCCATGCAACGATCGGCAGCAGCAGGACGGGAGCCCAGCGTACCAGGGTGTTGCGGGCACGGTCGCGGATATCACCGTCGGTCTTCAGGGCGATGAAGGCAAGACCCTGAACCAGGGCGAAGCCAACGAAGCCCAGACCGCCGAGCAGAACCGGCAGGGAGACCCATGCGAAGGCGCCGCCGACGCGGTCGCCGTTCTCGTTGATGGGCAGACCCATGGAGGTCAGACCGAGCAGAGCGCCGACGAGCAACGCGATGAAGAAGGAAGAAACAGACAGAGCGATGTTCCAGTTACGGATCCACTTCTCATCGTTCTTCTTACCGCGGTATTCAATGGCGACCACGCGCAGAATCAGGAAGACCAGCGCGAGGGTCAGGGGGATGTACAGAGCCGAGAAGAGGGCTGCATACCAGATGGGGAATGCAGCGAACAGAGCTGCACCACCGGTCACAAGCCACACCTCGTTACCGTCCCAGACGGGGCCGATGATGTTCAGCAGCAGACGGCGTTCCTTCTCGTTCTTGGTGAACTTGGAACCCATCAGCATACCGACACCCAGATCGAAACCGTCGAGAATCATGTACATGATGAGGAAGACGCCAATGGCGACAAACCAGAGGGTGGGCAGGCCAGGCTGACCGGCAAAGATATTGAAATCAAAGTTCATGGTGAATCAATCCTTACCCGCCTAGTAGGCGAACTCCAGCACATCGCGCTTGGACTTGTCGTTGGACTCGTCCTCGTGGGGCGACTGAACCAGTTCGGGCATTGCTGCCACAACACCGGCCTTGACGTACTTGATGAGCAGGTAAACCTCAACCACCATCAGCACGCCGTAGAGCAGGCCCAGGGTGAGCAGGGAGAAGAGGATTTCTTCACCGGAAACACCCGGGGAGATAGCTGCTGCGGTGAACAGGTGGATCGAGGGATCACCCTGAAGGTTCGGAGCCACAACGAAGGGCTGGCGGCCCATTTCGGTGAAGATCCAGCCGAGGGAGATAGCGAAGAAGGGAGCCATGATGGACCAGACAGCAACGTTCTTGAGCAGCTTGGACTCGGGAACGGTGCCAACGCCCTTCTTACGGGTTACCCACAGTGCGTAGAGGTAGAGGGGCAGTACGACTGCACCCAGACCAATCATGCCGCGGAAGCCCCAGTAGGAGACCTCGAGGGAGGGCAGGTAGTCAATCTTCTGACCTGCACGCTCGCCGTAGAGCGGGTTGTTGGGCAGGTTGGTGCCGAACTTAGCTTCGTACTCGGGCAGCAGGGTCTGAATACCCTTCACCGGGGTATCGAAGTTGTCGTGTGCCAGGAAGGACAGCACGCCGGGGACCTCGATGATGGGGGTGATCTTGTCGCAGCTCTGAGCGCCGAGCTCGCCGATGGTCAGAACAGAGAAGGCGGTACCGTCGTGGCACGCAGCTTCTGCGGCAGCCATCTTCATGGGCTGCTCGTGGATCATCATCTGTGCCTGCAGGTGGCCGGATGCACCAACACCTGCGAACGCGAGGAGACCAACGACTGCGCCCAGGCGCAGGGACTTGATCCAAACCTGGAAGTCCTTCTTGTCTCGTGCGCCCTTGTCGGACTCACCAACGACGACCTTGCCGTCAACGACCTTGTCGATGCCGTCCTTGCGGCGACGCCACAGCTTGTACCAGGCAATACCGACCAGGAAGCCACCGGCAACCTGGATGGATGCGGTGATGACGTGAGAGAAGGTCACCCATGCGAGGGGGTTCATCAGCACTGCGCCAATGTCGGTCATGCGGGGACGACCGTCAATCATTTCTGCACCGACGGGGTGCTGCATCCAGGAGTTTGCAACCAGAATGAAGAATGCAGAAATCCAGGAGCCAAGGACTGCCATGAACAGCGAGAATGCGTGTACAGCAGGCTTGAGGCGGTCCCAACCGAAGATCCACAGACCCAGGAAGGTCGACTCAACGAAGAAGGCGAAGAGGCCTTCCATTGCCAGCGGAGCGCCGAAGACGTCGCCGACGAAGCGGGAGTATTCGCTCCACGCCATGCCGAACTGGAATTCCTGAACCAGACCGGTGGCCACACCCATTGCGAAGTTAATGAGGTACAGCTTGCCCCAGAACTTCGTCATGCGCTTGTATTCGTCCTTCTTGGTACGAACGTAGCAAATGTACAGGTAGGTCACCACAAGGCCCAGACCCAGAGTCAGCGGAACCATGAAGAAGTGGTAGACGGTGGTAATACCGAACTGCCACCTACCAAAATCAAGGGGATCCATTGATAGGTCCTTACTATGTGTGTACTTAATGTGCGTTTGTGCCAGATTTCGGGTAGTCCACCATCGATGGAGGGCATACGAGAGTTACTGACACAGTGTCTCTCATGCTTCTAAGGTACAGGGTTTTCCTAAGAAGCTGTGAGTAGGCTGTGCATAGTATGGACGTTTATTGTTTGACGTTTCGCTAAAGGTACCTTGGACGTTATCCCTCGATGCAAGGGTGGTGAGAGGAATGAGACACGATGGTGCCTTGCGGGGTTGAGAAGCAGTTTCGGAACCTTGGTGAAATATTGCAGTTTTTAATATTTTCTGCAAAATTTTGGTGACAGATTTCGTGATTGTGACAGGTGCTTCAAGTAGTGCTCAAAGCTTAAATTTGCCTGTTTCATGCGGAATTTACGCGGAATCTCCGAGAATTGCGTGACTATTCTCACACAAAATTCATGGATTGTGACACGCCAGCCACCACTGCCCCGCAAGGCACCGCAATGCCCCGCAAGGTACCGCACGCTACATATCGATGCTCTACATATCAATGCTCTCGGCATCCAGCTGATGAGCACCCGCAATAATGAATTCCTTACGCGGAGCCACCTCAGAACCCATCAACAGAGAGAACGCACGCTCGGCAGCCTCCGCATCCTCAATACGAATACGGCGCAGCATGCGATGACGCGGATCCATCGTCGTCTCAGCCAGCTGGTCGGCGTCCATCTCACCCAGACCCTTATAGCGCTGAATGGGTTCCTTATAAGACACGCCCTGCTCCTGCAACGAATCCAGAAGCTCGTGCAACTGCTTCTCCGAGTAGGTGTACACCATCTCGTTCGGCTTGCCGCGGCGCACCACCTCCACGCGATGCAGGGGCGGAACCGCAGCGTACACGCGACCCGCCTCAATCAGCGGACGCATGTAACGGTAGAACAGAGTCAGCAGCAGGGTACGGATGTGGGCGCCGTCCACGTCCGCATCGGTCATCATAATGACCTTGCCGTAGCGGGCAGAGTCCAGGTCGAAGGTACGACCCGAACCGGCACCGATCACCTGAATCAGCGCTGCGCACTCGGCGTTCGCGAGCACATCAGTCACCGAAGCACGCTGAGTGTTCAGGATCTTACCGCGAATCGGCAGCAGAGCCTGATACGAAGAAGAACGCGCCAGACGCGCAGTTCCCAGCGCCGAGTCACCCTCCACAATGAACAGCTCAGAATACTCAACATTGGTCGAACGGCAATCCACCAGCTTAGTGGGCATGGATGAGGACTCCAGCGCGGTCTTACGGCGCTGAGTTTCCTTATGGATGCGCGCCGAGACGCGGGTCTTCATCTCAGAGACGACCTTCTCGCACAGAGCGGCCGCCTGAGCCTTCTCCGCACGGGCGGTCGACTCCAGGCGAGCCTTCAGCGCATCTCCCACAACCTTCGACACAATCTGGCGAACCGCCGGGGTACCCAGAATCTCCTTGGTCTGGCCCTCAAACTGCGGCTCGGCAAGACGCACGGTCAGCACGGCGGTCAAGCCGGCGAGCACGTCGTCCTTCTCAATCTTGTCGTTACCCACCTTGTACTTACGGGCGTTATCGGCAAGGTGCTTGCGCATCACTCGCAGCAGGCCCTGCTCAAAACCGGTAGTGTGAGTACCTCCCTTGGGGGTGGCAATAATGTTCACGAAGCTACGGACCGTCGTCTCATAGCCAATACCCCAGCGCAACGCAACGTCCACTTCACAATCGCGCTCCACATCGGTCAGCTGCGAGCGGCCGTCCTCACCCAGCACGGGCACGGTCTCGGTGAAAGAGCCGCTGCCGCTAAAACGCCAGGTGTCGGTAATACGCTCATCGTGCGCCAGGAACTCGACGAACTCGCTAATGCCGCCGTCGTACTGGAAAACTTCCTCGTGGGGCTCCAACTCGCCGGGAGTGCCGGGCAGTCGGCGCTCATCGCGGATGCAAATACGCAGACCCGGAATGAGGAACGCGGTCTGACGCGCACGAGCAGCCAAGTCCTCGTAGCTGAACTTGGCGTCGGGGGTGAAAATCTGCGGGTCAGCCCAATAGCGCACACGGGTGCCGGTCACGCCGCGCTTAGCGCGACCCACAATCTGCAGGGCGTCAGTGCCCTCGGTTGCGGGAGTGAACGGATCTTCGGGCTTGGGGGTGCGGCCGGACTCAAAGTGGCCGGGAATGCCGTGGCGGAAGGACATCTGGTAGGTCTTCGAGCCACGATCCACCTGCACGTCCAGACGCGAAGACAGCGCGTTCACCACGGAAGCGCCCACACCGTGCAAACCACCGGACGCGTTATAGGAGCCACCGCCAAACTTACCGCCGGCGTGCAGCTTAGTGAACACGACCTCCACACCGGACAGGCCGGTGCGCGGCTCAATGTCGGTGGGGATACCGCGACCATCATCACGCACCTCAACCGAACCGTCACGGTACAGAATGACCTGGATGGACTGGCCGAAACCGGCGAGCGCCTCATCCACCGAGTTGTCGATAATCTCCCAGAGGCAGTGCATCAGGCCGCGAGAGTCGGTGGAGCCAATGTACATGCCCGGGCGTTTGCGTACAGCTTCCAGACCTTCCAGCACGGAGAGGTGACGGGCGGTGTAGTTCGAAGACGCCACGGGAATCCTTTCGGCAAGTGATGACTGTGTGCAAGTGATGACTGTGTGTTTAGCGCGGCAAGCTCGCGGAGGGGAGAAAGAAACGCCCCGGCTTGCGCTCATGGTGCTCTAAGTTTCTATTCTATCGTGGCTTGTTGCCCGCTTCTGTCTGTACCGTCATTCGGCTCTGCCGAGAGGATGCAACAGCAGAAAAGCACCAGCTGCCACTCCCCTATGGAGTAGCAGCCGGTGCATGGGTATCTGAATTTTTAGGGTGGGCTTTTGAGGTATCCAGTCTGAGCACCTCACAGCTGAGGCACTCCCCTAGCGCGCATCACCCTAGTGCGCATCACCCGAGGCTCGCGAGGAGCTCTCGTGACGGTTCGTGACCATGATATTGGACTTGAAGTAGAACTCTTCGGGAAGCTCATTCGTGACCGGGCCATGCGGGAACTCGCTGAGCTTCGGCACAAAGTACCAGTCCATCAGCTCGCCGCTGCTCTGCTTGAGCACGCGGCGTTCCCTCATGGCGTGGCGTACCTTGCGGCGCAGGTGGGTGCTGTCTTTCAGGGTGCTGGTGAAGACCCACGGGGTCTCGTAGCCTTCGGTAATCATGCCGAAGGTGATGCGCAGGTTGCCGTTCTCGTCGGCATCCATCGTGAAGTCGCCGTCGGCGATGTCGGTGAAGGCGAGCATCCAGCTGTGTCGGCGTTCGTAGCTTTCGCGGGTGGTCTGCAGCGCCGCAATGATGCGGTGGTCGACCAGCAGCTCCACCTTACGTTCGGTAATTTCACCCAGACGAGCGTAGGAGCCGAAGGCGCGGTTTGCGCCGCTGCGGCGAGGCCACTTCGTCACCGCACCGTGCGGCACCTCCCCCGCAAAGGTGAAGGGGCCCGTCATAGTGCCGGGCAGACGCAGACGCTCAAACGGAGCGGTCGGCAGGAAGGTCGTCAGCAGCTGATCGGAGCTCACCGACTTACCCCAGCGCGCCATCTCAAAAATGGTCGGTTCAGGGCCTACAGGGTAGATGCGCGGCATCTTGCGACCGAACTCGTCAAAGCCCTCAATAAACTCGCCGTTGGAGCTGTACCCGGGCATGGTCGCACCGAGCGGGCGAGTCCACGACCCCGAATACGGCTTGGTCAGGTGCGGGTTCTCCACCGGCAGGATGCTGGTGCGAGCACCCAGGTAGGCGGGCATGCGCGAGAGGTTACGCCAGGCGAACTTCGCGGCAACCGCCTCGCGCCACCACATCGGGCGTTTGCCCGGGGTCTGCCCGCCCAGGCAGTGCATGAGCAGCCAGAATCCAGCCCAGCCGAGGCACCCTGCGGCAACCACGCAGAAAATAATCGTCAGCACAGTGTGCAGGGTTCCGGTTGCCCAGATATTCGTGGCGATTAGAGCCATGAACGCCACCCACGCCGCCATGACGTACGGGCCGAGCGTAATCATCGGATCGACCACCTTCACGGCGGCAATGACGCGGCGGTTCAGGCCGCGCCACACGTAGGAGTACGCCCAGCATCCGGCGGCAAGGGCGAGTGCCATCAGCAGAAGAAGGATGAGCATCGGTGTGTCTCTTTCGCTGCAGGTTTTTCTACCGTGGTCGGTGACAGCAAGCGTCGGGCAGATGCCCCGCTGAAAGGCTCTTCAATAGCAAAACTCGCCTGCCGAAGGTACCTTCAGCAGACGAGTTTCTTTGGTGTCACTAACCTTGAGGTAAAGCTTCTCACACTATTGTGCCTTTAATTGGTATCCCTGTGGGGGATTTTAGGGGGATGCACGAAAAAATCGCACCCAACCCCGCGTTTTCACCCATCAGACCGGCACAGCGAGTATGCTCTGGCGCCTCAGCGACGGTTCTAGGACGCCAGCGCAGCAGCAATCTGAGGAATCAGTGCCTCAAAAGCACGCGCACGGTGGCTAATCGAGTTCTTAATCTCGGCGGGAATCTCAGCGCAAGACTTGCCAGCGTACTGACCCTCGTACAGGGCGTTCTCACCGTTCAGCTCCACGGGGCGCAGAATCGGGTCGTAACCGAAGCCGCCCTCCCCCGCCGGTGCGGTCAGCAGCTCACCGGGCAGCTCGCCGTACTCGACCGCATCAAAACCGTTCGGGGAGGCAACCGAGGCCGCGCAGCAGAATTTCGCGCCGCGGTGCTCGGCAGAAATATCGCTCAGCTGAGCCAGCAGCAGGTTCAGGTTCGCGGAATCGTCACCGTGGCGACCCGCCCAGCGCGCCGAGAAAATACCGGGGGCGCCGTTGAGCACATCCACCGACAGGCCGGAATCATCAGCAATAGCGACCAGGCCGGTTGCCTCGGCAACAGCGCGCGCCTTCAGCAGGGAGTTCTCAGCGAAGGTCACGCCGGTCTCGGGAACATCGGGGGCGTTCACGCTGGAGGCGTCAACCACCTGGGTATCAACGTCCAGGCCGTCAATGCGTCCGCGCAGAATTTCGCGCAGTTCCTTGAGCTTGCCCTTATTGTGGCTTGCCAGAACAATCTTTGCGTCTGCCATAGTTTCTCCTTGTCGACGGAACTAGTTACTGGGACGGGTTAGTGTGCCAGTGCTTCACGCTGAATCTGAGCCAGCTCTGCGGTGCCTTCCAGCGCCAGGTCGAGCAGGCTGTTGAGCTCGTCGCGGTCGAAAGGCGCGCCCTCGGCGGTGCCCTGAACCTCAACGAACTTGCCGCTGCCGGTGACGACCACGTTCATGTCGGTCTCGGCGCGAACGTCTTCGGTGTAGGGCAGGTCCAGCATGGGGGTGCCGTCAATAATGCCCACCGAAATTGCGGACACTGAATCGATCAGCGGGTTCGCCTTAGAGGGCAGAATCTTCTGCTCTTTCGCCCAAGAAATAGCATCAGCCAGCGCCACGTACGCGCCGGTGATGGAGGCGGTGCGGGTGCCGCCGTCAGCCTGCAGAACGTCACAGTCGAGCACGATGGTGTTCTCGCCCAGCTCGTCCATGTTGATGACCGCACGCAGGGAGCGACCAATCAGGCGAGAAATCTCGTGGGTGCGGCCGCCCACGCGGCCCTTCAGCGACTCGCGCGAAGAACGGGTGTTGGTGGCGCGCGGCAGCATCGCGTACTCGGCGGTCACCCAGCCCTTACCTTCGCCCTTGAGCCAGCGCGGCACGCCCTCGGTGAAGGATGCGGTGCACAGCACGCGGGTGTTGCCGAACTCGATGAGGGCGGAACCCTCAGCGTTGCGGGACCAGCCGCGGGTAATGGTGATGGGGCGCAGTTCGTTGAGGGCGCGGCCGTCTTCGCGGGTTGCAGTCATGGGTTCTCCTTGAATCTGTCTGCGGGATCTGTGTCTGTCTGTTGAATCTTTGTCGAAAAAGTGGGCGGGACTGAGCGCAGTTTGCACTAGTCCAGTTTGTTTTAGCCTAGCCTAGCTCGGGTTTAGCCTAATCTAGCTCTGGCTTGGGCAGCGCAATCGCGGTGTTCAGCGGCGGGTCAAGCACCTCCACCACGTTCAAGGTGGACGTGACCGGGTGAGCCTCCGTCGGGCGCGGGTAGATGCGGTAGCTTGCCGCCATTTCGGCAATGCCGACCGGGCCGGAGAAAGCACTGCGCGCCTCCGCGCGGGCGATGTCCGGGTCGTTCCACACGGGCAGGTGGGTCAGCAACAGGTTACGCACGCCCGCCTCCGTGGCAGCCTCGCCGGCACGCTTACCTGTCAGGTGAATACCGCGCAGGGCGTCATCGCGGCCCTCCTGGTATGCTGCCTCGCAGAGGAACAGATCAGCGCCGCGAGCAGCCTTAACCAAGCCCTCGCACAGGTCGGTATCGCCCGAGTACGAGAACACGGTGTGGCCCTCGCGGTCGTTGCAGGTGATACGCAGGGCGTACGGGTCCTTCGAGGGGTGAACCACACGGAACGGCTCCACGCGGAAGGGACCAATCTGCACAGGCTCGCCCTCAGTCCAGGTGTGGTACTCGAACTCGGTGCTCATGCCCGGCTCCGGGTCCAGGCCGTGAGTCGCCGAAAGATACTCGTTAATCGCGGCGGGACCGTACAGCGGAATGCGGCCCTTGGGCCAGCCGCGCGGATCCCACTTGACCGCCACGTGCAGACCGGACAGGTCGATGCAGTGGTCGGGGTGCAGGTGCGAAATCAGAATCGCGTCGATATCACTCAGGTCAATATGACGCTGGAGCATGCCGAGGGAGCCGTTGCCCATGTCCATGATGATGCGCCAGGTTCGACCCGCGAAGTCCGTGGCGGTGAGCATGTAGCAACTAGCCGGTGAGACGGGGCCGGGAAAGGAGCCCGTGCAACCGATAACGGTTAGACGCATGAGGTGTCGTCCTTAGGGGTGGTGCCAGAAAATTCGGTGCCCGCGACAGTGTGTGCTGCCTCTGCAGGATCTGCCGATTCGTCGAGGGTGATGTTGCGGTGTGCCGCAAGCATTTCGGGGGTGAGTGCCGCCAGCGAGCCGGTCGGGTAGCGTTCCGCCACGGAGCTGGTGTGGCGCACGTTGGTGACCTCGGGGCCGAGGAAGCGGCGTGCCAGCTGCGAGAACGTCTCAGTTTCGCCGGTGGCGAGGAATTCGTGGTGCGGGTTTTCCTCGGGGACCGGGCTTTCAATGGCGTGGTTGAGCAGTTCGCGGTACACGTCCTTCGCGGTCTCATCCGCGGAGGAAACCAGGGTAACGTCCTCACCCATAATGTAGGAAATCACGCCGGCCAGCAGCGGATAGTGGGTACAGCCGAGCACGAGGGTGTCCACGCCAGCGTCCTTGAGCGGCTGCAGGTACTCGCGGGCGGTCTCCAGCAGCTCGGGACCGGAGGTAATGCCCTTCTCCACGAACTCCACGAAGCGCGGGCACGCCACCGAGTGCACCTCAAGGTTCGGGGTAATCGCAAAAGTGTCCTCGTAGGCGCGGGAGGTGACGGTCGCCTCCGTCGCAATCACGCCGATCTTGCGGTTACGGGTTGCGGCGAGCGCACGGCGGGCGGCGGGCTGAATCACCTCGATGACGGGGATGCCGTACTGGCGGGTGTAGCGTTCGCGGGCGTCGCGGAGCACCGCTGCGGAGGCGGTGTTGCAGGCGATGACGAGCATTTTCACGCCGGAGTCGACGAGTTCGTCCATGATGCGCAGGGCATTGGCGCGTACTTCTGCGATTTTGAGGGGGCCGTAGGGGCCGTGGGCGGTGTCGCCGACGTAGATGATGCGTTCGTGAGGCAGCTGGTCCATGATGGCGCGTGCCACGGTGAGTCCGCCAACGCCGGAGTCGAAGACGCCGATGGGTGCCGCGGCGGTGGGGCCTACGGGCGCGGGGCTACCCCAGGGGGTGCGGGCACGGTAGGGATTTGTTGCGTCGATGCTGTCACTCATGTGTCACCTACACTTCGTTATCGGTCGGGTACCACGTTCTATGCTAACTCGCTAAGGTTACCCTTTTAGTCCGTTGAGCGGTTAGATGAGTCGAGAACCACCATTATGTGGTTGTATATGACGATAGTTTGAGGGGGAATTTGAAAAATTCGTTCTATTCTTGCTCGTTTGCCCCGCCATTTGTCCCGCCAAATACTCCGCCGGTCGTTTCTTCGTCGTCCAGCCCGTCGAGCATGGCGAGCATGAGAGAGTCCTGAACCCAGGAGACAAAGTTGTACACCACAGCCATGTACTCTTCTTGGGTCTCGATCTCGGAAGGGTCGGTGAACGCCGCAATATCTTCTGCGGTGTCTTCGTCCACGATGTAGAGGCGGTCGGCGAGCACCAAGCGGATATCGCCGAGCGCAGCAGCCCAAGCGCGGGCGTGTTCTTCGTTCAGGCGCAGGTCGCTGGACTCAATGTCGAAGGCGAGCATTGCGAGGTTCGCGCGTTTAGTTTCGCGCAGGTCGCGTTCGGTATAGCGGCGGTATTCGGTGGCGGCCTCGTCGTCACTGCTTGCGGCGGGTAGCAGGCGTGCTACGGCACTGTCGGCGGGGATAGTGGGGTTTTCGGTGATGCCGACCAGCGCCTCCAACGGGTCGACGGTGCCGCCGTCGGCGGTGGTATCTGCCGGGCGCAGTAGCGCGCGCACGTCTTCGGCGAGTTCGCGAATCAGGTCACGTTCGGCGGGTTCGAAGGAGGCGGTGTAGCCTCCGGGGGTGCGGCGGAAGGGTCGCGCCATTAGTTTTCTACTTTCTCGAAGGTTGCCAGCAGGCCCCAGGCGTGCATTGCCTGGGTGTGTTTTTCGGCGTCTTCGCGGGAGCCGGTGAAGACGATTGCCTTGCCGTTGTTGTGCACCTGCAGCATGAGTTCTTCGGCGCGGGCACGGGAGTAGCCAAAGTGGCTACGGAAAACGTAGGACACGTAGGTCATGAGGTTGACGGGGTCGTTCCAGACGATGACGTTCCAGGGGATGTCTGCGGCGAGGATGTTCTCCAAGGCGGTGTCGAGGTCGGTGTCCTCGAGGGTTCCGGTGGAGAGGGTCACGGCGGTAGTGTTCATTGGTTTCCTTTGCGGCCGGTTCCCTTTGATTATACGGGCGGGTATGTGTTGCCCCTGTGTGGCCCCTGTGTTCGTCCTGCGCTACTGCGGTGTTCGTCCTGTACTGCTCCCGCACAGAGTGCTGGTAATTTGTCATACTACAGTACTTAGAGTCAAGAATACTTTATGTAGTGATTGACACGCCGACTCAAGAGGAAAAATACCCTAATCCCCCACTACAATAAACACATGGCTACTACTTCCCTTCTCACCGACCACTACGAACTGACCATGCTCCAGGCGGCACTCGCCTCCGGCGCAGCCAACCGTAAGTGCACCTTCGAAGTCTTCACCCGCCGCCTGCCCGCAGGCCGCCGCTACGGCGTCCTCGCAGGCACCGGCCGATTCCTCGAAGGCCTCGCTAACTTCCGCTTCAACGACGAAGAACTCTCCTTCCTCTCCTCCCGCAACATCGTCAACAAAGAAACCCTCTCCTACCTCGAATCCTTCACCTTCAGCGGCAACATCCGCGGCTATGCAGAAGGCGAAGCGTTCTTCCCCCACTCCCCCGTCATGCAGGTCGAAGGCACCTTCGCCGAAGCATGCGTCCTCGAAACCTACCTGCTGTCCATCCTGAACTTTGACTCCGCCGTGGCGAGCGCCGCCTCCCGCATGAGCGCAGCCGCTGGCAACCGCCCCTGCCTCGAAATGGGTTCGCGCCGCGCCCACGAACGCGCCGCCGTCTCCGCCGCACGCGCCGCCGTGATTGCCGGCTTCGCGGGCACCTCCAACCTGGAGGCTGGCCTGCGCTACGGCCTGCACACCATCGGCACCAGCGCCCACGCGTTCACCCTGCTGCACGACAGCGAACGTGAAGCGTTCGAGGCGCAGCTGCGTTCCCTCGGCGCCCGCACCACCCTGCTCGTCGACACCTACAACGTGGACGAGGCGGTCCGCCTCGGCGTGGAACTCGCGGGCGAAGAGCTTGGCGGCGTGCGCCTGGACTCCGGCGACCTGGTCGCCACCGCGGCACGTGTGCGTGAACTGCTCGACTCGCTCGGCAACACCCACACCAAGATCACCGTCACCAGCGACCTGGACGAGTACGCCATCGCATCCCTGGCGGCAGCACCCGTGGACTCCTACGGCGTGGGCACCAAGCTGGTCACCGGCTCCGGTGCGCCGACCTCCTCCATGGTGTACAAGGTCGTTGAGCGTGAAAACTCTGCCGGTGAAATGCAGCCGGTCGCTAAGGCATCGGCTGGCAAGGCGTCCATCGGTGGCGCCAAGCGTGCGGCCCGCCGCCTCAACGGCATGGGCATTGCGACCGCCGAGGTTCTGGGCACCCACGAGGACCCGAACCTGCTCGAGGACACCCGCCCGCTCATGGTGGACTTCGTCCGCAACGGCGAGCTGCTCCCCGGCTTCACCGGTGAGGAAGGCGTGCGCCGCGCGACCGCCCGCCACGCAGCCTCCCTGGCTGAGCTTCCCGAAGCTGCCCGCCGCCTCTCGGAGGGTGAGCCGATCATTCCGACCGAATTCATCTAAACCACCCTTCTGAGATACTGTTTTCACCTGGCGAATCAGAGTGAAAACTCATTCCTACTTGTAAAGGACAGACATGTCTAAGGCACTGATTATTGTTGACGTGCAGAACGATTTCTGCGCCGGCGGCGCCCTCGCCACCGAGCGCGGTGCGGACGTTGCCGCGCTGATTAGCGAATACGTGGAGAACAACCACCACCGCTACGACGCGATTGTCGCCACCCAGGACTGGCATATCGATCCGGGCTCGCACTTCTCTGACACCCCCGACTACGTTGACTCCTGGCCGGTGCACTGCGTCGCCAAGAGCGAAGGCTCGCAGATTCACGAGAACCTGGACACCGACTACATTGAGGCGTACTTCCGCAAGGGCCGCTTCGAGGCAGCGTACTCGGGTTTTGAGGGTCTTCTCGCCCCTGAGGATGAGGTCGCAACCGGCGAGCACGAGCCTGGTGCGGATGCGTCTGAGGACGGCCCGCAGACTCCCCTGTCGGAGTGGCTGGATGAGCGCGGTATCGAATTCGTCGATATTGTCGGTATCGCCACCGATTATTGCGTGTCGGCAACCGCTCGCGATGCGGTCGATGCAGGCTACGAGACTCGCGTGCTGCTTGACCTGACCGCGCCCGTGCACGAGGACAAGCTCGACGACGTAGTTGCCGAGCTTGAAGATGAGGGCGTCGAGGTGGTTGAGGTTCTCTAACCTCCACTATCACTGTAGGTAACTCGCCATTTCAGGCGGGTACTAAAGATACAGAGACGCTGAATATACAGAGGCGGGGAGCCTGGGATAGTACATCCCAGGCTCCCCGCCTTTTCGTAGGTGTATACCTTCTGGGGTTATCTGTTCTGACAACCCAAGGCTGTGGTGAACATGTTTTGGGTGTAGCGAAGGCCCGCAGGCATCAAAGTGCCTGCGGGCCTTCAGGTTGGCGCATTACTACCAACCTTTTCCTCAAAGCCATTGGTTTCACCGTTGAGACTCAACGAGACATCACTCAATGGCGTTCTCCGTGAGTGGCCAAAATACACCAAGAGACCACTCGCCAGAGAAGCACACAGCCCTCTTGCCAGATATGCGCGGATGCACCTCTGGGGGACTAAAACTTAGGGGTCAGTTCTCCCGTTCCTGAGGAAAATTTCAGGAGCGGGAGAACCGGAGGGGCTAGTATCTAACCCACCGAGCAACCCAAGAGGGGGACTCGGATACGCACACTATTAGGAGCGCTTGCAGAAGGTAATCTCCACGGAACCGGGGTTACGAACGCCGGCACCGGTTGCACCGTTGCCCGAAGACTCAATAGCACCATCAATGACATTGGAAGCCAGGTAAGAGCCACCTGCACCACCGGCACCAGCCTGGATACCATAGCTAATGTTCTGACGCAGACCATTGGGAGCAGTGTTACCGTTCCACTTCTGGTTGACCAGAATCGCGGAGAGTGCACGTGCAGCACCGGAGCCACCGCCACCGTAGCCTGCGCCACCACCGGAGGAAACAATCGCCTGGTGACCGTTGAAGTTGAAGCCAACGTCAGGGTAGGTCATGTAGCGAGGAGTACCGGTAGTACCGCCACCGGGGTACACGGTTTCCGGAGTGTTCTTGTCATTGTTGTCCAGCTGGTAGGAGTATGCAGAAGTACCGTCTGCACCGTTACCGTTGAAGCCGCTACCACCCTGCTTACCTGCCGCAGAGGAGCTGAACAGTACCTGGTTGTTCTGACTCGAGAAACCAATGGTGTCGAAGCGGTTGCCGGTGGGCAGACCGGGCTTTGCAGCACCGGCGCCGCCGGTACCGTTTGCACCGCCCTTACCAGCAGCGCTACCGATAGAGATTCGAGATGCTCCGGTAGTGGGATCCTTCGGCTCAGTGTAGTAATCGATACCTTCGATACCGTCAGAACCTGCAGCGGCGGTTGCAGAGCCACCACCACCAACTACACGTGCGGAAATAGGAATGTTACGGGGGCGCCAACCGGCATCGATAGCCTTAGGGTTGTAGTATGCACCATCCTTGGGATCATTCTGTGCAACGTTGTTAGAGCCACCGGCCACAGTAATACCCGCACCGCCGCCGCCACCAGCGACAGCAACCACGGTGCCATCGACGACCAGAGCGGAGGAACCACCACCGGAAGAACCGTACATGGCAGGACGCTTAATCATAGAGTCCTTTTCCCAGCGGTTGTTCACCTCAGCGATAACATCGGAGGGAATGGTGAACGCGGGGGTGCTACCACCGTTACCGTAACCTTCACCGCCGGTGACGGGCTCAGAAGGACGGCCGTTGACAAGCTTGCCAACACCACCGGCAGCAGCAACAATTTCAACAACCTGACCTTCCTTGACCTCGATAGTACCGGTCAGCTTAGCACCAGAGCCACCCTGAGCAGCATCGCTGAGCACGGTGCCACCAGCACCGCCGATAATCGTGAAGCTAATCTTATCGACCTTGGCGGGAACCTTGAACTTCTGGACGGTCTTAGCACCTGCAGCGGTACCAGAGATACTGTAAGCTGCAGAGCCTTCGGGCTTGCACTCAGTGGAGGATGCAAAAGCGGGAACCGCAGCGGAAGCTGCGACAACCGGAGCAGCCCATGCTGCGCCAGCAACAACCTTGCGGCGAGAAATGTTAGTAGACATGTATGTCCTTCGAGAGTGATATCTTGGGCACTCACTCTCACCAAGAACGCGGCCGATAAATCCACGCAGGGCAGAACGCACACACAAAAGTGAAGATAGCGTGCAGAAGAGAGTGAATGCATGATGTTTCTATACAAGCGTCAGCCCCTGCACGCCCAGAAGATCAAAAACACATAGGTCAGCTTCAAAAGCACAGGGAAACCCAACACTTGGAGAAAGCATACCCCCCCCCCGTATTAAAATTTCAAGCGAAAAACGCACACAATCTTCCATAAACCCACTTTGACATGCAGTATTCAACCAGTACTTGAACTTTTATTCGCACACACTTCTCCCCTAAATCCCTCTGATACATCTTCCATAAACAACCTTCAGACGATGTTTTTCTCAAATTAGGGAACAAAAACCAACATTAAGTTTTTTAAGAACCACCTATTCCCACTATCTAACCAACTCATTTTCTCCGCGTATGTGTTTTTAAGCACCTGAGAGAACCTTCAGGTAAAAATCACTCAAAGAACTACAGGTACCCTACATACGCAAGAAGCCCCGCGAGCGCATGCGCACCCGCGAGGCTTCTCTCTACGTTCTATTCATGTTCTAGCGTCGACCCACGAACCAGTCCGACAGCTTATCGATACGCGCCTGAATCTGCTCAGCAGAAGCCTGCGCGACCGCCGGGCCGCCACAAATCTTACGCAGCTCATTATGAATCACGCCGTGCGGCTGACCCGAACGAATCGACCACGCCGCCACATTCTTCGCCAACTTATTGCGTAGCTCCTTCAACTGGCGGTGATCCACCACCGAAGGCGCCGCAGTCGCCGGGCGGCGTGCCGCATGCTCACGCTGATGCGCTCGCAGCAGCGTACCGACCTGTTCGGCATCCAGCAGGCCAGGAATACCCAGGAAGTCCTGCTCCTCCTCGCTACCCACGGCAAGGTTGCCGGAGGCGAACTCGGCGCCGTCGAACAGCACACCGTGGAAGGACGCCTCGGAGCCGAGCGCCTCGAACTTGCCGCGTGCCAGCTGCTCGGAGGCGCGCTCCTCGCGGTTTGCTTCTTCGAGCAGGTGGTCATCCAGCCCCTCAACCATGGGGTCGATTTCCTGGGGTGCGCCGCGGTCGAGGGCGTGGTCACGTTCTACTTCCATGTCGTTGGCGAGCATCATCAGCTGCGGCACCGACGGCAGGAACACGGAGGCGGTTTCGCCGCGCTTGCGGGCACGCACGAAACGACCGATAGCCTGGGCGAAGAATAGCGGAGTGCTGGTGCTGGTGGCGTACACACCCACGGCGAGGCGGGGCACGTCCACACCTTCGGATACCATGCGCACGGCGACCATCCAGCGCTGCATGCCTTCACGGAATTCGTCGATTTTTGCGGAGGCTTCACGGTCGTCAGAGAGGATTACGGCGGGGTATTCGCCGGTGATTTTCTGAATCTGTTCGGCGTAGGCTTTGGCGTCCGCGTGGTCGGTTGCGATGACGAGCGCACCGGCGTCGGGCACGGTGCGGCGCACCTCAGTCAGGCGCTTATCGGCCGCCGCGAGCACGGTCGGAATCCATTCTCCGTTGGGGTCGAGGGCGGTGCGCCATGCCTGGGAGGTGATGTCCTTGGTGAAGCCTTCGCCGAGGTTTGCCGCCATTTCCTCACCAGCGGAGGTGCGCCAACGCATCTGGCCCGAGTACGCCATGAAGATGACCGGGCGCACCACGTGGTCCTTCAGCGCGGGGCCGTAACCGTAGGAGTAGTCCGCTTTGGAGCGGCGGATACCGTCATTGTCGACCTCGTAGGTGACGAACGGAATCGGGGAGGTGTCCGAACGGAACGGGGTACCGGTCAGCGCCACGCGGCGGGTCGCGTCGTCGAACGCTTCACGCAGGCCGTCGCCCCAGGACAGCGAATCACCGGCGTGGTGAATCTCGTCAAAAATTACGAGGGTCTTCGTTTCCTCGGTGTTGCGGGCGTGCAGCTGCGGCTTATTCGCCACCTGCGCGTAGGTCAGCGCCACGCCCTTGTAGTGGCGGCTGATGGTCACATCCGCGTTCTTGAAGTTCGGATCAATAGGAATACCGACCTTCGCGGCGGCGTCTGCCCACTGCTTTTTCAGGTGGTCGGTGGGCGCCACAACGATGAGCTGGCGGACCGTGCCGCGGTTAAATAGTTCCTTGGCGAGGGTCAGCGCAAACGTGGTTTTACCCGCGCCGGGGGTTGCGACTGCCATGAAGTCGCGGGGGTTGGTTTCGAAGTACTTCTGCATGGCTTCTGCCTGCCAGGCGCGCAGGCTGACGGAAGTACCCCAGGGGGCGCGGTCGGGGTATGCCGGGGAGAGCTTCGGCTTCACCATACTGTCGAATAGGGTGGGTTCCTCTGCGGGTGCGCTCATTCTCTCCTTCTTCCTCGTCTGCCTCTGCTGGTACCCTCTGCCGACTCAGGGCAGGTGCCTCTCCCCCGTTAGGAGGTGGCGCTCTAGTGTTCCTGATGCTCTGGCGGTCCGGGCACAGCGAGGTTAAATTCTAGCACCACATCCGCGGGTTGGGCCGGGCTGTGGTGCAAGAATTTGGTGCTCGTCAGCAAAGTCTCATGAGCGGTGTTGGGCCGTTGAGTCTTGCTACTGCGGCGTGTTATTTATTCGTATTTATTCAGGCGTATCGCCCAGGTTGTATCGCCCCGGTTGTGTTGTCTGAAGCGTGTCGTCTGACGCGTATTATTCGCCGGAGCCGTTGTCACCGTCGTTGCCCGGTGCCAGGCCTTCGTAGATTTCCTTGCACTGGGGGCAGACGGGGAACTTCTGCGGGTCGCGGCCGGGTACCCACATTTTGCCGCAGAGGGCACGTACAGGTTCACCGGTCAGCGCCGATTCGAGGATCTTTTCCTTGCGTACATAGTGGGAGAAGCGCTCGTGGTCGCCGGGTTCAGAAAGCTGGGTTTCTTCGCGTTCGAGCAGGGCGGTGCCACCTGCGGTTCCGGGGCCAAAGGGGTCTTCGATGCCTTCGATCGAGCTCATGTTTCTCCTTGATGATGAGGTGGGATACATAGGGTGAAGGGCGCCGCTGCACGGTTGGGTGATTGGCGCCTTCTCTATTTTAGTAGCAGTTGGGAGGTGCTGAGCCTACGGGCGGTCAATATGGAGGCAGGCCACAGCTCAACCATAGACTCCGGTGCCTTTCGGGCACTCCCCTGCGCCTCTTTCCGTTAGAAGTTCGGGCGGCACAGAAAAGGGGTTCCGCGCCAGACTTAGTACCTAACACGGAACCCCTCTCGTTTATTCCTGATGTGCTGGAGCTTCGACTCTTGTTAGTTCGCTTGGAAACGTGCCACGCGTTCCAGCATCTTGGAGCTGACCTTGTCGTAGCGGTGACCGCCCCACGCCACGCCACCCACGAGCAGTGCGGCACCAATCAGGAGCTGAATCAAGCCACCGAAGACGAGGGTTAGTAGATCTTGGGTCACGAAAATGTACACAACAACCGAGATACCGCCGGGTAGTGCGCTGAGCATCACCAAAATAATGGTGAGCATCAGCAGTAGCTGCTTAGCGAAGCCCTCATTGTTCTTCGGGTTCTTGAACGGGTTAGCCCCGGGAGGCGCCACGGGCGGACTAATGAAGGTGTCCATCACGCTGCCCATGCCAGCCGCTGCGGCGAGCACGCCCAGCTGGTGCATCAGCACAATGGGGAAAAGCTCCAGGTGCCCATTTGCCGCTGAGGCGACGAACACCATCACCACTACGATCGGAACCATCAGGATGCTGTAACCCCAAAGACGGCCGATACGGTCGTCAATACCGCGTAGCGGGGAGAGCACATGCAGGCTGAATGCGGTGTTGTCGTAGGAGACGAGGTAGCACATGTAGTAGCCGGTGAAAACGGTGCAGAAGTACATCCAGAATCCGAAGAGCTGCATGACGCCGCTATTGATAATCTGGTTGGCTTCAGCCGCGTTGATGCCATTAAAATCAACATGAGTTTTAACGGACCCTACAGAGCTCAGGAACAGCGGCATGCCCACCGTCAGTATCAGGTAAAGCATGGCGGTGCTTACGGTTAGCAACTGCAGACGGTTGTCTTTCATGAATGAGTGCAGGGTTCGTGCTGCCACGGCGCCACGCGGGGTTGCGGGGAACCGTGCAAACAGGCCCAAATCGCCTGCAGCGACTTCGGCAGCGCTGGCGTGGTGGGCGCTACCGCCCACATTCGCCATGGAGCGTGCCAGGTTCTTACCCCACAGCCACCAACCGCCGACCAGGTAGACGAGGGTCAGAGCCAGGCAGCCAAGGGCGGCGCCCATATTGCCGCTCGCCATAAAGTAGGGCACCGCAAACGCGGAGCCGAAGGGGGTCACGCTGAGCCACGGCAGGTAGGGCAGCACCTCTTCCCAGTGCTTGGTCAGGTAGGTTATCGTTCCACCGAAGATAAAGCCGGCGCTCATCATCAGTAGCATGGCAACGATCATCAGGGTATTGGCGATGCGCGGGTTATCGTTCAGCGCCATGCCCAGGCGGTTAGCGAGGCGCGCCCACACCATGAGGTTCGCAAGGCCGAGCACGCAGCAGATGAGGTACACGACCAGCGCGAGCGGCTGCGATATAAACGCGATCGCGCCCAGCAGCACGGCAATGATGCTGGCAATGCCGGGGATACCCACGAACCCGCCGAGGAACTGGCCCTTCTGCAGGGTGGAGGGTTTGATGGGGAAGAGCACGAATCGGCTCTCGTCCAGGGTGCCGTCCAGTCCGCTGAAGAAGATAGGGACGATAGCCCAGGCGAGCGCAATAACCGCGCCTACCAGGAGGGTTCCGAGCTGACCGTATTCGGGTACCTCCGAGTTAGCGATAACGTATGCGGAGCCGAGGCCGAAGAGCATACCGCCCGCATAAAGCGCCGCAAAAATCAGGCCGATGAGCGCCCAGATGCTTCGGCGGAAGGAAGCGAGCACATACTGCCACTTTAGTGAGACGAGGTGCCCAACCATGACAATCCTTCCGAGGAGGTGCGGCCACCGACCAGCTGCACAAATCGTTCTTCAAGGCTCACGCCGGCGCGTACTTCGTCGACGGTTCCGGCGGCGAGAATACGGCCGGAGTCCATGACGGCTACGTGGTCGCACAGGCGCTGCACAAGGTCCATCACGTGCGAGGAGATAATGACAGTTCCGCCGGATGCGACGAAGCCGCGCAGAATGTCCTGAATATTGGCGGCAGAAACCGGATCGACCGCCTCGAAGGGCTCATCCAGAATCAGCACGGAGGGTGCGTGGACAAGCGCGGCGGCGAGCGCAATCTTCTTGGTCATACCGGCAGAGTAGTCGGCGACGGCGCGGCCCGCAGCGTCGGTCAGGTCCATGGCCGCGAGCAGATCCTTAACGCGGGAGGCGACGGTTTCCTTATCGATTCTGTGCAGGTAGCCGGAGTAGGTGATGAGCTGCTCGCCGGTGAGCTTGTCGAAGAGGTGCACGCCGTCGGGCAGTACACCCAGGTGTGCCTTGGCTTTGAGCGGGTCGGCCCACATGTCGATGCCGCGCACGTAGGCGGTGCCTTCGTTGGGCTTGAGCATGCCGGTGACCATGGAGATGGTGGTGGTTTTACCGGCACCGTTGCGGCCGACCAGTCCGTAGAAGGATCCGGAGGGGATATCCAGGTTGATGCGGTCGACGGCGACCTTCTGACCGAATGCCTTGGTGAGGCCGCGGATTTCGATGGCGGGGCGGGCGCCAGCGGTCGGTGCGGTCTGCGGGGTGACGGGTAGCTGCGGTGCTACCGATGCGGGAACTACAGCTTCTGGAGCTGCAGGCTCAGGGTTTACAGCTTCCGGGGCTACAGATTCGGGGACTATAGCTTGAGGTACTGCCGCGGCGGGTGCTTCCTCTACTGCGGTCTCTAGTACCGGGTTCTGCGGCGAACCTGGTTCTTGCGGGTTCGGGTCCTGGGGAAAGTGACTAGTGTTCATATTTTCACCCTACCACCCCCCCATGAGGTCTAGCAGGTTTGGTGATGAAACCTGCATTATTAAGTACTCACAACGCATATTATGGACATTCCGGAGTGCTATAGATACCATCCAGCCGCACTATCAGACAGGTTGAGTCGATAAACTCTCCCCACCCTCAAAACCGCCAAAAACTGCAAAAACAGAACGGGCTACCGCCTACCCCGCAGCCCGAGTGCAGGGGTAGACGATAGCCCGTCCGTATTCAACGTTTCAGCCGCCTAGATTAGCCAGAGCTAGCTAGACCGGCTCATGACGTTTCCCGGGTGACAGCTATTTTTAGAACAGCGCCATGGTCAGCGCCGCACGCGCCTTGACGGTGCGCGGGTCAGATGCACCCACCACGTCGAAGAGCTGCACGAGGCGCTCGCGCACACGCGCCTTATCGTCGGGACCTACCGCGCTGAACAGGCGCAGCAGACGGTTGTATGCGTCCTCCACGTGACCACCGACCAGGTCCAGGTCGGCTACGTTGAACGCGGCGTCAATGTTCATGGGGTCTGCCGCGGCGGCCGCACGTTCGGTTGCCATGTCCAGGTCCTTCACGCGGGCGAGCAGTTCAACCTGTTCCAGGCCGAGCTTCGCTTCCTTATCGCCGGGGTTCTCGGTGATTGCCTTGCGGTATGCGGCGCGGGCGCCCTCCAGGTCGCCGCGGTCAAGGGCGGCGACGGCTTCGGCATGCAGGGGCGGCAGGGGCTTTTCGTCGTCAGGAACGACCGGGTCAAAGCCGCCGGGCAGCTGGTACTGTGCCGCGAGCTGCAGAACCTGGGAGAGCACATCGCCGAGGTCTTCTGCGCTGACCGGGCCGGTGTAAATCGGTGCCGGGCGGCCCGCCAGAACAGCAACACCCGCGGGCACGCCGCTCACGCCGAATGCCTGGGCAGCTTCGGGGAGCTTGGTGACGTCCACGGCGGCGCAAATCATGCTACCTGCGGCGGAGTCAACGAGCTTCTGCACGCCTTCGAGCATCTGCAGGGAGGAGGGCGAGTGCGGCGCGTAGAGCGCAAAAATCACGGCACCCTGGCTGGAGAGCTGCACGAACTTCTGGAACTCTTCGGGGGTGTTGACCTCGTAGCGCCAGGTGGGAGCGGAAGGGGTCTGCTCGCCACCCTGCTCGCCAGCAGACTGTGCCGCTGCGTTCTGTGCCGCGTTGGGGTTCAGTTCCATGGCGTTACGTACGGAGGCGGGAATCTCCGGCGCTACCCCGTTCTGCGCTACACCACCCTGCGCGACGTTACCCTGTGCCGCGTTCTGGGATGCGCCGCGGTCTGCCGGATCAAAAATAATGCTCATCCTGGGCTCCTTTACGTTCTGTACCTATTGTTGCGTGCGGGCTAAATCCTTCACGCGTTCCTTCCTCTATTATCCCCACAACGCACCGTTGCGAGCGCCCGTTCTCTGTCGCCTACGCTCTGAGCTCATGCCGGGGATAGCGTTTGGGCTATTGCCCGATCCGTCCCGCAAATATCTCTCCCACATGCACTCCCCTGTCCTTGGGATTCACCGTGGACGCCGTAACAAAGTAAACCAGCCGGTAGAATGGCACAGTAGAGAAAAAATACCCGGAATGATTCGGAAAGGAAGAGCATGAGCGAGAAGAAAGCCTCAGAAGCTCCCGCAGAGACGACCTCGTCCTCCGAGACACGCAAGAAGGAATCCCTCACCGATCAGTTAACGGAGACCTTCAGCGAGATAACCGAAAGCATTAGCCAGGTGCGTTCCAAGCGCCGCCGCGCGTCCATGCCTCCTACGGATACCATTCCGGTGGTCCCCGCCGCTTCTGAGGATGCGCCTCCCGCACCGAAGGTGGTCGGCAACGGCAAGACCTCGATGATGCATAACCCGGTCGCTTTTGGTTTCCTCATGACCGTGGGCGTGGGTCTGGCGCTCTTCGCCTACTACATTTTCAATAATGTAGGTGCCCTGGTGGGTTGGGTGACCGGCGCTATTTTCATTGCTCTGGGTCTGGACCCGATTGTGCGCCGCCTGGAGTCTTGGGGCATTAAGCGCGGTATCGGCGTGATTGCTGTGCTTGCTGGTTTTGCTGGCGCTGTGACCGGTCTGGTGATGACGATTGGCCCGGTCATTAGCGAGCAGGCGTCTAAGTTTGTTCAGTACGCGCCGGGTATTTATCAGAACACGATTGATTCTGATTGGTACCACGAGCTTGATCAGCGTTTTAGCATCAGCACCTGGGTGAATGAGAACGTCCCGAAGTTCTTGGAGTCGACGTTCTCCTCTTCGCAGGTCAATAGCTTCATGTCGAGCCTGGTTTCTGCGGGTTCTACCCTGGCGCAGAGCGTGACCGGCGTGATTATTGTGCTGTTCCTGTCCCTGTACTTCCTCACGTCGATGGACACGATTAAGGCGTGGGGTGTGCGTTTGGCGCCGGCGTCTAAGCGTGTGCGTGTCAAGTACATTACCGACAAGATTACTGAGTCGGTGGGTAACTACGTGATGGGCCAGGCGATGGTAGCCATTCTGAACGCCCTCTTCGCATTCTTCATAATGTTGTTCTTGGGCTTTAGCTTCCCGCAGTTGATGGCTTTGGTCGTTATGATTCTGGCGTTCATTCCGCTGGTTGGTGGCGTGATTGCGCTGATTTTGACCTCGCTGATTCTGCTGACTCAGGACTGGAGTCTGGCGCTGTGGTTTTCGGTGGCGTACTTCCTGTACTTGCAGGTGGAGGCGTACCTGATTTCTCCGCGTATTATGGCTCGCGCTGTCTCGGTTCCTGCCGGTGTTGCGATTATTTCGGTGGCTGCCGGTGGCGCGCTCTGGGGCGTGCTGGGTGCGCTGATTGCTATTCCGGTGGCAGCTTCCATGCTGATTCTGGTGCGTGAGGTGTTCATTCCTCGCCAAGACCAGTTATAGTCACCGCCCAACTGTAGTCACCTCCAGCTGTAAACAGCTCTAGGTTTCTCTACGCGCTCGCTACTCTTCCCGCGGGGCACGCATCGCGTATAGATACGAAGGCGGCGGCTTTGGATGTTCTATCCAAAGCCGCCGCCTTCATGCTTTATGCCGTGTTTTTATGCCGAACTTTTAGAGCTCAGTGATTTCTTCTGCCACCGGGCCGCTGTATTCGGTGGGCAGTTCGGTGGGTGCACCGGTGACGATGCTGACCACGGTGTTGAGGACCTGCTGCACGGACTTCTCGCCCACCCACAGGTGCTTGCACCCCTCAAAGGGAATCACCCGAGTGCGCGGTACAGCCGCGAAACGCTCACACGCCGCCGGAGGCTGCAGGTAGTCGTCGTGCTCGGGCACCAGCGCGTACAGCGGGTTCGCGATCTTGTTCCACTCGTCCAGCTCAGCCGGGTGCACACGGTGCAGCGGCGGAGAGAGCAGAATAGCGCCGGTGAACTCGTCCGCGTATTCGGGCGCGTACTTGAGCACCAGCTCGGTGCCGAAGGACCAGCCGACCAGCCAGGGGTTCGGCAGGGCGCGCTCGCGTACGAACTTCAGGATTGCGTCGAAGTCCTTCTTCTCGGCAAAGCCGCCGTCAAAGACGCCTTCGCTGGTGCCGCGAATCGAGGAGGTGCCGCGAGTGTTGAAACGCAGCACCGCAATGTTCGACAGCGCCGGCAGGCGGAAGGACGCCTTCTTGTACACGTGCGAGTCCATGTAGCCGCCGTGGGTGGGTAGCGGGTGGAAGGTCACCAGGGTTGCCTTGACTTCGCCTTCGGGCAGGGCGAGTTCACCGACGAGGCGCTTGCCGTCCGCAGTGGTGACGGTAAAGTTCTCACGGCGTGCCGGAAGCACAGTACGTGCCTTAATGGGGGTGGGCTCAGCGGCGGTGCTGAAGACGTAGCGGGCGGGATCGAATTCCTGCTCGCGGGTGATATCGGCGGTGTTGCTCATTGCGTTCCTTCAAGAAATGGATTCGAGAATATGGTCTTGGGCTGCGCCTCAAGTGCACTGTTCAGCCTATTTGCGGCGGGTGCGCCAGCAGTGCTGATGCCAGTGCCTGCGCTCGTCGATGGCGCGGCTACGGCCCATCGTGTGGCTTTCTTGCCACACCACCAGGTGCGCTGTTCTGGGCGGAATCGGGCGGTAGCATTCGGGGCAGGTGTAGGTTTTTTGGGCGTTGACGGCGGGAATGTATTGCACCAGCCAGTCACCGTATCGGTCACGTTCCAGTCGGGGTGCAGGATCGAGGATCCTGCTGATATCACGCCCTGCGGGTGCTTGACGGTGCCACTTATCACTGGTGGTGCCGGATGCTCGCCTGCCGGGATGATTCTTACGTGCCATGAGCCCTATTCTACCGCGCCGCTCAACTATCTCTACCTACCTACCCTGCCGCTGTTCGCTCTGCGCTCTTCCTCATACTGGCGTGGTACTCATGCTGAGGCGGTACTCCCCCGCTCTGTGCCGCACCTCCCTACTGTGCCGTACTTCCCTACTGTGCCCCCGTACCGCGACCTGTACCAAGCTCAAGGTTCCCTAGCTCATACCCTCACCTGCTAGAGCCAAACACTCGTACCTGCTAGAGTGGACGGATGCGTATTGTCATTGCTGAATGCTCCGTAGATTATGAGGGCCGCCTCCGCGCCCACCTGCCCCGCGCTACCCGCCTGCTGATGGTCAAGAATGACGGCTCCGTCCTCATTCACTCCGACGGCGGTTCCTACAAGCCTCTGAACTGGATGAGCCCTCCCTGCTCCCTGCTGGTGGCTGAGCGTGAGGACGTTCCGCATAGCATCCGTGAGGACCTGGAGTCCGATGTTCAGCAGCTGTGGACCGTTCAGGCGGCTAAGAGCGATGACCGCCTGATGATTCGCATCTACAAGATTGAGCACGAGCACGCCACCGATTTGGGTGTTGATCCCGGCCTCATCAAGGACGGTGTGGAGGCTGACCTGCAGCGTCTGCTCGCCGAGCAGATCTACACTCTCGGTGAGGGCTATTCGCTGGTGCGCCGCGAGTACCCGACCGCTATCGGTCCGGTAGACATCATGGCGAAGGATGCGCACGGCGTCTCCGTGGCGGTCGAGCTCAAGCGTGTGGGCGATATTGACGGTGTGGAGCAGCTGACCCGTTACCTGGAGCTGCTCAACCGTGACCCGCTACTGGCACCGGTACGTGGCGTGTTTGCGGCGCAGACGATTAAGCCGCAGGCTCGCACCCTGGCGGAAGACCGCGGCATCCGCTGCGTGAGCCTGGACTACGACGCGATGCGCGGCGTGGACGACTCGGCTGACCGCCTGTTCTAGCTGACCGCCTGTTCTAAACGGCTCTAGCTAGGCGGCTATAGATAGCTTGAGGGGCGCCTCCCGATACATGGGAGGCGCCCCTTTTCTGCGTATACCGATCTTTCTGCGCACACGACCTGCCCCCCCCCGGATACACCAATCGCCGGTGCCCCTCCCCTTTCAGGGAAGAACACCGGCGAGGTGTACACAGTGGTCAATTCCCTTTGCGGGGAACCGGCTTTAGATCTCTGCGTGCTTTGCAGCGATGGTCACGTGATCGTTCGAGACGGTCAAGAAACCTGCGTTGAGGATGGTCTTAATGGGCTCACCCTCAACAGGTTCAATGAGCAGCTCGCCGTCCTGTGCCAGCAGCGTGCAGGTGGGGATCATACCCGGCAGGATGCCGAGGTCACCGCTGACGGAGCGTGCACGAACGTACTTCGCTTCGCCAGTCCACACGACGCGTTCGCGGGAAACAACTTCAACTTTCAGAGCCATGATTACTTAGCTCCAGTCTGTGCCTTGATTTCCTCGTAGCGGCGCATAACGTCGTCCATACCACCAATGTTGTAGAACGCCTGCTCGGGGATGTGGTCGACATCGCCGTTGCAGATCATCTGGAAGGACTCGATGGTGTCCTTCAGCGGAACGGTCGAACCCTCGACACCGGTGAACTGCTTTGCAGTGTAGGTGTTCTGGGAGAGGAACTGCTCGATACGACGTGCACGTGCCACGACGATCTTCTGCTCCTCGGAGAGCTCGTCCACACCCAGAATCGCGATGATGTCCTGCAGTTCCTTGTTTTCCTGCAGAATAGCCTTCACGCGAATTGCGGTGTCGTAGTGCTCCTGACCGATGTACTGTGCGTCCAGAATTCGGGAGGTGGAGGACAGCGGGTCAATTGCCGGGTACAGACCGCGCGATGCGATTTCACGAGAGAGCTCGGTGGTCGCATCCAGGTGCGCGAAGGTGGTTGCCGGCGCCGGGTCGGTGTAGTCATCCGCAGGCACGTAAATTGCCTGCATGGAGGTGATGGAGTGACCACGGGTGGAGGTAATACGCTCCTGCAGCAGACCCATTTCGTCCGCCAGGTTCGGCTGGTAACCCACTGCGGAGGGCATGCGGCCCAGCAGGGTGGAAACCTCAGAACCTGCCTGAGTGAAACGGAAGATGTTGTCGATGAACAGCAGCACGTCCTGGTTCTGAACATCGCGGAAGTACTCCGCCATGGTCAGACCGGTCAGTGCCACGCGCAGACGGGTTCCCGGGGGCTCATCCATCTGGCCGAACACAAGAGCGGTGTCCTTCAGAACGCCTGCTTCTTCCATTTCGACCCACAGGTCGTTACCCTCACGGGTACGCTCGCCAACACCGGTGAACACGGAGGTACCACCGAAGTTACGAGCCACACGGGTAATCATTTCCTGGATCAGCACGGTCTTACCCACGCCTGCACCACCGAACAGACCAATCTTACCGCCCTTGATGTAGGGGGTCAGAAGGTCGATGGACTTAATACCAGTCTCCAGCATTTCGGTGGAGCCTTCCAGCTCTGCGAAGCCGGGAGCGGCACGGTGAATCGGCCAGTAGGTGTCAGCCTTAATCTCGGAGTTCGGCACGTCGAGTGCGTCACCAAGAACGTTGAAAATGTGGCCCTTCACGCCGTCACCAACGGGGACGGAGATCGGTGCGCCGGTGTCGACTACAGCCTGACCGCGGACCAGGCCGTCAGTCTGCTGCAGGGAGATAGCGCGAACGATCGAGTCGCCCAGGTGCTGTGCGGTCTCGAAGGTGATGGTGCGGGTGCGACCGTCGAGGGTCAGCTCGGTGGTCAGAGCGTTGTAAATCTCGGGGACCTGACCGGCGGGGAACTCGACGTCGACCACGGGGCCGATGACGCGGGCAATACGACCCGTTGCGCCCTGAGTCGGTGCGGAGACCGATTCGTTGTAGGTGGCAGTCATATTTCTCACTTACTTAGAAAGTTTGGACAGTTGATGGCTTCGTTGGCGTACAAGTACTAGGAGCCGAGGGCGTCTGCGCCGCCCACGATTTCGGAGAGCTCCTGAGTAATTTCCGCCTGACGTGCGTTGTTCATCAAACGGGTGTACTTGGTAATCAGCGTCTCAGCGTTGTCACCTGCGGTCTTCATCGCGCGCTGGCGGGATGCCAGCTCACTTGCTGCTGCCTGCAGGAGGCAGGAGAAGATACGCGATGCAATGTAGCGCGGCAACAGCGCGTTGAGCACTTCCTCGGCGGAGGGCTCGAACTCGAAGGATGCCGCCTGCTCGTACTCAGCCTTGGTCAGTTCCTGGTCGGGAACGATTTCCTCGCCCATAGCCTTTGCGTCACCCACGTGGATGGGCAGCAGGCGCAGGATCTTGGGTTCCTGAACAACCATCGACTTGAACTCGGTGTATACGATGTGCAGTTCGTCCACGCCGCCCTCTTCGAAGGGCAGGTCGTAGGCTTCGAGCAGCGCGTCACGAATTTCGACGGCGGTTTCGACGCGAGGTGCATCGGTGTGCCCCTCCCACGCACGGGCGTAGGGGCGCTCACGGAACTCGAAGTAAGCCTTTGCCTTACGGCCAACCAGGTACAGCTGTACCTCCTGGCCGTTAGAGCGCAGCCTCTCAATCAGAGATTCGGTACGACGCAGGATAGCGGAGGAGTACGAACCTGCCAGACCGCGGTCACTGGTAACAACCAGGATTGCGGAGCGACGGTGTTCGTAGGCTTCGGACTCGTGCGGCTTGTGAATCAGCGGGTGCTTAATACCGTGCTGAGTTGCAACCGCAGTCACCACGCGGGTCAGAGCGTTCGCGTAAGGGCCGGCTGCCTGAGCAGCGTTACGAGCCTTGTTAATGCGGGAGGTCGCGATCATCTCCATCGCCTTGAAGATCTTCTTCATAGACGACGTCGAAGCAATCTTCTGTCGGTAAACCCTAATCTGGGCTCCCATAGAGCTTCCTTTCTCCTTGCTTTCTGCCCCGCCCCAGCCTCATAGCTGAGGCGGGGAGAAGGCGAGGACTAATCGCTAACCGATGGTTTCCTGAGTGATGTCGCTATCGCGAGCTGCCTTGTGCTCCTCGTGACCTGCGTCGACGAGGTGGCTGCTGCCCTCAGACTTGAAACCCTGCTTGAAGTCAGTAACTGCGGACTTCAGAGCTGCAACGGTGTCATCCTCAAGATTGCCGGAGGAAGCGATATCGGTCAGTACCGAGGTCTTGTGACGCAGGTACTCGATGAAGCCTTCCTCGAAGCGCAGCACGTCGGAAACCTCAATGTCGTCGAGGTGACCGGAGGTACCAGCCCAAATGGAGACAACCTGCTCTTCAACTGCGTACGGGGTGTACTGCGGCTGACGCAGCAGCTCGGTCAGGCGAGAACCGCGGGTCAGCTGTGCCTTGGTAGCGTCGTCCAGGTCGGATGCGAACATTGCGAACGCTTCCATTGCACGGTACTGTGCCAGCTCCAGCTTCAGGGTACCGGAGACCTTCTTCATAGCCTTGGTCTGTGCGGCACCACCAACACGGGAGACGGAGATACCGACGTCGACTGCCGGACGCTGGTTAGCGTTGAACAGGTCGGACTGCAGGAAGATCTGGCCGTCAGTAATGGAGATGACGTTGGTCGGAATGAAGGCGGAAACGTCGTTTGCCTTGGTCTCAATGATCGGGAAGCCGGTCATCGAGCCTGCGCCCAGGTCGTCAGAGAGCTTAGCGCAACGCTCCAGCAGGCGGGAGTGCAGGTAGAAGACGTCACCGGGGTATGCTTCACGTCCCGGCGGGCGGCGCAGCAGCAGGGACACAGCGCGGTATGCTTCTGCCTGCTTCGACAGGTCGTCGAAGATGATGAGGACGTGCTTGCCACCGTACATCCAGTGCTGGCCGATAGCCGAACCGGTGTAGGGTGCCAGGTACTTGAAGCCTGCTGCGTCGGATGCGGGAGATGCCACGATGGTGGTGTACTCCAGCGCGCCGCGAGTCTCAAGGGTGTGGCGGACAGCTGCAATGGTGGATGCCTTCTGGCCAACAGCCACGTAGATGCATCGAACCTGCTTGTTGGGGTCACCCGAAGCCCAGTTGTCCTTCTGGTTCAGAATGGTGTCGATCGCAATAGCGGTCTTACCGGTCTGGCGGTCACCAATGATCAGCTGACGCTGACCGCGACCAATCGGAATCATCGAGTCGATTGCCTTCAGACCGGTCTGCAGCGGCTCGTGAACCGACTTACGCTGGGTCACGCCGGGAGCCTGCAGCTCCAGTGCGCGGCGACCTTCAGCCTCAATGGGGCCCAGGTCATCGATCGGGTTACCCAGGGGGTCAACAACGCGACCGAGGTACGCGTCGCCAACGGGCACCGAGAGGACCTCACCGGTGCGGTGTACGACCTGGCCCTCTTCAATACCGGTGAAGTCACCCAGGACGATCACACCAATATTGCGGGTATCCAGGTTCTGTGCGAGGCCGAGGGTGCCGTCTTCGAAACGAAGCAGCTCATTCGCCATAACCGAGGGAAGGCCCTCGACACGAGCGATACCGTCGGAGGCCGATACAACTCGACCCACCTCAACACGTTCTGCATTGCCGGGTTCGTAAGACGCTGCAAACTCGTTCAGCGCATTACGGACATCTTCGGCATTGATGGTCAGTTCGGCCATCTTGTGTCCCTGCTCTCTCATTGTGGTTGCGTTCCGTCAACGGAACCAACCGAAACTTGCAATTCGGGTTGAACGGGCGGGCAATGCCGCCGCTTCTGCGAAGGAGGCATCTGCCACGCACCCGCTACCCGAGGTATCTTCTAAATCACCGTTGCGACGAACGGTTCAGCGTCGCTAGCTTGAGCCGCTAGCCGATGGAACGAGCCAGGTCGGACATGCGGGTCTCGACGGTACCGTCGATCACCTCGTCGCCCACCTGAACACGCAGACCGCCCAGAACGGCGGGGTCCACCGAAACGTCGAGCTTCAGCTCACGGCCGTACACGGCGTTGAGCGTGCGACCGAGACGTTCAAGCTGTGCCTGCGACAGCGCAATCGCGCTAGTTACTCGCGCAATGTAACGGTTCTGTCGCGTGACGATGATTTCTGCGAACTCATCGGCTACCCGTGCAGCGTGACGGCCGCGGGGGTTGGAGCCAACTCGTTCGAGCAGAAGCACACCTTCGGCGGTGGTGGCGGGGCCACCGAGCGCCACGGCGAGCTTCTTCTTTGCTTCTTTGCTTGCCTGATGGTCGGACAGCGCTTCCTGCGCCTGAGCGTTGGAATCAACGGTACGCACAAAGGTGAGTAGTTCGTTGAGTACCTCGTCCAGGGCGTCCACGCCACCGCGAGACTGAGCCGATGCGGTCACGGCGAGCACTGCTGCACGCTCCAGGGCATTCGCCAGATCAGCATCATCGGACCAGCGCTGAGCCACCGCACTGGTGAGCACAGCCATAGCCTGAGAAGAGATCTTGCCGCCGAAGACGGTGTTAGCGATACCCTGACGTGCTGCTGCATCACGCGAAGAATCGGTGACAGCACGGCGCAGGGTGCCGTTGTGGTCGAGAACATCAACCACAGCGAAAAGCTCGCTCGCCAGGTTCAGGGGCTGCAGGGAAGCGTGAGCTTCCAGCACCTCTTCCACCTTGCTCAGTGATTCAGTAGATACTCCTGCCATTACCGAGCCGCACCTGCGTTCTGCTTCTCGGTTTCAAGGTCAGCAAGAAAACGATCTACCACACGGGCCGATCGCTCATCATCGTTGAGGGCTTCGCCCACAATCTTGCCGGCAAGGGTCGTAGCAAGAGTGCCAACCTCGGAACGGAGGGACACTGCTGCTGCCGCACGCTCTGCCTCGATAGCCTTTGCTGCATTATCGCTAATGCGCTGAGCCTCAGCGGTTGCACGCTCGCGAGCATCGGCAATGATTGCCTCGCCCTCTGCGCGTGCCTCTTCACGAATCTTCTGAGCCTCCAGTCGAGCGCTTTCGAGCTGCTGGGTGTACTCATCGCGAGCCGCTGCAGCCTCTGCCTGTGCCTTCTCGGCCTTGGCAAGGCCACCTTCGATTGCTTCCTTACGGTCCTGGTAGATCTTCTCGAACGCCGGGACAACGTACTTAGCAACGATGTAGTAGAGGATCAGGAATCCGATGAGGGTAATGACAATTTCCCCGACGTCGGGAATCAGGGGGTTCGAAGTTGCCTCCGCTCCCCCTTCGCTTGCCAGATAAATCATGGAGGGAATCCTGTTCTATGGGATGGGTCGTTTAGGATGTGGCAGAGCCGGTTACTTGATGAAGACGAGAACCAGGCCCAGAATTGCCAGCGCCTCGACCAGTGCGAAGCCCAGGAACAGCATGGGCTGCAGGGTCTTCTGGGACTCGGGCTGACGAGCAACGCTGGTCATGTATGCCGCGAAGATCAGACCCACGCCGATGCCGCCGCCAATAGCTGCCAGACCGTAGCCAACCGCAGTGATGGAACCAACCATTATTTTTCCTTTCAACAGTGTTCGACCGGGAACATACCCGGACCGAACAGAGTTTGATTTGAGTTAATAGCCCGCACAGTGAACGTGTGGGTTGCTTTATTCACGCCCAATGACGAACGCGAAAACCTAAAAAACTAGAGAGTTTAGTGTCCCTCGGAAACCGAGCCCTGCAGGTACACAGCCAGCAGCAGAGCGAACACATAAGCCTGGATGCACTGAATCATGAATTCCAGGAAGTACAGGAACAGGCCCAGAGCACCGGGAGCAATAGCAGCCAGGTAGCCGATACCACCCAGGGTCTCAACCATGTAGGTCACCATGCTGGATGCAACCATCAGCGCCAGGTGACCACCGAACATGGTCGCGAAGAGACGTAGCGCGTGAGTTGCGGGACGAATCAGCAGGTTCGAGAAGAACTCGATCGGGATCAGGATGGGGTAAATCCACACCGGCAGACCCGAGGGCATGGTGATGTCCTTGAAGAAGCCGCCCAGGCCCTTGCGCTTGATACCAACGCCAACCCAGGTCAGGTACGCTACGCCAGCCAGCGCGTAGGCGCTACCGGGGTGCGAGAAGGTGGGCAACTGAACAAACGGAATCGAACCGTAGAGGTTGTTCACCAGAACGAAGAAGAAGGAGGCGAACAGAATCGGCACGAACGGCTTGTAGTGCTGTACGCCCAGGGTTTCCTTACCGAGGGAGTTACGAGCAAACATGTAGCCGGACTCAGCGATGAACTGAGTCTTGCCGGGAACCATGGCGCGCTTACGTGCTGCGGTGAGGAAGAAGACCGCGATAATCACCACGGACAGCAGAATCAGTACGTTCTGCTTACCGAAAGCGAAATCACCAATGGTGAAGAAGGGTGGCAGATGCATGTCTTCGGGGGTCGGCGGCACATAGGCTTCCGCGAGGATCAACCCGTTCTCGATCAAAGCAAGTCCTTTCTTGCTACTAGTGGCTATCAAGAGCCCATGTCTGCCTATAAACGACTGACATGCTAACTACATGGATGAATGTGTGACCTGGCGGTCCGCGTTCAATGACCTAACGGTCTTTATTCTGCCTGGTCATGTGGGTAAAGACGAGGGTCAAACCTCCAATAGCGCCAATCAAGACGCCAACCCACACCAGCCAGGTGGTGGAGAAGACCAGGTCACCGAGGTAACCGATGCCTCCCCACACTGCTACACCGATGATCAGATAGAGAATCGACATGACTGCACCGGAGAGACCTCCGTCAGATACCAATTCTCCGGTGGTGCGGAGCTTTTTATCTCCGTCCCACCACTTCTTCTCTTCGGCCAAACGTTTTTCCTTTCAAACACCGATCGTGTTACCGACCATGGTCTTCCGAGTCGGTGTCGAAGTACAAAATTCTCAGTCGTGCGATGCTAACTGTTTCAATAACAATCCACAGAATCACGCCGGTACATGCGCCTGCGAGAGTCCAACCGTGCCTCAGATTCTCGGGGAACGGCACAAACATCAATACCAGACCGAGCAGAGCAATCTTCACGAGGTAGCTCACCACCAGCGATTTGGGTACACCCCAGTCGAAAATGGGAGCAACCAACATAACCAATACGCCCAGAGTGAAGCATATATAGATTATCAGAAAGCCCAATGTTATTCCTAGCGCGCCCACGGGGCCCGCAAACAGGTACGCACTCATCATACCGCCCAACCAAGCCAGCAGAGAGTAAGCCGATACCCTGTAGAACAAAAATTTCCAGGAAAGCTCTTGACTCTCGAAAGAAGAGGCCTTCAAACCTGCTTGAGCACGCTCTCGGCGGTGTTTCTGCTGCTTCTTGCGCTCCGCCGGCGGATACCACAGAACGTCCACCACGCGCCTCCAGAGAGGCTCTGCAGGAGCCTGAGATTTAGGCTGCTCAGAAGCCATTAGTGTTTCTCCCCACGGTTGCGATGAGAAGAAGGCTGAACAGAGGAGCGAGCAGCAGAAGAGCTATCTGCACGGTCTTTCACGGAATCCGGCATGATCGGCTCCGGATGCAGCGAGGTCGGCTCTACGTTCTCAGGAGTCGCCGGAACGCCAGTCGCCGAGGTCAAAGAGCCGGTAGCAGGCTCTGCAGTTGCCGACTTCGCCTTCGGCGCCGAACCCTTCGAATCCGCCGCAAAGCGCTTCGACAGGTCAATCGCAGAAGTAGGTGCCTCACCGCCAAAGAGCTGCGGCATACGCAGGTACACCACCAGCACGGCAAGAGCCACAAGAACCACACCAACAGCCGCCAGCACGGCGCCCGAAGCAAACAAATCAGAGGCAAACGCCAGCAGCACCCACACCAGAATGGTCGTACCGGTCACCACGGCGGTCGAACCAAGGTGGCTGAAACCAACATCCGTCAGACGCTGATAAGTGTGAGTACGGTGCGGCTTGTACCACTGCTCCCCCGCCATAAAACGACGGAACAGAGTCGTACCCGCGTCCGCCAGATACGTCATCAGCGGAGCAAAAGCCAACAGGAACGGAACATCCGCAAACCACGCGCCCACAGCCAACGTGCCCAGCGCCGCGCCCAAAACATAAGAACCCGCATCGCCCAAAAACACGTTCTTACCAGGGCGCACATTCCACGGCAGGAACGCCGCAAAAGCACCGGCAACAGCCACACCAGCCAAAGCCAGCCACGGAAGGTTCACCATCCAACCGGTCAGCGCATACGCCAAACCAGCCACCAGACCGTGAGCACCAGAAATACCGTTAATGCCGTCCATAAAATTCGCCACGTTAATGTAGCCGGCAACAAAAATCGCGCCCAGAATCAGCAGCAGAATGTTCGTGCCCTGCACCGTCGCAAAGCTCACGCTCACCAGTACGCCAATCACCAGCTGCAGGCCCGCACGACGCACAATGCTCACGCCGCGAATATCCTCAAGCCAGCCCAGGGCAAGAGCACACAGAATCGCCGCGGCAATCGTCACCGCCAGCTGCAAAGACTCAGCAGAACGGTACGTCCAGCCGAACAGGGTAGCCGCCACAAACGCCACAAAGGTCGCAGCCGCAGTCGCCAAACCCATACCGCGGTACGTCGGAGCAGTATGCGAAGAACGCTCATTAGGAACATCCACCATGTTGTAGCGGTGCAAAATCGGGCGCACCGCAAACGGCAAAAGGGCACCCAAAACAAAAGCAAGAGCAAAAATGCTCAACAGCTCAGAAAAGGAGGTCATACCAGCTCCAAGGCATTGGCGCCGCTCCCCTGGACGCAAGCTCCAGAATTGCAGCTAAGGGACGATGTGTGCGTAGTGTGTGTGTGTTTACTTCGTATTCTATAGAACTCTTCAGTAGCCCGGGACTAAACATTACAGATTCTCTCCATACGTTCTGCATATTCTGCGTCCTGAAATGTTCTACACCCGAGAAAGAGAAAACACCGGATACCGCACCCGCCACGCAAGTGCAGCATCCGATGTCATTCCCTAAAGATTAGAACGTCTGCGCATCCGCCAAAGTACGCGGATCAGGGGCACGCTCCAGGCCATGACGCTCATAGCCACTGTGCTCCCGATAGTTCTGAATCCACAGCTCATAATCGAGCTCATCAGGGTCAAGCGCCGGAGCACTCGACCGGGAAATATACCGGTTCTCCTCACTAGGTACCAGCTTCTCGGTACCGCCGAAGAGAGCCTCATCCAGCTTCTCACCCTTGCGAAGACCAATCTCCTTGATCTCCACGTCATACCGCTCATACGCCTGGCGCATCGCCTTCGCAACGTCCAGGATCTTGACCGGCTGACCCATATCCAGCACCATGACCTCACCCGGGCGACCAATCGCACCGGCAAGCATCACCAGCAAGCAGGCATCGGTAATCAGCATGAAGTAACGGGTCGCGCGCTTATCCGTCAGGGTAATCGGACCACCCGAGAGGATCTGCTTCGTAAAGAGCGGCTTAATCGAACCGCGCGAACCAAACACGTTGCCAAAACGAACCGACACGTAGGTGTTGCCGGTCTTCTCACCAAAGTACGCGGTCAGACGCTCCGCCACGCGCTTGGACTGACCCAGCGCAGTCTTCGGATCCGCCGCCTTATCAGTCGAAACGTTTACGAAGGTCTTCACGCCCACCGCCTCTGCGGCACGCAGCACGTTCAGAGTACCCAGGGAGTTCGTCTTCCACGCCTCCTGCGGGTACGCCTCCAGCGCCGACACATGCTTCAAAGCCGCAGCATGGAACACTACCTCGGGGCGACGGTCACGGAAAATCTCCAGCAGATTATCACCCTCACGAATATCAGCGAGGATGATGCGGTCATCGTCCAGGCTCGACTCGTGAGTAATCGAAACCTTCGTCTCCATCAGCAGAGTCTCATCATGATCAAGCATCATGAGAGTCTCCGGCTCAAACTCGCTAATCTGACGGCACAGCTCAGAACCAATCGAACCGCCCGCACCGGTCACCAGCACTCGCTTACCGTGCAGGTACGAACGCAGAATATCGCGGTCAATATCGTAGTTAATCTCGCCACGAATCACGCGCATCAAATCGTTATCGCTCGCGGTAATCAGACGCTCACCCATCAGTCGAGCATTCGCGCTACTAATACGCTGAACCTCAACCTTAAGCTTACGCATGCGGTTGCAGAAGGACTCGAAGTAATCCTCCGACATATCCGAAATCGTCACCAGAATCTTACGGGTACCCGACTCACGAATTACCTGCTCCAGCTCGCGGTAAGTCGTAATCACCGAAATGCCGTGGAACTTCGTACCAGCCTTCAACTGGTCGTCATCAAAGACAGCAACCGGGCGAAGCTTCGCATCCTCATCGTGCAGCATCGAATCCATGACCATGCCGCCGATAAAACCGGCACCGTACACAATCACCGGCTCGCCGGTCAGCTCACGCACCGCACCGCGCTCAGTGTACACACGCTTCGCCATGCGAGCGCCCGCCATCATAATGAGGCTAAATGCCGCCGCAATCGCAGGCACACTATGCGGAATATGCGGCAGACCCAGCAGCTCATCCACAAAGGAGAACGCAGTCAACGCCGCACCCGCGCTCAAAGCAGCCGCGCCAGCACGCCAGGACTCGTCAAACGAACCGTACGAATACACGCCGTTATAAATCTTCACGCCCGCCAGACCAATGACCAGGTGCAACACCACAGCCAACGTAGCGGTCATCGTCAACGACGCCGGGTGAATAATATCGAACACCGAGCCGTTACTGAGCAGCACACTATAGCGGAGCATATACGCGAACAAAACCGACAGAACCCAGGCGCTCGAATCAATCAGTGCCTGCGCAATCAACCACCACGGCTTACGCTCATACAGGCGGTTCACCAGCATCGTGCCAGAGTCACCCTCCGTCACCATCGTGCCGCGCTGAGCAGCCTTCCGCATCACCACATGAGCGTGAGGTTTCAACTGAGCCACTACATGCCTCCTTCAGATGCGGTACCAGAAGAACGAGAAGAAGCACGAGCCGTCAAAGACGACAACGCACGAAACGCCAAACGGCGCGCCTGCTCAGGAACAAAACGGTACACACTGCGCACCGCCATATTCTGAGCCCACTGAAGCTTAGAAATACCGTGACCGGTGTACAGTCGACGCTGAATCGCCACATCCTGCAACCAGGCGTCCACTCCCCCGCGCTTCGTGTACGCGCCCGCACCCACGCGGTAACGCACTAGCGCCTCAGGGATATTGCCCAGACGGTAGCCGGCATCGCGCAGACGCATCCACAGCCACCAATCCTCAGCGCCGGGCACGAACTCGTAACCGCCCAGCTGCTGCACGGCACTCTTCACGAACGCCACCGACGGGTGATAAATCGGGTTACGCGAATCCATCGCGCGCAGCAGACGCTCGGACTCAACAATCGCCTCGCGGGTCGACTCCACCGCAGTATTGCTCTCATTCACCTCAAGCATGGCAGAGCCCAGCACCGTGTAGCCGCCCTGCACCAGGGCAGGAATCAGACGCGCAAAACGAGTCGGCTCAGACAGATCATCAGAATCAGCACGAGCCACCAGCTCATACGAACACGCCTGCAGACCGGCGTTCAGCGCCTCCGCCAAACCAACATTCTGAGCCAGCTCCACCACCTGAATCGGCGGGCAATCCAGATTCTCGGCGCGCTGAACCCAGCGGTCCACCACGGCATCCAGCTCGGGGGTCAGCGGACCGTCCTTCACCAAAACCAGCTCGGAAGGACGCACCGTCTGGTTCAGAAGATTTGACTCCAACGCCTGGTCCAGATAGGCGGGGTTCTCCTTCGCGTACACGCTCATCAGCACCGAGAAATCGGGTACAGAGCTCACGCAACCACGCGCCTTCTCAGAATCAGCGGGGCTTTCAGCGGATGCCGGCACGCCGTAGCGGCCGGGGAAAGTCAGCGGGTAAATGCCCTCAAGCACCTGAGCATTCGGGCGAGGCGCACGCAAACCATCACGCACACCATTGAGGAAATACCCCAGGTAGGTGCGGCGGTCATCAGTACGCAGAACAGTAGAAATCCACAGGCGCGCCGACGAGCCACCATAGAGCAGCTTCTCCAGCGGGTTCAGGGTACGCGAGCGGGTGAAGACCCACAGCTTATTGCGTACATCGTTATAGAAACGCGGGCCGGGGTTGGCGTTCGTCGTGCCGAAAGTCTTCGTGTGGTGCTTTGCCACCGAGGACGGCACCGCAATGCCGTCGCGGTGATGAATCAGGCGGGTCGAAAACTCGAAGTCGTCATTCCAGATGAAGAACTCAGCAATCGGCAGGCCGCCGTTGCGGCGAATAGCCTGCGCATCCATCAGAATCGACACGAACGAGGCGCTACGAATCGGGCGGGCACCCACAGCCTGCGCACGAGCATGACGCTGCTCCCCCGCCGCAAACATCGTGCGCGGAGTGTTCATCGGGTGGTCCTCGCCGTTCGTCCACACCACGCGAGAGGCCACCACCGCGGGGCGCTGCGAAGGCACCGGCGAATAGTTCAGCCAGGCGGCAACCGCCTCCGACAGGGTGTTCTCGGTCGGCTCGGTGTCATCGTCCATAACCCACACCAGATCCGGGTTATGGCGTTCCAGGGCGCGATCAATACCCACCGCGAAACCGCCAGCACCACCCATATTGCTCTCCAGGCGGATACAATCCACCGGCAACTCATAGTCCAGGGTACGCAGATACTCGGCAGTACCGTCCGTGGAGGCGTTATCAACGATCACCACCGCCGCAGGCACACGCTCACCAGAAGCGATACCAGCGAGGGTCCTCGGTAGTAGGTCCTCACGGTTATAGGTCACCACCACGGCAACCGTGCGGGGATACTCGTTCAAAGAATCGTGAGAAGAAGACTGTTCGGAAGAAGGCTGGGCAAAAGCGGTCACGTCGCTGTACTTTTCTGCCATAAGTTCTCCCTCCGCGGCGCGATGCGCCTGAATCAGCCGGTACGCGATATACCCATACCGAGCTGGGCGCTTGTGGTGTTTCTCGCGCCCGCGGTATTCAACCGTGTGGATATATCACTCAAAGAAAATATTCTACCTGCGGTCTCCACTAGAGAGTGAACCATCACCCCAAAAGACGCCTTATATGACAAATAAACAACCGAATTCAGTTGATTTATCCGCATAGCGGACGTACCGGCACACCCGCTTTTGGGTATCAATCAAGCTACCCGCTTCACAGCCTGTGTTTGCGCTGTGCATACCGTGCGAAAAAACGACCAGAGCCCGAATAAAACCCCACAAATTCCCCATAAACTGTTCAAATATGGGAAAGTTGAAATGACCCCATTTTTCCCCGCAACGTACGCGGGCTCATGAGAGGTAAAAGAGATGTCTGAATCCAAGTGGAAAGTCATTGGCGCCAGCGGCTTCGTTGGTTCCTCCATCGTCGCGCGACTGAACGCAGAAGGTATCAGCGTCGACCCCATTGAGGCACCTCGACTCGCAACCCGCGCCCTCGACGTAGACAGCATCATCGACGAAGCAGACCAGCTTGAAGGCATCATCGACTCCCTCGCAGAAGCCTTCGCCGGCGCACAGGTCGTCGTCAACGCAGCGGGCCTCGCAGCACCCAACATGCAGGACCTGCCCCCGCTCGTCGGCGCAAACGCACTGCTACCCGCAGTCATCGCAATTGCCGCACAGCGCACCGGCGTGCGCCGCGTCATCCACCTCTCCTCCGCAGCGGTACAGGGCCCGCGCCTCGTGCTGGATGCTTCCGAAGAGACTAACCCGTTCAGCGCATACTCCTTCTCCAAGGCACTCGGTGAAGAAGCGCTACTCGATCTGCAGGACTACTTCCTCGAAGAGCACCCCGACAGCGCACCCGAACTGTGCATCCTGCGCGCAACCAGCGTGCAGGGCCGCGGACGCCGCACCACGGAACTCTTCGCCAAGATGGCGTCCTCCCCCTTCGCGTCCGTTGCAGGCGCAGGCACCGGCAAGTCGCCCGTCTCCAGTGTGCACGCCCTCGCGGAATTCGTGGTCATGCTCGGCACCTTCCCCGGCGAACTGCCCACCATTGTCCTGCAGCCCTGGGAGGGGGCAACCGTCGCCTCCGCAACTCTGGATGCGGGCCGCCGCAAGCCGCTGCACCTGCCCGAATGGCTCTGCCGCGCAGCCGTCAAGGCAGGCTACACCGTCTCCGAGCTGATGAACGACAAGTTCGCAGGCTCCGTGCGTAAGGTCGAGGTCATGTGGTTTGGCCAGGGCATTGATGACTCCTGGGCGCGCGACAACAACCTTCTGCCCACCCCGCGCGTACGCGAGGTACTGCGCAACGCCCACACCGCGCTGGGCAAGAAGAAGGACCGCCGCTTCGACAAGAAGTAGATTGCGCACGTGCCTGTAGAGACGCACAATCTAGGGGCACGCAATCTGTAAGACTCATAGCAAAAGGGAACCCCCGATATATCTGAGCGATATATCGGGGGTTCCCTTCTAAGTTTTTATGCTCCGAGATTTTATGTTCCAAGCTCTATAACCCGCAGAGGTTTAGAGCTGATCCTCCGGGGCGTCCTTCTGCTCGGTCTTTGCCTCAGCCTCGGTCGTAGCAGCCTCGGCCTTAGCTTCTTCCTTGGCAGGCTTGCTCTTGGCAGCAACCTCAATCTTCGACTCGCCAAAGACCAGAGCACGGGCAGTGTCAGCAGGAACCGGGTGGGTCTGCGGCTCATCCGCACGAACCGGCTTCGGAGTGTTGTCACGGTAGCCGCGCGCACGCTCCTGATCCACGCCGGTGTTGAAAGCAGAAGACAGAGCCGAAGTAGCGCCCAGCAGGGACGCCGCAACAGAACCAGCAGCAGGCGCCGAAGCGCGACGAGCAGGCTCACCGCTCACGGTGTGGGTGCTGTCCCACTGCTCGTACGCCTCATCCAGGTCAGCCTGATCGTCCAGAGCACGCTCAGAAGGCGCCGGCTCAGACGACGCGGAAGAAGCAGCCTCGGCTTCCTCAACCTTACGAGCAGCCTGCTCATCAGCCTCCGCACGAGTCAGAATCGACGGAACAACCTCACGCAGTTCCTCCACCGAAATTGCGCCCTCACGAACCACCACATAGGGGAAGGAGGTGCAATCCAGAATCGTGGACGGTGCAGGGTCACGCTCAGTCACCACAACCACGCCGTCCTCATTCGGCTCAGACTCAATCGGCTTAGGACGAGCGCCGCCGTCAATCACCACGGCAACATCCTCACCCAGGGAGTCCATGGCGGTCTGCGCGTCCAGTGCGGCTTCCTGACCGGTCTTGTTCGCGCTAGAAACCGCCAGCGGACCGTGCTCGGTCAGCAGCTTCAGGGCGAACTCGTCATCGGGAACACGCACGGCAACGGTACCGCGGGTCTCACCCAAATCCCAGCTCAGCGACGGGTACGCGTGAAGAATAAGAGTCAGCGCGCCGGGCCAGAAGCGGCCGCCCAGGTCGTAAATGTCGTCCGGAACATCGTCCACCACGCCGGCGAGCGCAGCAAGGTCAAAGATCAGCACGGGCGGCGGCATGGTGCGGTCGCGGCCCTTATCTGCCAGCAGCTTGGCAACGCCCTGATGCGAGAAAGCATCGGCGGCAATACCGTAGACGGTATCGGTGGGCATCACAATCGTGTCGTGCGCCTTCAGCGCCTCGCGGGCAACCTCGATGGCCTCGCGGGTCTCAGTTTCAGTCGTTACGGGGTACAGCTTTGCAGTCACGGGTCTTATTCTCTCATGTTTTTCTGGATGCGGCGAGGCGCCGGCATCCACAACGCGCCATGTGGAAGCGTTCTTCCGAGCGTTCACCATATTTCGCAAGCTCTGAGCCTGCTGCGGAGGCGGACGCGTTGCCTTCACGCAGCCCAGCGCGGGCTAGGTGGTGCATCTACTAGTTTAAAGGCTCTAGTGGGCGCGGTTTATAACCGACGCTATGCCGCGGGCGATTATTCAGGTCACGCACCGGGTAGCAGTCCTCGAAGCCGATGCGCGCCAACAGTTCGGCGACGGCTTCTTCCTGGGTGTCGTCGTGTTCCATGATGAACAGGCCGCCGGGGGCTAGAAGTTCGAAGGCGCGGGCAGCGATAGCGGAGGGCATCTGCATGCCGTCATCTCCCCCTCCGTACAGTGCCTTGTCCGGGTCGTGGAGGGCGGCTTCCGGGTCGGCGGGTACGTTCGCCGGCGGAATGTACGGAGGGTTGGAAAGCACCGCGTCGAAGGTTCCGGCGAGCTCGGACAGGGTGGTGAGCGCATCCCCCTGAACCAGGTGTACGCCGAGCGGCTCCAGGTTCTTACGGGTGTAGGGGATGGCGTCTTCGGAGAGTTCCACCGCGAACACCTGGGCGTTCGGCAGTTCGCTCTTAATTGCCGCCGCGATAGCCCCGGAGCCGGTGCACAGGTCGACGATGCGCAGCTGACCGGTTGTCGAATCGGTGCGTGCGGTCAGCACCTTGAGGGCTTCTTCGACGAGTAGCTCGGTCTCGGGGCGGGGTACGAACACGCCCGGTCCGACTGCCAGTTCTAGGCGGTAGAAGGGAGCGGAGCCGGTGATGTGCTGCAGCGGTTCGCGGTAGGCGCGGCGGGCGACCAGCGCCTCGTACTCTGCGACCTGTGCGGGGGTGAGCCGCTCCCCCATGAGCGCGGCGTGCTGTAGGCGCGAGCGCGAACCGTCGTAGAGCAGGTGCGCGGCGAGGAGCTCGGCGTCCACGCGGGGGCTGGGCACCTGCGCCAGTGCCGCGGTGGCGCGCGTGAGTACCTGCGCGAGTTCTTCCCCGCGCGGGTCGTGCACATTCACCTTCATGAGCTCTCCTTACGCTCTCTCAACAGCTCAAAACCTGTCACAGCATATGGCTAAGGGGCTCCACCGCCGTAGCGGCGAGCCCCTCACCAACATCTCACGTCGATTCAGTGAATCGACAAGAGTCTATATACAGAACCTACGTCTGCACAGAACTACTTCTGTTCCTGGCCCACCTGAGCGAGGCGGTGCGCCTCGTCCATCTCAATAGCGGACTGAACCACAGGCTCCAGGTCACCATTCAGTACGGCATCCAGGTTGTACGCCTTGTAGCCGGTACGGTGATCTGCAATGCGGTTCTCCGGGAAGTTGTACGTACGGATACGCTCCGAACGGTCCATGGTACGCACCTGCGAAGCACGGTGCGCCGCGTTCTCAGCGTCAATCTGCTCCTGCTGGTGAGCCAGCAGTCGCGCACGCAGAACGCGCATCGCAGCTTCACGGTTCTGCAGCTGAGACTTCTCATTCTGCATCGCCACCACAATACCGGTCGGCAGGTGGGTAATACGCACCGCCGAGTCGGTGGTGTTCACCGACTGGCCACCGGGGCCCGAAGAACGGTACACGTCAATCTTCAGGTCGTTCTGGTTAATCTCGATTTCTTCCGGCTCATCCACCTCGGGGAACACCAGAACACCGGCAGCGGAGGTGTGGATACGGCCCTGAGACTCAGTCGCCGGAACACGCTGCACACGGTGCACGCCACCCTCATACTTCAGGTGCGCCCACACGCCCTCAGCCGGCTCATTCGAGGAGCCCTTAATAGCAATCTGGGCGTCCTTGTAACCGCCAACATCGGTGCTGGTCGAAGAAATAATCTCAGTCTTCCAGCCCTTGTTCTCGGCATAACGCATGTACATGCGCAGCAGGTCACCAGCGAACAGAGCCGCCTCGTCACCACCGGCACCAGCCTTCACCTCAAGAATGACGTTACGGCCATCATCCGGGTCACGCGGAATCAGCAGGCGGCGCAGCTTCTCCTGAGCAACCTCCAGCTCCTCCTCCAGACCGGGAATCTCCGCCGCGAAATCCGGATCCTCATCAGCCATCTCGCGAGCAGCCTCAAGGTCATCCTTCAGCGAAGTGTACTTATTGTATGCAGTCACAATACCGGTCAGCTCCGCGTAGCGGCGGCCCACACGGCGTGCCTTACCCTGATTCGCCTGCACGGCGGGGTCAGCCAGCTGATTCTGCAGGTCAGCGTGCTCATCCAGCAGAACCTGAATAGATTCAAACATTCTGTTCTCTCTTCCATCTCCCGCACTTTACGCCGCACGGGCAGGCACTAGACATCTCACACCCCTCACAACGGGGATGCACAAAACGAACGGCTCACGCGCCCCACCCACAATGAGGAGGTGGGGCGCGTGAGATACGAGCCTTAGTCGACCAGACGCAGACCGTTCTTCTGAACCGTCAGAAGGAACTCCACGTTGCTTTCAGTCTTACGCAGCTGGTTGGTCAGAACACCCAGAGCCTGCTCGGGTTCCATACCCGCCAGGGCACGGCGCAGACCCCACATAATCTTGATCTCATCCGGGGAGAGCAGGTTCTCCTCGCGGCGAGTACCAGAAGCATTAATATCAACCGCCGGGAAGATACGCTTATCCGCCAGCTGACGGGACAGGCGCAGCTCCATGTTACCGGTGCCCTTGAACTCTTCGAAGATCACTTCGTCCATCTTCGAGCCGGTCTCAACCAGCGCGGTAGCCAGGATGGTCAGCGAGCCGCCCTCTTCAATGTTGCGGGCAGCGCCGAAGAACTTCTTCGGCGGGTACAGTGCAGCAGAATCCACACCACCGGACAGGATACGACCGGATGCGGGAGCCGCCAGGTTGTATGCGCGGCCCAGGCGGGTCATGGAGTCCAGCAGCACGACCACATCGTAGCCGAGCTCCACCATACGCTTCGCACGCTCAATAGCCAACTCAGCCACAGTGGTGTGATCCTCAGCGGGACGGTCGAAGGTCGAGGCAATAACCTCACCCTTGACGGTGCGCTGCATATCGGTCACTTCTTCAGGACGCTCATCCACCAGGACCATCATCAGGTACACGTCCGGGTTGTTCACAGTAATCGCGTTCGCAATGGACTGCAGCATGAGGGTCTTACCCGCCTTCGGCGGGGACACAATCAGACCACGCTGACCCTTACCGATCGGGGACACCAGGTCCACCACGCGGGTGCCCAGCTTCTTCGGGGTGGTCTCCAGGCGCAGACGCTCCTTGGGGTACAGCGGAGTCAGCTTCGAGAAGACGCGGCGGTTCGCTGCTTCCTCAACGCTCTGACCGTTAATCGCCTCAACCTGAACCAGCGCGTTGAAACGCTGGCGGCTGTTCGACTCACCCTCACGCGGCACGCGAATCGCACCGAGCACGTGGTCGCCCTTACGCAGGTTGTACTTCTTCACCTGAGCCAGGGAGACGTACACGTCGTTGGTGCCGGGCAGGTAGCCGGTGGTACGCACGAAAGCGTAGTTGTCGAGAATGTCCAGAACACCCGAAATCGGTGCCAGCACATCGTCTTCGCTCAGGCGAGGCTCGTTCTCCTCGCGGCGGCGAGCCTGCTTCTCAGCACGCTCAGCCTGACGGTCGCGCTTGGAACGGCGCTCAGTACGCTCGGTGCGTTCTGCACGCTCAGCAGCCTTACGCTCGGCACGTTCACTACGCTCAGTGTTGCGCTCTGCACGCTCAGCCTGACGGTCACGCTTAGTGCGACGCTCGGTACGCTCACCATCCTGGTCGCGGCGACGCTCACGGGTGCGGGTACGCTTCGAGCTCTTCTCACCGTCGGGGGTGCCAAAAGTCATGTCCAGGGCAGCGTTCAGGCTGTCCAGGCTTGCGGTGCCATCGGCGGTGGATGCCTTCAGCTCGGAGGAGTTCGGAGCCGAATCGCCCGGCTCGGAACGCTCAGAGATACGCTCCGCGGCCAGCTCAGCGCGCACATCCAGCGGGGGAAGCTCTGCGGGCTTCTCGTCCTTGCGGCTACGGCGGGTGCGCTTCTCGGGCTTCTCCGACTTCTCGGACTTCTCACCCTTCTCGGAGGCCTCGGGGGCCTCCTGACCCTCGGCGGCGCGGCGAGCGCGAGCACGCTTCTGAGCGGGGGTCTCGTAACGCGAAGAGCGGGTGCGCTTCTCGGACTTCTCAGACTTTTCGGAGCCCTCGGAGCCGCTCTTTTCTGCCTTCTCGGCCTGTGCCTCAGCATCCTTCTGGACGCGGGTACGGCGGGTACGGCGAGTCTTCTGAACAGGCTCGGAGTCCTTCTCACCCTCAGCGGAGGCCTCGGCGGCCTTCTCCTCGGCCTTCGCGGTGGGCTTTTCGGAAGTCTTCTCGGCGGGGGTCTCGGCCTTCGGAGCGGCCGGGGCAGCTACGGCGCCACCACGCTGGTGCTCCTCCAGAGCCTGAACCAGCTCCGCCTTCTTCAGTTTCAGGTAGCCACGAATACCCAGCTGCTGAGCCAGGACGCGCAGCTGCGCGACCTTCAAATTTGCCAGTTCCGGCGCGGTCGATGCCGTGCCGAACTCATCGGTGACAACAATATTTTTTGCCAACTACAATTCCTTTGGTTGTAAGCCCTGAAAATCTTCAGAATAAAGATCGGGCGGGCGCTATAGCGCGGTCAAAGGTTCCTGCGCCGCCGCAGAACGCGGCGACCTGCACCTTCGACTCCCTCGAACCGCGCTGGAGGCGGTTCGCGTCTCTTACCGTACCCGCCGATTCAGACACGGCGAGCACACACGGAAGATAAGGCGCTCTATCATTATGCGTGCACCCCTCATTCATCGGACCCGCACCTGGGGCCTGGGGCCGGCGGGTCAAGAATGAACGGTCGGGAGGGTTCAATCGCCGTGACCGAGACCGTACCTTCACGTCGGCACCCTGCGGGTGAGGCGTTGTAGAAGGTAAGCTCCCCTCCGAGGCCCAACCGGGTACAAGGTCCGGAAAGGGGCGAAACGGGGTGAGGTACAGAACGTACCCGCGAGGAAGCGTCAATTACGGTCGTCGTCGAACGGCGGGTAGAACCCGCGATAGGACGTTACACGTCCTACTGAGTAACTATAACACCTTCAGTATCAATTTCAAGAGGGAGCACGCGCCACTTCAGACGACGGTCCTCCACCTCGCTCGCGGGGCTCTGCGCCTCGAACTCGGCAATAGCCTCGGCGGCCTGCTGCACCTGCTCATCACCGCGGGCGAAGGTCAGGACGGTCGGGCCAGCGCCCGAAATCACGGCGGCCAGGCCGCGCTCGCGCAGGAAGGCGACCAGGGCGGCCGACGGCTCCATGGCGGGAACGCGGTAGCCCTGATGCAGGTAGTCCACCGTCGCATCCATCAGGTACTCGGAAGCATCCGAGAGCGAACGCACCAGCAGCGCGGAACGCGCCGAATTGGCGGCGGCCCGAGCGTGAGGAATCTCCGCGGGAATCAGGGAACGGGCCAGCTTTGTGGACACCTCGTAGTCGGGCACGGCCACGATCGGACGCACCTGCGGGTGTACCGGAATAATCAGGGAGTGCCACTCCCCCAGCTGTCCCCAGGACACCGAGAGGTTACCGTAAATCGCCGGAGCCACGTTATCGGGGTGACCCTCCATATCGGAGGCGACCTGCAGCATACGCTCGCGGTCCAGGCGGTGCTCCTCGGGCAGCAGCGCGCTGGCGGCCGCCACGCCGGCAACAATCGCGGAGGCCGAAGAGCCCATGCCGCGCGAGTGCGGAATCTTATTATCCGCAATCAGCTTCAGCGGGGGCAGCTCCTCCAGGCCGGCCGCCTCAAAAGCCGCCTTCATGGCGCGAACCACCAGGTGGTTTTCGTTGCGCGGAACCTCGGCGCTACCTTCACCCGTCAGCTCAAATTCCAGGCCGGACTCGATGCGCTCAACCCTCAGCTCATCGTAGAATCCCAGGCCCAGGCCCAGGCTGTCGTAGCCGGGACCCAAATTAGCGCTCGTGGCGGGCACGCGCACGGTGACGGATGCACCCACGGGAATATCAGAAAGGTTCAGGGAAGACATGTGAAGAGGTACCTCGCGATCGGTGACGGAGTGAGCGAGCGGGATGCTGATGATCCGCACATCCGCCATAACAATGGGTGGTGACGGGGTACGGGGCCCCGCCATCATGCAGGTGCACCCCGCCCCAAAAACCGGGACGGAGTGCACCTCGTAGTACGAATAGGCTAGTGCAAATCGAGAATATTTGCCACAGCAACCACGTCGAAGGGGGCCTTGGTCGGCTCGACCTTCACGCCGTTCACTGCCTCCAGGGCCCACTGCGGGTCCTTCAGGCCGTGGCCGGTCACGGTGATGACGATGGTCTTACCCTCGGGGGCCTCACCCGCGCGGTGCTTCTTCAGCAGACCCGCCACACCGGCGGCCGAAGCGGGCTCCACGAACACGCCCTCGCGCGAGGACAGCCAGCGGTGCGCCTCGAGAATCTCCTCGTCGGTCACGGCCTCAATCACGCCGCCGGACTCGTCACGGGCGGCCTCGGCCTTCTCCCACGAAGCGGGGTTACCGATGCGAATCGCGGTTGCGATGGTCTCGGGGTTCTCGATGGGGTGACCCGCCACGATCGGGGCGGCACCGGCGGCCTGGAAGCCCCACATGATCGGGCGCTTGGTGGCCACGGGCTCCAGAACCTCGCCGTCACGGTTGGTGTAGGGCTCGGAGTACTCCTTGTAGCCCTTCCAGTACGCGGTGATGTTACCGGCGTTGCCGACCGGCAGCATGTGGTAGTCGGGGGCGTCGCCCAGGGTGTCAACAACCTCAAAGGAACCGGTCTTCTGACCCTCGATACGGTAGGGGTTCACCGAGTTCACCAGGAACACGGGGTAGTTCTCGCTGAGCTTGCGAGCAATCTCAAGGCAGTTATCGAAGTTGCCGTCAATCTGGATGATGTCGGCACCGTGAGCAATCGCCTGGGAGAGCTTACCCATGGAAATCTTGCCGTCCGGAACCAGCACGGCGCAGCGCAGGCCGGCCTGCAGCGCGTAGGCTGCGGCGGAAGCGGAGGTGTTACCGGTCGAAGCGCACACCACTGCCTTCGCGCCGTCACGCTTAGCGGCGGTCATGGCGCTGGTCATGCCGCGGTCCTTGAAGGAACCGGTCGGGTTCATACCCTCGAACTTCAGGTAAACGGTGTTGCCGGTCTCGGCGGACAGCGCCGGGGCGTGAATCAGCGGGGTACCACCCTCACCCAGAGTCACGACCTGAACGTCCTCACCGAAGGGCAGACGGTCACGGTATTCCTTGATAACGCCCTGCCACACGTGTGCCATTGGCTTCTCCTTTAATCTTGAGGCGCACCGCCCGCCGGGGTCCTGTGACCCCGATAGCGGGTACGCGGGTTCGTCAGTGAGCGAGGGACCTCGCGGGTTGCCCTCGCAGGTTTAGTGCGGCGCATCAGGCCGCGGGATTGGATAGTCTTTCGACGTGCACCTAGTGCTTCTCGGACTCCACGCGAATCACGGAGTTCACCTCACGCACCGTATCGAGCGCGTCAATCACGGCAATGGCGCGGCGCAGGTCGGAGTCCTTCGCGGAGTGGGTCACCATACGAATCTGGGCCACACCCTCCTTCGGGGCGGACTGGCGCAGCGAATCCACCGAGATGCCGTGCTCGGCCAGGATGCGGGTAATGTTCGCCAGAACACCCAGACGGTCCTCCACCAGAACGCCCACCGAGTAGCGAGAAATCACGTTGTCCAGGCTGGTTGCGTGCAGTTGAGCGTGGGAGGTCTCGGGAACACCGGGGCCGCCCAGCACGAGGCGACGAGCCAGGGACACGAAGTCACCCAGAACAGCCGAAGCGGTCGGGGCGCCACCCGCACCGGGACCGTAGAACATCAGCTCACCGGCGTTCTCAGCCTCGACGAACACGGCGTTGAACGCACCGTGCACGCCGGCCAGCGGGTGCTGGCGCGGAATCAGGGTCGGGTTCACGCGAATGTTCACACCGTCTTCACCCTCGCGCTCGCAGATAGCCAGCAGCTTGATGACGTAGCCGTCGGCGTCCGCGGCCGCAACGTCATCGGCGGTGATGGCGGTAATGCCCTCGGTGTGCACGTCATCAATCGTGAAGTCCGAGTGGAACGCCAGCGAAGCAACAATAGCGGCCTTCGAAGCGGCGTCGAGGCCCTCAACGTCGGCGGTGGGGTCGGCCTCGGCGTAGCCCAGCTTCTGGGCGTCGGCCAGCGCATCCGAGAAGGAGGCGCCGGTGGTGTCCATCTGATCAAGAATGTAGTTGGTGGTGCCGTTCATGATGCCCAGAACGCGGGTCACGCGGTCACCGGCCAGGGAGTCGCGCAGCGGGCGCAGAATCGGAATCGCACCGGCCACGGCGGCCTCGTAAGAGAGCTGAGCACCGGACTCATCAGCGGCGGCCTGCAGCTCCACACCGTGCTTGGCCAGCAGGGCTTTGTTGCCCGAAACGACGGACTTGCCGGCGTTCAGCGCGCGCAGGATGCGGGTGCGAGCCGGCTCAATACCGCCGGTCAGCTCGATGACCACATCCGCCGCATCAATCAGGGATTCAGCGTCGGTGGTGTACAGCGAGGGATCCGCATTCCAGTGGCGGGATGCATTAGTATCGCGCACAGCAATACCGATCAACTCCACGGGGGCGCCAATGCGCTTTTCAAGGACGGCGTTATCCTCGACCAGGATGCGAGCAGCCTGGGAACCGACATTACCGGCACCAAGCAGTGCTACTTTGATCTTTTCAGCCACGATAGTCTCTTTCTACGGTCTGTTCCGGGTTCGCCCCGGTATCTCTTCGGGCTACGGTGTGGATGCGGCGCAGAGCACGCACTCAACAACCACTTTATCAAGAGCCGGGGACGGCTCAGCAGCCTCAAGCTGCGACTTTTACTCTCTGAGATGAGGTATCCCTCACAGTGATGAGGTGAACCTTATCTTCTGTCATGTTGTAAACGCGCAAAATCGTGAAGACCCCGCCCGCAACCGCCACCTCACGGAGTCCATTGCCAGAAACGGGAACTTCACGGCTTTTCATGATGTCAGACAGGGTTCTTAGATATCCGTTCTTAGATATCCGAACCCATATCCAGCGCCAACATATCCTCCTCGCGCTGACGACGAATCATCACGCGAGAAGGCTTACCCTCAGCGGTCGCAATCACCGGCGGGCGAGTCAAGAAGTTATAGTTCGAACCCAGCACATAGCAGTACGCGCCGGTCGCCGGAACCGCCAGAATATCGCCAGCCTGCAGGTCAGCAGGCAGGTAACAGTAACGAACCACCACATCGCCAGACTCGCAGTGCTTACCCACCACGCGAGAGAGCACCTGCTCCCCCGCCGGGGCACGATTCGCCAGGGTCACCGAATAATCCGATTCGTACAGCACCGGACGGGCATTATCACTCATACCGCCGTCCACCGAAACGTAGCGGCGCACACGAATCTCGCCGTTCTCGTCCTCAATGCTCACGTTCTTGATGGTGCCGACCGTGTACAGGGTCGCACCCGAAGGACCGGAAATGGAACGGCCCGGCTCAAACGACATATGCGGAATCGCCATGCCCAGGCGCTCACAGGTTGCCGCAACGGAAGCCGCAATCGACTCGGTCACCTCGGTAATGGAGCGGGGGTGATCCGCCTCGGTGTAGGCGATGCCGTAGCCGCCGCCCAGGTCCAGCTCCGGCAGGGTCACGCCCAGGTCACGGTTGAGGCGGTTCATGAACTCCAGGGCGGTGGTTGCCGCCTGCTCGAAGCCTTCCGCCTCAAAAATCTGCGAACCAATATGGCAGTGAATACCGCGGAATTCCAGGGAATCGGTCGCGTTCAGAATCGCGGCAGCCAGCGCCGCGTAAGAATCGCTCGCCTCAACACCCCAGTGCTCCAGCTCTGCCTCGTCCAGGCCGGCCAGCGCAGCGGTACCGGGCTGCAGGGACATGCCGAACTTCTGGTCCTCGTGAGCGGTCGCGATCGACTCGTGGGTGGAGGCGTGCACGCCCGGGGTGATGCGAATCAGCACCGGAACGGGCGGGTAGGGCTCCTCGCCCTCAGCCACGCGCTCGGCGGCCAGCTCGGCGTACACCCGCTCAATCAGCTTGATTTCGTCCACCGAATCGGCCACCACGCGGCCCAGGCCGCTACGAATCGCGCGGGCGATTTCGGCTTCCGACTTGTTGTTGCCGTGCAGGGCGATGCGCTCGCCGGGCATGCCGCCGCGCAGCGCCAGCGCCAGCTCGCCACCGGAGGCGGTGTCCAGGCACAGGCCCTCCTCACGAACCCAGCGAACGACCGCGGTGGAGAGGAAGGACTTGCCGGCGTAGTAGACGCTCACCTGCGCGCCATGCTTGGCGAAAGCCTGCTCAAAAGCGGTGCGGTAAGCGCGGGCACGGGCGCGGAAGGTGGTCTCGGAGAAAACGTACTGCGGGGTGCCGTGCTCGGCGGCCAGCTCGCTGACGGTCACACCGTCGATGCAGAGCTCACCCTCCGCATTGCGGGTGAAGGAATCGGTCCAGATGGTGCGGGAGAGGGTCTCGGGGTGCTCGGGGTAGGTGAGCCATTCGGGGGCGTAGAGGGCGCGGGCTTCGCTCATCGTGTCTCTTTCTTAGCTATCTTGCCGGCATACGCTCAACCCCCGCCCCGGTAGCACCGGGTCGGGGGTTGAATCGAGGGGTATTACATGCGCTCGGGTGCGCTCACACCCAGCAGGTTCAGGCCGTTAGCCAGCACCTGCTGTGCCGCGTTGTTCAGCAGCAGGCGGGTGCGGTGCAGGTCGGTGACCTCCTCGTCGGCCTTGGGGGCCACGCGGGAGACGCCGTACCAGCTGTGGTAGGCCGAAGCGAGCTGCTCCAGGTAGCGGTTCACGCGGTGCGGCTCGTAGAACTTCGCGGCGTCGCGCACGGCGGCGGGGAACTGGCCGAGCACAGCCAGCAGCTCACCATCAGCAGCCGAGTCGAGCAGGGAGGTGTCCACGCCGTCCTCAATCTTCACGCCGGCCTCCGCGGCGTTGCGTGCCACGGCGGCGGTGCGTGCGTGAGCGTACTGCACGTAGTAGACCGGGTTCTCGTTGCTCTTGGAGGTCAGTAGGCCCAGGTCAATGTCGATGGGGGTGTCCACCGAGTAGCGGGTCAGCTCGTAGCGTGCAGCGTCAACGCCAACGGCCTCGACCAGGTCCTCGAGGGTGACCACGGTGCCGGCGCGCTTGGACATGCGGACGGGCTTGCCGTCCTTGACCAGGTTCACCAGCTGACCGATCATGACCTCAATCTGGTCGGGGCGGTAGCCGAGAATCTGGGCGATGGCCTTCAGACGGCCCACGTAGCCGTTGTGGTCCGCACCGAGCATGTAAATCGCCACGTCGGCGGGGTTCTCGGCGCGGGTCATCTTGTCCTGGTAGTAGGCGATATCGCCGGCCACGTAGGCGTGGTTGCCGTCGGACTTGATGACCACGCGGTCCTTGTCGTCGCCGTAGTCGGTGGTGCGCATCCACCATGCGCCGTCGGCCTCGAAGAGCTGGCCGTTCTCGCGCATGGTCTCAAGCAGGGCGTCCACCTTGCCGCCCTCGAACACGGAGTTCTCGTGGAAGAACACGTCGAAGTGGGTACCGAAGGCCGCCAGGGACTCCTTAATCTGATCGAACATCAGGTGAGTACCGATTTCGCGGAAAATCTCTTCGGGGTTCTCAGCCTCAAGCGCGTCGGGGCGCTGAGCCAGAATCTGGTCCTTAATGTCGACAATGTACGCGCCAGCGTAGCCGTCCTCGGGGGTCTCCTCACCGCGGGCGGCGGCAATCAGGGAACGCACGAAGCGGTCAATCTGGGTGCCGTGGTCGTTGAAGTAGTACTCGCGCACCACGTTAGCGCCCTCAGCCTCCAGCACGCGGGCGAGCGCATCGCCCACGGCGGCCCAGCGGGTGCCACCCAGGTGGATGGGGCCGGTGGGGTTCGCGGAGACGAACTCAAGGTTAATGGTCTTGCCGGCGAACTTGTCGCTGCGGCCGTATGCTTCGCCAGCCTCAACGATGGTGGCGGCGAGCTCACCAGCAGCTGCGGCGTCCAGGGTGATGTTCAGGAAGCCGGGGCCCGCGATGTCAACGGATGCCACGCCGGGGATGGCGCCGATCTTCTCGGCCAGAAGAGCTGCTGCCTCGCGCGGGTTCTTGCCCACCTTCTTGGCGAGCTGCAGAGCGACGTTGGTGGCCCAGTCGCCGTGCTCACGGGACTTGGGGCGCTCCACTCGGACGGCGGGCAGTTCAGCGCCCTCCACGAGGGTCAGCTGGCCGGAGGAAATGGTTTCTTCTAGGGCAAGCGCAATGGCTTCGGAGAGTTCTTCAGGAGTCATAACAAACTATTCTAGCAAGCCTTGGCTGGTGTCTGACCCTTTATCTAGTGCTTATCTGATACCATAAGTGGGTTGCCTCTGTAGCTCAGCGGATTAGAGCACCAGTTTCCGGTACTGGGGGTCGAAGGTTCGAATCCTTTCAGGGGCACGATGTTCTTATTCGAGAGGGAACACGGGAGCCGATATCCGAGGCGTATTGTTCGGGTATCGGCTCCTTTTTATTTAACAACCCAACTTTATTTAGCCGCTCAACCTGTTATGCATAAAGCCTGCGCCGGGCGGCCGTTCCCGCCAGCTCCCTCTTCGACCTCAGAGGGTGGACACTACCCGCCTGCCTGTTGTGGCAACGCTAACAGCCTTGAGAGAATGGGAAAACGCGCACACCCGTCACATCAGCACGGCTTCAAGCCACAACAGCGGAGGTAACCCGATGACCACCATGCGCCAGATTCAGCTCACCGAATGGGGCGACGAAAGCGTTCTGCACGAAGCAAACGTACCTATCCCCTCGCCGGTGCGCGGTCACGTGCTCATCAAGACGGTTGCCGCCGGCGTCAACCCGATTGACCTAACCACTCGCAAGGGTCTGGGGCCCGCCGCTCAGCTGGCAGATCCGTCGTACAAGCCCTTCGTGCCCGGCTGGGATGTTGCCGGCACCGTGGTTGCTACCGCCGGCGACTACACGGGTTTTAAGGTGGGCGACGGCGTATTTGGTCTTGTTGCTTTTCCCTCCCCCGCCGGTGCTTACGCCGAGTATGTTCTCGCCCCGGCGCATCAGCTGGTGAAGGTGCCCGCCGATGTTCCCTGCGCGCAATTGGGTGGCGCTCCCCTGGCGGCGCTGACCGCATACCAGGCGCTCTTCGAAGTGGCGCGGCTGAAGGAAGGCGAGCGCGTGCTCATTCACGCCGGTGCCGGAGGCGTCGGTCACCTCGCCGTTCAGTTGGCTGCGCAGGCTGGCGCTCAGGTTTTTGCGACCGCCTCCGCGGCGAACCACGAGTTTGTGCGCTCGCTGGGTGCCCAGCCCATCGATTACCGCACCGAGGATTTCCGCGCCGTACTGGGCCAGACCATGGATGTGGTGCTCAATTCCACCGGTCAGCAGACCTTCCTCGATTCGCTGGAGGTGCTGGTTCCCGGCGGCCGCATTGTCACCCTGACCAGCCCCGACCCGCTGGATGTTGCGCGTGAGCGCGGCTTCGAGGCGCAGTGGCTGACGGTTCACCCGGACCGCACGCAGATGCAGGAGATTGCCCGCCTCATGTCCTTGGGCCTGTTGAAGGTGCACGTGGATCAGGTACTTGATTTTTCGCAGGCTGCGCAGGCTCACGCCCTGGTTGCGACGGGTCGCACCCGCGGCAAGATCGTGCTGGTTCCCTAACGCGGCGCTGATTCATGCAGACTTCTGAGAACGCGCCGACCATTGAGAGCACCGAGTACCGCTCCGGTTTTTACCGCGAGGCGGGCTTTTACGATGCCCATTCGCTACCCGACTACGGCGCGCAGTCGCCGGTAACTCGTGAGGCGTTCGCCTACGATTTCTTCCCCGCGACAGGGGATATCTCTTCCCCCGCCCCGCTACTGGTGTGGGTTCACGGTGGCGCCTGGCGCTTCGGCACCAACCAGGCTCTACGCGACACTATCCTGCGCACCCCTGGCGGGGAGCAGCCCAATACCCAGGCGCTCATGCGCGCCGCTTTTCAGCAGGCAGGCTGGGCGGTCGCCTCCATCAACTACCGGTATTCGCATCAGGCGCTCTTCCCGGGCGCCCTGCACGATGTGAAGGAGGCCGTGCGTTTCTTCCGCGCCAACGCGCACGAGTTCGGCATTGACCCGCAGCGCATTGCGGTAGCGGGCGGAAGCGCCGGAGGGCACCTGAGCATGATGGTTGCGCATACGGGAGATTCCGCCGCCGGTGACGGTAGCAGTGGGGATTCTGCGAGCGCACCCGAGCACGACGAATACTTTGAGGGCAGGGCGGCGAGCACCTACCCGTCCCACAGTTCGCAGGTGGCGGCGGCGGCTTCGTTTTACGGGGTCAGCGACTTGAGGACCATCTTCACCGATCGACCCCTGGCTGGCTACGCTCTCGACCATCCCGAAGATGACGGCGCCGAATGGCGACTACTGGGAAGCACCCACCCGGTACCCGCAGACGTGTCTACCATCGACGCTTCCAAGGGCGAGCGGGCGGTTCCGGGTGTCTGCATCGAGCGTGCCCAAAAGAACTGGGAGCGTGCGCATCCTATCGATGCGGTACGCCCCCAGAAACGAGTGAATAAGGTCGAAAGTGCCTCTGCACCGGGTGTGAGCGGCGGCGCCACTGCCCTGATGCTTGTGCACGGTATTAGTGATTCGTGTGTGCCGTACCAGCAATCGGTGCGGGTGTATCAGGCGCTGCGCACGCGGCAGGTGCCTACCGATTTGGTGCTGGTTCCGGATGCCGAACACGGGGATTCGCGCTGTTTTAGCCCCGATATTGTTCAGCAGATGCTGCTATTTCTCAACCGCGCCGTGCAGCTCAACCGCGGCGTGTAGCCCGAGCGGTTCGACAGGTTAGCGAACGCGGCGGTTCACGTATTCGTGCTCAAGGCGGTAGCGTTCGAGGTCATCAAAAGCAACGCGACGGTGCGTGTTAATGCGCTCGAACGGAATATCTCCGCGCTCCAGCAGGCGAACAACGGTCGGGCGGGATACGCCCAGGTAGTCTGCCGCCTCCTGAGTGGTCATGAGGCGGTCCTGGCGAACCACGCAGACATCCTTGCGGTCGGCGAATGCGCGCGCTACGGAGGTGAGGGGTCCGTACATTTCGGGGGAAATCTGTACGCGCTCGCCGTCGCCGGTGACCAGGTAGAGGGTTTCTTCGGCGCTGAGGCGGTCGAAGTGGGTGCGCAGACTCGCGTGAACGAGGGCTTGGAAGAGCTCTTCGCAGCGGTGGTGAATTTCTTCGTACTGTCCGTCTTCGCAGCAATCCAACACTGCAACACGTGTTGCCGGGTACGTCTTTGGTGATGGCATAGTCACTCCTTCGTTACTGTGTTATTCACCACTGTAGCAGTTGAACGAAACTATCGAAAGAAAGTTAAGAAGCGCAGTTAATTCGCATCTACAGTGCATAAAATTCAGATGAATAATTATTAACTCTTTAGATAGCATTTGATGTCATTTATTGTATATTAACTGCTCTCCTGGGGTCAGTATTCCACCGCCGCCCACCCCGGGGTCCCCGCGAACAACCCCAAATATGACAAACAAAGCACACCCCAAGCCCACCGCGGGCAAGGCGAGTACACTGGATAGGATATGTCTGAGCAGAAATCCACGAAGAAACACGCAGATACTTCTACGGCCCCCCGCACCGCCCCCACCATGGCGAGCATGGCCGCCGCAATCCACGCGGCAAAGGTACGATCCTCCGAAAAAGCCAGCGAAAAAACCGCAGATAAAACTACTGAGAACAACGCGGTAAAAAACGGCGCTCCGAAGAAGGGTGCGCAGAAGAACAGCGCCTCGAAGAATAACGCTGACCGTAAGAACTCCTCCCGCGGCGCCTCCGAACGTAACTCCAATGCCTCCCGCTCCAACCGACGCGGAGGCGGTCCCAACCGCGCCCGCAAGCAGGGCAACCAGCAGGGCGACAACAAGAGCAACCAGCAGAACCGCCCGGCACCGCGCCGCTACGAGCCGTTCATTCCCGAGGTCATCACCTACCCCGAAGAGCTGCCCGTCAGCGAACGCCGCGAAGACATCATGAACGCGATCCGCGACAACCAGGTCGTCATCATCGCGGGTGAAACCGGCTCCGGTAAAACCACCCAGATCCCCAAAATGTGCCTCGACCTGGGCCTGGGAGAGAAGGGTCTCATCGGCCACACCCAGCCGCGCCGACTCGCCGCACGCTCCGTCGCCGAACGCATCGCCGAAGAACTCGGCCAGAAAATCGGCGAAACCGTCGGCTACCAGGTGCGATTCACCTCCGAAGTGGGCGAACACAGCGCTATCAAGCTCATGACTGACGGCATTCTGCTCGCCGAAATCCAGAACGACAAGCTTTTGCGCCGATACTCCACCCTCATCATTGACGAGGCGCACGAACGCAGCCTGAACATTGACTTCATCCTCGGCTACCTCAAGCGCATCCTGCCGCAGCGCCCGGACCTGAAGGTCATCATTACCTCCGCGACCATCGACCCGGAGCGTTTCGCGCGCCACTTCTCCCCCAGCTACGTGCCGGGCAAGGGCATCGTCGACGAAAGCCTCAGCGCCGAAGAACGCGAAATCGCCGAAGCGATCCTGCCCGACGACGCGCCGCCCATCATTGAGGTGTCCGGCCGAACCTACCCCGTGGAAATCCGCTACCGCCCGCTCGACGAGGAAGACTACCTCAGCGACGACGAAATCGAAGACGACCACGACCCCACCGACGGCATCCTCGACGCCATCAAGGAACTCTCCAAGGAAGCGCCCGGCGACATCCTCATCTTCTTCTCCGGCGAACGCGAAATCCGCGACGCCAAGGACGCCATCGAGGCAATGGTTCTCAAGTCGCCGCGCCTGAACTACGAAGTGCTGCCCCTGTACGCGCGCCTCTCGCTCGCCGAACAGCACCGCGTGTTCTCCCCCGGATCCCGCCCGCGCATCGTGCTCGCCACGAACGTTGCCGAAACCTCGCTGACCGTGCCCGGCATCAAGTACGTCATCGACACCGGCACCGCACGCATCTCCCGCTACTCGGCACGCACCAAGGTTCAACGCCTGCCCATCGAACGCATCTCGCAGGCAAGCGCCAACCAGCGTTCCGGCCGATGCGGCCGCGTCAGCGACGGCATCGCAATCCGCCTCTACTCCGAAGAAGATTTCAACTCGCGCCCCGAGTTCACCGACCCCGAAATTCTGCGCACCAACCTCGCAGCCGTCATCCTGCAGATGATCGCAATCGGCGTGGTTCGCGAGCCCGGCGACATCTCCCGCTTCCCGTTCGTGCAGCCGCCCGCATCCCGCGCCATCAACGACGGCGTGAACCTGCTGCGCGAACTCGGCGCACTCACCGAACGCCCCCGCGGCCCCCGCAAGGGCCGCGGCAATAGCGCAACCCTCACCGCCATCGGCCGAGCCATGGCGGCATTCCCCGTGGACCCGCGCCTGGCCCGCATGATCATTGAAGGCGGCCGCCGCAACTGCGCCAAGGAAATGATGGTGCTCGCCGCCGCCCTGACCATCCAGGACCCGCGCGAACGCCCCGCCGACGTGCGCGCCGAAGCCGACGCGATGCACGCCCGCTTCGTCGACGACACCTCCGACTTCTCCTCCTTCCTGCTGCTCTGGGACTACATCAACGAGCAGCAGGCGGCGCTGTCATCCTCGCAGCTACGCAAAATGTGCCACCGCGAATACATCAACTACCTGCGCATCCGCGAATGGCAGGACCTCTTCGCCCAGCTGCGCGAAATGGGACGCACCGCCAACATTCACGCCAGCGGCGGTCGCGATATTAACGCCTCCGCGCACGAGGTAGACATCCACAAGAGCCTGCTCACCGGCCTGCTCTCGCACGTGGGCGTCAAGGAAGAACGCGAGAAGGACTCCAAGGGACGCAACCGCGGCCCCCGCGAATACCTCGGCGCACGCGGCACCAAGTTCGCGATCTTCCCCGGCTCCGGCCTGTTCAAAAAGAGCCCCGACTGGGTGCTCTCCGCCGAACTCGTCGAAACCTCCCGCCTGTGGGCGCGCACCAACGCCTCCATCGACCCGCAGTGGATCGAAGAAATCGGCAAGCACCTCATCAGCGTGCAATACTCCGAACCGCACTGGTCCCTCAGCTCCGGCGCGGCAGTCGCCTACGCCAAGGGCACCCTCTTCGGCCTGACCATCTACGCCGACCGCCCCGTGCAGTACGCCCGCGTAGACGCCGCCGCAGCCCGCGAACTGTTCATCCAGTCCGCCCTCGTCGAAGGCCAATGGCACACCCAGCACAAGTTCTATCTGCGCAACCAGCGCGCCCTCGCCGAAGTCGAAGAACTCGAAGCACGCCTGCGCCGCCGCGACCTGCGCGTAGACGACTCCGTACTCTTCGCCTTCTACGACGCACGCATCCCCGCCCACGTCACCGACGTGCGCGCCTTCGACAAGTGGTGGAAGCAGGCACGTCTCGAAGACGACAACTACCTGGACTTCAACCCCGAGAAGCTCATCAACGAGGAAGCCGCCGACTACGACGACTCCCAGTTCCCCCGCCAGTGGGTGCAGCGCACCGACAGCGGCGAACTGACCCTCGACCTGCGCTACGAATACGCCCCCACCGCCGGCATCGGAGGCGCACGCACCGACGCCGCCAAGCGCGACGGCGTAGCAGTCCAGGTACCCATCCTGTTCCTCAACCAGCTGAACCCCGAACCGTTCCGCTGGCAGATCCCCGGCCTGCGCCACGAACTCGTCACCGCGCTCATCAAATCGCTCCCCAAGGCGATTCGACGCAACTTCGTACCTGCACCCGACGTAGCACGCGCCGCCTGCGCCGCACTGGAGGAGGACTACTCCCCCGCCACCGACGAGCTCATCCCCTCCCTTGCACTCGTACTACGCCGCCTGCGCGGCGTCGTTGTCGAGCCCGAAGCCTTTAACTGGGACGCCGTGCCCGAACACCTGAAAATGGGATTCCAGGTGCGCAACGCACGCAACAAAATCCTCGGCGAAGGCAAGGACCTGCGCGCCCTACAGCAGCAGCTCCACAAGGAAATCCGCAGCGCCCTCGCCGACTCGCTCGGCGCATCCGACGACACCATGGCAAAAATGGTGGCGCTCGCGCAGGGCAACTCGGGTAGCTCCGCGGCTTCTGCCAAGAAGAGCGTGAAGAACGCTCAGAGCGGCACCGCTCAGGCAGCCGATGCGCACGGCTCGCAGGTACGCGAAATCAGCGGTCTCACCGAATTCCCCGCCGACATGTTCCCCAACGGAGAGATCCCCCGCAAGGTACAGCGTGTCATCGCGACCCAGGCGGTCAACGGCTACCCCGCCCTCGTCGACGAAGAAACCAGCGTAGGCCTGCGCATCTTCCCCACCGAGGCCGAGCAGCTGCACGCGCAGCGCCGCGGCATCATCCGCCTGCTCCAGCTGCAGGTACCCTCGCCCGTGCGCTACGTGAGCGAACACCTCTCCCACAAGGAGAAAATCGTCTTCACGCAGAACCCGCACGGCTCCATCGACGAGCTCATCCGCGACTGCACCGTCGCGGCACTCGACCACCTCGTGCCGCACACGCCCATCTTCACGCACGCCGAATACAGCGAACTCTACGAGCACGTGCGCGCCGAACTCATCGAAACGGTCTTCGACGTCACCAAACTCGTCGCCGAAATCCTCTCCGAAGCCACCGCGCTGAAGAAGGCAATCAAGAAGGCAACCTCGCTGACGACCATGCACGCCGTCTCCGATGTGAAGGCACAGATGGAGAACCTCGTTTACCCCGGATTCGTGGCGAAAACCGGCTACGACCAGCTGGTTCACATCCCGCGCTACCTCAAGGCCGCCCAGGTGCGCCTGACGAAGCTCGGACCGAACCTGCACCGCGACAACCAGCTCATGCTTACCGTGCAGGATCTGGAAGACTCCTACGATAACGCGGTCAAGTCGCTACCGGCAGGCACCATCGTGCCGGATGCGCTCCGCCGCGTGAACTGGATGATTGAGGAGCTGCGCGTCAGCTTCTTCGCCCAGGAGCTTGGTACCGCATACACGGTGTCTGAGAAGCGCATTGCGAAGGCTCAGCGTGAGGCGCTGGACGCTATCAAGCGTTAGATTTTGAGCTTGCGGATGGCGGTGTCGTCCTCGCTCCTACAGGGGCACCCGCCCTCGCAGAGCTCGGGCACCCTGATGTCGCTACGGACGACACCGCCTGTCCGCGGTAGGTTCCCGCCTCAGCTTGCGCTGTGAACAGCAAAGAGTCCCCCGCACGATTACCTCGTGTGGGGGACTCTTCTATCTCTATGGTTTTCTTCACCCGGTGGGTCGGCAAGCCATGCACTTCCTCCGCTCCTGCAGGGGCACCCGCCGCACCCGGACGCTCCGCTCTTCCTCGCTTCGCTGCGGAGAGCGCCCGGGGCGGCACCCTGATGTCGCTTCCGGAAGGCATAGCTGCCTCCACCCGCGAATTGGCAAGAGCAACCAGGACGGTTAGGCAGCCGCCTCGCAGAAAGTTACCGTCACCGAACCGTTACCGCGCTCGCGCATCCACTGCGGCGCGTTCTCAGCCGAAACGATGGAGCCATCAGTCACGGACGGTGCAATGTACGAGCCGCCCGCGCCACCGGCGCCGCCCTGCATCGTGTAGCCGATGCCCTGACGCACGCCGGTCGGGCTGTTCAGCCACTTCTGGGTCAGCACAATCGAGGAGACAGACTGTGCCGCACCGGAACCGCCACCACCGTAGCCTGCGCCGCCACCGCCGGACACCACGGACTGGTAGCCGTTGAAGTTCTGCGCGTACGCGCCCTCGTCGTTGTAGACGTCCAGGTCCCAGCTGCGGTCCTCGTAGGTGCCCTTCTCGTGCACGCTGGCGGGGTTCTCATCCAGCTGGTAGGAGTACGCGCCCGCACCATCGCCGCCGTTGCCCGCGAAGCCACTCGTGCCCGCGTTACCGGCAACAAACTGGCTGAACAGCACCTGGTTGTTGGTGGTTTCAAAGCCAATGATGGGGCCGCTTGCCGGCAGGGTGCCCGCCGCGCCACCGGCACCGCCAACGCCCGCTGCGCCACCGAAACCGGAGTTATAAGTCAGGACTTTAGAGCGTTCAGCGTTGTAGACTTCGTAGCCGGAGGTGCCGTTGGAACCTGCCGCCGCGGAGGCGCTACCCGCCGCGTCGAACTGCGGGGATGCGTCCGAGCCGAGGGGCGCCACACCGGCGTCGATCTGACCGTTGAAGTTGGAGTACCAGGGGTCTGCGTAGGACACGCCGGAGGTGGTCATGCCCGCACCGCCACCGCCGCCTGCTACAGCTACGATGACGCCGTCGATGAGCAGTGCGGAGGAGCCACCGCCTGATGCGGCGTAGACCTGGCTCTTGGAGTTTGCCGGGTCCGCGTACTTAGCGTCAACCTGCGAGGTGATGGTGGCGGGGATGGTGTAGGCGGGTACGGAGCCGCCGTTGCCGTAGCCTTCACCGCCTGCGGTGGGGGTGAGGGAGCCGTCACCGATACCGCCTGCCGCGGCGATGATCTGCACGGTGGAGCCGGGGGTTACGGGGATGATGCCGCTGACCTTCGCGCCGGAGCCAGCGGGGGTCATGCGGTTGTTGGTGCCGCCTGCGCCGCCGACCAGTTCAAAGCGGAGCTTGTGGACGTTGTTGGGCACGGCGAAGCTCTGAACGGTCTTGGCGCCTTCATCGGTACCGGAGATGCTGTACGCCGGGTGTGCGGCGAGCGTGCAGTCTGCAGCGACGGACGCTGCGTAGGAGGGGATGGTTGCGGAGGCGGCGACGACGGGTGCCGCCCAGGCTGCACCGGCGACGAGCTTGCGGCGGGTCAGGGATGTAGACATGGTATGCCCTTTATTCAGGTGGGGTGATGTGTTTGCGGTGCGGAAGCGGGAGCCTGAAAGTCTGTGCCTCTGCGCCGAGGAAAAGCATACCTTGAACCTCAGCTTTAACATAAATCCCTAGCTCGAGCACAGTATGGGAGCTCTTGGGCATCTCGCGCCGCTCCCTTCCTTCGCTCCTGCAGGGGAACCCGCCACGCCCGGACGCTCCGCTTCTCCTTGCTTCGCTGCGGAGAGCGCCCGGGCGGGCACCCTGATGTCGCTTTCGGAAGGTGCGGCGCGGGCACAATTTCAGCTCACCTGTCCGGCGGAGCCAGCAAAAGATTGAGAAGGTGACAGCCCCCTCCCCCTCCAGTTCGTTATACCGGTATCGCGCACCCAAGCCCTGCCCTTACTGAACCGGGGTCGAGTGTTTTACCTACGAGGCGGAGGGATGGTGTCCTCCGTCGTGACATCGGGGACGCGGAGCGGGGGCGAGCGTATTTTCCGGAAGCGCCCTCAGGGTGCCCGAAGCGAAGCGAGGGCGGGTCCCCTGCGACGGCGCGGAGGAAATATACGGAGCACCGCCTCCAGAATAAACACAAGTCAGCTGAGGAGCACCGCCCCTCTAACCAAAACCAAAAAAGTTAAACACAAAAGCCCTTAGCTCGAAAGCTAAGGGCTTTATCTGTGCGCGATACTGGGATCGAACCAGTGACCTCTTCCGTGTCAGGGAAGCGCGCTACCGCTGCGCCAATCGCGCTCACAAAACAGTTGTTTTGTTGCGAGGTGAGGACGGGATTCGAACCCGCGTACACGGCTTTGCAGGCCGCTGCCTAACCACTCGACCACCTCACCGCATACGCTCCACGAGGGAACGCGTTCGAACTCTTGGAGTCCTTACGAGCGGTTGACGAGACTTGAACTCGCGACATCCA
>NZ_KV808410.1:212723-315870 GCF_001812285.1 Rothia sp. HMSC065B04
AGGTGGTGCTCTACCAACTGAGCTACAACCGCATATCAGCGTATTCAATTTGAATCATTCCGTTGGAGTTTTTCGCTCCGTCGTGCTGACAGGTAAATACTATACGGGGTTTTTGAGTGTTTGCCAAATCCTTTGTGGATCATCTTGTGTTCCGCGTGTTTCCGGGGCAGAACGGGGTATTTGGGCTCGTTTTTGGGGTGCGCGAGCAAAATTTATTTTCATGGTGCCGGTCACATTTTTGGGGTTTTGGGGTGATTACTGTTCCCGTGAGGGCAGCGGAGGGCACACATTGTCCGCCACGATGTCTGCAGAACGTCCACAAAATTTTTCACAAGGACACGAAAGGAGGGGTGGGGAACCAGGTTCCCCGCCCCTCCCCTATGAAATCTGCATCAGAAATCCGCACCGGCAAAAACGCCAGGCTCATGTTTTTCTGGAGTCTCTAGAGCTCTTCGAAGAAGAGGCGTTCGTAGACCTTGCGGGCGTTGCGGGTTTGGCGCAGGTAGTCCTCTTCGAGGGCGCGTGCGCTGCCGGCCGGGTATCCGCACCAGCGGGCGATTGCTTCCAAGTCGGCGCGTCCCGAGGGTAGGGTGTCGGATTGGCGCACGCCGCGCAGTACGTTGCCGCCGCGGATCTTCGTGGCGAGTAACCAGGCGCCACTGAGGATTTCCGCATCCGCAGCATCGACCAGTCCCGCCTCAACCGCCGCATCCAGCGCCTTCAGCGTGGAGGTGGTGCGCAGCTCCGGCACGGCGTGTGCGTGGCGCAGCTGTACGAGCTGGACCAGCCATTCCACGTCGGAGAGGCCGCCGCGGCCGAGCTTGAGCTGGCGGGTGCGGTCGGCACCGTGAGGCATGCGTTCGTTTTCAACACGCGCCTTCATGCGACGAATCTGCTGCACCTGCTCGGGCGTGAAGGTTGCCGGGTAGCGGTACGGGTCGATGAGCTCCACGAATGCCTCGCCGAGCGCCTCGTCGCCGGCGATGGGGCGGGCGCGGGTGAGCGCCTGGAACTCCCAGGTTTCCGCCCAGCGTTCGTAGTAGGAGCGGTAGGAGTCCAGCGAGCGCACGATAGCGCCCTGCTTGCCTTCGGGGCGCAGGTCGGCGTCCACTTCGAGGGGCCGTTCGGCGCGAATGGCGGGCTTGACGGGCTGCTTGAGGAGCGCCAGGGTGCGATTGACGATACGTGCCGCCTGTTCCTGTGCGGCGTCTTCGTCGGCCCCGTCGAGGGGTTCGTGGACGAACATGACGTCCGCGTCGGAGCCGAAGCCGTTCTCGGCGCCGCCGAGGCGGCCCATGCCGATGACGGCGATGCGGGTGAGCAGCTTCTCCCCCGCTGTCTCCTCAGCTTCGGCGGGTTCGGCGCCTTCCGGTGCCGCCTGGAGTTCACGCAGGGCAATCTGTAGCGCCGCACCGATCGTGCACTCGTCGATGGCGGCAAGACCGGCGCAGGTGTCCTCAACGTCGACGATGCCCAGGGTCCAGCCCATGGCGGTGCGCAGGGTTTCGCGGCGGCGCAGGTAGCGCACGGCGCGCATCGCCTCGGCGGCGTCCGCGTGGCGTGCCAGCAGGGAGGAAATCTCGGAAGCGAGCGCTTCTTCCCCCAGCGGTTTGAGGTCGGCGACCTTGTCCAGCCAAGCGATGGAGGCGGAGGCATCCTCGAGCAGGTCGGTCATGAGGCGCGAGCTGGAGAGCAGCTGACTCAGGCGCTCAGCGGCGGCCGGCGAGTCGCGGAGCATGCGCAGGTACCAGCTGGTGCTGCCGAGCGATTCGGAGACGATACGGAATCCGAGCAGGCCGGCGTCCGCGTCCACACCGCGGGCGAACCAGCCCAGCAGCACGGGCATGAGGTGCCGCTGAATGTCTGCACTGCGGGAAAGACCCGTGGTGAGCGCCTTGATGTGACGCATGGCGCCGCGCGGGTCGCGGTAGCCGAGGGCTGCAAGACGGTCCTGTGCCGCCTGTTCGCTGAGTACCACTTCGTCGCGGCTGAGCGTGGAGACGGCGGCGAGCAGCGGGCGGAAGAAGATTCGCTCATGCAGTGAACGGACGTTCCGTTTAATTTTCTGCCAAGCCTTGAGCATCTGCTCGGCGGAGAGCGTGCCGTTGCGTTCCGGGGAAAGGATCGAGCGGGCGAGGGCGCGCTGTTCGGCGTCCTTCTCGGGCATCAGGTGGGTGCGGCGCAGCTGCTGCAGCTGGATGCGGTGCTCGAGCACGCGCAGCTTCTTGTAGTCGCGGCTGAATGCTTCGGCGTCGGTGCGGCTAATGTAGCTGACGGCGGTCAGCGCCGCGAGGGAATCCACGGTGGATTTGGTGCGCACAGCGGGGTCGGTTCGACCGTGCACGAGCTGCAGCAGCTGCACGGTGAACTCGATATCGCGCAGGCCGCCCGGGCCCAGCTTAATCTGGCGGTCCACCTGGTTCGAGGGAATATTGTCGGTCACCCGGGCGCGCATCGCCTGCACGGATTCCACGAAGGATTCACGGGCGGCGGACTCCCACACGAAGGGGTCAATGGCGCGGGCGTAGCGGGCACCCAGCTGCGCCGAACCGGCGATGGGGCGCGCCTTGAGCAGCGCCTGGAACTCCCAGTTTTCCGCCCAGCGCTTGTAGTACTGAACGTAGGATTCGACGGTGCGAACGAGCGGGCCGTCCTTGCCTTCGGGGCGTAGGTTCGCGTCGACTTCCCAGAGGGCGGGTTCGGGTGCGGGGCCCATGATGGCGCGGGTGAGGGCGTGCACGAGCTCCGTGCCGATGGTGGAACATTCGTTCTCGGTGAGCTTGAGCGGGGTGCTCTCCCCTTCTGCCCCGGCATGAGGCGCGGCGCCAGCGGTGGCGGGTTCCACGGGCGCAACCACGTACACCACGTCAACGTCAGAGATGTAGTTCAGCTCGCGGGCACCGCACTTACCCATACCGATAATCGCCAAGTCCAGGGCGTCTACGGCTTCGCCTCGGCGAGGAGCCGCCAGGCCGGGGCCCAGCCCCTCCGCCACTTCGGTGCGGGCAATGGCGAGTGCACCCTCCAGCGCGGCGGCAGCCAAATCGGCGAGGTGACGACCGATGGTGGGCATCATTTCGACCGGGTCTTCACAGCACACGTCGAGCAGGGCGATGCGCGCCAGGGCGGCGCGGTAGGCGACGCGCAGGGTCACGTAGCCGTCTTTGCCGGTCTGCTCGGCGGCAGCGCGCGGACGCTCCGCGTGGGGGTCGGCACCGAGGGCGGTGAGGATGTCACGGCGGTAGGGGGTGTCCAGCGGTGCGATGGGGGTCAGGAATTCCCCGTCGGTTTCCGGCAGAATCGACGCCGGGTGCTGGGAGCGAATCAGCGCGCTCTCAGCCGGGTACACCTGCGTGTCGAAGAGCGGGTCAATGTGTTCGGGGCGGCGGTAGAGAAAATCGCCAATCGCCTGGGATGCGCCGAGCAGGCGGTACATGCCGAATTCTTCTTCGCCGCGGTTGGCGCGTTCGGCGACCGCCGGGTGCTTCTCGATGAGGCGCACGAGGGCGGGCAGGGCAATATCCGGTGAGGGCGCGAGGCGCAGCCCGGCAAAGAGCGCATCCTGCGAGACGTGCTTCAGTTCGGGTGCGTTGAGCCAGCGTTCTGCCTTGGAGGGGTCGTGGAAGCCGGTGGCAATCATGCGGGTGCGCAGGCGTAGCTGAGCTTTGCGTTCGGCTTCGGCGCGTTGCTCGTCGTCGAGTGCGTCGGGGGCGATATCGGTGAGCGGTTTGGGTTCTTTGGCGGGGTCGATAATGCGGATGAGCCCGGTGGCCGGGTAGTGGGAGCTGTCAGTCATAGCGTGAGAACCGTGGGTAGAGAACTGGGGTTAGAGAACTGTGGGTGGAGAGTAGATCCGGGGTGGAAAGTATAAATTTCGCCGGCAAAAATCAGCGGCTAAAAATCGGCGGTGAACGGTGCAGCTGATAGTTGCGTTTGATAGACCTGTGGGCGGTACCCACCGGCGTGCTACCGGTAGCGGATACCGCCCTGAGGCTGTCAGCGCTCACTCATCCTATGAGGTGGTGAGAGGGTCCAGCCCTTAGAGGATTCCAAGGTTGTGCTTGAGCTCGTAGGGGGTCACCTGAGCCTGGTACTGGTCCCAGTCGGCGCGCTTATTGCGCAGGAACTGCTCGAAGACCTGCTCGCCCAGAACCTCCGCCATGAACTCGGATTCTTCGGTGATATTGATGGCTTCACGCAGGGACGCGGGCAGCGGGTTGTAGCCCATGGCGCGGCGTTCGGCGTTGGTCATGGCGGCGAGGTCTTCGGTCACGGCGGGCATGAGCGGGTACTCGTTTTCGATGCCCTTCAGACCTGCGGCGAGAATCACCGCGTAGGCGAGGTACGGGTTCGACGCCGAGTCCAGGCCGCGGTACTCGATGCGGGCGGACTGCATCTTGTTCGGCTTGTACAGGGGCACACGCACGAGGGCGGAGCGGTTGTTGTGGCCCCAGGAGACGTAGGAGGGTGCCTCGCCGCCGCCCCAGAGACGCTTGTAGGAGTTGATGAACTGGTTGGTGACCGCGGTGAATTCGGGGGCGTGCTTGAGCACACCGGCAATGAAGTGGCGTGCGGTCTTGGACAGCTGGTATTCGGCACCGGCTTCGAAGAATGCGTTGGTGTCGCCTTCGAAGAGGGAGAAGTGGGTGTGCATGCCGCTGCCGGCGTACTTGGTGAAGGGCTTGGGCATGAAGGTTGCGTACATGCCGAGCGAGTAGGCGACTTCCTTGATGACGGTGCGGAAGGTCATGACGTTGTCGGCGGTCTGCAAGGCGTCGGCGTGGCGCAGGTCGATTTCGTTCTGTCCGGGGCCGGTTTCGTGGTGGCTGAATTCGACGGAGATGCCGACTTCTTCGAGCATGGTCACTGCCTTGCGGCGGAAGTCCTGCACGATGCCGCCGGGAGTGTGGTCGAAGTAGGATTCGTGGTCCACGGGCACGGGGAAGCCGTCGGCGCCGAGCTTGGAGGACTCCAGCAGGTAGAACTCGATTTCGGGCGAGGTGTAGCAGGTGAAGCCCATCTCCGCGGCCTTGTTGAGCACGCGCTTGAGCACGCCGCGGGTGTCGGAGGCGCTAATCTCACCGTCGGGGGTGAGCACATCACAGAACATGCGGGAGGTGTAGTCTTCCTCGCCGCGCCAGGGCAGGATCTGGAAGGTGGAGGGGTCCGGCTGCAACAGCATGTCGGATTCGTAGATGCGGGAGAAACCCTCAATCGAGGAGCCGTCAAAGCCCAGGCCCTCATCGAAGGCGCTTTCTACTTCAGCCGGTGCGAGCGCCACGGATTTGAGGGTGCCGACCACGTCGGTGAACCAGAGGCGGATGAAGCGGATGTCGCGCTCTTCGATGGTGCGCAGTACGAATTCCTGTTGGCGGTCCATGAGTTGCCCTCTCGGTGCGGGCGCGCATCCGCGTGGTACCCGTCTGCGGGTGGCGGAGGCGCGCTAAATTTGCTGCCGAGGTGAAGAAGACCCTGTTGCGGAAGGTCCTGCATGTCCCTTGGGGTTCCAAGGGGTTGCGGCGGGTTGTGTACCAGCGGTGCTGGCGCCTCCTTGCCCCGGCGTGTGTCCTGTTGTTATCTAGCCTATCGGGTTCTGCTGTGTGGCGGGCGGGTGGGAGGTTTCGTTTGTGTAAATTCTCGCTTGTGTCTCGCTCGTGCGCCTCGGTAGTTCAGGTTCTGGGCGGTGCTGGGGCCGCTCCCCTGCTCTTTTCCCCTGCCCTCTGATCCCCCGTTTTTCTGCGGTGCGGGTCTAGGTTGTGCCCAGATAGTCGGCAGATGACGGTTCGCGGGGCGTGTACGGGTGCGCCTTGAGATAATGGGAGCATGCTACATTCCATTCTTCTTTCCTCGACCGTACAGCTTCCGCTGGCGCAGATTCCCCTTGCGACCAGCATCGTGGCGGCTGATCCCACCGGTTTAGAGTGGCTGCTAATCATTGCGGCACCGGTTGTTTTCTGCGTTGTGTACCTAGCGTGCATTATGGCGATTGCGGCGTTTGGTCCGCTGGTCATGAGGAACAACAAGTCTGGCGGCACGACCTACCTGCTGGACCGCCCCTCCCGCGTTGCATTTAGGACTCGCACCGTGGCGTTGTGGGCGCTGGTTGGTGCGTTTGTGGAGCTTCTTTGGCTCGGTTATACGGGTCGTTTGGGGTCGAGCGCGGCTATTCCGGTCATTATTTTTAGCTGGTCGTGGAAGTACACTTTCTTCTTCTTGCCGCTGCAGCTGATTCGTGCCTGGTATGTGCACGCAAGCCGCGGCAAGTATGATGCGCTGTCGGCTGAGGGCGCTCAGCGCCGTGAAAAGCTGAACCGTAAGAGCGCTTACGAAGTGTCGAAGATGATGCAGCGTAACCCGCAGCAATTCGCCATGAGCAAGGAGCTGCATAATCTGGCGCGCGGTCAGAAGATCGCGGGCGTGCGTCCGTTCCAGAACCTTGATGAGGCAGGCAAGAAGCGCCGCACGAACTATACGGTGGAGTTGGCTGTGGCGCTCATGCAGGCGCGTGCCATGAACCCCGGCAAGCTTCCGTCGGAGGCGTTCGGTGAGAGCATCCTGGGTATGGGCGTTGGCATTGCTTCTGATCGGGCGGTGGAGCAGACCTGGCTGACTCTGTGCACGGAGCGTGTCAACGCGCCGGATGCACCGAATTACCCGGATTCGCTGTACCCGGTTGCGGCTCGTTTTTCGCTGTTTACCACGATGTCGCTGTTGCATCCGGTGATGGGTCGCCCCTATTCACCTTTCACCGCGCCGGATGCTCGTCGTTTCGTCCCCCGTGATTTCTCGGCGGATACTGTGCTGTTGAAGACTGAGGAGCTGGGCAAGAAGGCTCTGGCGCAGAGCGCTATTTTCCGTCAGATTCATGAGCGTCTTTTGCCGTTGCATCAGCAGCAGCCTCAGCTGGTGGATGGCCGCGCCCTGGCGTATTGCGGTGCTCTGCTGGTAAGCGTGGCGAAGGCGGAGGCGGAGAGCCAGCGGTTGACGCACCAGATTCTGGCGACGGCGGCTTCTGAGCGTGGCATCCTGTCTTTTGGCGTGTTCTCGCAGATTTCTGAGGATTATCAGTGCGTTCAGCGTCTGCTGAATCTGATGGTGAAGGCTACCGCGGACGTTGAGCGTTTCATCAACGCGGTGGAGGCGCTGGTGCAGATGCATTCTGGTCCGGTTCAGCCTTCCGGCATTGCGTACGAGAAGGTGCAGATGGAGTACATCGCTGCTCTTCTGGACGTTATTGTCTTCTCTTCGCACGCCCCGCTTGCCGGTTCTATTCAGGCGTCTTACGCCCTGCTGAAGGCAGACTATGAGGCGTTTACTTTCAACACCACCGATGAGCTGAGCCGCAGTTACTGGCTGCAGTACGCGAAGAACGCGGTGAACGCCTGCGATACGGGCCTGTCTCAGGGTTATGAGGGTTTCTTCGGCGCCGATGATGAGGCGAAGAAGGCGTGGGAGTCCTACGCGGAGGACGTCGTGAAGGAAGTCTGCGCCTACTCGGTCACCCAGGTCTACTGGGATGCCCTGGTACAGCAGGCACTCATTCAGCGTGATCTGCCGCGTGAGTTTAGTGATGCTTCTTCCGCTGTTCCGGAGCTGATGAATAAGAACGCTGCTGCGTCGTTCCCGACCTACTACATCAACCTCATCTGGAACTAGGGACAGTTCCCTCGTGGTGAGCGGTACGCCAGGTTGGAGCCGTGCAGGGTTAGAATAGTCAGCATGACTACTGAGCGTTCTTCCGAGATCTCTTCGCCCTACGCGGCACAGCCTGCCGCTACCTCCGCGGATGCTCCCGCACCCGCTTCTGCTTCGAAGCCTTTTGACCTGGATACCGTCAAGAAGGTGCGTACCGTTCACCTGGCGCAGGCTAAGGCGACCGGGCAGAAGTTCTCCATGCTGACCTGCTATGACGCTCTGACCGCGCAGATTTTTGATCGCGCGGGCATCGACATGCTGCTGGTGGGCGATTCCGCGGCGAACGTGGTGCTCGGTTACGAGTCGACCCTGACCATCACCCTGGATGAGATGATTCCGATGGTCGCGGCGGTTTCTCGCGGTGCGTCCCGCGCCATGGTGGTTGCTGACCTGCCGTTCGGCTCCTATGAGCAGTCGCCGCAGCAGGCGGTGGCGAGCGCTGTTCGCCTGATGAAGGAGGGCGGCGCGCACGCGGTGAAGATTGAGGCGGATGCGTCGATGACCGAGTGGGTTCGTGCCCTGGTGCGTACCGGTATTCCGGTGGTGGCGCATGTTGGTTTCACCCCGCAGTCGGAGCATGCCCTGGGCGGTTTCCGTGTGCAGGGCCGCGGTGATGCGTCTGAGCGTGTTCGTGAGGATGCGGTGGCGCTGGCTGAGGCTGGCGCGTTCTGCGTGCTGATGGAGATGGTGACTACCCAGACTGCGCAGCTGGTGGATGAGGCTGTGGGCGCTGTACCGACTATTGGTATTGGTGCCTCGAATGTGACGACCGGTCAGGTGCTGGTGTGGCAGGACATGATGGGTGTTCGCGCCGGTCGCGTGCCGCGTTTTGTGAAGCAGTTTGCGCAGGTCGGTCAGGTCATGGAGGACGCTGCGCGTGCTTATCGTGAGCAGGTTCGTTCGGGTGAGTTCCCGGCGGCTGAGCACACTTTTGAGTAGGCTTTAGGCTGAGAAGAAAAGCTTGAGATAAAAGACCCCCGTATCCGGTGCTCCGGGTGCGGGGATCTTTCGTCTCAGACTGTATGTCTATTGGGCGGCGTGCGCCTTGAGCAAGGCTGAGGGCGTTGGGCAAGGCTGAGGGCGTTGGGCAAGGCTGAGGGTGCTCGTTCTTTAGAGCCAGCCGCCGTCCTTTTCCCAGGCGTCGTTGCGTTCGCGGGCGCGGTCCATGGCGTGTGCCGCCTCCTCGTAGGTTTTGAAGGGGCCCCACAGGGAGGTGACGGCGCTCTGCTGGCCGCGTTCAACCTCGCCGGTTTTGAGGTTGTACCAGTACTCTTCGGGGTGCGGGCTGGTGGATTCAGTCGCGGAGTTCAGGGTCTTTTCGACCGCCGATTCGATGGCTTCGCTCAGGTGGTTTTTCTTCTCACTCATGGTTTCTCCTTCGACGGTGAGGGGTTGGTGTTTCTAGCTTCTCACGCGCGTAGGTTCGTGGCAATGAGGCGGGTGGAGCTTCTCACGGCGTTTCCCCTCCACGGTCTTCCGCCCCGGTCTTCCGCCTCTGCCTTCCACTCCGGCTTTTCACCCGCGTAGTTTTGCCGCTAGCGTGCATGAAATTTTATTCACAATCTGGGAAAAAGGTACGGCTTGTGTATCCGCCGCTTTTTTAGCGCCTGAGCAAGGGACACAACCCGCCCACGCCCGGTAAGATGAAACTATGTCTTCAACCAAAACGAATACTTCGCACAATCTTCCTGCAGAGCCCGGTCGAGCACCCGTGGGTTGTCTGACCCCCGGACGCATCACCCCCATGCGCCCGGTCCCCTCGCACATTGTTCGCCCCGAGTACGTGGGTAAGCCCACCGCCAACGAGGGTAACGACTCGAACATGTACACCCCCGAGGAAGTTGAGCGGGTTCGCGCAGCCGGCAAGATTGCGGCAGGCGCCATTGTTGAAGCATCCAAGATTTGCGTGCCCGGCACCACCACCGACGAGATTGACGTGCTGGTCCACGAGTACATTTGCGACCACGGCGCGTACCCCTCCACCGTGGATTACCGCGGCTACCCCAAGTCCGTGTGCACCTCCCTGAACGAGGTCATCTGCCACGGCATCCCGGACTCCACCGTGCTGGAGGACGGCGACATCCTCAACCTGGACGTCACCGCATACCTGGACGGCATGCACGGCGATACAAACAAGACCCTACTCGTCGGCAACGTGGACGAAGAGTCCCGCCTGCTGGTTGAGCGCACCGAAGAGTCCCTGAACCGTGCGATTAAGGCTGTGAAGCCGGGCCGCCAGATCAACGTGATTGGTCGCGTCATTGAGAAGTATGCGGCACGTTTCGGTTACGGCGTGGTTCGCGACTACACCGGTCACGGTGTGGGTCGTGAGTTCCACTCGGGCCTCATCATCCCCCACTACGATGCGGCACCCGCCTACGACACCGAGATCCGTGAGGGCATGATTTTCACGATCGAGCCCATGCTGACCCTTGGCACCATCGAATGGGACCTGTGGGATGACGACTGGACCGTGGTCACCCGCGACCGCAAGCGCACCGCGCAGTTCGAGCACACCCTCGTGGTGACCGCTGACGGCGCGGACATCCTGACCCTGCCCTAAGCCCAGCACCTCACTTTTATATCAATTCACCCACTGACAAGCCCGCCCACTCCCCTAGGTTACACGGCAGTAGGCGGGGCGAAAGAGAGAGAAAACCATGAGCGAATACGCAGAACCCGGCGTCATCAACGAGCTGCCCGCCCCCACCCCCAAGGACCTGCAGATTGGTGTGGACATTGGAGGTACCGGCATTAAGGGCGGTATCGTCGACCTGCGCACCGGTAACCTCGTGTCCGACCGTTTCCGCATTGACACCCCCAAGCCTGCAACCCCCGAGGCTGTGGCTGAGGTTGTACGCCGCGTAGTGGATGAGCTGCAGGGCCGCGACCTGGCACCGGACCCCGAGTCCGCTGTCGGCATCGACTTCCCCGCAGTGGTGAAGAACGGCATGGTCTTCTCCGCAGCGAACGTGGACGACTCCTGGATCAACACCGACCTGGAACAGGTCATGAGCGAGGCTCTGGGCGGCCGCACCGTCTACGGCCTCAACGACGCTGACGCAGCCGGTCTGGCTGAGGCAACCTACGGCCAGGGCCGTAACCGTGACGGCCTGATCGCTGTCATCACCCTGGGCACCGGCATTGGCTCCGCCCTCATCAACGACGGCGTGCTGATCCCGAACACCGAGCTGGGCCACCTGGAGATCGACGGCCACAACGCCGAGTCTCAGGCTTCTGCCCGTGCCCGCGAGGTGCACGAGCTGTCCTGGAAGAAGTACGGCAAGCGCCTGTACCGCTACTTCGAGCACGTTCAGATGCTCTTCTCCCCCGACCTGTTCATCATCGGCGGCGGCATCTCCAAGAACCCGGAGAAGTTCATGCCCTACTTTGAGGACCAGATTCGTACCCCCATGGTCATGGCTGCCCTGCGTAACAACGCGGGTATTGTGGGTGCGGCACTGTGGGCTGGCGGCATGCTGCAGGAACGCAAGCGCCGCGGCGAAGCGTAAAGTGTAGCTACAGCTAAAGGGGCTGTTCCTGAGATAGATATCTCGGGAACAGCCCCTTTTTATATGCCGCCGCTCATGTAGCGGCGGCTGAGCTCATTAGCTACTGGGCTGGCCAGTTACTGGGCTAGCTAGTTACTGGGCGATGCGGTCCTCACGCAGACGCGCAATCGCCTCCTCAAAGTCTTCAAGGTTCTCAAACGCCTGGTACACGCTCGCAAAACGCAGGTAGGCGACCGCGTCCAGCTTCGACAGCGGCTCCAGGATGGTCAGACCCACCTCGTGCGCGTTAATCTCCGCCAGACCGCGAGCACGAATCAGCTCCTCAACCTCCTGGGCGAGCTTCGCCAAATCATCCTCACCCACGGGGCGGCCCTGGCATGCCTTACGCACGCCCGCGGCAATCTTCGAACGGTCAAAAGGCTCGGTCACGCCGGAACGCTTAATCACCGAAATGGTGGTGGTTTCAACGGTCGTGAAGCGGCGAGCGCAGGAGGTGCACTGGCGGCGGCGGCGAATTGCGGCGCCGTCATCGGTGGTGCGGGAATCCACCACGCGCGAGTCGGTGTGCTTGCAATAGGGGCAGTACATTCGTTTCTCCTTGGCTGGGCGCGCTAGCGCCCGCGTATACAGCGCTCAAGAATATTTATACCTATTCTACCGTGATATACAGCGGATACACCGTATGTTGTGAGTGAATATACGCTCAGGGTGGACTCTGCTATGCAGAATCCACCCTGTCATTCCCCTCATAGGGGCGTGTTGTTAGCGTCGAATGCAGCTCGGACCGAAAATCGTCTTGATTTCACCGAAGAGGCTCGGGTTCGGTTCCACGCGCACGCTCGCATCCAGCAGCACCAGCTGCTCCTTATCGCGGGTACGCACGAGCATGCGCACATCCGCGGTGCCCTTGTGGTCGCGCAGGGTCTCCTTCAGCTCCTTCAGGTTCTCCTCGGTCACCAGGTACTCGGGTACCACGATGGTGATGGGTGCGGCGCGGCCGTCATCGCTGATTTCCAGGATCTGCAGTTCCTGCGCGCTCATGTTCACGCTGCCGTCGTCGCGGCGCTGCACGCGGCCACGAATCGAGCAGATGAGGTCGTCCGCCAGGGCGGCGCCCATCGTCTCGTAGGCGCGGGAGAAGAACATGACCGTAATGGTTGCGCCCGAGGGGTCTTCCAGCTCCACGGAGGCGTACTGGTTACCGCTGGACTTGGCAATACGGCGCGAAACGCCGGTGAGCATGCCCGCAACGGTGACGGTTTCGCCGTCGCGCACGTGCGAGTCTTCACCAATGATGTCGTGCACCGAATGGCTTGCGGCATCCGAGAGCGCACGTTCCAGGCCACGCAATGGGTGGTCCGAAACGTACAGGCCCAGCATGTCACGCTCAAAGTTCAGCTTCTCACGGCGGTCCCACTCGGGCACGTCGGGGATGGTCACCGTCAGCTCATCACCCAGGGCGTCATCCATGCCGAGGGAGCCGAAGAGGTCGAACTGACCCGCCGCTTCCTTACGTTTGACCGCTACGGCTGCGTCCACTGCCGCCTCATGAATGAGGGACAGCGAACGGCGGGTGTGGCCCAGGTCGTCGAAAGCGCCCGCCTTGATGAGCGACTCGATGGTGCGCTTATTGCACACCTGCAGCGGCACCTTCTTCAGGAAGTCGTTGAAGGACTCGTAGCGGCCCTTCTCCTCGCGGGCGGCAATCATGCCTTCGACCACGTTCGCGCCCACGTTACGGATCGCGCCCATACCGAAGCGGATATCGTCACCGACAGGGGCGAAGGTCAGGGTGGACTCGTTCACGTCCGGCGCGAGCACGGTAATGCCCATGGCGCGGCACTCGTTCAGGTACAGCGCGAGCTTGTCCTTGTTATCGCCCACGCTGGTCAGCAGCGCAGCCATGTACTCCTGCGGGTAATGCGCCTTCAGGTACGCCGTCCAGTACGACACCAGACCGTACGCAGCCGTGTGTGCCTTGTTGAACGCGTAGTCAGAGAACGGCAGCAGAATATCCCAGAGCGCCTTAATAGCGCCCTCAGAGTAGCCGTTAGAAATCATGCCGTCGTGGAAAGTAGCGTACTGCTTATCCAGCTCCGCCTTCTTCTTCTTACCCATCGCACGGCGCAGCAAGTCTGCCTCACCCAGAGTGTAGTTCGCGACCTTCTGAGCAATCGCCATAACCTGCTCCTGATACACGATCAGGCCGTAGGTGGTGTCCAGAATGTCCTTCAGCGGCTCTTCCAGCTCGGGGTGGATCGGCTCGATCTCCTGCTTACCGTTCTTACGCAGAGCGTAGTTGGTGTGCGAGTTCGCGCCCATCGGGCCCGGACGGTACAGCGCCAACACTGCCGAAATGTGCTCGAACTCCTCGGGCTCCATGAGCTTGAGCAACGAGCGCATCGGGCCGCCATCGAGCTGGAACACGCCGAGGGTATCGCCGCGCGCCAGCAGACGGTACGATTCCGGGTCGTCCAGTGAGAGGGATTCAAGGTCCAGGTCGATGCCTCGGTTAGCCTTAATGTTCTCCACCGCATCAGAGATGATGGTGAGGTTACGTAGACCCAAGAAGTCCATCTTGATCAGACCCAGGCCCTCACAGGTGGGGTAATCGAACTGGGTGATGACCTGGCCGTCGGCTTCGCGGCGCATCACGGGGATCACGTCCACGAGGTCCTTGCTGGACATAATCACGCCCGCAGCGTGCACGCCCCACTGACGTTTCAGACCCTCCAGGCCCTTCGCGGTTTCAAAAACCTGGCCGTAGATCTTATCGACCGGGTCCTCAATGAGGGCGCGCAAATCTGCCGCCTCGGCGTAACGCTTATCCTCTTCGTTGTACACGTTCGCCAGGGCAATGTTCTTACCCATGACGTCCGGCGGCATCGCCTTGGTGAGGCGCTCACCGACCGAGTACGGCTGGTCCATCACTCGGGAGGCGTCCTTGAGCGCCTGCTTCGCCTTAATGGTGCCGAAGGTGACGATCTGCGCGACCTTCTCTTCACCGTACTTTTCGGTTACGTAGTCGATGACTTCGCCGCGGCGACGATCGTCAAAGTCCACATCGAAGTCGGGCATGGAGACGCGGTCGGGGTTGAGGAATCGCTCGAAGATCAGGTCGTGGTCGAGCGGGTTCAGGTCGGTAATACGCATCGCGTACGCGACCATGGAGCCTGCACCGGAGCCACGGCCGGGGCCCACGCGAATACCGTTGCGCTTAGCCCAGTTGATAAAGTCGGCGACCACGAGGAAGTAGCCGGGGAAGCCCATGGAGGTAATAACCCCCACCTCGTACTCTGCCTGCTTGCGCACATTGTCGGGAACGCCCTGTGGGAAGCGGTAGTGTAGGCCCTTCTCGACCTCCTTCACGAACCAGGATTCCTCGTTTTCGCCCTCGGGCACGGGGAAGTTCGGCATGTAGTTCGCCTTGGTGTTGAACTCCACGTTGCAGCGTTCAGCGATTTCGAGGGTGTTCTCGCACGCGCCGGGAATGTCGCCGAACAGGGCGTACATTTCTTCAGCCGAGCGCAGGTAGAAGTTATCCGCGTCGAACTTGAAGCGCTTGGGGTCGGTGAGGGTCGAGCCGGACTGCACGCACAGCAGCGCCGCGTGGGCGGTGTGGTCTTCCTGGCGGGTGTAGTGCAGGTCGTTGGTCGCCACGTAGGGCAGGTTCAGCTGCTTGGCGAGGCGGTGCAAATCCTCCTGCACGTTGCGTTCAATGTCGAGGCCGTGGTCCATGACCTCGCAGTAGAAGTTGTCCTTGCCGAAGATATCGCGGAAGTCGCTCGCCGCCTGAATTGCTTCGTCGAACTGGCCCAGGCGCAGGCGCGTCTGGATCTCGCCGGAGGGGCAACCGGTGGTAGCGATCAGGCCCTTCGAGTAGGTCTGCAACACCTCACGATCCATGCGCGGCTTGTACAGCTGACCTTCCAGCGACGCAATCGAGGATGCACGGAACAGGTTGTGCATGCCCTCGGTGGTTTCAGCCCACATGGTCATGTGGGTGTACGCGCCACCACCGGACACGTCGTCACGGGAGCCGTCGCCCCAGCGCACACGCGAACGGTCGGTGCGGTGCGTGCCGGGGGTCAGGTACGCCTCCACACCGATAATGGGCTTGATGTCGTGCGCTTTAGCCTGGCGCCAGAAGTCGAAGGCACCAAAGAGGAAGCCGTGGTCACTGGTCGCCATGGACTTCATGCCGAGTTCTTTAGCGTGGGTGAACAGGTCACCCAGGCGCGCGGCGCCGTCGAGCATGGAGTACTCGGTGTGCACGTGCAGGTGCGCAAAATCTTTGGTTGCCACGGATATCTCCTGAAGATGTGGGCTGGAGGATGGGCGGTGAATGTGAAGCTGTATGCGGCAGCCAGCGGGCGGCTATAGTTGCCGAGCTGTCTAGCCGAGCTGAACTTTGCCCTCGCGCAGAGCGGTCAGCGCATAGGACAGGTCGAGCGGGTACTCGCTGGTGAAGGTCACGCGCTCTCCGGTACCGGGGTGGTCGAAGCCCAGGCGGTGCGCGTGCAGCCACTGTCGGGTCAGACCCAGTTCGGCGCTAAAGCGCGGGTCGGCGCCGTAGGTCAGGTCGCCGCAGCAGGGGTGGCGCAGCGCAGAGAAGTGCACACGAATCTGGTGGGTGCGTCCGGTTTCTAGGTGCACCTCTACCAGGGATGCGGGACCGAAAGCTTCGAGCACATCGTAGTGGGTGATGGAGTTGCGTCCGTCTTCGACCACTGCGAACTTCCATTCGTTGCCGGGGTGGCGACCGATGGGTGCGTCGATGGTGCCGCGCAGCGGGTCGGGCAGACCCTGCACGAGGGTGTGGTAGACCTTGTCCACGGTGCGTTCCTTGAAGGCTCGCTTGAGTTCGGTGTAAGCGCGTTCGCTACGGGCTACGACCATCAGGCCGCTGGTGCCCACGTCCAGGCGGTGCACAATGCCCTGGCGTTCTGCCGCGCCGGAGGTAGCAACCGAAATGCCCTCGCCCATGAGCGCGGAGATGACGGTGGGGCCGTGCCAGCCGGGTGAGGGGTGTGCCGCCACGCCTGCGGGCTTGTCCACCACAACGATGTCCTCGTCCAGGTGCACGATGCGGAAGCCATCCACCTTTTCGGGGCGGATGTCCGCCAGATCGCGCGGTGCGGGTGCATCCACGACGACCTCGTCCCCTGCGGAAAGCTTGTAGGACTTGCCGATTTTCACGGCCTTGCCGTTGTTGGTCACGGTCACATGGCCGTCACGAATCCACCCGGAGGTGCGGGTGCGCGGCGCGTCGAGGGCACCGGCAAGCGCGGCGTCCAGACGCATACCGGCGAGCGCGCCTTCAACGGTGAATTCGGCGCGGATGCGTGCCGTATCTTCGGCGGCGTTGGTGGTTTCGCTCATGCGGCTCTCCTTCGGGTGGTGTTTGCTTAGGTTGTCTGTGTGAGGGGTTGTCTGTGTGAGAACGTCTTAGTAGGCACGTGTGTCGGCAACGTAACCGTCGGCGCGTATGCCGGAACGGGGAGCTACTTGGCGCTCTTCTCTGCCGCATTCTTGTCGTCAGCCTGCACACGGGTTCCGTTGAGGTTCAGGCCCTTGAAGTTCAGCAGAACGATGAACGCCATGCACACGCAGATTGCGGAGTCTGCAATATTGAAAATCGCGAAGTTCGGCACGGAAATAAAATCAACCACGTGACCGGAACCGAAGCCGGGCTCACGGAAGAGACGGTCAAAAAGGTTGCCGCAGATACCGCCGAGCAGACCGCCCAGCGCGAGGGTCCAGGACAGGGCGCGGGTGCGGCGCAGCAGGTACAGCACCACGGCTGCGGCGGCAACCATGACGAGCGTGAAAATCCAGGTGACGTTCTCGCCCATGCTGAATGCGGCACCGGAGTTACGAATCGAGTACCACCACAGTAGCCCGTCAATAACGGTGATGCGCTCCCCCAACTGCATCTGGGTGACGACCAGGTATTTGGTGCCCTGGTCGATAGCGAACACGACGGCGGCAAGCACGAGCGCGAGGATGCTCGCAGAGCGAGCCGAGAGGATGCGCACGCGGCGTCCGTCAGCCTTTGTAGCGGTGTGTGAGACTGAGGATTCAGCAGTCTTGGGGGTGTTGGTCATAGCTCTCCTCTAGTCTGTGCCGGTTGCTACGCGCCCGAACGCAAACCTGGTGCGGTACCGTTCGATAGTGCCCCTCTAGCTTAGCAAATCGGGGTAGTGCATCGAGTATTCGGCGGTGATGTGGCGGGTGCTCTCCCCCGCTTCTCATCCTGTGTTCTCAAGCCGGGCGGAGCAGGTATGAGAATACCGCCCGGTTCTCTCCATCTTCCCCGGTGAATAGCGGTGGAAGAGAAAGAATCCGGGCGGCATACGCCTCAAAGCGTCGTTAGCTCATTCAAGCGAACTGATTTATGCGGAAGCCTCAATGGACTTGAGGTTCTTCAGCTCCTGAACCTGTGCATCCAGGTGCTGCAGCAGCTTGGAGCGGTAGCGGCTCTCGAAGCCGCGCAGAGCCTCAACAGCGATCTCCAGTTCTTCCTTCTCGTCGGTGAGGCGAGAGAGAACCTCTTCGCGCTGCTGCTGAGCTTCGCTCACCATAGCGTCTGCCTTCCTCTCTGCCTCTTCAATCAGTTCAGCCTTAGCCTTCTCGCCCTGTGCCACGTAGTCGTCGTGAACCTTCTGTGCCATAGCAAGCAGTGCTGCTGCATCCTGAGGTGCTGCTGCCGGCGCTGCCGAGGACTGTGCGGGTGCCACAGCCGCTGCGGGGGAATCGGGAGCGTTTGCGGAGAGCTGCTCGACCTGACGCTCCAGAGCGTCACGCTCGGAGTACAGTGCGCGCAGTTCGACAACGAGCTCGTCCAGGAAGTCGTCGACCTCGTTGCGGTCGTAACCGGACTCTTCGGTGACGATCTTGAAGCTCTTAGTGATCAGGTCTTCGGGGGTGATTGCCATGGGCTTCTCCTCTGGGTATCCCTACGGGGTTTGGTGGTGATGTTGAGTGCCGCGGATTCACCAGCCAGATAGGGCGTGGCCCCAATATTTTAGGGTCCCGATGATTCAGGGCATGGTTATGCCGCGATGCAGTCGTTGGCACCAATTCTACTATTCTTTGGTTTCTGTGCCCGGTTATACGTCGGTTGAATCGTAAAATATTCGCTCGGCGCAAGGGTGGGATTCACCACGCGCTGCGTTTATCCCTATCCCCGCCGTAATCAAGCTCGATATCTGCTCGCGGGTGCATTTCGCATGATTCGACGCCGGCTGTATTCGTCTATCCCCCCTCGCGGGAGGTTCTTCTCGGCCCAGAAATTGGGTACAGAAAACCCCGCCAGCACGTCATCCCATGTCAGGATGCCAAGCGCAAGCGGGGCTCTCATGCCTAGTTCTCGTATCTCTCCGATGGAGGGGCCACATTAGGACAGCTTCGCGGTAATCGTCGTCATGATGTTCAGCAGGAAAGACAGCAGAACAATCAGAATCAGAAAACCGGTATCCAACGCAACGTTACCCACACGCACCGGCGGAATCAGACGACGCAACAGGTTCATCGGCCAGTCCGTCACCGCGTACACGCCGCTAGCGAAGAGCAGAACGATGCCCTTCGGGCGCCATCCCGGAGCGAACATGCGTACCCAGTCAAAGAGCATGCGCAGCAGCATGGAGACGTAGAGAACGTACAGAATAATCGTAATGAGGGCGAAAATATAACCCATCTATCAGTCCTTAGCCCTGGTCGAAGGGGAATTCGCCGTCGGTCTCAAAGCCGGCGGGAACCTCGGAGTTAGCCACGCCCAGAACCTCCAGGTTGGAGGGGGTCAGCAGGAACACCTTAGCGGTGACGCGCTCAATGCGGCCCTCCAGTGCGAATGCCAGACCGGATGCGAAGTCCACCAGGCGCTTTGCGTCTGCGTCGGGCATTTCTTCCACGTTCATAATCACGGGGATGTTTTCGCGGAATGCCTCACCAATGATCTTTGCGTCATTGTAGGAGCGGGGGTGGATAGTGGTGATACGACGCAATTCGTCCTCTTCTTCCTCGTAACCGTAGGTGTATCCGTTGGTTTCTTCGGGCTCGTAGCCCTGCTCGTAGTAGCCGTCGTTGGAGTACGTATCGGCGTACTGCTCGGTGTATTCGGTATTCGGCACCGGGGTGTCCTCCCAATTGTCTGCGCTGGCATCGTCCCAAGTCTGTTCGGTTTCTGCCAGATCAGCTGTGGTTTCAGGTGTATGAGCGGTGGCGTATGCCGCTGCATCTACGGTTGCTCGTCCGTCGGCAGAATCTTCTGCGTCCAGATACTCGGTTTCTGTACCGTCATCGTAGCTATCAGCCTGCAGGTACTCTTCCTGTTCAGTATAGGCGGGTTCGTCCTGCAGATGGTAGGTTTCGCTCTGCGACTCGGCATCGCTGTACTGTGCCGAGCCGGGCAGTGCTGAGAGCCTGTTAGCGCTGTCGGTCTTCTGTGCTGTAGCAGCCTGCCCTGCGGAGGCGTTTGCCTCCCGGCGGGAATCAGCCTGCACAGCCTGCGGGGATTCTTCCGGCGTCGTCTCAGCGTCCTGGTATCGTTCCAGGCCGAGGAAACCCGCCAGACGGCTTTGTTTCGCCATGATTCTCTCGCTGTTCTTTCACGTTGGTGGTGTACAGGTTCTGCCGTAGTGCGTCATCAGAAGGTGTGTGCGTAACGGTACGCCATGCACCGGCATGTATATATTACCAGCGCCCACCCCGCGCAGGCGGTCAAGGGCACCGATGATTATGCCGCCGGTCCGTACCGAAAGTAGCTCAGCACTCAAAAGTAGCCCAGCGCTCGAAAAGGCTACGCACGGCGCGTAGCTTAGGCGAGGCTAAAGCGCCGGGCGCTTACCCATGATGTCGCTACCCACGCGCACGCAGGTCGAACCCCAACGCACCGCCGCTTCCAGGTCGCCGCTCATGCCGGCGGAAATCTCGGTCGCGTGCGGCACCTGCTCACGCACCAGCGAGGCCAAACCGTAGAGCTTCTCAAACGCCGCATCCGGGTTCATGCCCAGCGGCGCCACCGCCATCACGCCACCGCAGCGCAGGTGCTCGTGATTCTCGATGCGCTCCACCAGCTCCAGCAGCTCGGAGGCGCTCGTACCGCCGCGCGCGCCCTCAGCGGCGTGGCCAGCCGTCGCAACCTCCGCCAGGGACACCTGCACCAGGCAGGTCAGCGCGCCCTGCTCCGCTGCAGCGGGTGCGGGTGCCTCCCCCGCCTCAAAGCGGGAGAGCTGGTTTGCGTACGCCTTCGCCAGCGCGTCCGCCAGGGAGGGGCGGTCCACCGAATGCACACTGGAGGCGTACTTGACCACAGACTTCGCTTTGTTCGTCTGCAGCTGACCGATAAACGCCCAATGCGGGGGCTGCACCTCACGCTGAGCACAGTATGCGGCAAGCTCGCGAGCCTTCGCGCTCGCCTCCTGGTCGCGGTTCTCACCGAAGAGGGACACTCCCCCATCCAGCAGCGCCGCCGCATCGGAGGCGGGGAAGAACTTCGTAACCGTCACCAGCTGCACCGGGGCGCTCGCCTCGGTACGCACGGCGCTGTGGTCCTGCTCCGCGGTGCGGATACGCTCAAGCACGCGGCGGTAGTTCTGCAGCAGCTGCTCGGCGCGTTCGGGAGTGTACTGCAGGTTCTCTTCTACGTTCATTTCAGACATCTTCTCTCCTTCAGCGGCTCTCTATCTTTAGCGGCCCTATCTTTAGCAGCTCTAGGCGGCAGGCTCTGCCGCCTTCTCAATCCACACCAGACCCGCGATACGGCCCGGCTTCTCACCGCGGTTCGTGAACCCGCGATGCGAATACACCTCGGGCTCCTCAAACGTGCACTGCGCACAGTCCATGCTCACCTGCACACCCGCCTCCTCCAGCACGGCGCGGGCACCGGCGGGCAGATCCAGGCCGGGGGTCTGCTGGCTGGTCACCGAATGCACCTGCGGAATCAGCTCGGTGGACTCGGTGCGCATCGCCTCGGGCACCTCGTAGCAGCTACCACAGATGCTCGGACCCAGCCACGCGGTAATTTTCTCCGCACCGAGCTGACGCATCCGCTGCACGGTCTGCTGGAGCACGCCATCGAGCAGGCCGCGGCGGCCAGCGTGAGCCACCGCCAGGATAGGTTGCCAGTTCGCGACCCGCTCACCCACCAGCACCACGGGAATGCAGTCCGCCACCATAATCGCCAGGGGCACGCCCTCACTACTAATCGCCGCATCGGCGACCGGGGAGTTCTCCAGCACCGCGCGGGCACGCTCAACCGTACGCTCCTGCGGGGCACCGGGCGCGTAGGATTCCACCGCGTAGTCTTCCGGGTAGGCAATCTGCACACCGTGCACCTGGTTCAGGTAGAAGAATGGGTCGGTACCCAGCGCTTCTTCCAGGGCGGCACGGTGGTTGAGGGTGCGCACCCGGGAGGCGTCCATACCGCCGCCGAGCTCATCGTCCACGTGCAGGCCCAGGTTGCCCGCCGCGCGGGAGGTGAAGCCCACCCGCACACGCCAGGGGCCCAGAGTGAGGGTATCGGCAGAGGCAAGTAGCGAAGGTTTGGGATTATCGCTCATCTTCTATTCCTTATCAGATGTCAGCGGGTATAACGGCGGGTATAGCAAAGGGGAGCCGAGAACAGCACAATGTGCCTGTTTCTCAGCTCCCCTATAGCTTCATAAGACTCTCAGCTGTGCAACGCTTAGGCGTTCACAGCCGGGCAGACTACTTCAGGAAGTCAGGGACGTCCAGGGTGTCGCGGCGAGCCGGAGCTTCCTCCACAACCGGGGGAAGGTCAACGTCGAAGCCAGCAGCGCCGGTGGAAGCCGGAGCAGCAGCGGGTGCGTTGTAGCCGTAGCCGTTAGCAGCCGGAGCGGTGGAACCGCCGAAGGATGCCTGGGTGCGCTGAGCCTGGGTAGCTGCAGCAGTGGAAGCGTTGGAGTTGGTTTCCGGGTTCACTGCGTCGAAGCCAGCAGCAATCACGGTCACGCGAGCCTCATCGCCCAGTGCGTCGTCAATAACAGCACCGAAGATGATGTTTGCGTCGGGGTGAGCAACTTCCTGAACCAGGCGTGCAGCCTCGTTGATCTCGAACAGACCCAGGTCGGAGCCACCCTGAATGGACAGCAGAACGCCGTGTGCACCGTCGATGGATGCTTCCAGCAGCGGCGAAGCGATAGCCAGCTCAGCTGCCTTCACGGCACGGTCCTCACCGGATGCCGAGCCGATACCCATCAGAGCCGAACCTGCACCCTGCATGACGGACTTAACGTCAGCGAAGTCAAGGTTGATCAGGCCGGGGGTGGTGATCAGGTCGGTAATGCCCTGCACACCGGAGAGCAGAACCTGGTCAGCGGACTTGAATGCGTCCAGCATGGAGACGTTACGATCCGAAATCGACAGCAGTCGGTCGTTCGGAATAACGATCAGGGTATCAACCTCATCGCGCAGAGCAGCGATACCGGTCTCAGCCTGGTTGGAGCGGCGACGGCCTTCGAAGGTGAAGGGGCGGGTCACCACACCAATGGTCAGAGCGCCGAGGGAGCGGGCAATACGTGCCACGACGGGTGCGCCACCGGTACCGGTGCCACCGCCCTCACCTGCGGTCACAAAGACCATGTCTGCGCCCTTGAGGACTTCCTCAATTTCCTGCGCGTGATCCTCGGCTGCCTGACGGCCAACCTCGGGGTTTGCGCCCGCGCCAAGACCGCGGGTCAGCTCACGACCAACGTCCAGCTTAACGTCTGCATCGGACATCAGCAGAGCCTGAGCGTCAGTGTTGATAGCAATGAACTCAACGCCGCGCAGACCAACCTCAATCATGCGGTTGACTGCGTTGACGCCACCGCCGCCGATACCAACGACCTTGATGACTGCCAAGTAGTTCTGGGGAGTTCCAGCGTCCATGTATTCCTCGATTGTTCCGTGTTCCAGCTTCGGAAGACCCGCAGCTTAATCTAAGCCTGAAGGTTTCCTCTAAAGAATGACTTTATCTGCTAGGATACCAAACTGTTTTTGTTGGTTCCTAGTCACACAGCGCAATTACCCCCTCTTTTTGCGGATTTCACACAAAAAGGGAGGATAAAGCGCCTGAATGGTTCCCCCTAACGGGTCACCGGTACGCGCGGGGCAGACACGTCGTAGACGGCCACCTTCTGCGTCTGCGCCTCAGAGGAGTTCTCCTCCTGAGCACGCTTGGCAATAGCCTGGCGCAGGGAGAGAAGGACCTTAGCCTTCAACTCGCTCTCTTCAGCGGTTCCCCACTGCACCGTAGTATTATCCCTCAAGGTTAGAGTGATACTTGAGGTTGAGGTAGCGCTGGCTTCCTTAACCTGAGCTAGAAGTTCAGAGGGCATCGCCGAAAGCGCCGTAGAAATAGTGTGGAATTCAGCCGAAGTCTGCGGGTCATCACCGCTGAAACGCACCAGCGGCACCGAGGTATCGGGCTGAGTTGCCGACTCCAGCAGGCTCACACCATCACTATCAACAGTATGGTACGTATCGCCCTGCTTCACAACCGCAACCGCGGTACGCTCCTTCAGAGTCACCACCAGCTCATGCGGCGGGCGGCTCTCCACCTGCACGCTACGAATCACGTTGTCCTGCCCGATCAGCTCACGCACCTTCTTCTCGTCGATGCGAGTGAGCGGAACACCGCGCAGGGGCTCCAGCTTCTGCTCCACCTGAGTGGTTTCCAGCAGGGATGCGCCGCGCACCGTAATCTTCTGAGTCGCCAGCAGGGGCGAGAAGAAGACCAGCACCACGTACAGCACCGCAATAATAGCCAGCGCCGAAGCGGTGTACAGCAGCTTACGGGCACGGGTCAGAGGCGCACGCTCCTTACGGGGGCGTTCCTCAGCACGCAGACCGTCCAGGCCCGGATCCTGACGCAGACGCTCACGCTGAGCCTGGCGGCTCGCACGCTCACGTTCCTTCTCAATCTCCGCGGCACGCTGCTGCTCACGCTCGGCACGCCAACGACCGAAACGGCTCGTGGGGCGAGGCTCTTCAGCTGCCTTCTCCCCCGCCTTATCAGTGCTCTTGTCGGCGCTTTCCTCAGCCTTCTGGGCGGCAGGCTCTTCGCGAGACTCAGCAGAGGCCTTGGAGGAGCCAGGCTTCTTGTCAGAGCCCTTATCGCTGTCCTTGCCGGCACTCATCTCAGCCTGCGCGGACGCTGCCTGAGTAGAGGCACTCTGAGCAGACGTTGTCTTAGACGAAGAATCCTCAAACGCCTCAACATCAAACAGCTCGGGGGCATGCTCAACCTCAGACACGGTGCGACCGGTCATCAGAGCCGAACGCACCGAATCTTTCAGAGACTGCGCCGAAGAATGCACCGCCGCAGCGCTCTTACGAGACGAAGAATCAGCACCGTGCTGAGCGGAAGCCTTATGCGCCACGGGCTTACGCGGCGCATGGCGAACAGAGCTCGAAGACTGAGTAGCGGCTGCCTGGGCCGAGCCCTCGGAGGCGGTAGCCTTGGCGGGCTTCACAGCCTCCGCAGGCTTAGCAGTCTCCGCACCCTTGGCGACCTTCGCCGTCTGAGGCTGAGCCACCTGAGACTGAGCAGACTCAGCCTGCACGGATTCAGCTTGCTTAGCCTCAACCGGCGCATTCTCAGCCACCTGCTGAGCACGCAAACGAGCGCGAGAACGCGGAGCCTTCGGCACGCGCGAGGAGGAATGCCCCTCCGAAGAGAGACCAGAACTCATCGGCACAGCCTAAGCCTCCGACTTCTTCGACTCGCCACCGTGACGAACCTGCAGGGACTCCAGCAGACGAGCACCCAAAGCGGTCACGTCACCGGCGCCAACGGTCATCACAATATCGCCGCTCTGAGCGCACGCCACGATATCCTCAATAGCGCCCTCAGCGGTGGCGTAACGAACCTCAGAGAAACCAGCACCGGTAATCAGCTCACTGGTCACGCCCTCAATCGGCAGCTCACGAGCCGGGTAAATATCCAGCACATGAGCGCGGTCAGCCATCGACAGAGCCTGCGCGAACTCCTTCGCGAACTCGCGAGTACGCGAGAACAGATGAGGCTGGAAAATCACGTACAGGTTGTGGCCATCAGCCACGGTACGACCGGTCTCCAAGGCACGGAACACCTCGGTCGGGTGGTGCGCATAGTCATCAAAGACCTTCACGCCGGCAACCTCACCGCGCAGAGTGAAGCGGCGGTCAGCACCCACGAACTCAGCCAGCGCGCGAGCAATATCGGCAGCCTCGTAACCAGAAATCAGTGCCGATGCAAAAGCCGCCGAAGCGTTCAGCTGGTTGTGGATACCGGGCACCTTCAGAGCAAGATCCTGCTCACCCTCATAACGCACACCACGGCATTCAAAAGACCAGGACAGGTGCGACGACGAGGAAGAACCAGCGCTGGTAATCTCGCTAATGCGCAGGTCAGCGTCCTCAGACTCACCGTAGGTCACCACGGGCACACCCGCCGCACGAGAACGAGCCGCAAGAGTAGCCGCGCCCGCATCATCAGCGCAGGTCACCACAACACCGTTAGGCGCCAGCGAACCCACAAAACGGTTGAACGCCTCAAAGACACGCTCATCGGTCTCATAGAAGTCCAGGTGGTCCGGCTCAACATTCGTCACCACAGCAATAGCCGGGCGGTAACGCACAAACGAGCCGTCCGACTCATCAGCCTCAGCCACAAAAATCGACTCCGGGCCCTGAGCACCCAGGTGAGCGTTCGTGCCGCGACCAGCAATCACAGTACCCACCGCAAAGGACGGCTGAGCACCCAGCTGATCAAACATCACAGAAATCATGGAGCTGGTCGTGCTCTTACCGTGAGTACCGGCAACAGCAACCACCTGAGACTCACCCATCACAGCGGCAAGCGCCTCAGAACGATGCAGCACACGCAGACCCTGCGCGCGAGCGGCAACAAGCTCCGGGTTATCCTCACGAATCGCAGTAGAAATCACCACGGTATCAACATCCACAATGTTCTCAGCCTGCTGAGGAACACCCACACGAGCACCCGCAGCACGCAACGACTCAACAGTAGCCGACTCGGCACGGTCAGAACCGCTCACCGTCACACCAGCCTGCAGCATCAGAGCGGCAATAGCGCTCATACCCGCGCCACCAATACCGATGAAGTGCACACGGCCCAACTCGCTCATCTTCGCACGCTCAGGGAACGGCGGGTTCAGCGGTGCCGGCAACACCATCTCAAGATTCATCAATTCAGTCATTACTTCTCAGCTGCCTTCAATACTGCTTCAGCCATAACGCGCGCCGCGTCACGGATACCAAGTTCATACGCCGCAGCGCCCATACGCTCCAGCTCCTCCGGGTTCGCCATAAGAGCCGGAATCTCACGGGCAAACCACTCACCGGTGACCTCTGCATCCTTCACCAGCAGAGCCGCAGACGCCTCCACCAGAGAACGAGCATTCAGAGCCTGCTCACCATTACCAATGGGAAGCGGCACAAAAATCGCGGGAACACCCACCGCAGCAACCTCACTGACGGTCGCCGCGCCCGAACGCACCAGCAGAAGATCAGCGGCAGCATACACATCCTGCATGCCGTTGCTGAACTCAATCTGACGGTAATTCGGCGCGCTCAACGGCTCACCATTCTCATCCAGAACAGCCTTACCCTTACCGGTAATATGCAGAATCTGGAAGTCCCACTCAGCAAAGTGGTCACGGCACGCCGCCACCGCATTGTTCAGGCTCTGCGCGCCCAGCGAACCACCGGTCACAATCACGGTCGGCTTCTGCGGGTCCAGGCCCAGGTTACGGCGAGCCTTCGAACGGTGCGCCTCACGGTTCAGGTAGGCAATCTCATCCTTCATCGGCATGCCCACCAGGGTCGCGCGCGGGAACGGAGTATTAGGGAACGCAACACCGGTGAACTTCGCAAACGTGCCACCCAGGCGGTTCGCCAAACCGGGCTTCGCGTTCGCCTCATGAATCACCACGGGAATCTTAGCGCTCAACGCCGACAAATACGCAGGCGGGCACACGTAGCCGCCCACGCCAACGACCACATCCGCATCTACATCCTTGAGGATGCGGCGGGTCTTCGACAGGCCACCAAAGAACTTAGCGGGGAAAGCCAAAGCGGCACGGTTAATGCTACGAGGGAACGCCGCACGAGGAATGAACTCAATATCGAAACCAGCTGCCGGAACCAGCTCGGCTTCCATCTTGTCGGCGGTGCCCAGCATCAGAATCTTAGCATTCGGCTCAAGATCACGAACCGCACGCGCAATCGCGAGCATCGGATTAATATGACCGGCGGTGCCACCACCGGCGAAGACTATAGAGGGCGCCTTCTTCGTCATAGGTCTTTCTCCCAACACATCGGTACAGCATCATTTTACGCTATCGCACCTGTTCAAAAGAGCGCCCCCGCCATTGAGCTACAACTCAATAGCGAGGGCTTTATCTTATATTCAGCACATATTCATCACGGGTAGAGGTGCGAACCGCAGCTCACTTCCCCGATTGCCAGCCCCCGATATGCAGGCTTCGCGGAGCGGGTTCCGCGGGGTTTAGCCCTGCTTGCGGGTGCCGCGCTGAGCCGAGTTCCGAGCCGCGCCCTGAGCCGGACGCGGTGCCTGCTGAGCGCTGTTCTTCGGAGTACCCTTTGCCTGGGTGCCCTGTCGCGGCGCTGCCTGACGTTGAGCGCCCTGTCGAGGATTACCCAGTCGCTGGGCACGACGCTGACGGTCCTCCGGATGCAACGGCTGCAGACCCGCAGGTAGCGAGCCCGACGGACGGTGCTGTGCGCTACGGGGATGAGTAGCACGAGGCTGCTGCACTCGCTTCTGAGCAGCAGGTTTCTGAGCAGTAGGCTGCTGAGCGGTACGGGGCTGAGCAGGCTTACCCTGTGCCGCTCGAGTAGAGGCAGTACTCTTCTGAGCAACACGAGTCTGCTGACCGGTACGAGGCTGAGCGGGTGCCTTCTGCGGTGCAGGCTTCTGCGAGGCCTTCTGCTTCTGAGCTTCAGCCTTCTGTTCCGCCTTCACGCGGGCAGCTTCCTCACGAGCCAGACGCGCCTCCTCGCGAGCACGACGCGCCTCTTCTCGAGCCTGCGCCGCTTCCTGGCGCGCCTGTTCCTCCTCACGACGAACCTGCTCCCGAGCCTGGCGCTCCTGCTCCTTCTGCTGCTCACGAGCCATACGAGACAACTCGCGCTGCTGATCCGGCGCAAAACCCAACCAGCGGCGCAACGTGCTCTCCGGACCGAAAACAACCTTCAAAGGATTATGTTCCTTCAACAGGTGGCCACCAGCAGCCGCACGATCTGCCTCTTCCTGATTCAGTACATCCTGCAACGGCGTACGACGCTGCCATTCAGCATTCTCACGACGAACCTCACGCGCGCTCTGGGTCTCAATATTCGACGGTTTCGTCGCGCCACGCAACGGAGTCTGCCGCGCAAACGCCAACAACAAACCCGCTGCAAACAACGAGGACAACAGCGACGAACCACCATAGGAGACAAACGGCAAAGGCACACCAATCACCGGCAGGATACGGGACACCATGCCCATATTGATAATCGCCTGAGAAGTCAGCCAAATCATGATGCCGCCCGTAGCCAAACGCACCAGCGGATCAGTAGTACGCAGCATAATACGAACCGCGCAGTACACCAGGCCCACATACAGCAGCAGAACCGCCAGCGTACCCAGCAGACCCAGCTCCTCACCAATAATGGCGAAAATATAGTCGTTATGCGCCTCAGCCAGGTAGTTATACTTCTGGCGCGACTGGCCCAGACCAACACCCAAGAAGCCACCGGTCGTCAGCGCCACCTCACCAGAATTTGCCTGGTCACAGTTAGCGTTCGTGCACGAACCCCAAATACCGAAAATACGAGCCACACGGTTCGCGCTACTGAGCACACCCACGAGCGCCAACACCGCAAACGCGCCGCCAATCTTCAGCAGCGAGCTGCGAGAAGCACCCGCCAGCCACATCATGCCCACAAAGATGAAGCCATACACCATGGCGGTACCCATGTCACCACCGAGCATAATCAGCAGCACCAGGGCACCCACACCATAAATCGAGGGGAACAGCGTGCGCCAAATACTACGAGAAATATCGCCGTGGCGGCTATACACCCACGCCAGCCACATAATAATCGCAAGCTTCGAAAACTCCGACGGCTGAATCTGCACCGGGCCGAGCTTCAACCAGTTACGGTTACCGTTCACCTCAACGCCAACGACCACCACAGCAAGCTGCATGACCAAGGCGGCAATCAGCATCGCGTACACCACAGACTTCTTGTGGTAATACCCAACAGGGATACGCGCAATACCCGCCATCGCAAGCACGCCAAGGACCAAGAACATGATCTGAGACGAAACCTGCGAGAACGGCGACTGGCCCTGCGAAATCATCGTGACGCTCGAAGCCGACAACACCATAATGCAGCCAAAAATAGCCAGACCCAGGGTCGTCACCAGCAGCATCACCGGCACATCCCACAGGTCAGCCTTCAAACCACGACGGTACAGCCTACCGGCACGAGCACGGAACGGCGCTGAGAAATCCTCCAAACCGGCTCGCAAAGACGCCCAACGACCACTCGTAGTCGAACGCGCTGAAGAAGCCGAACGCTCCGAAGATGCGCTGGTACTCACATGCCCTCCTATAGGCCTCAACTGCCACGGATCCGTCGTGGCGAATACACGAAAAAGGTTCAGGGGTGGGACACCGTTACCATCCCACCCCCGAGAAGAACCCGCAGAAAGCACCCCGGTTACCCGAGACGCCCCTGCAGGCAACGTCCTAAGAGTCTGCCAGCTGGGCGGCAACAGCGTTCGCAAACGCATCACCGCGCACCGCATAATTCTTGAACTGGTCCATCGACGCAGACGCGGGAGCCATCAGCACGGTATCCCCCGGATGCGCCAGCTCAGCAGCCTTCGCAACGGCCGCGTTCATCACGGCAACGCCGTCCGAAGAATCAGCCACAGCGGCGGTCATATTGTAGGTCGGAACCTGCGGAGCGTGGTTAGCCAATGCCGACTTCAACGCCGCAGTATCGGTACCGATAATCAGCACAGCCTTCAGACGCTGCGCGTGGGCAGCAATCAGCTCATCGTACTCAACGCCCTTCGACAGGCCGCCAGCAATCCACACCAGCGAGGGGTAGCCGCTCATCGACGCGTTCGCGGCGTGAGGATTCGTAGCCTTCGAATCGTTCACCCACATGATGTCGTTCGCGTAGCCCACCAGCTGGTTGCGGTGCGCACCGGTCTTGAAAGAACGCAGGCCCGCGCCCACAGCCTTCGGGTCAATATCAGCCGCACGGCACAGCGCCGCAGCCGCCAGAGCGTTCTCCACGGTGTGCTTCGCAGGCATCTTACCGGGAGCCGGAGCCAAATCCTCCAGAACCGCCAGCTCATACGCCTCGTTGTAACGGTTCTTCAAGAAGGCGCGGTCCACCATAATGTCCTCAGCCAGGCCGAGCATCGACACGGCGGGCATCTCAGTGGAGCTGAAGCCAATCGCGCGAGCGCCCTCAATAACGTCCGCGTTCTCAACCATGCGCAGGGTGTCCACATGGTCGGTGTTGAAGATGCAGGCAACCTGAGTGTGCTCGTACACGCGAGCCTTATCAGCCTTGTAACGCTCGAACGAACCGTGCCAGTCCACGTGGTCCTCAGCAATGTTCAGAACCACCGAAGCGTACGGGGACAACGAATGGGTCCAGTGCAGCTGGAAGCTGGACAGCTCCACCGCGAAGAACTCATAGGGCTCATCATCGGCAATGGCGTACACAATCGGCATGCCCACGTTGCCTACCTGAATAGCCTTCTTGCCGGCAGCCTTCAGGACGGAATCGACCATACCCACGGTAGTGGTCTTACCATTCGTACCGGTCAGGCACAGCCACTTGGGGGTCGGCAGGCCACTACGCTCGTTTAAACGCCATGCCAGCTCAACATCGCCCCAAATCTGGATACGACGCTCATAAGCGTCCAGCATGACCGGGTGGTCGGGACGCACGCCCGGAGAGGTAACCACAAGCTCGGGTTCCTGACCGTCTACCAGGGGCAGGGCACGCATGTGCTCGGGACCGAACAGGCCCTCAACCGGGCCGTACGCGTTCTTGTAAATCTCGATGCGCTCACGCTTCTCCGGAGTATCCGCGCCGTCGATGACAACGATCTTCGCGCCCAGCTGGGCAAGCACGTCGGTCACAGCGTCGCCGCTGGTGCCCATACCCACCACGACCACGCGCAGGTTAGCCCAGGGGGCGCCCCAGTGAGTCAGTTCCGCGAGGCGCTCGTTCTCATACACCGGGTTCACCGCAATAGCGGCGGCGTTCGCTTCAATGCGAGCTGTATCCGGCTGTTCATTAGTTGACATTAGTGAATCACTCCAGAAGTCTGCGAGAACCAGTCACCGAAGAACAGCGCCAGGGCGACGAGCACGCAGAGGGCATTAACAACCCAGAGGCGGAACACGGAGTTCACTTCGCCGCTGCTGACGGTACCGGGGGCAATGCCTCGCTTATCAATTGAGTACTTGCCGTTGACGCCGACCTTCTCCATGTGATGGTGGAAGGGGGTCATACGGAAGTAACGGTGCGCGTGTAGGGGCTTCTCCCCCGCTGCCACCGAACGCTTACGGCTGGTCTTGAACACGAACTTCTGCACAATCACAGAGAACACTTCCAGCACGGGAATCAGAGCGATAACCAGCAGAAGCAGCTCGGTGCGGGTGAACAGCGCGAAAGCAACCATTGCGCCGCCCAATGCCAGGGAGCCGGAGTCGCCCATGAAGATCTGTGCCTTCGACACGTTCCACCAGAGGAAGCCAGCCAGCGAACCCACCAGGGAAGCAGCAATCAGCGCCAGCGAACCGGGGTCGCGCACATCGTAGCAGGCGGTGCCGGCACCAGCGGAGCAGGCGTGCACGTACTGCCAGATGCTGATGGTCAGGTAGCCGGAGAAGATGGTCATCATGATGCCGCCAGCCAGGCCGTCCAGACCATCGGTGAAGTTCACGGCGTTCGTGCCGGACAGGGAGATGAGGGTAATCCAACCAACCAGCAGGATGGAGCCGAAGACCGCGCCCGCCGCGAACAGGTCGATGGGCAGGTCACGCACGAACGAGATAGCGGTCGACGCCGGACGAGCACCCGACTCATTCGGGAACTGGAACGCCAGGTAGGCAAAGGGCAGGGTCACACCCAGCAGGCCGATGGTCTTCTGCTTCTCGGTCAGACCCTCGTTGCCCTTATTGCGGAACTTCATGATGTCGTCCGCCGCACCCACGCCGAGCATACCCAGGGTGAAGGCGATGGTCAGCCACGCGGTGGCGGTCGGCATCGGTGCGGTACCGAAGAACAGCGCGCTCACCGCCAGGGTCAAGAAGTAGGCGAGAATCGCCGCGGGGATGAAAATCAGACCCGCCATGGTGGGGGTGCCCGCCTTATGCTGGTGGGCCGCCGGGCCTTCCTCACGGATGAGCTGGCCAAGCTTGAGGGACTTCATCTTCTTGATGAACACCGGCAGCGCGGTGAGGGAGATGAGGAATCCGAAGATTCCAGCAATCAGCACGGTAATCATAAAGCGCTACCCTTCGTTCGTGGTCTGTTCGGTCGAAGTACGGTCGCCGTTAGCGGTGCCGTCCAGGTGAGCGGCAAGGTGGTCGCTCAAATCGGTGGTTTCAACAAAGTCACCGGCAGAAAGCCAGGTCGGTGCCTGCTCTTCCTCAGCACCGAAGGTGTACTCGGCGAAAGCAACCTGGTCACCCAGAATGCCCAGCTTCGCGCCGTTCGAGGACTTGAAAAGCACAATGTCACCGGGGCGAACCTCGGCGCGCAGAATCTGCTCTGCCTCTTCCGGGGTCTTCACCCAGGTCGCCTCATTACCCCAGGAGCCTTCCAGGTGAGCCGCATTGTAGGTGGGCTTCGTCTCGTCGCCCACAGCAATCAGCTTGGAAATGTTCATGCGCACCACGAGGCGGCCGATGCGGTCGTGCTCCTCCAGGGAGGCGTCACCGAGCTCCAGCATGGCGCCCAGAACAGCCCAGGTGCGGTGCGGCTGACCGGTCGCTGGGTCAACGGTGCGGCCCAGCTGCGCCAGGGTGCGCAGTGCCGCCGCCATCGACTCAGGGTTCGCGTTGTACGCGTCGTTAATGACGGTCACGCCGTCGGCACGGTCGGTGCGAGCCATACGCCACTTCGAAGCTGCCGCCGCCTTGTTGAGCGCGCGAGCAATCTTCTCACCCGAAATACCGCTGTTGTAGGCGATCGTCGCCGCAGCCAGCAGGTTGTGCACGTGGTGCTCACCGATCAGCTGCGAGGAAATCTCGTACTCGCTGCCGTCGGGCAGGCGCAGAGTGAACTCGGGGCAACCGGCGTCGGTGGTGCGCAGGTTCAGCGCCGCCACGTAGCGTTCGTAGGGCTGACCGTTCGCGTCGGTCTTCTCGCCCACGCCGAAGTACGTAATGGGTGCAACCGAACGCGACGCCATACGCAGTACGCGCTCATCGTCAGCGTTCAGAGCCAGGGAGCCGGTCGGCTGAACGCCCTCAGCCAGCTCACCCTTAGTACGCTCAATATTGTCCACGCCGCCGAACTCGCCAGCGTGCGCGGTACCAACCTTCAGGATTGCGCCGTGATCAGGGTGCGCAATATTCGCCAGGTACTCGATGTTGCCCACGTGGTCGGCACCCATCTCAATGACCAGGTAGCGGGTAGACTCATCCGCACGGAAAACGGTCAGGGGCACGCCCACTTCACTGTTGTAGGAGCCAACCGGGGCAACGGTCGGGCCCTCCGGGGTGAAAATGGCGGCAAGAAGGTCCTTGGTGGTGGTCTTACCGGCTGAACCGGTAATACCGATAACGGTCAGCTCACCCTGAGCGCGCATCTGCTCAATGGAATAGCGTGCCAAATCGCCCATCGCCAGCACCACATCGGGCACCTGGATGCTCGGATAGGGCACGCCCTGCTCGTCGAGTACTTCACGCTCGACCAGCGCCAGGGTCGCGCCCCTCTCAAACGCCATGGGGATGAACCTGTGGCCGTCAGTGACCGCGCCGGGCTTCGCCACGAACAAGGTACCGGTCTGCACCTCACGGGAGTCGGTGGTGGCGAAGTCTGCGTACACCTGCTCCTCACGGCCCTCCAGGCCGATAGCGGTGCCGCCGGTTGCCTCAATAATCTGGGCGGCGCTGAGCTTAATCATTCTTCACCATACCTTCAGCGGTCTTAGAGTCACTTTCATCGAGCATGCGCTGGTAGTCAGGCAGAATCTCGAAACCGTGCGCACGCAGGGCACGGGCGGTTTCAACGCGGTCATCCAGGGCGATATCCACGCCGTCAACATCCTGTTCGGTTTCGTGGCCGCGGCCAGCAATCAGGATGGCGTCATGCTCGCCCGCCAGGGCAATTGCCGCATCAATAGCGGCGGCACGCGGAGAAATATTCAGAATCTGGGTGGCTCGGCGGTTCTCAGCCTTCTGCGCGCCCTCCTCAACGGCGGCACGAATCGGCTCGGGCGCCTCACCGTGCGGATCGTCATCAGTAACAACCACAATATCTGCGTACTGTGCCGCAATCTCACCCATAATCGGGCGCTTCAGCTGGTCACGCTCACCGGTCGCGCCGAAAACAATCATGACCTTACCCTCACCGGGGCGATCCATCGCCTCCAGGGCACGAGTCAGGCCGTCAGGGTTGTGGGCAAAGTCCACAATCGCGTGCGGAGCCAAAGAAATCAGCTGCATACGACCCGGCACCACCGGAGTCAGAGCCGCACCGGAGACCAGCTCAGGCAGCAGACGCTCACGCTCAGCAGAGTCAGTATCCAGGTACGCCATGAGGGCCGCCAGCGCAGCATTCGAAACGTTAAAGTCAGCGGGCAGACCGGTGTAGCATTCAACGCTCTCACCTGCGCCATTAGCCACGTGGAAGCGGTGGCCCAGGCCCTCACGCTGAACCTTCACCACAGCCCAGTCGCGGGCACCAAACTCTGCGGGTACCTCAGCCAGACCGGCACCGCGAGCAGTCACCAGACGGTGCACCTGCTGCGCACCCATCTGCTCGCAAGCGGCGGAGAACATCTTCTCGCCCCACTCGTCATCAGCAGTAATCACCGCAAGCTCAGCACGCTCAGGAGTGAACAGCTGCGCCTTCGACTCAAAGTAATGCTCCATGGTGCCGTGCAGATCCAGGTGGTCCTGGGTCAGGTTCGTGAAGCCAGCAACCGCATACTTCACGCCGTCCACACGGTGGTAATCAATCGCGTGCGAGGACACCTCCATTGCGGCGCAACGCACCTGATGCTGACCCATAATCGTCAGCAGAGAATGCACGTGAGGAGACTCCGGGGTGGTCATCTTCGAAGGAACCGACACACCATCAATCAGAATCTGAATAGTGCCAATCAGACCGGTTTTCACACCCAGGCCGGTGCGGAACACCGACTCCAGCATGTAGGTGGAGGTGGTCTTACCGTTCGTACCGGTCACCGCATAGCGGTGGGTGGCGGGGAACGAAGCCGAACCATAAATCAGCGCAGCCAACGGACCAACGTACTCGCGCAGGTTCTCAGTCACCAGGACAGGCACCGGCGCCTCACCCAGCAGTTGCGCACCGGCAGCATCCGTCAAAATAGCGGAAGCACCCAGCTTCAACGCGGCCTCAGCAAACTGCGCACCGTGCACCTTCGCACCGGGCAGAGCCACGTACAGGTCCTGGGGGCGAACACCTCGGGAGTCCATGCTAATACCGGTAACCTCAACGGTATCAACGGATTCAGAACCCTGAACGCCGATAGCCGGCTGGACACTCACCTGAGCGCCCAAGCCCTGCAGATGTTCGCGAAGGTGCGCCAAACTCACCGGGCGCACAGAATTCGGGCGCAGAGTCTGAGCGTCGCCGCCCAGCAGGTTCTGGCCGGGTGCGTGAGATGCGGTATCCATCGTCCTTCTTTCCTCCCCGCTGTCCGAAGCGGTGAGCTCTGTATGGTCAATGCGCTCAAGGCACACAGGGTCATTCAATATTCTACGGGCTTTAGGCTTCGACAGGTGTTCAGTATCGGAGCTTCTTCATCACGAATCGGCTACCGGGCGCCTCTCCCCCGCTCGCCTTTAGCTCGTCTTATTGGGGCTATCCTCAGCAAAAAGCGGAATCAACTCCGGTTCACCGGTAGAACGCGGCACATTATAGGTGTGCAGAGTCTTCTCCATAATCTTGGAGAACTCAGCCGTCGTACCGTTCGTACCCACGCTACCCTCAGGACGCTGCATGGTCACCGCCACCAAGAACTGCGGGTTCTCAATCGGCGCCACACCAACAAAGGACGTCGTGTTGCCGTCATAGCCGCCCTTCTCACTCGGGGTTTCCGCAGTACCGGTCTTACCGCCCACGCGGTAGCCGGTCACCTTCGCCGGACGGGCGTGGCCCTGCTCCACCACATTCTCCATGAGAGTCAGGCAGGAGGCGGCAGTCTGCTCGCTCACCATGCGTTCGCCAGGCTCCACGGCACGCTTATGTTCGGTACCGTCCGCGTCAATAATTGCGTCCACAATGCGCGGCTTCAGACGAACACCCTTATTGCCCAGCGCCTGGAAAATCATGGCGGTCTGCAGCGGAGTCTGCGCAACACCCTGACCGAACAGCACCGTATACTGCTGACGGCCGTCCCAATCACGCCAATCGGCGATTATGCCCTGCTGCTCACCGGTCAACTCAATGCCGGTAAACTCACCAACACCATACTTCTTCAACCAGTTGTAGCGCTCTTCCTTGCTGAGCTTCTGACCGACCAGCACCGTACCGGTGTTCATCGAGTCATGAATAATGCCAGAGAAAGTACGCCGCTGCGCCCCGTGCTCAAACGCATCCTTGAAAGTCTGGCCGTCAATCGTGAGGGTCGCGGGCACATCATACACACTAGTCGGAGTCGTCAGGCCCTGCTCAATCAGCGCCGAAGCAGTTAGCATCTTCTCGGTCGAACCGGGCTCCACGCTCTGCGAAATAGCGCGCGGGGTCATGTCCGCCGCGTCCTCAATGGTTGCCGCGCCCGGGTCCATCGTGGAGGAATCAGCAAGAGCCAAAATGGAGCCGTCACGCACATCCATAACAATGGCGGTACACCATTCAGCTTTCAGCTCCTCGGCGCGGGCACGCACCACCTGCTGCGCAAAATACTGCACATCACGGTTAATGGTTAGGCGAATATTCTTACCGTCCACCGCCAGGCGCTGCTCTTCCTTCGCTACGGGGATACGCACGCCATCAGCGCTAATCTCGTAGGTGCGCTCACCGGGGGTACCGGCAAGCTCCTTCTCAAAGACACGCTCAATGCCCACGGAGTAGTTACGGGACACCGTACCGCCCGTACCGTTGCCGTCTGCCTCTTCAACAATGTTGTACTTACCGACCACGGAACCGCCCACACTACCGTTGGGGTACAGGCGCTGAGAGAACGCCTCACCGTAGATGAAGGGCGCACCCAGGGCATCAATCTTATTGAAAATTTCCGGGGTGATATTTGCTTTGATCACCGAGTACTTTGAGGTGCCGTCCAGCTTGGACTTGATGAACTCGTCGGTAATGCCCGGGTCAACGGTCTTGAGAATATCGACCATCTCGTACACCAGCTGGTTGGGGGTGACCTCAACCTTCTGGGTGCGATCCTCGTTGTAGCGTTTGAAGGTCGCCACGGCGCTCTGGTCAGCAGTCAGGTTATAACGCTGCACAGTACGCGCCATGACGTTGCCGTTGATATCGAGAATCTGACCGCGCACAGCAGGCAGCACCTGGGAGCGCAAACGCTTCTGACGGGACGCATTCGCCACTGCACCGGGGTCAAAGCCCTGGCGGATAAACAGGTTCGCACCGATAACGCCCAGAGCGCAGGTGGCTGCGGCGCCTGCGACGAAGCCACGGCGGGTCAGATCCGGCTGACCGGATGCCGATTCGTTCGCGTTCTTACGCGCGTCGGAGCTCATGCGGTGGTCCTTTCGCTGGTCTAGTCTATCGGTGATGCTACGCATCCTGTGGTCAATATTGTTTATCGTGCAACCTGGCTTGCCGCGGGGCTAGCTGCGGGCTGCTGAGCGGCGCTCGGTGCGGTGGAAGCAGCCGGGCTAGCAGGGGCGCTATTCGCCGGTGCGGGGTTGGCCTGCTGGGCGGGGTTAGCCTGCTGCGCGGGGCTTGCCGAGGCGCTTGCAGATGCCTTTGCCGTAGCGCTCGCCTGGCTGTGTCGCTGCTGAACAGACTTGTCAGCATCCACAATGCCCTTGGCGTAGCTTTCTTCCGAACCCGCTGCCGGCGGCGAAATCAGGTTCTCCTGCTTGGATCCTTCAATACCGGTGGGGCTTGCAGCCGGGGCGGGGGTGCCCTCAATCGTGGAAGTCTGCAGGTTCAGGGTCGCCTGCGAAGAGCTCACAAACATGCCCAGGGTACTGGCGCGTATCGCCAAATCCTGCGGGGCTTCCTTGAAACCAATCTCCTGCTGCAGCGCCTGGTTCTCCTGCACGAGGCGCTGTTCCTGCGCGCGCAAATCCACCATGTCGTACTGTCGGGTCACAATCAGCACGTTAAGCAGCAGAATAAAAATCAGGGTCAGCGGAATTGCCGCAAAAACAGCGAGCATGGTGGGCGGGCTGAGCTTACGGGCTCGGCGGCGCACAGTGGACAGCGGGTTACGCTGCTTGGGCTTCGTTTCGCGTGCTTCTTCGGTGCGTGCTGCTGCACGGACGCTCGAGGGCACACGGCTCGCGTTCGTTGAGGTGCGCTTACCGCCGTGCGAAGCAGCGGTACTGGCGGGGCGGACCGCCGGTTGGGAGGCGGTGACCGGCTCCAGACGCGCGGCGCGGGTACGGCCGGAGTGGGCTCGGGTGGAGGCGCGGCTCGCCCCGGTAGAGCCGCCGGTAGAGCCAGTAGAGGATGCGCGGGTAGAGCCAACGGCGCCGGGGGTGCCGGCGGCAGGGCGCGAGGAACCGGCGCGTCGACTCCGCGGGGCGCCCTGGGTGCGGGTGGGGCGCTGGGATGCGTGCTGGGTGCTCACTCTTCTTCGCTTTCTGTCTTCTACTTGGCGGGGATGCGGATCTTCTCGGCGGCGCGCAGCTTGGCGCTGGCGGCGCGGGAGTTCTGTTCGATTTCCTCGTCGGTAGGCGGTTCGGCGCCGCGGGTAATGAATTTGACGGTGGGCTTGTGTTCTTCAAGCTCTACCGGGAAGCCCTTGGGCGCCTTGGAGGTTGTCTCTGCGGTCAGTGCCCTCTTGACGATTTTGTCTTCGAGGCTGTGGTAGCTCATGGCGACGAATCGGCCGCCGAGGTTGAGCGCCTCCAGGGCTGCCGGCACGGCGCGTTCGAGGGCTTCAAGCTCGTGGTTCACTTCGATGCGCAACGCCTGGAAGGTGCGCTTGGCGGGGTGGCCGCCGGTGCGCTGCGCGGCGACGGGCACAGCCTTCTGAATAATGCGTACGAGCTCACCGGTGGTTTCCAGGGGCGCGTTGGCGCGGGCGGTGCAGATGGCGCGGGCGATACGCGATGCGAACTTCTCTTCGCCCCAGTTGCGGATAATGCGGCGCAGCTGGTCTTCGCTGTATTCGTTGACAACAATACGGGCGGTGAGCTCATCTTCGGAGTTCATGCGCATGTCCAGGGGCGCGTCGTAGGAGTAGGCGAAGCCGCGGGTGCGTTCGTCCAGCTGCATGGAGGAGACACCCAGGTCCATCAGGATGCCGTCGATGCCCTGCACGCCGGCAGCTTCCATGGCGCGGTCAATCTCATCGTAGACGGCGTGGACGGGTACGAAGCGGTCACCGAAGCGTGCCAGACGCTCACCGGCGATGGCGTGTGCCTGCAGGTCGCGGTCAATGCCGATCAGCACAAGGTTTTCGAAGCGTTCAAGCAGCGCCTCGGAGTGGCCACCCATACCGAGGGTGCCGTCAATAACGTAGGCGGTGCCGCGCTCCTCGACGGCGCGTTCAATGCCGGGTGCCAGCAGGTTAATGCAGCGGTCCAGCATGACGGGCACGTGGCGTTCGCTGGCTTCACGCTGGGAGAGGTTCTCAATGGATGCGCCGGGGGCCTTGGCGGCAGTACCGGAGTCGGTCGTACCGGTTTCGGGGGCGTGTTCTACGCTCATGGGTGCTCCTGTGAGAGTTTGTCCTGCGGGAAGGCTTACGGAAGAGTGGTGCGGGTGCTAGAGATGCCGGGGCGGTAGCCGTCGCGTCGGCGGGATGCCGGTTAGAGCAGCGGGCTGAACGGGTCCTCGTCGAGGGAGGCGAATTCAGCTTCGGTGCGGGCGAGGTATTCCTCCCAGGCGGCGGCATCCCAGATTTCTGCGCGGGTACCGGATCCGATGACGACGAGGTTGTCGGTCAGTCCTGCGTATTGGCGCAGTATCGGCGGGATGGTGATGCGTCCCTGCTTGTCGGGCAGTTCGTCTGAGGCTCCGGAGAGGAAAACTCGCAGGAAGTCTCGGGCGGCTCGTCCGGGCAGGGGCGCGGTGCGCATCCGTTCGTGGATGCGTTCAAATTCTGCGGCGGGGAAAACGTACAGGCATCGTTCTTGACCGCGGGTCAGAACGAGGCCTGCTGAGAGTTCCTCACGGAATTTGGCGGGAAGGATGATGCGTCCTTTGGCGTCCATTCGTGGTGAGTAGGTACCTAAGAACATTCACTTCACCTCCCCGATGTGTGCCCCTGATGTGTGCCGTTGTGCTGAAGCCTGCGGGAGCGTGGTTGCTCCACACATCCTGTAGGTGCCGGTGGCGGGGTGTGCCGGGCCGACGCCTCCGCCGTCTGTTTGAGGGCACGGCGATAGGACTGACTTTCAGCTTTCCCCTCCACTTTACCCCACTTTCCACCACCTACCCCACCCGGCAGAGTATCTTTTAGTGTTTTTATGCTCTCTTCTGCATTTTTAACGCTGCCGCACAGCTTCTACACAGCTTCGGGCGTATTCCCGCTCAGTGTGCAACCCTCAGATTGCCTGCTTCGAGGGGGCTCAGGTCTGTTCACCGTTCGGGTCTGTTCACGGTTCGGGGCACAACACCCGGCACCGGGAACTGAGTGCAGAAAATGGGCACAAGAAAGCGGAGGTAAGAGAATTCTTACCTCCGCTTAATCAGTCTTGAGTTTTGAGATGTTCGCATCGGGGGTCAGCTCTATGAGCTAAGCCGCGAAGCTTCTGCACCCTAAATGCTTTAGAGCTGGCCGTTATTACGCTCGTCCCAGCGGTTCTCCAGGCGGTTCATGAAGGAAGACTGATCCTTCTGCTCGCGCTGACGCACACGGGCTGCGCCTTCTGCCTTACCGCCGAGGAAGGAATCCACCGGGGTCTTCTTGCTGGTGGTTGCGAAGTACACGCCACCGGCCGCGAAGAGGAAGCCGAATACGCCCAGCCAAATCATGTTAGATGCGACCGCGCCAATAATGATGCCCAGGCCGATGAGAACGAAGAGAATACCGAGAGCCAAATGGCGAGCACTAAAAACCGGCGCAGTATTGCCGGTTGAAGACATGGAGGAGGCAAAGTGCGGATCCTCATTGCTCATGAGTTCTTCAAGCTGGTCCAGAACCTTCTGTTCGCGCTCGGACAGTGCCATCGTTTTCTCCTTTGAGGTGTCTCTGCTCAAGATGACGTCGGTATCAGCCGGGTTAGCTAGTGCATCAGCTGGCGCGGTGAGCGCTTCTTCCCGTCGTATGCTTCCCATGGTACCGCGCCGGGTGGGGTTGGCGCATTCTTTTCAGGCAGAAGCGCCTTAAGGTCTTCTGTGGAGGGTGCCATCCTTTCGGCGGAGCTTTCCCTCAGCATAGTTCCCTTCCTCAGCCTTTTGCCCAGTCTTTTACTTGGCTTTTTGTCCAGCCTTTTCCTCGGCTTTCTGTTCCGGCCCAGCCACCCCGGAGGCGGGTTTGAGGCTTTCGCGGCTGTACTTGCGGTGAATGGCGTCCATGACATGCTCCACCTCGGACCATCTGCCGCTTTTCACGAGGCGCGCGCCAGAACCCGAGCGAGTACCATTCCCGAAGCTTTTGCCCGCTCCCCCGCCGCCTCGTTGTGAGGAGGCGGTTTGTGAGGAGCGTGGGTTTGCCCCGCTCTCAATGGCATCAAAGAGGGTTTGTTGCACTCCGTCTTCTGCGCGGGCGAGCTTTTCGGCACGCACCCCGATGAGTCGCAGGGCGCGGGGTACCATCTGCCCTACCACGATTTCATCTGCTCGCAGGGCTTCCAGAGCCAGGGAGGCAATCTGCATACCGGAGTCCACAGGCACGTTTAGGGGGATAGCGCGGGTGTGCGTTTCGAAGGTGCTGTAGCGGATTTTGAGGCTGATCCCGCCGGCAAGTTTCCCCGCGGATCGCAGGCGCTTTCCCAGCTTGAGACTCAGCTCCCGAATAGCAGTGCTCACCTCCTGGGCATCGGTCGTATCCGTCTCGAAGGTGTGCTCGCCACCCATGCTTTTCTCTTCGCGCTCGGTCACCACGGGGCGTTCGTCAATGCCGCGCGCCATGGCCCAGAGATGCTCACCCTGGGCAGTGCCGAAGCGTTCTTTGAGCCAGTCCAGGCTCATGGACCTCATCTGGGCAATGGTGTGAATACCGTATCGGGAGAGCTGCTCGGTGCTTTTCGCACCCACTCCCCACAAGTCGGAGACTTTTCTCGGGTCAAGAAATTCTTGAACGCGCTCGGGCGGAATAACCCACAGCCCGTTCGGCTTGCTACCGGTGGACGCCATTTTGGCGAGTAGTTTATTGGGCGCAACCCCCGCGGAAGAGGGCAGGGATAGCTCCTGCGCGATGCGGTCGCGAGCGCGCTGTGCCAGGGCGACGGGGTCTTGGCCGTGCAGGTAGGCGCCGGTCAGGTCCACGAAGGCTTCGTCCACGCTGACCTGTTCCACGTAGGGGCTCAGGTCGTGCAGAATACCCATGACGGCGCGGGAGTAGTGCCGGTAGTCGCCGCGCAGCGGCAGGACGGTGGCGTTGGGGCTAAGGTTCCGGGCGCGACTGAGCGGCATGCCGGAGCGTACTCCGTGGGCGCGCGCCTCGTAGGAGGCTGAACAGACGACCGAGCGGGGGCCCAGGGGCGCCACGATAATCGGGGTTCCGCGCAGGGCGGGGTTTTCGAGGAGTTCAACGTTGACGAAGAAGGCGTCCATGTCCAGGTGCATAATGACCCGCCCGTTCCTTGCGCCGTTATTCTTGCCGGTTCGCGTCTGCCCCATGTCGCCTCCTCTCATAGCTTCTACGCCCACCTACCGAAAATATAGCACATTTCTACGAAAAATAGAGGCAATATATCGTAAACGTGTTCGTAAATGCGTTCTCTTGGGCTTTTCTCCACTAAGCTAGAAGAAGTGCACACCGCACAACACATGGACCGTACACAGCGACCATCAGCGAGGATAGTATGACTCCCCCTTCTCCTTCCGGAGCACCCACTCCCCAGGCGACCGAGAGCCTCACCGTAGCGGCACCGAATATCCCGGCGGCTTCTGCGCACCTTGCTGAGCGTATTGCTGAAGAGCAGCGAGCCTACCTGCATGCTTTCGATACCCTCATGGCGGAGTTTTTTGCCCGTCAGCGCGAGCTGCTCGAGGGTATCTCCTCCGAAACCCTGCCCCTGCTGGAGGCTATCGAGTCCCTCTCCACCGGCGGCAAGCGCCTGCGCGCGCTGCTGAGCTATTGGGGTTGGCGAGGTGCCGGCGGCGCGCCCGTGACTGCGGACCGAGCGTCCTGGTCCATTGTGAAGGCCGGCATGGCGGTGGAGCTGTTCCAGACCTCCGCGCTGATTCACGACGACATCATCGACCGTTCCGATACCCGCCGCGGCGCTCCTTCCGTACACAAGCGTTTTGAGGCGGCACACGAGCAGAATAGCTGGCGCGGCGATGCTTTCAATTACGGTCTGACCGGCGGCATCCTTGCCGGCGACCTGACCCTGGCGTGGTCTGCCGAGGTTTTCGCATCCCTGGGTGAGGGCGCAATCTATGGCGCTCCGGCGCGCACCATTTTTGACCGGATGCGCACCGAGGTTCTGGCGGGTCAGTACCTGGACGTCTACTCTGAGGTTCTCGAGACCGAGGACGCTCAGGCGGCTCTGCAGCGTGCCCTGAACGTGATTCGCTTCAAGTCCGCCAAGTACTCCTGCGAGCACCCTTTCACGATTGGTGGCGCTCTGGCTTTGCAGGCTGCCGCGCTGGAGAATGGTGCCGGTGCCGTGAGTGAGCAGCACCCGGTACTTGTCGGTTACCGCGCGTTCGGCCTGCCGCTGGGTGAGGGCTTCCAGCTGCGCGATGATGAGCTGGGCGTCTTCGGCCAGCCCGAGGTGACCGGCAAGCCCGCTGGCGATGACCTGCGTGAGGGTAAGCGTACCGTGCTGGTGGCGCTCACCTCCGCCGTCCTCGACGAGCAGGATGCGGCGCTTCTGCACAATAGCTTGGGTGACCCCGAGCTGAGCGATGAGCAGGTGGAGCGCATCCGTGAGCTGATGGTTTCTTCGGGCGCTTTCGCCAAGCATGAGCAGCTGATTGAGCAGAAGTCTCAGGCTGTGTTTGAGGCGCTGGAGGCGATGAACCTGGACGAGCTGACGCATGCGGCACTGACCGATATTGTGGGCCGTGCGCTGCGTCGCAAGGCATAGATGCGCTACGTCGCAAGGCGTAGAGGTCCAGCACATATAAACGTTAAATAGGTTGAGGCGGCATACCGAAGTATGCCGCCTCAACGTATTTAGCTATAGTTCTGAGCCGCTATTACCAAGCCAGTGCCTGCGCACGGCGACGGATCTCAGTCTTACGACCGTCAATCAGTGCGTCGATGGGACGGCCGGGCAGGGACTCGTCGCTGGTGTACAGCCACACGATAGCTTCTTCATCGCTGAAGCCGGAATCCTTCAGGACAGCGAGGGTGCCCTTGAGGGATTCGAGTACTCGCGAACCGTTCATGAACAGTGCGGGTACCTTGCGCACGTTGGTTTCCGGGTCGCGCAGAGCGATGAGCGTACCGTCAGAAATCAGGTTGTGAACGCGGGTCACCTTCAGGTCGAGGGCCTGCGCAATTTCGGGGATAGTTACCCAATCGCCAACGAGGGCGAAGGTCTGAGCAATATTTTCGTTAGTCACCTTTTAAGAGTGCCAGAGCTGGCACGTATTTACCACTTTTGACCCGCATCTGGAGCGGGAGCTCTCCTGCGCGCCTTTCCTTTTTGCGCGTTGCCGGCGGTTCTTGGGTTGGGTTCGGCCCCGTCGGTGCTTCTTAAGAATTCGCTGAGTGTTCACCTGCCCGGCGCCCTCTGGTATCGCTTCTGCCCAGGTGGGCGGGCTAAAATGTTGAGACGTATGAATACTCCCAGCCCACGCCGGATTTCTCCTGTGACCCCTCGTTCTTCTGCAAATACTTCTGTTCCTCCCGCCACTCGTCCCGCTGCCCCGGATACCGCTATTGGTTCTTCGCAGTGGCTCAGTGGCGCCATTATTGAGGGTCACTACCAGGTGGGTTCGCTTATTGGCCGCGGCGGCATGAGCGAGGTGTATTATGCGCTGGACCTGTGGTCGAATAACCCGGTCGCGCTCAAGGTTCTCTCCCCCGCTCTGGCTGAGGATGCAGCGAACCGTCAGAAGTTCCACCGTGAGGAGCGCTCGATGCGCCAGGTGGGTGGCGGCGGGCATACGGTGGGCGTGATTTCATCGGGTACCGAATATTTTTCGGGTCAGATGGTCATGTATATCGTGCTCGAGTACGTGCACGGTTGTACGCTGAGCCAGCTGCTACGTGTGCGTAATGCGCTGTCCCTGGGTGAGGCTCTGGATATCCTCATTCCGGTCGTGGAGGCGCTCTCGGAGGTTCACGCAAACCGCTACCTGCACGGCGATATTAAGCCGGGCAATATTCTTCTCGACGCTAACGGCCAGGTGAAGCTCACGGACTTCGGTCTCTCCCGCCGTGACGATCAGGTGGATGCGGGCGCCCCCATGGGCACCCCCGCCTACGTAGCGCCGGAGGTTCTTGATCCGAAGGTGAAGGTCGGAGCTCAGGCTGATATTTTTGCACTCGGCGTGATGATGTACCGCATGCTTTCAGGTCGTCTGCCCTTTGTGGGTCTGGAGAATGACCAGCAGGTGCTCTACCACAACGCCAACATTGAGATGCCCGCGCTGACCGATGTCGCGCCGGGTGCGGACCGCGATATTGCGGGGCTGATTTCGTGGTGTACCCGCAAGCAGCCTCACGCCCGCCCGGAGGATGCGACCGAGCTGTTTACGGCCCTGCTGGAGATTTCTGAGTCGTTGGGTGAGTCTGAGCGTGCTTGGCGTGCCCCCTCGTGCCCGGAGCCGGAGCTTCCTCTATGGGAGGCTGTTGCCGATATTGCGGAGCGTAGCGGTGCCGCGCAGATGGTGCGTAACACCCCGATTAGCGCATTTAGCGATGCCCGCGATCTGCTCGCCTACGATGTCTACTCCCCCGACAGCCTCGTGTACGATGCCTCGACGGCAGGTCAGGGTGTGCACCTTGCCGACGTGGATGCTGAGGACTCCGTGCTGAACCGCCAGGGCATTCCGCCGCTGGTGCGTTCCGCCTCCGATAATGACGAATCTGACCCTGATCAGGAGCAGGAAGGCTCAAAGGGCAAATCCAGCAAGCGTGGTCTGGGCTCATTCATGAGCCGCCGTACCGCCGCGACGAAGGGCCCGCTCACTCAATCTGTTGGCATTGGCCCGCAGACGGAGCAGGAGTTCATCTCAGCTCATGGCGAGTACGCCCCAATCCATGCGGAGCGTTCGTTGAGCCCCTCGGGTGCGCGTCGTTCGAAGTCTAAGGGACCGGCGAGCGCGTCGGAGGCTTCACCGGCAGAGGAGACCGCTTCTTCTCAGGAATCCGAGCAGTCTTCGCAGAAGGATCCTCGCCTGCCCGCCAAGCAGTTCAGGACCCCGCCCTCGGGTATGGCGGTGGGCGGTTGGGCTCTGGCGCTGATTCTGCTGGGCATGGGCTCGAGCTTTACCGGTTGGTGGCTTGCAACCTCACTGGTGCAGTCGCAGTGGTGGCACAATATTGAGGCGTTCCTGACCTTCTAGTAGTGCCCCCCTCAAGCACTCTGTCCTCGTCTGTGCACTCTGTCCTCGTCTTTGCAGTGCGCAGGTTAAACGCAATGCCCGGGTCTTCACTCATCGTGAGTGAAGACCCGGGCATTGTTTTTCTGCTATTTTTCACCGACTAACACAACACTGCCTAGCGCGGCGAGGCGCATGAACGTTTTATGCGCGGTTCTTGAGGTACTCGGAGACCAGGAACGCGATTTCCAGGGACTGCGAGTGGTTCAGACGCGGGTCGCACAGAGACTCGTAGCGGTCAGCCAGTGCTGCCTCGTCGATAGCGTCGGAGCCGCCCAGGCACTCGGTCACGTCGTCGCCGGTCATCTCCACGTGGATACCGCCGGGGAACGAACCCAGTGCCTCGTGCACCTCGAAGAAGCCGCGAACCTCGTCGAGCACGTCGTCGAAGCGGCGGGTCTTGTAGCCGGAGGGCACGGAGATGGTGTTGCCGTGCATCGGGTCGGTAACCCAGACGACCTTCGCGCCTTCAGCCTGCACGCCTTCAACGATTGCGGGCAGCTTCTCGCGGATGTTCTTCGCGCCCATGCGGGTGATGAAGGTCAGGCGGCCGGGCTCGCGGTTCGGGTCGAGCTTGTCGATCAGTGCGAGTGCATCCTCAGCGGTGGTGGTGGGGCCCAGCTTCACGCCGATGGGGTTGCGAACCTTGGAGAGGAAGTCTACGTGTGCATCGTCGATGCCGCGGGTGCGCTCGCCAATCCACAGGAAGTGTGCGGAGGTGTCGTAGGGCAGGTGGGTGCGCGAGTCGATGCGGGTGAGGGCACGCTCGTAGTCCATTACCAGTGCTTCGTGGCCGACGTACATGTCGGTGGTCTTGAGGGCTTCGAAGTTCACGCCGCATGCTTCCATGAACTTGAGGGCGCGGCCGATTTCGTTGGCGGTCTTCTCGTAGCGCTCATGCGCGGGGTTGGAGGTGAAGCCGCGGTTCCACTGGTGTACGGCGCGTAGGTCTGCGAAGCCGCCCTTGGTGAAGGCACGGATCAGGTTCAGGGTGGAGGCACTGGTGTGGTAGCCCTGCAGCATGCGCTTGGGGTCGTGTACGCGGGCTTCGGGGGTGAAGTCGAAACCGTTGACGGTCTCGCCGCGGAAGGAGGGCAGGGTGACGTCGCCGCGGGTTTCCATGTCTGCGGAGCGCGGCTTGGAGAACTGACCCGCCATGCGACCCATCTTCACCACGGGCATGGAGGCGCCGTAGGTGAGCACTGCAGACATCTGCAGGATGGTCTTGACGCGGCCGGAGATCTTGTCGGCGGTTGCACCCGCGAAGGTTTCTGCACAGTCGCCGCCCTGCAGGAGGAATGCGCGGCCTTCAGCAACCTCACCGAGTGCCTGGCGCATGGCGTCGACCTCACCGGCGAAAACGAGCGGCGGTACCGAGTTCAGCTCGGCGATGGTGCTTTCAAAATCTTCGTGCTCGCTCCAGGTAGGCTGCTGGTCAATGTGCAGCTGACGCCAGGTGTCCAGGCCGTGGTCGGGGGCCTGCGAGGTGCTGAGGTTTTGATTGCTCATCTTCACTCCATTGGGATGGTCTTGTGCGTTTTCTGATTCAGCCGCCGTTTCGGGTGCTCGGCGCGCCGTGTGCGGCGTGCTGGCTTGCGATTCTTCAGGCTGAATAGACCTAATTGTACTCTTGCTCCCTTCAACGCCTAGCCGTCTAGTCAGGTACATCTCATATGTTTAGATAGAGCTATTCAAAATCAATGATTCGGGCATGGGAGATTAACTGCGCGGAGGGGACGCGAAAGGGCGAGACTCGGGGTATCATCCCTTATCCCGCCCTTGGCGTAGTCGCATACCCGCTTGGGCAACGTTTAGTTAGTTCTGTAGCTGTGCGACTGCCGCATCAGCGCTCATGTTTTTATCGGCCATGAGTTTCTTGACGCGGTCGGCGTACACGTCCACGTATTCCTGGCCGCTGAGGGCACGAATCTCGGAGCCAATACGGTCGGCGATTTCACGCTGAACGCGGTGGCTCAGGTCTGAGCCGTCGGTGTATTCCTCGAAGGTGAGGGGCTTGCCGATAATGGTGCGCACCTGGATGGGCTTGCCGTCGTGGCGCAGACGGATACGGTTTGAGCCGGAGGGCTGAATCAGGTCGGTACCGATCTGTCCGACGGGCACTACGGGCACGCCTGCTTCAACTGCGAGGCGGGCGACACCGACCTTGGGACGGTAGCCGCGTCCGTCGGGGCTACGGGTGCCTTCGGGGTAGATGCCAATCACGCCGCCGTCCTTGAGGACCTGCGCACCGGCGTTGAGGGATTCCTGGCTCTTCTGGCCGCCGGAACGGTCCATGGGAAGCTGACCGACACCACGGAAGAACGCCGCCATAGCACGACCCTTCACACCGGGGGTGGTGAAGTAGTCGCTCTTGGCGAGGAAGTTCACGGTGCGAGGCATGGCGAGAGGAATGAAGATAGAGTCGCAGAACGCCAGGTGGTTGCTGGCGACGATGTAGGGGCCCTCGGGCAGGTTCTCCAGGCCAACCACGTCATGGTGGTACAGTCCCTGCAGCAGGGGTGAGCCAAGAACCTTGAGCGTTGAATAGAGGGCGGTGTTAGACATTGGGGTCTCCTCTCTGAATGTTCCCGGCTCAATTCTAGCGTGTCTGGAGAGGCGCGAGGGAACGCGCGATAATTAAAGAAAAGAGAACGATTTTTCTGCGCACCGGTGTATTCGGGTGCGCTGGAGGCGATATACCGGCATCGGCGCTGTATCTGTGGCGCCCCACCAGGGTACGCTATAGAGCCTGCACCTGCGTTCATATTCTCGCAGGTTGGCGAAGGAGGACCATGAGCATTTTTGATAACTCGTTGGAGCCGCTCAAGCGGATGCGCCGCAAGGCTCGCGAGCGCAGGCTTCTAGCAACCCAAAATGTCAAGGACTCCCTGGCGCGTCGCCTCGAGGGCGACCAGGAAGCGTTCGATCACTCCCCCGTTTCTTTTAGTCCCGACCCGGCGCAGCATTCTGTGGGTATTTTGCTGGTGCACGGTTTTACGGGTTCACCGCATAGCATGCGCCCGTTGGCTCAGCATTTTATGGAGCTCGGGTATGCGGTGGAGATGCCGTTGCTGACCGGTCACGGTACTCATTGGAAAGATTTGCGCGATAGCACCTATGAGCAGTGGCTAGCTTCTGCCGAGCAGGGGTACCGTCGCCTAGCCAATCAGGGTATGCGTGTGGTGGTCATTGGTATGTCGATGGGCGGCACGGTGGCGACCCATCTGTCGGCGCGCCTGCCGGTGGCGGGTACGGTACTCATCAACCCCTACATGGTGGATGTGAATCCGATGATGCGCCATGCAGGCAAGGTGTCGAAGGTTCTGCCGGTGCTCAAGGCGATTGGTTCCGATATTGCGGTTCCTGGCGTGAGCGAGGGCGCGTATTCTATCGTTCCGACGGCGGCGGTGCATCAGTTGCATCTTTTGGGCGCTGAGACGCGTGCCCTCATTCCACAGTTGAAGGCGCCGGTTCTGTATGCGCGTTCACTGGGCGATCATACTGTGTCGGATAGCTCCCACAAATATTTTCTCGAACATTGTTCAGTTCCTGTAGAATTTAGGTGGCTGACCCGCAGCTACCATGTGGCAACGCTCGACTACGACGCCGAGTATCTTCTCTCTACTGTTCAAGCTTTTGTCGCATCACTAAACCACTAAATTCTGAAGGTTCAGCGCACCAACCGGCGAATGCATCACCCGCCGAGGTGGGCAGAACATTCAGATGGCCATCACGGCACCTCGAACCATCGAGGACAGCCCGCGGCCCGGACCGCCCGAGCTTACGCCCTGATTCGAAAGGCGCATTATGAAAGTCTTCTCCACTCCCGCTGAGGTTCTTGTCGACCCCTCACTGAACCTGACAAGCGTTGTTGAGCGCCACCGGGCCGATAGCTCCAACCCGTTGCTGTACCGCCGTCAGATGTCTCCGGGTAACTGGCAGCCGGTTCACGCCCAGCAATTCCACCAGATGGTGACCGACCTGGCTAAGGGTATGATTGCCTCTGGTATCCGCCCGGGTGACCGTGTAGGCATTATGAGCCGCACCCGTTTTGAATGGACCGTCATTGACTTCGCGATTTGGTATGCCGGCGCTGTCTCCGTGCCGGTATATGAGACGAACGCTGCCGCACAGGCGGCGTGGGCACTGTCCCATTCTGAGGCTGTCGCCATCTTCGTCGAAGATGAGAAGCTCCTGAATCGCGTGGCTGAGGCTGAAGAATACGCCGCTTCCACTTCTGAACCGTGCCAGCTCAAGCACCGCTGGGTCATTGAGAACGGCGACCTTGATGCCCTCAGCGCTCGCGCCTCCGAGGTCAGCGATGAGCAGCTGGAGCAGGTACGTTCCGCTGCTGGCGGTGATGACATCGCGACCATTGTGTACACCTCCGGCACGACCGGTCGCCCCAAGGGTTGCGCGCTGACTCATGGCCACTTCCTGAACCTGAGCGCGAACACTAAGTTTGCAGAGCCCGAGATTGCGAACCCCCGCAACTCCTCTATTCTTTTCTTGCCGCTGGCGCACGTTCTGGCGCGCCTGATTCAGGTTCTGGCGCTGGACGCCGGTCTGGTTATCGGTCACTCTCCCAATATCAAGAACCTGGCGGCTGACTTGGATAGCTTCAAGCCGACCATGCTGCTGGTGGTGCCCCGCGTCTTTGAGAAGGTGTACGAGGGTGCCATGGCGAAGGCTGCTAAGGGTGGCAAGTTCAATAAGGCTCTCTTTGAGCGTTCCACCGATATTGCGGTGCGCTGGTCGCAGGCGAAGGTTGAGGGTCGCGTGCCCGTCAAGCTGGCGGCGCAGTACGCTCTGTACGACAAGCTGGTCTACTCGAAGCTGCGTGCGGCTCTGGGCGGCGAGCTGCGTTACGCGGTTTCCGGCGGTGGCCCCCTCGGCGAGCGCCTGGCGCACTTCTTCCACGCGGTGGGTGTGCAGGTGGTTGAGGGTTACGGCCTGACCGAGACCTGCGCCCCGATTGCGGCTGGCCGCATCAACCCGTACCAGATTGGCATGATCGGCCCGCTCATCCCCGGTTCCGAAGGCTATATTGCTGAGGACGGCGAGCTTCTGGTTCGTGGCGTGGGCGTGATTAGCAGCTACTACAAGAACCCTGAAGAGGACGCTCAGGCGTTCACTGAGGACGGCTGGTTCCGTACCGGTGACCTGGCTCGTTTCGATGAGCGCGGCTACCTGAAGATTGTGGGCCGCAAGAAGGAAATCATTGTCACCGCCGGCGGTAAGAACGTGATTCCGGGTATTGCGGAGACTCATCTTCGTACCTCTCCCCTGGTTTCTCAGGCGATGCTGGTAGGCGATGAGAAGCCGTTCGTTGCGGCTCTGGTGACCCTGGATCCGGATACCCTGCCCGAGCAGTTGGAGCACTTGGGTCTGCCGCGTTCGCTCTCCATCCCGGAGGCTGCTGTTCACCCGGCGGTTCGTGCTGCAGTTCAGAAGCTCGTGGACGAGGCGAACCAGTTGGTTTCCCGCGCTGAGGGTATTCGCGAGTTCCGCATTATGAACCGCGATCTGACCGAGGCGGACGGCTATCTGACTCCTTCGCAGAAGTTGCGCCGCGCGAAGATTCTGCAGGACTTCTCCTCCTACGTGGATGAGATGTACGGCAAGGTTTCCGATAGCACGTCGGATTCTTTGGCTCGCCTGCAGGAGTACGCGGCGGAGCAGTCTGAGAAGTTCGCTGAACTGCGTGAGCAGGCGGCAGAGCGTCTGCACGAGTACGCGGACCACCAGGCGGAGCGTCTTGCCGAGCTGCGTGAGCAGGCGGCTGAGAAGTTTGAGGAGCTGCGTGAACAGACCGCCGAAATGATGCAGAAGCCTCATGAAGAGAAGGCCGAGGAAGAAAAGGCTGAGGACTCCTCCGCTGAGGTTTCTTCCGCAGCGGCTCCCGCCGAGAAGCCCGCACAGGCTGAGAAGAAGGCTGCTACAGAGCAGAGCCCTCAGAAGTCTGACACCGACAAGGCATAACCGGCTCTGGCCACCATTAACGAGAGGCCATACACGAGAGGAGGAGGTCGTACCGCTTAGGTACGACCCCCTCCTCTCTGTTTGTTCGCTAGATGCCTCGGCTTCCGAGCGTTATCTAGCCGTCGTTAGCTGGCGGATCCTTAGTTTGCGGGCTCGTCGAATTCCAGGCCGAGCAGCGCGTTCTCAATGATTTCGGTCAGTGCCGGGTGGATCCAGTACTGGCCGCGTGCGAGGGTGCGCGCATCCATGCCGAAGCTCATTGCCTGCAGGAGCGGCTGGATGAGCACGGAGGACTCTTCACCGACCAGGTGTGCGCCGAGCAGCACGCCGTTGTCCTTGCGGGCAATCAGCTTGCACAGGCCGATCTTGTCTTCCATTGCCCAGCCGTAGGCGGTGTCGCCAAAGTTCTGTGCCTTGACGGTGATCTCAAAGCCTTCACGCTCAGCGGCCTGGCGCGCCTGCTCTTCGGTCATGCCGACCACGGCAATCTGCGGGTTGCTGAAGACCGCGGCGGGTACGTAGCGGTGGTCGCTGGCACGCAGGTCCTCGGGGTGGCTGAGGTTGTGCTGCACAACGCGGGCCTCGTGGTTTGCCACGTGCTTGAGCTGGTAGCGGCTGGAGACGTCGCCGAGGGCGTAGACACCGGGTACGGGTGCACCGTTGTAGAGCACGCGCTGGTACTTATCGACGCTGAGCTGACCGCCGTCCTGCACGTCGAAGTAGTTCTTCGCGTTGAGGGTGTCGGTGTTGGGGCGACGACCGGTTGCCACGAGCACAGCGTCTGCCGGGATTTCGAGCAGTTCTTCACCGTTCTCGGTAGTGTGCTTAGCTACGACGGTCACACTGCCGTCGGCGTTCTCACGGATTTCGGAGAGGGACGCATCCTTGACGATGTTCCACTGCTTGCTTGCGGCTTCTTCGAAGCGTGCCACGACCTCTTCGTCCACGCCACGTAGCAGGCGGGAGGAGCGGTTCAGCTGGGTTACTTCGGTACCGAATGCGGAGAAAACGTGGGAGAATTCTGCCGCAATCACGCCGCCGCCGATGACGACCATACGGGCGGGCAGCTCGTCCATGCGCATGACGTTGTCATTGGTGTAGACCTTGGAGGAGTCGATACCGGGTACGGGAGGCAGCACGGCGCGTGAACCTGCCGCAACAACAATCTGGCGGCCCTGCAGGCGGGTGCCGTCGGTCAGCTCGACGGTGTGGGAGCCGACGAAGCGCGCGTACTGGTCGTAGAAGTCGACGTTGGGCAGACCGGCACGCCAGTTGCGGCCGCCTTCAACAATCTGGTCAATGCGGGAGGCAAAGATACGGTCACGAATCTGCGCCCAGTGCACGGCGTCTACGTGTGCGTCGACGCCCAGGTGCTTGACCTCGCGGGTCTTCTGCGCGATGGTCGCCGGGTAGACGTACATTTTGGTGGGGATGCAGCCAACGTTCAGGCAGGTGCCGCCGAAGATACCGCCGTCGATGAGGGCGACCTTCTTGTCGTCCCATTCGGGGCCGATGAGGGTGTTGCCGGATCCGGAGCCGATGACGATGAGGTCGTACTGTGCTACGCCGTCAATGCGTTCTACGTTCTCGATGCTCATGTGGTCCTCTCGTTGTTGGTGTTGAGGCTGGGCTCGTTCCCAGCGTGCCCCTCGATAGCGGGGTTATTTCTGTTACTGCCACTATAACGCGTGGAGGCTACCGGCTATTCCCACTATCTGGTGTCAATGTTGACGGATATGCGAAAGGTGCGCCGTCCCAAAGAACCACAGCGCTGAGAACACAGCGGTTCTTTGAGAAGACGCACTCAAGCGTTGAGAACTATTCGAGCCCGCGGATTAGTGACGCGTATATGTCTGCGCTAAGAGGTCAGCGATTAGATGTCTGCCATAAGCCCAGCCAGCAGACGGGTGAAGTCAATGGCGGGATCAACCGATTCTTCGTCGGGCCAAAAATGAATCGGGTACGCCGCACCCTGGGCGCGTTGCAGCACGGGGCTTTCAGCGAGCACCGGCTCTGCGACAAGATCGCCGAAAAGGGAGCGCATTTCGTCGCGTCGGTAGCGGTGTTCGCTATCGTTGGGGCGCATCTTATTGATAACTACTCCCGCACCGTCAATGCTGATGCCGCTTTCCTGCTGAAAGCGCACGATGGCGCGCAGGGTTCGTTCGGTGCCCGCCACGGAGAAAAGGGAAGGCTCTGCGACCGAAAGGATGCGCTCGCTCACTGCCCAGCCCATTGAAGACAGGGTTCCGAGGAACGGCGGGCAGTCAATCAGGATGACGTCGTAGGCGTCCGCAGCCGCCTCCACCATGCGCTTGAAGCGGCGGATGAACGGTGCCGCTTCCTGACGGTCCACGAGGGTGGAGCGTGCCGAGCCTCGCGCCACCTTCACGCTACCGGTGGTCACGGGGTTATTGGTCAGCAGGGTGGGTTTGCCGACGAGCGCGTTCCAGGAGGAGCTACCGGCTTCCTCCGCGAAGGCGCGCTCATTGGAGCTAGCAATCAGGGAGGCGACGTCGGGGATGGTTTCATCCACTGCCAGGCCGGTGCTGACGTCGCCGTGGGGGTCGAGGTCAATAACGAGTGTGGAGAGTCCGCTGTGTAATGCCGCGGAGGCGAGCCCCAAAGTGATGGACGTTTTGCCAACGCCGCCCTTGAGGCTGCTGATACTGACGATGCGGGGCATGCAGGTCCCTTTTATGAGTGAGGTGTAATGCCCCTTTATTTTAGCGAATCTTCGCTTTTCTTCTGGCTCTGACAGGGGTGTATCTTGAGTTTTTTCTCAAGTGAGCATTGAATATTCCCTCGCATTTAAAGCTTCAGCCCGCGCTCGCTACCCGATAGGTAGTGAGCGCGGGCTGATTCACGTTTTGTGTTTTATGCCTGTGCGCGGCGGGCACGGCGGGCGGCAAGTTCGTCGCCTTCGAAGTTTTCGTGCATCTCTTCGCCGGGCTGGCCGTTGAGGTTCATTTCGATTTCGCGCCAGACGCGACCGATAGCGATGCCGAAGACGCCCTGACCTGCCTGAACCAGGTCAATGACCTCGCTCGGGGAGGTGCATTCGTAGACGGTGGTGCCGTCACTCATGAGGGTAATGTTCGCGAGGTCGTCAATACCGCGGGTACGCAGATGCTCGATGGAGGTGCGAATCTGCTGCAGGGACACGCCGGTGTCGAGCAGTCGCTTCACAATCTTGAGCACGAGCACGTCGCGGAAGCTGTAGAGGCGCTGGGTACCGGATCCGGAGGCGCCACGCACGGTGGGTACGACCAGGTCGGTGCGTGCCCAGTAGTCGAGCTGGCGGTAGGTAATGCCGGCTGCCTTGCAGGCGACAGCGCCACGGTAGCCGAGGTTTTCCTCGACGACAGAGACAGGGTCGGTGAAGAGTACGCCCTGTTCACCGCGCGGAGGCGGTGCTACGGGGAAGAGGGTGTCGAAGCCATCCAGGGGCTGGTCGAAGCCCTGGGGTGCGTGCGTGGTTGCGGCCTCGCCTGCATTTTCGGCTACCTGCTGCTCTAGCACGGTCCCTCCTTTTCGTTAAACCCTTTTAAGTGCTTCACCGCGCCCTATCAAATGCGGTCGATATCGTTCCGGTGTAGACCCGATTCTCGGGGTGAGATTCTAGGGTTGAGGTCTAGAATCTGCGTCTATGATTCGCGTGGCTCCTCTACTGGGTTCCGGCGCGGTTTTCAATACTACACAGCGGTTCGACAGTGCGACCGATGCGCGATAGGCGCGGCTGTTCAATCTATTTTAACTGATAGAGGGCTCTACTTAAAATTGAACCCACCGGAGCGAATGATCTTTTCAGATTCATTCTTGCCTCATTAACGCCTCATAGGGGCGCTCCTCCCCCGCCGTTCCGTTCGCTTTTTCTGGGCGCCCATCCCACAGGGGAGTTTATACAGGGGGAGTTTAAAAAGTAAATGCGTACGGATAGGTAGTCCGTACGCATTTACAGCTGAGTTGAGTGAATAGCCTTGGCAGGCCGGGAGCCCCCTGGTTAGAAAGCTCTTCGTGTTGGACGAAGGGGTAGAAATTCCGAGCGTGCCAGCGTCGGCTTCGTCCAAGTCTAGAGGCCGCTACCCGTTGGTGCGAGTAGGGACTATAGAGGGAATCACCGTGGTCAGCGGTGTTTCCCGATAGGAAATCCCCGTTTGGGGAGAGCGGTAGAACCGCTCAGGGTTTACGAGCGGCAGACTGTCCGGTAGTCTGCGTCTTCGTCGCCTACTCGTAGGTAGGCATTGCCGATTCGACGAGGGTTGCGTGCAACTGCAGGCACAACTTGCGGATCTTGTCGGCTCGTTCCTGCGCCTGAGCCTGGGAGGCTGCGTCGCGGCGCGATGCCAGCGGAGCCACCGCAATTTCCACGAGGGAAATTTCACGGTCTGCCGCAGACTTGAATGCGCGCAGGTGACGGGGCTGAATGCCGTGCTGGGTCAGCTCTGCGCTCACGCGGGCGATCAGCACGTCGTAATCGGTGTACTCCACATCCGAGCCGTCTTCGAGCAGTCCAAAGTCAATCAGCTCACGGATCAGGTCGGGAGTGGTGTTAGCATATTCTGCCAGCTCACGGAGGGTGTAGGTGCGGCCTTCCTGCTCGTCCGGTCCGAGGACGGTATCCAGGACGTCTTCACTTACGGTGGCGGGCATGGAGTTCAGCACGCGACCGGCTTCCAGATCCTCCAGATGCTGACGGATTACCTTGAGCGGCATGTAGTGATCGCGCTGCATAGTGAGGATGTAGCGCAGGCGCTCAATATCGGTCTGGGAGTACTTGCGGTAACCGGTTTCGGTGCGGCTGGGGTGCACCAGGCCGCGCTCCTCCAGGAAGCGAATCTTGGATGCGCTAATTCCGGGGAACTCCAGGTCGAGCTGACTAAGAACCTGACCGATGGTCCGGCTCTTAACGTCACGCGGGTTACGGTCAGAGTCGCCGTTCTCCACGTCCTCTAGTTGAACCTCAGCCTTAGTGAGGTCTTCATCGATGCGTGAGGTCATCTATGTCTTTCGGGTACTTGTTCAGCCGATGTCGATACGAGCCGAAATTTGAGTGAGTGGCTCGTTCCCCCGGTCGGGGGTCTCGCTTCGTGCCGAACATCTTTGCTTAGTGTTGAGAGTGTGATAGATAAGTTTAGTTGTTTATCACGAAATGATAAACCGCAAACCTTCGAGACAATCTTATAGCCTCACAAGGCATTTTGCTATTTAGTTCGCCCTTTTCAGAGGCTTTTTGAACCCAAAAATAGCCACACAATCAAACACTATCCAGTAGAGACAATACCAATTTTAGCAAAATTCCAATACTTCAAACACATGCATCTCACATTGGACTGCTTTACGAGGAAAATTTTATCTTCTCGCGATAGTTGAAGTTTTCATCACATTTAACTTGAAAGAGGCTCCCACTAGGGGTTTAGCTATCTTTCAAGCCCCTCAGATAGCTTCAGAGACCCTCAAGATGAACCTTAAATACGCCCAACTATTTGCGTTTGTGTGCATTTTAAAAGAAAAACGGCGAGACCAATCGGTCTCGCCGTCTCACCACTACATACCTCTTATCCGAGGCCTATAGAAGGTCTTAGAGTCTATCGACTTAGAGCTTGTCCAGCTCCGCCTTGTACGCCTCTGCATCCAGCAGGTTCGCCAGATCATCAGCGTTCTCGGGGCGAATCTCAATGATCCAGCCCTCGCCGTAGGGATCGGAGTTAACCAGTGCGGGGTCATCCTCCAGGCCCTCGTTCACTGCAACAATCTCGCCCGCAATGGGAGCGAAAAGATCAGAGACAGACTTGGTGGACTCAATCTCACCGAAGCTATCCTCAGCAGCTACAGAATCGCCGACAGAGGGAAGGTCGACGTAGACGACGTCACCCAGTGCATCCTGAGCGTGGTCGGTAATACCAACACGTACGGTGCCCTCGGCGGTGAGAGCGGAAACCCACTCGTGCTCAGAAGTGTACGAGAGTTCTGCGGGAACGTTGCTCATAGCAGCGGTGTCCTTTCAGTGTGTTCTTGCGTAGCGCGGACCGTCCCGCGCACGGTGTCGTTCCGTATGTGGGATGACGGAACGTCCTACACCAATTATCACATAAGAAGTAATGCGGGGCACGTCCAAACACCCCCGTACCACTTCTAAGACACTATATTTTCCTTATCCTATCTAGCCGCTCAACAATCACCCCTTCCCAAGGCCCTAGAAGCACCCCTATTACTCACCTCCAGCAGACAGCCATTCAGACACACCAAAAGGCTCAGGGCCCCACACCATGAAGGTGCAGGGCCCTGAGCCTAGGCTAGAGAGCTAAACTCTCACAGCGCCTTAGCGGGAAGAAATGACGCGCTCGGAGAAGCGGTTCGGGTTACCGAAACGGTGTGCGGTAATCGAAACAGCCTGCTCGCGGAGGAAGGGCAGCATCTCGATACGGCCAGCCTCGGTGACCGGTGCGAAGTACACTGCAACATCCGGGCGACCACCCAGTGCCGAGTAGATGGACTTCACGTCGTTACCGATGTAGCGGATACGGGTGCCTTCCAGCGGAGTACCAGCCAGTGCGCGAACCGGGGTCTTAGCGTTCGAAGCCAGGTACTCGCGGAACTGAGCGTCCGACTTGACTTCGTACTTGATGCCCTTGTTCTCGAGGACGCCACGGACGTCGACCGGCAGGTCCTTACCGACGGACAGAGCAACCGGTGCGTTAGCTGCCAGACCGGCGAGCACAACGCGCAGGGTCTCTGCTGCGGATGCGGACTCGTCTGCACGAACCAGAACCTGGGTGGGTACGTAGCGCAGGATGTTGCGCTCCACGCCCAGCTTCGAGGGATCGTGACCGAAGCCGAACTCGGTGTCCCAAGCGTGTGCGTCAGAGGAGACACCGCGCTTGATGAATGCGAAGTCCTCGCGCTTGCCCAGCTCGGAGTTCTCGATGGTAGCCAGGGTCTCGCGGACGGTCACGGACTGGGTGACAGCGGTTGCGGTTGCCTGTGCCGGCTCCCAATCGGACAGAGCGATCAGGTAGCTGGGGCCACCAGCCTTGGTACCGGAGCCAACGGTGGACTTCTTCCAACCACCGAAGGGCTGACGCTGAACGATTGCACCGGTAATTGCACGGTTGACGTACAGGTTACCTGCCTGGACCTTGGAGAGCCACAGCTCGAGCTCGTCAGCATCCAGCGAGTGCAGACCTGCGGTCAGACCGTAATCGGGTGCGTTCTGCAGCTCGATTGCCTCTTCCAGGGTGTCAGCGGTCATGATGCCCAGGATGGGGCCGAAGTACTCGGTCATGTGGTACTCGGAACCGGGCTTGACGCCTTCGCGAACACCGGGGCTCCACAGGCGACCGGTCTCGTCCAGTTCCTTGGGCTGAACGAGCCAGCGCTCGCCCGGGCCGAGGGTGGTCAGACCGCGCAGCAGCTTCTCTTCCGGCTTCTGAACAACGGGGCCCATCTCGGACTCGATGTCCTGCGGGTGTGCCACGTGCAGGGAGCTGACGGAGTCAAGCAGCTGACGGCGGAAACGCTCGGACTGTGCCACGGAGCCAACCAGGATGACGGTGGAGCCAGCGGAGCACTTCTGACCTGCGTGGCCGAATGCCGAGTAGACGACGTCCTTGACGGCGAGGTCGATGTCAGCGTTCGGGGTGACGATGATGGAGTTCTTACCCGAGGTCTCACCGAACAGGGGCAGGTCATCACGCCAGGAGCGGAAGAGCTCAGCGGTCTCGTAACCACCGGTCAGGATCAGACGGTCAACCTCGGGGTGCGAGATGAGCAGCTTGCCTGCACCGCGGTCAACAACCTTGACGAGCTTCAGAACTTCCTTGGGAACGCCTGCATCCCACATGATCTCTGCGATCAGGGCACCGGTACGAGCGGTGATGGTTGCGGGCTTGAAGATGACAGCAGAACCTGCAGCCAGACCAGCCAGAACACCACCGGCGGGAATAGCGGTCGGGAAGTTCCACGGGGGAACAACCAGGGTCAGGTCAACGGACTTGGGCTTTGCGCCGTCGATCTTCTCGAGGTCCTCAGCCAGCATTGCGTAGTAGTATGCGAAGTCGATTGCCTCGGAGACCTCGGTGTCGCCCTGCTCCAGGGTCTTGCCAGCCTCAGCTGCCATAACCTCCAGCAGGTCACCGCGGCGCAGTGCGATAGCCTTACCGACCTTGCGCAGAATCTCTGCACGCTCGTGGCCGGAGAGCTTGCCCCATGCCTTACCAGCTTCCTCAGTTTCCTTGATCAGCTTCTCAGCGTCAGCTTCGCTGGTCAGCTCGTTAGCCTTGAGGGTTTCGATGCCCAGCTTGGTGGTCTTGGAACGCTCGAGGATTGCGCGGCCCCACTCGCGGTTACCGGAGAGTGCAGGGTCGGTGTCGGGGGTGTTCTCGAAGCGGCCTGCCGGTACGAAGACGTTGTCCTCGTTCTCGGTCAGACGGTTCTGGGTGCGCTTGGATGCGGGAACCTCGTCGGTGACGGAGTTCAGCGCACGCATGAAGCGGTCCTCTTCGCGCTTGAAGATGGACTCGTCGGTTGCCAGGTCGAAGATACCGGACATGAAGTTCTCGGAGGAAGCGTTCTCCTCGAGACGACGGATCAGGTATGCGATAGCAACGTCGAATTCCTTGGGGTTCACGACGGGCACGTACAGCAGCAGGTGGCCAACGCGACGGCGGATGATCTCTGCCTGCTGCTCAGCCATACCAATCAGCATCTCGAACTCGACGCGGTCCTTCACGCCGCGGTCCTCGGACAGCAGCAGTGCGAAAGCAACGTCGAAGAGGTTGTGACCTGCAATACCGAGGCGAACGTTCTTCACGTGCTCGGGGCGCAGTGCGTAGTCCAGAACGCGCTTGTAGTTGGTGTCAGCAGCCTGCTTGGTGTCCCAGGTGGTCAGCGGCCAGCCGTGCATAACAGCTTCCACGATTTCCATGGAGAGGTTTGCACCCTTAACCAGGCGAACCTTGATGCCTGCGCCGCCAGCAGCAACGCGCTTTGCGGACCACTCCTGCAGGTGCTGCATTGCAGCCAGGGTGTCGGGCAGGTATGCCTGGAGCACGATACCGGCTTCCAGGTCCTTCAGGTGGGGCTGGTCCAGAATCTTGGTGAACACCTCAATGGTGAGGTCCAGGTCCTTGTACTCCTCCATGTCCAGGTTGATGAACTTCTTGGGGGAGCTAGATGCAGCCAGCTCGTACAGCGGGGTCAGGCGGCGAACAGCGGTCTCAACGACCTCGTCGAATGCCCAGTGCTGGTGGGGGCCGGAAACAGCGGACACCTTGATGGAGACGTAGTCAACGTCGTCACGTGCCAGCAGGCGCTTGGTCTCAGCCAGGCGGTGCTCTGCTTCCTTGTCACCCAGAACTGCCTCACCGAGCAGGTTGACGTTCAGGCGGTTACCGGTCTTGGTCAGCTCTGCAATTGCGTCGCCCAGCTTCTCCTCGGAAGCGTCGACGATCAGGTGACCAACCATCTCGCGCAGCACGCGGCGTGCAACGGGAACGGTGGGCCATGCGACCTTGCCAGCCAGCTTGCCACCGAAGCCAACAGCGGACTTCATGTACCAGGGCAGGAAGGAAGGTGCCAGGCCGGAAATGCGGGAGAGGTTGCGGCCGGAGACGTTGTCGTCTTCGGGGCGAATAACGCCATCAACAAAGCCGACGGTGAAGGGAAGACCATTGGGGTCCTTCAGAACACCGGCGAGCTGCTCAGCTGCGAAGGTGGGCTTGATCGACTGGGACTCATTTACCCACTGGCGAACAAGCTGACGAGCTTCCAGAGCCATCTTCTGGTAGTGCTCAGATGCGAAAGGATGGGTCATCCTTGACTCCTAACTATCTTACTGTGTGCGGTACACACCACGTTTGGCGATGTCTCTATTTCACCACAAAAGGGTAATAAATACCTCATTAGAAAAACTGAATGTTTTTTCCAAAATTCATTTAGATTTTCTTAATGATTGTGCGGTGAGGTTTTCACCCCGCGCCCCCTCCGAACCTCCTGTTCGAAGAGACAAGGTGAAGTTTGTAGCGACATCGCTATCCATCTCTCTCAGGCTAGCACTTTCAGAGCGCAAATATCGAACCCACTTCGTAACAGACGAACACTTCAAAACCAGTCCCAAAAGCATCTTCAACCCCAAGAATCGTCACATTCAGCGCGAAAATACTCGCTACACAAGCCAACATGCCGGCACCCCATTTCAGGCGTCTCAAAAAGAGCCGGCCGGAAGCCTGCGCGGTACCATATACAAGAGTCCACGATGAGAGACGCACCATGGAATACGGTGGCAGCCACAGCCAGCGCAATGCCGAGTGCACCAGGGAGGAAAATATGTCCATCTACGACATCCGACGTATGCAAATGCTCCTCGAAATCCAAGAACGCGGCACCGTCATCGCCGCAGCCGAAGCACTCAGCCTCACCCCCTCCGCCGTCTCCCAGCAGATTGCCACCCTCGAAAAAGAAACCGGCACCCCGCTTTTGCAGCGCATCGGCAGGCGTGTACAGCTCACCAGCGCCGGACTCATCATTGTCGACAGCGCCCGCAGCATCCTGCGCGAACTCGACCGCATGCAAACCTCCGTCGCCAACCTCACCGGCGAACCCGCAGGCATGGTCCGCCTCGCCATCTTCCAGTCCGCAGCCTTCGCACTGCTACCGGAAACCCTCAGCTACCTTACCGAACACGCACCCTCACTCACCCTGCAGGTACTGCAAATCGACCCCGAAACCGGAACCTCCCTGACTCGAAGCCGCGAATACGACATGGTGCTCTCCGAAGCCTACCCGCACCACCACATCCCCGAATACCCCGAACTGCACTCCGAACTACTCACCGAAGACCCGCTCAGCCTGATTGTGCCCAGCACCTCCACCATCACCTCAATCGAGGAGGCGCACGCACTGCCCTGGGTTCTCGAAATGGAACAGAACACCTCCCGCAGCTGGGCGCTCAACCAGTGCCGCACCGCAGGATTCGAGCCGGTCATCCGTTACAGCGCCAATGACATGATTACGAACTCCAACCTCGTCAAAGCAGGATTCGCCGTCACCATCGTGCCCGGCTTCATCCTCTCCTCCCTCTCCACCACCGAGGGGCTACGCATCGTCGAGCTACCCGGCAAGCCCTGCCGCAAAATCTTTACCGCCGTACGCCGAGAGTCCGCCGCCAACCCCGCCATCGCCATGGTGCGCGAAGCACTGCACCACGCGGTGCAGGTTGCATTCGGCGAACACGACAGGAGCGAAACCGCATAAGAAAAATTAACTGCCAGCCACGCCAGCAGACTAGACAATGCAAAGGTCGGGGCCGTTCCCAGGAACGACTCCGACCTTTCAACATACCTTTTTGAACAGGCGCCTATATATAAGGTATAAAAACACACAACGGAGCCATTCCCCCGCCGTGCCTATCCTTCACAGGGTCAGCCCAACTGCTAGTTCAGCGAAGCAACCACAGCCGAGCTCTGCACCTCGTAGAACGAAGATGACAAACCAGCTTCCGCCATATCCAGCACAGCGCTCACATGAACCTGCTTCAACGCAGAACCGGCAACATCCGAAGCCACCTGATAATTCAGCTGAACATCCAAGCGGTGACCGCGAGGAATAGCAGTACGCAACTCCAGAACGTTCTCGCTGCCGGCACCAGCTTGACCGGTCTGCTCGCTACGGCGCACCGCATCAAGATTCAGAGCATCCACAGGAGCCACCAGGGCTGAAGCACCCAGGCTACCCGAAGGTAGCACCGCCTGCCCCGAGGTAACACGAAGAGTCACCGCTGGATTCAACAACAAACCAGTCTTCGGGTCCTGCGCGCGAGCACGCACCATCAGGCGAGTACCCACCGGCAGCGTCGAATTGCCCTCATTAATAATGCTCAGGCGAGTCGGCAGATTCCGGAAAGCAACAGTACGCGCCGGCTGACTCTGCAAAGACACAGCCTGCACACCGTTAGCAGCCTTCAACTCCAGGCGGATGCACGACTCGTTATAGCGCATCGGAACCTGCACCAGCGCAGAACTCGCCGCGCCACCGTGCTGACCGCGTTGCCCGCCGCGCTGTCCGCCAGGACGCTGGGTCACGGGGGTCACGCGAGCGCGCTTACCGCCCGAACGAGTTGCCGCCTCCGCAGCGCTCACGCCGCCAGCTACCAAGGCAGCCGAAGCGCCCGCAACCTTCAACGCGGTACGGCGAGAAGCGTTCATCAGATTATTCTTAGTCATTTTCTACTCCTCTAAGCCTTCGCGATACGGTACACGCCGCTAATCGTGCCCTGCCACCAGGTGCCGTAACGGTCAATCGTGCCCACCATCTGCAGGGTGTCACCACCGCCAAGCAACAGGCTCACATGCTGAGGCAGGCGCTGCTCATGCATCGTCTTACCGGTTTCCATGTCCAGCGCGACCGCCCACGCGTAGGCGCCATTCGCCAAACCAGCCGGACCGCGGCGACGCTCACAGGTGTAAATCAGACCGTCAGCAGTGGAGTAACGAGGAACAGCCGAAGAGTACACGTCCTTACGGTCCCACATCTTACGCAGACCGCGGTCGGTAATATCCCAACGCTCCATGCCGGGAGCAAAAAGCGCGTTCGCAGGAACTGACGGGCCGGCACCCTCCGGGTACTTCGGGTAGGGGTAGCCGTAGGTGCTTGCACCGACCATCGTGTTACCCACACCGATCATGGAGTTCTCAGTGCCAGAGGTACCGGCAGTAAACAGGCCGGCGCTACCGACCTTCGCGCCGTTATCAGTGCGGTACACAATGACCGATTCCTGAATATCAGAGTTATCGGTCAGCATCACGTAATCCGAACCGTTCGGACCAAAGAACGTCGGGGAGGCACCCGAACCCCACGCGAGCTTACCCGGCTTGCGGGCGCTACCGCGGTCGTAGGCATGCCACCACTTGAGGGTGGGCGCGCCGGTTGCGGTTGCGTTCAGCATATAAATAGCGTGGGAGGTCACCACGCTCACACCCTGCGGGCACGCCGAAATCGAGTTATCGATACGTTCACCCGCAATCGACGCCTTATTCAGGCGCATCGAGCGAATCGTGCCGCGGGCAGAATCAATGACCGCAATGTAGCCGTTCTTCGTCGCAGCCCAAATGCGACCGGACCAGTCGGGTACCAGACCAACCACGGCGTCATTGGGGCTCTGGGCGAGCATACGGCTTAGGTCAATGCGTTCATCAACTCGGATGCTGCGTCCGTCAGCAGAGTGGGAGAGGCGCAGCAGGCACTGAGATCCATCCACCAGAACCATGCGGTCCTGCGCGTCAAGGTAGGCGTACACGCCACCGAGCAGTGCACCCTTCGGGATGTCCAGGTGCGAAAGTTCACGACCGGTATGCGGGTCAAGGATAGAGAGCTTCGGGGTGATGAACTCGCCGTGGGCGAAGACCTGGGTGCAGAGCACCTGAATGAAGCCGTCGCGTCCGGCAAGGATCGTTGGGCAGGCGCCGCCGAGCTTCGTGCCGGTAATCTTCCAATTGCCTACGCCGGGGCCGGCAAGAGGGGTAGCGTCAGAGGACTGGGCATCACCGTGCATGGTGGTAATGCCGGGTGCGCCCAGGTGCGGATTCGCCTGGGCGTTATAGGTGGGGGTCATGGTTGGTTCTTTCTAACGGTGAGTGGCGCACACCTTCAATGGAGTGCACAAATATGCGCTTTCACATGCACAAACGTTTCACATTGTAGGGTCAGAAAGCAGTTTTTGACGACACTAAAGGGCACCTTGAAACATTGTTCAGGCGGCGCTTGAGAGCTTCACCAGGAAAGCCCTCAGCACACCCTTTCAGATTCAAGGTGCCCCTCCACCCGGCGATTATTTTTAGCTATTTCTCCATGAGCGCCTTTGCCAGGGCATCATCAAGAACCAAGTCAGTAATTGCGCCCGTACGCAACGCACCACGCAAAGCACGCACACGGTGAGTACCGGACGCGACGCAAATACGACGCGGAATACGAGCCAGCTCCTTCGGAGTCGGACCGGATGCACGCTTATTCAGCTCCAAATCAGCCCAGGAGCCGTCCTCACGCAGAAGAATCGTACACATATCCCCCACAACGCCCAGCTCACGCAGCTGACGCTGCTCCTGCGCCTCAAAATAGCCACCCGAATACACGTGAGAAGGAATAGGTCCACCAAAAGCACCCACGCCAAAAATAGCGAGGTCAACATTCTGCTGGGCATGCAGATTCTTCTGCACGCTACGCTCACGCCACATGGCGGTCTTGGTGTCCGCATAGTCAAAGAACGCGGGAACCGGAAAATGGATAGTCTGCGCATCATAGGCATTCACCAACTGCCCCAGCAAGGAACCCAAGTACGGAATACCCGAATGGTGCGCATTACCGGCGCCGTTCATCTGCACGACAGTCACGCCTTTCAGAGGACGACGCGGCAGATGACGAGAAATCTCAGTCATCGTTGAACCCCACGCCACACCCAGGCTCGTTCCATTATCAATCAGGGAATCAAGGAGAGCCGCCGCGGTACGGGATACCTGACTCATACGGGCAATGGGGGTAGCATCCGAACGGACATTCACGAGAGTAACGCGCACCTTATAGCGCTCACCGATGCGGCGCTCAAGCTCGCTGCGGGCACGGAAGGAATCATCTAGACGGATCTGCACCATGCCGCTTTCACGAGCACTTTTAAGCAGACGTGACACAGTGGCTCGAGAGACCCCCAGACGGGCCGCGATAGCGTCCATCGTCATGTTGTGAATGTAGTAAAGCTGCGCTGCCTCGTAGGTATGGTTAGCGCGTTCGTTCATCTGCCACAGACCCCCAGTGAAAATCCGTTCATACTGCTTGGTTATTATTTCACCATTGGGTTTTACTAAATGCAAGATGAAACCCCCACGCCGCACAAGCGGCAATACAGGAAAGAGCAGTACATGAGCTCCCAGCACATTGCACAGCAGTCTCAGCTGACCGCCGAGTCCCGCGCCAAGGCGCTCAAGAGCATGGTCAACGAAGAACTCGACATCTTGGTCGTCGGCGGCGGCATCACCGGTGCAGGCATTGCCCTCGACGCAGCAACCCGCGGTCTGCGCACCGGTATCGTCGAAGCAGGTGACTGGGCTGCAGGCACCAGTGCATGGTCCTCCAAGCTCGTTCACGGCGGCCTGCGCTACCTCTACAACCTCGACTTCAAGCTCGTGACCGAAGCTCTCACCGAGCGCGGCCTGCTGCTGAACAAGATTGCACCCCACCTCGTGCACGCACAGCCCTTCCTGTGGCCCCTGAAGATGCCCGTCATCGAGCGCGCATACTCCGCAATCGGCATCGGCATGTACGACACCCTGGCATTCCTCGGCTCCCGCGGCAACAAGGGCGTCCCCTCCCAGCGTCACTTCACCAAGGCCGGCACCAAGACCGTCTTCCCCGACATTAAGGACTCCGCATTCAGCGGCGCAATCCAGTTCTACGACGCACGCGTTGACGACGCACGCCTCGTCATCGACGTCGTCCGCACCGCTGCAAGCTACGGCGCACTGGCTGCATCCCGCACCCAGGTTGTCGGCTTCACCAAGGACGCATCCGGCCGCGTCATCGGCGCAGAGCTGGCAGACCTGGAGACCGGTGAGCGCCTGAACGTACGCGCAAAGCACGTCATCAACGCAACCGGCGTGTGGACCGAAGAGTCCGAGTCCCTGGCTAACCCCGATGCAGGCCTGGAGGTTCTGGCATCCAAGGGTATCCACATCGTGGTTCCCCGCGACCGCATCAACGCAACCAGCGGTATCTTCACCAAGACCGAGAAGTCCGTTCTCTTCATCATCCCCTGGCAGCGTTACTGGATCATCGGCACCACCGACACCCCCTACACCGAGGACCGCGAGCGCCCCGTCGCAACCAGCAAGGACATCGACTACGTCCTGATGCAGGCGAACAAGCTGATCGCTAACCCGCTGACCCGCGAAGACATCATCGGCACCTACACCGGCCTGCGCCCGCTGCTGCAGCCCAAGGTCAAGGACGGCGCAGCATCCACCAAGGTTTCCCGCGAGCACACCGTGACCGAGGTTGCACCCGGCATGAGCGCAATCGCAGGCGGCAAGCTCACCACCTACCGTGTCATGGCTGCCGACGCTGTCGACTTCGCACTGGGCGAGAAGGCTAAGCAGAACCCCTCCGTGACCGCAACCATCGGCCTGGTTGGTGCTGACGGCTACCACGCAATCGCCGCTAACCGTGCACGCTACGCAGAGCGTTACGGCTGGGACGAGGACCGTATCACCCACCTGCTCGAGCGTTACGGCGCACAGATTGAGGACCTCGGCGCTCTCATCGACGCTGACCCGTCCCTCGGCGCTCCCCTGGCTAAGGCACCCCAGTTCCTGCGCGCAGACGTCGTCTTCGCTGTCCGCTACGAAGGTGCTCTGCACCTGGAGGACGTGCTGGTTCGCCGCGTACGTCTCGACCTCGAGCAGCGCGACCGCGGCCTGGCAGCAGCAGAGGCGATCCTCGACATCATGCGTTCCGAGCTCGGCTGGGACGACAAGAAGGTCAAGGAAGAACTCGACCTCTACGCAGCACGCGTACAGGCCATCCGCGAGGCGGAGTCCACCTCCACCGATGCTGAAGCATCCGCAAAGATTGAGGCTGTCACCCCCGTGGCACCCCGCGTGAAGCTCTAATCCTTAGAGCTTTCGCACACCTTTCGTGGCCGGTTATCTGGTACGAACCGACCGTTCACCCCTCACCGAGCATGGGTTAGCTCATATTCTTCGGTGAGGGGTGGACGGAAGGTTAAATAACCGTTTACGATAATCCCCTGCATAAGAAGCAGCGAGCTAAATACAGGGTTAGCCCACTGGTACGATCTGCTTCTCAATCAGACATTCAACCAACAATTTTCGTAGCAATCCGCTACACATTTCAGCACAGCGTTGTGCCCCGATCCGCCCGTGCGGTGAGGATGCACGGGAACATGCAAGCAAAGGTTCGCTTGCCTTCTAGACGCTTCGTCTTCAAGGAGCAACAATGTCTCTTCTTGTTTCCGCAGGAACTGTACTTGCAGCCGGCTCTTCCGCTCTCGTGGATGCATCCGGCGCCCCCACCACCCTCGGAATCTTCGCTTCCGAGTTCTTCGGCACCTTCATCCTGATTCTGCTCGGTGCCGGCGTATGTGCCGCAGTGACCCTCAAGAAGTCCTACGCTAAGGACGCAGGCTGGGGTGTTATCACCTTCGGATGGGGTCTGGCAGTGTTCACCGCCGTGTACCTCTCCTTCCATTCCGGTGCACACCTGAACCCCGCTGTGACCGTTGGCCTGGCAACCGCAGGCCGCGACCTGGCAACCGGCGTTCCCGCAACCCCCGGCAACATTGCCCTGTACATCGTCGCTCAGATGCTCGGCGCAATGGCCGGCGCAACCGCAGCCTACCTGACTTACAAGAAGCACTTCGATGAGGACCCGGGCGACCGCCTCGGCATCTTCGCAACCGGCCCCGCCATCAAGTCCTACGGCTGGAACTTGCTCACCGAGATTATCGGCACCTTCGTCCTGATTGGCTGGATCATCGCATCCGGTAAGACCCCCGCCCAGACTGGCCCCTTGGCTGTTGCCCTGGTCGTTGTATCCATCAGTATGAGCCTCGGTGGCGCAACCGGTTCCGCTATCAACCCCGCACGTGACCTCGGCCCCCGTATCGCCTACACCTTCCTGCCCATCCCCGGTAAGACCGGTTCCAACTGGTCTTACGCATGGGTTCCGGTTGTTGGCCCAATCATCGGCGCTATCCTCGCAGGCCTGATCGTTCCGGCAGTTCTGCCCCTCTAAACCTCTCTAATACCCCCGTTCTTTTGTTCTAAGGAAAAATCAATGACGACTTCTCTGCACTCCGCAACCCTCAACGTCGAGCGCAAGTACATCCTCTCCATCGACCAGGGCACCACCAGCTCCCGCGCGATCCTGTTCAACAAGGCGGGCGAGAACGTGGCTCAAGGCCAGCTCGAGCACGAGCAGATCTTCCCCAAGGCCGGCTGGGTCGAGCACAACGCAACCGAAATTTGGCAGAACGTCCGTAAGGTCGTAGCAATGGCTATGGCAAACGGCGAAGTCAACCACCACGAAATCGCTGCAGTCGGCATCACCAACCAGCGTGAAACCACCGTCGTGTGGGACAAGAACACCGGTGAGCCCGTCTACAACGCAATCGTCTGGCAGGACACCCGCACCCAGGAAATCGTTGAAGAGCTCGCAGGCGAAGAGGGCGTTGGCAAGTACCACGACATCGTCGGCCTGAACCTCTCCACCTACTTCTCCGGCCCCAAGATCAAGTGGATCCTGGACAACGTTGAAGGCGCACGCGAGCGCGCAGAACGCGGCGACCTGCTCTTCGGCAACACCGACACCTGGCTGGTCTGGAACCTGACCGGTGGTGTTGACGGCGGCGTTCACGTCACCGACGTAACCAACGCATCCCGTACCCTGCTGATGAACATCCGCACCCTCGAATGGGATCCGCAGATCGCTGCAGACATGGGCATCCCCATGAGCATGCTGCCCGAAATCAAGTCCTCCTCCGAGGTGTACGGCTTCGGCCGCGCAACCGGTCTGCTTAACGGCACCCCGATTGCCGGTATCCTGGGCGATCAGCAGGCTGCCACCTTTGGCCAGGCCTGCTTCGAGAAGGGTATGGCGAAGAATACCTACGGTACCGGTAACTTCATGCTCATGAACACCGGCAACGAGCCCGTCTTCTCCAACAACGGTCTGCTGACCACCGTCGCATACAAGATTGGCGACGCAGCACCCGTCTACGCTCTGGAAGGCTCGGTCGCAATGAGCGGCTCCCTGATCCAGTGGCTGCGCGACAACCTGCGCATGATTGAGCACGCTGCAGAGTCTGAGGAACTGGCTACCTCCGTCAAGGACTCCGGTGGCTGCTACGTTGTTCCCGCGTTCTCCGGCCTGTTCGCACCTCACTGGCGTTCCGACGCTCGCGGCGTCATCGTTGGTCTGACCCGCTACGTGAACCGTGCACACATCGTGCGTGCGGCGCTGGAAGCAACCGCATTCCAGACCCGCGAGGTTCTGGACGCAATGAACGCTGACTCCGGTGTTGAGCTCTCCGAGTTGCGCGTGGACGGCGGCATGACCGCTAACGAGTTCCTCATGCAGTTCCAGGCTGACATCCTCGGCGTTCCCGTAATCCGCCCGAAGGTTGTTGAGACCACCGCTCTGGGCGCAGCATACGCTGCAGGTATCGCTGTTGGTTTCTGGAGCGGCGAGCAGGACGTTGTGGACAACTGGGCTGAGGACAAGCGCTGGCTGCCCTCCATGGAGCCCGCAGAGGTTGACCGCCAGTACCGCCTGTGGAAGAAGGCTGTCTCCCGCACCCTCGAGTGGGTTGACGAGGACGTTCCGACCGCCTAATCACAGCACCCGTTGCCTAACGGCACGGCCCGCGTACTAGCGACGCCCCGGCTGCTTCTCCCCCGCTATGGGGTTGAAGCAGCCGGGGCTTTTCGCTGTTTTATGACGCTCAATTCAGCGTTTATTGCGGCGTAATTTCTACAAAAATTAGTGCTGGGGTACCGTTGGTTTTTGTAAATTCGGTATCTTCCGCCGGTCACCTGGCGCGGTGTTGTTCGTGAGGTGTCAGTACCGCACAGGACGCGTACGCGACATATTCATGCGCTGTCCTGACAGGAGTCGACGGTTCGCGCTGATACTTTGTTTACGCTCCCGTCCGCCGCGGTGCTTCACGTACTGCGGCGGACGGACTTTTATCTCTTGTTACTAGGTTCTCTGCATTAACGATGAGTGGGGTTCGCTTTTCGTGTTGCAGTTCTCGCTGTAAAAATCACTGGTTTTATGCCCCTTGTTGAGATACCCGTTTACATGTTGTGTGGGGTTGGTCTAACAGCGTTTGTTTGCCTTTGATGTCCACTTCAAGCGCCGTATCATAGATATATAGGCTTATTGATTCTATTCTGGTCGCCGAAGATGGCGGTTGGTTATGCATCTGGCACCTTCCGGTGGTCGTGAGAACGGAGAGAGGCTCCGTTGGAAGGAGGGAGCGGGTTTCCCGCACCGATTATGGTTGATGTCCGTCGCCGCAAGCTTGCAATTATTGCTATGAACGTTTCGGTTCTTGCAGCTGCTCTCTCCTGGCTGTTGGTGCTCTTCTCTGTCATGTATTCTCCCGCAGCTGTACCGTGGGCTCTGGGCGTTGCTATCGTACTGACTGTGATTGGCGCCTACGCACTGTACCGCTACTACTCCAAGTACTCGCACGTGCTCCCGAACGAGGACCCGGATGCGCACGATGTGCTCGGTCACGACCTGCATTCGACTCACCTGCCGCATCTGCACCACACGGAGGGCAACGCTGATGGAGTAGCCGCTAAGTAGCGAGCTTCTTATCCCCTAGACAGCATAAATGTGCCGCCTCACCAATACCGGTGAGGCGGCACATTTACGTTATGGTCAGGGGCAGAGGCCGGCCCTGCACTCAAGATTATTTCTCAGCGGTCGGGTCAGTACTTTGACGCGCTTCAGCTTCGGCTCTGGCTAGTTCTGCCTTTTTATTCTCCTGGACTATCAGAGCGTTATATTTCCAGCCGGGGATTCGTTCAACAAGCCACCCAACCCAGAGGAGCGCAGCGGTAATGAGAGCGACCGGAATCAGGTAAATGAGGAAGCTCGGGTTGCGGGTGTGGTCTGAGGTGCTCCCCGCGCTGAGTTCCCACAGCGCAATGATTGGTACCGCCATTATGGGCATCACTATAAAAAGGATGAGGGCATAGTAAATGCCCATCATGCTACCGGGCCTACCTCTATTTATACGAGCTTGGGTAACGGCTCTGTCCAGGCGTTTGTATTCCTCCAGAGTTTCGCCGTCTAGAAGCGAAGCGTCAGGGATTTTGGCCATGACGTACCGTACGGCTTCAAAATCTGAGGGCGAGCAAATAAAGATATGCCCCTGGGACATAACGGTGTATTCTTTCGCGATGTTGAGGCACGCCTGCGCGTAACGGTTATTGAGCTCTCGACTCTCCGGGTTTTCCTTGAGTTCCCGGCGGAGGTCTTTCAGGTCTTCCATGTTTCTCCTTGCAATTTCAGTCGTCGTTGAACCCAACGTTGGGGTACGAGAAACACAGGTCATCCCCCACCCGGTGCGGGGTGGAGAAGCCGGAGTATTGAATTGCGGTGTATCGGTGTGTACTTCACAGAATGCCAGCTCTTGGGGCTCAGACAAAATTGACCGGGCATCCTGAGATGTTTCAACGGCGGTGCATACATCTCATATATAGCGGTCAGTTATAGACAAAACCCGCTACAGGTACGGTACGGAGGCACCCCTCCCCTATGATGGTTGAAAGGGATATTTACCTCTAATACCATCTGCAATACACGCCTACGAGCCAACGAGGAAGAGCATGACCAAAGCGACCGATTCGCCGCAGCCGCCGGAAGCGCTCGCGCGCTGGTACACTCGCTATTCGAGCCCCGTCGGCGTGCTCTACCTTGCCGCCCGTGCGGATGCGATTGTGGGCATCTGGTACGAGGATCAGGCGCATTTTCCGCTCCCCCATGAGCTCGGTGAACTAATCGAGAATCCCGTCACCTACCTACGGGAGCACAACACGGCGGAAGAGGAAGAGCCAACCGGTGAGTATGCTGCGGCGCGGCTGCTGTCGCGTGCTGAGGCAGAGCTCTCCGAGTATTTTGAGCGCAAGCGCACTTCTTTTACGTTGCCGCTAGATCCTGAGGGCACCGATTTTCAGCTGATTGTGTGGGAGCATCTGAAGACTGTTCCTGCCGGGTACACCACCACTTACGGTGAGATTTCGCGTGCGGTTGGTCCCGGTGCTCCGGCGCAGGCGGTGGGTCAGGCGGTCGGCCGCAATAAGGTTTCTATTATGATTCCGTGTCACCGCGTTATTGGTGCTGATGGTAGTTTGACTGGCTACGCTGGCGGGGTTGAACGTAAGCAGTTCCTTCTCAATCTGGAGGAGCCGGAAGAGGTACGGGAGGCGCGGCTCTTCTAGCGATGTCACCCGGCGGTGATTGAGACTTGTCAGAGGGCGGAGCGTGCATCGGATGCGGGCTCTGCCCTCTGTCGTACCTATTTTCGGTTTCGTTGCTCTGCACCACGACACATAGTCGAATATACTTGCGATTTACTCACGCTAGAGCTACTGTTTAAGTAGAATATGCTTCCGAAATATTCGGATGAGCTCAGCACTCTCAGAGAGGAGAAACCGTGACCTCGCAACCTACTATTCCCGCCGACCCCCTCGAAAACGCCCCGAGCTACCCCACGTGGGTGACCGATGAGCTTCTGCGCGACTACTACGACACCGAATGGGGCATGCCCGTCACCGATGAACGAGGACTCTTCGAAGCCCTGAGCCTCGAGGCTTTTCAGGTGGGGCTCTCGTGGCGCACGATTCTTGCCCGCCGAGAGGCATTCCGCCGCGTTTTCGAGGGTTTCGACCCCGAACGCGTGGCTGCGTTCACCGACCATGATGTTGCGCGGCTCCTCCAGAATGAAGACATTATCCGTAACGAGAGGAAGATTCGCGCGGTCATCTCCAATGCACGGCTGACCCTGCGGATGCGCGAGCTTGCCGCAACGCCCCGTGACGCCTCCACGGAGGATATTCGTCTTCCCCTTATCGCGCCCTCTTCTACCCCGGCCAAAGAGGATAGCAGCGAGGCGGCAGACACTCGCCGCCGTCGGGTTCGCACCCTGAGCTTCGAGGATCTGGAACGGATGCGCGAGCGCACCCTGCCTGACGGCACACGTGTACCGGGCGGGCTGCCGGCGTGGCTGTGGTCCTTCGCGCCACACGAGACTATCGCGCCGCATACCCTGGAGGATATCCCGACAGATACACCCGAGTCCGCGCTTCTTGCCAAATCTTTTAAAGCTCTAGGAGGTGTGTTCTTGGGTCCGGTGACCGCCTATGCGCTTATGTGCGCGGTCGGTATGGTCAACGCGCACCTGGTGGACTCGCATCGGCGAGGCTGTTCGGGGCTCTTTACCTAAGCCCCCTCGCCCTAAGCTCCCCACGCTTGGCGTGCTTGCGTGCAAGGGCGCAGAAAAGCCGCGCGCCACTTCGTAGAAGTAAGCACGCGGCTTCTATACGTTGAGAGGTTCCGCTCTGAATTAGATCGCCACAGGGTTAGATCATCACGAAGAGGAAAATCAGCGCCAGCAGCGGCGGGGTCAGCTGAATCAGTGCCGGCTTGCGCTTATCCGGGGAGGTGAGGAACAGGTAGACACCGGCAATCGCCATGGAGCCCAGGCCTGCGAACATGAGCGCCACGCCCACCTGCGGGGAGCCGAACCAGAAAGCCAGCAGACCGGTTGCGGCGATCCAGGCGAGCATCAGGTTGTACAGGCCCTGGTTTGCCGCCATCTCTTTGGTAGACTCGGCGAATTCTTCGGTCATTCCGAAGGTTTCGCGGCCCTTGGGCTTAGTCCAGAGGAAGGATTCAATAATCCAGATGTAGACATGAATAGCAATTGCTACGAAGGCAAAGACAGTAGTAATCGTTGCGAGCGCCTGCATTGTTTCTCCTTGAGTAGTAGGTGTTCTATGAGGCACCTGCCCGGTCTTTCTTCTGGAGCACAATCTGTGGTGATGTGCAGAATCATGCGGGAGCAAGCACAAGAAGTAATTCTACGCCTCTTCCCGGTCTGTTGAAACTTCCCTGAATATGCGTGAAACCCCTCGATTCGTCTTCTGCAGAGAAAGTGCAGGGTTCTCCTCGAGGGGTTTCTTATGCGGGGTGACGCCGAATCCGGTATCGGCCTTTAGCCCATCATGAGCGACAGAGCGAAGGACCAGACGCAGACCAGGCCCAGCAGAATAGCGCTGTACTTGATGGACATGGAGGTAATCTTCGATTCCTCACCGGCGCTGTTTACTGCCGCCGCCGCGATTGCGATGGACTGCGGGGAGACGATCTTACCCATCACGCCACCGGCGGTGTTTGCGGCCACGAGCAGGGTCGGGTCAACAGCAATCTGGGCTGCGGTGGTGGACTGCAGACCCGCGAAGAGCACGTTAGCGTTCGTCACGGAGCCGGTCACGAACACACCAATCCAACCGATGATCGGGGACAGCAACGGGAAGACCGGGCCGGCTGCCGCGAGCGCGAGCGCAATGGAGGTGGTCATACCGGCATAGTTCATGACGTTTGCGACGGACATGACCAGGCAGATCATGAGGATCGGCATCTTCAGCTGGTTCCAGGTACCGCCGAGTTCTTCAAAGGCTTCGCCCCAGCTGATCTTCGAGGTCAGGATGGTGATGAGTGCCGCCACCAGAATTGCGGTGCCGGATGCGCCCAGGGTGTTCCAGGAGAACATCGCGGTCACGGTCTTGCCGGCACCGGTGGTGATGGCTTCGTGAATGCCGGGGATGGGGAACGCCAGGGTTGCGGCGCCGAGCAGGCCGTTGGTTGCGAAGATCGGCTTCAGTGCGGTGGACCAGAGCAGGATGGTTGCGGAGAGGAAGATGAAGGGGCTCCACGCCTTAACGATCTCAGCACCGGTGTGCTTGACGCCCTGCTGCGCCTGAACTTCTTCGAGGCTGGGTGCGGTGGATTCGCGGTAGATGTGCTTGGGCTGCCACTTCTGCATCACGAGCGCCAGTGCTACCAGGGAGAGCAGCGGCGGGATGATATCGACCAGTTCGGGCGAGCCGAGCAGCATCAGGATAGCCGCCTGACCGCCGGAGAAAATCACGCCGGTCATGAGCGCTACGAGGCCGACTTCGCGGATGCCGTGGATGCCGTCCTGGATTGCAACCATCAGCAGCGGCACGAAGGCGACGAAGATCTGCAGTACCGGAACCATACCTGCGGACAGGTGCGCGGTGTCGAGGCCACCAACCTTAGCTGCGGTAGTCACGGGAATACCGATAGCACCGTAGGCGCCGGATGCGGCGTTGGCTACCAGCGCCAGCATGGATGCCTTGAGGGGGTTGAAGCCCAGGGATACCAGCAGTGCCGCGGATATAGCGATCGGGATGCCGAAGCCTGCCGCGCCTTCGATGAAGCCACCGAAGCAGAAGGCAATCAGCAGCACCTGGATGCGCTGGTCGTTCGAGATCGAGGAGACGGAGGAGCGCACGATGTCGAAGTTACCGGCGCGTACGGCAATGCGGTAGAGCCACACCGCCATGAGCACAATCCAGCCGATGGGCCATGCACCGGAGAGGAAGCCGGAGAGGATGGAGCCGGCACCTGCGGTGATGGGCAGGCCGAAGACGGCGCAGCCGATGATGAGGGTGGTGCCGAGGGTCAGCAGTGCTGACTTGAGGCCGCTGAGTTTCAGGACGGTCAGGCCCAACAGGAAGAGGATGATGGGTACTGCTGCGACCAGTGCGGAGAGCACCGGTGAGTTCAGCGGGTCGTAGGTTTGCTGCCACATAGGGCGGGTGGTCCTTTCGGTCTGTGCGTTTTGTTGCGGTTGCTTCTTCCGATACGGCTCCTGTGCTGTATGGAAGCGCTAGGCCGCATAAAACCGATGGGTTCCTCCGCTATGTGGCGGAGTGACCCATCGGTGAAGCGTTATGGTCATCAGTTCCCAGGGGCTGAAGTTGTTCCCTGGTTTTAACTGAAAGAAAGCGGGATTATTCCCGCTAACTAGGTGCTCATGACTTTATCTGTCTAAGCTATCAGGTCTCCCTCATGAGTTCAGGATAGGATAACCTTAAGTGTGCACAAACGATACTTATGTGCATATTTACACTCCCCGGTATTTGCCCCTAACCACCCCCCCTCGAGCCATCAGCTAGGAATCCCACCACATGCCCCCTAACAAACCCAAATAACGTAAAAGCCCCCTCCTACAAAAGAAGGGGGCTTTTGCTAAACCGTGTCGCGGGTACCTCACCTTTCAGAGAAGGTAGGTTACACGCATCAGGTACTCACACTGTTTACAGGCCGACCAGGGACAGGACGTAAACCCAAACACAGGTGATAGCCAGCAGTGCTGCACTGTACTTGATCGCCATGGAGGTAATCTTGGATTCCTCGCCGGAGCTGTTCACAGCAGCCGCTGCAATTGCGATGGACTGCGGGGAAACAATCTTCGCCATCACACCACCGGCGGTGTTAGATGCAACCAGCAGGGTCTGGCTGACGCCAATCTGCTGTGCGGTGGTAGCCTGCAGGCCAGCGAAGAGGATGTTGTTGTTCACCACGGAGCCGGTCACGAACACGCCAATCCAACCGATGATCGGGGACAGCAGCGGGAAGATAGCACCCACAGCGGCAACAGCCAGTGCGATGGAGGTAATCATACCCGCGTAGTTCATGACGTTAGCAACGGACATGACCAGGCAGATCATGAGGATCGGGGTCTGCAGCTGCTTCCAGGTTGCGCCGAGTTCCTCGATAGCCTCGCCCCAGCTAATCTTGGAGGTCAGGATGGTGATGATGGTAGCCACCAGAATTGCGGTACCGGATGCGCCCACAATGTTCCAGGTGTAGGTCACGTCGATAGGCTTGGGAGTTGCAACAATCGGTGCTGCCTGCGAGATGCTCTGGTGCAGCCAGGGCAGGGAGAACGTAATGTTGGTGAAGCCGAGCGCGCCCTTAGCAGCGAAGACGGGCTTCAGAGCGGTGGACCAGAGCAGAATCACGACGGACAGGTAGACGAAGGGGCTCCATGCCTTGAGGATTTCACTACCGGTGTGCTTGACGCTCTGCTGAGCCTGAACTTCTTCCAGGGAGGGAGCGGTGGGCTCACGGAAGATGTGCTTGGGCTGCCACTTCTGCATAACCAGTGCCAGAGCGACCAGTGCCAGCAGCGGCGGGATGATGTCGACCAGCTCGGGGTTACCCAGGGCTGCGAGCAGAACGGACTGGCCGCCGGAGTAGATCAGGCCAACCATGAGAGCTACCAGACCGACCTCGCGGATACCGCGGATGCCATCCTGAATAGCAACGAGCAGTACGGGGATGAGCGCTGCCATGATCTGGATAACCAGGACCATTTCGATGGACAGTGCGTGCAAGTCCACGCCACCGCGGGTTGCAGCGGTGGTCACGGGGATGCCGATAGCGCCGTATGCGCCGGAGCTCACGTTAGCAATCAGTGCGAACATTGCGGCCTTGAGCGGGTTGAAGCCCAGGGACACGAGCAACGCAGCACAGATAGCGATCGGGATACCGAAGCCTGCAGCACCTTCGAGGAAGCCGCCGAAGCAGAACGCGATCAGCAGCATCTGGATGCGCTGGTCGGTAGAGATGGAGGAGATGGAGGAACGAACGATTTCGAAGCCGCCGGAACGCACGGAAATGCGGTAGAGCCACACTGCCATGAGAACGATCCAGCCGATGGGCCACATGCCCGAGAGGAAACCGTAGAGGATGGAGCCGGCACCTGCAGTGACGGGCATACCGAAGATAGCGCAACCGATGAGGAGAGCTAGAACGAGGGAGATAACGGCAGATTTAATACCGCTGAGCTTCAGGACGGTGAGGCCCAGAAGGAAGAAAATAATCGGGACTGCTGCTACGAGTGCGGAGAGTGCGCTCGAGTTCAGCGGGTCGTAGACTTGCTGCCACATGGTTTATTGTGTTCCTTTCCACGCCCACGGGGGCGGGATCGAGTTGTGCCGTAAAACCTTCCCAGCGACGCTTGTGGCGGCGTGTGTGCCGTGTGTTGCAGGTGCGTGCACCTAGCTGTTTTATGCGTTATGGGCGCTATCCTCTGGGGATATATGCCTTCACTTGGGTTCATGTTGGTTTTGCGGCTATGAAATTCAGTGTGTATGAAGTCGTGTTTTAGTCACAGAAACCTAAATATTCCTTGATTTGTCAAGGGAAATTCAGTGCCAAAGCTAAAATTTCTGACCGCTAAAACGTGATTCCTTGTGTACCCAATGTACCACTGAACACCCACAAAATCGGGCATATTCCAACATTTAGATCGAAGCTCATAATTGCACACTAACCTAAAGCCCACCCCGGTTTGAGGGCTTACCCAGCCTCCCTCCCCCGCTATTACAAGGGAACAAGGGCCCGCCAAAGCCCTGCCAGAGCATGCAGTGCCTCGGGAACATTCAAACCGACACAACCCAGCCCCGCACCATCAATCCCCGCAAACCCCTAAACGGCATACAAAAAAGCTCCGGAAGGAAAAACCTTCCGGAGCTTTATCTGTCGGGTTGACAGGATTTGAACCTGCGACCCCTTGACCCCCAGTCAAGTGCGCTACCAAGCTGCGCCACAACCCGATTCGTTATTCACGATATTGTTTTCAAGGTTTCCCCTGAACACTCGAATAACTATACCGGGCTTTTAACCCCCGCGCAAGCCAGAATCCCTATTTTTAGAAAAAATCTTAAAAATCTTTTCCTCACGGATTTTTCGTGCAGATTTTCCGCACAGAATCCAGCGCGCGGGAGCCAAGCCTAGCACAAGCCTAGCAAGGGAGCCAGCCCAGCAACACGGCATCAGGCAGACACCCCCGCTACTAGCGGCGGCCGCCCTTACCCTTCTTAGCCTTCGCGCTCTGACGCTCACCCAGGGAGCGGCGCTCACGCACACGCATCGAAATCTCAATCGGAGTACCCGTGAAATCAAAAGTCTCACGCAGACGACGCATAATGAAGCGACGGTAACCCGGGTCCAAGAAACCGGTAGTAAACAGCACGAACTTCGGCGGACGCGAAGACACCTGAGTACCAAAGAGAATACGCGGCTGCTTACCACCACGCAGCGGGTGCGGATGCGCAGCAACAATCTCGCCCAGGAACGCGTTCAGGCGACCGGTCGGAATACGCGAATCCCACGACTCCAGCGAGTGCTCCAGCGCCGGCACCAGCTTGTCCTTGTGCCAGCCGGTCTTCGCCGAAATGTTCACGCGAGGAGCCCACTGCACGTGCGCCAGGTCGCGCTCAATCTCGCGCTCAAGCATGTCGCGGCGATCCTCATCGAGGGTATCCCACTTATTGAATGCCAGAACCATCGCACGACCCGAATCAATCACGGTCTGCACAATACGCACATCCTGCTCAGAAATCGGCTCAGAAACATCCAGCAGCACCACGGCAACCTCAGAACGCTCCAGAGCAGTCTGAGTACGCAGCGAAGAGTAGAACTCCGCGCCCTTAGCCATGTGCTGGCGACGGCGAATACCCGCGGTATCCACAAAACGCCAGGGGTAGCCGCCCAGCTCAATAATCTCGTCAATCGGGTCACGAGTCGTACCAGCCAGGTCATTCACCACGGCACGCTCAGAACCAGCCAGCTTATTCAGCAGCGACGACTTACCCACGTTCGGGCGACCCACCAGAGCCACACGACGCGGGCCGCCCAGCGCCTCCGGCTGAGCGAACTGCGAGTGCTCCGGCATGACCTCAAGAATCTCATCCAGGGCATCCGCCAGACCACGGCCGTGCAGACCCGACACCGGGAACGGCTGGCCCATACCCAGCGACCAGAGGTTATAAATCTCCGGCTCCAGGTGAGCGTCATCGATCTTGTTAGCAATCAGAATGATCGGCTTCTTCACGCGGCGCAGCATACGCACAATCTGCTCGTCCGAAGCGGTCACACCCACGCGGGCGTCAACCACCAGGACCACAACATCGGCCTGTTCCACAGCGATCTCAGCCTGCTCAGCAACCTGAGCATCAATACCGCGAGCGTCAGACTCCCAACCACCGGTATCAACCAGGGTGAAGCTCTTACCCAGCCACTCAGCCTTATAGGACACGCGGTCACGAGTCACGCCCGGCTTATCCTCAACCACCGCTTCACGGCGACCCAGAATACGGTTAATGATGGTCGACTTACCCACGTTCGGGCGGCCAACAATCGCCACTACCGGATCAGCGAGCTGCTCTTCCTCTTCCTCAATGTCGAAACCCCAGGCACCCAGCAGGGCGCGGTCCTCTTCATCCAGGTCGTAGTCCTCAAGACCCTCAAGCAGAGCCTGAGCACGCTGGTCAGCGGTCTCATCATCAATCTCAGCGAGGCGCTCGGTAACGTCGTCCTCGCCACCGCCCAGGTACTTATCTTCGTAATCGTCGCGGATAGCGTCCTCAGCCATGCGCATTCCTTTCTCTACCCGCCCCCGCGCCCAACCCATTGGTCAGCACGCGAGCACGGCTCAACGTCTTATCGGGAGCGGATGCACCACTCCCCCAGCGTTTCGGCGGGGCCTAGCCCGCGCGCTTCGCCTTCAACTGGTCATTCACAGCGTTAATCACTGCAGAGACCGTCGCATTAAAATCAAGATCCGAGCTGTCCACCAGGGTCACGCCCTCGGCAGCTTCCATAAAGTTATTGACCTTCGAATCCTTCGCATCACGCTCAGCGATCTGCTTGCTCAAATCACCCGAAGCACCCGACTTCTCAGAGTTCTCCAGGCCGCGGCGCGCCATGCGCACCTCCTCAGAAGCAGTCAGCAGGATGCGCGCATCAGCATCGGGAGCAACCACGGTGGTGATATCGCGGCCCTCAGCGACCATGCCGTTAATAGCGTGGTCAATCATCCAACGCTGCAGACCGATCAGGTGCTCACGAACCGCCGGAACCGAAGCCACAGCAGAAACAGCCGAAGAAATGCGCTCGCTACGAATCTCCTCACGGATATCGGTCGAGCCCATCAGAATCTCTTCTTCCTTAATGTTCGTACCGAACACCAGGGGCATCTCCTCGACAGCCTTCGCGATCGCTTCAGCGTCGTTCAGGTCAATGCCAAGTTCCAGCACACGGTAGGTTGCGGCACGGTACATTGCACCGGTGTCCAGGTACGCCAGACCAAAGTGGCGTGCAACTTCCTTAGACACAGACGACTTACCGGAACCGGAGGGACCGTCAATAGCAATCGTCAGTTTAGGGTTCTCGTGCATCAGCACTCCTTAAAATTCGTCTCAAACTTTATGCCGGAAAATACAGCTTTAACTCTACTTCACAACACGCCAACCGCGAGCCGACAAATCGCGGACCAGCGCCTCATGAATGGACGGATTGACCGAGATTTCAGCCATACCCACCGGGGCGCCCGTCGAGTGCTCCAGACGCAAATCCTCAAGGTTCGCGCCCAGCTCACCAATCTCGGCAAGCAAACGAGCCAGCGTGCCGGGGGTGTCGTCCACCAGCACCGTCATCTTTGCGAACGCGGCGGGGGCTGTACCGTGCTTACCCGGAATACGGCTCACGCCCGCGTTGCCTTCGCTCATCAGCTGCGCCAAATCCAGGCGAGCGCCGGATGCCGTCGGGTTCTCCAGCGTTGCGATGAGGCGGTTCAGGTCATCACGCACCCCGTAGAGGGTCTTCACAATCGGGTCAGCGTTCGCCGCAAAAATCTGCACCCACAGCGTCGGGTCCGAAGCCGCAATACGCACCGTATCGCGCAAACCCTGACCCGCCAAAGACAGCGCATACAGCGGAGTGTCCTGCAGACGCGAAGCCAACAGTGAACTCATCGCCTGCGGCACGTGAGAGATCAGAGCAACCGTCTGATCGTGCTCCTCAACGCTCAGAGAAGTCACAATCGCGCCCAGTTCCACCGCCACAGAACGCACCAGACGCACACACTCGGGGCGAACCGAATCGTGCTCGCAGATAATCCACGGACGCGCCTGGAACAGCTCACCGCGAGCAGCCACCGGGCCCGACTTCTCACGCCCAGCCATCGGATGCGAACCCACGTAACGGGACGCATCCGCACCCGAGGCAAGCACATCAGCCAGCGGTTGCACCTTCACCGAGGCAACATCCGTCACCACGGCGCCGGGGTAGCCTGCCTCCGGTCGAGGCGCGTAGGTGTTCAACGCGCGAGCGCACACGGCACCGGCACTATCCGGAGGCGCAGCCACCACCACCAGCTGCGGGGCGAGGGCGGCGCGTTCCTCCTCCGACAGGGTGGAGATGCTTGTACCGGCACCAATATCCTGCGCCACTGCCTCGGCGGTGGGTGAAATATCTTGGACGTACACGTCCTCGCATCCTGCCGCACGCAACCCCAAACCAATGGAGGCACCCAGCAGACCCGAGCCGATAATGAGCACCGGCCCGGTTAGCGTTGAGTCCATGGGCAGCTCAGATGCGGAAAGCTCAGCGGGCGAGCTCATGACAACTCCTTAGCGTTATTACATGTCCACCGAAGCGAGCAGGTGACCGATCTCGACCTTGGAGAGGTTACGGACGGTGCCCTGCTTCTGCGAACCAATACGAATCGGGCCCATCTCGACACGGACCAGGCGCTCGACCGGGTAGCCGACCGCGTCGAAGAGGCGGCGCACAATGCGGTTCTTACCGGAGTGGATGGTCACCTCAACGAGCACGTGGCCAGGGGTGGAGTCCACCAGCTTGAACTCGTCAACGCGGGTCACGCCGTCTTCCAGGCGAATACCCTTCTTCATGGCTGCGCCGACGCCGGGCTCCATGGGGCCGGGAACCTGCACCAGGTAGGTCTTGGGCACCTCGTAAGAGGGGTGGGTGAGGCGGTTCGCCAGTTCACCGTCGTTGGTCAGCAGCAGCAGACCCTCGGTTTCGACGTCCAGGCGGCCCACGTGGAATACGCGCTCGCTCATGGAGGAACGCAGGAAGTCGGAGATGCAGGGGCGACCTTCGGGGTCTTCCATGGTGGAGACCACGCCGGCGGGCTTGTTGAATGCCATGTAGACGAGCTTGTCGTTGGTCTGAACGGTCATGCCGTCCACTTGCACGGTGACCTTGGAGGGGTCCACGCGCACGCCCAGCTCGGTCACGACTTCACCGTTGACGGTGACGCGGCCTTCGGTAATCATTTCTTCGCAGACGCGGCGGGATGCCACACCGGCCTGGGCAAGCAGCTTCTGCAGGCGTACGCCGTCGTGGTCGTAGAACTCGTAGTGGTCTACCGGGGCGTTGCGGGGGCGGCGGGGGCGGTGCGGGCCAGCGTAGTTGCTGACGCGGTATTCGCCGCGCTCGTTTGCGAAGGCTTCGCCGGAGCGGTAGGGGCGGCCCGGTGCGCGGCGTTCGCGCTTGGGCAGTTCGGTACCGCGGCCTCGGCCGGAACCTGCGCGGCCTGCGCCGAACTTCTTCTCGCCAAACTTCTTGTCACCGAATTTCTTCTCGCCGAAGCCCTTTGCGCCGCCCTTGCCTGCGCCACTCTTCGGTGCGCCGGGACGACCGCCGCGTGCGGATGCGCCCTTAGCGCCGGGCTTACCGCCCTGACCGGGACGAGCAGCGCCGGGACGGCCACCGCGGGAGTTCTGGGGGCGACCGGATGCAGAGCGGCCGCCGCGGGAGGAGTTTCCATATGCCATGGTGTTCTTCTCTTTTCTGTCGTTGTAGTTCTTGTTAGTCTTTGTGCCCGGCACCGAATATGCGGTGTTTATGTCAGCGCCAAGGGCGCTTATCCGGGTAGTTCTGCCGCAGGTTTTCAGCAGAACCGTTGGACGTTTCGTTATTGCCGAAACGGCTGTAGCTGGCGGGCTAGTCGTTACCTTCGGCGAGGACCGCCGCCTCCGTGTCGTCGGGCAGGAAGGGCGCAAGCGCCGGCAGCTCCTCCAGGGAGTTCAACCCGAGCTTCACCAGTAGCAGCTCCGTGGTTTCGTAGAGGGTCGCGCCGCTTCCGGATTCACGACCAGCCTCACGAATCAGCTGCCGTTGCAGTAGCTGACGGATTGCCGCGTCCGCGTTTACGCCTCGAATGGAGGCTACCCTCGCCCTGGTCACCGGCTGCTGGTAGGCAATCACGGCGAGCGTCTCGTAGGCGGGCTTGCTCAGCGTCGCGCTCTTGGAGCGGGTCACGAAGCGTGCCACCCAGGGGGCGAAGTCGTCGCGGGCGTAGAGCTTCCAGCCTCCTGCGATGTTCCGCAGCTGGAATCCGCGCGGTTCGGGCGCCACCCGGTTTTCGTCTTCTCCGTAGCCGCTTTCTTCGCCGTTGTACTCGCGGTACAACTGGTCGAGCGCGTGCTCAACAGCGCGTTCGCTGACGATGAGAGCGGCGGAGAGTTCACGCACGCTCACGGGCGCTTCGGCAACGGCGAGGATCGCCTCGATGGCGCTTTTGACGCCACCGGGGATTGCCTCGACCTTGGAAAATTCGGCTTCGGCATCGACCGCCACACTGGGTGCGGTGGAGGGGCCTCCCGCCGGAATCTTTGCCGATTTCGCTACCGATTTCGCTTCCGGTTTCTTCGACTCGCGGGGCGCAGTTTCCTGCGATTCCTCAGGGATTTCGGAATTATCGGAGTCCTCTACCGTTTCAGCGTCCTCAGCTTTTTCGGCAACCTCAGTGCCCAGAGGGGCTGCTGCTACCTCGTAATCAGCAGGCTCAACGTCCGCCTCAGCAGGCTTTGAGCTCTCAGTCTCTACCGTCTCTGCTACCTCTACCGGCGCCGAGTCAGCCTGTTCCGAATCCTCATCCGCGTTCGGATCCCAGTAGCCCATGTTCACGATGGCAAGGTCATCAGGGGTGAATTCACGGTCAAAGCGTGAGCCGTGAATACTCATAATCCTCCTCTACCGGTTCCGTGTTAGCTTCAGATTCGTTCACTTCGGGTGATTCAGACGCTTCACCGATTTCATGCGCATCCTGAGTGTCTGTTGCTTCGCGAATCACGAACTGTGCGGCGCTCGCGCTCGCACGTACCCGAATGGCTCCGAGTGGTGCGTCCTGTTCCACGTGCAGGGCGCCTTCTTTGTAGAGCTCGAGCAGGGCGAGAAAACGAACCACCGCGATTTCTAGTTCGCCGGATCCTTGAACCAGTTCGGCGAAGCTCAGTTCCCGCGCCGCGGTATCGAGCAGGCTGTGCAGAATGTAGTGTTCTTCAGCCGCGATGGTGGTGAGCGGAACGTGCAGGTGCTCGTTGAGTTCTTCAACGATTTCTTCGGGTTCCGGTTCGGGTTCTTTGGGGGTTCGGCTCAGTGCTGCTGCGGCGATGCGGGCGAACTCTTCAGCGCCTCCGGTGAAAACCAGCTCGGGAAGCGCCTGGGCGAATCGTTCTTCGAGGGCTACCGCACGGGGAAAACGCTGTGATTCTTGCGCCCAGCGTTCAGCAAAAATATCGGCAACTTCACGGTACGCGCGGTATTGCAGCAGACGGGCGAAGAGCAGGTCGCGTGCCTCCAGCAGTGCAACGTCCTCTTCGAGGGGTTCACGATGCTGCGGGAGCAGGCGTGCGGTTTTGAGTTCCAGCAGGGTTGCGGCGGTGACCAGAAATTCGCTGGCTTCGTCGAGTGCACGTTCGGTGCCTTCAGCGTAGAGGGCGTGCAGGTATGCGAGGAACTCGTCGGTGACCTCTGCGAGCGCCACCTCGGTAATGTCGAGTTTGCGGCGCGAAATCAGGGTGAGTAGAAGATCAAAGGGACCCTCAAAATTACTGAGGGTGAGGGTGAAACCGCGTTCCGGGTTCTGCAGGCCGCGGCCCTCAGTCCGGGCGTTTGCGGCGGTGTCTGCGTTCGGTGTCGGTACCCTCACGGCAGCGACGTTCGTGGTCATAAACGACCTATTCTCCTTAGGTTTATTCTCCCCGGCTTTGTTGGTGCCGTCTCAGATGCGGCTTCTGCTTCGCCTACTTTTTCGGCGTAAGCAGTGTGCGGGGTCTTTAGAATCCACACAATTATACGCCCTCTGCCGGTGTGACTCAAGAGTGAGAGTCACCTCAGCAGAGGGCGTATAGGTGTGGGGGCTTTAGCGTGCGCCGCCCTTGTAGATCAGTTCGCGTGCCACCTGGCGGTATGCTTCCGCACCGGGGTGGCTGGAGGCGTAGCTGAGAATCGGCTCAGCGGACACCGATGCGTCCGGGAACTTCACGGTGCGCTTGATGACGGTGTCGAAGACTTTGTCGCCGAATGCGTCCACGATGCGCGCCAGAACTTCCTTGGAGTGGATGGTGCGCGCATCGAACATGGTAGCCAGCACGCCAACAATCTCGAGGTTCGGGTTCAGGCGGTCCTGAACCTTCTCGATGGAGTCGACCAGCAGTGCGACGGCGCGCAGTGCGAAGAACTCACAAATCAGCGGAATGATGACGCCTTCGGAGGCGGTCAGTGCGTTGACGGTCAGCAGGCCCAGGGAGGGCTGGCAGTCGATGAGGATGACGTCGTATTCGTCGCGGACCTTGCGCAGTGCCGAGGCGAGAACCTGCTCGCGAGCCACTTCGTTGACCAGCTGAACTTCAGCTGCGGAGAGGTCAATATTAGCGGGCAGCAGGTCGATGTTCTCCACGCCGGTGGGCAGGATGACGTCCTTAATGTCGACCTTGCGGTCCATCATGACGTTGTAGACGGTCAGGTCCAGTTCGTGCGGGTTCGCGCCGAAACCGGCGGAGAGAGCACCCTGCGGGTCAAAGTCGACCAGCAGCACCTTACGGCCGCATTCTGCCAGTGCCGCGCCCAGGTTAATGGTGGAGGTGGTCTTACCCACGCCGCCCTTCTGATTCACCATAGAGATAATGCGGGCGGGACCGTGGTTGCTCAGCGGAGCCGGGTCGGGGTATACGCGCAGGGGTCGACCGGTGGGGCCGAGTTCTTGAGCCTGAGCTTCAGTCAATGGTTCACCTTCATCAATGAATTGGAAGTTTTAAAGTTTAAGCGTTGTCTATAAGGTTACCTCAAGAGCGGCTGTTCCGCGGATTGACGGGGTTTTATCCCCGTTCGTGAGCACGCGGATGCGCCATGCGGTACACCTCCATGAGACCCTCGGGCGTGACCTTGGTGTACACCTGTGTGGTGGCGATGGAGGCGTGCCCAAGCAGTTCTTGCACCACGCGAATATCAGCACCGCCCTGCAACAGGTGCGTTGCGAAGCTGTGGCGCATGGAGTGCGGTGAGAAGTCGGAGCTGAGCCCGGCGGCTTCGGCGGCTTCTTTGAGGATGAGCCAGGCGCCTTGGCGTCCGAGTCTGCCGCCTCGTCCGTTGACGAAGAGCGCGGCGGTGCCTTTACCGTGCGCTACGAAGGAGGGGCGGGCACGCACCAGGTAGTCTTGGATTGCTTTTTGGGCGTAGCTTCCGATGGGTACGAGTCGTTCTTTATTTCCCTTACCGAAGAGTCGAACGTAGCCGGGCAGGGTGATCTGGTTGCCGTCTTCATCGGTGAGAGTCCCTTCGAAGTGCACGTCGTCGATATCGGCATTGAGCATTTCGCTCACGCGTGCGCCGGTGGCGTAGAGGAATTCGAGGATGGCTCGGTTGCGTAGCCCGGTTGCGGTTTCGCGGTCGGGTACGGCGAGTAGCCGCTGGATGTCTTCTACGCTGACTGCTTTGGGTAGGCGTTTAACGTTCTTGGGCGGGGTGACCGGTGCCGCCGGGTCGGTGGGCACAATGAGCGCGGAGACCCAGAAGGCGTGTGCTCCGCGGACTGCCGCCATGGTGCGGGCGATGGAGTTCGGACCCAAGGGCAGGGGCAGGTTCGGTGCCCCTTCAGCGGTTGGCGCTTCTTTTTCTGGCGCCCCGGCTTTCTCCGGCTGCCCGGCACGCCCGTTTCCAGTACCTCGCCCCGATTCGGAAGCGATCATCAGTGCCAGCGATTCTGCGGCTTCTTCCTGTGCTTCCTGAGATTCCTGCGCGTTCTGCTTATTCTTCTCCCCCGCTTCGAATCCGGCAAGCGGTACGGTGGGGGCGGCGAGTTCCCGCATGAAGGAGCGTACCTGCGCGGTGGTGATGCGTTCGGGGTCGATGACGCCGAGGGTCGCCATGTAGGCGCTGTATCGCCGCAAATCGCGCGCGTAGGAGGCGATGGTGTGCTCGCTGCTTCCTCGCTCCACGCGCAGGTGGATGAGATACTGCCCGATTGCTCTCTGCAGCGGGGTCTGCGCCTCCTGATGGGAAGAACTCGGAGTAGAACCAAGGGCAGAAAAACCCAGCACGGAGGAACCGGCTGAAGAGGGCACGCCGAGCAGACCCGCGCCGCGGGGTGTCTTGCTCGCCGTGCTTTTTGCCTGCTTCACGCTATCTCCTCTGTCGGTTCTCTTGATATTTGGGGTTGCCGTAGGCGAGGCTACTCCCCCACTCTACGTTCCGTTCTTAGTGGTTGCGGAAGTTCTCCGGCTTTTCGCGGCGCTGGCCCATGTAGGGGTGGAACTCCCAGCCGCCCTCGGCGGGGCGCAGGCCTTCAAAGTTGTTCTGCGCCGCCGCGTAGGTGGCGAGTACCGCCTGGATAGCGAGCGCGTTATGAACCTTTCCGCCCAGCACCAGCTGTACTGCCTCGGCGAGGGGCACCCAGCGGTAGGTCATTTCGGCTTCTTCTTCGGTGCGTTCGCTACGTTCTTCGGCGGGCAGTTCCGAGAGATTACGCGCCAGGTAGACGCGGCCTGCTTCACTGGTTGCGCCGGGGCTGCTGAAGTAGTCGGTCAGAGCGTTCCAGGTGCCTGCCTGCAGGTCTGCCTCTTCGGCAAGTTCGCGCTGCGCGGCGACCAGGGGGTCTTCACCGTCGATGTCGAGCAGTCCGGCGGGTACTTCCCAGAGGTTCATGCGCACCGGGTGGCGGTACTGGTTAAGCATCAGCAGTTCGTTGTTGTCGTTGAGGACCGCCACGGCGACGGCGCCGGGCATTTCCACGACGTCGCGGGTCAGCACGGTGTTTTCGTTGAGTTCGTACTCTTCAACGGTTGTTTCGATCACGTAGCCGCTGTACTTCACGGTGCGGGTGCGGATGGTGCGTTCGGAGGGTGCATCAATAATCTGCTGGTTGTTGCTCATTCTTTCATTGTAGGCGGCTTCTTAGCCCCGCTACGTTTGGCGCGTCAGGTACGGGCACGGAATAAGGCATGTTCAGGTTTAAACGAAAGCATCCCGCTCTCCCCTGCGCGGGGTGAGCGGGATGCTGAACGTTTGTGCCTAGACGTTAGGCGCCGCGGCGCTCCAGAGCAGCCTTAATCAGGCCGGAGAAGAGCGGGTGCGGGCGGGTCGGACGCGAGCGGTACTCGGGGTGTGCCTGAGTTGCCACGTAGTAGGGGTGTGCCTCTGCGGGCAGTTCCACATACTCGACCAGCGAGGAGTCCGGGGAGGTACCGGAGATACGCAGGCCTGCTTCTTCAAGCTGCTCGCGGTACTCGTTGTTCACCTCGTAGCGGTGGCGGTGACGCTCTGCAACCTCGGTTGCACCGTACGCCTTAGCAACCTGAGAGCCGGGAACCAGGTTTGCCTTGTACAGGCCCAGGCGCATGGTGCCGCCCAGGTCGCCTGCACCTTCGACGAACTGCTTCTGCTCTTCGATGGTTGCGATGACCGGTACGGAGGTTTCCGGATCGAACTCGGTGGAGGATGCTTCGGTCAGACCCAGTACGTTGCGTGCGTACTCGATAACCATGGACTGCAGGCCGAGGCAGATGCCCAGGGTCGGGAGCTTGTGCTCGCGTGCGTACTTGAGGGCGCCGATCTTGCCGTCCAGGCCGCGGATGCCGAAGCCGCCGGGCACGAGGATTGCGTCCATGTTGCGCAGCTGGTGGTCTGCATCTTCGTCGGTTGCGCACAGGTCGGCTGCAACCCACTTGATGTTGACCTTCACGTTGTTTGCGAAGCCGCCGGCGCGCAGAGCCTCGGAGACGGACAGGTATGCGTCGGGCAGGTCGATGTACTTACCGACCAGGCCAACGTTGACCTCTGCTGCGGGGCGGTGCACTGCGTCGAGCAGGCGGTCCCACTGGGTGAAGTCCGGTGCGGGAGCCTCAATGCCGAAGTAGTCGAGGATGTAGTCGTCGAGCTTCTGGCTGTGCAGGGTCTTGGGGATGTCGTAGATGCTGGGTGCGTCGGCGCAGGAGATGACTGCGTCGCTGTCCACGTCGCATGCGTTACCAATCTTGGTACGGTGCGATACGGGGACCTCACGCTCACAGCGCAGGATCAGACCGTCAGGCTGGATGCCCAGGCCGCGCAGTGCTGCCACGGAGTGCTGGGTCGGCTTGGTCTTGAGCTCGCCGGAGGGGCCGATGAAGGGCACCAGGGAGACGTGCAGGAAGAAGACGTTCTTGCGGCCAACATCGCGGCGTACCTGGCGTGCTGCTTCCATGAAGGGCAGGGACTCGATATCGCCGACGGTACCACCGATTTCGGTGATGATGATGTCGGGTGCGTTGTCAATTTCCGCTGCGTGACGCATGCGGGCCTTGATTTCGTCAGTAATGTGAGGGATGACCTGGACGGTGTCGCCGAGGTATTCGCCGCGGCGTTCCTTTGCGATGACGGAGGAGTAGACCTGGCCGGTGGTCACGTTAGCGGACTGGTCGAGGTTTTCGTCCAGGAAGCGCTCGTAGTGTCCGATGTCGAGGTCGGTTTCAGCACCGTCGTCGGTGACAAAGACTTCACCGTGCTGGAAGGGGTTCATCGTACCGGGGTCGACGTTCAGGTAGGGGTCGAACTTCTGCATGGTCACAGAGAGGCCACGTGCGCGAAGAAGCTGACCGAGGGAAGAGGCCGACAGGCCCTTACCGAGAGAAGATGCAACGCCGCCGGTCACGAAAATCTGGCGGGTTACCTTGTCGTTAGAGGACGCGTTCAGAGCGTTATTTTTTTCATTCACCACGGAATTCAAGCCTACCATTTTCTTGTCTGCTATCCAAGCAGAGGGTTTTGCCGCGAGAGGATTCTCTCAGGCGGCTTTCCCTCCCCTATTTGTCCTTATCACCACTGTAAACGGAGCTGGGGATTTATTATTCCCGCCGCGCCGTGTAGAAGCAGGTCTAGGAGCATTCACAGAGTATCTCACATCCTCTGGGATCCATGCACCGCTATTGGTCACCGGCGCGGGCTGTACTGGCAACTTTCTGAGGCACGCTCGCACACTTCAGCCCCTTTGATGGTCTTTGGTGCGAAAGATGCCACCTTTCGGCGCTTTTGCCAGCACTTTCCTCATACTTTTCTCTGCCGGTTTGCCGCCGGCTTGCCGTCAGTTTCAGCGCCCCTGCGGCACTTCTCGACCGGCTGCCAGTAGCTCTCGGGCATGCTCTCGCGCCGATTCTGATTGATCGTGCCCGGAGAGCATTCGCGCCAGTTCCACCACGCGTTCCTCTTCGGAAAGTACCTTGACCTTTGAGAGGGACGCGTCATCGTTTTTCAGCACGAGGATGTGCTGGTCCGCGAAGGCTGCAACCTGCGGCAGGTGGGTGACCACCAGAACCTGCACGTGTCGGGCGAGCATGGCGAGGCGGCGACCGATTTCGATAGCTGCCTTACCGCCCACGCCGGAGTCCACCTCGTCGAAGATGAAGGTGGGTACGGGGTCCACTTCGGCAAGCACTACCTCCAGGGCGAGCATCACGCGGGAGAGCTCGCCGCCGGAGGCGCCCTTACCGAGCGGGCGCGGCACGGCGGTTCGGTGCGGCGCCAGCATGAAGGTCACGGTGTCTCGGCCGTGTACCGAGAACTTTTCAGCTTCGGCAACCTCCACGACCAGGGAGGCGTTCGGCATGGCAAGAGCAGTGAGCTCTTCGCTGACGGCATCCGCCAGTTTCTGCGCGGCAGCACGGCGCAGGGCGGTCAGCTCTTCTGCCTGGGCGCCAAGCACCTTGCGTAGCTGTACCAGCTCGGTTTCGAGGGTTTCCTGTCGCTGCGGATCATCCACCAGGGTCTCGAGGCGTGCGCGGGATTCTTCGGCCCATTCAAGCACCTCGGCGATATCCGCCCCGTACTTGCGGGTGAGAGTCGCCAGCTGGGCGCGGCGAGTCTGCACCTGCGCCAGACGTTCGGGGCCTTCAACATCCAGGGATGCCATGTAGGAGGACAGCTCCGAGGAGATATCGGTGGCAAGAATCAACAGCTCGTTGACGCGCGCGGCGAGGGAGGCAAGCTCTTCGTCAGCGTCTGCCTGCGCCTGTAGCGCGGAGCGGCTTGCATCGAGCAGACTCATGACGCTCTGCTCGTCGCCGGTGGAGTATTCGCTACCGCTAATCGCTGCGGATGCGGTTGCCGAGGCAATGCGTAGCGCTTCCACGTTCATGAGCTTCACCATTTCGGCTTTGAGCTCTTCTTCTTCCCCGGCCTGCGGATTGACGGCGCTGATTTCTTCGAGGGCACCCTGCAGGGTCTGCGCTTCGAGGGCTCGTGCGCGAGAGTTTTCGCGTACTTCCTTCAGCTCTGCGGCGGCGGCGCGGTATCGCTCGTAGTTTTCGCGGTACTTCTCAAGCAGGTTGGCGAGCTCTTCACCCGCGTACAGGTCGAGGGACTGGCGCTGCTCTGCCGCTGATTTGAGGCGCAACTGATCGGACTGGCCGTGGACTGCAACAAGAGTCTGACCAATCTGAGACAGGGTTCCGATGGGCGCGGAGCAACCTCCAACATGCGCGCGGGAGCGTCCCGAGGCGTTGACGGTGCGTGCCAGAAGCAGCTCGGAGGTCTGTTCGTCGATGTCTTCGGCGGTGCCGCCGGCTTCTTCAGCAAGCTCAAGGGCGCGGTGCCCGTGGGGCAGGCGAATGACTGCTTCGGCGAGGGCGCTCTTGGCGCCGTTGCGCACGCTGGATGCGTCGGATCGGGCGCCCAGGAGCATGCCGAGGGCAGTGACGACCATGGTTTTACCTGCGCCGGTTTCGCCGGTCAGCACGGAGAATCCGGGTTCGAGGGGGAGCCTCGCATCGGTGATGATGCCGAGGTCTCGAATATGGATTTCCTCAATCACGAACGTTCATTCCTTTTCTTTAGTGCTTCTCGGTATCCTGCGGGCCGCGCCAGCCACGGATCGGAAGCTCAAATTTACGCACCAGTCGCTCTGAGAAGGGAGCCGGGTGGATACGGGCGAGCAGCACCGACTTTTCGGAGCGTCTCACCTCAATACGGGAGCCGGGGTCCAGCTCTACGGTTCGGCGGCCATCGCACCAGAGCACGCCGGAAGCGCCGTTTCCGGGCATCATTTCTACCGCCAGAGTGGAGGTCGGCGCTGCTACCAGCGGGCGCGCGAAGAGCGCGTGAGCCGAGAGCGGCACCATGAGAATTGCTTCAACTTCGGGCCAGACGACCGGGCCGCCACCGGAGAAAGCGTAGGCGGTCGAGCCGGTGGGGGTTCCCATGACCACGCCGTCGCATCCGAAGCTACTGAGCGGGCGGCAGTCCACCTCGATAATGACTTCAATCATTTTTTCGCGGTTGCCCTTTTCAACACTGGCTTCGTTCAGCGCCCAGTCGCTGTGCACGCGCTTGCCGTCGTTCCAGACTTCCACGTCGATTGCCATGCGTTCTTCAACGGTGTATTCGTTGTTGACGATGCAGCGAACGGTTTCGGTCAGGTCGCTCTCTTCGGATTCGGCGAGGAAGCCGACGTGCCCTAGGTTCACACCGATGAGCGGAACACTGGTTCGGCGCACCATTTCTGCGGCGCGAAGAATCGAACCGTCACCACCGAGCACCACGCCGAGTTCAATATCGATGAGCGCCACGGATTCGTGGACGACCTGCACGGGGACGGGCTCGTCCCAGTTTTCACTCAGGGTCTCCAGATCGGAGCGAGTCATGACGGGCGCGAGTCCCGCTTCGTAGAGCTGGGTGCATGCCTGTCGGGCGGCATCTCGTGCTTCTTTGCGCCCCACGTGGGCGAAGACGAGAATCTTACGGTGACGTTGTTCCACCGAGTCTTCGGAACCATGACGTTCGAAACTGTGGTGTTCGGAACCATGACGCGCACCCGCGGAAGCTTCCTGCGCGGTTGCTTCCTGCGGTGCGTGGCTTTCGTGTTCTGCCATAACGACTCTCTCCCATCGAGGTGTTGAGATCGGGGTGTTGAGATGGTGTATCTACACCTATCATACCGAATATGTTCTCGAAGATTTTCTAAAGAACTATATTTTTAGAAGATTATTTCGAATAATGTACAGCTGGGGTATCTCTAAAATACCTGTAAAAATACCTGTGAATAGCGCGGCAGCCTGAGAAAGCCCCACCCTCAACGCGTCCTGCGTTACCGAGCGGTTTTCTCAGACTGCCAATACCACTATTTATTTTCGGCACTATATTTACTTTCGACATCGTTGAATAGGGAGTTGTAAAAAAGTTCCCTTAGCCTGCACAACAAGATAATTTCGAAATATCTTTATCGAACGTAAGTGCAACTAATTTTAGCCCTTCAGCCATTGTTAAATATGGCGCTAGGGTTTCTGTTAAATCTTCTATCGTTAAGCCAAATTTAACAGCTAATGATGCTGCATAGATGACATCTCCTGCATTTTCAGATACAATATGAACCCCTAATACTTTTAGTGTTTCTGCATCTGCTACTAGTTTAAATACACCGGTTGTTTCACGGTTTACAATTGCTCTTGGAACAGCATCTAAAGGTAATACAGATGTCTTCACATCATACCCTTTCTCTTTTGCTTGTTCTTCTGTTAAACCAACCGTTGCAACCGTCGGATTCGTAAACGTAACAGCAGGAACTACCGATAAATCTATTTTTTTGTTTAATCCACCAATAGCATTATCAGTAATAATTCCACCTTCATAGGCTGCTACATATACAAATTGTGGTCCTAAAGTCACATCTCCTGCTGCATAAATCTTTTCATTACTTGTTTGACCAAAATCATTGATCAGGATTTCATTATTTTTTCCAGTTTCAACACCTGCTGCACTTAAATTTAAAGAATCCGTATTTGGTTTTCTTCCAGTGGCAACAAGTAACTGATCTGATTCAATGACTTCTCTACTGCCATTTACTGTTACGTAAACCCTTTTTATCTCTCCACTTTGTTCAACACGCTCAAAAGTTGCCCCTTTGACAAGGTTTATACCCTGTTCAATTAACGCTTTTTCAACTGACTCTGAAATCTCAGGATCATACTCCTTTAAAAGTCGCTCACTTCTTTGCATAAGCGTTATTTCTGAACCTAAATGATGAAATAGTTGTCCAAGCTCCATTCCAATGTATCCTGAACCAATTACAGTTAATCGTTTTGGTATTTTCTTTAACTCAAGAAGTGTTGTACTAGTTAAATAGTCCATTTTTTCAAGTCCTGAAATTTGGGGCAACGAAGGCGATGCACCTGTTGCAATTAAAAAGCGTTTTGCAGATAACTTTGTCCCATTGACCTCAACCGTACTAGCATCAACGAATTTTGCTTCACCTTTAATTAAATCAAAATTATATTCATCAATTAAATCCATATATTTTTGATTCCGAAGTTCGCTCACCAATTTATCCTTTTGCGTGATTAAACTAGCTAAATCCACTTCTCCAGCGGATGTTTGTAAACCTATAAACGGATTGTCTTTTGATAAATGATTGATTTCCCCTGCCCTAAGAAGAGTTTTTGACGGAACACAGCCAATATTCACACAGGTTCCCCCAACCGTTCCACGCTCAATCATTCCAACTTTTGCACCGTATTCTATAGCTTTAATTGCCGAAGAAAAGGCAGCAGCACCAGAACCAATAATAAGAAGGTCATAATTGTCTTCATTAATTAACGCCACGTTTTCTAGTGATGATACTTCTTCAATTTCTCCGGCTTGGTAATTTGCTTCATCAATCGCCTTTATTGCACTTTCAACCTCAATATCATCGGGCAGTTCAAATACTGCTTCACCACGACGATAACTAGACTCAATATTTTTAGCACCTATCTTTTCAAGTGCTGACTCTACGTGTTTTTCACAACCCGTACAAGTCATTCCTGAAATGTTTACCTTAAATTTATTCATAAAAAAGCTCCTTTCGTTTGTTAATGTTTCTACTATAACATAGTTTCAACTCGTTTTAAATCCTCTATTTGTTTTTGCACTTCCTTTTGTTTTTAGAAACAAATTCGAACATATCTTAACAACGAACTTCATCTTTATCTACAACACCAAGTAATTTATAAATCTCGCTTAAAGAGAAACCAAGTTCCTGTATTCGTTTAATAAACCCAACACGCTTAACGTCATCATATGAATATATCCGATAACCAGCTTCCGTTCGGTGAGGTTCTTGTAATAAATTTTTTCGCTCGTAATATCTGATCGTTTCTTTATTAACTCCACATTTATCTGCAAACTCACTAATGCGATAAATCATCTTATTTCACCCCCTGAATATTATAAACCATGTACCATAGTACACGGTCAAGTAAATTGGACTATTTTATTTTTTTCCCAAAGTATCACTCGTATGTGATTGATACTTTTATATAATACTATTGATTATCCTAACATCCCACCAGAAAATCCGATTTAAACACCAGTTGTTTTTAAACTATTAAGAAAGTAATTCCACTATATATTCCGAAGACCTTTATTTTTTGCACCATAGGAAGTACTCTACGTTGCCGTCCTGTCCGGGGAGCGGGCTGGGTTCCATACCCATCACACGCAATCCGTGGCTGACCGCAGATGCCTGAACTTTTTCTACTGCTTCACGGCGGGCGGATTCTTCGTGCACCACTCCCCCACGTCCGATGCGGTGCTTGCCGACCTCGAACTGCGGCTTGACCATGAGCACCAGGTCGCCGCCGGTTTCGGTGGCGTTCGCTAGCGCCTCCATAACCAGGGTCAGCGAGATGAACGAGAGGTCAGAAACCGTCAGTTCGACCTGCCCGCCAATATCTTCGGGCTTCATGTAGCGGACGTTGAGTCCTTCGTACACGCCAACTCGCGGTTCTTCACGTAGCGCGTCTACAAGCTGTCCGTGTCCCACGTCCACGGCAGCCACATGGGCGGCGCCTCGGCGAAGCAGTACGTCGGTAAAGCCTCCGGTGGATGCTCCCGCGTCCAGGCAACGTTTGCCTTCCACCTCGATATCGGGGAATGCATCGAGGGCACCGGCGAGCTTGTGACCTGCGCGGCTGACGTATTCAGTCAGCTCGCTCTGGCGCACGTAGAGGGTGTCCTCCGGGCCCACGATCATAGATGCCTTGCGCGCGGCCTTGCCGTTGACCTGCACGTCCCCGGCGGCAATAAGCTTTGCGGCGAGGGTTCGGGAGCTCACGAATCCGGCTTCGACCAGGTATTTATCGAGGCGCACGTGTCCTTATCTTCTTTCTGTCGTTGTCTGGCGACGGGTTATCTAGTGCAGGTGAACCCTCAGAGCTTTGCTGTCTGAGGGTTCACCGCCGCGAGCTAGGAGAGGTTTTCGAGGTCCTTTTCCAGTTGCTCGCTCATCGTTTCGAGGCGCTTGACGCGCTCTACAGGGTCCATGGCGAGGGTCACCGCGAGTTGGCGCTCGAATTCTGCGTCAAGCTCAGCGGTTTCCTCCGCTTTGTTGTTAGTGTCCTGGTCCTTAGGCACCGGGAATCCCCTGAATGTTGGGGCGTGCTGCCTGCTCGGGGTTTGCTGCCCACCATGCTGCGCAGGCTACGCGCCATGCTTCGGCTTCACTCTCGCTGCCTGCGAATGCTTCGGCGTCTTCAACCTCGGGGCCGGTCAGGCTCAGGTTTTCACCGCGGACTCGTGCCTGCCAGGTGGGGCCGGTTGCGGTGACTTCGTAGCCTTCGTAGAGCACCTCAATTTCGGGGTAGGGTGCGAAGAAGTCCTCGAGGGTGCGCAGAATATAGGTCGGACGCTGATTCGGTACTGCCTCGATGACGTCCTGGTAGGTCTGTACGCCGGTGAGGACGAGGGCACCGTCCATCTTTGCGTTGTTGGCACCGAGAATGTCGGTGTCCAGGCGGTCGCCCACAATGACGGGGCGGCTGGAGTTCACGGCCTTTGCTGCAGTGTGGAAGATGGGCGCTTCGGGCTTGCCCGCAACGAGCGGGGTACGGCGTGAGGCGGTTGCTACGGCAGCAACGAGAGTTCCGTTGCCGGGCGCCTGACCGCGCTCCTTGGGGATGGTCTGGTCGGTGTTGGTTGCGATCCACAGCACATCGGGGTTTGCGAGGGTGTAGGCGGCTTCTGCGAGGTCTTCCCAACCCATCTTCGGGTTGAAGCCCTGGATGAGGGCTACGGGGCCTTCTTCTTCCTTGCGTACGGTTTCGAGGCCTACCGCACGAACGCAGTCGGCGAGTGCTTCGGTGCCGGTGATGAGTACTTTGGAGCCTGCGGGTACGTGCTGTGCGAGCAGTGCGGCGCCTGCCTGTGCGGAGCTGACGACTCGTTCTGCTCGGGTGTGCACGCCCAGTTCGCGCAGGTGCTCTGCTACGGATTCTACGGAGCGCGATGCGTTGTTGGTGACGAAGATGACCGGTACATTGAGTTCTTCTTCGGCACGGTTGAGCGCTTCGGGTGCGCCTTCGATGGCGAAGGGACCCGCGTAGACCACGCCGTCCAGATCGGAGAGGAGGGCATCGTAGCGGGATAGGAGTGCGTTCGTGGTCATAGAGTGTTCCTCTCGGGGGCTCTGGCGGTTGTCGCTATTAATCGTACCTGTTAGACACTCATACGTAGGTGCCTTCCGGTGATTATGTGCGAAACCGCTGGACGCTCTCCCCTGCTTGGGTGTGGCGTCCAGCGGTTTCACGCTGACACTTAGGTCACGTATTTAGAATTCTTAGATTCTCTGCAGTCTTATTCTGCGGAGGTTTCTTCTGCTTCTTCAGACTTAGGCGCATCAGACTTAGGCGCTTCGGTCTTCTCGTCCTCAGCTACTTCTTCCTGAGCTTCGTTTGCTTCCTCTTCAGCGGAAGCATCCGCGGTCCCTTCAGCGTCTTCTGCGGTTTCAGTGAGTTCTACGGACTTCTCTTCCTGTTCGAAGAGGCCTGCTTCACCGAACATGTCGAAGATTTCGGGTTCTGCGAAGTTGCCCTGGCCCAGTGCTGCTTCTGCCATGAATGCGAGGCGTGCCCAGCGTTCTGCTTCCTGGTTACGGCCTGCGTTAGCCAGCGCGTCGGAGTATGCGCTGAACAGACGGGGGCTGTACTCGAAGGCACGCTTGGGGTTCAGCTGAGGAATCTGCAGCGCTACGACAGCTTCAGACTTCTTGCCCTGATCACTGAGGATGCCGGATTCAACGATGGCGAGCTCTACGCGCACGTTGGCGGGCAGTTCTTCCTTCTTGAATTCTGCAATCATTTCCATTGCCTTGGGCAGACGGCCGAGTGCACGTTCGCAGTCCACCAGCAGTGCCAGGTGATCTACGGAGCCGCTAATACGGCGGTGGGTGCGCAGTTCGCGCAGTGCCAGTTCGAAGTCTTCTGCAACGTATGCGGCGACGCCAACGGCTTCACGTACTGCGGCAATACGGCCTGCACTGCGGGATGCTGCAACGGCGTGTTCCAGCGCGAATTCGGGGTCGATGTCGAGGTAGCGACCGGCCATGGCGAGGTGCTTTGCAACGGTTTCTGCGTTGCGGGGTTCCAGAGCACGCAGCTGACGGAAGGTTGCACCGTCCAGCTCGCGACCGGTGATGTCATCGTCAATTTCCGGTGCCTTGGGCTTTGCGGGGCGGTAGCCTACACGGCCACCGATGCTGCGTACTTCTTCGCGAGGTGCTTCTGCTTCGGGACCGTTGGAGCGAGGTGCCTTGGAACGGGAGTCGGAGCGACGGCCGTCGAACTTCTTGCCTCCGCGGTCGTTACGCTTGAAACCGCCCTTGCCGCCAAAGTTCTTGCCGCCCTTCTTGGAGCGGAAGTCCTTTCCTCCGCTGTTCTTGCGGTGCTGGCGGGGGCCGGAGCCGTTAGACTCGTGACGGGGGGTCTCAGACATGAATCTCCTTGGGAGGTATCCGCTCTTGGGCGGGTAGGGTATGCAGTCGATTCGGGCGAACCGCTGCCTGAGGCATCAACTCTATGAGGGGTGCTTAGATGCACCCGCTAATGCCTAAACATAAGCCATACCATTCTAGTATAGAGAACACCTTCCGTGCACCCGTACTGATGGGATGTTAAAGACAAATGGGGAGGCGGTTAGGCCTCCCCAAACAAAAATAGCCCCGGCGAAGCCGGGGCTATTGAATAATAAAGCGGCGATGACCTACTCTCCCACACCCACAAAAGTGCAGTACCATCGGCGCGAAGAGTCTTAGCTTCTGGGTTCGGAATGGAACCAGGCGTTTCCCTCTCGCTATAATCACCGCAAACCTACGGGATTGTTATCCAAAAACCATACAGTGAACGCAA
>NZ_KV808411.1:0-61904 GCF_001812285.1 Rothia sp. HMSC065B04
CAATACGACCGGCTCTTGGACTACGTGAACGACAAGCTCCCCGCCGTGTGTGATCACCTCGATCAAGCCAGGGCAGACGTCCTCGCGTTCGCCTCCTTCCCCACCGGGGTGTGGACCCAGATCTGGTCCAATAACCCCAATGAACGCCTCAACCGCGAAATCCGCCGACGCACCGACACCGTGGGAATCTTCCCCAACCGACAAGCAATCATCCGCCTAGTCGGAGCCGTCCTCGCCGAACAAAACGACGAATGGGCCGAAGGCCGACGCTACCTCAGCCTCGACATCCTCACCAAATCACGACTCACACCACAACCCACCGGGCAGGAGGACACCCCACTCCAACTCAGCGCATAACCCAACCCGAAGGACACAAAACGATTACACCACTCCACAGGACTTGAGCTGAGCAAGAGCACGTTCTACAATTGACGCATAAGTTCAAGGAGGTTCGCATGACCGCTTACGACCACTCGTCGGGGTACACCTACGGCACCGATGCCGTCCCCACGTCTCCGCTCACACTCGAGGATCTACGCCAGATTGAGGCCGCCGCGCACGTCCAGCCCGGTGACGCAGAGCTGCTCGCGCGAGCAGAACCCATCCTGGCGCCGCATGCCATGGAAATGGTCGACACGTGGCGCGGGATTTTGGCTCAAAAGACCTACCTGGCAGCACATTCCGCGCATCCGGATGGACAGCCGAACCCCGAGTACGCGCAGGCGTCAAAGCCCCGATTCGCCCAGTGGATCATCGACATGTGCACGCGCGAGCGGGATCAGGCGTGGTTGGACTACCAGTACCTGATCGGAGCTCGACACATGACCGCGGCGAAGAACGCGGCGGATGGGGCGGACTCGACGCCATTCGTGCCTCTGCGCTACGTGCTCGCCTTCATCGCGCCGACTGTGGAGGTCGGGCACCGTCTCCTGGCGGAGGGCTTCGAGGGCGCAGAACTGGACGCTGTCCGTGACGCGTGGACTCGCGCTGTGACTGTCGCCGTGACAGTGTGGGCGTATGCCTACCGCGATCACCCCGAGCAATTCTGATCCGGCGCTCGCCACCTACGACTCCCCCATCGGCCGCCTCACGCTTGATAGCGGTGTATTCGTCTTTCGCACTCTCTGACTGCTCTCCCTGGAAGCCTCAGTGGCTTCCAGGGAGAGCTTTCTTTCTGGGTTATAGGACACTACGTGTTGCTGGTTGGGTGACTTTTCGGCTTTCTGGTGCGGGAAAGTCACTCTTTCAGTTGGTCGTGTTTGCCTCGTTCCTGTGAATACTGCATCGTGCTCTGTGTGTGGCTGCCCCATGATCCGTCACGGTAAGAAGTCAACAGGAGGTCCTTTGAAGATCGCGGTGGTAGAAGTCCGCTCATCATCAAGGACCTCGACCTCTACCCACAACCCCCGACCAATACCTGGTCACCCACACTCAACTCGGAAGAGCCGGAAATAGCCTTCGTGATAGCGGAATAAAACGAAGGTGTGGAACTTGCAAGGACCGATCTCAAACTGGGATTCGATAGAACAGTTTAGCAAACGCTGACTTCGCTTTGCCGTCACTTGGAAACCTATCCGTTGGAAGTGCAGCTATCCTCACATACGCTTTTCCAAGTGAAGTATAGCTATGCACGTTTCACCGACGTTAGTAAAAACCCCGAACTTATCGCAGCCAACAGAAACCCGGTAGAAAATATATAGGAGCCAAAGGTGGCGCCTTTTAAAATCCAAGTCGTGGGAACGACAGCAAACAAGATCGGTGAGTTCGCAAAATCACCTGTGCTAATCGGAAGACCTGCCACCACAAAAAAGATGATAACAATCCATGAAACTAATGAAGTAGTCCAAAGCCGAAGCGCAAAACAGGCCAGAGTTAGCACAACCGAAGAGAAAACAAGTACTAAAGCAGTATGACTCGACAGTCGCTCATTAACAAGCTCGCCAATGATAGAGACATAAAGCAGACTCAAACAAAGGTTAACTACTTGTGCGAGAAGCAGCGATTTAGCAATGAACCGGAGCAGAACTTTATCGTGAATACTAAACGAGACGTACGAGGCAGGGACCTTAGCATGCGACAAAGCTAGACCTGCCGTGGCAATTGGGAGCATGATGAGTAACGCGGATTGCGCTACGGCAATGGTATTTCCATAACGGAGAAACAGCAGCGGAAGAACTAGTGCACCGAGATAAGCGATCGTGACCCAACGAATGATTGCAATTCGCTCGATAGAACACAAAGACTTCATTTTCTTACTGCTCCTTTACTTCGAAACCTAGCCACAAGAACATAGGTAATAATTAGGATTGGTACCGGGATAAGCGCAGAGAAACCGAAATTTGATTGCTCCTGGATATCTACGAACGAGATTGCGGTACCATTGAGATTCAGCCCTACGGAGTGGAGGGCGTTTGATATGTATGGGGTAGCATTGTCAGCTAGGTTACCGGGTAGCACTATCCAGAAGTACAGAAGAACACCTGAAATTACCGCGGCAGTCGGAGGTTTTGAGAGACTTTCTAATGTCGAGTAGATCAGAGCAATTAGTATACTTTGGAAGGTAAGAAAGCAAAGCAGGGTTGCTAGCCCAGAGTGCATTTTCGAACCAGACAAAACCATTGTTAGATCGAATAGCAGCACACTAAGTAGGTTTACAAGAACTATTGAAAGTGTTCGACAGATGGTGCGTAGGACGCTAGGCAACCAGGCAATGTATACCTGCTGAGGCAAACCCCCGTAGTGGACCTTGGAAACCCTAGCATCAAGTATAAAGAGTAATGCGAGGGAAATTAGTGGCTGCGTTCCAGTAAAGAAGAAGCTGTATCCCCCTGTTATTGGAGTTCCGCTTGCCTCACTTGAAATCCATGCACCGAGGAATAGTGACGCCATTGAGCCCAAGATAGCCGCGAGAAAATACCAGATGTTCCAATAGTAAGTAAGCAAAGCACGGATAGCTGAAGTAATTCGCATGGTCCTACCCCCGGTGATATAGGTCCGCGAGATTCACGCCGTTGAGGTCGGGGATATGCAAAGCTTTGCCGTTACGAACTACGACACACTCATCCGGGACGCCTTGAATCTCATGGAGGAGGTGCGTTGATATTACAACGCAGTTCCCTTCGTCCCGATAACGACGAAGCGTCGCAGACAAGGAGATCATGCCATCTGGATCCAAACCATTCTGTGGCTCATCAAGGAACAAAAATCTTGGTCTAGATAATAAAGCAAGACAAAGCTCCAGCCGTTCCTTCATGCCGGTCGAGTAGTCCTTGGCTTTCCGCCCGTGGGCAGCGCGGACGATGCCCACACTATCCAAGGCCGACTCAGGATCAACATCCAGACCCCAGAATGCCGCGACGACCTGTACATTTTGTTTACCGCTCAGATACGGAAAGTAGCTTGGATGGTCGATTGCAGCTGACATTTCGCTAATGTCTGTCTGATCGTATCTAATGTGGCCACTTACTGGTTTTATCCGACCAAGGAGCGTTTTCATTAAGGTGGTTTTACCTGCCCCATTTGGTCCAAGGAGGCAGATTATCCTGCCAGTATTTAGCTGCAAGTTAATGCCGCTCACTACTGGGGAATTCTTGTACCCAACCGACAAATCAGTTACCGATATAGCTGGCATGGCCTACCTTTCAAAGAAAACGGCCCTGGAGGTAAGGCCTAGGATGCCTTCCCTCCAGGGCCGACTGCTGCGACAAAGCTACTAACCACTTGCAGCCAACAGAGATGCCGCAGCCGTTAGCACACTGGGCAGTGAAGCATGCAATGCCACCCGTCGGGCACCCAGGGGCGCACAGGAACTTCGAGGTGATGTGAGGACAAACAGCTTCCTCAACCTCTTCAACACGGGTGTCAAGGTCAACGGTGACCACGACTTCTCCAAGCTCTCAGAATCTGAACATATTCAGGTAACAGAAAGTTACCCGCACTGCTATGATACAACGATGCAAGATTAGTAGGGGCAACTTTCAGAATGTTCAGGTCGCAGGTTCAAATCCTGTCCCCGCAACGGATAACTCCCGATAGCTTAGCTATCGGGAGTTTTTTTATTCCCTAAAACCCGTACTCCCGCCGACCTGTCTCCTTCTGCTGTCCTCCCGTCACCTTCCGACCGCCGGTCTGCCTTCTTTCGCCACCTTCCTGCACCTTTCCTGTCGGCGACCTGTCTTCATTTGCCGCCTACTTTTCTTCTTCTTGTGCTACCTTTCTGCCGCCTGCTGGGCGGCTTTCTTTATATCTCCTGCCTCTCCGTATCTCCTGCCTTCTGTAATCTGCGGAGGGGGTCTTCTGAACCTTGTCGGGGCGGTGCTTCGGGGAGACTGATGGGGGGGGGCAGCCTGCTGCCCCTTCCGGGGTGCTTGAGGTGGATCTTTCGGCCTCTCGAAACCCCTCTTGAAACCTCCTCACGGAATTTCATAGAACCGTCGTGAAAGTACCCTGGACTGGTTTCGGAACGTCTCCCGATGCGTCTTTCGAGGTATTCCTCAGTCCGTCTATCGGGGCTTCAAGCGGGTGTGCCCATGGGGGTGGTGGAGTCACTTCCGAGCGGTTGCTGGAGGGTGGTTACGCCTTCTTGAGACGCTGCTTTTGAGCTCCTTGAAAGGGGATCTGAAAGGGGTCCTGAAGGGGGCTCTGGGGCGGGTCTCAAGAGCGTGATGAGGGGTCCGATAGGATGCCTGGGTGGGGGAGTGGCGAGGGGGCTGTTTTTGCCTCAAAGTGCATTCTCAAAGTGGAATATGCGAAAGGTGTCTATATTCCGGGCTTGGAAATCACCCGTTCTGCCCCGGAATTCCGCGGTTTTTGGAAGAAAATGGTCTTCGAGTGCAACAATTCACTCTGAAAGTGATTGTAGTCACATATAAAACATTCAAGTTAATTGTAGAGTTTTTTGAAACTCTTTCAAAAAACGCTCAAAAACCCCGGAAAATCAAGGAAAAATAGCCCATTCAACCTCTACTTGAGGGTGATTCAAGTTAAACTAGAAGCTTAGAAAAAGCTCTTGTTAAGATTGAATCTTGTTCGATACCCAAAAATAGCCCCAAAAAACCGCTGGAAAAGGCTTTTTGACCTGGTAGCTTTGAGTACGTGGTCACCGCGGTCCGCCGCGTAGCTCTCCGAAATGAATACTGCACCCCTCCATCACACGAGGAAACCCCCGCAACACACACGGGACGGTTACTGGACTTGCTCCATGCGGCATCACATTCGCAGGCCGACCGCCTATAGGCTTCTCACCTATAGACCACCTATCACTCAACCACTCTCGGGCGTCCGCGCCCCACGAAACACCAACAACGAGGACAACCCATGGCACTTCGCCCCCGCACCGTTAAGGCTGGCTCTCTCGCAGCCATCGCCGTACCCTCCGTGCTCGGTAGCACCCTGGTAGCACCCGCTTCCGCATTCGCACCCGTCGTTCAGGACATCCCCGGCGCAGCTACCCAGGCTCCGAAGTCCCTGTTCACCTCCACCGTGCAGCCCACCCTCTCGCAGGTTGCTGTGCAGATCCGCCAGCAGGCAGAACAGGCAAAGCAGACTCAGCAGGCTCCCGCAACGACCGCGGTTCAGCCCATCCAGAAGACTTACACTGCACAGGCTGCTCAGCCCGCACAAGCAACCCAGCAGGCTGCTCCCTCAGCTACCTTCCAGTCTGCACAGGCGGCACAGGCTGCACAGCCTTCCGCTCAGCCGACCCTGGCGCAGGTTGCACAGACCCCCGCAGCTACCCAGAATGTTGCCCCCACCGCTCAGCCTGCACAGGCTACCCAGGCGGCATCCGGTGTGGCGGCAACCCGCACCAACCAGACTTTCCTGTCCTACACCTCCCCGGCGGGTACCACCTCGCAGTACCACGTCTACGCTGAGGGTGTGGACTTCTCCAAGCCCGTTGGCGTGGTCTTCTACTTCGATGGTGACTACTGGCGCAACGACCAGTCCAAGGTCTACGACCCCTCCGGTGAACTGGCTCAGATGGCTGCATCCGCTGCGGCACAGAACATGCTGTTCGTGCCCGTCATCTCCCCGGATACCAACCGTTACGATGCTGGCGTGACCTGGTGGGAAGACATGGAGCGTAACGGCGAGTTCTTCCGCTCCTTCGCTTCCTCCTTCATTGCGGCTAACGGTGTGGACTCCTCCAACGTGTGGACCATGGGCTACTCCGGTGGCGCTGAGTTCATCACCTACGAGCTGAACACTAAGCCCCAGACCTGGCGCAACGGCGGCGGATCCATCATGATTGCTGGCGGCGGCCTGGACGAGGGCACCCCCTCGGCTGCGCTGAAGTCCCAGCCCATGTTCTGGTACGCAAACTCGAACGATGGCTCCGGCGAGACCTACCCGCAGACCTGGAGCGCACGAGGGGCCGTTGAGGGCGGCTACAACGCCTACCGCAACGCCGGCTACACCAACGCTTCCGCGACCGTTCTGAACGGCTCGGGCCACTTCGACTACAACTTCTCGCAGATTCTGAGCAACTCGCTTACCAAGGGTAAGGCAACCGCCGCTCCCAAGGTCGAGCAGAAGGCTGAGCAGAAGAGCGAACAGAAGTCTGAGCAGAAGCAGAACACTCAGCGTGCCCGCACCATGAGCTCCGCAACCTACCAGAGCTACACCTCCCCGGCGGGCACCACCTCCCAGTACCACGTGTACGCGAACAACCTGGACTACTCTAAGCCCGTTGGCGTGGTCTTCTACTTCGACGGTGACTACTGGCAGCGTGACGAGTCCAAAGTCTACACCCCCGACGAGGGTATGCTCGCGGCAATGGGCAAGATCGCTAACGCCCGCAACATGGTCTTCGTACCGGTTATCTCCCCGGACACCAACGCATCCGGTGACGGCATCACCTGGTGGGAAGACATGAACACCAACGGTGAGTTCTTCCGCTCCTTCGCTTCCTCCTTCATCGGCCAGAACAACCTGGACGCTTCCCAGATGTGGACCATGGGCTACTCCGGTGGCGCTGAGTTCATCACCTACGAGCTGACCGATCACAACACCGCATGGCGTAATGGCGGCGGCTCCATCATGGTCGCAGGCGGCGACTCGGACGGCTCCGTGGACGCTGATGCAACCACCAAGGGTCTGCCCATGTACTGGTGGGTTGGCGCGAAGGACACCTCCGGTAACACCAACCCCGTCACCTGGAGCGCACGAGGCGCAGTCGAGTCCGGCTACAACGCATACCTGGGCGCTGGCTTCTCTGACGCCCGCGTGAAGCTGATTGACGGCTTCAGCCACCACGACTACGACCTGCCGCACATCCTGGCGTCCTCCCTGGACTTCGCCGGTAAGACCCCCGCGCTGGGCTACACTGATGTGTCCTCCTCGAACCCGAACTACAACGAGATCAGCTGGAACTCTGATCGCCGCATCATGCTCGGCTTCGCGGACGGCACCTTCCGCCCGAACGCATCGGTCAACCGTGCGCAGCTGGCAACCTACCTGTACCGCGTGGCTGGTCGCCCCGCCGTGAACGCACCGGCTGTTTCGCCGTTCAGCGACGTTCCGGCCAACCACCCCGCGTACAAGGAGATTTTCTGGCTGAGCCAGCAGGGCATCAACGGTAGCGACTTCCGCCCCCTGGAGGCCGTCACCGAGTCCACCATGGCTGAGTTCATGTACCGTGCAGCTGGCTCCCCGGCACAGGCTCAGGGCGGCTACGCGTCCCAGGCTCTGGCGTGGGCCGCCTCCAACGGTATCGGTACCGGCTCCACCTCTTCGGATGCGGTCACCCGCTCCGCTATGGCTGGTTACCTGTACATCTACGCGAACTAAAGCTCGCACCCCTTAACGCATAAAGATCCGCCCCGTTCCTGATGAGTTCAGGAACGGGGCGGATCTTTATAGGTTTAGCTCAAGAAGCTATGCGCTAGACCAGGCTGGAGAATCTCAGGCTTGAGAATCCCAGGTTTAGAGAGTCTGGGTGGGGAGTTCCACAGCCAGGGGAGCCGGAGCTGCCGGAGCGTTCTTTGCCTTCAGAGCAGCCAGGCGAGCGTCCAGCTCGGTCTCGCGCTCCATCTGGTCCAGGGTGTTGAACTGAGCATCCAGGGAGGAAGCTGCCAGCTCCTGCTGACCGATGACGCGTGCCTCTTCGCGGCGAACCTTCTCTTCGAAGCGGCTCATCTCGCTGGTCGGGTCCAGAACGTCGAACGCCTTCAGAGCGTCGTTCACCTGGGTCTGAGCTGCTGCAGTCTTCTGACGTGCGGTCAGCTCATCGCGCTTGTACTTGACCTCTTCAAGCTTGGAGCGCATCTTCTCCAGGCCGTCCTTGAGCTGGTTGACAACCTGAGTCTGGGAAGCCAGCTGAGGCTCAACAGCCTGTGCAGCCTTCTCAGCCAGCAGCTGCTTGTTCAGAGCGATCTTCGCGAGGTTATCGAACTTGTCAGCGTTGGCAACGTCGCCAGCTGCGCGGAACTCGTCAGCCTTGTTAGAAGCTGCCAGAGCCTTGGTGCCCCACTCCTGAGCGGCCTTGACGTCCTCAGCGTGGTCCTTTTCGAGCAGTCGCAGGTTGCCGATGGTCTGTGCTACTGCAGCCTCCGCCTCGCGGATGTTGTTGGTGTAGTCACGAACCATCTGGTCCAGCATCTTCTCCGGGTCCTCAGCTGCATCAATCAGAGCGTTGATGTTTGCCTTAGTGAGCTGTGCAATACGGCCGAAGATGGTCTGCTTAGCCATAATCTCCTACTTTCTGTTCACGGGCTGCGGGGGAGCACTACGCTCCTCGTGAGCCGTGCCCGTATAACTAATTATGTGGCAGATTTCTGGGTGCATGCTGTGAAAATGATGCACGCCTGATTTCTGCAACCTAAACTTTTGGTAAATTACCTCAGGTGTTTTCCGACTGGGGAAGAAAGCGGTGAGGTAAGCTAGCCACCCCGCCGGTCAGACTGTAGAAAAACCTACAGAAACCGACCGACAGAATCGTTAGCATCGGAGGCGGTTAGAAGCTACCGCCGTCACCGCCGCCGCTACCCCAATCGCCGCCGCCGCTGAAGCCTCCGCCCCAGCTGCCGCCGCTACTACCGCCACCACTGTGGCCGCCGCTGCTACCCCAGCTACTGGTGCCGGAGTTCATTGCGGTCATCAGAGCGCCCAGCAGCAGGCCCTTTGCCAGGTCACCGCCGAAGCTACCGCCGCCGCGGTCATTCTGGTTGTTGTAGTAGTTGCCGACCTCGCTCTGAGCGCGGTTCTGCGCGTCGGTCGCCTTCTGGATCGCCATGTTGGCTTCCTTCATGGCGTTCAGCGGATCCGAAGAAGCCAAGCGCTGAGCCTGACCCAGGTGACGCTCCGCCTCAGAAACAGCGGTCAGGGTCATCGGGCCCACCGCAGCACGGCGGTTATTAATGTAGCTACGCGCACCGTTCACCGCAGCGTAGGCAGAACGCATCGTACGATCCAGGTTCTGCGAAGCCGCACGAGAACGCTCGCGGGTAGCACGCATATTCGTCATTGCCTTATCCAGCTCGGCGGAAAGCTGACGCAGCTGGTTCGCCAGAGTCAGCGGGTCATTCGGGCGAGCCGAAGCGCTCTGGTTGACCTGGTTGAGCACCGCCTCCATACCGGCAGCGACCGCACCCAAATCATCGCGGCGCTGAGATGCAGCCAGGCTCTTCGCCTCAGCCACGTCACGCTGAATGCTCAGCAGGTCGGTGCTCAGACCCAGCTGAGCCTGCTCCAGCTCATGCGAGCGGGTATTCACTGCCGCACCCAGCGCCTGAATCTGCGAGGCGGCTTCCTCAGCGGTGCGCAGGTGAGCAACCGCCTCCGAGCGAGCCGTCGCAACGGTCGCCTGAGCCTTCTCAACCTCAGCGGCGCACAGCACCATGTTCGACTTCAACAGGGTAGGAGTCTTCGAAATGGGCTCCAGCGCGCTGGGCAGGTAACGTTCCTTCAACGCGCGGTACTGGGCGGCAATCTCCTCCACCGAGGCACGCAGCTGCGGCAGACGCTGAGCCAGAGCCTCAATAGCCTGCGGCGCCTCCTGCTCCAGGTTGCGCAACTGAGCCAGCTTAGCGTCCTGCTCCTGAGCAATACGGGTGACTTCCTGAGAGTTATCAATAATCTCCGTCAACCAGGCACGCTGCTCAGCTTCAGTATCCGGAATGCTATCGGTCAGAAGCTGCTGACGCTGGAAGGACTTACGCATCAGATCCTCAGCACGCGCAATCTCCTGAGCGAACTCAGCAACCTGCTGATCGCTGTACTGTGCGCGCGCAAAATCCAGTTCCTGCTTCGCGTGGCTCATCGTCGTATCAGCCTGCAGCAGGGCGCTACCGGCGCGGGTGCGTAGCTCCTCCAGCGGAACCTCCGGAATGGGGGAGTAGTTACGAGGCGCACCGTAGGAACGCTGAGGCTGCTGCTGAGCGTTCTTCTTCTTGCGGCGGCGGTACATCGCGTAACCGCCAGCACCCACGGTCGCCGCAGCACCCACGCCGAGCACGCCGGTTACAACACCCGAAGAGCTACCGCCCTTCTGGGCCTCGATACCCTCAACCGCGGCAAGAGCCGCACCCGAATAGTCGCTATTCTGCAGCTTCGGTTTGATGTAGTTCTGGTACACCTTAGTCTGCTGATCGCTCGACAGGGTCTTCGTGCTACCCGCCAAGAAATACGCCTGGCGGCTTTCGGTAGCAATCACCAGCACCACATCGGCAGAACCCCAGTTGTTCTTCGTAGCCAGGGCCTTGGTCCACGCCTGGGAACCCGAGGGGTTCTCAAACTTATCGATAACCACCACGTGCAAATCCACGTTGTGTTTCTTCGACAGAGCCGAAATCTTAGACTTCAGAGTAGCGGTATCACCCAAAGATTTCGTGGAATCGTACACCGTGGTGCCCGTAATCTGCATCGGGTCAGCAGCCTGCGCCGACGTGCTCAAAAATGCAGAACCAGCAGGCAAAACCACCGGGGCACAAGAAAGACCTGCCGCCAGCGCTGTGGCACCCAAGATAGTGCGCAGGCGAGGGCGTGCGGGACGAATCTGACGCGCAAAGGCGTGCTCGGTCATGGTCTTTCCTCCGTTGTCGTGAAGTATGAACGGACCTGCACTTCACGGCGTGCTTGTTCAACGCACACCTTAGTGCTGGTCACATTATTAGTGTAGCGGTGGCATAGCCACACATACGCACAGATACGAGAATATTGCGCCGCTGTTTGCCGACCGTTTACCGACTTCCCAGGCTTTATACAGGAAAGCTGGTATACAGGAAAGCCGGTATATAAGAAAGCCAGGGTCTAGGCTCATGCTAGACCCCGGCCCACCGGCTATTCAGCTAGTTAGCGTCGACGCGCAATCTGCAGATTGCTCATCAGATGCTCCACCACCTCCGCGGCATCAACATCGTGGATACTCTGTGCTACGCCGTTCACCACCTGCACCCGCGACGACGAGGCGAACATCCAGCCCAAGAACTGCACCGTATTCAGCAACCTAGAACTGCGTTCTGCCTGCTTCCGCATCTGCGACCACAGGAAGCGGGGGACCGGCACGTCACGGCCCCTATACTCCCGAGAGCTAGCGCGAGCCTCCAGAAGCTCAGCGAGCGCCTCAATATTTTCGGTCAGCTCCTTCAAATCCTCATCCCCGGCAGAGGGGCCGACGTAATACCGCTCGACCAGGCTCAAAGGCATGTAACCGCTACAACTACTCACCCACGCCAGCTTCAACCGCAGATTCTGCAGGCGAAGCACCTGTTGCAGAAGCCGTGAATGAGTACGCAACACCGACAGCGGCATGGGAGATAACTTCATCTCCTCCGAAAGCAGACCCTCGAAGGAGCCTTCCCCGGAAAACGCCTTATACGGATCCGAGACGCCCGTCAGAAGCACTGGTCCCTCGTAGTGAACGAACGCCAGAACCTCGGGAACACTCGAGAGGGAACGGATGCGCTCGCCAATGGTCGGCAGATCCTCCCCCTCGGGGGCGTACTGTTCGCGCGTGTACATCAACGTCTGGATAGGCTGCTCGGCAAGGTCGGGCGAGTCATGAGCAAGCGCCCGCAAATCGGTCACAACCTCCGCCAGAACGCCATCCCGTTCAACCTGCAGAAGCTCCTGAAGAAGCTCAATGACAGCGTTCGCCTGCAAGCTCAAGACCGCGGCGCAGAACTCCGCATCCTGAAGCTCAAGACGTACCTTCTCCAGGCGCTCTTCCAGCGTGGACTGCACGCCCTTGAGCTCAAACTCGCTCAGCTGTTCCGGGTGGAGCATACGGTGCGTACCATCATCGCCGGAACGGTAGAAGAGCTCGCTAAACTCAAACGTAGACTGCACGCCCTTCAATGCCCGCTCTCGCAACTGGGGCAGAACGTCACAGGCGACTTCGGTCATCTCATTCCAGAGCTTGCCCTCATCAATCTTTGAATCCTTACGGGCCGTCTTCTTCCAGGTCTCGGCAAGCTGCATAGCGCGGTCAAACTCGCTCAGCTCCACAAAAGCCGCCAGCTTCTGGGCACTCTCACGCAGATAACGCACCGCGTACAGGCGGTCGCTCAAAGAATCCGGGAGAGTATCCTCCAGCAGACGCCAACGGAAGGTACGCTCAAAGCACTCCTCCGTCAGGCTGATGACGGCGGCGCTCAGCGAGAGCGCATGATCGCGGGCAAAAGCGAAAGAGCCCGGAGCCTCCGCCAGACGAGGAAGGGACGTGTAGAACTCCAACGCCCCGCTCAGCTTCAGTCGAGACTTCCGAATCGTCTCTTCCAGCTCGGCGGCAAGCACCGCGCGGTCAGCCTGGGCAGTCTCCTTGAAGCTGTGTAGCGGGGAAACCTGCGCACGCTCCAGCGTCTGCAGGTTCATGACCGCACGCATGAGGTAGTTCTCCAGGATCCTGACCTGCTCCCAGCGCTGACGCTGATTCAGCGGAACATGATTCTCCTGCGTGCCGACCAACAGATGCTGCGGCACACCGCTAATCGACGGCAACGCAAAGACCTCATCCTCAGATTTACTGGCAGAAAGCACCATGGGGTAGCGGCTGCGCTGTGCGTTCTCTAGAGGGGGAATGAGCTTGAAGTTGGTGCTCAAAGAGAATGGGTCGGAGGGTGCCGGGTTACTCTTGGGAGTCTGCTGGGCGGCCTCCTGTTGCGGGCGCTTTTCAGGCTGCGCCGGGGTGTTCTGGGGCATGCTCTGTTGCTCCTGGCTTTCTGCTGAATGGTTCTGCCCCGAAGATGAGTCGGCGCTGCCCGCCTGCATTGGCTCCAGTGGGGACGGTGCCGCCACCGGCTGAGGAGGCTGAGGCGAGGGCGCCTGAATCTGCTGGGGGAGCGGGGACTGCGCCTGGGGCGTTGCAGATACCGGGGCCTGCGCGGGGTTCGGTACCTGGTTCTGAACAGGATCCTGCACCGACTGCTGATCGCTACTGCTGGGCTGTGCCGGCTTCGGCTGGTAGTGCATCGGGTAGCTCACCGCGCCCTGTACCTGCTGAGGCGGCATCTGCTGAGGCGGCATCTGCTGATTGGATACCTGCTGATTCATCGCCTGGTTCTGCTGCTGCTGTTGCAATACCTGCCGCCTAATCTCACGCGCGCGACGGCGCGACGGGCTCAACGACGCAAACAACGCCACCATCGCGCAGATCAGAACAAATATAAGCAACGCATACAGGCGGGTTGCGCCGTCTAGGGAAGACGCCACCGCCGCAGGTAGAGCCGGCAACGCGCCAACAAGAGCGAAAACAGCAGAAATAATCCTCATAACTTCACCATAACCCAGCTAAATCCCGGGTGCTCGCAACGCCGTTGCCTTACCGCATACTAAAAGGGAAGTAGCCGGGGTGCCGGGTGCTTTCCGCCAGTGCTTTCCACCGGTGCATCCCGCGCCCGTCTCACAGTTAAAAGACGATGCGGCGTGTGCCCTCATGCACCGGGCTCACGCCGCATCAATCATCACTCAACTCATTATCACACCCGGGCCGGTCCTCACACCGACCCTTCGGGACATACTGGGGATTCTCGCCCCTCCCGGTGCAGGGCTCTCATCTCCCGCCCCGGAAAACTATCAAACTCTATACGCTACCTACCGGCGGTCAGCGCCTGGGTAGCCATCTGCTGAGCCAACTCGGAGGCCTTTTCCGCACGATGACGGCGGTACACCATTCCCGAGCAACACGCCACAATACCCGCACCAATACCGATGGAGCTTGCCAAGACCGCACAGAAAATCAGGGTTCCGATCATCATGGGTTTCTCCTTTGCCTTTGTCCTTTGCCTTTGTTCTCGGCTCTATGTGCCTTCAACATTACGGACTGACCCTGTGTTCAAGCTGTGTACCAAGAAGCATCATGCTGTGTAAACCGTGGAGAAAAACTGGGCGCTTTAAAAGAGAAACATGAGAGCGAGTAGCGAACAAAGCCCCAAAACAAACTAGCCGTCGGGCAAATCTCCGGGTATCTCAGACCCGCGAATCAGCTGCCGATGAAAGGGTGTGAGGAAAATTCCCAGGGAACTCCCCGATAACCAACAGCAAAAAAATATAGAACGCCATAAAACACCCTCTACAGTAGAAAGATAGCGTGCGCCCAGGGTGAGGCACACGCGCGACTCTAGGAGAACTTATGACTCAGAACAACGGATGGTCTTACGGCGGCAATGACGGCGTCACGGATGCAACCCGTCCCCTGCAGAACGTGAACGGACAGGCAAGCTACCAGCCCGCAAACCAGCAGCAGGGTCAGAACGCATACCCGCAGGCATACGCCTCTCCCGGATACACCTACCCCCAGGCGGCGGCTGCTCAGGTCGCTTCGGCACAGTCTGCACCTCAGAACACCGATAACAACAAGCGTTACGGTGCCGGTGTTGTGCTCACCGCAGCTCTGCTCGCAGCCCTCGTTGGCGGCGGCGTTGGCGCGGGCGTCGGAGGCGGCATCGCAGCATCGAACAACAGCTCCTCCAGCGCTTCCTCGCGCGGCTCCGTCAGCTCCAATATCAGCAACTCCTCCACCGTGGCAGGCGTAGCAGAAACCGCGAAGAAGGTCCTGCCCTCTACCGTGACCATCGTTGCTTCGAACGGCTCCTCCTCCGGCGGCGGTAGTGGCGTTATCCTCGACAAGGAAGGCCACATCCTCACCAACCACCACGTGGTTACCCTCGAATCTTCCAGAGAAGCATCCACCATTGAGGTGCGCCTGAGCGACGGCACCGTACGCACCGCAACCGTGGTGGGCCTGGACTCTGCCGCTGACCTGGCGGTCCTGAAGATTAACCCCTCCGGCCTGGACCTGCAGCCCATCACCTGGGGTGACTCCTCCAAGCTGGTCTCCGGCGAGGTAGTGGTTGCCCTCGGCGCGCCGTATCGTCGTAGCGAATCGGTAACCTCCGGCGTGGTCTCGAACGCAAACCGCGTGCAGCCTGCCGATGCGAAGGGCCAGAACTACATCCCCATGGTTCAGGTTGACGCTCCCATCAACCACGGTAACTCCGGTGGCCCGCTGGTGAACCTCAAGGGCGAACTGGTCGGCATTAACGCGCAGGGCCAGGCAAGCCAGGATGGCGGCACCGCCGACGGTATGGCGTTCTCCATTACCTCCAACTACGCCAAGCGCATCTCCTCCGAGATCATCGCCAAGGGCAAAGCAACTCACGGCTACCTGGGCGCGAGCGTGAAGAACAGCCCCGCAGACACCGGTTCGGGCTCCTCCAAGCTCATCCCCGGTGGCGTTGAAATTGCCTCGGTGGAGTCTAATAGCCCCGCCGCAAAGGCAGGTCTGCGTGCCGGTGACGTAGTGATTGAAGCCGACGGTCACGCCGTGAACAAGAGCGAAGAGCTCAACGGTACCGTACGTGCCGCAGCGGCAGGCTCTAATCTGAAGCTGAAGGTTAAGCGCGGCTCCTCCACCCAGGACATCACCGTGACCCTGGGCGACGCCGACAGCCAGAAGTAAAACACGTCTTGCCTCTGAGCGCTGAAGGGCACGGCTGAGAAACACCCGCTCAGCCGACTCTACCGTTCAGCAGGACTAACCGCTCAGCAAGAGTGCCACCTGGCGTAACGAAGAAGCTCCTACCCCAAACGCTGGGGTGGGAGCTTCTTGCGTTAGTACAGCAAAATGCATTGGTGCCGCAGAGCGGGGGGTGGGTCAGGCGCCCTCGAGAACCTCGCCCACGCGCTTCTGCAAAGCCGGGACAACCTCCTGCTCGAACCACGGGTTCTTCGCCTGCCACCTAAAATTCAGCGGCGAAGGATGCACCAGCGGCAGGAACTTCGGAAGGTAAGACTCCCACGCGCGAACCGTCTCCGTCAGGTTCTTCTGCGCCTTCGGGGCGTGCACACCATCCAGGTAATGCTTCTGAGAGTACGCGCCCACCAGCAGAATCAGCTGAACATCTGGCATGAGCTCCAGTAGCTGCGGATGCCACTTCGGCGCGAAATCCTTACGCGGCGGGTTATCGCCGTGCGCGCCCTTACCGGGGTAGTAGAAATCCATCGGCAGTAGCGAAATCAGCTCGGGGTCGTAGAACTGCTCGTCCGTTACGCCCATCCACTCGCGCAACTTCACACCGCTCGGGTCATTCCACGGGATACGGCTCTCCTGCGCGGCGCGCCCGGGCGCCTGACCAATTACCACGATGCGTGCCTTCGGGGACGCCGAATAGACCGGCTCCCAACCCTGCTCCGTGAACTCCCTATTCTGCGGATCCAGGCGAATCTGTTCAGCCAGGGGAGGGGCTGTCTCCAGAATCTGCTGAACCAGATGCTCCGGCAGATTATGGTGTGTTGCAGCCATGCTAGATGGCGCCTCCCTCAAAACCGTTCTGGCGCCACGCCTCAAAAATCGCAATGGACGCAGAATTAGCCAGGTTCAGCGAACGGCGGCCCGGCTTCATCGGAATCTTCACCCGCTCGCTCACGTGCGGGTCCTGCTGAACCTCAGCGGGCAGACCCACCGACTCCGGACCAAACATGAACACATCACCGGGACGGTACTCAATATCCGCATACGAAGTCGAAGCAGTCGTCGTGAACGCAAAAACACGCTCCGGAGCCAGAGCCTCCCACGCATCCTCAAGGGTCTCATGCACCGTCACCACCGCCAGGTCGTGATAGTCCAGACCCGCGCGGCGCAGATGCGCATCATCAAAGTTAAAGCCCAGCGGCTTCACCAGGTGCAGCTCAGCGCCAGTAATCGCCGCCAAACGGATAGCATTGCCGGTATTGCCCGGAATCTCAGGGGTATAGAAAAGAATCTTGAACACGTTCCTAAGTGTACCGCGCAGCCCCCGACCAGCCCGGAACAGCCCCCGACCAGCATTGAGCGTCCCGGGGCAGTAGCGCTCGCCGACCCAGCCGCAGGTGAACACACCTAGAAGAGCTCGGACAGGGCGCGATAAAATAAGCGAGGCGAAAAAAGCCGCCAAACAACCCAGTAGGAGGAACCATGAGCGCAGAAACCAACCGTCAGAACGGCCGCGTCTACCTCGACCACGCCGCCACCACCGACGTACTGCCCGCAGCCATCGACGCCATGGTCGAACAGATGCGCAACGGCGGCAACCCCTCCTCCCTGCACGCTACCGGACGTGATGCCCGCGCCACCGTCGAGTACGCCCGCGAACGCATCGCCCGCGCTGTTGGAGCGGACCCCGCCGAGGTTATTTTCACCTCCGGCGGCACCGAGGCGGACAACCTCGCGGTCAAGGGCATCTACTGGAAGCGCCGCGAAGAAGACCCGCAGCGCACCCGAATTCTCGTCTCCTCCATCGAGCACCACGCCGTGGAAGAAACCTGCGAATGGCTCGAAAAGGCAGAGGGCGCGCAGCTCGAATGGATCCCCGTAGACGAGCACGGTAGCGTCAACCCGCAGACCGTCCGCGAACTCATCGAGAAGAACCCCGAAGACGTTGCCCTCGTGACCGTCATGTGGGCGAACAACGAAGTCGGTACCGTACAGCCCATCCCCGAAATCGCCGCCATTGCTGCTGAATACGGTATTCCCGTGCACTCGGACGCTGTGCAGGCATTCGGCGCGGTGCCTATCGACTTCCACGCCAGCGGGGTAGCGACCCTCGCAATCTCGGGCCACAAGATCGGCGGCCCCATGGGCATCGGCGCGCTGGTCGCAACCCGCGCCGTGCAGCTGACCCCCGTGCTTCACGGAGGCGGTCAGGAACGCTCCGTACGCTCCGGCACCATCGACGCGCCCGCCATCGCAGGTTTCGCAGAGGCCGCCGTGCACTCGGTACAGCACCTCGACAAAGAATCCGCCCGCATCGCCGCGCTACGCAACGAACTCGTTGCGGCAATTAGCGCGCTTATCCCGCAGGCACACCTGAGCGGCGAAAACCCGCTCACCGAAGAATACCCCGGACAGAAGCGACTGCCCGGCAACGCCCACTTCACCTTCGAAAACGCCGAAGGTGACACCCTACTCTTCGTGCTGGACATGCAGGGTATCAGCAGCTCCACCGGCTCCGCCTGCAACGCCGGGGTGACCCGCCCCTCCCACGTGCTCATGGCAATGGGAATGGACGAAGACACCGCCCGCAGCGCCCAGCGATTCACCCTCGGCCACTCCACCACCGGAGCCGATATTGCGCGCCTCATCGCGGCACTACCCGCCGCCTACGAACAGGCTGCAAAGGCGGGACTGTCCTCGCAGCTGCCGGACGCCTCCCGCTGGCATTAGAAAAGCAGAAGAGAAGATACCCAACCGCCCTCAGCCTGCAATCTCAGCGTTCGCTGAGGGCTGGCTGAGGGTGCACTGCCCAATATCCCGCCGAGCCCCTGCGTACAATGGGTAGCTACAGTAACGGAAAGTCCGCCCGCACACAGGGCACGCTCCGAACGTTCCTAGAAGCTCAACACAACAGAAGGATAGGCAGTGAAAATTCTTGCAGCTATGAGTGGCGGCGTTGACTCCGCAGTCGCCGCAGCCCGCGCCGTAGAAGCAGGACACGAAGTAGTCGGCGTTCACCTAGCCCTATCCCGCATGCCCGGCACCCTGCGCACCGGCTCCCGCGGCTGCTGCACCCTCGAAGACTCCATGGACGCCCGCCGCGTCTGCTCCCAGCTGGGCATCCCCTTCTTCGTCTGGGACTTCTCCGAACGCTTCAAGGAAGACGTCGTCGACGACTTCATCTCCGAATACGAAGCCGGACGAACCCCCAACCCCTGCATGCGCTGCAACGAAAAGATTAAGTTCGCCGCGCTACTCGAACGCGCCCTCGCACTCGGCTTCGACGCCGTAGTGACCGGCCACTACGCCCGCGTCATCACCACCGAAGACGGTAACCGCGAACTGCACCGCGCCGCCGACTGGGCCAAGGACCAGTCCTACGTGCTCGGCGTGCTCACCCACGAACAGCTCAAGCACGCCTGGTTCCCCCTGGCGGATACCCCCTCCAAGGCACAGGTGCGTGCGGAGGCGGCAGAGCGCGGCTTCTCCGTGGCGAAGAAGCCGGACTCCTACGACATCTGCTTCATCCCCGAAGGTGATACCCGCGCCTGGCTGGGCGACCACATCACAATGCGCCCCGGCCTCATCAAGGACACCCACGGCGAGGTGCTCGGCGAGCACCCCGGCGCGCAGGCGTACACCGTAGGCCAGCGTAAGGGCCTGGCGCTGGGCCGCCCCGCCGCCGACGGCAAGCCTCGCTTCGTGCTTGAGGTGCGCCCCAAGGAAAATGAAGTCATCGTCGGCTCCCGCGAGCTACTTGCCGTGCACGAAATCCGCGGTATCCGCGCCACCTGGGCGGGTGTCCCCGTGGAACAGGCGGCACGTTTCCTGGAAGAGCCCGCACAGCTGGGCGCTCGCAGTGAAGAGTTCGAGGTGACCGCACAGGTTCGCGCGCACGCCGACCCGGTCCGCGCCAAGGCGTACATGACCTGGGCACCCGACCCCGAAGCTGAAGAAGAAGGCGCACTGCGCCTAGAAACCGTAGTGCGCCTGCTGGACCCGCTCTCCGGCGTGGCACCGGGCCAGACCATGGTGCTCTACCAGGGCACCCGCGTGCTGGGCCAGTCCACCATCGCCCGCGCCTACTCACTGGACCGCGAAGATATTCAGGAAACCCTGAGCGCCAACTCCCAGCGATAGACACCCCGCGGATTGCCCCAACCACACCGCAACCGCATCGCATAGAAGACCACAAACGATCTGAGGAGAAACCGATGACCGCCGAGAACACGTCCTGCGAATTTGACCCCCACGCCACCTCCATGGGCGATGAAGTCGCACCGGAAGTCTACGAAGAGCTCTTCGCCATGCGCCGCTCCATCGACAACTTTGACGCAGCGCTGGTGCACATCCTCGCGGAGCGTTTTCAGGCAACTAAGCGCGTGGGCATCCTGAAGGCTAAGCACAACCTGCCCGCCGGCGACCCCGGTCGTGAAGAGGCACAGATCGCTCGCCTGCGTGCCATGGCGAAGGAATCCAGCTTGGACCCGGAGTTCGCGGAGAAGTTCCTGAACTTCATTATTTCTGAGGTGATTCGCCACCACGTGCGCATCGCAAACGAGCAGGCTGAGCAGGACGGCGAGGCAACCGAAGCTGAGAAGTCCGAAGGTTAGTAACGCGCTACTTTCGCGTCGCTACGTTTGAATTTGTACGTTATCTGATCCCTCTGGATAAACCCCTATGCCCGCTCATTCTTCCAACCGCCAGGCTGCCCGCACCGAACCTGTGCCGGAGCGCCTGCTCCTGCCCGGTGAGTACCGCGCCCCCGAGGGGGACGAGCTGACCGAACAGGACCTCGCCGCGCTCGCCACTGAGCGTCCGCTGGTGCGTGCCAGCGGTCTGGGTGATTTTCCCGGTGATGATTTGGGCGAGGCGATGTCCCGCGTGGAGGGCGAGCTGGGCTCCCCGCATCTGTCGTTCCTGCCGCACCTTCCGGCGTTGGGTTGGAAGAGCACCCCGCTGGCACGCACGCTGGCGGTGTGCGAGGGGCTTGCCTTTGACGGTGCCTCGTTTGGCTGGCGCATGGTGCATAGCGGCGGCAGGGGAGCACGCGAGTCTGCCCTGGCGCAGGATCGTCTGCTCTCGGACATCAACCTTCTCGCTGATCGCGTGGGTGCGCAGAAGAAACGTTTCGGCTCCGGGCAGAACACTGCTGCGGTGTATAAGATTCAGCTGGTCGGCCCGCTGACCCTTGCCGCGAGCATCTACCTGCCCGGCGGTGAGCGTGCTATCAGCGATGCCGGGGCGAGCCGTGACCTGCTGGAGTCTTTCCTGGAGGGCCTGGAACGCTGGGTGGATTCTCTACGTGAGGCTCTGCAGGCCCCGCGGGCGCTGATTGCCGTGCAGCTGGATGAATCGGAGTTTCAACGTCTGATGGAGGGCTCGATTCCTACGGTGAGTGGTTTCCGCTCCCTGTCGGCGTTGCAGCCTCACTACTATCAGCAGGTGTACCGCCGTGTGGCGGAGCGATTCGCTGAACTGAACCTGCAGCTCATCCTTGATGTGGACGGCACCGCGCTCAAGCCGGTGCAGGAGCTGAAGCTGCTGAGCCAGGCGCATCCTACCCTTGATGCTTTGGCGCTGGTGAAGGCGATGCAGGTTGAGGGCGCCGCCCCCTGCGCTTTGCTGTTGCACCCTGATCGCGCCCGCCTCAAGGGGCCCGGCACGCTGCAGGTTCCGCCGCTGAGTGACCCTCGTTCATGGGAACCCGTGGCGCAGCTTCTGGAGGCGCAGGCTCAGCTGTGGCTTCCGGTGGTGACCTCTGCGCGGGTGCCGGATCAGGTCCGCCGCCTGCATAGCCTGTGGCGTGAGGTTGGTCTTGAATCTGCCCAGCTGAGCGCGGTGGGTTTGATGCCTAATGAGCGTATTCAGCGGGGTTCCGCGTCTGCTGGGGCGGCTTCGGGTACGGTGAGTGTGCTGGATGCCACGGCTTCCCTGGCTCGTGTGACAGAGTGTGCCCGTGCTTTGGCTGAGCGCGCGGTATGATTAGAGAATCAGCATTTTTATGTAAGTATTTACGACATTTCTTTAGGGAGGTACTGTGAGCGCTAGCGATGCACACACCATTTTGGTGGTTGATGATGATGATGCTCTGGCGGAAATGATTGGCCTCGTGCTCGCGCAGGAGGGTTTCAACGCCGTTTTTTGCGAAAATGGTGCACGCGCTTTTGAAACTTTTATGCGTTCCACTCCCGATTTGGTGCTTTTGGATTTGATGCTTCCTGGCATGAACGGTATTGAAGTGTGCCAGCAAATTCGTCGTTCTTCTAATGTGCCGATTATTATGTTGACCGCTAAAAGCGACACTGAAGATGTTGTTAAGGGTCTTGAGGCTGGCGCTGATGATTACATTGCTAAGCCTTTTAAGCACGCTGAATTGTTGGCGCGTATTCGTACCCGTTTGCGTCCGCGTGAGAGCCGCCAGCTGGTGGTGTCTATTGGCGATATTGTCATGGATATGGACGGCCGTACCGTCAAGTACCACAGCACTGAGGTTCCGATGACTCCTCTGGAGTTTGACCTGTTGGCTGCGCTGGTGCGCCACCCGGGTCAGGCGTTGAGCCGTCAGGAACTGCTGGATATGGTCTGGGGTTACACTGATGTGAGCGATTCGCTGGTAAACGTGCACGTCCAGCGTTTGCGCGCTAAGTTTGATGAGCTGGGTGCGGATCGTTTTATCCAGACGGTCCGTGGCGTTGGCTATAAGATTCCGACCGAGCTGGTGGGATCTTCCGGTAGCTAATCGGAACCTATTCATAGGCGAAGGGATAACCTGATTGTCTGTTGCGAAGTCGAGCCATGAGCACGGCGCTTTGACGGCGGAGGCGGTAGCCTCCGCCTCTTCGCGTACCCGCACTTCCAAGCCGCGTAAGGCGAAAAAGCAGAGTAGTAGGAGCCTGATGCAGCGCGCTCAGCGTTTGTGGAAGGAATCTCTGCAGTTCCGTGCTTTGGGTACTGCGGGCATCATGATGTTCCTGAGCTTCTTGATGGTGGGTTGGTCCTTGTCGAGCCAGATTGCGACGAGTCTTTTTGAGAATCAGAAGGGTCAGGCGCTGGCGGAATCGGAGAGTGGTTTCCGTAACGTTCAGAGCGTGCTGGACTCCTCTGAGGCCCGTAGTGACAGCGAAATTCGCCGTAATGTGAGCCGTACCCTGACCGTGCTGGATGCGGGTAGCTCGGGTAAGCGCAATTGGATTCTTGTGCCTTTGGAAGGTCAAGGTAAGCAGGGTTTTATTCCTGAGCAGAGCAGTAATAATTCTTTGAATTCTTCGAGTATTCCGAATGATTTCAAACAAACTGTTCGCAATAAAGAGGGTATTTTCTGGCAGACGTCTACGGTGACTACTGTCGAAAATAATCGTGAGCGTACCTATCCGGTGCTTATTGTTGGTACACATATTTCTATTTCTCAGAACCCTAATTACGGTTTGTTCCTTGTGTACGATATGACGGATTCTTCCGCCACGATTGCGCATATTAACTTTGTTCTTTTTGGTGGTTTCTGCGCGCTGCTTGCTGTGGTGCTTTCTGTGGTGTGGATTGTGACTCGTTTTGTGGTCCGCCCGATTACGCAGACCGCTATTACGGCGGAGAAGCTGGCTGCTGGCGATCTGGATCAGCGTGTGTCTGTACACGGTGAGCACCAGGCGGCGCGTCTGGGCTATTCCTTCAACCTGATGGCTGACTCGCTGCAGGAGAAAATTGTTCAGCTGGAGCGTCTGTCGACTCTGCAGCAGCGATTCGTTTCTGACGTTTCGCACGAGTTGCGTACTCCGCTGTCGACGGTTCGTTTGGGTACGGAGCTTCTGTACGATACGCGTAACGAGATGGAGCGCACGCAGAGCCGCACCGTGGAGCTTCTGCACGATCAGGTGGATCGTTTCCAGTCGATGCTTTCTGACCTGCTGGAGATTTCTCGTTTCGATGCCGGTAGCGCAATGCTGACCATTGACACGGAAGACTTCATGCGTGTGCTGTCGAATATTCTGCAGGAGGCTCTGCCGCACCTGGAGCGCACGAATACTAAGCTGAACGTGCATACGAGCCATGAGAGCATCATGGTGGATATGGACCGCGTGCGTATTGAGCGTGTGCTCCGTAACCTGCTGTACAACGCGATTGAGCACGGCGAGTCCCGCCCGATTGACGTGTACGTGGGTGCGAATGCCACGAACCTGGGTGTTGCGGTGCGTGACCACGGTATCGGTCTGTCTGAGGATGAGGCTGTTCAGGTGTTCAACCGTTTCTGGCGTGCTGATACTTCGCGTAAGCGTACCCTGGGCGGTACCGGTCTGGGTCTGTCGATTGCTGCTGAGGATGTGCGTCTGCACGGCGGCACGATTGAGGCGTGGGGCGAGAAGGGCCGCGGTGCCTGCTTCACGATGAACCTGCCGCTGATTCACGGTGCGCCTTTGGGTGAGTCGCCGGTTCTTGTGACGGGTGAGCCTGAGGTGAGTGCGCATCGTTCGGCGACCGCGAAGGATACGCTGCCCAATATTGCTCCTCGAGCGAATATTGAGGATAACCTCTAAAGGTCGGTAGGAGAGGGCTCCGCTTCCTGCATAAAGCATCTGTCATAGAGCGGGAGATTGGGGCCGAGGATTGGGATGGGCGTGATTGTATTTGCGCTTATCCTTGCGTATTTGCACTGTTCACCCAGTACAATCAATGCAGATATGTTTTCACGGTGTTGCTATTTCGCCGTGGTTATCTTTTCACCGCGTTGCGACGGCCTGCAACGGTAGTTGGTGATTGTTTGTCTTTGTTCGTAGAGGAAGGTTAAGACCTCCATGGCTCACAGGGCTATTGTTTCTCGACGCGCCGCGCTGTCTTGGGGCGCGGTGTCTTTGGCGACGCTCGTGAGCTCTTGCGCGGGTCTTCCTTCGAACGATCGAGTGACTCAGCACAGCAGCAGTCTGGACGTGAAGAGCGTTAATACTTCTCCGGCGCGTGCGCCGGGACCGCTGGCGGGTGCTACCCCCGAGGCGATTATTGAGGGCTTCGTGCGTGCTGGTGTGGACAGCATTGAGAATTATGCTGTGGCGCGCCAGTATTTGAGTTCTTCTTTTGCGGGTCGTTGGAATCCTATGGGTACGACTCGCGTGTACCGTAATACGGTGCAGCCCCGCAGTGACGATAGTGGAGCAGCCGAGGGTACCTACCATGTGCGTTTCCAGCAGACGGCGACTGTGAATAGTCAGGGTATTACGAGCACCTTCCCGGAGGCTCAGACTGAAACTCAGGACTTCACCATGGTTATGGAAGATAACCAGTGGCGTATTAGCTCCTGCCCGGATGGTCTGTGGCTGGATGGTGCCGAGTTTGAGCGCGTGTTTAGCCCGTGCCGCCTGTACTTCTATGATCGTGCGTTCCGTTATGCTGTGCCGGATATTCGTTGGTTCCCGCATACGGACCGCTATTTTGAGTTGCTGGTGCGTACGCTGATGGCTGGCCCGGCCTCCTACCTGAAGGATGTTGCGTTCTCGGCGTTGAACGAGTCGATGAGCCTTGAGACGGCGACCATGAGCGATAACCAGGATGTGCTGGTTCGTCTTTCGGGTGAGCACCTGGACGATAACCGTTTGGCGCGTGTGCGTGAGCAGATTATGCACGGTTTGGAGAACTTCTCCGGTCTGGGTAAGACCGAGGTGTTCTACAACGGTACTTTGATTCCTGAGAATGCACCGAGCGGCTTTTCTGCGGTGAAGCTGAACCCGGGTGTTCCTGCCCGCACGGTTGCTATTAATTCGAACGGCCAGATGGTGGCGCGTGATGACTACATGAGCAACGCGGGCGAGCAGCTGCTTCTGCGTGGCGTGAGCCAGTTGAGCTCCCCGGCGATGGGTTACACTGCGGATGTTTATGCATGCTTGGCGAATGATGCCGCGAGCCTGTACACGGTGTATCAGGGTACTGCCCGCCGCGTGTGGCAGAGTACCGCTCTGACTGCTCCGAGCTTTGATGCGTACGGTTGGGTGTGGGCTGCCGATGGTACGGGCGTTGTGCGTGCGTTCAAGCCGGACTCTGAGGACGCGAATGAGCGCGAGCGCGGCGTGGATATTGGTCTGTCGTGGCAGCGTAATTTGAGCTTTACGAGCGTGAACGTCTCTCACGATGGTGCGCGCATGGCGATTGTGGCGTCAACTGAGGGTGCGTCGGCTGTGATTATTTCCGGTATTGTGCGTGATGATGCCGGCAAGCCTCTGCGCCTGACGGAGATGGTTCGTCTGAGCTCTTCGGTGACTCCGCGTAATGCCCGTTGGGCTGGCGACCAGAGCGTCGTGGTGGTGAACGTGAAGAACGGTGAGTCTGAGGTGATTTCCCTCAGCGGTGAAGAGACGAAGCTGGACCGTCTGGATGGCGTGATGACCATTTCGACGGCGGATAATACGTCGAACATTATTGCCCACCGTTCTGACGGTTCGTGCTACCTGATGGAGGAGCGCGGCTGGATCCGTCTGGATACGACTCTGCACGAGATTAGTTACGCCGGTTAGCCTCGGGCACCGGGTATAGCGCGCGGAAAGGTTGCTTTCGGTGAGTTCAGAACAGCGTGGTTTGAACGAGCCCGTGAACGGGTCCCTGAGCAAGTCTCTGACCGGGCTTGCGGGTGCTCTCAAGAGCGCCGGCGGGTCTTTGGGTGAGGTTCTGATGCCGCGTACCTGCCCGTGCTGTGCGGTGCCGGTTGCCTATGGTGCAGGTTCGCCGCTGTGCGAGGCGTGTCTGCCGCAGCTGCATTCGGCGTTGGCTCGTGTGGAACAAGTACAGGTTCTGCAGCCTCTGTCTTCTGGCGACTGCGCTACTGGCGGAGGTGCCCCTGAGGTGCGTGCGGCATCCCGTTATGAGGGAATCATGCCGCGTGCGCTGTTGGCGTTGAAGAATGCCGGCCGCACCGATTTGTTGCCCCTGCTGGGCGAGGGTTTGGCGCGTAGCGTGTATGAGTTGCTACGCGCTCGCCGGGAGGAGCTTCAGGCTGAACCCGGTTCTTCTGCGCCGGTTGAGATTCTGTTGGTTCCGGCACCGTCGTCTGCGCAGAGTGTGCGCCGCCGCGGCTATGCGCCGGCGAATCTTTTGGTGCAGGAGGCGGTGCGTCAGCTCAATCGGCGTTTGCCTGCCTCGGTGCGGGTGCGCGCTGTGGACGTTATCGGGTACGTTCCTCGTAAACAGCGGGGGAGTGGCGCCTCCATTATTTCTGATGCGATTTCCGGTGCGCAGAACGAGCAGAAGGGCCTGGGTGCTGTGGGTCGTGCCGAGCGGATGCACGGTGCCTTGCGTGTCATGGAGCCCGCCCTGTGTGCGGGGCGGGTGAGCATTATCTGTGATGACGTGGTGACGACCGGTGCGACTGCCTCCGAGATGGTGCGCGTGCTGCAGGAGGCGGGTTCGCGGGTGCTGGGCGTGTGCGCCGTGGCGGCGGTACCGAAAAAAGCTCAGATGTAGCGTTTCTTGTAGTTAGTTGCAAGAGATACACGATTTTTAGCTGTTAAAGTTCGCAGACCGACGAATAGCTATTATTTGGGCTAAATATTTGTCATATCTAGTGATATAAACCATGTTTCGTACTAAAATAAATACAAGGGAACGGCATTGGAGTCGAACCCCCGTACCGGGTCCAACCGGACGCGGTATAAGCCCCCAACCTGGAGGGAATGATCGTGGAAGTCAACATCTACGGCCGCAATATCAAGGTCACCGAACGCCTGGAAGAATACGTGAACGACAAGGTTCAGAAGTTCGCGCAGCTCGGCGATAACGTGAAGGACATCGACGTCAAGTTCAGCAAGGACGGTCACCTGGGTGGCGAGTCCATCCGCGTTGAGATTACTGTTGTTGGTACCGGCCCTGTCCTCCGTTCCGAAGCCCAGGGTCACGACAAGTTCGCGGTCTTCGATGAAACCTACGGCAAGCTCTTGGAGCGTCTGCGCCGTGCACGTGACCGCCGCAAGCTGCACAAGCGCGGTGGCAAGCACCCCGTCTCCGTGGCGGACGCTACCGGCTCGATTCCCGTGGTTACCGAAGCAATTACCGAGATTCTGCTGCCGGATGTTCCGGTTGAAGAAGCAGCATTCGACAACAGCGAGGTCACCCTCGCCGACGAAGCCGCATCTCCCATCGAGATTCGCCACAAGAGCTTCAAGGGTGAGCGTCTGACTCCCGCAGAAGCTGTTGACCGTATGGAACTGGTCGGTCACGACTTCTACCTGTACATTGACAGCGAGACCGGCGCACCGGCTGCGGCATACCGCCGTAAGGGCTGGAGCTACGGCATCATTACTCTGGACAACGAGTAAAACTAACGTACCTGCTGAATGCTGAGGCGTAAGGCTCTTTAGAGGTCGTACTCAGCGAGCAGGCTCAAGACCCGGGTGGTCTGGGAACACACACCGTGTTTCTCCAGGCCCCCGGGTTTTTCTTTGCCTTCCACACATCTGTTTCTTTAGACGTTCCTTTAGACGGATGGGGCGGCTCCGCCTCAACCGGAAGGTGAAAGATTCGAGCGTCACCAAATGTCACCTCGTGGGCGCACAGCGTAAAAAAGAGCTCGGACGGGCGAATTAGGCGGCTCTGCCATACAATATGTAGGAAGGCCTCACCGCGCGCACTTTCGCGCGCCCTTGGTGAGGGTACCGAAACAAGCAAGGAGTAGAAGCTCAGTGGCATCTTTCTTGGAGAAAATCCTCCGAACCGGCGATAAGAGGGTTCTGCGACAGCTCGAAGCGTACACTAAGGCGGTGAACTCGCTCGAGGACAGTTTCTCATCGATGACCGATGAGGAACTGCGAGCGGAGACCGACAAGTTCCGCGAGCGCGTCAAGGACGGCGAATCCCTCGATATTCTGCTGCCGGAGGCCTTCGCGGTAGTCCGTGAAGCGTCCAAGCGCACCCTGGGCAAGCGCCACTACGACGTGCAGCTCATGGGTGGCGCTGCACTGCACCTGGGCAACATTGCCGAAATGAAGACCGGTGAGGGTAAGACCCTCGTCGCGACCCTGCCCGCATACCTGAACGCCCTGAGCGGCAAGGGCGTGCACATCGTGACCGTGAACGACTACCTGGCTGAGTACCAGGCGAACCTCATGGGTCGTGTGTTCCGCTTCCTGGGCATGGAGTGCGGCGTGATTCTGTCCTCCATGGAGCCGGACGAGCGTCGTAAGCAGTACGCCGCGGACATCACCTACGGTACGAACAACGAGTTTGGCTTCGACTACCTGCGTGACAACATGGCGTGGACCGTGGAGGAGCAGGTTCAGCGCGGCCACAACTTCGCCATTATCGATGAGGTCGACTCCATCCTGATTGATGAGGCACGTACCCCTCTGATCATTTCCGGCCCCGCAGCCGGTGAGGCGAACCGCTGGTACGCAGAGTTCGCGCGCATTGCCGCAACCCTGCTCAAGCGCGGTGAAGACTACGAAGTAGACGAGAAGAAGCGCACCGTCGGCATCCTCGAATCCGGCATTGACAAGGTGGAAGACCACCTGGGTGTGAAGAACCTCTACGAATCCAAGAACACCCCGCTCATTGGCTTCCTGAACAACTCCATCAAGGCGAAGGAGCTGTTCACCAACAACAAGGACTACGTGGTCATTGACGGCGAGGTCCTGATTGTTGACGAGCACACCGGTCGTATTCTGCCGGGCCGCCGCTACAACGACGGCATTCACCAGGCGATTGAGGCGAAGGAAGGCGTCGAAATCAAGCCTGAGAACCAGACCATGGCGACCGTGACTCTGCAGAACTACTTCCGCATGTACGACAAGCTCTCCGGTATGACCGGTACCGCGGAAACCGAAGCGGCAGAGTTCATGAACACCTACGAGCTCGGCGTGGTGCCCATCCCCACCAACAAGGGTGTGCAGCGCATCGACAACCCCGATAAGGTGTACCGCGACGAAATTGCCAAGTTCAAGGCGGTCGTCAAGGACATTAAGGAACGCCACGAGAAGGGCCAGCCGATTCTGGTTGGTACCGCAAGCGTGGAGAACTCCGAATACCTGTCCCGCCAGCTGGCGAAGGCTGGTGTGCGCCACGAGGTGCTGAACGCGAAGAACAACGAGCGTGAGGCAGCCATTGTTGCGCAGGCGGGCCGTAAGGGCGCCGTCACCGTGGCAACCAACATGGCTGGCCGTGGTACCGACATTATGCTCGGCGGTAACCCCGAATTTGAGGCCGTCGAGAAGATGCGTGAGCTCGGCCTGGACCCGAACACCAACTCCGAAGAATACGAGGCACGCTGGCCCGAGGTTCTGAAGGCCTGCGAAGACGCCGCTAAAGAAGAGCACGATGAAGTCACCAAGCTCGGTGGCCTGTACGTGCTCGGCACTGAGCGTCACGAGTCCCGCCGTATCGACAACCAGCTGCGCGGTCGTTCCGGCCGTCAGGGCGACCCGGGCGAGTCCCGCTTCTACCTGTCGCTGACCGACGAACTGATGCGCCTGTTCAACACCGGCATGGCAACCCGCCTCATGGCGGCAGCCCCCGAGGACTCCGCACTGGACTCCAAGATCGTTAGCCGCGCCATCGCTACCGCACAGGCAAACGTTGAGGGTCGTAACGCTGAGCAGCGTAAGAACGTGCTCAAGTATGACGATGTGCTCAACCGCCAGCGTGAAGCGATCTACAAGGACCGCGGCCGCATCCTGCACGGTGACGACCTGAAGGAACAGATTTCCGGCTTCGTGGACGAGGTGCTGACCACCATCATTGACGCCCGCGTCTCTGAAGGCCACGCCGAGGACTGGGACTTCGACGAGCTCTGGAGCGCCCTCAAGCAGGTGTACCCCATCTCCATCACCGTGGACGACCTGGCAGAGGACGCCGGCGACCGCACCAAGATCACTCGCGACCAGATCGTGAAGGAAGTCCTGGCGGACGCACACCTCATCTACGAAGAGCGCGAGAAGAGCGTTGGCGAAGAGAGCATGCGTGAAATCGAACGCCGCGTCATGCTGTCCGTCATTGGTGAGCGCTGGCCCGAGCACCTGTACGAGATGGAATACCTCAAGGAAGGTATCGGTCTGCGTGCGATGGCTCAGCGTGACCCTCTGGTCGAGTACCAGCGTGAAGGCTACGACATGTACCAGTCGATGCTCGGCGCGATCCGTGAAGAGACCGTGACCTACCTGTTCAACCTGGACCTGTCCAAGCAGCGCACTCAGGCTTCTGCTGTGCGCCTGGCTGAGCCTTCGCGCCCGAAGTTCCTGCAGTACTCCGCCCCCGATGAGGACGGTCACGAGCAGGTTCACGTTGAGCGCACCAAGGAGAGCTAGCCTCGGTGTAAACCCGGCGTAAACCCGAAAACGCTATAGACGCAACAGAGAGGGTGCGAATCCAATACCGGATTCGCACCCTCTCTGTTTGTCTGTGTGTTTTGTAGGGGAAGCCGGGGAAGCCTTAGTCTTCGTCCAAGCGGCTCTGCGGCTGCTCGATGGAGGTAATCAGCCACATGCCGTGAATCAGCCGCATCTGCATGGTCACCACGCGAACCTTATCCGCACAACGCAATAGCGCCACCGCCTCGTAAAGCTCCTCGTGCACCTTCTGCGCTCGCACCCGCAGCAGAACCGGCGGAAGAGTCAACAGCATCTCCTTGCGCACCTGACGCGGATTTTTGGGGAAGAACGGTAGCAGACGGTGGAAACAATCTGCTGACACCCACTGCGCCAGCTGCTGACGCGAACGACGAGCCGACATGATCTCCAGGTAAGCAATCGCCACACCCGCGCAACGACCCTCCAACTGGCGAGCCAATGCATCCGCAGGACGCAGCGGGCGGCCCCTCTTCACTACCTTCGGGCGTTGCGCCGAATGCTGCTCATAACGCGGCAGCGGCAACAGCGAATAGACCGACGCGCTGTTCCGCCTCTGCACCAGAGCCATCGTGCCCTGCCCCTGCTCCGGTAGCGGAGCGACCTGCTCGGCACTCGCGGGCTGGGGCACCGACTGAGCCACCGGCTGGGAGGTGCGAGCCGCCTGACGCTTTGAATACGGGCTGGCAGGCTGGTTGTCGCGGGAGGCAGGCTGATGCGGCGGGGTCCACGGGGAACGGGGGAGAAGGTTGGAGAAGCTCATGACGGCTCCTTTCGGTGCAGGGGTATGTGAGGTGAGTCGAGCGAACGAAAGACTGTTGGGATGAGGCGGAATGGGGTGGAAGACGCGGGTGAGGTTAGTGAACGGGCTGTTCGGGGATCTGTAGAACCTGCCCCTCGTAGAGCAGCTCGGCGTTCTGACCCAGAGCGTCCTTATTCGCCTCGTAAATATCGAGAGTGTAGTCGTAAATGGTGGAGGCGTCGGTGCCTTCACCCAGCTGCTCGGCGGCAATTGACCAGAGCGTATCGCCCGCCTGGACCGTGTAGGAGTAGGTGCCCGCCTCAGCGCGGGGTGGGGAGAAGAACGGGCTGCGATCCTGCAGCGAGCCTGCCGCCTCCGAAGGCTGAGGAGCCAGGGGAATATCGGGAACCTCAGCAGAGAGTGCCAGAGGAGTAGCGGACTGATCCGGGGCCGTATCGGAGAGAGCCGCATCTGCGTTGGAGCCCGGGCTGGCATCTGCCGTCGCGGTGCCCATTGAAGCTGCAGCGCCCATTGAGTCTGTGGTCATGACCGCCGAAATAGTCGTTTGCGGCATGCCCTCCGTGCCGTTTACCCCGGTGTTGCTGGGCGTAACCACCGTAGCTTGCGCGGGAGCCAAGACCGCCCCCACTCCAAGAGCCGTGCCGCCAAGTGTCAGAACGATGCGGCGCATAAAACGCGGACGGAAAATTGCCGGAACCTTCAGCACCGCGCGGTCAGCGTTGTGGCTCGAAACGCGCAAAGACCAAGCGTAGAAGAGCGCGTAGATAAAACTGATGAACCACCAGGCGGTAATGAGGATTGCTACCGCGCCAGCGCAGAGCAACGAAGCATCTGCCAGCGGGTGTGCCGAGGGGATGCGGTGCAGATTCACGCTTAACGCGCCCAAGACCGCGGCGGAAAGTAGGGGAGGGGCGATGAAGAGCAGAGCATCCTGGTAGCTAGCTTTGGTGCTGGTTTCGTGACCTGCGTCAGCGCCGGATGCCAGAGAAGCAACGGATGCAAGGGGATGCGAAGCGAAGGCTGCGGGCGCCTGACCCGGCGTGGAAAGATGGTCCACAATGACCTCCAAATGGTGTGTTTGATGTGTTTTGGTGTTGCTTCATTTATACAGGAAGTCACGCTAAAAATGAAGCAAAAAGCATCAAAATGCATGAAAAACATATAATTTGGTGGAATTTGGTATAAAAATCAGGTTTGAGAATCATCATCTGACCAGAAAATGTCCCGGTTCGTATCCGCCCCCATCCTCAGGTAGGGTCATAGCATGAGAATGGAAAAGTTCCTACGAGACATTGAGGCGCGCCTCGCCTCCGAACGCGCCTGGGATATGGAACAGGACGCCCGCCAAGTCGCCCGCGTCCAGTACTCCACCATCACCCTCGACGACCGCCTCCTCGCACAAGTTGGCGGCCCCATCCGTATCTGCGCCACCGACATGCAAACCTACGAAGGTAAGCTCGAAATGGTCGGCGAAGAATGGGTCAGCATCGAAGCGCGCGGCGAAAACATCATCATCCCCCTGCGTGGAATGCTCTGGTGGGAAGGCGGCATAGCTCCCGGACGCGCTGATGTTCGCCCCGAACGCTACCGCATGAAAATCCAGCTCGCCCTGCGCTCCCTCGCCATGGCACGCGAGCTCGTCCGCCTCTCCCTCGAAGGCGGCACCGTCAGTTACGATGGCGTGATTGAGCGAGTTGGCGCCGACTTCCTCGAATTGCGCCTGCTCAACGGTGGACAGTACCCGCGCATCCACGAACGCGACCAGTACGCGCGTGCAGCCTACGGTGCGCAGGGAGGTTACGGGCAGGCTGGTTATGGTCAGGGCGCCTCCGGCTACTCCCGTGCACCTCGCGGCGCTGGCGTGCGCACCATTCCGCTGGCTCGTATTAGCGCAGTTATCGCCCGTATCTCACGCTAAAAGCACGGGGTAAATAGTGGGCAGCTCAATTTGTGGGAACGCCCATAAAAACGCCTCGACAAGTATAAATTCCCTTATAAAAGCAACAATAAACACAAAAAGGTCCGCCCCTCTCCATTGAAATCTCAACGAGAGGAGCGGACCTTTCTAATACCACTCGAGCGTTGCGCCCGCGAGGTGCATGTCGAATGCTACTCAGCCTTAGCCTTTGCAGTGAGCTTGCCGGAAGCAATTGCCTCCAGAGTCTGCTCGTGGCGCTCGGTAATGTACTCTTCAAAACGAGAGCGTTCAATACGCCACTGGTTACGCCCACCAATCTGGATGGCGGGAAGTTCGCCGCTACGCACCAGAGCACGTACCTGCGAAAGCGAAACCTGCAGCTCCTCGGCAACGTCGCTCAGAGTGAGGAAACGAGGTGCAGTCATCGAATTGTTCCTTTCCGTGAGTGAAATCCTGGGCCCCTTAGCCACCGTTAGTGGCCTTTTACATAGAGTCCATACAGAACATCTATTGAGTACTTTCAGTATATGCCATCACCGTGAAATTTGCTCACAAAAAGCCTTATATGAGCTGAAAAGTTATCTAATCACCCCTTCAAAAGGGGCAAGACTCAAAAATATTTCATAAACACGACTCTTGTTGAGAGAGAGTACTAAATGAAATATGCTGTTAGGGTTAGTGTCAGAACCAACCAAAGCACTATCGAAAACACACCACTCGCTCATCGGTCAGTTGAACAACACCGGAATCACCGCCGGCTTCCGCACCGAAAGGCACAACCACATCATGCGCATACGACAGAACGCGACGAAGCGTTCCACCCTCACCGAGCCCCACGCCAAGCGCCTCAAAAGGCCCACCGTCAAGGATTGGCGATTCATCCTCGGTGTACTTCTCGTGCTCGTCTCCATCACCGGCGTGCAGCTCTACGTGCAAGCCAATAACAGCAAAACCGAGTACTACACCGCCAAAAGTGAAATCCGCCTCGGCGAGAAGATTACCGAAGACAAACTCGCCCGAGTCGAAGCGAACATAGACTCCGCCAAAGACAAGTACTTCACCCGCGCCGAAGCCGCACAGATGAACGGCAAAATCGCTACCCAGCGCATCCCCGCCGGCAACCTCATCAGCAAAGAATCGGTAGGCACTGAAACCTCCCCGGGGCGCCGCCTCGCCACCGTCAGCATTGACCGCACCGCCGCCTCCGCACTGAAGGCAGGCGAGCGCGTGGACGTGTGGACTTCCGGCCCGCGCAACCCCGACACCAAGAGCGATAACCGCACCGAAAACGGTGCCCGCGCCATCGTCACCAATGCCGAAATCGTTGCCGTAACGGTCGATGAGGGCGTGCTCGGCGCCAACGGCAAAGCAACCGTGCAGCTGTGGGTCAAGGAAGAAGCCCTCACCGACCTCGTGAAGGAAAGCAACAGCGACTCCAAGATCAGCCTCATCCCCGGCACCTACGGGGAGGGCCAGTGAATATCCCCGTCATCCTCTACGGCGATGACGGCTCGCTCTTGACCCGCATCGAATCCCAGCGCGGCCGCGTCTCCGTGGCGCGTACCGTGCAGGACTTCAGCGAAGCCGTCGGCATGGCGCACACAGGCATTGCCCGCGTGCTGCTCTGCGTCCACGTGCCCGCAGAAATGAGCGCCTCCACTGTGGATGCGCTCGCCGCCTCCGAAGTGCTCCTGGCGGTTATCGCCCCGGACAACCTGCCGCTGCCCACGCATGCGCACCGCATCCGCCCCGAAGCTGCCCTCGAAGAAATCCTGGGCTCGCTCGAACAGGCTGTGGATGCGGCACTCGCCCGCCCCGCGGTAGGCTACGGCATTCCCGCGCAGCCTGTACATCAGCCGGAGGCGCACGCTCCCTACGGTCAGGATGCCGGTTACGGGTACGACAGCGCCTACGAATCCAGATACGGCTACGACGGTGGCTACGGTTACGATAACGGCGGACACCGCCCGGCTGGGTATGATTCAGCTGGTTACGGCTACGACCCCGCCGCGGGCGCTGCTATAAACGCCGGCGCGCCCTACGGAGCCGACTACGGAAGCTACGGAATCGACCCCGCGGTGCCCGCCGGAAACGCGCCCGGCGCGCACGACCCGGCGGAAGCCTCCTCCGTTATGCCCAGTAACGTTGCGCCCAGCAACGAGGAATCCGTGCTCAGCCAGGCCGCCGCCATCGTCGACTCTTTCGCACCCGGTAGCGACTACGCCCTGCACGTGCAGAACGAGAACAACGACGGCACCCTGCCGCAACACCCCGACATTAACCAGGACCCCGCCGCGCCTTCCCGCTACCAGCCCGGCCACCGCCTCGGCAAAATCGTGACCGTCTGGGGCACTCACGGCGCACCCGGTCGAAGCACCATTGCCTTCAACCTCGCCGCCCTCGCGGCGCAGCAGGGTCAGCAGGTCTGCCTCATCGACGCAGACACCTACGCGCCCAGCCTGGATGCGCTCATGGCGCTCGAGGATACCGGCTCCGGCCTGGCAATTCTCTGCTCGGACGCCGACCGTGCCCAGCTCGACGAGAAGAAAGCCGGCGCCATCATGGAGCGAGTGCCCCTCAAAAACGGCACCTTCGACTTCTTGAGCGGCATCACCTCCTCCTCGCGTTGGCCCGAGGTGCGCGCCCGCGCTTTCGCCGAGGTACTCGAATGGCTCAAGCACCGCTACGACCTGGTCATTTGCGATGTTGCCGCCCCCATTGAGGTCGACGAGGAACTGACCTTTGACGGCCCGGCACCGCGCCGTAACGCCGCGACCCTCACCGCGCTCGCCTGCTCCGACCGCGTGATTGCGCTGGGCGAAGCGGACGTCATCGGCCTGCCGCGCCTGATTAACCTCGCCCGCGAGGTGCAGGCACGCCCGGATCTTTTCGCCCCCGAAACGGATGTGCAGTACTGGCTCAACCGCAGCCGCCGCGAAGCCGCCGGGTTCAATCCCGAGGCGAAGATGCGCGATAACTGGGCGCGCTACCTGTCGGTTCCGCTCGCCGGCGTGATTCCGTACGAACGGAAGGTCATGGACCGTTTGCGCCGCAACGGTGAAGCGCTGCTGGAGGTCGCACCCCGCCACGCGGTCGTGCAGTCCCTGGAGGCTATGCTCGAGGGTATGTACGCGGTACGCCCCGGCGCTTAACTTCAGCCCCGGCGTACAGGTCCGTCAGCTACAACTAATGCCCGCCAGAGGCGGGCGAACGAAACCCCGGCGTATCGGTGTTTTTCTCGGTTTCTTCTAGGAACTGCAGAGCGCCGATATGCCGGGTTTTCTGTGTCTTTACGCCGGGTTTTACGTAGGGTTTTGGGCCGGGGTTTTGAATCGGGGAAGGTGACAATAATGCAGGGCAGTAGCGCGAATATTTCACCTCAAAGTTGAGGGGTTCATCTCATCTCAGGGCGTCATATTTGCGATTAAAAAGCGCGCTCCAAGAAATGCTCTGTAAACTATTCCACGTATTGTCGTTTGAATGGGATTTGCGGCGAACAAACCGTAAAATGGTTGAACACACCCGAACTTAGGGAAGCACACAAACATATGTCTTTTGCAGAAGGAATTATGAGCGCCTGCGACTTCGGTCCCGGCGACACTGAACGCGTTCACCTCATCATGGGCGAATGGCAGGTCATCTCTGACATCGCCCAGAGTGACCTGGTTCTATGGTTCCCCACCGACTACGTTGTTGCCGACGGCAGTTCCCCGGATGCCGTCTCCGGCCCCAGCGAAACCAGTACTTTCCGTGCCTTCGCGCACGTGCGCCCCTCTAACGTCCGAACCCTCTTCCACCACGACATCATCGATCACGACATGGAAGACGGAATCCGCGACGAAGCATACCGCGTCTGGATTGACCAGAACATCAGCACCTACACCGACGAAGGAAGCGGTGAAGGCGTTGGTGCCCGCCCGCGCGTACACGTAACCTTCGTGCCCATCGTGCGCAACAACCGCACCATTGCGTTGCTGACCAGCCACAAGATTGCCACACCCAGTGGCTACCCCTCCATCAGCGACGAGGTCTACGAATATACTGCTGATACCATGCTCTCCATGGTGCACTCCGGCCTGTGGCCCGACCCCCTCGCCCAGGGAAATAACACTCAGGGCAACCCCCGCGTGATCGACGGCATTATTGTGCTTGACCCCTCCGGTCGTGTGGTCGTCGCTTCCCCGAACGCGAACTCCATGTACAACCGCATGGGCATGACCGGCTACCTCGAAAAGCAAAACCTTGCCGACGTCACCCGTGCGATGCTTCCTGCCGGTGAACAGGCGGATGAAACCCTGCAGCTCGTCCTGGCGGGCCGTAGTGACCTGCGCACCGAATTGGTTATTGCTCGTGCCCGCGTGACCATGCGCTCCATCCCGCTGCTGGCACAGAGGCGCGCCCGTATCGAGCGTGAAGGCGCCGTGATTCTTTGCCGTGACGTGACCGAGTTGCGCCGCCGCGAGCTGGAGCTTATGACCAAGGACGCGACCATCCGCGAAATTCACCACCGCGTGAAGAACAACCTGCAGACCGTGTCCGCTCTGCTGCGCCTGCAGTCGCGTCGTATGACCACGGATGAGGCACGTCAGGGCCTGGAGCAGGCGATGCGTCGCGTGGCAACAATCGCTACCGTGCACGAGGCGCTTTCGCAGGGTCTGACTCAGAACGTCGACTTTGACGAGCTGATTGAGCGTCAGTTCCACCTTGCCGCTGAGCTTGCTTCCCCCGGCCAGCACGTGTCTACCAAGCTGATTGGTTCCTTTGGATCTTTGCCGAGCCAGTTCGCTACCCCTCTGGCGCTGGTTATCAACGAGGTTGTCGCGAACGCTGTGGAGCACGGCCTGGACGGTGAGACCGGCACTGTGACCCTCGAGGGTATTCGCGGTACCAACGATGAGGGGGAGAACATCCTCACCGTCGTGATTACTGATGACGGTAAGGGCATGGGCGATAAGAAGATTGAAGAGTCCGGCCCGAACGCCTACCGCCCGGTGACCGGTAAGGAAGGCCTGGGCATGCAGATTGTGCGTACCCTGGTGGCAAGCGAGCTGAACGGCTCAATCCGCTGGGAGGCTAACGAACCGACCGGTACCCGCGTGGTCATCACCGCGGTGCTCGTCTAAGCCCCTTCTCGTATGACATATAGAACTGCCGCCGCCCCGAGTACGGGGTGGTGGCAGTTTGCTGTCTAGATAGGTTCTGTATATGACAAAAGCGTGGTGCAGTGACTTTATATCACTGCACCACGCTTTTGATGCCCTATTGAATACTCCGGAAGTTAGGATGCACGGCGGGCACGAGCTGCGCGACGCTTCATCGCACGACGCTCGTCTTCACTGGTGCCACCCCATACGCCGGAGTCCTGGCCGGTCTCGATGGCCCACTTCAGGCAGACGTCTACAACCTCGCAAGAGCGGCAGACAGTCTTGGCCTCTTCAATTTGCAACAGGGCAGGTCCGGTGTTTCCTACGGGGAAGAACAGCTCCGGATCCTTGTCCAAACAAGCTGCACGACTACGCCAATCCACGGTGGACCTCCTTCATGATTTACGGTCTCACGCGGTGGCAAGACACATCTATTTTCCTGTGTGCGTGTCAAATACATCCGATGATGGGACGCTCACCCAGCGTTAGGGTGAAAATTGACTTATCAACTTTCGCATGTTGGAGCGGATGTGACAAGTACTTTTCTCTAAAAACTTCAGTATTACGCTGAGGCATCTATCACTTAGGCTAACCTTTGTCTAATTGAGAGGATGAGGAATCGCATGCTGACACACAGATTCTGCGTCGCGTCTCATGGGCGAGACTCGGGCGGCTGGGTGAGTGGCACCTCAGGCATAATATAAAGCGGTACCTACCCCTGAAATGCCGCACCGACGACGAGGCGGTGAACCCGAGACGGGGGAGCGCCCACCCGCTAACGCACCAACGCATCGACCAGCACATCGGACCGAGTACACCCCGGTCTGCCGCCGACACTACCCATGAGGAGCCCACCATGACGTCACGCCCGTTCAACGTCATCTATGCATTCGCCCTGACCGAAACCTTCGCAGCATACATTCTGATTCGCGGCATCCTCTACCCCTTTATCGTCAGCGGAATGTCTACCGCTCAGGCGATTGTGGGCGGTGTGCTCCAGGTGCTCATTGCCGCTGGCATGACCTACTTCGGTCTGCGTTTCTACCGCGGCCGCTTCGGATCGCGCCTGCCCATGATCCTGATTACCCTCTGCGCCCTGTGGGTCACCGCAAGTACCCTCGTTATGAACGTGAGTGCTTACGGTCTGAACATTAGCCAGTCCATCACGATTGCGGGTGTTATTGGTGCGGCGGCTGCCTTCGTCTTTGTGCTCATGCCCAGTAGCCGCCGCTATATTGAGGCGGTCACCGAAGCATCGGGCGAAGAAGCAGAGAAGTACAGCCGCCGACGCCGCTAAACCCCTAGCGCCGCTAAACCCTAGACGGCTTGGCTCTAGAATGCTCACTCTAGACCGCTACCGGCACCTTCTGCGTAGCTGTTACAGCCTGTGCAGCCGTGCTCAGCACCAGGGGAACCTGCGCTGCGCACACGGAGGCACCGTCCACCACCACGAGGCGGCCTGCGGGCTGCTCACCCTGCGTGAATCGATCCAGTGGTAGCGCGGTCACGGTGCACATGTCGGCATCCGCCAGGGATGCGGGTGCGAGCAGAAGCGCACGCGAGCATCCCATGAGCGCAGCCAACAGGGGTGAGGAGGCGCGCCTCGGCCAGGGCGTGTAGGCGACCAGCATGGCGCGGAACTCACCGCGACGCTCCAGAAGTAGCTGCTGAACGGCGGGTTGCAGGTACTGCAGATCGTCGACGAGCACGAGCGTGTGCGCGGGGTTTGTCACCGAGTCCAGGAGCGCGCGGGTACGCTCCACGCTCGGCGGCTCACCCGACGCGCCGCCAGAACCCGTGGTGCCGCCAGAACCCGAGGCGCCGCCAGAACCCTCAAGGATGAGGGTATCCAGCTGCGGGTTGAGTTGAGCAATGCTTTCCAGCAGGGTGGTTTTACCCGCCGAACGGGCACCCTGCACCGGAACCACCGCGCCAGCCGGGGCGCTCATCCACACCGGCATCTGCCGGCGGTCAAACGCGACCAACAGCTTAGCGCCCTGCGGATTGCACGCGGCGTGGGCGGCGGTCACGTACTCGGTCGAGGGCATGCGATAGTACTCGGGGAACTGCCTCAGAAGAGTGCCGGGGCGAGTGCTCGACCCGTTAGAAGCGCTCGCGGCGTTACTCTGCAGAACCTGAATCAGCTCCCGGAAACCCGCAACGCAGGGCGAAAGAATCGACGCGCTCAGCGGCTGATCCCCGATTAGCTCCTCATTGATGGAACCTTCCACGCAGTAGTGGCTCTGCGCCGGGGTCGGGTAGTCCTTGCTCGTGGAACGCATCAGGTCGGCGTCCAGGAAGCGGCGGCTCAACAGCGTGGAATGTGCCGCCGCCGCGAAACGACCGCGCGGGTTCAACGCGGAGGTGAACACCACCGAATAGCCGCGACGGCACCCCTGCGAGAGTAGATCGTAGAGCAGGTTCTCCGTATCGGGTTGGCGGACCAGCGCCTCCAGCCAGCTGTCCAGACCGTCCACGACAATGAGCGGGCGGGCGGAAGCCTCGGTGCCCCACAGGTTCGGGACGCGCAGCTCCTCCAGGCAGAAACGCAGATGCGAAAGCTCCTGCGCACCCACGAGCGTCTCAAAGGCACCGGCGTAGGGTTCCAGGTCGCGGTAGAGTGCACCGTCAGAGGTCAGCAGAACAACCGGCGTGCGGGCGGCGAATGCCTGAGCTAAAAGACCGTAAAGCATCGGGGCACGTTCGGCGCTCTGAGCCAGCAGTGCCAGCGCCTGCTGACCCGACCAGCTGATCGGGCGGCGCACGCCGTAGCGGGCAATCTCCAACTCACCCAGTAGGTACCCTGCGGAAGCGGTGCCAGAATTGGCGGGTTCCTGAGAATCTACAACCTGAGAGGTAGCCGCCGGATCAATGCCGTACGCTACCAGTTCGCTCACCGGCGCCTGCACCACTGGCAGCGGGGTGTTCTCGGGAAGCTCCGGCGGAATCGGGCAGTATTCATCCTCAACTGCCGCATTCTTCCGAAGACCCCTCGGCGCGTACTCGCGTTCATAGAGCGCACGAATCTGCTGCGCCGAACGAATCAGCAGCTCATCCTCATTCCCGCCAGCCTTCTGAACAACAGAAGTAGCAGTCAGCTCACGCCAGCCACCCTCCTCAAGACCCAGCACCTGCACCGGACGGGCATCGCTACTCGACGGGACCGCATCCACCAGCGGGGCGCGGAACGGCAGGGAACGACCATCCGGCAGACGCACATACCCGGCCCCCGGATGCGCCGCCGAAATATACGCCGCAGACTCATGCTCCAGCAGGTTATAGGAATCCTGCGCGCTCGCCACACGCAAGCAAATGCTCGTGGCAATATTGGCGCGAATATCCTGCGAAATAGCACCCTGCGGACGTTGAGTCGCCAACACCAGGTGCAGACCCAGCGAGCGACCAATCGTGGCAATGCGCATCAGCTCAGCCATAGCGTCCGGCATGGAATCGATGAGCATGCGGAACTCGTCCACCACGATCAGCAGCTCGGGATAGCGCGGAGTGGTACCCGCCGCCTGGCAGGACGCCAGGTAGTCGCGGTAGGAGTTCACGCCGAGCGCCTGCAGATCCACCTCGCGGCGGTGAATATCTGCGCGCAAAAATTCGAGGGCACGCTCCACCGCGGACACATCAAAATTGCTCAACACGCTGAGCGCATGCGGTAGCTGAGCCAGAGGACCCAAACCAGCCGAGCCCTTGAAGTCCACCAGAATCAGGCCGAGGCGCTCGGGCGGGTAACGTAGCGCAGCGCTGAGCACCAGCGAACGCAACAGCTGCGATTTGCCGGCACCAGTCGTGCCACCGAGCAGCCAGTGTGGGCCGTGCTCAGACAGACCAATATTCAGCGAGCCACCCGAAGAAACACCCAGGTAGCAGCGAATATCGGAGGCGTAACGCTGAGCGGACCAGCGTTGCAGAACGGACTCCACCGCCATGTCATCGGTGCGATTCTTCTGCCGCGCGCTCTGCGCCTGCAGGGAAGAGAATAGATGCGCCGACTGGTGCACCTGAGCCTCACTAAGCGCGCCCTGCTCCTGCTCGCACCCGGCGCGGTACAGGTTCTCAAGAGCGGCACAGAATGCCTCAACGCTGAGCCCATCGGCGTGCTGGCACAGACCCTCACACGCCAGAGGGTGCACCTGGTAGACACCCTCGGTGGGCTGCACCGGCGGCGCCGCGTAACCCTGTGTACGGTAACGGATGCTCTGACGGTGGCTACCCTCACTTGCACACTCAACCCAGGCGGCACCAAAAAGCGCACCGGGTGCATGGGCGGAACTATCACCCTCAGCACTGCCCAGCACGCAGAGCGCCGGGGCGTTCATCTTCTGCTCACGCGGGGAGGCGAACGCGCGGGACGGCGAAGACTCCGCGACCGCCCCAGAGTTCAGCGCGGTCAGCAGGGGAGCGTAGATAGCGCTCGCCTGCAGGGGCATGAGAATCAGCGGCGGAACAGATGCGGAAAGCTCCGACTGCAAGCTACTCTGCAGGGCCTGCAGATACTTCTCATGCTGCACGCCCGGCAGGCAATGCACGCTCACGCCCGGCACCACAGCCAGAGTCTGCAAGAGACTATTGGTGCGCTGCTGATCAGCGCTTTCAGCACCCGCCAGCAGAACGTGCACCGCACCCGGATAGCCCGCCACCAGCTGCACCAGGTAGGCGCGCAGATGTGCCTCCTCCAGCTTCAGGTAGTGCCCGAGAGTCGGGGTGGGTAGCGGCAGATAGTGGGGTGCATCCTGTTTCTCCAGAGTGCCCAGCGGGAGGTTGCGGCCGCGCAGGTAGGGCTGGCGGGGACCGCACCCGAGCACAATAGCCGGGTAGGCGGCATCATGCAGGGCAGAGGTGCCCGAAATCGCCAGGTCGCCTGCGGTCGGCAGGGCGAGGGCACGTTCCTTTTCCTGCTCAGCCGCCTGATGAGTTTGCTGCGATGCGGCACGGTTCTCCGCCCGACCACCAAAGAAATGCAGAAGCATCAGCAGCGAAGACGCCGCAGACATCAGCAGAAGGAACCACATACCGGTCACCAGCGCAATAATCAGACCCACCACAATCGGCAGGCACACGCTCAACAGAATCTGCTTGAGCTTACGCGGCGCGGGAGGATTTACGACTACTGGCTCGAAGGGGTTGCCGGCGTCGCCCAGGGGAGCAAGCGTCTGCGCGAGCTCGCCAGAGGTCGTGGCAGGCGTGCTCGCCTTTTCTACGGTGCGTTCGCCGTCTGCGCTGGGGGAGGTGAGCATGCAGAGCGAGGAGCCGAGGCAGAAAGGTTCGTCCCAGCGCAGGATGCGCGGCTCGGCGCCCTGCGCCTTCATACTGCCATGTGCCTTCTCGCTGCCCTCGCTTGCGGCGGGGCGTTTCTCGATCCAGCGGATGCCGGAGCTATCGGCGTAGAAGCTGCCGTGCACCGGCTTGAGGAAGGGGTCCTGCAGGTGAATGTGGTGCGGCTGTTCTCCTCCACGGGCAGGTAGTGTCGCCCTGCCGAGGCTGGTGCGGCCGCGGCTGATGGGGAAGGTTGCGCCCGCTTCGGGTCCGCGCAGAATGCGCAGGAGGCTGACGGCGGGCGCGCCCGGAGTTTGAGATTCGTTCGGAACGTGGCTGTTTGGCGCAATCGAGGCGCCGGCGGGGTCCTTATCGTGCGCGGGGCGTAGCTGGAACGTCGTTTCCTGTGCCTGAGCGTGCGCGCCGGGCGCAGGGTGCTGCAGGGTGTGGTTGAGTGCCTGCTCTAGAGCCTGCTGGTGTGCGCTACCGGGGCGCAGCTGTATCCCGTTGGGTGCCGCCTCGCCGTCGAGTCGGAGTACGCGGGGGTAGGGGAGCGCGTTGGTTGTGTTGTGGTGGTCGAGAAAGAAGAGAGTCATACCCTCAGAAAACATTAAAAAGCATTAAAGCTCAATAAATTATCTGTAGGTAAACTAATATGTTCGTATTTTTTGAATTTTTCGCCCTATTTTTCAAAAAATTGTGGATAAACCACCTCAATCACCTCTCGCGTGCACCAACGCGCATCCCCAAATATGCCGCAGGGGTGCTTCCTTGTAGCGCGTGAGAGCCATGAAACGCCACCCTCGAACCACCCCCCTGCGCCTACAGCTCTAGGTGGCGGGTAATTACCGCCGCAACTAGGACAGGGTGAATATTTACCCGTAAATAAAATTCCTTCACCATGAGTAGACCGTAAAAATACGCAGAAGAAAGAACTGTCTCAGACCGGCTTGACCTCGGGGTTCGCGAAGAATATTCACACAGAGAAAGAGTGTGCGAACAATAGTCCAAAAGCCCCTAAAAGCACGTCATAAGTATGCGTAGTGCTTGATAAACAGGTATCTTAGATTATGACTATATCCATCACGGGAGGGGCTTTTTGCACCCACCCGTGCGGATTGCGGCGCGACTGAGAACCCTCGGATGTGTCCAATCTGGTAGGTGAATACCGCCCTCTCAGAAGCGGCGGTGCGCCGTGATAATACAGGAGAAAACATTGACCGCTGACCTCGTAGTAGTCGGTTCGGGCCTCTTTGGTCTGACCATCGCAGAACAGGCTGCCACTGAGCTGGGCCTGAAGGTTGCCCTGCTGGACCGCCGTTCCCACATCGGTGGTAACGCATACAGCGAGAAGGAGAAGCAGACCGGTATTGAGGTGCACCGCTACGGTGCGCACCTGTTCCACACCTCCAACGAGCGTGTCTGGGAGTACGTGAACCGTTTCACCGAGTTCACCAACTACGTACACCGCGTGTACACCCGCCACAACGGCATCGTGTACCCCATGCCGATTAACCTGGGCACCATCAACCAGTTCTTCAACGCAGCTTACTCTCCCGCAGAGGCAAAGGCGCTCATCGCTGAGCAGGCTGGCGAGCTGGCTGGCACCGACCCGCAGAACCTGAACGATAAGGGCATCTCCCTGATTGGTCGCCCCTTGTACGAGGCGTTCATCAAGCACTACACCGCTAAGCAGTGGCAGACCCCGCCGGAAGAGCTGCCCGCATCCATCATTTCCCGCCTGCCGGTTCGCTACAACTACGACAACCGCTACTTCAACGACAAGTACGAGGGTCTGCCCGTTGACGGCTACGCAGCATGGCTGGAGCGTATGGCGGCGCACCCGAACATTGAGGTGCACCTGAACACTGACTTCTTCGAGCCCGGTCACCAGTACTCTCGCGAGAACGTCCTGGGTCAGATTCCCGTGGTCTACACCGGCCCGGTTGACCGCTACTTCGACTACGCTGAGGGTGACCTGTCCTGGCGTACCATCGACCTGGAAGAAGAAGTCCTGCCGATTGAGGACTTCCAGGGCTGCTCCGTGATGAACTACCCCGATGCTGATGTTCCCTTCACCCGCATCCACGAGTTCCGTCACTTCCACCCCGAGCGTGACTACACCAAGGACGCAACCGTCATCATGCGCGAGTACTCTCGCTTCGCGAACAAGGGCGACGAGCCGTACTACCCGGTCAACACCTCCGTGGACCGTGAGAAGCTGCTGGCGTACCGCGACCTGGCTAAGGGTGAGAACAACGTGCTGTTCGGTGGCCGCCTGGGTACCTACAAGTACCTGGATATGCACATGGCTATCGGTGCTGCACTGTCCATGTTCGACAACAAGATCCGCCCGCATTTCGCTAACGGTGCGAAGATCGAGTCCGGTGGTGTTGACGCATAACCATGGCTGATAAGACTTTGAAGAACCTGCAGCGGGTTATTTTCCCGAGCGCGGTTGAGACTGACGTCGTGCCCCTGTACGTGGACGCGAGTGTCGCAACCGGCGTTCAGTTGCCCACCCGTATTGACGGCGACGCTTCCACCTCCATTGCGGAGGCGATGAACACCTCCGGTCAGTCTGTATCGAACGCTAGCGCGAACCGTGATGCCGCGAACAGCCTGAACAGCCGCCGCTCCATCACCGTGAACGCGGGCCAGAGCCTGTCTTTCGGTACGTACTTCAATGCGTTCCCCGCTTCGTACTGGCGCCGCTGGACTGACCTGCAGAAGGTCGTGCTGAGCGTTCAGACTCGCGGCGAGGGCATGGTCATTGTGTACAAGTCCAATGGCCGTGGCGTGATCCAGCGCGTGGATGCGAAGCTGCTCTCCGGCGAGGAGACCAACACCTTCACCCTGCCCCTGGCACCGTTCGGTGACGGCGGCTGGTACTGGTTCGACCTGGCTGGCACCGGCGACCTTGAGCTGATTGAAGCGAACTGGCTGGGCGACATTGAGCCCCGCGCAGACGTGAAGGCTGGTCAGGCAACCGTGCAGATTACCACCATGAACAAGGTGGAGTACTGCATCAACAACATTCGTGCTCTGGGTGAGAGCCCCGAGATTTTCGATGCCGTGCACGAGTTCCTGATTGTGGACCAGGGCACCCAGAAGGTGCAGGACCACGAGGACTTCGAAGAGGTCGTCAAGCCCCTCTCCGGTAAGTTCCGTATTATCAACCAGGGCAACCTGGGTGGTTCCGGTGGCTTCTCGCGCGGCATGTTCGAGGCTGTCAACAACGGTTCCGATTACGTGCTGCTACTCGATGACGACGTTATCGTTGAGCCCGAGTCGATCCTGCGTATGGTGACCTTCGCGAACTACTGCAAGGAACCCACCATCGTGGGTGCGCACATGTTCGACATGTTCGACCGTTCGGTCCTGCACGCATTCGGTGAGGTTGTTGACCCGTGGCGTAACTTCTACGCTAAGCCGCACGATGACATGGCGATGGGTCACAACCTGGGTCACCACAACCTGCGTAACACCCCCTGGCTGCACCGCCGCGTGGACGTGGACTACAACGGCTGGTGGATGTGCCTCATCCCGACCACCGTCATCAAGGAAATCGGTCTGTCTCTGCCCCTGTTCCTGAAGTGGGATGACGCTGAGTACGGTCTGCGCGCTAAGGCCGCGGGCTTCGCTACCGTGTCCTTCCCCGGTGCGGGCGTGTGGCACGTGTCCTGGACCGATAAGGATGACTCGGTCGGCTGGCAGGCGTACTACCACGAGCGCAACCGCCTCATTACGGCGCTGCTGCACTCGCCCTTCGATAAGGGTGGCCGCGTGCTGCTGGAGTCCCTGTTCTTGGACGTCAAGCACACCCTGTCCATGCAGTACTACACCGAGGCTGGCCGCCTGATGGCGCTGGAGGATCTGCTCTCCGGCCCCGAGCACCTGCACCCCTCGCTCTCGCAGCGTCTGCCGGTGATTCGTGCGATGGCTAAGGAGTACCCGGAGTCTCAGGTGAAGCCGAACGTGGATGATTTCCCGGCTATCCAGACGAAGAAGCCTCCGTTCCGTGGCCGCCGCGCCTTTGCGTCCCCCGGTTACAAGAAGCTTGCTTCCTGGACCGCGAAGACTGTTGCTCGTCAGCTGCTCAAGCCGGTGAGTGAAGAGGCGAAGGCTCACCCGCAGATTCAGCTGAACTACGGTGAGACCAACTGGTGGACCCTGTCGAAGTTCGATTCGGCTCTGGCGACTAACGCTGAGGGTACCGGTCTGTTCTGGTACCGCCGCGATCCCGAGCAGCTCAAGTCGAAGCTGGCTCAGGCCGCTAAGCTGCACGTTCAGCTGGTGACCGGTTGGGATAAGCTGCGTGAGCAGTACCGTTCGAAGGCTGCTGAGGTTGCCTCCTACGATGCGTGGGCTAAGACCTTCGCTGAGCATACGGATTCTGAGCTGACCCGATGAACGATCTGAAGTCTGTTCCCCTGAAGGCGCCCGGCCGTGGGCGCGGCATCCTGGATGCGGTGAAGAACCGCTACCTGCTTCGACTGCTGGTCGATAAGGAAATCCAGGTCCGCTACCGCGGCTCGGTGCTGGGCATTTTGTGGTCGTACATTAAGCCGGGTGTGCAGTTCCTGGTGTTCTACATTGCCATGGGTATGTTCCTTGGCTTGGAACGCGGTATGCACAACTATGCGGTGTACCTGTTCTCGGGCATGATTGCCATTAACTTCTTCTCGGAGGGTTTTGGTAATGGTGCTCGCGCCATGGTGGTTAACAGCGCGCTGATTCGTAAGATTTACCTGCCGCGTGAGCTGTTCTCGCTGTCGACGGTGTGGGTGGCTCTGGTGCATTTTGTGCCTCAGATTGCTGTGATGCTGCTGGCCTGCTTCTTGGTGGGTTGGTCCCCGACCTTCCTGGCGTTTGGGTCGATTCTGGCGGGCATGCTGATTGTGATGATGCTGTCCTATGGTCTGGGTTTGATTTTCGGTGTGGCGAACGTGTTCTTCCGCGATTCGGAGAACATTGTGGACATGCTGCTGATGGTGGCTACCTGGTTCTCGCCGGTGCTGTACTCCTGGACCATGGTGCGTGACACTCTCTATCCGTGGGTGTTCAACGTGTTCATGCTTAATCCGCTGACCGTTGCGGTGGAGCTGTTCCACTATGGCTTCTGGCATCCGACGCTCCGTCCTGAGGATTTGGCGCTTCCTGCTTCGCAGGTGGTTCCGCATCTTTTCAGCTTCTGGACTCCGATTGCCCTTGGTATTTCTCTGCTGACCGTTTTGATTGGTGATTTGCTCTTCCGTAAGTTTGAGGGCAACTTCGCCCAGGAGCTCTGATTCTGTGGATATTAAGAAGCTTGAGTTCCCGCCGGTGAGCCCGGACGCTCCCGTGGTGATTCACGTGGAGAATTTGGTGAAGCGCTTCGTTCTGCGCCACACCCGTTCGATGAAGGAAGCTTTTGTGTGGCTGATTAAGGGCCGCAAGGGTGATCTTTCGGAGAAGTTCAATGCGCTCAACGGCGTGAGCCTGGACATTCGTCAGGGTGAGCGTGTGGCTCTTCTGGGTCTGAACGGCTCGGGTAAGTCCACGCTGCTGAAGATGATTTCTGGCGTGATGCGCGCCGATGAGGGTGAGGTTCTCACTCGCGGCAATATTGCGGGTCTGATTGAGGTGGGCGCTGGTTTCCACCCGGATCTGACTGGCCGCGATAACGTGTACCTCAACGGCGCGATCTTGGGTATGTCCAAGGAGGAGATTGAGGCTTCCTTCGATTCGATTGTGGATTTCGCTGAGATTCACGACTTTATCGATACCGAGGTGAAGTTCTACTCTTCGGGTATGTACCTGCGTCTGGCATTCTCGGTTGCGGTTCATACGAACCCGGATATCTTCCTGGTGGATGAGATTCTTGCGGTGGGCGATGAGCCGTTCCAGAAGAAGTGTATTGCGAAGATTCAGGAGCTGTGCTCTGCCGGTAAGACTCTTGCCGTGGTGAGCCATGACCTGGATTTGGTGTCTAAGATTTGTGACCGCGGCGTGGTGCTGGAGCACGGTAACCTGCGTTTTGACGGTCCGATTAAGGAAGCTGTGAAGGTGATTCGTGGCGGCGACTAACCGCTAGGTGATTGCTTGTGATGGGGCGTGTATTCCCGTTGGGGGAGTGCACGCCCCTTTGCTGTGCCTGGGAAGGAGCGCCCGAAAGTTGCGCACGGGAAGGAGCGCCCGAAAGCTGTGCCCGGGAAGGTGCTGCTGCTGGGTAGGGTTCTTGCGTTTTACTAGGGGAGGCTGCGGCTTTTAAGACGAAATGTTACGTGTACACCGAGTGCAATATGGCAGTGATTAACGGTGAGCGGTTCGAGGGGTGTACCTGCAACTGTTCTGCAAGTCACAGCTGACTAGGCACTTTGAATTTTAGTGCACGTTGGGTAACGATATGCGCAATTCCAGGCATCAAAAATGCCCAAATACTATACTCGTAAATATTAAGGGGTGTTTTATTACATTTTGATAAATTTGATGCGCTGAGGGTAGGGTGATGGTGGCATTGATGTATCAATGCTTCACCGTATTCCACACAACCACACCACACAGCATCGGATCACTTCAATGGAGAACACCGTACTGGATACCCGGGCGGAGCATCTAACTCTGCTCGAAGAAAATATCCGTGAGGCAATGCGCCACCGCAGCCTGGACCCGCACGAGGACCAGCATGCGGTGCGCGGGCTCATTGACGAGCACCTGAACGATTATGAGCAGCGGCGCGCCCGCATTTCCCTGCCGGATTTGGGTGACCGTGAATCCGTGATTCAGCGCCTGCACGATGAAATCTGCGGCTTCGGCGTGATTCAGCCGTTCCTCGATGATGAGAGCGTTGAAGAAATCTGGATCAACTCTCCCGATGAAATCTTTATCGCCCGCAACGGCGAAAGCGAATTGACCGGTCTGCACCTGAGCGCCGAGGCGATCAATAGCCTGCTGGAGCGCATGCTCAAGCCTTCGGGTCGTCGTGTGGACCTTTCCTCCCCGTTTGTTGATGCGTCCCTGCCGGATGGCTCCCGCCTACACGCGGTGATTCCGGATATTACTCGCAGGCACACGAGCATCAATATCCGTAAGTTCGTGGTGCGTGCCCGCCGCCTGCCCGACCTGGTGCGCATGAACTCGCTGAGTGCCGGCGCGGCGTCCCTACTGCACGCGGCGGTGGAGAGCGGCATGAACATCCTCGTTTCGGGCGCAACCCAGGCGGGTAAGACCACGATGCTGAACTGCCTGTCGGCATCCATTCCTCCGCGTGAGCGCGTGATTACGTGCGAAGAAATCTTTGAGCTCGCGGTTCCGCTACGCGATGTGGTGGGTCTGCAATGCCGCCAGCCGAACCTCGAGGGCACCGGCGCGATTGAGTTGCGCCGCCTGGTCAAGGAGGCTCTGCGTATGCGCCCGGACCGCATCCTTATCGGTGAGGTGCGTGAGGCGGAGTCCCTGGATATGCTCATTGCGCTCAACGCGGGTCTGCCGGGTATGTGCACGATTCACGCGAATTCAGCGCGTGACGCGGTGACCAAGATTTGTACCCTGCCGCTGCTGGCGGGCGAGAATATTTCCTCGGCGTTCGTGGTGCCGACCGTGGCGTCCTGCTTTGACATTGTGGTGCATTGCGGCCGCGATTCGCGCGGTCAGCGCCAGGTCGAAGAGATCAGCATGCTGGGCGGCCGCGTTGAGGACGGCGTGATTGAGATGTCCCCGCTGTTTGTGCGCCGTGACGGTCAGATGATGTGTGTGGCGTTGGAGCTGCCGAACCCGGACCGTTGGATTCGTGCCGGTCACCGCCCCGAGCAGGTGCTGGCTGCGGCGAAGGCGGGTCAGTAATGCCTCTGTTTCTGAGCCTGATTTTGGGGTTGGGCGTCTGCCTGATTTACCTTTCCTGCTTTCCTGATAACGGCAAGCCGCCGAAGCCGAGTAACGACCCGGCGCTGGTCGTGGCGTTGCGTAAGGCGGGCATGCATTCGTTGACGCCTCGCACGTTCATGTGGGTGAGCGTTGCCAGCGGCGTGACTGCCTCGGTGTTGTTGCTGATGGTCACTCAGCTTCTGCCGTTGGGTCTGCTGGGCCTGATTGGTGGTTTTGTGGCGCCTCGCGTGGTCGTGAATCATCGTGCCCGCGCGGCGGATGCCCGTATTTGGCAGCTGTGGCCGGATGCTGTGGACCACCTGCGTTCTGCGATTCGCGCGGGTCTGTCCCTGCCGGAGGCGCTGATTCAGCTCTCGTACCGCGGCCCGGAAGAGCTGCGTGATGCCTTTGCCCATTTCTCGCGTGATTACCGTGCGTCGGGTGAGTTCGTGCAGTCGCTGAACCGTTTGAAGGAGTATCTCTCTGACCCGGTGGCGGACACCATTATTGAGGCGTTGAAAATTGCCCGCGAGGTGGGTGGTTCGGACCTGGGTAAGCTGCTGGGTACGCTGAGTGATTTTCTGCGTGAGAATGCGCGTACCCGTTCGGAGCTTCTGGCGCGTCAGTCGTGGACTGTGAATGCGGCTCGCCTTTCCTGCGTGGCGCCCTGGTTTGTGTTGTGCCTGATGGCGACTCAGCCTGCCGCGCGCATGGTGTATAACTCGTTTGCCGGTGCGATGCTGATGATTGCCGGTGCCGCTATTTCTTTGGCGGCGTATCGTCTGATGCTGCGTATTGGTGAGTTGCCGCGTGAACGGAGGGTTTTCGGATGAATCTGCCTCTGATTTTTGGTCTGCTGCTGGCGACCGGCGTGGGTCTGATTCTCTCATCGGTGCTGAATACTCGCAGTATTTCGTTCTCTGATCGTGTGGCGTCGCAGCTGCGCGGTGAGACTCTACGTGAGTCGCTTTTGAAGGAGCAGGAGCGCCGCGAGCCGAGCCTGTTGGAGGCGATTTCGGCGTTCTGCGCGCCGCTTCTGCGTTCGCTGTCTTCGTCGTTGAGTGGCTCGTCGCTGAGCGATAGTTCGGTGCAGGAGCGTCTGCGTCGTGCTGGCTCTTCGCAGAGTGTGAGCGCGTTTCGTGCTGAGCAGCTGCTGTGGGCTCTTGCCGGTGTGACCGTCATGAGTGCGCTGACCGTCATTGGCGTGGTGCAGGAGCGTTTCTCCATCCTGGTGGCTCTTGTGCTGGTGCTGGTGAGCGGTTTGAGCGGCTTTCTGGCGCGTGACTGGTGGCTGGGTGAGGCGGTGACTAAGCGTGAGAAGCAGCTGGTTGCTGAGTTCCCGGCGCTGGCGGAGATGATGGCTCTGTCGGTGACAGCGGGCGAGTCGGCGCTGGCGGCCCTGGAGCGTATCTGTTTGACCTCTCGCGGCGAGTTGGCTCGTGAGTTTTCTGAGATTTTGGCGCAGACCCGCACCGGTGTTTCGCTGCTGAGCGCGCTGCAGGAGTTTGCGGAGCGTACTCGCGTTCCGGCGTTGAGCCGCTTCGTTGAGGGTATTGCTGTTGCGATTGAGCGCGGTACCCCTCTGGCTGATGTGTTGCGTGCGCAGGCTCAGGATGTGCGCGATAACGCTAAGCGTGAGCTGATGGAAACAGCCGGTAAGAAGGAGATTGCGATGCTCGCCCCGGTGGTGTTTTTTATCCTGCCGCTGACGGTGATTTTTGCGGTCTTCCCGGGCTTGTCGCTCATGCGTTTGAACTTTTAGATTTTGCGGCGGGTACACACCGTACCGGCTGCACCGCGGTGGGCTGGGCTGATTGCCCGGCGCGCCGCACCAACCACACACTACACCCTTTGATTGAAGGAGAAAATCATGTTCCGTCGTTTCCGCACCACCCTCACCGTGCTGATTGCCCTGGCTATCGCATCCGTGCTGGCTCTGCGCCTGAAGAACAAGCAGGATGACCCCGAGCGCGGTGACGTGCCCGGCTGGGTCATGATCACCATGATGAGCGCCGTGCTGGTTGCCGCTATCTTGGCGATTGCTCAGCCCGCTCTGACCAAGATGTTCAACGATGCGATTGCTCTGGTTCACCAGTAATGCGTAAGCCCCGCATCGCTTCTGAGCTGACTGCCGCTGAGCTATCCTCCGCGGAATATTCTGTGGAGGAGAGCGAGCGCGGTGATGCCAGCACGGAATTCGTCATGGTCGGTGCGCTGTTGGTGTTGCTGACTATGGCGATTCTGCAGGTTTCTTTCGCCCTGTATGCACGAACCATGTTGGTGGATGCTGCGGCGGCTGGGGCACGTTACGGTACGATGCGTGACCGCACTCCGCAGGAGGGCATGGAGCGTACCCGTCAGATGATTGAGGGGGTTCTTCCGTCTTCGTATGCTGAGAATATTTCGTACCGTCAGAGTAGTGATTCTACGGGTGTGCGCACTTTGGAGGTGACGGTGAAGTCGCCGTTGCCGGTGCTGGGCCCGTGGGGTTTTCCGGATTCTATTGAGGTGAAGGGGCATGCGATTTATGCGGAGCATCGTTCCGGTGATTAGTGGCTTTTCGCTTCGGCAGCGGGTGAAGGAACGCCTGAAGAGCCGCTCTGATCGGCCTCTTTCTAACCAGCACACCCCTGAAGAGGGTAGCGCCATTGTGGAGTTCCTGGGTTTGGGCATTACCTTGCTCATCCCGGTGCTCTACGGCATTCTGACGATTTTTAGCTTGCAGTCTTCGGTGATGGCGGCTCATGCGGCGAGCGCCCAGGTGGTGCTGTATGTGCAGGAGCAGCCGCAGGACTCGTCGGTTGGCCCGGATTTGGCTCAGCGTCTGGCGGTGCATGCTGCCGCGGATTACGGGGTTGAGCCCTCCGATGTGAGCGTGTCGTTGAGCTGTGCGTCGGGGGAATGCGTCTCGGGTACAAAGGCGTACGCCACGGTGACGGTTCAGGCGCGTCTTCCGCTTCTGCCTTCGTTTATGGGTGGCGGCGTGATTCCGGTGAGTTCTCATGCGACGAGTTGGGGGTCTGGTCATGCTGATTCCTAATGGTTTGCTGGCTCGTGCCAACATGAAGATTCGAGCCCGTGCGCAGAGCCGGGCGCTCGCCGCTGACCCGATCGCCTCAGACCGCCTCGCCGCTGACCCGGTCGCCTCAGACCCGGAAGAGGGCAGCATTGCCCCGCTGATTGTGGGCATGCTGGCGTTGCTTTTGCTCATCGGTTCGGTGACGGTGGCGATTACGGGTGCGTATCTGCAGACTCAGCATCTGCAGGATATGGCGGATGCTCAGGCGAACTCGATTACCCGCACGATGCGCACTCCTGATGAAGCGAGTGGTTCGGCGGCGTGGGAGTACGCGAGTGCGTACCTGGCTGAGGTTCAGCCGGGGCAGGATTTTCAGGCGTTGCGTCTGGAGAACGTGTCCGTGGATTCTGATCACAGTGTGCACGTGTACCTGTCGGCTCGTATTCGTCCGCCGCTGCTGTCGATTCTGGTGCCTGATGGTATTGAGGTAACCGCTCACGGTTCGTCGCGTTTGAAGACGAGCCAGGGCCCGTCCACCGATTAGAGACGTTTGAGCCCCATAGACTGCGAGGGCGCATCCGCAAGGTAGTGTAACGGCTAGCGGATGTGCCCTCGTTTTATGCCTTTTTATGTCTTCGTTGCGCGGCTTCTGCCCTCTGTATGCCCCATCCTTCTGCGCTGTGGGCTGTTGCGGACTGTAACGGCGGGACTTTCTGGCAGTTTCGCGATAGTGTTAAAAGCTATGGCATCCTTCGACTTTTCTGCTGAGATTAAAGAGCTTCGCGCGATTTTCACCTCTATTGCTGCTGTGAGCGATATTGAGGGGATTGAGCGCGCCATTGAGGACCTGTCTGCGCAGGCTGCCGCGCCCGATTTGTGGGATGACGTGGAGAACGCGCAGAAGGTGACGAGTGCACTGTCGTATAAGCAGTCAGAGCTGAACCGTTTGCGTTCGCTGTCTTCTCGCATTGATGATGTTGAGGTGATGGTGGAGCTTGCCGAAGCGGAGGATGAGGAGACTGCCGCCGAGCTGCTCGCTGATGCTGAGCGTGAGTGCGGTGAGATCCGCGCCAAGCTGGAAGAGCTAGAGGTGCTGGTGCTGCTGTCGGGTGAGTACGATCAGCGTGAGGCTGTGGTGACGATCCGTTCGGGCGCCGGTGGTGTGGACGCCGCTGACTTTGCGGAGATGCTGCTGCGCATGTACCTGCGTTGGGCGGAGAAGAACGGCTACCCGACGAAGGTTCTGGACACCTCCTACGCTGAGGAGGCGGGCTTGAAGTCGGTGACCTTCGAGGTGAACGCACCGTATGCTTTTGGTCGCCTGTCGGTGGAGGCGGGTACTCACCGCCTGGTGCGTATTTCGCCGTTCGATAATCAGGGCCGCCGCCAGACCTCGTTCGCGGCGGTTGAGGTGATTCCTCTGATTGAGCAGACGGATGCTATTGAGATTCCCGAGTCTGAGATTAAGGTGGATGTGTTCCGCTCCTCGGGCCCGGGTGGTCAGTCGGTGAATACGACGGATTCGGCGGTGCGTATGACTCACTTGCCGACCGGTATTGTGGTGTCGATGCAGAATGAGAAGTCGCAGTTGCAGAACCGTGCGGCGGCTTTGCGTGTGCTGCAGTCTCGCCTGTTGCTGTTGCGTAAGGAGCAGGAGGACGCGAAGAAGAAGGAGCTTGCCGGTGATATTAAGGCAAGCTGGGGCGATCAGATGCGCTCCTATGTTCTGCATCCGTACCAGATGGTGAAGGATCTGCGTACCGGCTATGAGGAGGGTAATACCTCTAATGTTTTGGATGGCGGTTTGAACGCCTTTATTGATGCTGGTATTCGCTGGCGTGCTTCGGGGCGCGCGGCTGAAGAGAGCTAAGACGTATAAGGATTGAGTGATGGCTCAGAAAAAGAAGAAAGACGCGAAGAAGGACCCGAATAACGCGATTATTGCCCAGAATAAGAAGGCTCGCCACAACTACAACATTGTGGATACCTATGAGGCGGGTATTGTTCTGCTGGGTACTGAGGTGAAGTCTCTGCGTGATGGTGGGGCGTCCATTGTGGATGGTTTCTGCCAGGTGACCGATAACGAGATGTGGCTCGAGGGTATTCATATTGCGGAGTACGGTTACGGTACGTGGACGAACCATGCGGCTCGTCGTCGCCGTAAGCTACTGCTGCATCGTTCTGAGATTAATAAGCTGGCGCAGAAGCTGAAGGAGACCGGTTACACGGTGGTTCCGTTGAAGATGTACTTCTCGAATGGTCGTGCGAAGGTTGAGATTGCTTTGGCGACCGGTAAGCGTGAGTATGATAAGCGTCAGGCTTTGCGTGAGCGTCAGGATGACCTGGAGGCGCGCCGCGCGATGCGTTACCGCAACCTCGGCTAGGGCTGAGGCAACGGCGGGATGCACCGCTGGTTCGGTGACTGCCTGTAGGGGCGGGGCGCGGTTCCTCGCGTATAATGGTTGAAAATTCGCGGTGTACCGCGAGCACCATACGTTTTTGAGGAGACACATGTCTGAGAACCCGAACTACCAGCAGAACCCGGGCGAGTTCATCCCCGCACCGCAGCAGGCACCCGCATACAACATGCAGGGCGGCTACCCCGGCTACCAGCCGACTCCGAGCTCGGCTCTGGCGATTGCTTCGCTGATTCTGGGTATTATTGGTCTGCTGTCTGGCTGGCTGATTTTCGGTGGCGTGCTGGGCCTGGTCGGCGTGATTCTGGGTATTGTTGCCCTGGTGAAGGTGAAGAACGGTACCGCATCCGGTAAGGGCATGGCGATTGGTGGTATTGTCACCGGCGCGCTGGGCATGATTGTTGCTGTTGTTGTGCTGATTCTGGGCTTGATTGGCATGGGCATGCTCAGCGACTGCGCTGAGAACGCTGTGCAGGATTCGAATGGTAACTATGTGTGCACCATTCACGGTGAAACCATGACGATGAGCCCCGATGAGTACAAGATGTACCGCCGTTAAATCGCATTGAGTCTTTGAAGCTTGAGGGACCGAATAGTGTTGAACTATTCGGTCCCTTGCTCTTTTTCTGCGCTGATTCTGCCCGATTGATGGATTCTGGGGGATGATTCTGGAATCTTGGACTTCACAGATGACCCAAATGACGGCTTATTTATATAATGGAACCGAACTCAGCGCGCAATGGTGCGTTGGGCGAGTATAAATTGTTCGCTGCAACTGTGAAGGAAAGAACGACGGATGTCTGAGAATAACTACGGAAACAACCAGGGGAACGCACAGAACCCCTACGCTGCTCAGCAGCCTAATTCTTCCGCCCAGAGCTCGTACGGTCAGGATTACGGCCAGGCTCCTTCGGCACAGAATACCTACGGCCAGGATTACGGTCAGAGCGCATCCGCTCAGAACACCTACGGCCAGGCACAGCAGCAGAACGCTACTCCGCAGAACTCGACCCAGCAGAACCAGTACGGTCAGTTCGGTGCGCAGCCCTCTTCGCAGAATGCTTACGGTCAGAACGTTGCTCAGGGCACCTCCGCCCAGGGCGCTGCGGCTCAGGGCGCTTCGGCTCAGAACACTTACGGCCAGCAGCAGTACGGCTACGGTCAGGACGCTTCCTACCAGGCGCAGCCTGCTCAGCAGAACCAGTACGGTTACGGCCAGGACGCCTCCTACCAGGCACAGCCCGCTGACTACAACTACCAGCAGAACTCTTACCAGCAGCAGCCCCAGCAGGATGCTTACGGTTACGGCCAGCCCGCGGGTTACCCGTATGCGGCTCCCGTGACGAAGAAGGCTCCCGGCATGGCGCTGGCGGCGATGATTCTCGGTATTGCGGCTGTGCTGACCGGTTTCTTCGTGTTTGGCGCTCTGCTGGGTATTGCCGCAATCATTCTGGGTGTGCTGTCCCTGAAGAAGACTAAGGAAGTTGGCGCGGGTAAGGCATTCGCGCTGACCGGTATTATCACCGGTGCGGTGTCTGTCCTGATTTCGATTTGTATGCTTTTCGTATTCATTTCTTTCTATCAGACCACTCAGAAGTGCCTTGAGGTTGGTACCGAGGACGGTCACGGTAACGTGATCTGCCAGATTGGTGACAACCCGAACAACCGCATGACTGTTTCTGCGCGCCACTAAGGTTTGACCGCCTAATTTTGGCTACCCAGTGCGGTACGCGAACGGGGTGAGGATCCCAGATATTCTGGGGCGCCTCACCCCGTTTTCTGTGCCCGTGATTTTCTGCACTCGCCGTGTTTTTTGGTGCGAGCGGCGGCGGATGTTTCGGTGGCGGAGGCGCGCTAGCACTCTTCTCTGGTAGCGTTCTCTGTCAGCGAGAGCGCTGCGCGTGCGTGGGTAGGGGACTTGCACGCCGTTAAACATCTTAGATATACTGAATCTCTACCGTGTTTGAATGGCACCGCGGCATCAAGGTATGTCGAGGAAAACTTTCAGAAGACGGTGGGCTTTTTGATAAAAGCATAGGGGGATGATCGGTTTCGACGATGTGAGTTGAGATGGGTGAAGCGTGCCGAGGATGCAGGGTTATCTCGTTAACGCCCTCTGCAAAAAATTAAGTGCAGAATCTAAGCGCACTGACTTCGCACTCGCTGCCTAAGCGCGAGTTGCCGTCTGTCGGCCTGAGTATGCCTTTGGCTCAGTTACCGGCATCGACTTAAAAGGCCACTGCTGCTAGCCCTTGTTGCGGGGGTTAGCGGGACTTTTACGTGACTAGGTTCGTCGGTATATGTGTTTATGCAAGTACCGGAGCCGAAAAGTAGCGTTCGCATAAACTGCGCACGGAGAAGCCCCGTTGACGCCACATCGGACCGGGGTTCGATTCCCCGCATCTCCACGATCTCCCAACCGCCCGCTCACCTTCACGGTTTTGCGGCGGTGATTATCGGTTCCAATCCAGAGGAAGAACCGCGGTAGGTTTCTACCACCCGGCAGGACGCCCCACGGCGTCACCTGCCGGGTATTTTTATGCCCAATTGTCAGTCTGTATTGCTGGTTCATTCTGGGGTGTACCGGCGTGCTCGTGGGTTGGGCGTCAAAAAGTTTGGGCTAACGTCAAAAAGTATGGGCTGGCGTCGAAAGGTTTAGACGGACAACATCTTCATCCGCACCGACCCTGCCGGGACCATCAAACCCTACAAAGAAAAATCCACCGAGAAGATCGACGGCGTGGTGGCCACCATCATGGGCCTCGACCGCGCGATTAGATGCGGCAGCGGACCCGACACTGAGAGCGTGCATGACAGAAGAAGCATATTTTTCATGTAATGTAAATTTACGTGTTACATCTGGCGAGACTCTCTGATAGACTGCTGAGTAGTGATGTAAGATACATCACTATGTGACGTGGGAATGCAATCACAACCGCAATTTCTGCTTGGAATCGGGGGTTAGCTGCTTCCACGATTGCAAGAGCTTTAGGGCCAGCATTCGTTGGTGGTTTTGGAAAAGCCATTGGAGGTCCGGCACTAATTGCCTTTGCGCTAGCTGTTGCAGCAGTGTCCTGCACTCTTTAATCTGGGAGAGGTCCAATGCGTACGAAGAATATATTTACACTAGGATTTTTTCTCACTATTGTTCCGGTGTTCTGGGTGATTATCTCATTTGCCAGAGACGGGGAGTTCTTTAATCCAGTATCAATTCTAAGTGCAATTTTAGGAGGTCTTTTGGTCACTTTTGCAGCCAGAAGGACGCTTGAGAGTGATTCAAAGTTCCCTAAGGGACCTAGCAAGTAAAACATCGCTTAGAAGTTTCTAAGAGGAGGAACCGCGCTAGGTTTCTACCACCCGGCAGGACGCCCCACGGTGTCACCTGCCGGGTATTTTTATGCCCAATTTCGGTGTCACTCGGGGCGTGCCTGCGTGCTTGGAGGGTGCTCAGGTGACCGCATTGTAATGAGAACGTCATCAGAGAAGACGAAAACGCACCCTATGCCGTAGTATCGAAGGGTAGATATCGTTGTTCGGTGTCGGCTGTTCATTCAACCTCATCGGCAACGTACGAGAGCAACCCAAAAGTCGCTTATAGGCGCACCACCGCTACGATGCGGTAGCTACTATGACGACCACTCAAGGACACACCATGGAAAACCAGATTCCCGCCCCCTCCTTCCCGGAGCAGAGCAACGCAAACTCCCCGCAGCCGGTACCTGCAGGCGTAGCACCCGGCGCTCCCCTCGGCGCCGCACCCGGTGGCCCCGCCCTGGGCGTGGCACCCGCTAACGTGCGCGACCGCGACGACAGCTACCAGCGCATCCCGGACATCTACCGGGTACCTGCTGAATACCGCCGCCCCTACGGCGAGACCACCGGCGACTTCCGCGGCCCCGGCTACTTCTACTCCATCGGCGCGTTTGGCGCCTCCCTGGGCGCCCTGGCACTGACCCTCTACGCGTGGGTTCAGGTCGCGGCACTCCACTCTGAAGCAACGCTCAACTCCCGCGGTTACAGCTCCTCTGCGTATAGCTCCGGTCTGAGCCCCAACATCATGGTGATTGCTCTGCTGCTCGTGGGCCTGATTCCGGTCGGCGTTTCCATCTGGCTTGCCATCTACTCGGCGAAGGTGAACGCCGGTCACACCACCAAGTACACCTCGAAGATGACGACCTTCAACATCCTGGCGTACATCATCTCGGGTCTGAGCCTGCTGGGTCTGCTCGGCACCCTCACGATGCTGTCCTAAAACTGGCAACGCTTGCTCTCATAGCGATACACAGCGAGGCGGCGGCTTTCCACTTACCGGAAAGCC
>NZ_KV808411.1:62004-65347 GCF_001812285.1 Rothia sp. HMSC065B04
CGGCGGCTTTCCACTTACCGGAAAGCCGCCGCCTCGCTATATTGTCACCGTCACCGGGGGAGGGGCTAGGGGCGGAGAGAATCTAGGAACGGGGTGCGAGCGCCTCCAGCACCTGCTGCTGGACCGCCGCCGTATTACTTGCCACCAGGGACACCGGGTGCACACCGGAGACTGAAACACCCGCGTGCTCGGGCAAATCACCCTCCAGGGTGGAGGCGACGCCCTCCATGAGCACGGAGCCCGGGTCGTCAGTGAGGGAGAGATGCCCTCGATGTAGTGGACCCGCGCACCCGTCGAGCGGATCGCCTGCTTGGCAATAAGTAGCTCTGCTCGGTCTCGGGCGAGTCTGTCGTTCTTCCAGACCGCGAGGTGAGTGTCATGAAGATGCGCGACGGTGCTCGTTCGAGGGAGCAGCCCCGTCCGGGAGCCCCGTGTCACGCAGCGTGATGGAGAGCGTGACAGGGTAGAAGCACTGTTTTGCCTGGTAAATGAGGGAAAACACTCGCCGTCACCATGTCCGCTTCCGTTGGTTCGTATGTTTTGGTACGGTAGACCTAACGGACACCGTTTGTGGAACACTTTGCCGGGCTCTCGCAGCCCTGAGGCTGTGTTCCCAACGCCGTGTCCGAAATCGAGCGATAACGGACAAGCGAGCAGAGCAGGCAGTATGGCGGGCAACAGTAGCCTCGGTCGCGCTAAGGCGGCCAAGAATGATGAGTTCTACACACAGTGGCGTGACATCGAACAGGAGATGAATGCCTATCTAGAGTACGACCCTGATGTTTTTCGTGGCAAGACCATCCTGTTGCCGTGTGATGATCCTGAGTGGTCTAACTTTACTAAATTCTTCGCTCTCCACTTTGAAGAGTATGGGATTAAGAAGCTTATCTCTACATCCTATGCCCCAAGTTCAAATGCAAGCGGAGAGTTCTACCAGCCGACACTATTCGAGCTTGATGACCCCCAGTACAACGTTAAGAAGTCGATGGAACGTGGTCGTGTTTTTGTATTAGAACCGAATGATTTAAACGGTGACGGACGTGTGGATATCGACGACCTGAAGTGGTCCTATCTCGACGGCGATGGTGACTTCCGCTCTGCCGAGGTCACGGCGCTGCGCGACGAGGCCGACATTGTGGTCACCAATCCGCCGTTCTCCCTGTTTCGTGAGTTCGTCGGGTGGCTCGTTGAAGGCGGTGTGCGGTTCTCCGTGATCGGCAACAACAACGCGACCACCTACAAGGAGATCTTCCCGCTCATCCAGAGCGGCCGCCTTTGGAAGGGTGCCACCGCGAACGCGACCGATATGGTGTTCGGCGTCCCCAAGGGCTCGGACATCAAGCCCGCAGACGCCGCGAAGGCAGAGCGACTCGGGTACCCCGCCGATGAGAACTACGACTACACCCGCCTGGGCAACTCCTGCTGGTTCACCAATATCGAGCACGGACGCCGCCACGAGCCTCTCCAACTCATGACTATGGCCGAGAACCTGCGCTATTCACGGCACAAGAAGCTCGTCGAAACCGGCTACCTGACCTACGACAACTACGACGCAATCGAAGTACCGTTCGTAGACGCTATACCCAGCGATTACACAGGCGTGATGGGTGTGCCTATCTCGTTCTTGGACAAGTACAATCCTGACCAGTTTGAGATTCTTGGCTCGCAACGATGGGCGAAGTCAAGTGACCTTCTCGCAGTTTATCGTGGAAGCGTCATCCCCCCTCAAGAAGATAAAAAAACACTAATCAATGGTGTGGAGACGTACGACCGAATTTTTATTCGACACTTGGGGACGCAATCATGAAAACCTCTCTCAAACAAATTAGTATCGCTGACATCACCAAGGGCTTCGTCTACAACGAGGCCGAGGGTAAGGGCCTGTACGGTCTCGACGGCACTCTGACCATCCAGCCGGAGTACCAGCGTCACTACATTTATGGCGACGGCAAGAAGGACGTAGCCGTTATCGAGTCAATCCTCGCGGGTTACCCCCTCGGGCTGATCTATTTCAACCGTACGGACTCTGGCCAGCTCGAAGTTCTTGACGGTCAGCAGCGCATCACATCCATCGGGCGTTTCGTCACGGGCAAGTTCGCCATCAAGGTGGACGGTCGCGAGCAATCGTTCTCGTCGCTACCCGCCGAGAAGCAGGATTTCATCCGCGCCACTCATCTGCTCGTGTACGTGTGTGAGGGCACCGAGACAGAGATCAAGGAATGGTTTCAGACCATAAACATCTCCGGTGTGCCGCTCAACGAGCAGGAGTTGCTCAACGCTGTGTATTCGGGCCCGTTCGTGACCGCCGCCAAGGCTGTGTTCTCGAACGCCGCTGACACGCGTCAGCAGAAGTGGTCGGCCTACGTCAAGGGGGATATTCGTCGCCAGGAAGTCCTCGCAGTAGCTCTTAAGTGGATTGCTGCTGCTCAAGGACTTCCCAACCCGAGTGCGTATATGGCCGCACACCGACGCGATGAGAACGCCTCAGAGCTCATTACATACTTCATATCAGTTATTGAATGGGTATCAACCGTCTTCGACCGCATCCCTGACAAAGAAATGCGCGGTTTAGAGTGGGGCGACCTCTACGAGCGCTTTCACACCCAGCCCTACAGCGCGAGAGCCGTCAACGCGCGTGTTGACGAGCTCAGGGCCGATAGCGCGGTCCACAACGCCAGGGGTGTCTACGAGTACGTTCTCGGCGGCGAGGAGCACCCCGAGCTACTCCAGATTCGCATGTTCGATGACCGCATTCGCAAAGCTGTGTATGAGCGCCAGAAGGCCGACGCCGAGGCTCGTGGCGTGTCGAACTGCCCACTGTGCGCCGTGGGCACCAACGCGAACAAGACCAAGATTTACAGGATGAAGGAGATGGATGCCGACCACGTGACTGCATGGTCGAAGGGCGGTGCCACCGACGAGTCCAACTGCGAGATGCTCTGCATCACGCACAACCGAGCCAAGGGGAACCGCTAGACGCCCTCATGTACCCCGGCACACCCTCACAGCCACGAAGGAGGTTTCCACGCTCATCGGTTGCGCCCGAGTCTCGACGGCCCGGCATGGCGAGTCGCTGGACACCCAGCGTGACGCTCTCCTTGCTGTCGGTTGCGATAGAACCCATTTCTTCTCCGACACAGTGTCGGGCTCGAAATGGCAGCGTCCCGGGCTCAAGAAGGCACTCTCGTACATGCGACCAGGTGACACTCTCGTCGTGACCCTCGTGCCGTCCTTCTTCGTGTAAAAGCTCGGCACCCTTACGATGCTGTCCTAAAACAGGCAATACGTGCTCTCATAGCGATAACAGCGAGGCGGCGGCTTTCCACTTAACGGAAAGCCGCCG
>NZ_KV808411.1:65447-92962 GCF_001812285.1 Rothia sp. HMSC065B04
GGCGGCTTTCCACTTAACGGAAAGCCGCCGCCTCGCTATATTTTTACTGCTTCCTGTTCAGAGGGAAGGGCAGACTAGAACCGGGGTGCGAGCGCCTCCAGCACCTGCTGCTGAACTGCCGCCGTATTACTTGCCACCAGGGACACCGGATGCACGCCGGAGACCGAAACACCAACGTGCTCGGGCAGATCACCCTCCAGGGTGGAGGCGACGCCGCCAGCCTCACGGATCAACGGCAGAAGAGCCGCCACCTCATAGAAAGACAGGGACGGATCAACCACAGTATCCACGGCACCCTCAGCGAGCATACACGCCGCCCAGAACGAGCCGTACGCGCGGGAACGACCAACGGACCCCAGAAGCTGTACAAGCTCGCCAGAGCGGTCCACAGCGCCTTCAGAGGCCGCCTTCCAGGAGGAGAGATCGGTGTACGCGGCAGACAGCTGATCCAGCTGAGTCAGCGAAGACACCTCAAGACGAGTCGCCTGCGCCAAAGACTTACCCGTGTACGCGCCCGAGCCGCGAGCAGCCCACCAGCGGCGACCCAGCGCGGGTGCAGACACCACACCTACTACCGGCTCACCCTGATCCAGCAAAGCAATCAGAGTCGCCCACACCGGCACGCCGCGGCGAAAATTATCCTGCTCAGCAATCGGTGCAATCACCCACTGGCGCGCCGCCTGACCGTTATAGCCGGCATGGGCACCGGCAATACCGTCACGAGTACGCACACGCGACAGCTGCGCGCGCAGAAGCTCCTCAACTTCCTGAGCCACACTCGAGGCGTAATCGGCAGGCTCCTGCACCTGCGCCTGCGGTTCTACGGGCTGTTGAGTAGCCTGCTGCCACGGCGCCAACGGTGCCGCGGCGGGTGCCGCCTCAGTGGGCTCTAGTGCCTCGGATGCGGGGGAGAAGACCGGGCGGTCACGAAAACGCATGGCGCTCACACGATCGACGCTATCGGCAAGAATATGCGCAAGACGCAAATCGTCGGTGTACTGCTGGGGACGGCTCATAGTAATGCTCTTCTTCAGTATCGGTGATGTAGTCAGCAAAAATGTGTGTGCGGGAGAGGACAGAGAACCCTAGACAAGCGCGCCCAGTTCCTTCTCCGAATCGCCCTCTTCAGGAGTCAACAGCAGCAGCTTACGCAAGGACTCCAGGCGGGCGGGACCGCTCTCACCGGCACGACCGGCAGCAACGTACGCCTCCAGACCGCACTCGGGAGCCTGCGCCGCGTGCGTACACGCCTTCGGACAATCCGCCGCACCCGGCGCCAGGTCCACGAACGCCTCCACAACGGTCTCCGGCGGCACATGCGCCAGACCGAAAGAACGAATACCCGGAGTATCAATAATCCAGGTGCCCGGCTCCATCGGGTCGCCATTCGCATTCACCGGACGCAACGCCAACGCCGACGAGGAAGTGTGACGGCCACGGCCCGTCACCGCGTTCACATGACCGGTCGCACGCTCGGAGCCGGTCAGCGCATTCACCAGGGTCGACTTACCCACACCCGAATGACCCAGAAGCACCGACACCTGACCCAGCAGCTCCTGCAGAAGCTCCTGAACCGGTGCCGACTCCAAACCGGCAGCGCCCTCCTGGCTCGGCGCCAAACCATCCGAAGACGAGGACAGCACAATCTTCAAACCGCTCGCCGCATAGTAATCCAGCAGGTTCTGCGGGTACCGCACATCGGTCTTCGTAATGCACAGGATCGGCTCAATCCCGGCGTCAAATGCCGCCACCACGGCACGGTCAATGAAACCGGTGCGCGGCTCCGGGTTTGCCGCAGCAACCACAATCACCAGCTGCTGAGCATTCGCCACGACCACGCGCTCCGACGGGTCGGTGTCATCGGCGCTACGGCGCAGAATCGAGGTGCGCTCGCCCAGACGCACAATGCGCGCCAGGGTATCCTTCGCGCCGGAGGTGTCACCCACCAGGTCCACAAAGTCGCCGGTTACAATCGCGGTGCGGCGTAGCTCCTTAGCGCGCGCTGCAATGAGGGTACGCTCCTTCTCGGTACCCTCATCCACGACGACCGACCAGCGGCCGCGGTCCACCGTAATGACCCTGCCACGAATCGCTTCTTTGAAGGTCGGGCGGTCCTTCGTGCGGGGGCGGGAGCCCTTCTTGTTGGGGCGCACGCGCACATCCGACTCATCCCATTCGGAGAAATCGCGCACGTTCATGCGGGAAGAACCCATTTAGAAGACCTCCTGGTCAGCGGTAGCATCAGCGGTGGAGGCGCCGGTCTGCCATTGCGCCAGCATGTCCTCCCACATTGCGGTAAATTCGGGCATGGTCTTAGCTACGGTGGCTACGTTCTGCACCACCACATTGGGGCGGCGCAGACCAATAATCGCCGCGAAGGTCGCCATACGGTGATCGTCGTAGGTGCGCGCCAGAACCTGCGCAACCTCCGCGGCAGCGGGGATGGGCGCCTCAATCACCAGCGAATCGGCGGTGTCGTGGGCGGCACCTCCCAGGCGGTTAATCTCAGCGGCGAGCGCTGCGAGGCGGTCCGTCTCATGACCGCGCAGATGCGCAATGCCGGTCAGCTCAACGCGGCCCTTCACGAAAGCACAAGCAGCCGCCATAGTCGGCGCCAACTCGCCACCGGCAGACAGATCAAAGGAGAAGTCACCCTCGGGAAGCTGCGCGGGACCGGTCACGGTCAGACGGCCCTCAGCGTAGCGAACCTGCGCACCCAGCGCGGGCAGAAGCTCACGCCACATATCGCCCACCTGGGTCGTACCCGCCGAAGAATCAGCCGCGGGTGCCGGCCAGTGAGGAATAGTCACCGACTCGCCGGTAACCACGGCGGCGGCAAGGAACGGACCGGCATTCGAAAGGTCCGGCTCAATGGTCATCTCAAAGCCGGGGAAAGAACCGGGGTGAACCGTCCAACGGTACTCGCCGCCCTCTGCTTCGTTGTCTTGGCTCGGGTAGTGCTCCTGCACCCGAATACCCATCTGGCGCAGTGCCTCCACGGTCATCTGAATGTGCGGGATGGACGGTACCGAAGAACCCTCGTGCACCAGCACCATACCCTGCGGTAGGCGAGGCGCCATCAGCAACAGAGCCGAAACGAACTGGGACGACGTCGAAGCATCAATACGAACCACGGGCGCCTCAGAAACACCCTCTGCGCTCGCCAGGCCGGGGGAGCGCAGCACGAAGGGCAGAGCGTTCTCGCCCTGCTCACAATCCACCTGCACACCCAGCTGACGCAGACCCTCCAGAACCGGACCCATCGGACGTTGACGGGCGTGCGGGTCACCGTCAAAAGCGAACTCACCCGGCAGCAGCGCCGCCAGGGCGGGCACAAAACGCATCACGGTACCGGCAAGACCGCACTCAATCGACACGGTGCGCGACTGAGCGGAATCGGACTGCGCCTGTGCGGAATGCGCTTCCACAAAGCTCAGGGGAGTGACCTTAACATCCGGACCGAACGGCGAATCGGTCGGCACCAGCTCAATACCCGCACCCAGCTGACGCAGCGCCTCAATCATCAGCGCCGAATCGCGCGAATGCAGCGGCGCACGCAAATACGAGGGGGAATCAGCCAGAGCAGCAAGCAACAGATAACGGTTCGTGAGCGACTTAGAACCCGGAATATGCACCAGCGCGTTCTTGCCAGCGGCTTCGCTGGAGGCGGGTGCCAGGGGAGCGGGCCAATCACCGGGGGAAAGCTGCACTGCTGCGTCGCTCATATGTCCTCTTCTGGGTCGAATCACGGGGAGGCGCAGGCTGTGGTGCGCTGCGCCGGTTGACGTCTACCCCTATTCTACCGGTTGAGGGTTTGCGAGCCGCCGAGGACTCCAGAGGTGAGATAGGCAATGCACACCAGGTAGTGCGAACCAACCAACACGCGTAAAGGCGGTGCACCGTTATTGGTGCACCGCCTTCACTCATCATCAGATGTCTATACCCCCAGCGGGGCAACAGCTTGAGGCAGCTTAGAGGTTAGCCTCGGCGCAGAACTTCTGCACATCCTGCAGTAGACGCGCCTTCAGCTGCTCGGGCGCCTGCTGAGCGCACGAAGAACGCATCTTCTCACGAATCATCAGCTCAAAGTCCTTCACATCCGCGCAGTCGGGGCAGGCATCCAGATGCGCCTGAACTGTGCGCAGCTGCTCGGGGCTCAGCTCCCTATCGAGGAATTCATAGAGGCGCTTGAGAGACGACGAGCAGGGCTGGCCGCCGCAATCCTCCAGCGGCTCAGAAGCCGCAGAGGCATCGGCGGCTTCGGGGGCTTCGGGGACAGAAGAATTCTTGTCTGTGGTTGACATCGGGGTTCCTTTCACACGGAAGGTATAAAGCGTTAGGGGAGTCTAGCCCCAACCTCATGGGGGGGGCTAGCTCACGTGTAGAAGAGCGAAACTAAGAATCTGCAGGCGCCTCGGAGCCAGAGCCCGCCGGCGGGGACTTTACGCCCTTGGCCGCCTTAGTGCCCTTGGTAGCCTTTGCCGGCTGCCCCTTAGTGCTCGCCTTCGCTGCGGCTTTCGCCTCAGCCTTTGCGATGGTCGACGGGCGCAGACCGTTCTCACGTGCATAATCGAGCAGCTTCTCACGCAGAATACGGCGGCCACGATGCAGACGAGACATCACCGTGCCCAGAGGGATATCCAGAATCTCCGCAATATCCTTGTACGCGAACCCCTCCACATCGGAGTAGTACACCACCATGCGGAAATCCTCAGACAGCTCGTTCAGAGCCTCACGAACCTCCGTATTCGGCAGGGCACTCAGCGCCTCCGCCTCGGCAGAACGCAGACCCACCGCATCATGCTCACCGGCCTGAGCCAGCTGCCAATCCTCCACCGTCTCACCCTGAGACTGCTGCGGCTCACGCTGACGCTTACGGTACAAATTGATGTACGTATTCGTCAGGATGCGGTACAGCCACGCCTTCAGGTTCGTACCCTCGGTGAACTGGTGGTACGAAGCAAAAGCCTTCATGTAGGTTTCCTGCACCAAGTCTTCAGCATCGGCAGAGTTGCGGCTCATCCGCAGGGCGGCAGCGTAGAGCTGATCCACATACTGCATAGCGTCCGCGGTAAAGCGTTCGCGCAGCTCGCGGGTATCCGCTGCGGTGTTGGTTTCAGCCATGTTTCTCCTCTACAGGAACGCGCCAGGCGTTCACTTCCATAACGTAGAATTCTTCTCTTTATTCCGCAGAATGCGCACAAACATCTGCGGGTAAAGCAAAACCCCGGGTCCGAATAATATCCGAAACGCCGGGGTTTTAAAGTGTATGCAAGATACCTTATGCGTTGGGGCGCTTACCGTGGTTTGCGCCGCCCTTACGACGGTCCTTGCGCTTACGACCGCGCTTGCTCATCAGAGCCTCCTTATAGTGTTCATGGATGCACGCCCCACCTTCGCGGTGCGCGCTCCCTATTACCTGCCCTAGCAGAGGCGGTCACCGAAAACCGGTGGCCCACGCTATAAGGGCAACGCCGTCTATTTTTTCATAGAAACGGCATGATTGCATCTTGGAACCGGGATATGAGCTAAAAAACACGAACTTTCTTCGCATCAACTCACAGTCCCAACCGGGGGAGCGGGCTCTTAGCCGTGCTCTGGAATGTTCAGCCAGTTGTACCAGCCGCGGTGCAGAACCAGCCACGCCATCAGACCGTAACCGGACTGACCCGGGCGGCCGTCATTAGCGGCAAGGTCGTTGCGCCACTGCTCATGGTGAAGCAGCGGGTTGAACGTATCCACGTACACGTGGTTACGGCGGGTCACCACATCCGCGTACGCCGCCGACAGGTCAGCGATACGGCGGTTACGCTCAGCGTCCAGGGTCGGCGGCGGACCAACAACCAGAACCTTAATGTTGTTCTGCGACGCCATGTCCACAATGTTCGCCAGGTTCAAACGCGAACGAGCGCTGGTCAGACCCAAATCAATGTCAAAGGTCGACGGAGCAATAATGAGGCGGTTATCAGCACCGGGAACGAAGCGGCGGCGCGCCTCCTCGAACCAGCGTGCATTCAGCTGCTCGCTACCTTCATTGGGGGCGGCAAGGTTATATGCCGCAATGGATGCGGTGGTCTGCGGGGTGCGCGCCATAACACGGCCAAACCAGCCGAGGGTACGGGGATCGCCAACACCGGCGAGCAGGTCATCGCCGACTGCCACAATTCGAATATTGCGTTGCTCCACGGAATTCTTTCTTCTGCAGTATGCGCCCGCCGTGAGAGGCGGCAAGGCACGTGAGTAATAGTCTTTATATCTAGGATAAGCGCTTACCGGCCTCTTTTCGAACTTAATACCCTATCCGGTAAGTATCCGAGACTAAAAAACCCGTCTGCCCACCAGAAACATCTGACGGGAAGACGGGTTTTGAAGAGCTAAAACCTTAGCGGTTTAGCAGCAGAAGACCTTAGCCTTCGAAGACCTGCTTGAGCAGAGCCTCAGCCTCAGCTGCGTGCAGCTTACCGGTACCGGCAGCCGGGGAAGCAGCTGCGGGGCGGGAAGCCAGGCGCATACGGCGGTCGAGTAGCGGCTGCAGGTTGAGAGCCATGAACGGCCACTGACCCTGGTTAGCAGGCTCGTCCTGAGCCCACACAACGTCGGTAGCGTTCGAGTACAGAGCCAGCTGCTCCTTGATCTCCTGCTCGGGCAGCGGGTACAGCTGCTCCACCGAGACAATAGCGGTCTTGGTGTCGCCGCGGCGCTCGCGCTCAGCTTCCAGATCGTAGTAGAGACGACCGGATACGAAGACCACACGCTCAACCTGAGCCGGGTTAATACCCGAACGGTCACCAATCACCGGCTGGAACGAACCCTCGGTGAAGTCCTCGATGGAGGACGCAGCAGCCTTCAGACGCAGCAACTGCTTGGGGCTGATCACCACGAGCGGCTTGTACGGACGGTGCTGAGAGTGGCGACGCAGCAGGTGGAAGTGCGAAGCCGGAGTCGAGGGGCATGCAACAGTCATGTTGTTCTCAGCGCACAGCTGCAGGTAACGCTCAACACGAGCCGAGGAGTGGTCAGGGCCCTGACCCTCGTAGCCGTGCGGCAGCAGCATAACCAGCGAGGAGCGCTGGCCCCACTTCTGCTCGGAGGAAGACACGAACTCGTCAATGATGGTCTGAGCGCCGTTCGCGAAGTCACCGAACTGAGCCTCCCACACCACGAGCGAATCGGGGCGCTCCACCGAGTAGCCGTACTCGAAGCCGAGAACGCCGTACTCAGAGAGGAAGGAGTTGTAGATGCGGAACTTACCCTGGTCCTCAGAGAGGTGCTCCAGCGGCGACCACTCTTCATCAGTGATGTGATCGTGCAGCACAGCGTGACGCTGAACAAAGGTACCGCGCTGAACATCCTGACCGCTCATACGAACGTCGGTGCCCTCCATCAGCAGCGAACCGAAGGCGAGCAGTTCACCCATACCCCAGTTCACGTTGCCGGTGCGGCCCATCTCAACACGCTGCTCCATGAGCTTCTTCAGCTTCTTGTGGACGGTGAAGCCCTCGGGCTCCTTACCGAACGCATCAGCGATGTGCTGCAGAGTCTCACGGGAGATTGCAGTCTTTCCGCCGTGAACGACCTCGGTGTTCTGCTGGGATGCGGGCAGTTCCAGACCGGAAACGTGCGCGCCAGCAGGAGCCGGTGCCGAAGACTGAGTCTCGACGAAGATAGCGTCCAGCTTCGAGTGGTAGGAGTCCAGAACTTCGTCTGCCTCTTCCTGAGAGACATCGCCACGACCGACCAGGTCCTGTGCGTACAGGGTGCGGGTCGAGGGCAGGACGTCAATATCCTGGTACATCTTCGGCTGGGTCATCGACGGATCATCGGCCTCGTTGTGACCGCGGCGGCGGTAGCAAATCAGGTCAATGACGACGTCGCGACCGAAACGCTCACGGTACTCGAATGCCAGGCGTGCGGCGCGAACCACTGCGTCCGGGTCATCAGCGTTGACGTGGAAGACCGGAGCCTTGGTCATACGCGCAATGTCGGAGGCGTGGGTTGCAGTGCGGCCGTCGTTCGGCAGGGTGGTGAAGCCAATCTGGTTGTTCACCACAACGTGCACGGTGCCGCCGGTGGTGTACGCCTTCAGGTCAGCCATCTGCAGGGTCTCCATGACGATGCCCTGGCCAGCGAACGCTGCGTCACCGTGAATCAGGATCGGCAGGACCGGGTGACCCTCAACGCCCTGCTCGTTGTAGACGTCCTGCTTAGCGCGGACGATACCCTCGAGCACGGTGTTTGCAGCCTCAAGGTGCGAGGGGTTAGCAGCCACGTACACCTGGGTCTGCTTACCGGAATCGGAGGTGAAGACGCCCTCGGTACCGAGGTGGTACTTCACGTCACCGGAGCCACCCTCGTAGGGTGCTGCGGTGCCGGAGAACTCACGGAAAATCTGAGCGTAGGACTTACCAGCAATGTTGGTCAGCACGTTCAGGCGACCGCGGTGTGCCATACCAATGGCAACGCCCTTCAGGTCGTTGTTAGCGGCCTTGTCCAGCACAGCGTCCAGCAGCGGAATCAGGGACTCGCCGCCCTCCAGGGAGAAGCGCTTCTGACCCAGGTACTTGGTCTGCAGGAAGTTCTCGAATGCCTCAGCCTCAACCAGCTTGGAGAGAACACGCAGCTGCTCTTCGCGGGTGGGCTTAGCAACGCCGCGCTCCAGGCGCTCCTGGAACCATGCGCGAACCTCGGGGTCCTCAGAGTACATGTACTCAACGGACAGGGAGCCGGAGTATGCCTCGTGCAGGCGCTCCAGGATGGTGCGCAGCGGCAGACGCTCGGAACCGCCGAAGCCACCGGTCGGGTAGACGCGGTCCAGATCCCACAGGGTCAGGCCGTAGTTCTCCAGCTTCAGGTCCGGGTGCGAACGCATCTTGTAACCAACGGGGTTGGTTGCTGCGGTCAGGTGGCCGTGCACGCGGTACGCGTGAATCAGCTGCTGAATACGTGCAACCTTAGAGATTTCCTGAGCGTCATCGACGTGGTTGTCGCGTGCCCAACGAACCGGCTCGAAAGGAACCTTCAGGTCGCGGAAGATTGCGTCGTAGAAGTCGTCGCCGCCAAGCAGGTAGTGCTCAACCAGCTTCAGGAACTCACCGGAACCTGCACCCTGAATGACGCGGTGGTCGTAGGTGCTGGTCAGGGTGATGATCTTGGACAGGCCCTGCTGGGTGATGAGCTTCTCGGACAGGCCGCGGAACTCAGCCGGGTACTCCAGCGCACCCACACCGATGATGGCTGCCTGGCCCTTGGAGAGACGGGGCACCGAGTGGACGGTACCAATACCACCGGGGTTGGTCAGCGAAACAGTGGTGCCGCGGAAGTCCTCAATGGTCAGCGCGCCGTTACGGCCACGCTTAACGATGTCGTTGTACGCATCCCAGAACTCGCGGAAGCTCAGCTTCTCAGCACCCTTGAGGTTCGGAACGACCAGGTTACGGGAACCATCGGGGCGGGGCAGGTCAATAGCCAGACCAAAGTTCACGTGTGCGTTGTGGATTGCAACGGGCTTGCCCTTCTCATCCACACCGTAGGTCACGTTCATCGAAGGCATCGCTGCCACTGCGCGAATTACTGCGTAACCAATCAGGTGGGTGAAGGAGACCTTGCCGCCGCGGGTGCTTGCCAGGTACTTGTTGATGGCAGCACGGTTCTCAATGAGCAGCTTTGCGGGGACCGCACGAACGGTGGTTGCGGTGGGGACAGTCAGCGACTCTTCCATGGTCGTGACGACTGCCTTAGCAGGGCCGCGGAGGGGGACAATCTTGTCTTCAGCAGGTTCCACAGGTTCAGCCTTCTTGGTAGCAGCGGGAGGGGTGGGGTTAGCAGGTGCAGCCGCAGGCTTCGGTGCCGCGGGGGCGGGAGTTGCTACAGGTGCGGCAGGTGCAGCCGGTGCGGCGGGTGCCGCAGCAGGAGCTGCACTAGCGGTACCGGCGCCTCCCAGCGCCTTGTCGATGGTCTCAAAAATGGGCCACCATGAAGGGTCCACGAGGTTCTTGTCCTTCTGGTAACGCTCGTACTGTTCTTCAACGAACCATTCGTTACCGGCAAATTCCTCAGGCACCAGATGTTCTGGCAGATTTGGCACGTTAAACGCCTCTTCCAATTAGTGTGAATTTATCCGTCGCGTCCGGGACTCTCCCCGGCATAGACGACCCGCGTCTTCGAGGGGCGAATCATCACGCTGAGCATGTGCGCATCGCCTAAGATGGTGGCCGTATGTGCGGGGTGTGCACCGTACAAACCTGCCTAGCGTGCCGTGAACGTCGGGGTTCATCCGCTTGCTTGGCGGCACACTCATGCTCCTATGTATAAGTGTAAAGAGAATCACGGTGAACTTTCCAGCTCATCGCGCCATATCCGCAATGCAATTTTTCACTCTTACGGATTAGCAATGAGCCGCGTGCGCAACAAGTGCTGTCTTGCGCTTGTGAGCAGGCACTCTACAGCACCGGGAAGAGACGAAACCTTCGCTAAAATATGGGGTATGGATGACCCTTTGAGTAAGACTCTGACTACTAGCCAGCGCAGAATACTGCCCGCGTACTCTGCGCAACACGGCACTGTAACACCCAAAAACACCACCTCCGATGCTCAGCATCTGGACAGCCTGGCTGCGGGGCTACCCCGCCAAGCCCAAGGCGCAGCACACCAGTCGATGGAGGCGGTGGCTGAGTGGATCTGATTCTCCTACTCATCGGCCTGCTCCTCATCCTGGGAACGGGCTTCTTCGTCGCCGTAGAGTTCTCCCTCGTGGCACTCGAAACCGCAACCGTGCAGCAGGCAAAGGACTCCGGCGATAAAGCAGCCGACGCCGTCCTGCGCTGCCTCAAGACGCTCTCTACTCAGCTCTCCAGCTGCCAGATTGGCATCACCATCACCACGCTGCTGACCGGTTACACCCTCGACGCTGCCATCAAGGCGCTCACCACCGGCGCCATCAGCAGCCTGGGTCTGCCCACCAGCGTGACCGACGTACTCACCCTGGTGCTGGCGATGCTCATCGCAACCTTGCTCTCCATGGTCGTCGGCGAACTGCTGCCCAAGGGCCTCGCCATCGCCGAACCCTACGATGTGGCGCGTCGAGTCGCCCCCGCGCAGCTCGCCTTCACCCGCGTCATGTCCCCGCTCGTGCGCCTCATGAACGGCTCCGCCAACTGGATCCTCAGACGCTTCGGCATGGAAGCCAAGGAAGAACTCTCCGCCGCACGCACCCCCGAAGAGCTCTCCTCCATGGTGCGCCGCTCCGCAGAAGAAGGCACCCTCGACTCCGACGCGGCACGCTTCGTGGACCGCACCCTGCGCTTCTCCGAGCTGACCGCCTCCGAAGTCATGACCCCGCGCGGCCAGGTCGCCATGCTCGAAGACACCGCCCCCGTTGCCGAAGTTATCAAGCTGGCACGCTCCACCGGCCACTCCCGATTCCCCCTCTACAAGGGCGACCACGACAACATCGTGGGCGTCGTGCACGTGAAGAAGGCAGTCGGCGTGCCCCCGGAGGTTCGCGAAACTCTCGAAGCCGGCGCCCTCGCAGAAGACGTGCTGCAGGTCCCCGAAACCCTGCACCTGGACGCGCTGCTCACCCAGCTACGCCAGGGCGCCCTGCAGCTCGCCGTGGTCCTCGACGAATACGGCGGAACCGCCGGCATCGCAACCCTCGAAGACCTCGTCGAAGAAATCGTCGGCGAAGTCTCCGACGAACACGACCGCGGCCGCACCGAACGCCCCCTACGCTACGGCAACGGCGACTGGGTGTTCTCCGGCCTGCGCCGCCCCGACGAAATCAACACCCTCATCCCCGGGCTCGAGGTTGAGGAAAGCCCCGAATACGAAACCGTCGGCGGCTTCATGATGGAACGGCTCGGCCGCATCCCCGAAGTAGGCGACAGCGTACCCGTACCCGGCGGTACCCTGCGCGTCGACACCCTCGAAGGCCGCCGCGTGGACCGCATCCGATTCACCCCCGCACCTAGCGCACAGGAACAGACCGAGAAGGGAGGCAACGCATGAACGACTGGGTAGCCATCGCACTGCTCGTCATTCTGCTCGCCGGAAACGCCTTCTTCGTCGCCGGTGAATTTGCCATCATGTCCACTCGACGAGCACAAATCGAACCGCTCGCCGAAGAAGGCAATAAGCGAGCGCAGACCGTTATCTACGCGCTAGAGAACGTCTCGCTCATGCTCGCCACCTGCCAGCTGGGTATCACCATCTGCTCGCTGCTGATTCTGAACGTCTCAGAGCCGGCACTGCACCACATGCTGGAGGTGCCCCTGCACCTGGTCGGCCTGCCCCACGCCATTGTGGACGTAATCGCCTTCGGTATCACCCTGATTCTGGTCACCTACCTGCACGTGATCTTCGGCGAGATGGTTCCCAAGAACGCCGCCGTGACCCTCGCTGCCCGCGGTGTGGCTCTCTGGATTGTGCCGACCCTGGTGACCTTCTCCAAGATTTTCGCCCCCGTGGTCGCCCTGCTGAACAACCTGTCCAATAAGCTGCTGGCGCTCATGAAGGTCGAAGGAAAGGACGAAGTCGCATCCACCTTCACCCTGGGGGAGCTACAGACCATCGTGGCAACCTCAACCGCGGAAGGCACCGTGGAAGACGACGCCGGCGTGATTGAAAGCGCCCTCGAATTCACCGAGAAGGACGTCTACGAAATCATGGTGCCCGGCGATAAGCTCGTCACCCTGCCCTTCGGCAGCACCCCCGCCGAACTGGAACGTGCCGTGGCACGTAGCGGATACTCCCGCTTCGTCATTACCGACAGCGACGGAACCTACATGGGTTACCTGCACGTGAAGGACGCCCTCGCCATCGCCCCCGAGCGGTTCGACGAGCCCTTCCCCTGGTACAAGCTACGTTCCCTGGACACGCTCACACCGACCACCGATATTGACGATGCGCTCGCCTCCATGCAGCGCAGCCGAACCCATATCGCACAGGTTATGGATGAACAGGGCGTAACCCTCGGCGTGGTCTTCCTCGAAGACGTGCTGGAGGAGCTCGTCGGCGAAATCAACGACACCACCCAGGACGCGGTGCGTGAGCGTGTACGCCGACAGCAGGCGCGCGAAGCCCAGTAATAAGCCCAGTAGCCGCATCGTGAGATATTCCGAGTAAATCAAGGAAATCTTGAGGCATACAGCCCGCCCGGTGCCCTCGTCAAGGAGGGCTAAGGGCGGGCTGTTTTGCGGTCAAAAACGGCTTATGGATGCACCCCAGGGGCACTCTCAGACGGCGGGATGAAGCGGCAGTATAAAGTAGCGGTGGGGGAGCGCAGTAGGCTGAGCTAACTATCCTTGTTGCATAAGCTACTGACAGGGAAAAGGGTTGCCTAACAGCACCCAAATGACACCAATAAAGAGTTGTTTATACGGGTGTGCGCATGATGTAGTTAAGGAACCTACAGACTAGAACGAACCGAAAGAGAGCCCTCATGTCGCACCCGAAGATCACCCGCAAGCACTTCCTCACCGCAATGGGCTCACTCGCCGCGTCCTCCCTGCTGCTGGCAGGCTGCGCAACCGAGAACAAGACCTCCTCCGGTTCGTCCTCCTCGGCTGGCTCCAACAACGGCAAGGTGAAGGTCGTCGCCTCCACCGACGTCTACGCAGACATCGCCAAGCAGGTCGGCGGCGACTACATTGAGGTCACCGCGCTCATCTCCTCCACCAGCACCGATCCCCACTCCTACGAAGCCACCAGCGCCGACCGCCTCAAGGCAAAGGACGCATCCCTGATCGTCATCAACGGCGCAGGCTACGATCTGTTCCTCGAAGACCTCGCCGGCAAGGACAACGCCTCCCAGAAGATCGTGAACGCGGTCAAGGTCAGCGGCAAGCTCACCGACGCCGAATACACCCACCTGGTCGAGGACCACCGCGGCGGCGAACACCACGAAGACGGCGGCGACCACGCCCACGCACACGAGTTCAACGAGCACCTCTGGTACGACTTCGAAACCATGAAGAAGGTCGCTCAGAAGATTGCTGAAGAGCTCGCAGGCCTCGACTCCGCACACGCTGAGGCGTTCCGCACCAACGCATCCACCTTCTCCAAGGAACTGGACGCACTGGACACCACCGCCAAGGCAATCGCCGGTGAAGGTAAGAAGTACCTGTCCACCGAGCCCGTGCCGGACTACCTGATTTCCTCCACCGGCGCAGAGAACGCAACCCCCAGCGAATTCGCTGAGGCGGCAGAAGCCGGCAACGACGTCCCCGCCCTCGTCCTGAAGGAAACCAAGGACATGGTCACCGAGAAGAAGGTCCAGCTGCTCGCCTACAACGAGCAGACCTCCACCTCTCAGACCAACGAGGTGCTGCAGGCAGCTAAGGACGCCTCGGTGAACTACGTATCCTTCACCGAAACCCTGCCGGAGAACACCAACTACCTGGCATGGATGAAGACCAACGTCAGCAACCTCGAAAAGGCGCTCTCCTAAGTGACTGACAACAATAACGGTGCCGCCCCCGCGATTTCCATTCGCGGGGGTAGCCTCGCTTTCGGGGCCCGCACCCTCTGGAAAGATCTAACCCTCGACATCGGCGCAGGCGAATACTTCGCCGTGCTTGGACCCAACGGCTCCGGCAAGTCCACCTTCCTCAAAGTCGTTCTCGGCCTGACCGGACTCAACGCCGGCGAAATCTCCGTGCTCGGCAAACCCGCACGCCTGGGCAACGCCGGCGTCGGCTACGTACCGCAGCAGAAGTCCATCCCCACCTCCACCCCGATGCGCGCCCGCGACCTCGTGGGACTTGGTGTGGACGGGCACCGCTGGGGCATCCGCCTGCACGGCCGCAAATACCGCGCCAAGGTTGACGAGCTCCTCGAAGCCGTCGGTGCGACCGAGTACGCGAACGTGCCGGTGGGTCTGCTCTCCGGCGGTGAGCAGCAGCGCCTGCGTATCGCCCAGGCGCTTGCGAACGACCCGAAGATTCTGCTGGCTGATGAGGCGCTACTCTCCCTGGACCTCAACCACCAGTACGCGGTGGCTGAGCTGATTCACCGGTTCAACCGTGAACGCGGCGTGGCGGTGGTGTTCGTGACCCACGAAATCAACCCCATCATTGAGCATGTGGATCGCGTGCTCTACCTGGCGAACGGCCGTTTCACGGTCGGGTCGGTGGAAGAGGTCATGACCAGTGAGACTCTCACCTCCCTGTACGGAACCCCGGTGAGCGTTCTCAAGTCTAATGGCCGTTACGTGGTGGTGGGTGAGACTCACGCCAGCGACCACTGCCATATTGAGGGCACCGACCAGAACATTCACGGCTCCCACCTGAAGTCTGGTCTTTCTGAACCGCAGCGCACCCTACACATTCCGGGAGGAACCACTCGATGACCATTCTTGCTTCCTTCCCCGCTCTGGCTCCGGTTGCCGCCGCGCAGAATGATTTGCTCTCCCGTATCTTCGTTTTTGACCGCTACGGCGAGCTGCTGCAGATGCTGCAGAACTCCATTTTTGCTGGCGCTGTTCTGGGCCTTATCGGTGGTTTCGTCGGTATTTTTGTGATGATGCGCGACCATGCCTTTGCGGTGCACGGCGTCTCTGAAATGTCTTTCGCGGGTGCCGCCCTTGCCCTGTTGCTCGGCTATGACGTGGTGACCGGCTCCATGGTCGGTTCGATTGCCTCGGCTCTGCTGATTGCCTTTCTGGGCTCTAAGGCGAGCAATTCGAACTCGGTCATTGGTGCGCTCATGCCGTTCGGCTTGGGCTTGGGTATTCTCTTCCTCTCCCTGTACCAGGGCCGTAGTGCGAATAAGTTTGGCCTGCTGACCGGTCAGATCGTGTCCGTGGATGCCGACCAGCTGCACACCATGATTATTGGTGCGGTGGTTATTATTTCCCTGCTGGTGATGGTGTGGCGTCCGCTGAGCTTCGCCTCCCTGGACCCGGAGGTCGCGCGCGCTAAGGGCGTGCCGATGCGCTTTTTGTCCCTGGTGTTCATGGTGATTCTGGGTATTGCTGTGGCGCTGTCTGTGCAGGTGGTCGGTTCGCTGCTGGTGCTGGCGCTGCTGATTACTCCGGCGGCTGCGGCGATGCAGGTGACTGCCTCTCCGGTACGCACCCTAATCCTGTCGGTGCTGTTCGCGGAGGCGTCCATTGTGGGCGGTATTCTGCTGGCTCTTGCCGGTTCGCTGCCGATTAGTCCCTACGTGACCAGTATTTCCTTCCTGATTTACGTGGTGTGCCGTGTGATTGGTGGCGTGAAGCGCCGCCATAGCGCGTCGGGCCGCCAGCTGGCTGAGAAGGCATAAGATCTATAGAAAGAGCCCCACCTCGGGAATGAGGTGGGGCTCTTTCGTTGTCGTGCTGTGTTAGCGCTACGGGTCATGTACCCGGTGCGCAATGCGGGCTCAACCTGTGTGGCGTTGTGTTGTCCTGTCCAGATGCCCTGTGTGTCGTGCTGTTGCGGCGTCAAAGATCTTGAAGGCGCCGTTTCCTTCGTTGAGAAGGTTTTCCCTCGATGGGGGATAGCTCCTCAGATGAGGGGCTTAGAGGTTGCGGCTTGGCCTGCAACGTTAGCGTGCAGTGCCGCCCTGCGCTTCTTCCTCGCGACGTGCCAAAGTGCAGTCCGGGCAGTAGCCGGTCACTTCAACCACGTGCTCCAGCTCCGAGAAGCCGTGCTGCTTACCCATGGCCAGTGCCCAGTCCTCGAGGGCGGGTGCTTCCAGCTCAATGGCGGTGCCGCATCGGCGGCAGAGCAGGTGGTGGTGGTGATCTTTCACCCGGCAGTGGCGGTACAGGGTCTCACCCTCAACGCCCTTGACCGAGTCGAGCTCACCGGCGTTAGCCAGCGACTGCAGCACGCGGTAGGTGGTTGCGAGAGAGACCTGTTCCTTGCGGTTCGCGAGGGTCAGGTGCAGATCCTGTGCTGAGATGAAATCGCCGAGCTCTTCCATGGTCGCCTTGATGATGCGACGCTGGCGGGTATTTCGGGCTTCGGCGGGCTTCGTAATTCTCCGTACGGGAATATGAGTGTCCATTGCTGAACCTTTCGGGGCGGAAATCCGTCCCATTGTGTGGTCGATCTTGTCTTACGACTTTACACTAGAGGCGTTCAAAAGGTGGTTGATTTGCGCTTTATCTCAAAAATTGAAGTCATCAACAGGCACGAATGAGGGTTAACGGTAGACTAAAACTATGAAAATGACGAAGTACACCCACTCATGTATCCGCCTTGAGAATGAGGGGCGCACCCTCGTTCTTGACCCCGGCAACTTTGCTGCAGAAGGCGAACACGCCACCGCGCTGGAAGGCGCCGATTACCTGTTCGTGACCCACGCGCATCCGGACCATTTTGACGGCCCGTCGGTGCTGCCGCTGATTGCTCAGCGTGCCGAGTCGCAGACCCCGTTGAAGATTTGGGCTCCCGAGGCTGTTGCCCAGGTCATTAAGGAGGCTGTGCCCGCTGCCGAGGTTACCGTTGTTTCCTCTGATTCTGAGTTCAGCATCCCCGGTTTTGAGGTGAAGACCTACGGCGGTCAGCACGCACTGATTCACCCGCTGATTCAGACCATCGCCAATGTCGGTTACCTGATTAACGGTGCCTTGTACCACCCGGGTGACTCGCTGGTGGTTCCTCACCGCGTGCGTGCGAATACCGTTCTGGTGCCGATTCACGCGCCCTGGTCGAAGGTTCAGGAAGTCATTGATTTTGTGATTGCGACCGGCGCTCAGCGTGTGGTTCCGATTCACAATGGCATGATTAACCAGAACGGCACCGGCATTATTGAGGGTCTGGTGACGAACTTCGGCGCGAAGTACGGCACTGAGCTGAAGCACCTGAACCCCGGTGAGAGCATTGAGGTTGAGGCGTAAGCCTGACCACTGAGCTTCAAACGTGCCGGTGACGGCGCATGAAGGAGAGTATTGTGAGCACAATTTTTACCAAGATTATTGATGGCGAAATCCCGGGTCGTTTCGTCTGGAAGGACGAGCATTGCGTCGCCTTCCTGGACATCATGCCCCTGTCGGAAGGTCACCTGCTGCTCGTTCCCCGCGCTGAGGTCGACCGTTGGCCCGACCTGCCGGCTGAGCTGGCAGCGCACCTGTTCGCTGTGGCGCACAAGATTTCTGGTGCCCTGGATCAGGCATTTGATAAGGACCGTGTGGCTCTGATGATTGCGGGCTTCGACGTTCCGCACACCCACATCCACCTGTTCCCGGCTGACGGCATGGCTGACTACGATCCCGCTAACGCGAAGAAGGATGCTACCGCCGAAGAGCTGGATGCGGCTGCTGAGAAGGTGCGTGCTGCCCTGCGCGAGCGCGGCCACGGCGAGTTCGTGCCGGAGGCATAAGCGCCCTTTACAGCGTGTATAAACACGACAGCGCGTATAACCACGAAGGAGCCGCCCTCTACACAACAGTAGAGGGCGGCTCCTTCGTTGCTATATCCCGTTGCTATGTTCCGGCGGGAAAGAAGCTTAGTGCTTTTCAGCCTTGGAGATCTGCTCAGCCAGGTCCTCGGGGGAGAGGTTAGCGGAGGAGAACTCGGGGGTCAGCGGCAGGTGCAGCTGCAGGCCGGTACCGGGGCAAATCTCGACCTTTGCCGAGCGCAGCTTGAAGTCGACCACGTGACCGCCCTGAACGCGCTCATCATCGATAAAGTGGGCGTGGCAGCCGGGCACCGAGATGCCCTGCTCGTAGATCGGGGTGCGGAAGCCAACAATCGTGCCGGTCACGTTATCGAACTGGACAATGTCCTCATTCTCGGTGGCCGCAACCATCTTCGGGTAGGGCTTCTCCTGCTTGATGACGGTGCGGGTGCGGACCCATTCGAACTCGCCGTAAATCTTGATGGCGTACATGTAGTTCTTGGAGACGGTGAAGTCATCCAGAATCTGCGAGGCAGACTTACGGAGTAGGTTATGCGGTAGTTCGCGCTTAATCATGGGCACGAAGTTGGTGACCACGGCGTAGGGGGTCTGCTGGCGCAGGTCGGGCAGGGATACGGAGCCGTCGTGGCGCACCTGGTAGCAGACGCCGTCGAGGACGACCATTTCGCCGTCGAGGCCGTTGAAGGTACCCACACCGAAGTTGCCGTGGCTCAGAAGCTCACCGATGGTCATCTCGCCATCGTAGATGCCGTCCAGCAGCTGGGACATGAGGCCGGTCTGAAAAACTTCGTTACGGAAAACAGTTTCACCGTTTAGGATGGTCGGCTGATATGCCATGAGATTTCTCCTCGTTACAGTGGATGCGGCGTCAGACGGGTCGGTCGGTCATCGGCGATACTCGCCCTAGCTGATGCTAAAAAGGGGAAGGGCGTCGGGGAGAACACGGCGTGTGATGTCGTTTCTCTAGGAATTCGTAGGTGACGCAGGCCGGGCGCACGCACTTTCATTGTACGCCTGTGCAGGAAGAACCCCGGGACTAGCGGGTACAACATCTTATGATGTGGCCCCTAGAGTGCTGAAAGCAGTCAACTGCACAAGGGCATAAAAATAGACTGGCATTCCCTCCGGTTGCACGACAAAAAGGGAGGGAACGCCAGCACCAACAGCTTAGCCCTTAGAGCCGCTCTAAGCGCAACTAAGACACCCGAGGCTCATCGAGGCAGAAAAATATTAGACACGAACCGTCACCAAAAATGGCCCGACGAGCCTGCAACCGGCAGACCCCCTGCAGAAACCCAGCAGAAAACACAACAACGGCCTATACGCTCCCAAAGGAACGTATAGGCCGTTGCCTGTTCTCCTGAACGCACCCCCTACAAGGGGCACCGTTCAGGAAGAAAGATTAGACGCCGTAGTACAGCTGGTACTCAAGCGGGTGCGGAACCAGCGAGAGCGGCTCCAGCTCGTTCTTACGCTTGTAGTCAATCCAAGCCTGAATCAGGTCCTCGGTGAAGACGCCGCCCTCGAGCAGGAAGTCGTGGTCAGCCTCCAGAGCCGCCAGAGCTTCCTCCAGGTTAGCCGGAGCCTTCTTGATGTCCTTAGCCTCTTCGGCGGGCAGCTCGTACAGGTCCTTATCGATCGGTGCCGGCGGCTCGATGCGGTTACGGATACCGTCCAGACCAGCCATCAGCTGAGCAGCGAACGCGAAGTAGGGGTTAGCGGAGGGGTCCGGTGCGCGGAACTCCAGGCGCTTAGCCTTCGGGTTGGTGCCGGTAATCGGGATGCGGATACCGGCGGAACGGTTACCCTGCGAGTACACCATGTTGATGGGAGCCTCGTAGCCGGGAACCAGACGCTTGTAAGAGTTCACGGTCGGGTTGGTGAATGCCAGAACAGCAGAGGAGTGCTCAATCAGACCGCCAATGTACCAGCGTGCGGTGTCAGAGAGGTTAGCGTAGCCGCGCTCATCGTAGAAGAGGGGCTCGCCGTCCTGCCACAGCGACTGGTGGCAGTGCATACCGGAGCCGTTGTCACCGAACACGGGCTTGGGCATGAAGGTCACGGACTTGCCCCATGCGTCTGCGGTGCCCTTGATGACGTACTTGAATTTCAGCAGGTCGTCAGCAGCCTTGGTGAGGGTGTCGAACTTGTAGTTGATTTCTGCCTGGCCGGCTGCGCCCACCTCGTGGTGGCTACGCTCAACCTCAAGGCCAACCTCGTCCATTGCTACGCACATTGCGTCACGCAGGTCAGCCTGCTTGTCGACGGGGGAGACGGGGAAGTAGCCGCCCTTGACGGGGGTCTTGTTGCCCAGGTTGCCGCCCTCTTCCTTCCGGCCGGTGTTCCAGGGTGCCTCATCGGAGTCGATCTTGTAGAACACGGAGTTCGGCTCGACCTGGTAGCGGACGTCCTCGAAGACGAAGAATTCAGCCTCGGATGCGAAGAATGCGGTGTCTGCAATGCCGGTGGACTGCAGGTACGCCTCGGCACGCTCAGCGACACCGCGGGGGTCACGGTGGTAGGGCTCGCCGGTGCGGGGGTTCACGATGGAGCAGATGATGACCAGGGTCTTCTCAATGCGGAAGGGGTCAACGTACGCGGACTGAACGTCGGGGATCAGCTGCATGTCGGACTCTGCAATGCCCTGGAAGCCGCGAATGGAGGAGCCATCAAAAAGCTGGCCGTTGACGAAGAAATCGTCATCAATCGCCTTAGCGGGCAGGTTGAAGTGCTGCTGCACGCCGGGCATGTCGGTGAATCGGATATCAACGAAGACTACTTCTTCGTTCTTGATAAAGTCGAGAACTTCCTGGGGGCTGGTAAACATGAGGACTGCTCCTTGTTCGACTGACGGTGCAGGAGGGTATCTTCCCTCATCACATTCAGTCTTTGGTTTAGTTTTTGGCCGCGGGCAAAACCCTGTGACATATCAAGCATAGTGGTTATTTTTTGCGCGTGCGTGACTATCGTGTTTCGGTAATGTTACAAATCCTGGAAAGGAGTTACATCTTGGTTGTCTTACGACACACAGCGCAGATGCTAACGCCCTCTAATAAAGCTCTAGTAAAGCCAACATCAATGCCAGCAACGCAATAACCGGGTATAACAAAAGGCCCCGGCCCTCCCCCCACGGGAAGAGCCGGAGCCTTCAAAACCTTATATCAGCGTCTCGCTTAGCGGCCGCGCATCGCACGACGGTCAGGACGAGCACGCATCGGGTCAACACCCTTAGGCAGGCCATTCATCGGGTTACGCATCGTGTTCAGAGTGCTCAGACGACCCGAAACAACCTGCATCTCCTGCTGAGTCAGAGCCTTCGGCAGCTTATTCATGGTCTTCACAACGTCCTTGAGCTCAACCTGACCCTCATCGTGACCGGTCTCAATCACGTGAACCGGCACACCGGGAGCCACACGGTTCAGGTGCTTCTTCTCAGTGTTCACCAGGGAATTCACGCGGCTGTGAGGGCCCTCGGTCACCAGCACGATACCGGGACGGCCCAGCGCACGGAACACCAGATCCTGGTTGCGGTTCGCAGCAACGGGCTGCTCCTCAACGATCCAGCCGCGGCGCACAGAGTTCATCGCCGCACCACTACGACCGGGCTGGTTCTCAATCTGAGCAAAAGCCGCAGTCTGCGCGCGGCGACCCAGCAGAAGCATCGCCACAATAGCGGCAACGCCCAGACCCAGAATCAGGAAAGTAACCCAGTTACCCAGAGCAATACCGATGAGGAGGAAAACCAAAAGGGTGCCCAGAGCCGACAGACTCAGAATCCAACCAATATTCGGGTCGGACTTCTTGGTCATCTGGTAGACCTGCTTCATCTGGGCGAAAGTGCCCGGAGTGCGTTCCTTCTTCTTTTTCTTCTCTTCGCGCTTATCTGCCACGATTCTTCCTCGGCTGGTTCTTCCGCGGCCCCGAGAAGCGCCTCAAACGCTCACGGAACCATAGTGACGTAACGATGCAGTGTATGCCTGCAATTTTTCTAGTTTACCCTACCCGCACAAGGGACGGGGTATAAGGGGAGGCTCCCCGAACACCGGACGAACACCGGGTTCGAGGAGCCTCAACGCTCTCAGAAAGATTCTGAAAAGGCTTAGTAGCCTGCAGCCACCAGGGTGGAGGCTTCCTGCAGGGCTGCGCCCTCACCCTCAATGTGGGCAAGGTTCTCGGGGATCGGGTAGCCGTTCTTACGCATTGCACGAGCCCACAGGCGACCTGCGCGGTACGAAGAACGAACCATCGGGCCCGCCATAACGCCAGCGAAACCAATCTCCTCAGCCATGTTCGCAAAATCCACGAACTGCTGCGGCTTCACCCAACGCTCAATCGGGTGGAAGAGCGGGCCGGGGCGCAGGTACTGGGTGAGGGTAATGATGTCACAACCAGCATCGTGCAGATCGCACAGCGCCTCGTAAATCTCGTCATCGGTCTCGCCCATACCCAGAATCAGGTTGGACTTGGTGACCATGCCACCTTCCTTAGCCTGGGTAATAACATCCAGGGAACGCTCGTAACGGAACGCCGGGCGAATCTGACGGAAGATACGGGGGACGGTCTCCAGGTTGTGCGCGAAAACCTCAGGCTTAGCGTCAATCACCTTCTGAACATGCTCGGGAACACCCTTGAAGTCGGGGACGAGCATCTCAACGCCGGTGTTCGGGCACATCTTGTGAATCTGGCGGGTGGTCTCTGCGTACAGCCACGCACCGCCGTCTTCCAGATCGTCACGAGCAACACCGGTCACGGTTGCGTAACGCAGACCCATGACCTTCACGTTCTTAGCAACCTTGAACGGCTCAGCGTAGTCAACAGCAACGGGCTTACCGGTCGCAATATTGCAGAAGTCGCAACGGCGGGTGCACTCGGAACCACCAATCAGGTAGGTTGCCTCACGGTCTTCCCAGCATTCGTAAATATTGGGGCAGCCTGCCTCTTCACACACGGTGTGCAGGCCCTGACCGCGAGCCAGCTCGCGCATCTCGTTGTATTCGGGGCCAACAATAGCCTTGGTCTTAATCCAGTGAGGCTTCTTCTCAATGGGAACCTCAGCGTTGCGGGCCTCCACACGCAGTAGCTTGCGTCCTTCAGGTGCGGTGCTCAAAAGTCTTCTCCTTGGTCTAGATGTGCCCTCTGTGCAGGTGGGCCATCTTCTATTTTACGCCCGCTCAGGCGTAGGTGAAACTGATTTTCGTATATGACGAACAAAGCCGGACGCGTTACGTGTACGGCCCGTTCGATGCTTCTTGACTGCGTCTAACCCTGCGTTTAGTCCTGCGCCGCAATGGGCTCGAAAGACTCCGCCAGGCGGTCCTGGTACTTCAGAAGCTCCGCCTCCAGCGGCTCCAAAATATCGGCGGGGGTGACGGTGCGGCCCAGCTGCTCCGAAATAGTGGTAACACCCGCATCGCTAATGCCGCAGGGAATGAACTGCTGGAAGGGTGCGGTGTCGTTGCAGCAGTTAATCGCAAAGCCGTGCATGGTGGTGTTACGGGAAACGCGCATGCCCAGTGCCGCGATCTTCTTGTCCTGGGTGATGCCGTTGCCCAGAATCCACACGCCGCTACGGCCCTCAACGCGCTCACCCTTAATGCCCAGACCGGCAAGGACGTTAATGATGATTTCCTCGATAATGCGCACATACGCCACCACGTCAATGGGCTCGGGCAGGCGCAGAATCGGGTAGCCGGTCAGCTGGCCGGGGCCGTGCCAGGTCAGCTTGCCGCCGCGGTCAATCTTGACGACGGGGGTGGACTTGTCTGCGGGGTACTCGTGGTCTTCGGTGCGTTTACCGGCAGTAATCACTGCCTCGTGCTCAAGCAGAAGAATCGTATTCTGGCGGGTGCGGTTAGCCACCTCATCGTGGATGCGGTACTGCTCGTCCAGGCACTCAACATAGTTCACATAGTTCGGGGCGAAGCCCACGCGTTCAATCGTCACAGACATACTTTCTACCTTAGTACTGCTGGTGGAGGGAAGAAAATTAGGGCGCCCTGAATCACGTGATGAGCGAACACGTCGGAATATTACGTGAGGGTATGCTCAATGGGAGGAAGGGCGAATAAGCAGATAAATGCCTGAATTCACCTTTGGGGTTCTTTGGGGTATTTAAACTGTTTTAGTGTGCTTAAAGATATTGTTTGATGTAATTTGATAACATGATGGTATGAGAAGCAAAGAAGCACACGTTCTGGAAAGCATCGCCAACCCGGCTCTACCCACCCTGCAGATTGTCGAGTACCGGGGCGAAACCACCGCAAGTGCACCCACCGAGAGCGCACCCGCCGTACGTTCCGTACCCTCCGCGCACCCCGGACGCTACACCCTGCGCACCATTTCTCAGCCTGCCCCGCCTGCTCCCTCCACCCCTGTAGCTCCCTCCACCCAGCTGGCTCCCGCCGCGCCCACTCTGCGCGCGGCAGCCAACGGGTACGGATTCGAGGAAAATACGGATGCATCCGCCCAGAGGCACGTCCAGACCCCGCAGGTAGCCGCCGCTCTACGTAACGCGCCCGGACTCGCCAAGCTCCACGCCGTTACTAGTGAGAGCGCCGATAGCGCCGATCAGCTGTGCCTCTGGTACGAGCCCCTCGATGCGGGCACCCTTGACAAGCTCCTGCGCGCTCGCGCCCTGACACCCGCCGAGCTCATGACCCTGGCACGCACCCTGCACCGGGCGCTCGGCAGTCTCAAAAAGGTGGGGGAGGGGCGCGCCGAACTAAGCGCCGAATATATCGCTCTGAGCGCCGCCGGAGTGCCCAAACTCCTGCTACCTGATGCCGTCTATCGTGAAGCGGCTCCTCTAGATACGGAACAGCTCACCGCCGCTCGGGGCAACTACGCACGTTCCGCAGCGGCACTGCTCTGGCAAGCCGCCTGCGGGCACGCACCGGAACCCTCCGCCGCCCGCGTACCCCTCTCACTGCGCATGGATTCACAGCGCATGGGAGTGGTCGGTACTGCAACCGATGGGGCACCCAGCAGCGAGTGGATTGAGCGCCTCGGCAGAGCCCTCGAATACCTGCTGGACGCACCCACCCAGGATGCGGCGCTCGCAGGGCTCAGCTCCGTGGTCGCCCTGGCGGAGGAGGTGCCGCCTCGCCCGCTCAACGTCTACCTGAGCTGTTCAGAACGAGCCCGCGCCCTCATTCCCGCAGCTGTGGAGCCCGCGCCGGTACAGAAGCTCTCAAAGGCGCAGAAGGCTCAACGCTACCTGGCAGAGCATCTGCCTCGCGTGAAGAAGCCGGGCGTGAAGAAATCGGGGCGCGCAGCTACCGCAGGTTCTAAGCCGTTGAGCCCCACTGTGAGCCCCACGGCAAGCTTCGCAAAGACTGCGCCGCCCGCTCTAAAGAACGCAGATGCGACGGGCACATCCCGCCTGACGGTGCTACGCGGTGCTTTCGCCCGCCCCTCCGCGCGCCTGGGACTGGCTGCACGCCTGGGACTCGCCGCGCTCGCACTGGGGGCTATTGCGCTGCCTCTCGGGTTCACCCTCTACGGGCAGAACGCCCCGGCAACGGCGCAGCCCGTATCCGCTCAATCTGTGAACGCAGCGGGGGAGCATGAGCCCGGCGGCACGGAAACACAGGATCAGAGCGCGCAGGATACAGCCGCACAGGATAAAAGCGCTCAGGGCGATCAGATTCTACGAGCCCTGATCGACCAGCGAAACCAAGAACGCCGTGCCCGAGGCGGCGCAGAGCTCACCGTTGACACTGCAGAAGAACTCAGCCGCGACAGCGAGAACATCCGCGTTATGGCGGTAGTCTCCGCGCCCGGCTACCGCGCCGATAAAACCGAGCAGGAAGCCCGTAAACTCAGCGAAGAAAACGGCGTCACCCGCCAGAAAGTCATCTTCGACCTGCATCGCGGGGAGAAAGGCTGGGAGATAGCCCGCGCTGAGCCCGTCCCTGCATAGCTGAAGCTGACGCTGTATAGCTGACGCTGTAGAAACGCGGACACAACAAAAGGCGGCGGCCCCACCCACCGAAGTGGATGGAACCGCCGCCTTTTTGCTCACCGTCCGGGAAAACCCGGAGAGCTACGCTCGGTTACCCATCAGGGCACCGCCACAAGGAAACTTCCTTGAATCTATGCAGGTCTTAGAGGCCCAGCTCAGACTCGAAGTTTGCCTCCTCCAGGCGGGTCTTGAGGGTGTGCAGGAAGCGACCAGCGTCCGCACCGTCGACCACGCGGTGATCGTAGGTGAGGGACAGGTAGCACATGGAGCGGATAGCGATAACGTCGTTACCGTCAACATCCTTAACAACCATGGGGCGCTTCACGATGGAACCGGTGCCGAGGATTGCAACGTTCGGCTGGTTGATGATCGGGGTGTCGAACAGTGCACCGAAGGAACCAATGTTGGTGATGGTGAAGGTCGAACCCGACAGCTCCTCGGGGGAGATGTCGCCGGTGCGTGCGCGGCCACCCAGGTCGCCAATAGCCTTTGCCAGGCCAGCAATGCCCAGGTCAGAAGCGTTCTTGATGACGGGAACCAGCAGACCCTTGGGGGTGTCCACAGCAATAGCGATGTTCTCGGAGCCGTGGTAAGTGATCTGCTTGTAGTCTTCGGTCATGGAAGCGTTCAGAGCGGGGTGCTGCTGCAGAGCCTCAGCGGATGCCTGGACGAAGAAGGGCAGGAAGGTCAGCTTAGCGCCCTCACGAGCAGCGAAGCCGTCCTTAGCCTTTGCACGCAGCTGAACGATGCGGGTCACGTCAACCTCGGTGACCTGGGTCAGCTGGGTGGAGATGTCCAGGGACTCACGCATACGCTTTGCAATAACCTGGCGGATACGTGCGGTCTTCTCGACGGTGCCACGCTTGGGGGAAACCTCGAAGGTGTGCGGTGCCTTTGCGGAACCAGCAGCCGGAGCAGCAGCTGCAGCGGGAGCAGCAGCGGCGGGAGCAGCGGAACCCTTAGCAGCGATAGCGATAGCAGCCTGAACATCCTGCTTGCGGATGCGGCCACCAACACCGGTGCCCTTGACGGTGGACAGGTCGATGCCGTTGTCCTTAGCGAGCTTACGGACCAGCGGGGTCACGTATGCTTCGCCCTCAGCAGCTGCCGGAGCGGCAGGTGCAGCGGGAGCTGCAGGAGCAGCGGGAGCTGCGGGTGCAGCCGGAGCAACAGGAGCCTCAGCAACCGGAGCGGGAGCTGCGGG
>NZ_KV808411.1:93062-93452 GCF_001812285.1 Rothia sp. HMSC065B04
AGCAACCGGAGCGGGAGCTGCGGGAGCCTCAGCAACCGGAGCCGGAGCAGCGGGAGCAGCTGCAGCAGCAGCGTCGCCGATGATAGCCAGAACCTGGCCAACCTCTGCGTCCTCATCCTCGGGGATGCGGATCTCGAGCAGGGTACCTGCTACGGGGGAGGGAACCTCGGTGTCAACCTTGTCGGTGGAAACCTCAACCAGGGGCTCGTCAACCTCAACCTGCTCGCCAACTTCCTTCAGCCAGCGGGTAACGGTGCCCTCGGTGACGGACTCGCCCAGTGCGGGCAGTACGACCTCGATGCCTGCAGCAGCAGCTGCGGGAGCAGCCGGAGCAGCAGCGGGTGCTGCGGGAGCAGCAGGAGCCTCAGCAACCGGAGCGGGAGCTGCGGG
>NZ_KV808411.1:93552-104173 GCF_001812285.1 Rothia sp. HMSC065B04
TGTCAACCTTGTCGGTGGAAACCTCAACCAGGGGAGCGTCAACCTCAATGGTGTCGCCGACCTCAACGAGCCAGCGGGTAACGGTACCCTCGGTCACGGACTCGCCCAGTGCGGGCAGTACTACGGTGTGGGACATAATCTTTCCCGTTCTCCTTGTGAATGCTTGAACTAGAAAAATGTGAGCGGCGACCCGGATGCGCGCCGTATGCGTCAAAGCACGTCGACGCGCATCCGGATAGGGGCGTTGTTCAGCGGATACGCCCGGCAACCGCTAACGACCAACGGTCGTCAATACTAAGCTGACGCGCTAACGCCAGTCAGCAAAATTTATGCGCTGTGCAGCGGGGTGCCGTTCAGGACCATTGCAGCCTCACCCAGGGACTCGTTCTGAGTCGGGTGTGCGTGGATGAACTTAGCGACGTCCTCGGGGAATGCTTCCCAAGCAACCCACATCTGAGCCTCACCAATCTGCTCACCCATGCGCTTACCAATAGCGTGAACACCAACGATGGGGCCGTCCTTCTGGCGGACAACCTTCACGATACCGGTAGCACCGAGGATAGCGGACTTACCGTTACCAGCCAGGTTGTACTCAGCGGTCTCAACGTTCTCAGCGCCGAACTTCTCCTTAGCCTTGGGCTCGGAGTAGCCAACGGAAGCGATCTCCGGGTCACAGAAGGTGACCTTGGGAATGTTCACGTCTTCAACGATGGAGGGGTTCAGACCAGCGATTTCCTCAGCAACGAAGATACCCTGCTGGTAACCGCGGTGAGCCAGCTGAACGCCGGGGACGATGTCGCCAACAGCGTAGATGTTGCCAACGCCGGTGTGCAGGCGCTCGTTAGCCAGGACGAAGCCGCGATCCATGGGGATGCCCTGCTCCTCGTAGCCCATGTTTGCGGTGTTCGGGCCACGACCAACAGCAACCAGAACGATCTCTGCCTCGAAGACTTTGCCGTCAGCCAGGGTGACCTTAGCACCGTTAGCGTCCTGCTCAACCTTCTCGAAGAGGGTGCCGGTGTTGAACTTGATGCCGCGCTTCTTGAACGCACGCTCCAGAACCTTGATGATTGCCGGGTCCTCGTTGGGAACCAGGTTCGGCAGGCCCTCGATGATGGTGACGTCAACGCCCATAGCGTTCCACATGGATGCGAACTCGCAACCAATCACGCCGCCACCGAGCACGATAGCGCTCTTGGGCAGGTAGTCCATCTCCAGTGCCTCAGTGGAGGTCAGAACGCGACCCTCAATGGGCAGACCGAAGGTCTTGGAGACCGAGCCGGATGCCAGGATAATGTTCTTACCCTTGTACTCAACACCACCGACGGTGATGGTGTCCTGAGCGGTCAGCTTACCCTCGCCGGGGATAACCTCTACGCCCTTCATCTTCAGCAGGCCTGCAAGACCCTTGAACTTACCGGAGACGATGTTGTCCTTGTAATCGCGAACCTTGCCCATTTCGATGGACTGCAGCACAGCGTTAACGCCAACCTTGGACGCCTCGCGTGCCTCTTCTGCCAGCTCAGCAGCGTGCAGGTACGCCTTGGTGGGGATACAGCCGGTGTGCAGGCAGGTGCCGCCGACCTTTTCCTTCTCGATCAGGCCGACGGTGAAGCCTAGCTGGCGTGCGCGAATAGCTGCAGAGTAGCCAGCGGAACCGCCGCCGAGGATGAGGATGTCGAATTCTTGAGCCACGATATTGCTCCCTTGCATAGTTGTTGGGGCTAAAGACCCCTGCAATGAGTTCTTTACCAATTTATTGGTAGGTTTCCCAGCATGCGCGAAAGGCCCGCGAGCTCGAAAAATCGCGCGCCCCTCCGCGTACGCAGAAAAACACTTAATACAACAATACCCCCGTTGACGGTCGTTTAAGTTCACTCAGGGCGGTTTTAGCCGATTAATCGCCCAAACACCGTAAATTTTTCACCACGCAAGAAAAGCGGCGCGTCATAGAACAGTGCGATGACAGGAGCACCACAGCGGTCGCACAGAACGTGTCCGAGAACAGACGCAGAGGAGGGCTCCCCGGTAGAAATACCGGAAAGCCCTCCTCCGATCAGCTCTATGCTGTGCGGCTCGCACCAGATAAGGGGCACCAATTAGGATGCGCCAATTAGGGCGCGCGCCCAGCCAATCAGACTACTTAGCGTAGGACTCGATGAAGTTCACCAGGGTAGCGGTACCGAAACCGGTGCCTTCCTTCGGAGTGAAGCCGTACGGGGACTCCTCATTGAACGCGGGGCCCGCAATATCCAGGTGAGCCCAGGGGATGCCCTCGCCCACGAACTCCTTCAGGAACAGGCCCGCAGTCAGCGCGCCACCGTAGCGGGAACCAATGTTCTTGATGTCAGCAACGGGGGACTCCAGGCTCTTACGCAGGTAGGACTCCAGCGGCATCGGCCAGTAAGCCTCACCCGCAGCTGCACCGGCTGCAATCACGCGGTCGCGAATCTCCTCGTCACCGAGCAGAGCCGCAGTGCGCAGACCCAGAGCAGCTATAGCGGCACCGGTCAGGGTAGCGATGTCCAGGATGACGTCCGGGTTCGACTCGGAAGCCAGGGCGATACCATCAGCCATGACCAGGCGGCCCTCAGCGTCAGTGTTCAGCACCTCAACGGTACGGCCATCACGCATGGTGATAATGTCCTCCGGGCGCAGTGCGTGACCGCCGGGCATGTTCTCAGCCAGGCACAGGTAGCCGGTGACAGCAACCGGAACATCCAGCTCAGCAGAAGCAACCACAGCGCTCAGAACCGATGCCGCACCAGCCATATCGCACTTCATGGTCATCATCGAAGCGGCAGGCTTCAGCGAGTTACCACCGGTATCGAAGGTGATACCCTTACCAACCAGAGCAACGTGAGCCTTCGGGTTCTCCGGGGTGTACTTCACAACGGCAAGAACCGGCTTGCGGGGCGAACCCTGACCAACACCGGAAATGCCGCCGAAGCCCTCCTCTGCCAGGCGGTCGTGGTGGAACAGTTCAATCTCAATGTTCGAGTAATCCTCAGCGACCTCAGCAGCGAACTCAGCGAAAGTCTCCGGGTACAGGTGCGACGGGGGCAGGTTCACCAGGCGGCGAGCGTCCTTAGCGGTCTCGCCCAGAACCAGGCCGTGCACCAGAGCCTCTTCAGCCTCTTCCTGATCAATCGAAGAAACAATCAGAATGGACTCGATTTCTTCCTTGATCGAATCCTTGGTCTTGAAACGCAGACCCTCTTCAATGAAGTTGCCCAGCACAGCGCCGTGAGCAATAGCCTCAATTTCCTCTACCGAAGAAACGCCGAAATCGAAAGCGACCTCCTCAGCGGAACCAGCCAGCTGACGAGCCGCAGAACCGGCGGCGTAACGCAGAGCATCCAGGCGCTCCTGACCCTCAGCGGTATCGGAGCCCAGACCCGCCAGCGCCACAATGCCGGCACCGGTGTCCTCAAGACCGGGCAGACGCAGCAGCTGATCGGGTGCGCCCGAAGCGCCCAGCGCCTCCAGCAACTCGTTAATACCCTCAACAGAGTCCTCAGACAGGGAGCTCGGTGCCAGGTACGCACCGTCCGAACCCTTCAAAACGCCCAGAACCAGAACGTCAGCTTCGAGCGCTTCAAGGTCGGTGCTGTGAATAGACAGAGACAGAGACATCGTTACTCCTTTGCGTATGTCTTCTCAAATAGTCGGGGCACATCCTCGCGCCCGAAAAACTCAACTGTAGGCCCTCGAAGAGTGAGGATGAATACCGCCGCGTAAAGCCACGCGGACTACTGCTTCTACTCTACACGGATATGTAGGAGGGCGTGAGGTTCAGCTCTCACCCCGAACAGCTGGCAGAACAGAAAAAATGCACAAGAAGCCGAGCTGCAGCGCCTTAAGAACGTCGACGAGACACCAAACAAGTTCACCTACTGCGAGAAAAGCCCGCACACTGTCGAGACAGGGCAGTAGTGGCATAAAATGAAAGACTACGGAAAGCGTCAGATAACAGAAGACGCCCCTTCGCCCCAACACCTCGGGTACCGGCAGAAAACACTAAGCCCGCCCGAACGCGGCGCGAACCAGACAGAAGTGAGGAGGCGTAATGCTCAACCCCGAAGATCTCTACTTAGCCAACACCAAAATATTGGACGACCCCAGGATGCACGGGCTAACCCTCGTCATCGCCCTCTCCAGCCCGCAAGACGCAGGCTCCACCGCAGGGCAACTCGGGCAGGTGTTGCTCAGCGAACTCAAAAACATTGAAATCGTCGAGTTCGACAGCGACCAGCTGCACGACTATCGCGCCCGCCGCCCCTACATCCGCTACGAAAAAGACCACTTCGAAAAGCCGCAATACCCGCAGCTGAAGCTCTACGCTGTAGAAGACAGCCTCGACAAGCCGTTCCTGCTACTCACAGGTGCCGAACCGGACCTGCAGTGGCAGCGCTTCGAAAAGGCGGTGCTGACCATCGCCCAGCGGGTCAAGCCCTCCCTGGTCGTGCTGGTCTCCGCATTCCCCATGCCGGTGCCGCACACCCGCCCCTTCCCGATTACCGCGCACGGCTCCCGCAAGGACCTGATTCGCGGCATCTCCCCGTGGAAGCCCAGCGCGGACGTGCACGCAACCGTCACCAACCTGTTGGAAGTGCTCTTCACCGAAAACGGAATCGACACCGTCGGCTTCGGCGTGAACATTCCCCAGTACATTTCGGAGGCGGACCTGCCGCAGGGCACCCTCACCGCCCTCGAACACGTGGGCATGGCAGCGCACCTCTCCCTACCCACCGAGAACCTGCGCGAAGCCGCACGCCACGTGCACAGTCAAATCAACGATCAGGTCAAGCAGAACCCCGAAATCGGTCGCATGATCACGACCATGGAAGAGAACTACGACGAGAACTTCCGCACCTCCGACATTGCGGTTCCCCTCTCGCGACGCGACGCGCACAACGTGCCCAGCCGCGACGAGATTGGTGCGCTCTTCGAGCGGTTCCTCGACGAACAGTAGGTGCACGCAGTAGGGGATACCGCCCGCCAGATAGCGCCTGACAGATATTGCGTGACAAATTATGACGCGGCACCCCGCGCCGCTGTGGACAAACCTCGGTAAACAAACGAACAATACGAATAAATCTGTGGAACCTTCGGACACATGAACCGAAATATCCACAGATTTATTCGTTTAACCCCGAACCCGCGCAACCCATGCCACCGTGAAGGCATGAACGCAAATAATATCCCCAATGGCAACATCTCCAACGGCAATATCCCCAACAGCGGCTACGACACGCCCCCGCCCATCCGCAACGAATACGACGTGCTCAGCTGCGCCCTCCACCAGCACGGCTACTGGCCCGACCATTCACTCATCATCCTCACCGCAACCGACAACACCCTCGGCCCCAGCCTGCGCGTCAACCTACCCGACGAACCCTGCACCCTGCCCGAACGCGCCGACTTCCTCCACGAAACCTTCACCAAACTCCCCACCCACCACAACGGCGAAACCCTCACCCGCTTCTACGCCATCATCATCGACGGCGACAACACCGTGCGCCAACGCCAACTCAACCCCGACACCGCCCAGCTCGCCACCATCGACGAAATCCATAACGACCTCGAAACCCAAATCAACATCAACACCTGGCTCCACCTGCTCCACGACCCGCGCATCGTCAGCGAACTACGCTGCGAAGACGTCATCTACGCAGGCGGCGCCAGCATCTGGGCACTCAACCCCGAACAGCAGACGCTCACCCTCCTCGCACCTATCGAAGAACTCCGCCACAGCGGCTACTACACCTGGCTCACCCGCCACGGCGACACCATCGCCGCCACCGCCCAACACAACTACGCCCACAGCCCCTGGGACACCGACCCCACCAGCAACCCCGAAACCCGCCACGACTGGGAAAACGCCGTAGAACTCTGGGACAACACCCGCACCAACACCGTCCGGAACGACGAAGCCCGCCACACAGACATCCGCACCATCTACCGCCAAGCCCAAATCGACCTCTGCTACTGGGACGCCGCCATCAACGCCGCCGCGCACCTGCTCACCACCCACCCGGTCAACGATAACGATGCGCCCACTATTGGCGATGCGCTGCGCAACCTCATCCCCGCCGAAGTCGCCGGTCACCTACGCGCCTCCATCGCACCGTTAACCCTCAACCCCATCACCGCCGAAATGCTCACCTACCTCGCCGGCTACGGGCTCAACCACGCTCAACAAGCGCTCGCCCACCTGCACTACTCCGCCCAATACACCTACCACGCCTTCGGCGGCGAATACCCCAGCACCAGCCCCAACTTCGTGCCGCTCGAACCACCTCACTACGGCACCCGCATCACCCGCAAAACCTACATACCCGCCAGCTTCACCCACGCACTCAACGCCGCACCCGGCACCGAACAGGCACACGTACGCGCCGTGCCCGAAAAATGCGTGCAATGGCAAGACTGGATCCGCCGCACCCACCGCACTATCCAACAGAGCCGCAACAACCAACACGCCAACCTCAACGGCTGGGCACTCGAAAACCTCACCCCCGCCGACCACGCCAGCGCAGCCGAACTCAACACCATCAGCCGCGACGTGCTCCCACGCCTCGACGAACACCCCAACGACCACAACACCCACAACAAACTCGAAAACCTCAAACAACGAATCGACGAAAGCTGCACCACCAGCGAATACCTCACCAAACACCACGCCGTCTACACCCACTACCTCAACGCCCTCAAAGGAAAACTAGACAGCCCCCACTGGGCACGCCTCAACGCGCTCGAACTACTCACCAGCCTGCTCACACCCCACAGCACCGACGGAGAATACGCCGCACTACGCAACACCCAAGCCTGGACCAATTGGTACAAGGGCTACAGCACCTACGCCCGCCTACTCCGCCAAGAAGCCCACCGCCACACATTCGGAAAGGACCTCAACATCCTCAACGTACACCTCAACGCAGGCAACCTACCCGCCTGGATCAAACACACCATCTGCGGCGAACCCGGAACACACCGCGAACCCATCAGCACCCTCAAACCCCGAAAACCCTAAACCCGGCACCTAAAAGCGGTACCTAAAAGCGAAGCACAAACAGGGGAGGGGCGCGCCACCGGGCACGCCCCTCCCACCGACTCCTCCCACCTACAACCACACACAGCCGCACCCACCCAAAACCAGGCCCACAAGCCCCCAAACAGCGCGTCAAGTTGAAAGCAACCAAAAATCTGCAATACTTATATATTGACCCCGTATAGTCAATGCGCTACAACGCGCCCTCAAACCGCTCCACACAACGAGCAACGGAACCCTGCAAACCGCCCAACGCACGCGGAATAAAACCCGCCCCCACAGCGTTAAACCGGACAAACGCAGCAAACACCCCGACCGAGGACGCCAGCACAGACTTGACAGGGTCTTAGGTGTTTTGCAAACAAAACACCCCACCACAAGCCAGAAAGGGTTCTAGTGGCACCTGCAACCAGCAAGAAGACCGTGACCGGCGACGCAACCGAAGAAACCGTCGCAAAAACCACCACCAAGACCACCCGCACCAAGAAGGCAACCACCAAAGCCGCAGCAGCAACCGAAGACACCACCGGCGCAACCGCCGAAACCGGTGCCGAAACTACTGCCGAAACCGAGGCAGACAAGCCCAAGCGCACCCGTAAAACCACCACCAAAACCGCAACCAAGCGCAAGACCGGCGGCCGCCGCAAAAAGAACGACGACGAATTCGACCTCGGACTCGACGAAGAACTCGAAACCACCGACGCCGAAGACGAAACCGACGAAGAAGACGAAGAAACCGTAGCCAAAATAGAAGAAAAGAAGGCCGCAGAAGCAGTAGCAGCCAAGGGTTCCGGCTTCGTCCTCACCGCAAACGACGACGACGACGCACCCGCACAGCGCGTCGTCACCCCCGGCGCAACCGCCGACCCCGTCAAGGACTACCTCAAGCAAATCGGCAAAGTCTCCCTGCTCAACGCACAGCAGGAAGTCGACCTCGCCAAGCGCATCGAAGCAGGCCTCTACGCCGAACACAAGCTCGCCGAAAACCCCGACATGGACAAAGAACTCAAAAAGGCCATGCGCTGGGTCGTCCACGACGGCAAGCGAGCCAAGAACCACCTGCTCGAAGCCAACCTGCGACTCGTCGTCTCCCTCGCCAAGCGCTACACCGGCCGCGGCATGCTCTTCCTCGACCTCATCCAGGAAGGCAACCTCGGCCTCATCCGCGCCGTCGAAAAGTTCGACTACTCAAAGGGCTTCAAGTTCTCCACCTACGCAACCTGGTGGATCCGCCAGGCCATCACCCGCGCAATGGCAGACCAGGCTCGCACCATCCGCATCCCCGTGCACATGGTAGAAGTCATCAACAAGCTCGCCCGTGTGCAGCGCCAGATGCTCCAGGACCTTGGCCGCGAACCCACCCCCGAAGAACTCGGCAAGGAACTCGACATGACCCCCGAAAAGGTCATCGAAGTCCAGAAGTACGGCCGCGAACCCATCTCCCTGCACACCCCCCTCGGTGAAGACGGCGACTCCGAATTCGGCGACCTCATTGAGGACTCCGAAGCAGTCGTCCCCGCAGACGCTGTATCCTTCACCCTTCTGCAGGAACAGCTCCACTCCGTGCTCGACACCCTCTCCGAGCGTGAAGCCGGCGTGGTCGCAATGCGCTTCGGCATGACCGACGGCCAGCCCAAGACCCTCGACGAAATCGGCAAGGTCTACGGCGTGACCCGCGAACGAATCCGCCAGATCGAGTCCAAGACCATGTCTAAGCTCCGTCACCCGTCGCGTTCGCAGGTACTGCGCGATTACCTGGACTAAAAGTTCATAGCTAGCGGTTCTAACGTGCTGGCGGATGCTCGTGCAGCTGGTCTGCTGTCCGGCACGCGGACAATGCTCGCGGGGGAGTGCGGGGCCGGACTCCGTGCGCTTGTCCTTACAGACGGCGCACCGGTTCCCGCTCGCGGGGGAGTGCCCCCTCTTCAGCGCCTGGGGGCGCTTCGAGGACGGAGCCCCCGCTCCGCGTGACCGGCTACGCCGTAAGATTTAGTTGCACATACAGAAAAGGCTCTCCGAGATACCGGAGAGCCTTTTCTGCGTATATAAACAGTTTGTATATGCGGCACGCGGGGGATACTCATGACACAGTTTCGTATGACCGGCACACGGACAATGCTCGCGGGGGAGTGCCCCCTCATCGGTGCCTGAGGCACCTCGAGGACGGAGCCCCCGCTACGCATGTCCGCTATGCCGTCAACGTTCAGTTCCACAGAGGCTGAGTATGTCAGGTTGGCTCTGCGGACGGAGTGCCCCCGCTTCGCATCGCCGCTACGCCGCCAGCTATACCGTGCCGCTACAGGCTCAGCTGGCGCAGATAGCGGTCCGCCACCGCCTCCACCTGATCCAAACCACGCACACGACCCAGCGCCTCCGACCACGCATCAGCCTCATCGCCACCCACCGGGAAACCAGCCGCCGCCCACAACGCCGCCGTCATCGCACCCACCGAATCCGAATCCGAATCCACCGACACCGCACGGCACAACCCCTCAAACAGGGCACCACGCACCGTCGCATCATCAGCATCAGCCGACAGACTCTTCACAGCATCCGCCGCGCACCAGAGAGCCACACCCAACAGCTCAGGCGCCGTCCAACCCGTACCAAAATGCTCCGCCACAGCCTCCGGCACCGGCACCGTACCGCCCTCCAGCAGCTCGACGGCACGACTCAGCGCCGCCGCCGTACGCGAAGCATCACCCGGAATCGAATCATCCGCCGCCACCGAACCACACCACGACAGCACACGACGCGCCGACTCCAGCAACGCGTCAAACGAACCGGAGGGGGACGCCAACAGATCACGAATCAGCAACGCGTACGCCGCCGCCGAAGCCAACGCCTCCGGATGCCCATGGGTCAACGCCGCCGCACGCACCGCCAACAAAACCACCGTACGCTCCTGCGCCACCGGCAAAACACCCAACGCCGCCGAACGCACCAACGCGCCACTACCCAAAGCATCAGGAGTCAATGACTTCGACACCAACTGCATCTCACCCGAACCCAACGCCCGCAACGTTGCCGCACCCGGACCACGACGAGCCGTCAACTCCGACGAACCATCAATCTCACGATCCAACGAAAACGGCGCAGACTCCGGCAGAACCTCACCAATACCGCGGAACCACCGCAAATACGCCAACCACAGACACGCTAACTCATCCGCCGCCGCGCCCTCATTATTCCACTCCAAAACCTCCGTCAGGCCATCCAGAGTGAAACACATCAGCTGCGTATCATCACTGACCAGCAGCTCACCAAACGCCGACTCCCACGGCTTAGGGGCACGCTCCGCAATCTGCTCAGCCGACAACAACTCCAACGGATAACCCAGCGCATCACCCAACGCAGACGCACACAACAGGCCGCGCACCCTGCCCGCAAACTCAGCCGAAACCTCAGGTGCATGCGTGAACTCAACAGAAGAAAAACTCATAGGGCGATTATCCCACGGGTGCTTAGGATGCGTGGGGGATGTACCAGTCGACTTTGTGCTCAGGATGTGCGGGGGTACCAAGTGGCTTCGTGCTCATGCTCGCGGGGGAGTGCCCCCTCTGCGGC
>NZ_KV808411.1:104273-120795 GCF_001812285.1 Rothia sp. HMSC065B04
GGCGCCGGGGCGCCTTGAGGACGGAGCCCCCGCTCCGCATGAGCACTTACGCCGCGGTAGGATGCCTACTCCGCGGATGGGGAGACACCGGGGAAGGAGCCCTCGCTCCGCATGAGCACCTACGCCGAGGATGGTTGGCTACTCTTCCTCGCCGGGAATGGAGAGGCTTAGACAAAAACGGCTTTGCGCTCATGCTCGCGGGGGAGTGCCCCCTCTGCGGCGCCGGGGCGCCTTGAGGACGGAGCCCCCGCTACGCATGAGCACCTACGCTGCGGTGGGGTCTGAGCAGAGGGTTCCGCCCCTGAATGACGAACTGTGAGGCGCAAAACAAGACGCAATGCCATACTGAAACCATGAAGATCCTGCACACCTCCGACTGGCACCTCGGCCGCACCTTCCACCGCAGCCCCCTCACCCGCGAACACCAGCAGTTCATCGACGAACTGCTCAACTACGTGCACGCCGAAGGCATCAACACCCTCCTCATCAGCGGCGACGTCTACGACAGCACCATCCCCACCGCCGAAAGCACCACCCTGCTCGACCAGGCACTCACCCGCCTCATGCGCGCCGGCGTGCACGTCATCCTCAGCTCCGGCAACCACGACTCCTTCCGCCGCCTCAGCTACGGCGCAGCCTTCTTCGAAGCCTCCGGCGTGCACCTGCGCACCACCATCGAAGACGCCACCCGCCCCGTCGAACTCACCGACGGCACCTTGCGCGTACACGTCTACGCCATCCCCTACCTCGCGCCGCGCCTCCACGCCACCGCCCTCGGTGTAGACCCCACCCACCAGGCCGTCCTCGGCGCCGTCACCGACGCCATCCGCGCCGACGCCGCAGAACGACGCGCCCGCGGCGCAGGCGCCGACCGCATCATCGTCATGAGCCACGCAACAGTCAGCGACACCACCGGCAGTGACACCGCCGGCAGCGCAGACACCACACCCCGCAGCGACTCCGAACGCGACATCAGCGTCGGCGGTATCGACTGGGTACCCGCCTCCCTCTTCGACGGCTTCGACTACGTAGCCCTCGGCCACATCCACAAGCGCTACCCCGTCACCCACACCATCCGCTACAGCGGCTCCCCGCTCGGCTTCTCATTCAGCGAAGAACACAACCGCAACGGCGCCTACCTCATCGAACTCAACCCCGGCGAAGAACCCACCATCAGCAGCCACGAATGGGCAACCCGTGTACACATGAAAACCCTGCGCGGCACCATGGAGCAGCTACTCAACGCCCCAGAAAACAGCCCCTACGAGCAGGGCTACTACTGCCGCATCGAACTCACCGACGAAACCCTACCCGTCGGCGCCGTCGACCGCCTGCGCAGCCGCTACGAAACCATCTCCCACTTCAGCTACCGCAGCACCCAACCCGCCACCGACAAACCCACCGCCGCACCGCCCACCCGCGACGCCGACCCCGTCGAAACCTTCGACCAATTCCACCAATACGTACGCAACCGCCCCCTCACCAGCGAAGAACGCGACGTCATCACCACCCTCAGCGACCACATCAAAAGCCACAAGGACAACGCATGATCCTGCACAACCTCGAATTCGAAGCCTTCATGGCATACCCCAAGCGCCAAGAAATCAACTTCGACACCCTCAACAACGCCGGCGTATTCCTACTCAACGGCCCAACCGGTGCCGGTAAAACCACCATCCTCGACGCTATCTGCTACGCCCTCTACGGCGAAACCAGCAGCGACCGCGAATCCGCCAAACTGCACTCCACCTACGCGGCACACAGCGGCACCAAACCGCGCGTGTTACTCGACGTCACCCTCCACGGCAAGCGCCTGCGCATCGACCGCACCCCCGCCTACAACAAACCCATCACCCGCGGCGCCCGCAAAGGCCAGATGCGCGAAGAAAGCGCCAAAGCAACCCTCGCCGAACTCGCACCCGGCGCCGACCCCGCCGACGAAAAAGCCTGGATCCCCATCTCCAGCAGCGTCGCCGAAGTCAACCGCACCATCGCCGAACGCACCCACCTGACCAAAGAACAATTCCTCAAAGTCGTACTCCTGCCGCAGGGCCAGTTCGCGCAATTCCTCAAGTCCAAGCCCAAAGAACGCAAAGAACTGCTCAAAAAGATGTTCCCCGTCGAACACTACGAACAGCTCTTCGCCGCACTCACCGAAGAAGCGAAAACCGCCCAGCAGGAAGTCGCCCAGGACGAAAACACCCAGCGCGGCTACCTTGAACGTGCCCGCGTAGAAATGCTCGCCCTGCAGGCGCTACTGGATGTTGCGGATCCGGACGCTGAAGATGCTGCAGGGGAGGGCTCCGCTACCGAAGACCCTGTGGAGGCGGAGACTTCCGAACAGCTCACCGCTGAGAGCGTCACTGCCGAGAATGTCACTGCCGAAACCCTCGACGCATGGGTCGCCGGCGGAGTAGAACGCGCCCGCGAAACCTCCGCACGCGAAAAGCAGGAGCAGCAGCGCCTCACCGACGAAGCCGACCGGAACACCCGCCTGCTCGCCGAACGCGCCCAGCTGCAGGCCGACTGGCGCGAATACGAGCAGCTCTGCGAGCGCCGCACCCGCCTGACCGTACGCGCCGACGAGCACAAGGCGCAGCGTGAAGAGCTGGCGCAGGCACGTGCCGCCGCGCCCCTGCACGCACAGTACGCGCAGGTCCATGCCGAATCGCAGGCGCTCGCCGCCCGCCAGCAGGAGCAGGCGGCCTGTGCATCCGCGCTGGATGAGACTGGTCGCGCCCTGCTTGCGGCCCTCCGCGATGAGGAAACCTCGGCAGAGGTCATCTTCCCCGAAGAGACCACCTTCGCCGCACTCCCGGATTTCGAGCCCGCCGAGCAGGAAACCCAGCTCGAGGCGCTCCTTGACACCCTGCGCGCCCTGCAGAAGAAGGACGCGCAGCTGACCGACGAGGAAGCCGCCGCAGCCGCCCTGCTGAAGCAGGCTAACGCCCTCGAGAAGGACAAGTCGCGTGCCGAAAAGACGCTGAACGACCTCACCGCCCAGGCCGAGCAGCTCGCCGAAGAACTCGCCGGCTACAGCACCGCCGACGAGGAGCGTACCCTCGCCGCGCACCTGGTCACCGAGGCGCAGCAGAAGCACGATGCAGCCCAGCAGATGCAGCAGAAGCTGGATGCCGCCTCCGCCGCGGTTGCTGCGGCCCAGAAGCAGAGCAAGCGCACCGCCACCGCCGAGCAGAAGGCGCAGGAAAAGTGGCAGGCTTCGGCTCAGCAGGCGCTCGCCGCCACGGAGGAGTTCAAGAACCTGCAGGTGCTGCGCCTCGCCCAGGCCTCGTCTCTGCTGGCGCGTGAGCTCAAGGACGGCGAACCCTGCGCGGTCTGCGGTTCAGTGGAGCACCCCGCTCCGGCGCGGATTGCCGAGGGCGAGCAGCTGGTTGAGCGTGCCGACCTGGACGCCGCCAAGGAGCGTGAAGACAAGGCACACAAGCAGGCGCGTACCCACGAACTGGCTAAGGATCGGGCGACCAAGGCACATCAGGAAGCCTCCGAGGCGCTTGCCGCCGCCCGCACCCAGTACGAGACCCTGGTGGCTCAGGGCGAGTGCGATGTTGAGCAGACTGCCGCCCAGCTGCAGCAGGCGCAGACCCGCCTCGCGCAGGCTCAGTCGCGCGTGACCGCGCGTGACGGCGTGCTGGTGAAGGTTGAGCGGGTGCGTGCCGAGCAGCAGAAGGCTCAGGAGGCGCTACGCACCATCGAGAGCGCGGCGGTTGAGGCTCAGACTCGTCACCGTGATGCTGCGGCGCGCTGTGAGGCGGCTGCGGCTGAGTTGGCGCCTGCTCGTGCAGCGGTGGGTTTTGCGCAACGTGTTGAGGCTGTTGAGGGTTACCGTGTGGCGCATCAGCGTCTTGCTCGTGCAGTGTTGCTGTTGGGGCAGGCGCGTGAGCGTCATGCTTTGGCGGCGGCGCAGGCTGAGCGTTTGCTGGCTGAGTCTTCGTTTGAGAGCGCTGAGCTGGTGCAGGCGGCGGTGCGCACCCCCGAGCGTGTTGATGCCCTGGAGCAGGCTGTTGCCGCGTATGAGTTGGAGCATGCCCGCCTCCTTGAGGGCTTTGGTCGTGAGGCGATTGTTGCGGTGGCGGCGCGTGCCGCCGCTGGTGAGCAGGCGCCGGATGATCTGCAGGGTGTGCGTGAGCAGGTTGAGCAGTTGCGTGCGGCGGCGCACCGTTTGACTCTTCGTGAGGGTGAGCGGGAGAGCATGCTGCGTTCTTTGCATGTGCTGCGTGGCGAGTATGCGGCGTTCCGTGCGAAGACGGCGCAGCGTTATGACCGTGCGCAGATGTTGGCGAACCTGGCGGCGGCTGCCCGCGGTGACACGCTGGGCGGCTATGAGCACCAGGTTGACCTGGTGAGTTACGTGCTGGGTGCCGAGTTTGAGCGGATTCTGCACTCGGCGTCACTGCACCTGGATCGCATGAGTGAGGGCCGCTACGGCATGGTGTTCAGCGATCACCGTGCGAAGGGTAGCCGTTCCGGCGGCGGCCTGAACCTGGAGATTACCGACACCTGGACGGGCGAGCCGCGTGAGGCGTCGTCGCTGTCCGGTGGTGAGTCGTTCTTGGCGTCGCTGTCGTTGGCGTTGGGTCTGGCTGAGGTTGTGCAGGCGAATAACGGCGGTATCGAGCTGGATACCCTGTTCATTGATGAGGGTTTTGGCACGTTGGACGCCGAAACCTTGGACATGGTGATGGGCACGATCGAATCTCTGCGTGATAGCGGCCGCACTATTGGCCTGATTTCGCATGTGGAGGAGATGAAGAACCGTATTCCCGCCCAGATTGTGGTTGAAAAGGGTCAGAACGGCTCGTCGGTGAGGGTAAACTCCTAGTAGGCATAAATTCGCTTCCGGGCTGCTGTTGTGGCATGTCCGGCGGCTTATTCGTGAAAGAGATGATGACCTCGACACCTCAGGACAGGGACCCGAACTCAACGTATCGTGTGGAACCTTCGGCTGATGCGCGCGCTAACGCATCCGCGCCGGAGGTTCCTCCGCGCACCATGAAGGTGGCACCCGCCTCCGATTCGCCGGATAAGTCGTGTGCTTCGGGCACGGGTATTCCAACGGTTCCGGGTACGTCCTTGACGGATGTGGTGCGCAGTAACGACCACGTGTTGCAGGAGTTGCCGCCGCGACCGGTTCCTACTGCGGATGAGGTTAATACGAACGCCTCGGTGCCGGATATTTTGCGTCAGCATTGGGCGTTGTTCCTGCGTAACGGTAAGGAGCAGCGTTACCATCTGCGCGGTGTGCTCCGTGATGAGGGCTTTGCCCGTAATGTGTTGACGATTCTGTTCCATATTCCGGCGGCTTCTTCGGCGTTTGCGCTGTATATTCTGTTGGCGAGCCACCTGGGTAGTGTGCATGATGGCGGCTATGCGGTGGCGGCGTTTGCTGGCGCGTATTCGGTGCAGATTATGCTCGGCCCGATGCTGGTGCGTGCCCTGGGTTTGAGGGCGTTGCTGGCGATTACGTCGGTGCTGAATATTGCTGCGGTGCTGAATATGCTGGTCATTGGTTGGCGTTTGACGGTTGACCCGAATAACGTGAGTACGACATACCATGCGCTCTCTTGCGTGGCGATGGGTTTTACGACTCCGCCGTGGACGCCGTTTGCGTTGGAGTCGCTGTACCGCCGCAACTATAAGTACAGTGATGTTCGCTTGTCGACAGCTGTTTCTTGGGGGACGACGGCGAACCTGTCGATGTACCCGCTGGCTGCTCTGCTGGTGCGGCTGGGCGATGCGTACCTCACCCCGAATCATGAGTATGCGGGCTTCTGGATCACGATGATTCTGGATGCGCTACTGTTCATTGTGGTTCTGGCCGCGCCGATGTGGCTGCCGGATATTTCGCGTATTCGCATGTCTCCGCCGAAGAATCTGGTCCGTCCGAATAAGCAGACGGTGGTGTTGATTCTTGGTCTGGTGCTGCTGGGTGCGTGTATGGGCGCGGTCGGTTCGGGTCTGCTGGGCTTCTCGCTGATTCACGGTTCGATGAACCTGTTCATGGCGATGGTTGCGACCGGTACCGGCGCGATGGTGCTTGTGTCTTTCCCCGTGGTTTTGGGTGCCCGTTCGGTGAACCCGTGGCATGGTTGGTTGGTGAGCGGCGTTCTGCTGATTATGGGTGCCCTGTATTTGCCGGCGAGTGATGATACGTCCACGATTTTCTATGCGTTGGTGCTGTGTGGTGCGGTGCTGGGTGTGGCGTTTGGCGGTCATGAGCTGTGGCTGAACCGTTCGCTCAAGCATATTCCTGATGCGCAGGCGAGCTTCTTTACCCGCTCGATGCTGGGTATTGGTCTTGCGATGGGTAGTATGTGGGGCGGCTATATGGGTGACGCTCCGTATTACCGTAATGCGTTTATGGTGCCGGTGATTATTGCGACGCTGTATTTTGCGTTGGGTCATTTGTACGGCTACCTGTGGCGTGAGGAGCATGAGGAGCAGCTGACTCCTTGGGATCAGTTGGAACGTCGTTAGCGCATGTTTAAAGGCGGATGCCCCGCCACCTTCTGCAGGTGGTGGGGCATCCGCCTTTTGCGTACCGTGCTCGGTTTGTGGTGAACCTCGGCCTGAGAACCTCAGTGTGAGAGCCTCAGCGTGAGGCTACAGTTTAGTGACCGCGCTTGATCCATGCAGGAAGCTCGGGCGCCTCCAGACCGATGCCGGTGCTGTCGCCGTGGCCGGTGAGGACCGCGGTGGACGCGGGCAGGGTCAGCAGGCGGGTCGAGATCGACTCGATGATGGTGTCGAAGTCGCTGTAGGAGCGTCCGGTTGCGCCGGGGCCGCCGTTGAAGAGGGTGTCGCCGGAGAAGACGACGCCTTCGCTGTTTTCCCAGCTGAGGGTGGGTGCGTAGAAGCACACGGAGCCGGGGGAATGGCCGGGGGTGGCGAGGACCTTCAGTTCGGTGTCGCCGATGCGCAGTACATCGCCGTCAGCGAGTTCGTGGTCGAAGTCCCAGGAAGGGTACACCATTTCCCAGAGCACACGGTCTGCGGGGTTCAGGTAGACGGGTGCGCCGAAGCGTTCTGCCGCCTCCTTGGCGCTGCGGATGTGGTCGTCGTGGGCGTGGGTCAGCAGAATCTTCTCCACGGTGCGGCCTGCGACGGTGCGGGAGATCTTGTCGACGTCGTGGGCGGGGTCAATGATGATCACGGAGGAGTCATTGCCGATGATCCAGACGTTGTTGTCGACGTCCCAGCAGCCGCCGTCCAGCGAGAAGGTGCCGGAGGTGACGACTCGTTCAATACGTTCGCTCACGCTACGCTCCTAGAGTTCCACGACCGAGCGCAGCACGCGGCCGGTCTTCATGGTTTCGAATGCTTCGTTGACGTCTTCGAGGCGGATGCGCTCGGAGACGAAGCCGTCCAGGTCGAGGCGGCCGAGCAGGTACTGGTCCACGAATTCGGGGAAGTCGCGGGAGGGCAGGGTGTCGCCGTACCATGCGCTCTTGATGGAGCCGCCGCGGCCGAACACCTCATCCAGCGGGATGTCCCAAGTGGTGCCGGGTGCGGGCACGCCGACGAGGACGACGCGGCCAGCCAGGTCGCGTGCTTCGAATGCCTGCTTGAAGGTGGGGGCGATGCCGACAGCGTCGATGACGAGGTCTGCACCGAAGCCGCCGGTGAGTTCCTTGATGGCCTCGACGGGGTCGACCTTGGAGGAGTTCACGGTGTGGGTTGCGCCGTGTTCGCGTGCGCGTGCCAGCTTATCCTCGTCGATGTCGACGGCGATGATGGTGGTTGCGCCACCGAGCTGTGCGCCTGCGATTGCTGCGGTGCCGACGCCGCCACAGCCGATGACTGCCACGGACTCGCCGCGCTTGAGCTCACCGGTGTTCAGCACAGCGCCCAGACCTGCGGTGACGCCGCAGCCGAGCAGACCGATGGCTGCGTACTGTTCGGGGCTGATGTCAGCGGTGATCTTGGTGCACTGGCCAGCTGCGACGAGGGTCTTCTCAGCGAAGGAGCCGATACCCAGTGCGGGGGTGAGTTCGGTACCGTCCTCGAGGGTCATCTTCTGGGTTGCGTTGTGGGTTGCGAAGCAGTACTGCGGCTGGCCCTTGCGGCATGCGCGGCATTCGCCGCAGACGGCACGCCAGTTGAGGATGACCAGGTCGCCGGGGGCGATGTCGGTGACGTCATCGCCGACAGCCTCAACGATACCTGCGGACTCGTGGCCGAGCAGGTAGGGGAAGTCCTGGCCAACGCCGCCGGTGACGTAGTGGTGGTCGGTCTGGCAGACGCCGCAGGTGAGGACCTTGACGAGTGCTTCGCCCTTGCCGGGGTCGGGTACGTTGATGGTGGTGACGGTGACGGGTGCGTCCTGGGCGAGGGCTACGACAGCCTTAACCTTGTGCATGGTGCTCCTTTGCTGGGCGCGGTTGAGCCTCAACCGCAGATAAAGGTTTTTTGATACGTTCCCATTCTAAGAGCTAAGGCATACCTGATGCACCCCGGGGCTGAGCGTGAAGCCCCCAGGTGAATGTGACGTTTTATGACGTTGTCTCTTACTCCTCCCGGAACCCGCGTAGTCTGCGGCTACTTACTCTGCCGCCTCCACCTCTGCCGCAAAGGCGAGCGCACCGCGTCGGAACGCGCCCGAGGTCAGTGCGTTCACGTGGTCGCGGCCGGCCAGGGAGATGAAGCGGTTAAGCGGATTGTTGCCGCGCACCATGTCGTAGAGTTCCGCTCCGTCGGCGGCGATGGTGTCCGAGTCACCGAGCACGACCGCGATGGGTGCGTGCGGATGCGCGCCCGGGTGACCCGCAGGTAGGTTGGGGGATCCGGCACGCAGGGCGGGCACGTCGAAGAACGGGCCGAAGGGAATCCTCACGAACTTCAGCAGCGCGTCGGGTTGAATGGGGGAGTTGTCAATAATCGAGGTGAAGGAGGCAATCGCCTCGTCGGTGGAGTCTGCCGCCGGGGTTTCTGCACTCGCGGAGGCGCTGGTTCCCTCGTGCGCTTCGAGCATGGCGCGCAGGGTAATGAGGTGGTCGTGTAGGGGCAGGCCGCCCAGGGTGAGGGATGCGACTGCCTCCGGGTGGGTGAGGGCGAGTTCCCAGCCGACGCGGGCGCCGAAGGAGAAGCCAATAACGTGCGCGCGGGGCTCCAGTTCAACGCCGAGGTCGTTCTCGGTGGCGACGGTGCGCAGCAGCTGGGCGAGCAGGTTGGTGAACAGGTGCATGGGGGTCAGCGGCTGACCTGCCGCATCGACAGGGGGCACCGAATCGAACGGAATTGTGCGGCTGCGCACGCTCGTGTTGTCGGGGAGTTTGCAGTCGACGGCGTGCATGGATTCGGGGTCTTTGAGGTATTCGTCTGAGTGGTAGGGCAGGGTAACAATCAGCACGGGGTATCCGGCGCGCAGGTATTGGCGGATCCAGCTGGTGCCGCCGTAGAGCTGTTCGCCGCGGGTGGCGAAGCCGTGAAGCATGAGGGCGGGGACGCGGCTTTTGAGCTGCTGCGGCTGGTAGAGGGTGTACTCGAGGTCGGGCAGGGTAGTGCCTGGTACAACAGCATTGGGTACGGCAAAGGGCGCGGGAGAGAATTCTGCACTGGTCATATGTCTATCTTAGTGACCAGCGCAGGGTTTCTGTCCTGCGCCCTTAATCAGGTTGAAGCGGTACGCGCTCAGCTGAGCTGCCGTTTAGTTCTTCTTCGCCGCACCGTTCGAACTATCGGTGCTCAGGTCGAAGAGCGCATCCTGCTGAGAGTCAGCCTTTGCGTTCGCATCTGCCTTTGCCGCGGTTGCCTCAGAAGCCTGAGTTTCGGCGGCATCGGCCTTCGCCTGCTTCTTCTGCAACTGTTCCTTGCCGTTGTCGAGTCGTTCCTTGCCGTCGGCAATGAACGTGCGAATCATGGTGGTGTTAGTGTCCACCGCCTTCTGCACGCGATCCGCAATGGAGGGGCCCTTCGGCTTGGGGAGCATGCCCTGGCCTGCCGCCTGCTGCTGCAATTCGCGTCCGGCGGACATGAGGCGTTCCTGGCGTGCCTTCAGTGCACGCGATGCGGAGGTGCTGCGCGGCTGCACCTTCAGGTGGCCGTGGTCGTCATCGCCAGCGATAATCTGGCGCATGAGCATGATTTCGGCGTCCAGATGCGCGCCGAAGAGAAGCATATTGTTCATGATCCAGATGAACAGCAGCATCACAATCACACCACCGATCAGGCCGTAGGTGGCGTTGTACTTGCTGAAGTTGTTGGCGTAGAGGGTGAAGCCGAATGCGCCCAGACCCATGCCGAAGAGGGCGAGTGCCGCACCGGGGGAGAGCCTCCATGCCTTGTAACGGCGCACGTTCGGGGTGGCGGCGTAGAGTAGAGTGATCAGGGCGATTGCCATGAACAGAATCAGCACCCAGCGGCCGTTCAGCCAGATGAGCTTGATGAGCTCCATATCCACGGTTTCGGGTACATACCGACCGACCATGTCCAGGACGGTTACACCCAGCAGCATCATGAGCATCATGAGTACCACGAGGATGATAATCACGGTGGTGACGAAGACGTTCAGCGGCTTGAGAATCCAGCCGGGGCGGCCTTCACGCACGTTGTAGACCGTGTTGAGAGCTCGGCCGAAGGATCCGGTGTACCCGGAGGCGGACCAGAGCGCACTGAGGATACCGGTCAACAGCACCAGGCCTGCGCCATGGTCGCCGGTAATCTGCTTGATGGGGTCTTCCATAATGGCGTACATCTGGGCGGGCGCGTTGTCCTTGAGGAAGGCGAGGATGACCGCGGCGCTTTCCTCACCGTGACCGAATACGCCCAGTAGGGAGACGATTGCCAGCAGGGCGGGGAAGATGGACAGCACGGTGAAGTAGGTGAGTGCTGCCGCCATGTCGGTGCCGCCGTTTGCGCCGAATTTGTAGATGGCACGGCGCAGAATGTAGAGGATGCTGCCCTTGGGGAAGTCGCGCAGCTTGACGCTGACGTACTTGGGGTCAGCGGGCTTCTGCTTGCGGGAGAAGAGTCCGCGTCGAGCTCCGGCGGGTACCTGGGTTGAGGAGGTGTCCGTGGAAGAGCCGGTGTGTGCAGCCAATGGGGCTCCTTGAATGATGGGGTGTACACAGTGGTGCGCCTATGAGCTTCAGTGTGTGGGCGCACAGAAGGGGCGAGGAGAACAATGAGCTGTCCTTCCCGCCCCTGCGGTGACATTATAGGGTTTTCTAACCCTCCCGCATTTTTCTGCGAGTGCAGATAGCTGACCTGTCGGTCAGTTAGAGAGGGTAACCGCCCCGAAAAGCCTCAAAAAAGGCTTGTCAGCTAGGGTATAAAGCTACCTGCTGAGCCTAACTGAAAACTAGTTGTGAATACCCAGAACCTTAGCGGTGTGAGCCATCAGCTCATCAGCCAGGTCGTGGTTATCGTTGAGCTTCACACCGTAACCGGGGATGAGCTCCTTCAGGCGAGGCTCCCAACCGGCAATCTTGGAGGGGAAGCACTTAGCCAGCAGGTTCAGCATAATCGGAGCCGCGGTGGAAGCACCGGGGGATGCACCCAGCAAAGCCGCGATGGAGCCGTCCGCTGCGGAGACAACCTCGGTACCGAACTGCAGGATGCCGCCCTTCTTCGCGTCCTTCTTCATAATCTGAACGCGCTGGCCAGCCTCGATGAGCTCCCACTCGCCGCCGTCAGCCTCGGGGTAGTACTGGTGCAGGGTCTCCAGGCGAGCGTTCTTGTCCTTGACCAGCTCGGAGAGCAGGTACTTGACCAGGGAGAAGTTATCCAGACCTGCACGGGTCATGGGGTATAGGTTGTGCAGGCGCAGGGACTTCGGCAAATCCAGTACGGAACCCTGCTTCAGGAAGTTTGTCTTGAAACCGGCGTAGGGTCCGAAGAGCAGAGCACGCTTGCCGTCCACGTAGCGGGTGTCCAGGTGGGGAACAGACATGGGAGGTGCACCCACCGAAGCCTGACCGTACACCTTAGCGTTGTGCTGGTTTGCGGTTGCCTCGTGGGTGTTGCGCAGGAACAGACCGGAGACGGGGAAGCCGCCGTAGCCCTTACCCTCTTCAATGCCGGACTTCTGCAACAGGTGCAGGGCGCCACCGCCGGCACCGAGGAACACGAACTTCGCGTTGATGCTCAGAGGCTCATCCTTGTTGATGCGGTTAATCGCCTCAACCTGCCAGGAACCGTTCGACTCGCGGTTCAGGTTGGTGACCTGGTAGCCGTAGCGAACCTCAACACCCTTGGTCTGCAGGTAATCGACCAGCTGCTCGGTGAGGGAGCCGAAGTTCACGTCGGTACCTTCGGGGGACCAGGTTGCAGCCATCGACTCGTTACCCTTGCGGCCCTTGACGGTCAGCGGTGCCCATTCGCCAATCTTCTCGCGGTCATTGGAGAACTGCATACGCTCGAAGAGCTTCTCCTTGCGGAAAGAATCGTAGCGCGCAGCCAGGTACTTGGAGTGGTCTTCGCCGAAGACCAGGGACATGTGGGGGACCGGGTTGATGAAGCTGGTGTCAGTCAGAATATTCTTCTCAGTCAGGGAAGCCCAGAATTGGCGGGAAACCTGGAACTGCTCGTTAATGTTCAGCGCCTTAGCTGCCGAGACGGTGCCGTCGGGGCCAGCGGGTGCGTAGTTGAGTTCGCATAGCGCCGAGTGGCCGGTACCTGCGTTATTCCAGGGGTTGGAGGATTCCTGAGCAACCTTGTCGAGGCGTTCGAGCAGGATAATATTCCAGGTCGGTTCGAGCTCCTTGAGGAACACGCCGAGGGTGGCGCTCATGATGCCGCCGCCGACCAGGACGACGTCGGTTCGTTCAGTACGTGCTACCACTGAATTCTCCCTTAGGGGTGCGGGTGCCCGGCCTTGGGCACAATGACTGTGGGGTACATCATCTAGCCTACTCCTTTTAGCGGGGGAGGCATAGCTAGAATCAGCAAATAATAGGAGAGTGTTGCAGTTCACACGTTAGGTTCCCTGGAGGGTAGAAACCCTCCAGGGCACGCCAAACACACACGCAACGCAACACTCAAACCTGAACTATCTACAACTTACGCAGTTTTCCAAACAGCTCAATCGCATTCTGCTCCGTCTGATAACCCTGAACCTCACGGCTCACCGCCACCTTAGACGTCACATTCAGCAACGGAACCGCCGGCATGAACTGACCCAACTGAGACACAACCTTCGCATACAACTCGCGCTGCGAATCCACCGAATCGGCAGAGTCCGCGGTACGAATCGCCTCCAAAATCTCAGTAAAACGAGGCGACGGCGCCACCGCCACGGCAGTAGGCGACGGCGAAGGCGACGCCGACGGACTCGGCGAAGCCGAAGCCGAAGCCTCCTCCTCAGGAGTCAACGGATCCGGCGAATAACTCGGCTGTGGGCTCGGAGTCGCAGAAATCCGCACATTCGAATTCGCACCACCGGACGACGGCACCTCAGAACTCTTCTTCGTCAAACCAGTCGTCATATCCGACGGTGCATTAGCAATCAACGAACGCACCTGATACTCAGCAATCAGCGGCGCCAACACCGGACCAAAGAACGCATACGGGTCGCGGTACATGCCGTAGAAACCAGCCAAGGTAATACCGCGCTCAGAAGAAACCTCACGGCTCTTCGACAGATACTCAGACCACGGCAGAGGCACCGGCTTAATATTCAGACCCACCTCAATCAGCGAAGCCACCATCTCCGAATACACCTTCTGCGGAGTATCCATCCACGGCAGAGACACATCGGCAGGGTAGTAGCACTCAATCACCTGATTGTCGTACCCAGCAGTCGCCAACAGCGAGCGCGCCATATCCTGATTGCGGTCCGTGTAATCCTTCGCATCATCAGCCTTAATGCGGAACGACGGCGAAATCAGCGTCTGCGCATCCGAGGTGCCCTGCGGATAATACTGACGCAACGCACCGCGATCCACAGCATGCGAAATAGCGCGACGCACCGAAATATTCTTCAACACCGGATGCGCCGTATTCAAACCCAAATACACCAGCGAGAACGGGTCACGGCCCGGCGTCTGATAGCCATCACGCGCCAACTGGCCCAGATCAGAAGAATTCACCTGATCACACGCATCAATGTGACCCTCCATCAGTGCAAAATAACGCTTATCCGACGAAGTGAGGGTCGAAATCTGAATCTCATCCAGCTCAGGTGCCTGACCATCAAAATGGGTATTCTTCAGCAAGCGAACCGTGCCGGCCTCGAATGACTCCACACGGAACGCACCCGTACCCACCGGGTTACCCGTCAGCTTCTGATCCGCACCAAACAGCGAAGGATCAATAATGCCAAATGCCTGCTGCGTCAAAATACGCGGGAACGCCAGAGAAGGACGCGACAGGGTCACCACCACAGAGTTACCCTTCGCCACCACCGACGAAACCAGCGGCAAGAACGACTGCACCGCAAATGACTGGGCGGCATCTGCCTTCTTGCTGCTCTTCTTATCATCCGGCTGAGTAGCAGCATGAGCACCCGCAGAAGCCGATGCAGAAGCCGACGCGCTCGGGGTAGCAGTTGCGGAAGCAGACGGGGAAGCACTTGCAGAAGCAGACGGAGTCGTCGCACCCGACGGAGACGCCTGAACAGGCGCAGGCTCCACCGCCGAAGGATCAATAGAACCCGGCTTCGGCACACCAAAACCCCACGCAAACAAAGGCTGAGCAGGCACCGCATGAGCAGCAGTACCCTCACCCGTAGCCAACGCCTGCCACCTCTGGAAATTCTGCACCACAGCATCCGCAGTCAACGCAGAACCGTTACTAAAATGCGCCTCACGCAACACAAACGTATGCACCAAGCGGTCATCAGAAACCGTCCACTCACTACACAACGAATCCTGAACCTCAGGATCACCCGTGTAATGATTCGCCACCAACAACGTCTGCAAAACCTGCGCCGTCACCTGATACGTACTCGCCACAGGAAACAACGCCGGGTCCAAACCCAACGGCGCCGCACCCTGCGCAAAACGAAACACACGACGCGCATCAGCAGACGACGCGCTCGCCGAAGAACCAGCCGACGAACCAGCAGAAGATTGACCAGAACACGCAGAAAGCGCCAAACCAGCACTAAAAAGCGCGCCAAAACGCAAAACGGCACGTCGACTCAAGCCACTCGAGCCGGCAGTGGCTCGCAGCAGCACATCAGAACTGCCAACAGCTGATGATGCATAAGGCTGATGCTGCACGGGAGGGTCCTCTCTTCCGTCGCGGATGCTTATCTCTCAGGATAACGGTTCAACACCCAACCGGGCGAGACACACCCACCCCGGCAAGGCACATACAAGAGAACCCGCCGCCACGAAAACCGTGACGGCGGGCCCAATGTGAATGTGTGTGCGCGAGGGGGGACTTGAACCCCCACGCCATAAGGCACAGGAACCTAAATCCTGCGTGTCTGCCAATTTCACCACTCGCGCGTAGCGTCACCCCACATCCGAAGATGCATGCGTCTGAGGCAACAAAGAATTAGTGTACACCAGGAACCAAGGTTCTCCAAGCCTTAAAAGAAGCCCCCATAGGGCAAAAAGCCCGCAAACACGCCGAACACCAGCCCCTCAAGAAGCAGTAGAACAGCGATACGCAAACCCCAGAAAACGTGACCCTACTTCGGGTCAATACCCAAATCACGACGCAGCTTCGCCACATGACCCGTCGCACGCACATTGTACTGAGCCACAGAAATAACACCCTGCTCATCAATCACAAACGTCGAACGAATCAGACCCTCATACACCTTGCCGTAATTCTTCTTCTCACCCCACGCACCATACGCCTCAGCCACCGCATGATCAGCATCAGACAGCAGCGGGAACGTCAACGACTCCTTCTCCACAAAACGAGCAATAGCCGCCGGCGAATCCGGAGAAACACCCAACACCACGTAACCCAACGACTTCAACGCCGCTAAATTATCGCGGAAATCGCACGCCTCCTTCGTGCAACCCGGAGTCGAAGCCTTCGGGTAAAAATACAAAATCACCTTGCTACCCGCATAATCACTCAGACTGTGCTCCTTACCCGAAGCGTCAGCAAGGGTAAAAGCAGGTGCCGGGGTACCCGGCTCAAGACGAACGCTCATCAATAACTCCTCAAAACATCAATAGAGATCAGCAGGGGAGCGGCGGATGCGCCCCACACAGTACCAAGGGCGGACGCGCCCCATGCAATACACACAGTCTAGTGTCCCACACACCCCACCCAAACAATGTGTCCAGGCTCACTCCAAATCAACTTGCGTACACCACAAAAACTCGCGTATAGTATTTTTCTGTTGCAAGGGAAACCTTGAAAAACAAATAAGCGCCTCTAGCTCAATTGGCAGAGCAATTGACTCTTAATCAATGGGTTCTGGGTTCGAGTCCCAGGGGGCGCACTTCACAGAAAATCCCGCTGATTCTTAGGAATCGGCGGGATTTTTGCGTTCCCTGAATAAATACAGTTTTTGGGCTTGAGGAGCTTGTATCCGGCTTTGTCTCTGATGATGCGCGCCGCATGTTTCCTCCGCGCCTACGCAGGGGCACCCGTCACC